>NZ_BPRE01000009.1 GCF_022179765.1 Methylorubrum suomiense | reverse complement strand
CCTTGAGGACGCCGATAATCTGCTCTTCGCTGAACCGGCTTTTCTTCATCGTCCGTCTCCTGATCGACGGACCCTAGCTGCAGAACGAGGGCAGGCCAGGGGGCAAGGTCAGCGGCAACCTAGCCGTCAACGGAGCCGTGGAAATTCAACAAAGTTAAATCGCAAGAGTTGCAAGACACGACCGCGCGATTGCACGGACCATTGGTCGCTGGACGATTCTAGTCGCCCAGTCGTGGTGTCTCATGGTTGCGAAGGACAGAAAGGTTTGGTGGGGGAAGTAGGACTCGAACCTACGAAGCTTACGCAGCGGATTTACAGTCCGCCCCCTTTGCCGCTCGGGACATTCCCCCAAACCGCTGTCACCGCGGGCCAGAGACTGGCGCTCCGCAGCGGGCGTCGTCCTTATGGTGAGGCGGCGGGCGGGTGTCAACCGATCCTTCGCGGCTTGCGCCCGTCATTCGCGTCTCGCTCGCCCACATCCATAAAACGGCACGCCGGGGCGCCACGTTTCGTGCGGCTCCGAGAGAGCCGTCAGCCGCTGGGCGCGAGATCGCAGATCCGCAGCTGCGCCCGCTCGGCGCCGCGCCACCGGTCGCAGGACAGGGTACCGGCCGCGTGGAACGTCCGGCCGATGCCGCCGAGGAGGGCGATCCCGATTGGACCCTGCGCGGCCCGGAACGCAATGGCGCCGAGCGTCTGGCCGTCGCCGCTGGCGAAGCGCGCACGGACATGGCCGTTGCCGACGATGGCCGCATCGACGAGGCGGTGACGTGGCAAGGCCATCATCGGTTCGGGCGCCCCCTGTCCGAACGGCCCCGCTCTCTGGATCGACCGGACGAGTTCGGCGGTGGCACCGCCCGCGCTCACCGTTCCGTCGATCAGAAGCGCCTCCGCCGCGCGGGCGCGGGCGACGGATTCGAACAATGCCCGGTCGAGCCCGGCGCCGAACGCTTCGAGTCGGTCCGGAGCCAGGGTCACGCCTGCCGCCATGGCATGTCCGCCGCCCTTGAGGGCGAGGCCGTCCTCGACCGCCGCGCGCACCGCCGCACCGAGATCGGCGCCGGCCACCGATCGGCCCGACCCGACCGCCGTTCCGTCCGACTTGATCGCGAAGGCGAAGGCCGGACGACCGAAGCGCTCCTTGAGCCGAGCGGCGATCAACCCGACGATGCCGGGATGCCATTCGGGCGATGCGGCGATCAGCACCGGCCGATCGGGATCGGCGGAAAGGCGACGGTCCATGTCGGCCTCGGCCTCGGCGACGGCCTGGGCCTCGATCGCCTGACGCTCGCGGTTGAGCCGATCGAGCTCGGCGGCGATGCCCCGCGCTTCGAGGGGATCCGCGGTGGTGAGCAGGCGGGCACCGAGCCCGGAATCGCCGATGCGGCCCCCGGCATTGATGCGCGGTCCGAGCAGGAAGCCGAGATGCCACGCCTCCGGCGGTTCAGTGAGCCCCGCCGCATCGAGCAACGCCGCGAGGCCCGGTCGACCGCGTCCGCGCATCACCGCGAGCCCCTGGACGACGAAGGCCCGGTTGAGGCCGATCAGGGGCACCACGTCGGCGACGGTGGCGAGCGCCACGAGATCGAGGGAATCGGTGAGCCGTGGCCCCTCACCGGCACCGAAGGCGCCCTCCCCCCGCAGCCGGCGCGCCAGCGCAACCAGCGTCATGAACACCACGCCGGCCGCGCAGAGATGGCCGAGTCCCGAGAGGTCGTCGAGGCGGTTCGGGTTCACCACCGCCCGCGCCGGCGGCAACGACTCGGGCGCGCCGTGATGGTCGAGGACGAGCACGTCGAGGCCGAGCTCCGCTGCCGCCGCCAGCGGCTCGTGGCCGGCGGTGCCGCAATCGACGCAAACGAGCAGCTTCGCCCCCTCCGCCGCAAGCGTTGTCACCGCGCCGATATTCGGGCCGTAGCCCTCGGTCAGTCGATCCGGAATATGGATGCGCACCGGAACGTCGAGGGCGCGGAGATATTCGGCGAGCAGCGCCGCGCTCGCTGCCCCGTCCACGTCGTAATCGCCGAAGATCGCCACCGGCTCGCGCTTGCGCACGGCGTGAGCCAGCCGCTCCACCGCCGCCTCCATGGCGACCAGGACGGACGGGTCCGGCATCAAGTCGCGCAGACGGGGCGAGAGATAGGCTTGCGCCTCCGCCGGTCGGACGCCGCGCCCAGCAAGGACCCGGGCGAGCAGATCCGGGAGGCCGTATCCCTGCGTCATGCTCGTGGCGAAGGCCTGGAGGCCGGGATCGGCGCAGCGTTCGCGCCAGGGGCGCCCCAATACGGAGGCCGCTACGTCGAGGACGTTCTTTTCGGTGGGGATGAGATTTGAGGCGAGCACGGAGCGGAGCATAGCCGCTTCGCTCGCTTCTGGCTGCGGCCTGCAAACGACAACGGGGCGGGCGATCGTGTCGCCCGCCCCGCCGATGTCGTCCGCTCGTCGCGTCGCTCAGAGGTTCTTGAGGACCGAGTCCACGACCTTCTTGGCGTCGCCGAACAGCATCATGGTGTTGTCGCGGAAGAACACCTCGTTCTCCACGCCCGCGTAGCCCGAGCCCATGCCGCGCTTGATGAAGAGGACCGTCTTGGCCTTCTCCACGTCGAGAATCGGCATGCCGTAGATTGGCGAGGCCTTGTCGGTCTTGGCGGCCGGGTTGGTGACGTCGTTGGCGCCGATCACGAAGGCGACGTCCGCCTGCGGGAACTCGCCGTTGATGTCCTCCAACTCGAACACCTCGTCATAGGGGACGTTGGCCTCGGCCAGCAGCACGTTCATGTGGCCCGGCATGCGGCCCGCGACCGGGTGGATCGCGTACTTGACGTCCACGCCTTCCTTCTTGAGCAGGTCGGCCATCTCGCGGAGCGAATGCTGCGCCTGGGCGACCGCCATGCCGTAGCCGGGGACGATGATGACGCGCTCGGCGTTCTTCATGATGTAGGCCGCGTCGTCCGGCGAGCCCTGCTTCACGGGGCGCGTCTCGACCTGGCCGCCACCCGCTGCCGCTGCGGCATCACCGCCGAAGCCGCCGAGGATGACCGAGATGAACGAGCGGTTCATCGCCTTACACATGATGTAGGACAGGATCGCACCCGACGAGCCGACCAGCGAGCCGGTGATGATGAGCGCGAGGTTGCCCAGGGTGAAGCCGATGCCGGCCGCCGCCCAGCCCGAGTAGGAGTTGAGCATCGACACGACGACGGGCATGTCGGCGCCGCCGATCGGGATGATGAGCAGACCGCCGAGCGCGAACGACAGCAGCACGATGAGCCAGAAGATCAGCTTGCTCTCGTTGCCGATGAAGATCGCGATCAGCACCACCAGTGCGATGCCCAGGCCGATATTGATGGCATGCCGCTGCGGCAGCATGATCGGCTTGCCCGACATGCGTCCGTCGAGCTTGGCGAAGGCGATGACCGACCCGGTGAAGGTGATCGCGCCGATCGCCGCGCCCAGCGCCATCTCGAACAGCGACTGCTTGTGGATGTGGCCGTTCTCGAGGATGCCGACCGCCTGGGGGGCGTAGAGGGTCGCCGCCGCGCCCGCCACGGCGGCGAGGCCGACGAGCGAGTGGAAGGCCGCGACCAGCTGCGGCATCGCCGTCATCGGCACGCGTTTGGCGATCACCGCGCCGGCGCCACCGCCGATGCCGAGACCGAGCAGCACCAGGATCCAGGCGCCGAAGCCCGCCGGCGGATGGCCGATGAGCGTGGTGAGCACGGCCAGCGCCATGCCGATCATGCCGTACAGGTTGCCCTGCCGCGACGTGGTGGGATGCGAGAGCCCCCGCAGCGCCATGATGAACAGGACGCCGGCGACGATGTAGAGAAGGGAAGAGACGTTTTCCGACATCGCCTCAGGCCTTCTTCTTGTACATGCCGAGCATGCGCTGCGTGACGAGGAAGCCGCCGAAGATATTCACGGAGGCGAGCACGATACCGATGAAGCCGAAGAAGCGGGCCCAGCCGGTGCCCTTCTCGATGAGCGGCACGCCGGCGGCGAGGAGCGCGCCGACGATGATGACCGACGAGATCGCGTTGGTCACCGACATCAGCGGCGTATGGAGCGCGGGCGTCACCGACCAGACGACGTAGTAGCCGACGAAGATCGCGAGCACGAAGATCGCGAGCTGGAACACGGTGGGATCGACCGCGCCGTGGGTGGCGGCGGAGATGCCGTGCGCCAGGGAGTCGGCGATGGATTGGGCCTGGGCGGCGTTCTGTTGGGCCACTTCAGCCGCGGTGCGCGCGGCGGCCGCCGCGGCCTGGGCCTGCTCCGCGGCAGGGAGGGGTACGTTAGCCATGTCTGGATCCTCCGCGATCGTCAGGCTTTGGGCTGGAAGTTCGGGTGAACCACCTGACCGTCGCGGGTGAGGTTGGTCGCCTTGACGAGTTCATCGTCCCACTTGATCGCCAGCGCCTTCGACTCCTTGTCGACCAGTGTCTCGACGAAGGCGTAGAGGTTGCGGGCGTAGAGGCTGGAGGCCGTGGCCGCGAGGCGGCCCGCCACGTTGGTATGACCGACGATCTTCACGCCATTGCCGACGGTGACGATCTCACCGGCCTTGGCGCCCGCGACATTGCCGCCGCGCTCGACCGCGAGATCGACCAGCACCGAGCCGGGCTTCATCGAGGCGACCATCTCCTCGGAGACGAGCTTCGGTGCCGGCCGGCCCGGGATGAGGGCCGTGGTGATGACGATGTCCTGCTTGGCGATGTGGCCCTTGACCAGTTCGGCCTGCTTCTTCTGATACTCGGCCGACATCTCCTTGGCGTAGCCGCCGGAGGTCTCGGCTGACTTGAACTCCTCGTCCTCGACGGCGACGAACTTGGCGCCGAGGGACTCGACCTGCTCCTTGGTGGCGGGACGCACGTCGGTGGCGGTCACGACGGCACCCATGCGCCGCGCGGTGGCGATGGCCTGAAGGCCCGCCACGCCGACGCCCATGATGAAGATGCGCGCGGCGGGCACGGTGCCGGCGGCGGTCATCATCATCGGCAGGGAGCGGCCGTATTCGGCGGCGCCATCGACCACGGCCCGGTAGCCGGCGAGGTTCGCCTGGGAGGAGAGGACGTCCATCACCTGCGCGCGGGTGATGCGGGGCATCAACTCCATGGAGAAGGCATTCACGCCCGCATCGGCCATGGCCTTCAGCTCGTCTTCGCGGCCGTAGGGATCCATAATGGCGATGACGGTCGCGCCCTTGGGCGTCTTGCCGAGTTCCTCGGCATTCGGTCGGCGGACCTTGAGGACGAGGTCGGCGCCGGACAGGGCCTCCTCGGCGGAGGACGCGATCTTCGCGCCGGCCGCCTCGTATTCTGCATCGGGAACGCCGGCCTTCTGGCCTGCCCCCGATTGAACCACGACCTCGCCGCCAAGGCCGACGAATTTTTTGACCGTTTCAGGGACGGTGGCGACCCGCGGTTCCGCGGGATCCGTCTCCGTCAAGACGGCGATGCGCATTCGGTTGCTCCCGTTCTTACAGCCGCCCATTCGGCGTGCCGGTATCCGAGCTATGTGGACGGCTAGATTGTCATGCGGCAAGACCGGCCCGTTTGACGGGCCGGTCTTTGTCGAAAACTCAGCTCAGAAAGAGGATGGCGAGGAGGACGAGGAAGAGGCCGGCCTGCGCCTTCCAGCCGATGGCCGGGACGAAAGCGCCGAGCGCGGCGAGACCCCAGGAGACCAGAACGCCGATGATCGCGGTGATCCACGCCTCGTGCACACCGCCGATCGCGAGCGCCGCCACCCAGCACAGAACGGTAACGGTACCGATCTCGACGAAGCGGACGAAGCCCCGATAGGTTTGCTCGTGGGTCTTCTCATCCATCGCCGGGCTGTAATTCAGGCCCGTGAGGGTCTTCGTGTCCGCCATTGCGCGCCCGTTCCCTGACTTCGTTTTGCTTGTCACGCGCGGATTTAGCGCAAGGCTTGGCGGGGAGCAATCAGCTTGACCGACTGGTTGACAATCGGATGACGGGTTTTCCGTTGACGGTTCAGGCGGGGAGCGGCAATCCCGCCGCCGTCAATGCCGTCTTCTGGCGCTCCGCGAGAGCATCGAGGGAAAACCGCTCGATTTCCGCTTCGAACAGGCGGTGGTAATTCAGTTCAGAGCGCAGGTGCAGGAACACCGCCCCGAGGCCGACCGCCGCGCGATCCATGAACACGAATTCTTGAGGGACCGTGACGGGACCACGCTCCTTCAGTGCCTGATGGACTGAGAACGCCTCGCGTCGGCCATAGGCGCCCGGCTCGATGCCGTCGGCGACGGTGCGGGTGCGATCCTCGAGGAGCGGCCCGTAGATGAAGCGCGCCCAGATATTGAGAATATCGACGGTCTCGCGGTCGAGCTTCTTGAACCCCCAGACTTCGTAGGCATGGACGATCCGGTCGCGGTCGTTTTCCAACAGGCCGCGATAGAGATCGACCACACCGCCGACGAAGCGCGGGTGGAAGATGCGCACGCAGCCGTAATCCAGCAGGTTGATGCCCTGCGGCTCCCCACCCTCGGAGAAGACGGTGTAATTGCCGAGATGCGGATCGCCGTGAATGACGGCGGCACGGCTGAACGGGTGCCACCAGGCCCTGAACATCGCCTGGGCGAGCCGGTTGCGGACTTCGATGGGTGATTGGGCGAAGGTCAGGATCTTCTCGCCGTCGAGCCATCCGAGCGTCAACAGGCGCTTGGTCGAGAGGTCCTTGTGCACCTGCGGCACACGGACCGAATCGATGTCCTTGAGGACATTGCCGTAGAGCGCGGCATGCTTGGCCTCGCGCTCGTAATCGAGTTCCTCGCGCACGCGAGCGCCGATCTCCTTGGCGATCTCCGACGTATCGAGCCAGGAATTCATGCGGCGGTGGAGGGCGAAGGCGACCTGTAGCTGCTTGAGATCGGCCTCCACCGCCGACTGCATGTCCGGGTACTGGAGCTTGCAGGCGAGCGGCGCACCGTCGGGCGAGACGGCCCGATGGACTTGGCCCAGGGAGGCCGCCGCCGCCGGCTTGAGATCGAAGTGGGTGAAGCGGCTCTGCCAGTCGGCGCCGAGTTCGGCCATCATCCGCCGTTTGACGAAGGCGGCACCCATGGGCGGCGCATCGGCCTGAAGCTTCTGCAGTTCGGCGGCATATTCGGGTGGGAGCAGGTCGGGCACGGTGGCGAGCAACTGCGCCACCTTCATGATCGGCCCCTTCAAGCCGCCGAGCGCCTGGGCTAGGGCGGCGGCGTTGCTCGGCGCGGCGCCGTCCTTGCCGCCGAACAGGCGGGCGGCGGCCATCCGGGCGGCCACGCCGCCGACATTGGCGCCGACGCTGGCGTAGCGGCTCGCGCGGGCGGAGAAGCGGTTGGCTTCGCGGTCGGTTTCGGCCATGGCCTGACGGATCGATCCTGATGAAGATGTGATCCGAGATAGGCGCGCGCCGTCCCCGCGCCCAGGGCGCTGGGACGGCGCGCCGCGGCGCTCAAGCGGTTGGCCAGTTGTCACGTATCCAGCGTGTGAGGCCGGCTTCGTCGATCTCGCCGGCGGCGAGGCCACGGATCATCAGCACCGCCTCCGCTTCATCAGCAACGAAGTCGATCTCATTCAGGCCGAGAAACGTCACGAGCGCAAGCAGTGCCGCGCGCTTGTTGCCGTCGATGAATGGATGGTTCTTGGCGATGCCGAAAGCGTAGGCAGCAGCCAGTTCGGCTAAATCCGGTTCGCCGTACCCCGCCCGATTGACTGGCCGTCCCAACGCCGATTCGAGAGCTCCCTCGTCACGCAAGCCCGCAGGGCCGCCAAAGAATTTGAGCTGATAAGCATGAATGGCCTGAACGAGATCGCCTGTGAGCCAAACGATCTCGCTCACTTCGCCAACTCGGCGAGCGCATTCCTATAGGTTTTCATCGCCTTCTCGGCGATTTTCATTCCTTTCTCGAAGGTCGGATCATAGGGCGAAAGATGCAACGTGCCGTCATTATTCTCGGTGACGTGGAGCCAATCGCCCTGATCGAGCTTGAGCCTACCAACGAGCTCTTTCGGCAAAATTAGCCCAGTGGAATTGCCGATTCGTTTTACTTCAAGCTTCATAGCCTCGACCCCGCTCGCGTTCAACATACGTATAACACGTGCGGGGTTGCTCTCATAGGGATCGGTTAGGCGTCCTCCATCGCCTCAAGCTCGGCGATCATTCCCTCGATCATCCCGAGCCCGATCTGCCAGAAGCCGGGGTCGCGCGCATCCAGCCCGAACGGCTTCAGGAGTTCGCCGTAGGGCTTCGAGCCGCCCGCCGAGAGAAGGGCGAAGTAGCGCTCGACGAAGCCGGATTCGGCGCGGGCGTAGACGCCGTAGAGCGAGTTCACAAGGCAGTCGCCGAAGGCGTAGGCGTAGACGTAGAACGGCGAATGGATGAAGTGCGGGATGTAGGCCCAGAACGGCTCGTAGCCCTTGTCGAGGGTGATCGCCGGCCCGAGGCTCTCGGCCTGCACCGACATCCACAGGGCGTTGATCTCGTCGGCGGTCAGCTCCCCCTTTGTGCGGGCGAGATGCACCTTCCGCTCGAACGAGTAGAATGCGATCTGACGCACCACCGTGTTGATCATGTCCTCGACCTTGGCCGCGAGCATCGCGCGGCGCTGGGTCGGGTCGGTGGTCTCGGCCAGGAGCTTGCGGAAGGTCAGCATCTCGCCGAACACGCTCGCAGTTTCGGCGAGCGTCAGCGGCGTCGGCGCCATCAGGGCACCGTTGGGCGCCGCCAGCACCTGATGGACACCGTGGCCGAGCTCATGTGCCAGCGTCATCACGTCCCGCGGTTTCCCCTGGTAATTGACCAGCACGTAGGGATGGGCCGAGGGCACAGTCGGGTGGGCGAAGGCGCCCGGTGCCTTGCCCGGTCGGGTCGGCGCATCGATCCATCCGCCGTCGAAGAAGCGCTTGGCGATTCCCGCCATGTCCGGTGAGAAGGCGTTGTAGGCGTCGAGGACGGTGTCGCGGGCCTCCGCCCAGGGAATTGTCCGCTGCTCGACCTTCGGCAGAGGCGCGTTCCGGTCCCAATAGGGCAGAGCCTCGACGCCGAACCACTTGGCCTTGAGCCGGTAATAGCGGTGCGACAGGCGGGGATAAGCCGCGCGGACCGCCTCGACCATCGCGGCGACGACCTCTGGCTCGACGCGGTTCGAGAGGTGGCGTGCATCCGCCACATCCTTGAAGCCGCGCCAGCGATCGGAGATCTCCTTGTCCTTGGCCAGCGTGTTGGTGATCAGCGCGAAGACGCGCAGATTCGAGCGCAGGGTGTCGCCCAGGGCGAGGGCCGCCTCCTGGCGAACGGCGCCGTCGCGATCCTGGAGCTTGTTGAGGGTCGGCTCCAGGGTCAGCTGCTCGCCCTGAACCGAGAAGCGCAACGAGGCGATGGTCTCGTTGAACAGCCGGTCCCAGGCGGCGTTCGAGGTGACCGACTTCTCGAGGAACAGCTTCTCGGTGCGATCATCGAGCTGGTAGGGTTTCTCCGCCCGCAGATCCTCGATCCAGGGGCGGTACTGGGCGAGCGCGCCTTGCGCCATGGCTCGATCCATGACCGCGTCCTCGACGCGGTTCAGCTCCAGCCCGAAGAACAGCAGATTGCCCGAGGCCGCGGTCAGCCGCTCGCGGGTGTCGCCGTAGAACTTGGCGCGGGTCTCGTCGGTCGTGTCGCCGGAATAGACGAGGCCGGCATAGGACATCAGCCGACCCATCAGATCCTCGATCTGTTCGAAGGCCGCAACCGCGCGTCCCAACTCGGCCGAGGCGTCCGCGCTCAGCGCGATCTCGCCGATGCGACCGGTATAACGCTCCGCGAAGGTCTGTGCCTCGGCCTCGGCCCGCGCGAGGTCGTCACGGAAGTCCGGGGAATCGATGCCGGGATAGAGATCGCTCAGGTCCCATTCGGGCAGGGTGCCGAGATCCGCCGCCTGCGCCGCGCCGCGCAGGGCCGCGAGACCGTCCGGGATCCTCGCCATTTCCGGTGACAGGGCGGCGATGACGGCTCGGCTCGACATGATGTGCAGCTTCCTCGCGAAGAGACGGGTCAAGGCTCGAAAACCGGCCCGCGTTCCCGCCCCCTGATATCGAGCGGTCAGGGCCGCCGATCAACTCGGATCCGCCGCGCGCTCGCAACGGGCGTCCCGGCACGAAAGGCGATCCCGATCAGACTCCAAGCCCTTTTGCGCGGAAAGTGCCGGTGTCGTTAAGCGGCGCTTTACGCATCTGAGCGACCTTGTGCGCCGAAACGAAACAGCCCGCCCCACGTATGATCGGCCCCGCCTCCGCGGAAGCTGCGCGCGGACGGCCGGGGAAAAGCGGAAAGCGAGGCGCCCCGCATGTCCACCACCGTCCTGATCATCGACGACGATCCCGTTCAGCGCCGCCTCGCCGAGGCGATGGTGCGCCGCCTCAGCTTCGAGGCTCGGATCGCCGAGAACGGTCTCGACGGTCTCAACCTGCTGCGGGCGGGCGAAGGCATCGACGTGGTTCTTCTCGACCTCGTCATGCCCGGCGGCATGGATGGGCTGGCCGTCCTCGCCGAAATGCGGAAGGGCGGCATCGACACGCCGGTCATCGTCCAGACCTCGAACGGCTCTATCGACGCCGTCGTGAACGCCATGCGGGCCGGCGCCGTCGATTTCGTGGTCAAACCCGCCGGCGCCGAACGGCTGCAGGTTTCGATCAAGAACGCGCTCCGCGTCGATCAGCTTGAAGAGGAAGTGCGGCGGATGCGCCGCCGCGCCTCGGGATCGCTGGGCTTCAAGGATCTCGCCTCCAAGAGCCCGGACATGGATCGGGTGATCCGGCTCGCCGAGCGCTCGGCGAAGTCCAACATTCCCGTGCTGATCGAGGGCGAATCCGGTGTCGGCAAGGAGGTGCTGGCCCGGGCGATCCAGGGGTCGGGCGAGCGCCGCGGCAAGTCGTTCGTCACCGTGAATTGCGGCGCGATCCCCGACAATCTCGTGGAATCCACCCTGTTCGGCCACGAGAAGGGAGCCTTCACCGGCGCCACCGAGCGCCATGTCGGCAAGTTCGTCGAGGCATCGGGCGGCACCTTGTTCCTCGACGAGATCGGCGAGTTGCCCCTCGACGCGCAGGTGAAGCTCCTGCGCGCGCTTCAGGAAGGCGAAGTCGATCCCGTCGGCGGCAAGCGCGCGGTACGCGTCGATATCCGCCTGATCTCGGCGACGAACCGCTCGCTGCTCGACCTCGTCAAGCAGGGCAAGTTCCGCGAGGATCTCTATTACCGTCTCAACGTCTTCCCGATGACCCTGCCGCCCCTGCGAGCGCGCCGGGAGGACATTCCGGATCTCGTGCGCTCGTTCTGTGCCCGCTTCGCCGCGGAAGAGGGCAAGCGCCTGCGTGGCATCACCCCGGAGGCGATGGCGCTCCTGACCCGCTATCCGTGGCCGGGCAATGTCCGCCAGTTGGAGAACGCGTTGTTCCGTGCCGTGGTGCTCGCCGATGGCGACGAACTGACCGTCGCCGAATTTCCCCAGATCGCCGCGCAGGTCGAAGGTTTCGACGTGCGCATCCCGCCGGCGCCGAACCAGTCGGCCCTGCCGGCCGGTGGCATGGAGCCGGTGCGCGAGATCGTGCGCGTCGAAGTGCGCGATCCCCACGCCATGTCCCTCGTGGTCGAGGACACCGGCGAGATGAAGACCATGGAAGCGATCGAGGCGGAGGCGATCCGCTTCGCCCTGCAATTCTACCGCGGCCGAATGTCCGAAGTGTCCCGCCGCCTCGGAATCGGCCGATCCACGCTCTATCGCAAGCTCAAGGAACTTGGGCTCGACGAGGACGAGCGCGCCGACGACGCAGCCTGATCGCGGTCGCCGCACGCATGACTTCGTTCCGCCTGCGTGCCGGGCGGAGCGTCTTCAACGATGGGCGGAAGGTGTTTGGGCCCGGAATGGACGCACAAAACTGGCAAAGTAGCCAGTGGTCCGCATCCTGGCCGACGAGACAGCTGGGTCCTCGCCCAAAACAACGATCCGATGCCGGGTGACCGTGCGGTTGCGCACGGTCAGGCTTGGAACGATGATCTTTAATGAAGGTTGCGGCAAACTCGGCCGTTTCCTGGGAGTTGCCGCCATGCACGCTGAAACCGGAGCCGGATCGAGCGTCCTGCGGACCCTGTCCGTCGCGTTCGCGGCCCTGCTCGCTCTGGCTCCGGCCGTGCGGGGCGAGGAGTTCGGCGCGGGCGACGCCACGATTCCCAGATCGGCCATCGAGAAAGCGGCGGTCGAGACGCCCGCCGATCCACCAGCCGTGACGAACCCGGCGGTGCCCGAGGCAGCTCCCGACCAGGGAACGCCCGCGCCGCCTCCGCTCCAGAGTTCCACGCCGCCGGACGCAGCGGCTCCCACTGCGGAAGCTCCAGTTGCCCCCGTGGCGCCGAGCGAGCCGTTGCCGGCCGCCGTCTTCGCTCGCCTCAACGATCCGGCTCCCCTGCTCCAGCGGCTGACGGGCAAGGACCGGGAGGCCATGCAGGCCTTCTATGCCCTCGGCAATTTCAAGCCGGCCTGGGTCGAGAACGGCAGCTTCACCGCGGCGGCCAACGCCGCCATCGGGCGCCTGCGCGCCGCGGAGGAGGATGGGCTCGATCCGAACGCCTACCCCGTGCCGGTGCTGGGGAAGCTCAGCCGTCCCGATACCGATGCGGAGATCGCCGAAGCCGACCTGAAACTCTCGGCGGCGATCGCCCTCTATGCCCGCGACGCCCGGGGCGGGCGCGTCAATCCCGCCTCGATCTCGAAGCTCGTCACGCCGAGCCTCGATCTGCCGACCGCCGACGCGACCCTGGCCCGCGTCGGCGGTGCCGGACCGAAGGCGGGTGAGATCCTGCAGGGCTACAATCCGCATCAGCCCGGTTATCTCGCACTCAAGGCGCGGCTCGCCTCCCTGCGGGCAGGCCGTCCGCAGGGGACGCCGACCGTGCGATTGCCGGCGGGGCCGGTGCTCAAGCTCGGCATGAGCGATCCGCGGGTGCCGCTGCTGCGCAGCCGTTTCGGTCTGGGGAGCGGCCCGACCGGGATGGGCGACACAGCCGCCGGTGAGACCGGAAAGCCGGCCGATGCCTACGACCGGGCGGTGGCGGACGCCGTCGCTAGCTTCCAGCGCAGCCGGGGTCTGCCCGCCAATGGTACGCTCACCCGCGCTACCGTCGCGGCTCTCGCCGATTCCGGTGTTCCCAGAAGCAGCGGCAGCGAGGCGGATCTCATCGTCAACATGGAGCGGTGGCGCTGGCTGCCCTCCGACCTCGGCTCGGACTACGTCTTCGTCAACGTGCCGGAGTTCAAGCTGCGGGTCTTCCGCAACGGCAGCCTGAAGGACGAGACGCGTGTCATCGTCGGCAAGCCCGAGAGCCCGACCCCGACCTTCTCGGGGATGATGGAATACGCCGTCGTCAATCCGTCCTGGTACGTGCCGCCTTCGATCCTCAAGCAGATGCTGGCCTCCGGCCGCACCGCCGGGTTCGAGGTGGTCCGCCGAGGCGGTCAGATCTCGCTGCGCCAGCCGCCGGGTGAGCGCAACGCGCTCGGCTTCATCAAGTTCATGTTCCCGAACCAGCACGCGGTCTACCTGCACGACACGCCGAACCGGTCGCTGTTCTCGGCCTCGACCCGGGCCTTCAGCCATGGCTGCGTGCGTGTGGACGATCCCTTCCGCTTTGCCGATGCGGTGCTGCCCGACTGGACCGAGGAGCGGTTGAAGAAGCTGATCGGCAAGGGCGAGCGCACCCTCCGCCTGCCGGCGAAGCTCCCGGTCCACCTCGCCTATTTCACCGCCACCGTGGACGAGTTCGGGTCCTACCGTACCCTCACCGACCTGTATGGCTATGATGGTCCGATGAAGGTCGCCCTCGGCCTCGCCCCGCGCTCCGAGGCAGTGGCGCGTGCCCCGTCGGGCCCGGCCAAGCAGGCCACGGCCTCACGCGCCGCTCCGGTCGCCCACGATGTGCATCGTCCGGCTCCCCGCCCCGCGCCCGCGCCGCGTCAGGCCGTGCGGACGGAGCCCCGACGCAACGTGGACATGTTCGGTGAGCCCTGGCCGCCCGAGCCGGTGCGCCGCGAATCCCGTAGCTTTTGGTAGACCGGCTACGAACGATTTTGGGGCTGCGCGTCCAGCTTGTTCCTGACATGCCGTTGGTCTGGGCCGGAGGCGTGTCAGGATGAACCGCCCCCGGATCGAGCACGCTGAACGGTCACCGTCCTCGCAATTCACAACGGTTTCAGCGCCCAGGTGTGCCGACGCTCTTGCGCGGCACGTTTCCGCCACGGTTGGCCCCCAGCATCGCCATGGTTGCCCCCTACCCGTCCTTCGGATGGTCGGTTTGCGGCCCAACAGGCGGGCCTGCGAGACCTGCCCGGCGGAGGTGAGGACAATGCTGCAGATCCTTCTGCGGAACCGCGTGCCTGCCCCCTCTCCGGTCTCCGGCCGGCGGCGGCTCGTCACGGTCCTGGCTTCGGTCGCCGCGGTCCTGCTCGCCGGTACCGGGGGCACGCAGGACGCGGTCGCCAATGGCGACACCCGCCAGATTTCGATGGTCCATGAGCATACCGGCGAGAGCGTCACGGTCGTGTTCAAGCGTGACGGGCGCTACGACCGATCCGCCCTCGATCAGCTCAACTGGCTCCTGCGCGATTGGCGCGAGAACGAAGCCACCAAGATGGATCCGCGTCTGTTCGACGTGATCTGGGAGGCGCAGCGCTCCATCGGATCGACAGCGCCCTTGCGCATCGTCTGCGGCTATCGCAGCTCGAAGACCAACGGGATGCTGCGCCGACGCTCCTCCGGCGTCGCCGAGACCAGCCAGCACATGGCCGGCAAGGCCATCGATTTCTTCCTTCCCGATGCCAGCATCGACCAGATCCGCGCCGCCGGGATGCGGCTGCAGCGCGGCGGCGTCGGCTGGTATCCCCGGTCCGGTTCGCCCTTCGTCCATCTCGATGTCGGCTCGGTGCGGTCCTGGCCACGGATGACGAGCGACCAGCTCGCCCGCCTGTTCCCCGACGGCAAGACCGTTCACCTCCCGGCTGACGGTAAGCCCCTGGCCCGCTACGAAGAGGCGCGCGCCGAGATCCTGGCCCGCGGCGGCACCGTGCTCGGCCAGACGATGGTCGCGAGCGCCGAGGAGATGGACGACGGTCCCGGCGTGAAGGGCTTCTTCGCCTCGCTGTTCGGCGGCGGCGCGAGCCCGTCGTCGACGACAACCGTCGCCAGCGCGCCGACTCCGGCCAAGGGGCGGACTAAATCCAGCGTCGTGGTGGCGAGCGCCGATCCGTCCGACGGTACCGGCGCAGCCCAGGCCGCGGCGCAAGCGACCGGCCAAGCGCTCGCCTATGCCGCTCCGAACGCCTCGGAAGCGTTGCGCAACGCGACCCTCAAGCAGGGTACGCCCTCGGCAAAGGAACTTCTGACCGGGATGGCCGTGCCCGCCGGATCGATCGTCGCACCGTTGCCGCCGCGCCGTCCTACGGAACTCATCGCCGTGGCGGGACTGCACAACGTGCCGCTCCCGCCGCGCCGCCCGGTCCAACTCGCCTCGCTCGACGGTTCCGGGCTCGCCGGAATGGCCAATGTGGCCGTCGTGGAGGCAGCCGCCGAGCGCGAGACCGCCGAGCCCCCCGTCCCGCTGGTCCCGGCGGATGCCGACCCGCGCGAGCAGGTCCGCAGCCTGTTCGTCGCTACGGCGCAGGCTGTCGCGCGTCCGAGCGCGCCGGTGCGGGTCGCCCAAGTGCGTTTGATGCCCGATGCCACGCCTCCCGGGGCCTTCTGGATCTCGGCAGCCGTGTCCGCCGCTCGCGTCAGCGAGCAGACGATGCCCGAGACAGCCCGGCTCCGCTGAGGCGCGGCGCCGCGCTCAATCCTTCCCGCGCACGAACGTCACGATGCTGCGGGTCTCGCCCTTGTCGGCCCAGTTGGGCATGACCCGCCAGGGGGTCAGCACCCGCAGCCGCTCGCCGTCAAGAGAAAACATGCGGGTCTGCTCGGTGCCCACCCATTTCGGGTCCCAGGCCACGTCGAGCTTCGCCGTCCATTGGTCGCCTTCCGTGCGGAACGTGCCGCTGTAGGAGACCAGAGTGCCCAAGAGGTCGGCGCGCTGCGCGTCGGTCTCGGCGGGCTTGCGGCCCTCGCCGGTCAACACGAAGAAAACCCGGTTCTCTGGGGTGAAATAGGCATAGCCCGTGGGCCGCTCGCCCATCACCGGCATTTTGGTCCCGTCGGTGCGGACCTCGACCTCATAGGAGACGAGTTTCCACAATCCGGTCAGCCGCGGATCGGATTCCGCCCGGGCTGCGAGCGGCGCGGCACCGGCGGCGAGGACGAGAAGGGTGGCGTAACGGCCCGATGTGCTCATAAGACAACCCCGTCCGGTGTGCGAAGCGCAGGTTAACACCGGGCGGGGCGGTTCGATGCGTCCGAACCGAAGGGTTCGACGGCTTCCGTCAACAGCCGAAGCGCGTTGCGACAGCGTGGGACCACGCCGCCGGTCGAAGGGACGTCGCGTTGGAAACGCGATTGAGAGCCGAACGACTGGGCGACGCGCCTACGCCATGCCCAGCGCCTGGAGGTAGAGTTCGAGGATCGCCTCCTCTTCCTGGCGCTCGTCGTGGTCGCGCTTGCGCAGGGAGATGATCTTGCGCAGCACCTTCACGTCGAAGCCGTTGGCCTTGGCCTCGGCATAGACATCCTTGATGTCGCCCGCGATGCCGGCCTTCTCCTCTTCGAGGCGTTCGATGCGCTCGATGATGCTCTTGAGCTGATCGGCGGCGACCGAGGACGGGTCGACGGCGGGGGCAGGCGATGCGGCCATGGCGGCGCTCCTTCGTGCGGTGGCGGGCCGACCCCAACGGGCCGGCGCGCCGGATCGTCCGGGGGTAGCCCATCAACCTTACTCAGCGGTTGATGCCGCCGTCCTTGGCCGGGGCGCAGGCCGCCGGCAACCGCGTCGATCGCCCGCCGAAGGTCGCCCGGTGACGCCGTTCAGTGGCCTTTGGCCTGTGCCGTGTCGAAGCGGGCCTGCTGATCGGAGCTCGCCTCCGTCTGGTGCTGCCGCTTCCATTCCTCGTAGGGCATCCCGTAGACGTGCTCGCGGCTCTGATCCTTCGTGACGCCGAGGCCGCGCTCGTCGGCGGCATCCTTGAGCCAGTTCGACAGGCAGTTTCGGCAGAAGCCGGCGAGGTTCATCAGGTCGATGTTCTGCACGTCGGTGCGGTTGCGCAGGTGCGACACGAGCCGACGGAACACCGCCGCCTCCAGTTCGGTCTGCGTGGCGGGATCGATGTCGTTCATCGGGGAGCATCCTGTCGGTGGGACTGTCGCCCTCAGGTCGTTCCCCGGCGGCGAGCCGTCAAGCCGGCGGCTTCAGCATCGGCCGGAGCAGCGCCGCGAAGCGCTGTGCCCATTCCTCCTGGCCCTCCGGCCCACCGATCAGATCCTGCCGGATCTCGATCAGGGCGTTGGGCAGGCCGCGGGCGGTGGCGTGGCGGTCGATCGTGTCGCCCGGAAGGCCCCCGCCATAGGGCTGGTTGTCGCCGACGCAGAGACCGGCCGGATCGCGGATCAGGGCGTCGATGATCGGGCGGGCCATGCGATCGTCGCGGTCGTAGAGAACGCCGACCTGCCACGGGCGGGCGATGGTGCGCCAGAACGGGGTGAAGCTATGCATGGTCAGGATCATCGGCGGCGAGCCTTCGGCTTCGGCCCGGGCCACGCCGGCATCCACTGCCCGATCGAACGGCGCGTAGAAGCGACGGATCCGCTCGGCGATGCCCGCGGCGTCGATGCGGGCGTTGCCCGGTACGATCGCCCCGTCCGACAGCCGCATCACCAAGGTCGGATCGCGTCGCCCCCGGTTCGGATCGATGATGAGGCGGGAAAAGCGCGTCAGCACGGCCGGCACGCCGAGCAGGGCCGCCAACCGGCGCGTCACCGCCGCCGCGCCGATGTCGTAGGCGATGTGGCGGGAAAATTCCCGCTCGGGCACGCCGAGGCGGTCGAGGTCGTCCGGCACGTGGTTGGAGGCGTGCTCGCACAGGATGAGCAAGCCGCGCGCCGGATCGCCATCGATGGTCTCGACGGGTTCCTCGGGGCGAAGCGTGGTCGCGGGATCGGGACTAAACATGGCGTCTATCTGGGCAGGCCGGGCTTCTTCGACAGGGCCGACGGCCGAGCGGACGCCGCCATGCGGGATCGGTGCCGGAGCCGGTCCGGCGACCGCCCTACAAAAAGAATGCGGCGCCCTGCGAAAGTTTTGTGAAACGGCGGAGACTTGCCGTGCCGCCGGGGCTCGGGCAAGCACGAAGCCAAGCAAGACCTGAAGACGCTGCCGCGAGGACGCCCATGACAGCCCCTGCCCCGTCCGATCCGGCCATCCGGGAGCGGCGCGCCCTGCTGTCCGCCATCCTCGACGAGGCCATCGCCGCCGCGCACCCGCGCAAATGCCTCGTCGGCCATCTGCCGGCGCCGACGCCGGGTCGTCTCATCATCCTCGGTGCGGGCAAGGCCGGCGGATCCATGGCCGCGGTGGCGAGCCGGTTCTATCGCCAGGAGCACGGCGTACCGGAGGACCGCATCGTCGGCTTCGCCGTGGCGCGCCACGGCTACGGTGAGGACGCTCCGGGTATCCGCATGGTCGAGGCGGGCCATCCCGTGCCGGACGCCGCCGGCATCGAGGCCACCCGGGAAACGCTGGCCATCGCCGCGAGCGCCGGTCCTGAGGACGAGGTGCTGGTGCTGCTCTCCGGAGGCGGCTCCGCCAACTGGATCGCACCGGCCGGCAATCTGACGCTGGCGGAAAAGCAGGCAATCACGAAGGCTCTGCTGCGCTCGGGCGCGCCGATCAACGAGATCAACGCGGTGCGCAAACACCTCTCGCGCATCAAGGGCGGCCGGCTCGCCGTCGCCGCCCGGAACGCCAAGTCGATCCTCACCCTGGCGATCTCGGACGTGCCGCACGACGATCCCTCGGTCATCGCCTCGGGCCCGACCGTGCCCGATCCCTCGACCCTGGCCGATGCCCGCGCGATCTGCGAGCGGCGCGGCATCACGCTGCCGGAATCCGCTCTGGCCCTCCTGAACGATCCGGCCAACGAGACCCCGAAGGCGGGCGATCCCGCTTTCGCGCGGGCCGAGTACCGCATCATCGCCCGCCCGATCGACGCGCTGGAAGCCGCGGCCGAGGCGGCGCGGCGGGCCGGTTACGAGCCGGTGATGCTAGGATCGGACCTCGAGGGCGAGGCCCGCGAGGTCGCCGCCGAGCATGCGCGTCTGGCCCTCGATGCCAAGGCGGCCGGGCGGCGGGTCGCGCTGATTTCCGGCGGCGAACTCACCGTCACGATCCGCGGCGAGGGTGACGGCGGGCCGAACCAGGAATATGCCCTGGCCCTCGCCCTCGCCCTGGATGGAGCCGAAGGCATCGCCGGGATCGCCGCCGACACCGACGGCACCGATGGCGGACGCGGCGCGGCCACCGATCCGGCCGGCGGTCTCGTCGACGCTTCGACGCTGGAGCGCGCCCGCGCCGCCGGCCTCGATCCGCAGGCGATGCTGACGGACAACGATTCGACGCGATTCTTCGCCACCATCGGCGATCTCGTACAACCCGGTCCGACCCGCACGAATGTCAACGATTGCCGCGTCATCCTCGTCGGATAGAGTTTTGATCCAGGAGGGGGCGCTCGGACGAACCAGCGGTGCCCGATGCTATCGCGGCCAGTGCCGCGCCGCCTCGTCTCTCTCGAAGCCATTCGCGCAGGGGCCCGCGGGCGGTCGCTGGATTTCCCTGTTAGCTCTGTGTCTCGCGGCGGGGCTCACGCTCCTGCCCGGTTCGGCCCGCGCCGATCTGCGCCTGTGCAACCAGACCGCCAGCAAGGTCGGGGTGACGCTGGGCTACCGCGACGCCCAGGGTTGGGTGACGGAAGGCTGGTGGGATCTGAAGCCGCGCAGTTGCGAAACCCTGCAGAAGGGGGCCCTCGCGGCGCAATTCTACTACGTCTATGCGGTGGACTACACGCGGGGCGGCGAATGGGGCGGGCGGGCGATGATGTGCACCCGCGATACCGCCTTCACGATCCGCGGCGTCGAGGATTGCCTCGCACGCGGCTTCGATCGCAACGGCTTCATCGAAGTCGACACCGGCCAGCAGAAGAACTGGACGATCCAGCTCTCCGATCCGGGTCAGCCCGTCACGGGCGGTCCCTGACGGACGTTTGTACGCAAGACAATCCCGATCCCATGGCGCACTGACCGTTGGCGCGAGCGCCAACGACAGGTGCGTAACTGAGGCTCGTTATGCGAGCAGAGCCCGGAATTGTGTCCGGTTTCTCTGGACCTCAGCGCATGCCCGCGACGCGGCGGTCGCGCTTGCGCTCGGCGGCGGGCTGGTAGGCGATCTGGGCGTGTTGGCTGCAATAAGGCAGACCGGTGATGGAGCGAGCGCCGCAGAAGCGGAAATCCGGCTTGGTCGGATCGCCCATCGGCCAGCGGCACATCGAGTCCCGCAAGTCCATGATGGTGACACGCTCGGACACCGCGAGCGCCACGGGCTGCGGTGCGGCGGAGGGCAGAGCGTTCAGAGGGAAATCGGGGGCGGGACGGTGCGTGACGATCGCGGGCGGCTCGGGAACGGTCGGTTCCTCGACGATCACGACGGTTTCGCTGGCCTCGATCTCCACCTCGTCGCCCTTGCGTCGCCCATTGGCGGCGACTTGCCCGAGCGGTTTCACCCGACCGGCCAGTCCGAGCCGGTGAACCTTGCCGATCACGGCGTTGCGGGAGACGCCGCCGATCTGCAGGGCGATCTGGCTGGCGCTGAGCCCGTCATCCCATAGGCGACGAAGCAGCTCCACGCGCTCATCCGTCCAGCTCGGGACCGCTTCCGTCATTGCCCCCTCCACAACGTTCCGCATCGCCATGGCCGGTAAAATCCCACCGGCCCCAGCATCCGCCTACGGCGCAAAGCCGCTTTGCGCGAGCCGTCGACGCGGCCCTGCACAGATCGGTTAACACGGACCGAACATCCGCTCGGCGATCTGAGGGAGACTACAGGACGGCTCGACCGCGGGGCAAGCGCCGCGGCGACCCCGGCGGCGGTTTCCACCGCCAATCGTCCGATCGCCCGGCCGCTCCGCCCGAACCATCGCTTCGGCGCCGCAAGATCATTGATAAGATATTCTCCGATATCAATAATTTTACGGATCTCCCATCGGGGATCATGGCCCCGTTTCCCCGTGGGGCCCGCTCCCGGCAAGCCGAGGACGAAGCGACAGACAGGGCTTGGATTTGCCTGTTCGGACGCTTCGACTATCTGTCGGGCACTCGGCCGCACGGCCGGTCCCAATTCCGGAGTTCGCATGCGTCTGCGCCTCGCACCGGCCCTCCTGATCGTCGCTTTCCTCTCGTCCGCTGCGACCGGCGCGGGAGCGGCGAGCCCCGCCGCTCCGGTTCCGAACGAGGCGGCGATCCATCTCGTCAATCACCGGGCGGTCTATGACCTGTCGCTCGCCCGGTCCGAGGGGACGCGTTCGGTGGAGAGCGTGCGCGGACGCATCGTCATCGACTTTTCCGGCGATGCCTGCCGCGGCTTCACCATGCAGACCCGGCAGGTAACGATGCTGGATTCCTCCGAATCCGGGAATCGCACCTCCGATCTGCGCAATTCCACCTTCGAGAGCGGCGACGGCGCCAGCTTCCGCTTCCGCACGGCCACCTTCCTCAACAACGTTCCGTCGGCCGCGATCGACGGCACTGCCGAGGCCGGGAGCGAGGCATTGAAGGTGAAGCTGAAGGAGCCGAAGCGTGCGGAGTTCCAGTCCGGCGGCGAGGTGATGTTCCCGGTCCGCCATATGCTGCGCCTGCTCAAGGCGGCGAAGGCCGGTGAGACGACCGTGTCCGCCAAGGTGTTCGACGGCTCCGATGACGGCCGCAAGGTCTACGACACCCTGGCGGTGATCGGACGGGCGAGCGCGGCGCCTGCCGCGGATACCGAGCGCGACAAGCCGCTGCGCGAGGGCGACCTCGCCGGGATGCGCCGCTGGCCGGTGACGCTCAGCTACTTCACCGCGGGCGAAGGCGAGCGGACACCGATCTATACGCTGACCTTCGACCTCTACGAGAACGGCGTCAGCGGCCGGCTGAATCTCGATTACGGCGACTTCGCCATCTCCGGGAACCTGACTCAGCTCGACCTGACGAAGGACAAGGGCAAGGGCGACGCCAAGTCGGACGCGGATTGCCGGCGCTGACTTCGCGTAGAAGGGGCGTTTGCCAGCTGGGCGTGTTGGCTGCGGCAGCTTCCCAAGATGACCGCTGTCGTGCTTCGCAACGCGGAGGCTACGATCAGACCCGCTGTACGGGCGATTGCGAAGGGTGAAATCGCTGCGGGGACGACGGTGTCGATGATGTCCGGGCGCGTGAAGTCCAGGGCTTGAGGGCAATGCCGACGAGACGGGCGATCATGCGGCGGTGCGGGCGCTGTTCCCTAGCCTGCAGCCAGTTGGGAACAACCTGCCGCTGATCCAGACGAGGTGCGCGCACCGACGCGCACCTCGTCTGAATCGCCGTCAATGCGGGGCTCGTTTCGACGTCGGACGCCGAGCGGATCTGATGGCCTGTCTCAGCCGCCGCGTCGCTCGCCCTCGCCATTGAACACCAGCCCGCGCTGGATCGCCCCGTTGCCGAATTTCTCCCGCAGACGGTCCAGGGCGGCTTCGCGGCGGGCTAGGCGCTCGATGCCCTGATCGGCTAGATCGCCCCGATCCGCATGGAGGCCGGCGCAGAGATCGCTGCCGCCGATGCCGATCAGGCGGAATGCTGTGCCGTCACAGGCTGCCCGCAGCATCGGCTCGCCGGCACGGAAGAGGCTTTCGGCAAGCTGGGTTGGCGGCAGCCCGCCGCGGGTGCGGGTGCGCAGGCGAAAACGGGCATCCTTGAGCTTCAGGGTGACACTGCCGGCGGCGAGTTCGGCCCGCTTCAACCGGGACGAGACCCGCTCGCACAACCCCCACAGGATCGGGCGCAGTTCGTCGAAACGGGCAATGTCCGCCGTGAAGGTGGTTTCCGCAGAGACGCTCTTCACCTCCCGGGTCGGGCGCACGGGGCGGGTGTCCCGCCCTTCCGCCAACGCCAGCAGGCGAAGGGCGTCGCGGCCAAGCGCTGTCTGCAACCGCTCACCGCCGACCCGCGTCAGATCGCCGACGCGATGCACGTTGAGACCGGCAAGACGCGTCTTCGCGCTCTCGCCGATACCGGGCAGGATGCCGACCGGGCGGTCCGCCAGGAAGGCGGCCGCCTCCGCGCCGCCGATGATCGAGAAGCCCCGGGGCTTGTCGAGATCGGAGGCGATCTTGGCTAGAAACTTGTTCACCGAGAGCCCGACCGACACCGTGATGCCGATCTCGGCTTCCACCTGCGCGGCAAAGCGGGCGAGCGTCAGTGCCGGGCTCGTCCCGTGCAGGCGAGCGGTGCCGGAAAGATCGAGAAAGGCTTCGTCGATCGACACCGGTTCGACCAGGGGCGTCAGCGCGAGCATCATCCCCCGCACCTCGCGGCCGACGCGGGCGTATTTCTCCATGTCGGGTCGGATCACGACCGCGTCGGGGCAGCGCTTCAACGCCTCGAACATCGGCATGGCGGACCGGACGCCGGAGATGCGGGCGAGGTAGCAGGCGGTGGCGACCACGCCGCGCTTGCCGCCGCCGACGATGAGCGGCCGGTCGCGCAGGGCGGGATCGTCACGCTTCTCCACCGCCGCGTAGAAGGCGTCGCAATCAACATGCGCGATGGTCAGGCCATCGCGCTCCGGATGGTCGAGTAGCCGCGGGGAACCGCAGGCGTGGCAGCGCCGGGCGTTCTGACTTTGCGACGTCAGGCAATCGCGGCAGAAGGGGGACATGGTACGCCTTCTCCGCCTCCGGAGGGCTCCTCTCCGGCAGTGTACGAATGACGAATGCCACGGACCAGGGTCGGTCGGGGCTCGGCAGCGCCCGTCCTCTGAAAATTCTCATCCTGGGCGGCACCACGGAAGCCAGCGCCTTGGCGGCTCGTCTCGCCGGGCGACCGGACTTCGCGGTGACGCTGTCGCTCGCCGGACGAACAACCGCGCCCCGGCCGGAGCCGGTGCCCATCCGCATCGGCGGCTTCGGCGGGGCGGACGGACTCGCGCAATGGCTCGACGCGCATGCGGTCGAGGCTGTGATCGATGCGACCCACCCCTTTGCGGCCCGCATCTCCGCCAACGCGGTCGCGGCCTGTCGTGCCTGTGCCGTGCCGTTCCTGGCCATCCGCCGTCCATGCTGGAAGCAGCAGCCGGGCGATGACTGGACCGAGTCGGAGAGCGTCGCGGCCTGCGTCCCCTTGCTGGGGATCCGTCCGAAACGCGTGTTCCTGACGATCGGGCGTCAGGAGCTGAGCGTCTTCGCCCGCGCACCGCAGCACGCCTATGTCGTGCGCACGATTGAGCCGGTCGGCGACGCGCTGCCGGTGCCGCGGGTGGAGGTGTTTCGCGCGCGCGGACCGTTCACCCTCGACGACGAGACGACGCTGATGCGCGAGGCCGGCATCGAGGTGCTGGTGACGAAGAATTCCGGGGGAGCTGCGACCTATCCGAAGATCGAGGCGGCGCGCCGGCTCGGGATTCCCGTCGTCATCGTGCAGCCCCCGGCCCTCCCGGATGTTCCGTCGGTCCCGGACGCGGAGAGCGCGCTGCCGTGGCTCGAGAACGGATGCCGTTTCTGACCCTGGATCGGTGACGATCGGATCGGCAATTGACCGTCTCACCCGCCGAGCGATTGCCCTTCCGCCCGACCAGAAGGAGGCGATGGGCCGTTCGGCCGAGGTCGTCGTTTTTCGCCTGGCCGCAACCTTCGCGGAAGGAGAGCCGCAGCGAAGCCTGCGGCCAAGATGGATCAGTTCTTGAGCGAGCCCGTCGTCGTCACCGATGCCTGGGGCTTCGTCGAAGGGGCCGCCTCTTTCGAGGATGCGGCGGGCTTCGGCTTCGCGTGCGGTGCCGGGGCGGCGGGCTTTCGCGTGGATGCCGCCGTCTCGGCAACTGCTGCAGTGGCAGCCGCTGCGACGACCGGAGCGGCCTCCTTACCCTTCTTGCCGGCCATATTGCCCATGAGCTTGTGATAGGCGCTGGTGTCCCCATCGGCATCGGCCACGGTGATGCGCGCCGGCTTGGACGCTCCGGCCTTGCCATCCTCCGTCTTGGACGGCGCGTGCACGGCGACGACGGTCGTCGGCTTCTCGCTCGCCTTGCGGGCGGCGGCGGCCTTGGTCGGTCCCGGCGCGTCGGCGGGGGCCGCGGCGACGAGGATCGGCTTGCCCTTGGCGTCGATCTCGATTTCCTGCGGGCCGAGCGCGAGGCTTTCCGGCCGGCTGATCTCACCGAGGTGATGCCGGCCGTAATCCTTGGCCGTGTAGGCCAGTTCCTTGTCCTTATCCTTGTCGGACTCGGTCAGGCTCGCGAAGGTGGTGGTCGGCGCAGGCTGAGGGCGGAAGACCGGGTTCTGGCCACCGTCCTCGTAGACCACGCGGGTCGCGGGCGTGCCCTTGGCGATCAGCTCCGCGACTTCGCGGTTGTCGCGGTCGCGCTTCTCGGCCACCAGCGGATCGACGCGCGGGGTGCAGTTGCCCGCCGCCACCTCGGCACCGCCGAAGACGTATTTCGTTCCGCAGGCGGCCACGCGGGGCTCGTCCTTGAGGGCCTCGAAGTAATCCGAACCCTCCTTGAGATTCTTCCAGAACGGCGCGTTGGGGTCGTTGCGGAACTTGGCGATGTTCGACGCCGTCATCCGGAACGGATAGGCCTGGAACTGGAAAGCCCGTTGCCCGCCGTTGAACGCCTCGCGGGCCAGGGCGTAGATCTCCGACATCGAGGCGTCGGTCATGGCGAAGCAGCCTGCCGACGAGCAGGTGCCGTGCACCATGATGTAATTGCCGGTGCCTCCCTTGGCCCGATCGACGGCGTTGGGATAGCCGACGTCGAAGGACAGGTAGTAGCTGGAGTTCGGGTTCATCTGACCCGGCGTGATCGTGTAGAAGCCTTCCGGCGCCTGCCGATCGCCCTGCTTGGTTTTGGGGCCGAGCTGGCCCGACCAGCGGCAGATCGGGAAGGTCTTCAGAAGCGCGTACTGGCCCGTGGCGGTTCGCTTCCAAACCTCCATCTCCGCCTCTTTCTTGAAGGCGCGGACCAGGATCGGGTCGCCCTGGCTCATGCCCTTGGTCTGCATGAGCGAGAGGGTCTGGGTCGGAATCGGCGTCAGGCTGCGGGTGGACGCGCCGCCGAGCATGGCGCTGTCGTTACAGCCGCCGAGAGAGATCGCGAGGGTCGTCGCCAGAACGGCGGCAGCCGCCGCCAACGGACGCACAGCCATGGGGAATCCGTCCTCGAATACATTCGTCCGCCGGACTTCAGCCCGTTCGCGGACGCCACTCCCCTAACCCATAGCTCGGGTAAACTTACCCAGGTGTTACCACAAGGCGGTGCCGCATTTGGTCGACGAGTGTTGCCCGGCGGTTACGGTTCCCTGGCAAATGACCCTCAAGGGCCCTGGAGGCACTTAAAGCGGTATCGCCGACGAAAATAACACGGCGAAGGCGGCCTCGACGCCCATCTAAGCACAGCGGCGTTCCGCATTCGGCGCTGGATCACTGGCTTCGTATGGAATCCATCGAGCCGTCGGGTGGCTTTGCGCACCTCGCGACCGATACGGCGTGTGGATCGCGGGGAAAGCTCAAACCGCGGACTCGTCGCGTGGACGCAGGAAGCCGTCCTCAGGACAGGCTCTCCGCGCACGACACAGGATAGCACGTGATCGTCTTCTGAGCGCGAAAGCGCGAAGCCCCGGATCTTCCGCCGCTCGATCAGCGGCGCGATGTTTCAGAGCTTGCGGCCGATTTCCAGGAACTTCTGGGCGCGCCGGTCACGGATCTCGTCGCGGCTGAGGCCGTCGAACTCGGCGAGGGCGCGGGACAGGGCGTCGCTCGTGGCGGAGAGCGCCGCCTGACGGTCGCGATGCGCGCCGCCGGTCGCCTCGGGGATCACGCCATCGATGATGCCGAGCCGCAGGAGGTCCTGGGCGGTGATCTTCATGGCGGTGGCGGCTTCGTGCGCCCGTCCTTGGTCCCGCCACAGGATCGAGGCGGCGCCTTCCGGCGAGATGACGCTATAGATCGCGTGCTCCAGCATCAGGACCGTGTTGGCAGTGGCGATGGCGATGGCGCCCCCCGACCCACCTTCACCGATGACGACCGCGACGTTCGGCACGCCGAGGGCGAGGCAGGCCTGTGTCGAGCGGGCGATGGCCTCCGCCTGCCCGCGCTCTTCCGCCTCGATGCCGGGGAAGGCGCCCGCAGTGTCGACGAAGGCGAGAACCGGCAGGCCGAAGCGGTCGGCGGTCTCCATCAGCCGCACCGCCTTGCGGTAGCCCTCGGGCCGGGCCATGCCGAAATTGTGGCGCAAACGCGCTTCGGTCGTGGCCCCCTTCTCCTGACCGAGCACCAGTACCGGCCGCCCCCGAAAGCGACCGAATCCGCCGATGATCGCCTCGTCCTCCCCGAAGCTGCGATCTCCGGCGAGGGGGGTGAATTCCTCGATCAACCCGGCGCAGTAATCGACGAAGTGCGGTCGCTGGGGATGGCGGGCCACCTGCGTCTTCTGCCAGGGGCTCAGCGTCGCGTAAATTTCCGCGAGCGCCTGGGCCGCCTTGGCCTCCAGGCGCCCGACCTCCTCGCTGATCGAGACGGCGCCGTCGCGCTGGCCGAGTGCCTTGAGCTCTTCGAGTTTCGCCTCGAGTTCGGCAACGGGCTTTTCGAAGTCGAGATAGGAGCGCGTCGCCGCCATCGAATGTCGGTCCAGTCCAATTCAGCTCTGCGGCCGCGCCCTGCGCGGTGGGGCGTGATGTCGGGAAAGCAGGCGCGGGTGTCAACCGCCGCCGACCGTCAGCGGCCGCCTACGCCCTAAAGTCGACTTCGTGTGCGCCTTGAGGCATGTCCGAGCCGACTGCCCGCGCGGCGTGCATCGGGAGGGACGATCCATGAGCCTCACAGGGAAAACCGCCGTCGTTACCGGCTCCACCAGCGGCATCGGGCTCGCGATCGCCCGCGCTTTCGCGAAGGAGGGGGCGAACGTCGTCCTCAACGGGTTCGGCAAGCCGGAGGAGATCGAGGCGGCGCGCACAGGGATCGAGACCGAGTTCGATGTGAAGGCGGCCTATTCACCGGCCGACCTGACGAAGCCCGACGCGATCGGCGGCCTGATCGCGCTCGCCACCGACACGTTCGGCAGCGTCGACATCCTCGTCAACAATGCCGGCGTCCAGTTCGTCTCGCCGATCGAGGAGTTTCCGCTGGAGAAGTGGGACCAGATCATCGCGCTCAATCTGTCCTCGGCGTTCCACACGATGCGGGCGGCGATCCCCCACATGAAGGCCAAGGGTTGGGGCCGCATCATCAACACGGCCTCGGCGCACTCGCTGGTCGCCTCGCCCTTCAAGTCGGCCTACGTGGCGGCCAAGCACGGGATCGCCGGTCTGACCAAGTCCGCGGCCCTCGAACTCGCCACCTTCGGCATCACGGTGAATTGCATCTCGCCGGGCTATGTCTGGACGCCTCTGGTCGAGAGCCAGATCCCCGACACGATGAAGGCGCGCGGGCTCACCAAGGAACAGGTGATCGAGGATGTGCTGCTGAAAGCGCAGCCGACGAAGGAATTCGTGACCGTCGATCAGGTCGCAGCCCTGGCGGTGTTTCTGTGCGGCGACGGTGCCAGCCAGATCACCGGCGCCAACCTCGCCATGGATGGCGGCTGGACGGCGCAGTAGCGCCGCCCTTCTTGCGCGACCGACGGGTCGACCCGCCGGTCGCAATTCCTATCAACGCCGCGAATGCAGCAGCAGGGCGAGGCCGTAACCGACCGCGCCGGCGATCAGCAGGGCCACGAACGGGTTCTCGCCCACTTGGCTCTGAACGCGCTCGCGCCCGTCGCGCAGATAGGTGCCGCCGTTGCGGGCGACGCGGTCATAGGCGTCGCTGGCATAGTCGCCGACATCGTCGGCCACATCGCGCACGGTGTCCTTGGCCTGCCCGTAGAGACGCTGCGCCCGGCCCTCGGCCTCGCGGTAGCGCCCTTCCACGGAATCCCGGTCGGAGCCGACGGCATCGCCGACCGCTCCCTGTGCGCGTCCGCCGAGATCCTTGGCGGCCCCGACGATGCGATCCGTGTCAACCATGGTGCAACTCCTCGTGCTTCACGGGTCCGCCGCCGCGCGAGCGGACGGACCGGCATCGGAGAGGAGAACGTTCGGGGACAGGATCGGTCCCGCGTTGCAACGTAAAAAGGCACGGATTGCCGGAAGGATGAGCTGTTGGACCGCCCTACCCCGCCTCCGCCAGCACCACGGCCCGCGGCGGCGGGAGGTTCGAGCGTAGCTCGCGGCTGACCGCCGAGGACGCCGCCACGGTGCCGAGATTGGCGTAGGTCTCGTGGTTCTTCTCGATCGCCGAGAGGTCGTAGAGGTAGTTGACCATCAGCCCGTAGGATTGGCGCATCCCCTTGCCCGAGACGTCGCCGAGGAAGTTCATCCGCTCCAACCTTGCCCCGTTGCCGAGATGGAACCGGGCGACCGGATCGAGCGGCCGTCCGCGCTCGTTCTTGGCGCGCAGGAAATAGGCCGCGGCCGCCGGAAGCATTGCCCGGCGCACCGCCTCGCAGGTCGCCTTGTCATTGCGCCAAGCGTCGCCGTCGAGCAGGCGCAGGGTCTCGACATCCTCCCGCGTCAGCCCCTGCGGCGCATCGGCCCGCCGCTCGCGGTCGAGCCACGTGCGGAAGCCCGGAACCGGCGAGAGAGTCACGAACGTCTTGAGCGAGGGGATCTCGCGGGCCAAATCCTCGACGACCTGCTTGATCAGGAAGTTGCCGAAGGTGACGCCGGCCAATCCCTTCTGGCAGTTCGAGATCGAGTAGAAGATCGCGGTCGTCGCCAGGCGCGCGGGCACCGACTCCCGCTCGTGGGCGAGGATCGGTTGGATCGCCGGCGCAATGCCGGACGTCAGTGCCACCTCGACGAAGATCAGGGGCTCGTCGAGCAAGGCGGGGTGGAAGAAGGCGAAGCAGCGCCGGTCCGGCGGCTCGATGCGGCGGCGCAGTTCGTCCCAGTCGGCAATCTCGTGCACCGCCTCGTAGCGGATGATTTTCTCCAGGATGTCGGCGGGCGTTGACCAGTCGATGGGCCGCAGCACGAGGAAGCCGCGGTTGAACCACGAGGCGAACAGGTGTTCGAAATCGCTGTCGAGACTGTCCGCGGCATCGCGCTGGTCGGGTGAGGCATCCCGGTCCTTGAGGCGCTTGCGCAGCACGAACAGATCCTCGCGCATCCGGACCAACGCCAGCGTGCCGCCGCGGGCGAGGTTCAGGCGCCGGATCAGTTCCTGAGAACGCGGCTCGGCGGCCTCATGCAACACGCCGAGCCGGGCCCGGCTCGGTTCGTCGCGATAGGCCGCGATCGCTTCCTCCACCGCCGCATGGTCGGCGCCGAATTCCGCGGCGACGAGTTCGAGAAAGGCGAGCCGCTCGTCTTCGGGCAGCAGGGCGTAGCGATCGAGAATGAGCCGCGCCAGCGCCACGCCCGAAGCTTCACCGCGCCGAGAGATCAGATCCTCGCACAATTTGGCGAGGTCAGCCGCGCTCGCGGCGCGGGCAAGGTCGCTGCGGCCGAAACTGATGAGGTCGCGACCGCGATCGCTGATGGTCTGGATGAGATCGCCGAGAAACGAGATCGCCGCCATGACCGACAGGCCCCTGCAAGCCCGGCCGGCGCCCCGGACGGGCGGCCAAGCCTCGTTCCAAAGTAGGGCCATGCCGAGCCGTGCGCCAGCGCCGACATGGGATCGACCCACACAAGACCACGGCGAAGCGCCGAATCGAGAGATGCCAAAGGCTCCCCTGTGGACAACGGCCGCTTTCTCAGGAAGCGGCAAAAGCCGGTATGGTTGTATCGATGCGTATCGAGCTCCGATTGCCACGTAGGATCACGGTAAACGTCGAGGAATCGACAGTAAAATCTTAGGGATGCCCCCGATTCCTGACTGACGACTTAAGCATTTTTCAATTGACCGAGATTACTTGGGGCGCAACCAGTTGCTCCAATCCGCTGTGGCTCAGATGCTTAATTTTAAAAGAATCGCGCGGTTTACCCAAGACGACCGGGGGTCTATTCCAATTTTGCTCGCAGTCATGATGCTGCCGATGGCCGGTGTCGTCGGCGGCGCGGTCGATTACGGGCATGCCGTCGCGGAGCGGACCCGCATCAACACGGCGATGGACGGCGCCGTGCTCGTGGCGGCCAAGGCAGCGCAGGATGCCGACAGCGCCGGCAAGTCGGACGCCGAAGTGCGCAGTGCGGCCGAGAAGGCGGGCGCCGACTATTTCAGTGCCATGAAGAACTTGCCCACCGGCACCGTCGGAAAGATCGAGGTCAAGCTCACCGACCGTGTCGCCAGCATCGGGGCGACCTATACCTCGTCGATGCCGACCACCATGCTGGGGGTGCTTGGATTCAAGTCGCTGCCGATCAGCGGAAACGCGTCGGCGAGCGTGAACCTGTCGCCCCTCGTGGATATCTACCTGCTCATCGACGTCTCGGGATCCATGGCGATCGGTGCGACCAGCGATGATATCGCCAAGCTTCAGAAGCGTTTTGGCTGTGCCTTCGCCTGCCACGATAACGAGCCGGTGACGGACACGGTCACCACCGGCACCGGCCGCAACCAGAAGACCACCAAAGTCACTTACGCCGATTCTTTCGACTGGGCGCAGAAAAATAACGTCACCTTGCGCATCAACGAGATTAACAAGGGCATCACCGACTTCGTCAATGATCTGATGCAGCAGACCGCGGCCAGCAAGCGGCTGCGCATCTCGGTCCACTCGTTCAGTAATGACCTGACACAGATCGTGCCGTTGACGTCCGTGTTGAGCAATGCCCTGACCTCGCTCCCCAAGAGCCCGAACTCGTCGAGCGAGTACGAGGGTGCGACCCACTTCTCCGATGTCATGCCGGCCTTCGCCAAGGTCATCGGCACGCCGGGCGATGGAAGTTCCTCTCCGCGGAAGCTGGTCATCATCGCAACCGATGGCGTGCAGGATCCCAACCGGACTTGGACCTGGAACACGCCGCTGCGCGCCGAGGTCCGGCCCTTCGCGCCGAGCGACTGCCGCAAGCTCGATCCGAACGTGTCGATCGGCGTGCTCTACGCCCCCTATATCGACCTGTCGCCGGACTGGGGCTACCTCGCGACCTTGGGCCAGCCCAGCCAGATCGGAGGCAAAGGTACGCGCTTCGACGACATCGTGCCTCAACTCAAAGCCTGCGCGAGCGCGCCCACCATGTACGTCAATGCCGCGACCACGGCATCGGTCGGCGACGCGTTCAAGGCGATCTACAACAGCTACAAGGTCGTGAGGTTGTCGAAGTGAGCCCGTTGCGCACGCCACGCGCGGGCCTCGCGCACCGTTTCGTCGAAGATGAGAGCGGCGCTTACGTCATCGAATTTGCCTTTTTCGGCTCTCTCTTCGTCGCTGTGATCCTCATTTTGTTCCAGTACGCGTTCGTGCACCTCGCGCGCCAGAATCTGGACGCTTCGCTTCAAGTCGCGACGCGCGCCCTGCTGACCGGATCGTTCCAGAGCTCAAACGGAGCGACGCTCACCCCCGAAAAAACCTTACAGAACATGCGCGCCTTGATGTGCGGCGGAAGCAACGCACCGGTGGTGTTTTTCAGTTGCGATAACTTGAAGGTCGACGTGCAGGTCTCCACGACCAGCTTCGATACGAATGCTTGGAGTGATTCCGCGGTCGATTCGAAGAGCGGAGGATGGTCGAAGAGTTTCGGTCAGAACTATCAATGTCCCGGCTCGCAGAGCATTGCCATCGTGCGTGCTGCGGTAAAGCTGCCGCTGATCGCTCCTCTTTTCCTGCAAATCGGAATGAGAAATTTCAGCGATGGTGCGGTGCTGCTGCAATCGGCCTCGGTCTTTCGGGTCGAGCCGTACGACAAGAGCCTGACCGGAGGTTGCTGATGCGTCGCGTCGTACCTGCCCCCCGCTTGCGGCGCTTCACTGACGACGAATCCGGCGTCGCGACGATCGAGTTCGTGATCCTCTTTCCGATCCTATTGATGCTGATCTACGGCGTCGCCGAATACGTGAATGTCACCGATCACCGGAATAAGGTCAGCAAACTCGCCCGTACCCTGGCGGATCTGACCTCGCAGAACAGCACGCAGCAGATCACGCCCGCCACGATGAATGACAACCTGCGGGCGGCCAGACCTGTCCTGGCCCCATTCGACGCGTCGCTTGCGACGATTCAGATCTCCGCAATCGGCGTCAACGCCAACAATGCGACCTTCGTCTGCTCGACTTGGCCGACGAGCGGTGGCAGCCGCACCGTTGGCAAGGCAGCCGGCCTCGACGTGCCGACCAATTTCCAGAGGAGTGGCGCGCGCTATATCCTCTCCGAAGTCAAGATGAGCTATCAGCCGCTGTTCGCCACGATTCTCGGGCGCTTGATGAAGACTGTGAATTTCAATTTCAACTGGTCGGAAACCGTCGCTTGGCCCGTTCGCGGTGGGCAGAGCTTGGGAACGGGGCTCGATTCCGAAGTCATTCTGCCCAATGGTAAGGAATGCAACGCGAAGGCGACCTGACGTCGTCAGCTCCATGACGGCTCGCCGGCCTCACCCGCCCGATCGCTCGTCGGCGAGTGCGACGATGTCGGCGCGCTCGCGCCAATCCGTGATGCCGTGCGAGCGGGCGAAGCGGATCTCGGCGGCGCGCAACGCCCGACCGGGATCACGGGCCCGAACGATATCGACATGGCCCACGGTGAACGGAACGCCGAAAATCTCCTTCGCGAACTGAATGCGGTAGCTCGACATGCACGGCTCCATCGTGTCGTGATCGTGTCGCGCGCCTGCCCCGGATCAGTCAGTCGTTTCTCCCGAATCGACTGACACCGAGTGCCCTGCGCACGAAGTCACCGCTGTACCGGTGCTTGCCTGAACGCCGGACGAAGCAACGCGACTCGAAACATATAGGCAACATCACAATCCATGCCAGCGTGGCCATGGGAGAGGCTGGCGCGTGGCCTTGCGTTCGGCGTAGACCGCCGGCCATGCAAACCAGCACGCGCGACCTTTCCCGGCCGACCCGGATCGGGCTGACCCTGATCGCCGGCGGGGCGGTGGCGACCATCTACTACAATCAGCCGCTGCTGGCGGTGCTGGTCGCCGAGTTCGGCGAGCGGGCCGCTCTGCTTGTCCCGACGGCGAGCCTCGTCGGCTACGGGCTCGGCATCCTGTTCCTAGTCCCGCTCGGGGATGCGCTGGCACGCCGCGACCTCATCGTTCGCCAACTCCTCGGGCTCGCCGTCGCTCTCGTGGTTGCGGGCCTCGCCCCGAACCTCCCGGTGCTGACGCTCGCGAGCTTCGCCATCGGCGTCCTCGCCTGTGCCGCGCAGCAGGCGGTGCCCTTCGCGGCCGAACTCGCCCCCGACGAGAGCCGGGGCCGCATCGTCGGCGGGGTCATGACGGGTTTGTTGTCCGGCATTCTGCTGGCCAGGACCGCGAGCGGCCTCGTCGGCGCCCATTTCGGGTGGCGCAGCGTGTTCCTCGCAGCGGCCGTGGTCTCGGTCGCCCTCGCGATCCTCGCCCAGCGCACCCTGCCGCGGATCGTGCCGCGCCAGAAGCTGCGCTACCGCGCGCTGATGCTTTCCCTCGTCCATCTGGTGCGGACGCAGCCGGTCCTGCGCATGGCCAGCCTGACCCAGGCATTGCTGTTCGCGAGCTTCAACGCGTTCTGGGCCACCCTGGCGCTCCTCGTCGAGGCGCCACCCTTCGGCCTTACCTCCGCCGGAGCCGGCTTGTTCGGCGTAATCGGCGTGGCGGGAGCGCTGATCGCGCCGCATTCCGGCCGCTACAGCGACCGGCGCGGCGCTCGGCCCGTCGTCATCGCCGGCAGCGTGTTCGTGGTGGCGGCCTTTGCCGTGCTCGCCTATGCCGGGCAGACCTCGCTTCTCGCCATCGCCATCGGCGTGCTCCTCATCGATATCGGCCTCAACGGCGCATTGATCGCCAATCAGACTCGCGCCTACGCCCTCGTGCCCGGCGCGCGCGGTCGCATCAACACGGTGCTGTTCACGGCGATCTTCGTCGGCGGTGCGATCGGGGCCTTCTGCGGGTCGAGGGCCTTCCTCCATGCCGGCTGGCTGGGTGTCTGCGCCGTGGGTGGGGTTTGCGCCCTGGCGGCGCTCGGTGTCGCGCTGCTCGACCGGTCCAGAACCGTCAGCTGAGCCGACTCATCTGAGAACGCGGGAGAGCCGGCACCACGCGGTCTTGTCCGGCGGCAACCCGAAGCGAAGTTGATCCGGCCGTTCGGGAAAACGTCGGACATAGAGCCCCGCCTCGCCCAGGCGGCGGAACAGGCCGGGCGCATCGTCGAAGGCGGCGGTGCGGAACAGCCGCGTTCCCCCGATGATCCGCCCGCCCGCACGATGGATCATGCGGTCGAGACGCGCCGCATCCCGGCCCCGCGCCTCGGCGGCGTCCCGGCGCCATGCTTCGTCGGCCAGGGCCGCGCAGCCCGCCGCGATGGCCGGGCCCGAGACCGCCCAGGGGCCGAGGGCCGCCTCCAGCCGACGCACCAGGGCGGGTTCGGCCAGGGCGAAGCCGAGCCGGAGTCCGGCGAGCCCGTAGGTCTTGCCGAACGAGCGCAGGATCACGAGGCCGGGACCGGGCGCGGCCTGTTCCGCGTCCTCGAGATCGACGAATGCCTGATCGAGCACGGCGAGTCCGCCCGACGCCACCGCCCGTCGCAGCGCCCGCGAATCGACGACCCGTCCATCCGGATTGTTCGGACTGACCGCGACCACGACCGTCGCGTCGGCCGCACCGGCCAGATCGGGTACGGCCTCGACCGTGTGGCCGCCCCGCGCCCAGGCGGCGGCATGCTCGGCATAGGTCGGGCCGATCACCGCGACGCGGCTCCACGGCACGAGGCGCGGCAAGGTCTCGATCAGGATCTGCGTGCCGGGTGCCGCCGCGACATGGTCCGGGCTCGGCGCGCCGTAGGCGGCTGCGGCGATGCGCTTCAGGCCTGCGAGGTCGTCGGGGGATGGCAGGCGGTGAAGGGTGCTGGCTTCGAAGGGCGGCAGCGGGTAGGGCACCGGATTGATGCCGGTCGAGAGGTCGATCCACGGCTCGGGCGCATCCGGAAACGACCGGCGCGCCGCGCCGAGATCGCCGCCATGCGGGATCGCCTCCGCCTCGTCCGCCACGCCGTCTCCCCTACCGATCCGCACCGACGATGTCCTGGAACGCCCTGACTCATCCGCCCGACGCTCTCGCCATCCTCGCGCTCGCGCTGGCGATCGAGGCGGTCTGCGGCTACCCGGATCGCCTCTACAGGGCGCTCGGTCACCCTGTCACCTGGATCGGGACGCTGATCGCCCGGCTCGAGGCAGGGCTGAACCGCGGCGCGTTCGCGGCGCGCCGCCGCGCCGGCGTGCTGGCCCTTGTTCTACTGCTGACGACGGTGGCCACGATCACGCTCGCGGTCAGCGTCCTTGCCGGCTTCGCGGGGGAAATCGTCGGCATCCTGATTCTGGCCTGTCTGGCAGCGAGCCTGCCGGCGCAGCGCAGCCTCTTCGTCCACGTGGCGCGTGTCGCCGCCGCCCTTCGGCACGAGGGGGTGGTGGGCGGCCGGCGCGCCGTCGCGATGATCGTGGGCCGCGATCCCGACAGCCTCGATGAGGCCGCCGTGTGCCGGGCCGCGATCGAGAGCCTGGCGGAGAACTTCTCCGACGGCGTCGTCGCTCCGGCCTTCTGGATCGGCGCCGGGGGGCTGACGGGCGGGGCGCTGTACAAGGCAATCAACACCGCCGACAGCATGATCGGCCATCGCACCCCGCGCCACGAGGCCTTCGGCTGGGCGTCCGCCCGGCTCGACGACCTCGTCAATCTCCCGGCCTCCCGCCTGACGGCGCTGCTCCTGATCGCCGCCGCGGCCCTCGATCGGGACGCCTCCGCCGCCGGTGCGTGGCGGGCTTTGCGCCGCGATGCGCGGCGCCATCGCTCGCCCAATGCCGGCTGGCCCGAGGCCGCCATGGCCGGGGCGCTGGGTCTGCGGCTCGCCGGGCCGCGGGTCTACGGCGCGACCCGCGTCGAGGATGCCTGGATGGGCGATGGCCGGGCCGAGGCCGGACCCGCCGATATCGACCGGGCGCTGCGGCTCTACCGCCGGGCTTGCGGGCTGATGTTCGCGGGTATCGTCGCGGCCGTGGGCATCGCTTTCGGATTGTGAGGGAAGCCTGGCCGCGTTGACAGGTTGCCCGTCCTCCCCCGACACTTCGCTCAAGCCGATCGGACCAGCCCGTTGCATTCGCTTCCCTGCCTTGCGACCCTTCTGTCCGCCCTCCTCGCGGTGACGCCGACCATGGCCTCCGAGCCGATCCTGCAGCCCGATCCCGAGCGCTACGAACTCGTCGACGACCTCTGGGCGCCGGGGCGTGACGAGGCGGGACGGAAGAACGTCGCGGAGGACATCAGCGGCATCGCCTGCATCGATCTGGGCGGCGGCCAGCGGCGCTGCCTGCTCGTCAACGACGAGGGCGGCAAGGCGCAGTTCGTGGCGATCGAGGGCAACCGCATCGCACCGAAGAAGCGGGTCGATCTCATCGGCGAAGGCCCGAACCCGGAGACGCTCGGCCGCCAGCCGAAGGGGCCGGGTTGTCCGGATGCCCGGCAGAAGTTCAAGGAACTCGACGGCGAGGGTGTCGCCTATGCCGCGCCCTACTTTTACGTCACCGGCTCGCATGGCTGCGGACGGCGTTCGCAGGCCTTCACCCTCTCGGCGATGCTGCTCGCCCGTCTCCGTGTGACCGCGGAGGGCAAGCCGGATGTGGGCGAGGGTGAGGCGCCGGAGGCGGCGGTCGAGACCACGTGGCGGTTGGGGGATGCCTTGGCGCGGGCACCGATCGTCGGCGACCATTTCCTGAAGGATCTGACCACCGCGAACGGCCTCAACATCGAGGGCCTCGCCGTCATCGGTCCCGATCTCTACGCCGGTCTGCGGGCGCCTTCGCTCAGAGGGAAGGCGTTTCTCGTGGTGGTGCCCGTCGATGTTCTCTTCGCGGCGGGCCATGAACATTATACCGGCACGCCGCGGGTGATCCCGATTGAGGTCGGCGAGGGGGCGGGCATCCGCGATCTGACGGTGATGCCCGACGGGCATCTGCTTGTCCTGACCGGCCCGGCGCAGTTCCAGGACGTGCCTTATCGCCTGTTCCGCTTCGATCCGAAGGGCACGGACGGCCCGGTCGCCCTGGGACGCCTCGCGCCGCTCGATGAATCCGAGAGCCGCGGCAAGCCCGAGGCGATCACGCTCGTCGGGCCGGATCGCGTGCTCGTCTTCTTCGACAGCCTGAAGAATGGCGCGCCGCGGCGCTACACCGTGCCCGGTCTGCGCTGAGGGTCCGCCAGGGCGAGCAGCCGGTCGCAGTCGAGATGCGCTTCGAGATGGTCCGCGAAACGGTCGAGCACCGTTTCGATCCCGGTCTCGTAACTGTCCAACGATGGGGGCGCACCCAACCGTGCAAGCCAAGCGGCGCGCTGGCGGTCGTCGGAGAACAAGCCGTGCACGTAGGTGCCGGCCACGAGCCCGTCGGCCGAGACCGCCCCGTCCGGCCGCCCATCGGCGAAGCGCAGCAGGGGCTTTCGGGTGTCGGGGCCAGTCGTGTCGCCGACATGCATCTCGTAGCCTGAGAAGGGCAATCCATCGCGAGAGGTCGCGCCCGTCACGGCGATGAGGCGCTTCTCGCCCCGCATCACCGTCTCGATGTCGAGGAGGCCCAGGCCGGGGAGCGTGCGGGGGGCGCCCTCGACGCCGTCGGGATCGGCGATGGTGCGGCCGAGCATCTGGTAGCCGCCGCACAGCCCGAGCACCGGCCGCCCACGGCGGACATGGGCGCGGATGTCGATGTCCCAGCCCTGGGCCTGGACGAAGGCGAAGTCGTCGATGGTGGTCTTGGAGCCGGGCAGGACGATCAGCGCGGCGTCCGCCGGGATCGGTGAGCCCGGTCGCACGAAGGTGACCGTCACCCCCGGCTCCTGCCGCAACGGGTCGAGATCATCGAAATTGGCGATGTGCGGCAGGACCGGGACCGCCACCAGGGGAACGCCCGCCGCCCGATGTGCATCGGGCGCGTCCAAAGCCAGCGCGTCCTCCGGCGGCAGGCGAGCGGCGTCGGGAAAGAACGGGACGAGGCCCAGAGGTGCCCAGCCCGTCCGCTCGGCGATCAGCGCCATGCCATCGGAGAACAGGCTCGGATCGCCGCGGAAGCGATTGACGATAAAGCCCCGGATCATCGCCGCGTCGTCGGCATCGATCACCGCCTGCGTGCCGACGAGGCTGGCGATGACCCCGCCGCGGTCGATATCGCCGACGAGCACCACCGGCGTCCCGGTCGCGCGGGAGAAGCCCATATTGGCGATGTCGCCCCGGCGCAGGTTCACCTCCGCCGGCGAGCCGGCGCCCTCGACCAGAACGAGGTCGGCTTCCGCGGACAGGCGTTCGAAGCTGTCGAGCACCGAGGCCATCAGGCGGGGCTTCCACGATTGATATTCGCTGGCCTTGGCGGTGCCGATCATTCGCCCCTGCACCACCACCTGGGAGCCGACATCGCTCTGGGGTTTCAGGAGCACCGGGTTCATGTGGACCGAGGGCGGCACGCGAGCCGCGCGGGCCTGCAGCGCCTGGGCGCGGCCGATCTCGCCACCATCGGCGGTGACGGCGGCGTTGTTCGACATGTTCTGCGGCTTGAACGGACGCACGGAGAGCCCTCGACGTGTGAAGGCGCGCGCCAAGCCGGCGACCAGCAGTGATTTACCGACATCGGAGCCGGTGCCCTGGATCATCAGCGCGCGGGTCACAATGCGGGCCTCGTCGGGATCGGTCGGCGGTTCGGCATGCGCTCCGCATGGCACCGCGCGGGCGCGCGGTCGAGGGCTCCATGGTCCGCTTGCCTGTCGCGCCGCGTCGCGTGCGCCAAACGTCGACAGATCGAAGGGGCAAATCCGGCTTCGCCGGCCTGTCATACGAGGGTGGTCTAAGCAGCGGGACGAACGACCCTTTTAGGCGAAGACTTCGACGATGAGCCAGGACGGCAGCCGCTTCGGCGACGCGGAACTCGAAGCGATCCGCCGCGAGATCGCCGACAGCTACGACGAGGAATGGGAGCTGGAACTCGACGAGGCACGCCTCGACCGGCTCGGAGAAGAGGCCGTCGGCGTCGGCCTTGATCGGCGAACCTATTTCCGCGAGCTGCTGCGCCTCCAGCACGAGCTGATCCGCCTTCAGGACTGGGTGAAGACCGAAGGTCTGCGCATCGTCGTCCTGTTCGAGGGGCGTGATTCGGCCGGCAAGGGCGGCGCCATCAAGCGCATCACCCAGCGGCTCAATCCCCGCATCTGTCGCGTTGCGGCGCTGCCGGCGCCGAGCGAGCGCGAGCGGACGCAATGGTACTTCCAGCGCTACGTCGCCCACCTCCCCGCCGCCGGCGAGTTCGTGCTGTTCGACCGCTCCTGGTACAACCGTGCCGGGGTCGAGCGCGTGATGGGCTTCTGCTCCGAAGCCGAGGTGGAGGAGTTCTTCCGCTCCGTCCCCGAATTCGAGCGCATGCTGGTGCGCTCCGGTATCGTGCTGGTGAAGTACTGGTTCTCGATCACCGATGCCGAGCAGGCCATGCGTTTCCGCATGCGCATTCACGACCCGCTCAAGCAATGGAAGCTCTCGCCGATGGACGTCGAGTCGCGACGTCGTTGGGAGGATTACACCCGCGCCAAGGAGGATATGCTGGCCCGCACCCATATCCCCGAGGCGCCGTGGTGGGTGGTCGAGGCAGTGGACAAGAAGCGGGCGCGGCTCAACTGCATCAGCCACCTGCTCAATCAGGTTCCCTATGGAACGGTGGAGCATCCGCCCGTGGTCCTGCCGGATCGGGTGCGCCATGCAGACTATTTGCGACATCCGGTGCCGCCGGACATGTTCGTGCCTGCGCGGTATTGAGCCGGGTTAAACTGTTGGCGGGATGGTGCCGGACGTTGTGGCGGGGCGCGGAAGGGCCCATGTTGGGTAGACATCACGGTTCCGAACCGTTCTCTTTCCTTCACAGTGACCGCGCCGCCTTCCTAAACAGGCGCCGCGGCGGACCTTTCCTTGGCCAAACGCATCGACCCGCAGGGCAAGCGCCCTTCCCTCCCTAGCCGCGAGCAGATCCTCGCCTTCGTCGCGGAATCGCCCGGCCCCGCCGGCAAGCGCGAGATCGCCAAGGCGTTCGGCATCAAGGGAGCCGACAAGATCGGTTTGAAGGCGATCCTCAAGGAGATCGAGGGCGACGGTAGCCTGGAGCGCAAGCGCGGAGGTTTTCGCGAGGGCGGTCGCCTGCCCGATGTCGTCGTCGCCGACATTTCCGCCCGCGACCGCGATGGCGATCTGGTCGCCCGGCCGGCCCAGTGGGAGGGCGAGGGCGAAGCACCCAAGATCGTCGTCGAGATGCCGCGGGCGGATCGCAGGGGCAATCGCCCGGCGCCCGGCCTCGGCGACCGCGCTCTGATCCGTGTCACGCCCGACGGGGAAGCGCCGGGCCGTTATACCGGCCGCATCATCAAGGTGATCGGCAAGAACCGCGCGGAGATCGTCGGCATCTATCGCGCCGGGCGCGACGGCGGACGGATCCTACCGGTCGACAAGAAGTCGCAAGGGAAGGAGATCGCGATCCCGCCCGGCGAGGAGGGCGAGGCGCGCGACGGCGATCTCGTCAGCGTCGCGGTGGAGCGCGAGACCCGCTTCGGCCTGCCCCGCGGCCGGGTGCGCGAGCGGCTCGGTGCGCTCGGCTCCGAGAAGGCCGTGAGCCTCATCGCGCTCCACGTCCACAACATCCCCCACGTCTTTCCGGAGGCCGTGCTCGCGGAGGCCGATGCGGCCAAGCGTGCGACGAAGCGGGGGCGCGAGGATTGGCGCGAGGCGCCGCTCATCACGATCGATCCGCCCGACGCCAAGGACCACGACGACGCCGTGATGGCTGAGCCGGATCCCGATCCGGCCAATGCGGGCGGTTTCCTCGTCACCGTCGCCATCGCCGACGTGGCCGCCTACGTTCGACCGGGCTCGGCCCTCGACCGCGAGGCGCTGCTCCGGGGCAACTCGGTCTATTTCCCGGACCGCGTCGTGCCGATGCTGCCCGAGCGCATCTCCAACGACCTCTGTTCCCTGCGGGAGGGCGAGGACCGCCCGGCGATCGCCGTCCGCATGGTCATCGGCGCCGATGGGGTGAAGCGCACGCACAGCTTCCACCGCATCCTGATGCGCTCGCACGCCAAGCTCGCCTACGCTCAGGCCCAGGCTGCCATCGACGGACGGCCCGACGAGACGAGCGGGCCGATCCTGGAATCGGCGCTCCGCCCGCTCTACGCGGCCTACGAGGCGATGAAGCGGGCGCGCGACGCCCGCGGGCCGCTCTTCCTCGATCTCCCCGAACGCAAGGTGCTGCTGACACCGGAGGGCGGCGTCGATCGGGTGATCGTGCCGGAGCGCCTGGAAGCGCATCGCCTCATCGAAGAGTTCATGATCCAGGCCAATGTCGCCGCCGCTGAGACCCTGGAGGCGGCGAATTCTCCGCTGATCTATCGCGTCCACGACGAGCCGGCCCTGGAGAAGATGCGGGCGCTCTCGGAAGTGCTCGCCTCCATCGGCATCAAGATCACCAAGGCCGGGGCGCTCAGGGCCTCGCTGTTCAATCGCATCCTCGCCCAGGTGGCGGAGAGCGAGCACGCCATCTTCGTCAACGAGGTGGTGTTGCGCTCCCAGGCGCAGGCCGTCTACGCCGCGCAGAATCTCGGCCATTTCGGGCTCAATCTCCGCCGCTACGCGCATTTCACCTCGCCGATCCGGCGCTACGCCGACCTGATCGTTCACCGTGCCCTGGTGCGGGCCTGCAAGCTCGGCACCGACGGGCTGCCCTCCGACGTGACGCCGGGCACGCTCGACGCGGTGGCCGAGCAGATCTCGGGCGCCGAGCGCCGGGCCATGGCGGCCGAGCGGGAAACCATCGACCGGCTCATCGCCGGCTACCTCGCCGACCGGGTCGGGGCGACCTTCGAGGGACGCATCTCCGGCGTGACCCGCGCCGGCCTGTTCGTGAAACTGTCCGAGACCGGAGCCGACGGCTTCGTGCCCGCCGCCACCATCGGCGCCGATTTCTACCGCCATGACGAGACCCTGCACGCCCTCGTCGGCGACCGCACCGGCGAGACGTATCGCTTGGGTGATCCGGTCGAGGTCCGGCTCGTGGAGGCCGCGGCGGTCGCGGGCGCGCTGCGCTTTGAGATCCTGTCGGAGGGGCGGAGCCGGTCCGGCCAGAAGGGCGGCGGACGCCGACCGGGCGCGGCGACCAGGGCCGGGAAGCCGACATTCGGAAAAGCGAAGATCGAGAAGGCGAAATCCGCGAAATCCCGGCCCGGCCGGGCCTCGACGAAGCCTCCGTCGACGGATGGCGACGGATCGCGGCGTCATCGCGGCTCGCGCCGCTGAGGCGGAGCGGGTAGGATCGGGCCATGGACATCCAGGCATTTCCCCCGCCGGACGCGGCGGCCGCGACGCGCACGCGGTTGATCCCGGCCATGGCTCGCGGTTTCCTCAACCGCTGCCCGCATTGCGGCAAGGGCCGCCTGTTCGGCCGCTTCCTGAAGGTCAGGCCCGAATGCGAAGCCTGCGGCCTCGCCATGGCGGAGCACCGGGCCGACGACCTGCCGCCCTATCTCGTCATCTTCCTCGTTGGGCATCTCGTCGGCTACCTCGTGTTGGAGGTCGAGATGGGCTACGACGTGCCGCTCTGGCTGTCGCTCACCGTCTGGCCGCTGCTCACCCTCGTCCTGGCGCTCGGGTTGCTCCAGCCGGTGAAGGGGGCGGTGATCGGCCTGCAATACGCGTTCGGCATGCATGGGTTCAGCATGGCACCGCCTGCCCGAGACGGGCTCGGCGCAGGGGAGAGGCGCGGCGGTGAGGCAGGAACCCGAACAGGCGGCGCCCCCGGCCTCGGAAACGCCTGAGATCCCCTCCCCGGCACCGGTCGTTCCGGCCAAGGCGGTGGCGCTTCGTCCCCGCGATGCGGCAACGCTGATCGTCCTCGACCGGTCCCGCAAGGCCCTGCGCGTTCTCATGGGCAAGCGCAACGCGCGCCTCGCCTTTATGGGCGGCAAGTTCGTCTTTCCGGGGGGGCGGATCGAGCAGTCCGACCGGCAGATGCCGGTGGCGGGCGCCCTCTCGCAACGCGCCGACGACGCCCTGCGCGCCAAGCTTCCCCGCGCGCCCCATCACCTCGGCCGCTCGCTCGCCCTCGCGGCGATCCGCGAGACCTATGAAGAGACCGGCCTCCTCATCGGGACGCGCGATTACGGCCCGCCGGAAGCCGTTCCGGAAGGCGCGTGGCAGGCCTTCGCCGAGGACGGCGTGATGCCCGATCTCGAAGCGCTCCATCTCGTGGCCCGGGCGATCACGCCGCCGAAGCGGCCGCGCCGGTTCGATACCCGCTTCTTCGTCGTCGATCGCCGAAGCGTCGCCGCCGAGCGGACCGGGATCGTCGGTCCCGAGGCCGAACTCACCGAACTGGCCTGGGTTACCCTCGATGATGCGCGCAAGCTGGATCTGCCGCGCATCACCCGCATCGTTCTCGATGACCTCGAGGCCGCCGCCTCGGCCGGTTTCCCGCCGTATCGACCGATCCCGTTCTACTTCGAGCGCCATGGCAAAAGCCTGCGCGAGGATATCTAGACGCTCAGTCGCCCGTGTTGAGACGGGTGGCTGCTTCGGCGATAGGGTGATCATCGTTGGATATTAGGGTACGCAACACAAGATCACCCCTAGACAAAACCCATGCAACTCAAGGTGCGTCTGATATCAAACCTTGTGTTGTGGCGGCCGCGAGATCCTTTGGCCGATGATGATGTCGACGATGCTCGTTTCCTGGAATCAAAGCGCGCAAAATTAGCTGATTTTTTACGCGACCGTGCCAAATGTTAAGTTCTGATTGTATGCAGGTTCGCGCGATGTTTGCTGCCCTCCGCCGGTCCGAAGCGACGGCCAAGCTCGACGCCCTCAACCGCTCCCAGGCTGTCGTCACGTTCGCCCTCGACGGAACGATCCTCGACGCCAACGACAATTTTCTCGGCCTGATGGGCTACGGCCTCGCGGAAGTGCGCGGACGTCACCACAGGATCTTCGTCGATCCGCAGGAGGTCACGACGCCCGCCTACGCGGCCTTCTGGGAGTCTCTGCGAGCGGGCACGTTTCAGGCGGCGGCCTATCGGCGGATCACGAAGGACGGGCGGGAAGTCTGGATCCGCGCTTCCTACAATCCTGTGCTCGATGCCCGCGGCAAGCCGGTGCAGATCGTCACGTTCGCCCTCGACGTCACCGCCGAGCGCCTCGCCGCCGCCGAAACTGCCGGCCAGATCGCGGCCATCGACCGGTCGCAGGCGGTGATCCACTTCGACTTGGACGGCACCATCCGTCATGCCAACCCGAATTTCCTCAATGCCCTCGGCTACGAATTCGAGGAGGTCGAAGGCCGCCACCACAGCTTGTTCGTCGATCCGGGCGAGGCCAGCTCGCCGGCTTACCGTGATTTCTGGCAGGCGTTGTCGCGCGGCGAGTATCAGGCCGGCGAATTCCGGCGTCGCGGCAAGGACGGCCGCGACGTGTGGATTCAAGCGAGCTACAACCCGATCTTCGATCCGACCGGCAAACCGATCAAGGTCGTGAAATACGCCAGCGACGTCACGTCGGCGAAGCTCGTGGCCGCCGATATGGCGGGGCAGGTCGAGGCGGCGCGTCGGTCACAGGCCGTCGTCGAGTTCGATACGGATGGCACCATCCTCGACGCGAACGAGAATTTTCTCGGTGCGATGGGGTACACCTTGGACGAGGTGCGGGGTCGGCATCACAGCCTGTTCGTCACCGCGGAATATGCCCGAAGCCCGTCCTATGCCGGCTTCTGGGACAGCCTGCGCGAGGGTCGGTTCAGCTCGGCCGTCTATCAGCGGATCGGCAAGGGCGGGAAAGAGGTCTGGATCCAGGCGTCCTACAACCCGGTGCTCGATGCGGCGGGTCGGCCGTTCAAGGTCGTGAAATACGCCTTCGACATCACGCAGAACATGCTGGTGCGCTCCAGCGCCATCGCCATGGCGGAACAGACCCTCGGGCGCGTGCGCGACGTCGCTGCGGCCTCCGAGGAGATGCATCGCACCTCGTCCGAGATCGCCGAGCAGATGGACCGCTCGAACCAAGCGGTCGGCGAGATTCAGAGCCGAATGGTCGAGGCCGGACAACTGTCCGAGCGGCTCGGCGACGCGGCCTCCGCGATGAACGGGGTCGTCGATCTGATCACCTCCATCGCCGAGCAGATCAACCTATTGGCCCTGAATGCCACCATCGAGGCGGCCCGCGCGGGCGCCGCGGGCCGCGGCTTCGCCGTCGTCGCCACCGAGGTGAAGAGCCTGGCCGAACAGGCGCGCTCGGCGACCGGGCGCATCACCGGCGAAATCTCGGCAATGCAGGCGGTGTCACGGGAAGTCGGACAGGCCATGGCTTCCACCGCTTCCGTCGTCGACACCGTACAGGGCTTCATCGCCCAGACCGCCTCGGCGAGCGTGAAGCAGAGGGCGACCACCGGGCAGGTCAACGCCGACATGCAGGCGACCGCCGAGATCGTCGAGAGCTTCACCAGTAACCTCGATGCGTGGAGCATCGATCTGGAAGAAAGGCGCGGCGACGTGCGAGTGCGCGTCCTCGCCCATGCCCATGTCAGTTACACGCCGCCGCGCGGTGGCAGCGAGCGGACCGTCGAGTGCGAGGTGCTCAACCGCTCGAAATCCGGCGCCAAGCTGAGGGTCGTGGGGGGCGGCCTGCCGGAGCGCTTCACGCTTCAATGCACCGGTGAGGCGCCGCTCGCCTGCCAGCGCATGTGGAACACCGGCGACGAGTTCGGCGTCCAGTTCATCTGAGGCGGCTGTTGAAGGGGCACGGGTTCTGGTGGAGGTCCCACGACGGTTGGAGTGCCGAGAACGAGGCGTGCAGGCGGCTACCGGTTCAGCGGCCGCGCTCGGCATCGGAGACCAGACCGGCCAGACCCTCACGGTAGGTCGGATAGGCGAGCGTGACGCCCAGCTCCCCGCGGATCAGGCCATTCCGGACGCGCTTGTTCTCGCCGTAGAAGCTGCGTGCCATCGGGCTCAGATCCGCCGTCTCGAAATCGACGGCGGGGGGGAGCGGCAGTCCGGTGAGAGCCGCGGCATGCTCGATCACCGTCTGAGGCGGCGCGGGCTCGTCGTCGGTGACGTTGTAGATCGCGCCGCCCCTCGGTCGATCGATCGAGGCCGCCAGCGTCGTGGCGATGTCGGCGACATGGATGCGGTTGAACACCTGCCCCGGCTTGACGATGCGCTGGGTGCGGCCCTCGCGCAGCTTCACGATGGGATTCCGACCGGGTCCGTAGATGCCCGAGAGACGGAACACCTGCACCGCCTTGCCGGTCTCGGCCCCGAGCGCCAACCACGCCTCCTCGACCGCGAGGCGCTCGCGGGAGCGGGCACTTTTCGGGGTGGCGATTGTGCTCTCGTCGATCCAGGCGCCCCCCTGATCGCCGTAGACCCCGATGGTCGACAGATAGCCGATCCACCGGATCCGACTGGCCGCGATGGCCGCCCGGTAGCGAGAAAGCGCCGTGTCACCGTGGGGCCCGGGCGGAGCCGAGACGAGAAGGATGTCGGTATCGGCCAGGTCGTCGGCGATGCCGGGATCGTCCGTTTCCGGGCCGAAGGCCCGCAGGGTGAACCCGGTTTCGGCGGCGAGCTTTCGCGCGCGATCCGCCTCGGTCACCGTTCCCCGGACGGTGGTGAAACGCGACCGCTCGGATTCGGCGAAATGGCGGGCAGAGAAGCCGAAGCCGAAGACGAAGAGGTTCATGCGGGCGAGGTCTCCGAAGCGGGCGCCCCCTGAATAGGGGTGAGCGAGAGGGCGCGCCATTCGTCCCTCACATGGGCATCCGCCTCGTCCTGGCCATGGGCCGCGTAGAGGGCCGCGAGCCGCACGGCCGGGAACAGACGCCCACAGGCCCAGACGGCGGCGCCCCGTACGGTCGGATCCGGGTCGGCGAGACAGCGCGCGGCCTCCTCGCCGAGGGTGGCATCCCCCGAATTGCCGATGGCGATGAGCACGTTGCGGAGCATGCGGTCGCGACCGGTCCGTTTGACCGGCGTGCCGGCGAAGAAGGACCGGAAGCTGGCCTCGTCCAGCCGGGATAGCTCCGCCAGCGGAGGGGCGGCGAGATCGGACCGGGCCGCCATGCGCGACTCGCGCGCTTTTGCGGCGAACTTGTTCCAGGGACAGACCGCGAGGCAATCGTCGCAGCCGAAGATGCGATTGCCGATGCTCTCGCGAAATTCCTCCGGGATCGGGCCCGCATGCTCGATGGTGAGATAGGCGATGCAGCGCCGCGCATCGAGCTGATACGGGGCCGGGAAGGCGGCGGTCGGGCAAGCCTGGAGGCAGCGACGGCAGGAGCCGCAATGGTCGCTTTCGGGGGCGTCGATCGGGAGATCGGCGGCCGCGAAGATCGCGCCGAGCATGAGCCAATTGCCGTGCTGGCGCGAGAGCAGCACCGTGTGCTTGCCCTGCCAGCCGAGACCGGCGGCCTGGGCGAGCGGCTTCTCCATCACCGGAGCCGTGTCGCAGAAGACTTTCACCGGCCTGCCCGAGCGCGCGGAGAGGAAGCCGCCGAGCTCCTTCAGCTTGCCCTTGATGACATCGTGGTAGTCGCGCCTCTGCGCGTAGGTCGCGATGGCGCCGCGATCCCTCCGTGCCAGAAGCTCGAGCGGGTCGGTCTGCGGCCCGGCATTCATGCCGAGCATAACGACGCTGCGGACCTCGGGCCAGAGGGTGGACGGATCGGCCCGCTGGCCGGCGCGCTCCTCCATCCAGTCCATGCTGCCGTGATGCTCGGCCGCCAGCCAAGCCGGCAGCCGCTCGCGGGTCAGCGGGACGGCATCGGGGCGGGTGACGCGCACAGCATCGAAGCCGAGTTTGCGGGCCCGTTCCTCCACGACCTGACGGAGGGCGGAACCGGTCAGGACCGTCCGTTCGGGCTTCAGAAATCCAGATTCGCGTAATGGGCCGATGGCGGCATTCCCGGTGCCCGGTCGGCGAGGAGGGGACGGAAGGACGGGCGGGACTTCACCCGCGCGTACCAGTCCTTCGCCATCTCGTCCTCGTCCCATGGCACGTCGCCGAGATAATCCACGCAGGAAAGATGGGCCGCCGCCGCCAGATCCGCATAGGTCAGGTGGTCGCCCGCCAGCCAACGGCGTTGGCCGATGAGGTAGCCGATATATTTGAGGTGATAGCGCACATTGGTGCGCGCCGCGCGGATGGCGTTCATGTCCGGGGGACCACCACCCTCCGAACTCGGCATGAAGCGTTTGTCGATCTTCTCGGTGACGAGATACTCGGTCACCTCCCCGTTGAACTTCACGAGGAACCAGTCGAGGAGGCGGCGCACCTCGACGCGGGCGGTGGTGGTGTCGGGCAGGAGTCGCCGTCCGTTCAGGCCGAGTCCCCGTGTCTCGTCGAGATATTCGGCGATCACCCCCGCCCCGGGGATCGCGAGCCCGGTCTGCTCGACCAGCACCGGCGTGGTGCCCGCCGGGTTGACGATGAGGAAATCCCGGCGTCGCTCCCAGGCCCGCTCCTCCACGAGCACCGGTTCCATGCCCATCTCGGTGAGCGCGAGACGGATGAACCGCGAATTCGGACAGAACGGAGCGTGGTGAAGGGTCGCCATTGAGGCCGTGATTCAGCGTGACGTGTGAAGAAGCCGCCGGCTCGGCAACTCGCTGCGGCCGAGCATGACCCTGGCCGACAAGCCAGGATTATGTCCGGTCCGTTTCGGCCCCGTTAACACGCTTGATGCATCTCGGTAACCGCGCGTCAACGCTGCCGCCCCAAAGCTGCCGCACCGCCGTCGTCTTGCCCGGTGTCGCGCGCCCGCCCACACGGCGCGGAATGGGCGCCGTGCCGGCGCGAGGAGCAGCAGACCCATGGATCTCGTCCTGATCGCGAAGGCGCTCGTGCTCGCCGTGGTGGAGGGAGCCACCGAGTTCATTCCGGTGTCCTCGACCGGTCACCAGCTGTTGGTCGGCCACTTCATCGGCTTCCACTCGCCGAACAACACCTTCGAGGTGCTGATCCAGCTCGGTGCGGTGCTGGCCATCCTCTACGCCTATTTCGGCAAGCTCTGGGGCATCGCGCGCAGCCTTCCGAACGACCCGAAGGCCCGGCGCTTCGTGGCAGCCGTTCTGGTCGCCTTCCTACCGGCGGCGATCATCGGCGGCCTCTTCTCGAAACTGATCAAGGCCTACCTGTTCAACCCGTGGATCATCTGCGCCACGCTGGTCGCGGGCGGCCTCGTGCTGCTGGTCATCGACGACATGGTCGGCGAACCCAAGGCGACCCCGGCCGACGAGAGCCATACCGATACTGTGGAGGCGCCGCGCAAGACCGACGTGTTCGAATTCAGCCTGCCGATGGCGCTCAAGATCGGCATCTTCCAGTGTCTCGCGATGATCCCCGGCGTCTCGCGCTCGGGCGCCACCATCGTCGGCGCAATGCTGATGGGTGCGAGCAAGCGCTCGGCCACCGAATTCTCGTTCTACCTCGCCATGCCGACGATGGCCGGCGCCTTCGCCAAGGACCTTCTCGACAACTACAAGAACCTGTCCTCCGACGACGCCGTCCTGATCGTGATCGGGTTTGTGGCCGCCTTCGTCTCGGCGCTGATCGTGGTGCGGACCGTGCTCGACTACGTGTCCCGCCACGGTTTCTGGCTGTTCGCGTGGTGGCGCATCATCGTCGGCTCGCTCGGTTTCGCGGGACTGATTATTTTTGGCTGACGCTTCAGGATTTTGAACGGTACCTGCGCTTCCACCCGGACTAAAGTCGGTTGTCGCTCCGCCGTGGCCCGTGCAAAGGCTTGCGGCCGAGCCGCCGCTCTTACAAGGAGCGAGCCGGAATCGCCGTACCGCCAGGGTTTACGATGGAAGATCGTCCGCTTGCCGAGTTGTTCGAGCCCGCGACCCGCGAGCGTTGGCGCAAGGCGGTCGATGCCGCGCTGAAGGGTGGCGATTACGAGAAGCGGCTCGTCTCGAAGACCGCGGACGGCCTTCGCATCGAACCGCTCTACGAGCCGGCAGCCCCCGTTGCCCAGCCGGTCAGGGCCCCCGGACCTTGGCGTCTGGCGCAGCGCATCGATCATCCCGACGCCGGAAAAGCCGCCGCCCAGGCGCTCACGGATCTCGAGGGGGGCGCCGACGCTCTGGTTCTGGTCGAGGCCGGGGCTCCCGCCGCCCGCGGCTTCGGCCTTGCCCTCACCGATGCCGATGGGCTCGAGGCTGCGCTGAACGGCGTGATGCTGCCGCTCATCGCCCTGCGGATCGACGCGGGCGGGCGCGGCTTCGAGGTCGCGGCACTGCTCAAGCAACTGGTCGAACGGCGCGGTGACGATCCGGCCGAACTCGACATCGATCTCGGCCTCGACCCGCTCGGCGGGCAGGCGGCGACCGGCTGGGTGAGCGAGGGCTGGGAAACGCGGCTCTCTCAGGCGCTCACCGATTTCTCCGCCTATCGCGGCCGTGTGGCTCTGGCCGATGCCCGCCCCTACCACGAGGCCGGCGCCAGCGAAGTGCAGGAACTGGCCGCCGTGCTCGCTACGGCCGTCGCTTATCTCCGCGCGCTCGAGGCGGGCGGACACGATCTGGACCGGGCGCGGGAGGCGATCTCCGTGCTGCTCGTGGCGGATGCCGACGAATTCCTGACCATCGCCAAGTTCCGGGCGATCCGCCGCCTCTGGGCACGGGTCGAGGAAGCCTGCGGGCTGGAGCCGAAGCCCCTGCGGGTGCTGGCCGAGACCGCGTGGCGAATGATGACGCGCCGCGATCCCTTCGTGAACATCCTGCGCACGGCCATGGCTTCGGCATCCGCGGGCCTCGGCGGCGCCGATTCGGTCACCGCCCTGCCCTACACCCTCGCACTCGGCCTCCCCGATGCCTTCGCGCGCCGCGTGGTGCGCAACAGCCAGATCGTGCTCCTGGAGGAATCGAACCTCGCCAAGGTGTCTGATCCGGCCGCGGGCGCTGGGGGGTTCGAGGCGCTGACCGCCGAATTGACCGAAAAGGCCTGGGCGGCCTTCCAGGAGATCGAGCGGGAGGGCGGGCTCGCCCGGAGCCTCGCCTCCGGCGCCCTCGCCGGCCGGATAGAAGGCGTGCGAACGGCGCGCGAGCGTGCGGTCGCGACCCGCAAGCAGCCGCTGACCGGCGCCAGCGAGTTCCCCTCTCTCGCCGAAAAGCCGGTGGCGGTGCTCGACGTGGCGCCGCGCGAGGCGGAAGCGCGACCGGCCGGTGCCCTTCCCTCCCTGCGCGTCGCCGAGCCCTACGAAGCCCTGCGCGACGCCTCCGACGCAATCCTGGCGCAAGGCGGCCAGCGCCCTGTCGTGTTCCTGGCCAATCTCGGGCCGGTCGCCATTCACAATGCCCGCTCGACCTTCGCGGCCAACGCCTTCGCTGCGGGCGGGATCGAGGCGCTCGGCAACGATGGCTTCTCCGATGTCGCCGCTCTCACGGACGCCTTCAAGGCGTCCGGCGCACGGCTCGCCTGTCTCTGTTCATCGGACAAGCTCTACGAGACCGAGGCCGTCCCGGCGGCTCGAGCCCTGAAGGCGGCGGGCTGCGGTACGCTCTACCTCGCCGGGAAGCCCGCGGATGAAGCGAGCCTGCGCGAAGCGGGGGTCGATGGTTTCCTGTTCGCGGGATGCGATCTGCTCGCCCTCCTGACCGAGGCGGGGATTCGGGCGAAGGGCTGACCCGGGCGCCAGTCGGACACGCCTTGACTCTCCCGGCATTGAACCAATGTTCGGCCGGGTGCAGGGCGATCCTGCCGTATGTGGACAGCCGGACCCGACGCCATGCGCCTGCCGATTCTCGCGACTTGCCTTTCCGCCGTCATCGCTGTGACGGTGGCTGGTCCGGTCGATGCCGCCCAGCGCAAGGTACAGGTACCGCACCGCTATGACGGGCGCTGGAGCATCGAGGTGGTCACGCGCGACGGTCCCTGCGATCGGGCCTACCGCTACGGCGTTCAGATCCAGCGCGGCGAAGCGGTCTACGGTGGGGGCGAAGTCAATATCCAGGGGCGCGTCTCACAGAACGGCGCGGTCCGCGGGTTGATCTCCCGTGGCCAGGATTCCGCCCAGGTGGTCGGTCGATTGACCCCCGCCGGCAGCGGCTCGGGCACGTGGCAGACCGTTGGTGGCGGGCTCATCAGCTGCAGCGGCAACTGGAATGCTGTGCGCCGCGGCTGAACGGCACATGTGGCGCCCGGGCGACAGGCTGATTTTGTCTCGCACTGCGTCATGAAGTGCGGCTCAGCGCCCTAGATCTGACGATTTGTTCAGCAAAGAATGCGGGTGTTCGACACTGGTTCGAGACGCCCCATGAAAGCCGTGCTGCTCTGCGGTCTTGCCGTCGCTCTAGCCTCCTCCGCGGCGGAGGCGCGACCCGCCCGTCAGCGCGAGCGCGTGCCCGGCACGGCCCATGTCGTGTTGAGCCCCCTCGAAGACGCGGCCACGGCCTGCTTTGCCGAGACGGTGCTGTCGAACCCGAAGGCGATGCGGCTGGCCCGCGACGGTCGCTGGTACGAGGCGGCCGGGGTGATCGGCTTCCTCTGCCGTCCGGAAGTCCAGCGCATGGCGGTCGCCCATGACCAGCTCTACGGGCGCGGCACCGGTGAGCGCTACTTCAAGGGCGCCTATGCCCGGCATCTCGACAAGCAACTCGCTGCCCGCCTCCAGCCCCTGCTCGAGACGAAATCGGTCGCCAGCGCCGAACCGCCGGTGGACAAGGCCTCCGTGACGGACATTTCGGACACCGGCGCGACCGCCGAGGATCACTAATCCATTCGGCGGCGGGAGTCGGTCTTGTTCAAGGCTGGAGGTTGGCGCGCTCCGCGGCCAATGCTTCGGCGCGCTTGCGCTCTTCGGGATTGAGACCCGCGGTTCCCTGGTCGAGGACTTCGTCCGGCCGGCCCTGAGCTGCGGCGGCGAGGTTCCACGCCGCCGCCTCGACGAGGTTCTTCGGCATGCCCCGTCCGGCTAGGTAAAGCCGGGCGATCCGGTTCTGGGCGATGGCATTGCCCCGCCGGGCCGCGTGCAGAAAGTAACGGCCGGCCCGCGCCTCGTCCTTGGTCACGCCGTCGCCGAGGAACAGCCGGATCGCGAACTCGACCTCGCCGGCCAGATCGCCGTTGTCGGCGGCACGCCGGAACCACTGCGCCGCCTGCACCGTGTCCTTCTGGACACCCTTACCCTGCAGATACAGCACCCCGAGTGCGTGCTGCGCCGGCGGGATTTCGGCCTCCGCCGCCTTGCGGAAATTGGCCGCCGCCTTGATGTGCTCCTCCGGCTTCGCATCGCCGATCTGGATCAGCGCGAGGTTGTAGGCGGCACTCGGCTCGCCGCGCTGCGCCGCCTGCTCGAGCCAACTGCACCCGGTCTTCATGTCCTTGGGCTGGCCGCGCCCATCCATCGCCATCAGACCGAGAGAGGCCATGGCGTGCGCCTCGCCCTGCGCGGCGGCGAGGCGATACCATTCCAGCGCCCGTTTCGGGTCCTGCTTGATCCCGAGGCCCTGATTGTAGAGTTCGCCCAGCAGCGTCATGGCCGGGGCATCTTTCGGATTTGCTTCGATCCGCTTCGTCGCCTCGCGAAAGGCGGTGACGTAGCGTCCGCGCTGATAGGCGCCGTAGGCCGCGTCGGAATTGGGATCGGCTTTGGCGGGCTGCGCGCCGTCGGATTTGACGCTGTAGGGCGAGGGCAATTCGCGATTTAGGCCCTGCCCGCTCACCTTCGGTGCAACGTCCTTGCTCGGCGGCACCGTGGCAGGCGCCTTCGGAGCCGCCCACGGCGTTCCCGGCGCGAAGAGGAGACCCGCGAGCGCGGCGAGGGAGGGCCAACCGGCCCGGCCGCCGCGACGCCTCGACTTCGGAAAATCCGAAACGTTGAAAAGTATCATCGAGCCTTGTCGAGAGCCGCCTGCGCCGTCCGCACGCCCTCGGCATCGCCGAACCAGAGGGCGCTTTCGAGGCCGACGAACTCGGCGCCCGTTGCGGCGAGGGCCGCGACCTCATCGGCCTGCGCTGCCACAGCGATGCAGGGCGTCTCGAAGATTTCAGCCCACCAAGCGGCGCGCTCCCGCACGTCCGCCGCGTCGGGTGCGCCCCCATCCGCGAACAGACCACCGAACAGCAGATAATCGACGCCGGCCTCGCCGGCCAACATGGCGGCGTCCCGCGATCCGAGCACACCGCCCGCCCCGAGGATGCGCCCGTCCCGGAGACGCCCGCGCAGGTCGCGCAAGGTCTCGTCCTCGGCGCGATCGACATGCACGCCGTCCGCCCCACCGCGGGCCGACACCGAGACGAGATCGCCGGGATATTCCGGCACGGCGACGACGACCGCCGCGCCCCGCTCCTGCGCCGGCGGACAGAGCCGCTTGAGTAGGGACACGAGGCTGCGCTCGTCGGAGGGGGCCAGACGGAGGATCACCGCCGCAACGTCCCCCGCCGCGCAGGCGGCGTCGAGCGCCCCCGCGGCCGCCTCGGCCTCGGCGGGACCGAGACCGTAGGGTGACAGGAGGGCAAGGCGAGGCTTGGGGCCTGCCGGTTGTGGATCACTCAAGGCAGAGCTCTCAGGCGTCGATACGCGGGTCGAGCGAGCCGCTGGCGTAGCGCTTGGCCATTTCGGCGACCGAGATCGGACGGATCTTGCTGCCCTGCCCGGCGGTGTTGAATTCCTCGAAGCGCTGCTTGCACAGCTTGGTCATCGCTTCCATGGCGGGCTTCAGATACTTGCGCGGATCGAACTCCTCCGGGGTCTCCGTCAGGACGCGGCGGATCTGGCCGGTCATCGCCATGCGGTTGTCGGTGTCGATGTTGATCTTGCGCACGCCGTGCTTGATGCCGCGCTGGATCTCCTCCACCGGCACGCCCCAGGTCGGCTTCATCTGGCCGCCGAACTTGTTGATGATGTCCTGCAATTCCTGCGGCACGGAGGAGGAGCCGTGCATGACCAGGTGGGTCGTCGGCAGGCGGCGATGAATCTCCTCGATCACGTTCATGGCCAGCACGTCGCCGTCGGGCTGGCGGGTGAACTTGTAGGCGCCGTGGCTGGTGCCCATCGCCACCGCCAGGGCATCCACCTTGGTCTCGCGGACGAACTTCACCGCCTCTTCCGGGTCGGTCAGGAGCTGATCGTGGGACAGCTCGCCCTCGGCGCCGTGCCCATCCTCGGCCTCGCCGGTGCCGCTCTCCAGGGAGCCGAGCACGCCGAGCTCACCCTCGACCGAGACGCCGGCCCAGTGGGCCATCTTGGTGACGTTGCGGGTGATGTCGACGTTGTAGGCGTAGTCGGCCGGGGTCTTTCCGTCGGCCTTCAGCGAGCCGTCCATCATCACCGAGGTGAAGCCGTACTGGATCGCGGTGGCGCAGGTGGCTTCGTTGTTGCCGTGGTCGAGATGCATGCAGACCGGGATGTGCGGGTAGATCTCGACGAGACCGTCGATCAGCTTCGCCAGCACCACGTCATTGGCATAGGCGCGGGCGCCGCGGCTCGCCTGCAGGATCACCGGTGAATCGGTGGCGTCGGCCGCCGCCATGATGGCGAGGCCCTGTTCCATGTTGTTCAGGTTGAAGGCGGGCACGCCGTAGCCGTACTCGGCGGCGTGGTCGAGAAGCTGCCGGAGGGTGATGCGTGCCATGGTTCAAACCTCGTCCGATGCGGCCTTGCGCGGGCCAATCTCTTCAGGGCGTATATAGGCAATTACGCGCCGTCAGCCTGCGCCCCGGCGTCAAAAACTTGAGCATATCCGCCGATTTCGTCGCGACCCGAACCCTTCCCGCCCGAAATCGGTACGAACCGATTTCGGCATTCGCGGGCGGTATCGGGTGGGGCCCGAAATCCGCGCGGGTAGGGGAACGGAGCGGGCGTCAGCCCTTCGCGCGCAGGGCCTCGACGCCCGGAAGCTCCTTGCCCTCAAGCCATTCGAGGAACGCGCCGCCCGCGGTCGAGACGTAGGAGAAATCCTCGCCGACGCCCGCATGGTTGAGAGCCGCCACCGTGTCGCCGCCACCGGCCACGCTGACGAGCTGTCCGGCCTTCGTGCGGGCCGCCGCATGGCGGGCGACCGCGACGGTGCCGGTGTCGAAGGGGGTGAGCTCGAAGGCGCCGAGGGGGCCGTTCCACACCAGCGTGCGGGCTTCGTCGATCGCGCCGTCGATCGTCGACATGGAGGCGGCGCCGACATCGAGGATCATCGCATCGGAGGGAACGGCATCGACCGTCACCGTCTCGTTCTCGGCATTCGCCTTGAACTCGCGGGCCACCAGTGCGTCGGCGGGCAGGATGATGGTGCAGTTCTTCTCCTTGGCCGCCGCGAGGATGCGCTGGGCCGTCTCGGCCAGATCCTTCTCGCAGAGCGACTTGCCGACATCCTTGCCCTGCGCGTGCAGGAAGGTGTTGGCCATGCCGCCGCCGATCACCAGCATGTCGACCTTGGCGACGAGGTTCTCCAGAAGGTCGATCTTGGTCGCGACCTTGGCGCCGCCGACGATGGCGATGACGGGACGGGTGGGAGATTCCAATCCCTTGGTCAGCGCGTCGAGTTCGGCCTGCATCAGGCGTCCGGCATAGGCCGGCAGCACCCGGGCGAGGCCCTCGGTCGAGGCATGCGCGCGATGGGCGGCGGAGAATGCCTCGTTGACGTAGATGTCGCCGTTGGCGGCCAGCGCCTTCGTGAACTCGGGGTCGTTCTTCTCCTCACCGGCGTGGTAGCGGGTGTTTTCGAGGAGAAGCACGTCACCGTCCTTGAGAGCGCCGACGGCCGAGGCTGCGGCGTCGCCGATGCAATCCTCGCCGAAGGCCACCGGCTTGCCGACCTTGTCCGAAAGCGTCGACAGGATCGGCTTCAGCGAGTCCTTGGGGTCGGGCTTGCCCTTCGGACGGCCGAAATGCGCGAGCAGGATGACCTTCCCGCCCTTCTCGGCGATCTCGCGGATCGTCGGCACCACCCGCTCGATGCGGGTCGCATCGGTCACGCGGTCCCCTTCCATGGGAACGTTGAGATCCACGCGCAGGAGCACGCGCTTGCCCTGGAGCGGGCCGGCATCGTCGAGGGTGCGGAAATCGGTCATGCCGGTCGGATCGCTCTTACGGGTTGGTCGTGGAGGTTGGTGCCGAGCCGCCCAGGCTCGGGGGGAGCAGCTTGTCGAGATTCGCCCGCTGCACGGCGACCATCAGGGCGACGGTGAGCACGGCGGTGATGAGCGCGGTGAGCACCAGGGCGCCGGTCCCGGGGAGCCGGTTGATGCGGTCGGCCATGCCGCGCACCTCGCCGCGCAGCGAGGCGAGATCGGCCTGACGGGCCGCCTCGTTCATGCGTGAGGAGGCGTTCTCCACCTTCTCCTCGACGCGAGAGAGCAGCGCCTCCGAGCGGGCATATTTGTCCTCGATGCGGGCTGTCTTGTCCTCGATGCGGGCAAGCTGATCGGAAGCATTGACCGGCGCGGCGGCGGAGAGACCGGCCTTGTCCGTTGTCGGCTTCACCGTGGAGGCCGCTGCGGGCGATGGTGCGGCGGAAGCGGGTGGGGTGGTCGGGATGAAGTCGGTCCCGGACGACTGGGTCGGCGAGGTCTCGGTCATCGCGTGCACACCGTGTTTGAAGGAAGGCGAGTTCGCCCTCGGAACGCTCACGAGGCGGCCGGCATCAGTCCGGCCGCCTCGCATTCGGCGGTGATCAGGTGATCAGATCAGCTTGGCCATGGCGACGGCGGTGTCGGCCATGCGGTTCGAGAAGCCCCACTCGTTGTCGTACCAGGACAGGATGCGCACGAAGGTGCCGTCCATGACCTTGGTCTGATCGAGGTGGAAGGTGGACGAGTGCGGATCGTGGTTGAAGTCGATCGACACGTTCGGCCGGTCGGTGACGCCCAGCACGCCCTTGAGCGGACCGGAGGCGGCCGCCTTGATCGCCTCGTTGATCTCCTCGACCGAGGTCGCGCGCTTGGCCGTGAACACGAGATCGACCGCCGAGACGTTCGGGGTCGGCACGCGGATCGCGGTCCCGTCGAGCTTGCCCTTCAGCTCCGGCAGGACCAGGCCGACGGCCTTGGCCGCACCGGTCGAGGTCGGGATCATCGACAGGGCCGCGGCGCGCGCCCGGTACAGATCCTTGTGCATCTGGTCGAGCGAGGGCTGGTCGTTGGTGTAAGAGTGGATCGTGGTCATGAAGCCGCGCTCGATGCCGACGGTCTCGTTGAGGACCTTGGCGACCGGCGCGAGGCAGTTCGTCGTGCAGGAGGCGTTCGAGACGACGAGGTGATCGGCCGTCAGCCCGTCGTGGTTGACGCCGTAGACCACGGTGAGGTCGGCCCCGTCGGCGGGGGCCGAGACGAGGACGCGCTTGGCGCCGGCGTCGAGATGAGCCTTGGCCTTGTCCTTCGAGGTGAAGATGCCGGTGCATTCGAGCGCGATGTCGACGCCGAGATCGCGGTGCGGAAGTTCCGCCGGGTTGCGCACGGCCGTGACCTTGATGCGCTTGCCGTTGATGACGATGGCGTCGCCCTCGACCGCGACCTCGGCCGGGAAGCGGCCGTGGACCGAATCGTAGCGCAGGAGGTGGGCATTGGTCTCGACCGGGCCGAGATCGTTGATCGCCACGACCTCGATGTCGGTGCGGCCGGCCTCGACGATGGCGCGCAGCACGTTGCGGCCGATGCGCCCGAACCCGTTGATGGCAACCTTGACGGTCACGGCGTGACTCCTTGTATGTGGGGCGCGCCAGCGCGCCGATGGGGGACCAGTGATGCGGTGCGCCGAGGCTCCGCGGCCGACGATGACGCGACCGCTCCAAGCGGGGCCGCGCTGAACCTGAGATGAACCGGGCGACGGCCCACACCCGCACGCGTCCGGACGGCGGACGGTCTGCGCGGGGAGCCAAAGAAGGGCACGGTGAGACTTCCGTTTGAACGGCGGCTCGCGAAAGGCGTGAGCGGGCCGGGCGCGGGCTCTCTAACATGGCGACCGGGGCTGTCAAAGATCGTGGGCATCGCTGCCAACAGGCTGGAATTTCGAATATGCTTGGCTGAAACCTCTTGAGCCGGGGCGGAGCGGAAAAGGATCGATCGGGCGGCATGGCGAAGACCGAGAGACAGCCGGCGACGGTCAACCTAGAGGAAGCGATCGGCCGGCTCGATGCGGCCTTGGCCCTGCTGGAGAACGCGGTGGCCCGACGGCTCGAAGCCGAGCGCAGCCGCGGTGATCGGGATACCGAATTCGCCCTGCTGGAGGAGGATCGCGCCCGGCTCGCCGCCGAACTCGACGCCGCCGGCGCCCGGCTGGCGCGCATGAACGTCACCACCGGCGAAGTCGGCCGTCGCCTCGATCGCGCCATCGAGACCGTGAAGGATGTCCTGTCCGGCCCGTCCGGCGCGTAACCGAGAGAAACTGCGTCCCATGCCCCATGTCAGCGTCACCATCGCGGGCAAGAGCTACCGGATGGCCTGCGGCGCGGGCGAGGAGAGCCACCTCGAAACGCTCGCGGGCGAGCTCGACCGGCGCGTCACCGATATGCGCGGGGCCTTCGGTGAGATCGGCGACATGCGCCTCCAGATCATGGCGGCGCTGACGCTGGTCGATGAATTGCAGGAAGCGCGCCGCCGCATCGAGGACATGGAACGTGAGGCCGCGCGAGAGGCCGGCGAGCAGGCGCGTCTGGCCGCGGGCGTCGGCGTCGCCGCCGAGCGCATCGATCGATTGGCGCGCGCCCTATCGGGACAATCCGGGGGATAAGGTCCGTCCGAGCACGGGAGATCGAGGCGGCACCCGATTTCTTCGCGCTTCGCGGCATTCGGCCCCTGGCGTCCGGGCCCCGGCACGTCTATCTCTCGTGGGCGGGGCTGCAGAGTTCGTCAGGAGAACTTTCCCCGGGGCCTTATCGACTCCCTAGGGAGCTGTTCCTGGCCTCGTCCGTGGACTTGGCCAACACGGCGCCCACCTACTCTGTAGGTTTCCCGGGATCGACACTCCAACGGCTCAGGTGGCTCCGCACTCTTCCCCCCGACGCGCCCACAAGGCGCAACTTCGCGCCGAGGTCCTGGCCCGGCGCGACGCTCTCTCGCCCGAGACCCGCCTTGCCGGATCGCAGAAGGCCGCCGCGTTCATCGCCGGTCTTCCGGAGCTTGCGCGTGCGCCCCTGGTCGGCGCCTTCTGGCCGATCCGGAGCGAGATCGATCCGCGCCCGCTGATCGAGCGCCTGTTCGCCCGCGGGCAGCGGGTCGCCCTGCCCAAGGTGACCGAGCAGGGGCTCGTCTTTCGCGAGTGGCGAGCCGGCGAGGAACTGGTGAAGGGCGGTTTCGGGCTGTCCGAGCCGCGCGACGACCTCCCTCCCCTCGATCCGACCGCGTTGATCGTGCCGCTCGCCGCCTTCGACCGGGCAGGGCAGCGGATCGGCTATGGCGCGGGCTATTACGATCAGGCGATCGAGCGGCTGTCGAAGAACGGCCCGGTGCTGACGATCGGCATCGCCTTCTCGGTCCAGGAGATTCCGGAAGTCCCGGCCGAGCCGCATGACCGCCCCCTCGACCACATGGTCACCGAGGAAGGTCCGGTACCGCTCCGGCAAGTCTGAGTTCGTTCATGCGTATCCTTTTCCTCGGCGACATCGTCGGACGTCCGGGCCGTCAGGCCGTCACCGACCGCCTGCCCGGGCTGCGCGAGCGCTGGCGGCTCGATTGCGTCGTCATCAACGGCGAGAACGCCGCCGGTGGCTTCGGCATCACCGAGTCGATCTGCGACGAGATCCTCCAAGCGGGCGCCGATGCCGTGACGCTCGGCAATCACTCCTTCGATCAGCGCGAGGCTCTGGTCTTCATCGCCCGGCAGCCCCGGCTGATCCGGCCCGCCAATTACCCGCCGGGCACGCCGGGGCGCGGCGCCACGGTGATCGAGACCGCGCGGGGCGCCCGCGTCCTCGTCGTCAACGTGATGGGCCGGATCTATCTCGATCCCCTCGACGACCCGTTCGCGGCGGCCGACCGCGAATTGGAGGCCTGCCCGCTCGGGGCGGCGGCCGATGCGGTGATCGTCGACATGCATGCCGAGGCCACCAGCGAGAAGCAGGCGATGGGCCATTTCCTCGATGGGCGGGCCACGCTCGTCGTCGGCACGCATACCCATGTGCCCACCGCCGACCACCGTGTCCTGCCTGGCGGCACCGCCTACCTGTCGGATGCCGGCATGTGCGGCGACTACGATTCGGTGCTCGGCATGCAGAAGGAGGAGCCGGTTCGCCGCTTCCTTCAGAAGACGCCGGGCTCGCGCCTGGAGGCCGCCACCGGCCCCGGCACGCTCTGCGGGATCGCCGTCGAAACGGATGATTCCACGGGGCTCGCGAACAAGGTCTGGGCGGTGCGGCTCGGGCCGCATCTGGACGAGAGCTGGCCACGGGAATGGGATTAGCGGCCATTCCGCGTCGACGCCCCGACGCGGGGAGGCCCGGTGACTTGATCGTCAAAGGCCAAGTCGCCAGAGTGCCGCCGCTTTTCTCCCGCGCGCGGTGCCCTCCCCCTGGCGTCGGCCCCTAACACGAGCATGGACCCGATGGCGGCCCGTCCCGCGTCTTCCTCCGACAGCCCGCCGATCGCCAAACCCGGCATGACGCTCGTCCGGATGCTGGTCTTCCTGGTTCTGGTCGGGTTTCTTGCCTTCGTTCTCTACCGACAGATCACACCGGCCTTCCTCGCCAATCCCGGTCTCAACGGGCTGATCCTCGGCGTGCTGCTGATCGCGGTGCTGCTCGCGTTTGGACAGGTGACCCGGCTGTTTCGCGAAACCCGGTACGTCAACGCGGTCGCCGCCGGGCAGGCGCCGCGGGAGAAGCCGACGCTGCTGGCTCCGCTCGTTCCCGCCATCGAGACGCGGCGTCAGGGCGTGACGCTGTCCGGGACCCGCGCCCATCTCGACACGATCGCCGTGCGCCTCGACGAGGGGCGCGAGATCCTGCGCTACAGCGCCGGCATCCTGATCCTGCTCGGCCTGCTCGGCACCTTCTGGGGCCTGATCGAGACGCTGTCGGCCGTCGGGGCGGTGATCGGCGGGATGCGTGGCGGGGGCGACGCCGCGGTCATGTTCGACGAGCTGAAGAGCGGGCTTGCCGTGCCGCTGTCGGGCATCGGCCTGGCGTTCTCGGCCTCCCTGTTCGGCCTCGCCTCGTCGCTCGTGATCGGCTTCCTCGATCTTCAGGCGGGGCAGGCCCATGCCCGTTTCCACAACGAACTGGAGGATTGGTTGGTCTCCGGTGAGGAGGAGGTACCGACCGCCGCAGCCGCCGCCGCAGTTCGGCCCGCGCCCGAGCACGATCCGGCGCTCGCTCGCGAGCTTCAGGCGGCCATCGATCGCTTGAGCGGCGTCGTCGCCGAGGGCGGGGGCGGCCGGGCCGCGACCCAGGCGATGACCAATCTCGCCGAGGGCATCCAGGGGCTCGTTCAGCACATGCGCGCCGAGCAGCAGATGATCCGCGACTGGGTCGAGGCGCAGGCTGCCCGTGAGCGTGAACTGAAGCAGGTGCTCGATCGCCTCGCCCGCGAAAAGGCCGAGTGATGGCCTCAACCCGCGCCCGCGCGCATCGCAGCCTCAACGTCTGGCCGGGCTATGTCGACGCCCTGGCGACGCTGCTGCTCTCGGTGGTCTTCCTGCTCACCGTCTTCGTCGTCGGCCAGTTCTTCCTGTCGCAGGAACTGACCGGGCGCGACGCGGTGCTGAACCGCCTCAACCGTCAGATCGCCGACCTCACCGACCTGCTCGCCCTTGAGCGTTCCAGCCGCCGGGCGCAGGAAGAGGCGGTGGCCGGCATGCGCAACACCCTGACCGCGACGGAAGCCGAGCGCGACCGCCTTCAGGCTCTCGCCGACGCCGCGACAGCCGGCCAAGGCAAGGCCTCCGACGTCGATGCCCAACTCGCCGCCGAGCGCGGAGCCACGGCGCGGGCGCAGAACCAAGTGGAGTTGCTCAACGAACAGATTCGGGCGCTCCGCCGTCAGCTCGCCGCCTTGGAGGACGCGCTGTCGGCCTCCGAGTCCCGTGACCGGGAAAGTCAGGCGCGGATCGCCGAACTGGGCAGCCGCCTCAACGTGGCGCTGGCGCAGCGTGTGCAGGAACTCGCTCGATACCGCTCCGACTTCTTCGGGCGGTTGCGACAGATCATCGGAAGCCGCTCGGACATCCGCATCGTCGGCGACCGCTTCGTGCTGCAATCCGAGGTCTTGTTCGCCGCCGGTTCCGCCGCGCTCAAGCCCGAGGCCGGCCCGGAGATCGACCGCATCGCGGGCGCCATTCTCGACATCTCGAAGGAGATCCCCGCCGATATTCCGTGGGTGCTGCGAGTCGACGGGCATACCGACGCGCGCCCGATTCAGTCTTTCCAATTCCCATCGAACTGGGCGCTCTCGGCTGCCCGCGCCATCGCGGTGGTGCAATATCTGCGCACCAAGGGCATCCCGCCGCAGCGGCTGCTGGCCGGCGCCTTCGGCGAGTTCCAGCCACTGGATTCGGGCACGAGCGACGAGGCTTATGCCCGCAATCGACGGATCGAGATGAAGCTGACGGAGCGGTGAGACGGCTCCGTCAGAGTTTCGCCTATCGTATCCGGCGCCAGGTCTGGCGCTTGCAGAGAACGCTGAGAACGCAGCCGGCGACCTCGACCGTGTCCGGGCCCTTGGGGGTCAGGCTGCCCGCATAGGTCTTCCCGTCGTTGGGGTTGTAGAGGCTGCCCTCGAACCCCTCTCCGCTGGGCGTGCCGGCCGACATGATCTGCACGCCGACGAGCTTGCGTGATTGCAGGGCGGGATCGGGATTCTTCGCGTCGAGGCCAGGGCCGGGGGTCGCCGCGATCGTTCCGCAATAGCCGGCTCCGCACCGGGCGATGCGCACCGTCGAGCCCGCATTCTCGGTCTGCCACAACCCCGCGAGGTCGGCGCCCTTCTGCGCGAAGACCGGGCCACCCAGGGAGCCGAGGAGCGTCGCGGTGAGCGCGATGCGGCAGGCGCGGCGGGGTGAAACGAGCGCAAACATCGTAACAGTGACTCCTGGCAATCGTCCGGCGGCAGCCGGGGGGACACCGGTATGACCCGACGGTGTGGGGCGCAAGCGTCACGCTTCCGGGCGCATCTCAGCCCTGGATTTCTGATGACGGTGCCTTGACTTCGCCGCGTTGCAACGTCTCAAGCGTTCAGGGTGGCCCAGGGAGGTGGGCTGGGCAGCGGCAGGAGTTCGGCGGATGCAGGTGATCAATACGGACATCCCGGCGGTCAAGCGGGTGATCCCGAAGCGTCACGGCGACGATCGCGGCTGGTTCTCGGAAGTTTTCCGGGCCGATGTGCTGGCCCAGGCCGGTATCGCCAACGTCTTCATTCAGGACAATCAATCGTTCTCGGCACCGCAGGGCACGGTCCGTGGCCTGCATTTCCAGACCGCGCCCGCGGCGCAGGCCAAGCTGATCCGGGTCCTGGCCGGGGCGATCCTGGATGTCGCCGTCGATCTCCGGTCCGACTCACCGACCTATGGCCGCTCCGTCGCGGTTCGGCTCGATGCGGCGGGCGGTGAGCAGCTCTTCGTGCCCGCGGGTTTCGCGCACGGCTTTTGCACTCTGGAGCCGAACACGATGGTGGCTTACAAGGTCGACGCTTATTACAGCCCCGAGAACGATCGAAATCTGCGCTGGAACGATCCGGCCATCGGCATTGACTGGCCGGTCGGCGAGGCGGAAGCGATCCTGTCGGGCAAGGACAAGACTGCTCCCCTGCTCGCCGATCTCGGACGAGTGTTCTAAACCCGCGCCCCTTCCCACCTCAGGACCGACGGAGAGACCCCGCGATGCGCATTCTGGTGACCGGCGGCTGCGGCTTCATCGGCTCAGCGCTGGTGCTGCACCTCGTGCAGGATCTCGGTCACGAGGTTCTGACCCTCGACGCGCTGACCTATGCGGCCAATCCGATCTCGCTTGATCCGCTGAAGGATGATCGGCGTCATCGCCTGGAGCAGGCCGATATCTGCGATCCGGCCCGCGTCCATGCCCTCTATGCCGACTTCAAGCCGGACGCGGTGATGCATCTGGCCGCCGAGAGCCATGTCGACCGCTCGATCACCGATCCGGGCGCCTTCGTGCGGACCAACGTCATCGGCACGCAGGTGATGCTCGACGGCGCCCGCACCCATTGGGAGAGCCTCGAGGGCGAGGCCAAGAAGAATTTCCGCTTCCTCCACGTCTCGACCGACGAGGTCTACGGCTCGCTGCCGCCGGACGCGTTCTTCACGGAAGAGAGCCGCTACGATCCGCGCTCGCCCTACTCGGCCTCGAAAGCCGCGTCCGATCACCTCGCGCGGGCCTGGCACGAGACCTACGGCTTGCCGGTGCTGGTGACGAACTGCTCGAACAATTACGGGCCACGCCACTTCCCCGAGAAGCTGATCCCGCTGATGATCCTGGCAGCGCTCGACGGCAAGAATCTGCCAGTCTACGGCGATGGAATGAACGAGCGCGACTGGATCCATGTCGAGGATCACGCCCGCGGCCTCGTCGCGGTGCTGGAGCGGGGTCGCCTCGGCGAGACCTACCTGTTGGGCGGGCGCTCGGTCCGCAACAATCTCGCCGTGGTGAAGGCGCTCTGCGCCGCCTTCGACCGGGTTCGTCCCGAGAACGGACCGCACGAGCGACTGATCACCTTCGTGGCCGACCGTCCCGGCCACGACCGGCGCTACGCCATCGACCCGTCCAAGGCGGAGGCCGAGGTCGGCTGGCGCCCGACCAAGGTGTTCGAGGAGGCTTTGGTCGAGACCGTGCAATGGTATCTCGACAACGAGTCGTGGTGGCGCCCGATCCGCGAGGGCCGCTACTCCGGTGAGCGGCTCGGCCTCTCCGCGGAGAAGGACCGCTGATGGACATCCTCGTCGTCGGCGGCGCCGGGCAGGTCGGTACGGAACTTCAGGCTTATGCTTGGCCGCAAGGCGTCCGGATCGACGCCCCCGACCGGTCTAGCCTCGACATCACCGATGCGGCGGCTGTGACCGCCGCCCTCGATGCCCGGACCTATGCGGCGGTGATCGTGCCGGCCGCCTACACGGCGGTCGACAAGGCCGAGAGCGATGTCGCCGCCGCGTGGCGCCTCAACGCGCTGGCTCCGGCGATCCTCGCCGCAGAGACCAAGCGGCGGGGTATTCCGCTGATCCATGTCTCGACCGACTACGTGTTCGACGGCACGGGCGAGGGCTTCTACGACCCCGATGCGCCGGTGAACCCGACGAGCGTCTACGGCGCCAGCAAGGCTGCGGGCGAGATGGCCGTGCGCACCGGCAACCCGCTCCACGCGATCGTCCGCACTGCATGGGTGGTCAGCCCGCACCGGGGCAACTTCGTGAAGACGATGCTGCGGTTGGCCGCCGAGCGCGACAAGCTCACGGTGGTCGACGATCAGCACGGCTGCCCGACCTCGGCGGCCGATCTCGCGGCGGCCTTGGCGACGATCGCCCTGCGGCTGGCGCAGGATCCGGCGGCGCCGACCGGGACCTTCCACTTCGTCAACGACGGCGCGACCACGTGGTGCGGCTTCGCCCGCGCCATCGTCGAAGGCTCGGCCCGACGAGGCGGGCGCTCGGTGCCGGTCGAGGGCATCCCGACCACCGCCTATCCGACCCCGGCACGCCGCCCGGCCAATTCCCGCCTCTCCACGCGGAGCCTGACCGACGCGTACGGGGTCACGCCCCGCCCCTGGGCGGCGGCGCTCGACGACATCCTCGACCGCTTGGTCGGGCCGGCACAGTGAACGAATAGGGTCGTTTCGATGAAGGGCATCGTTCTCGCCGGTGGCTCCGGCACCCGGCTGCATCCGGCCACGCTGGCGATCAACAAGCAGTTGTTGCCGGTCTATGACAAGCCGATGATCTACTACCCGATCTCGGTGCTGATGCTCGCGGGTATCCGTGAGATCCTGATCATCTCGAGCCCTGAGCATCTCGGCAATTACCAGCGCCTGCTCGGCACGGGCGAGCAGTTCGGCGTCACCTTCACCTACGCGGTGCAGCCGCGACCCGAGGGGCTGGCCCAGGCCTTCATCATCGGCCGTGACTTCGTCGGCTCCGATGACGTGGCGCTCGTGCTCGGCGACAACCTGTTCTTCGGCAACGGCATGAGCACCCTGCTCGCCCGCGCCAGTGCCCGCAAACACGGCGCGACCGTGTTCGCTTACCATGTCGATCATCCGGAAGCGTACGGCGTCGTCACCCTCGACGATGCGGGCCGGCCGCTGCGCCTCGTCGAGAAGCCGAAGACGCCCGAGAGTCCCTGGGCGGTGACCGGCCTGTACTTCTACGACAATCAGGTTCTCGACATCGCCGCCGACGTGAAGCCGTCGGATCGGGGCGAGCTGGAGATCACCTCCGTCAACCAAGCCTATCTCGAACGCGGCCAACTCCACGTCGAGCGGATGAGCAGGGGCTACGCGTGGCTCGACACCGGCACGCATGACAGCCTGCTGGAGGCCGCCGAGTTCGTGCGGGTGCTGCAGCACCGGCAGGGGCTGCAGGTCGCCTGTCTGGAGGAGATCGCCTTTCTCCAGGGCTTCATTGACAAGGAGCAACTCCAGGTCCGGGGCGAGATGTTCGCCAAGACCCAGTACGGCCAGAACCTGCTGCGCCTCGCCCGAGAAGGGCGCCGGGTCGATCAATCGTTCTGATCGACGCCACGCGGCCCGCGCTCCGCGCTCAGTCCCGCGCCATCATGGGGTGGCGCGGCGGCTCCCCTGCGGGCAGTACCCACTGTTGCCGCATCCCGCGCGCATGGTGACGACCGCCGGTGCGCTACGCACCGGTGATGATCGGATCAGCGTTCGCCCCGCGCCAGGACGGCACCCGTATAGGTCTCGGCCACCTCGCAGAACGGCACGCCGTCTGCCGAGAGCAACGCCTCCACCGAGAAGAGCGGCGCGTCGGGGCCCGGCATCGTCCCCTCCCCCGGGCGCCACACCATGTGGAGCGAAAGGTTGCGTCGGCTCGGCTTCAGCGGGCGGACGACCGCTCCGAACGGCGCCTGGGTGCCGTCGAGGGCGGCGTTCATCTCGGGGGTCAGCCGGCCGGGGACGTACCAATTGTCCGCCTCCGACAACACATGGGTTCCACAGGTGAGTCGCACCCGGCGATAGCGCACGCTCTCGTCCGGACCGACTGCCAGGCGCTCGCGCTGCAGCGGGGTCGGAGCCTTGTCGATACCGGCCACGCGCACCGCGAGAATGCGGGGATCGGCGGCAAGCCCCCGCTCGGCGCACCAGGCCTCCAGAACGGCCGTGGCGCTCGGCGCAGCAAGGAGACGGGCGCTGAGGGTCTCGATCACCGCGCGCGTCCCCGTACCATCCTGCGCCTCCGGCCGAAGGTTTTGCGGCTGTGCCACGGCGGGCGCCGAGATCGCACCGGCCATCGCGAGCCCCACCGTCAGCATTCGTGTCGCCGCACCCATCGTGCAGCGCCATACGTCGCCGAGGTCGAAAGGTCCATCGTGCCCAGCGCAGAGGGGACCACATACGAAGAAGCCGCCCGGTGGCGGCTTTCTGCGGATCGAATATTTTAAAGGAGGATGGTGGAGCCTAACGGGATCGAACCGATGACCTCTTCCATGCCATGGAAGCGCTCTCCCAGCTGAGCTAAGGCCCCAACCTATCTCGCCGCGACCGCTGGAGGTCTCGGCGGTGTCTCGCTTCGGGCGCTGCCCGTTGCCGACGGCCGGTTCTATAAGCGGAGGATTGGCGGGACTCAACCCCCTTCTTGCCCGGCCGCTCGCTTTTTTGCCGCCTCGGAAAATCGCTCGGTTGCAGCGTCCTCAGATGCCCGCGTACCAGGCAAAACCCAGTTCGGAGACCATGCTGCCCCGGCCCTGACCGAGGCCGGAAATCCGATCGATCGCCTCGATGCTGGCGAGGTATTTAAGCGACTTGTAGCCGAGCTGGCGCTCCACCCGCAGGCGCACGGGGGCACCGTGGGCGACCGGCAGATCACCCCCGTTCATGCCGTAGGCCAGGATGGTCTGCGGGTGGAGCGCGTCGAACAGGTCGTAGCTGTCCCACCAGCCATCGACGGTCCGGATCACCACGAAGCGGGCCTCGCGCTTCAGGCCGCAGCTCGCCAGCACGTGGGCGAGCGGCACACCGGTCCAGCCGCCGATGGCCGACCATCCCTGCTCGCAGGAATGCAGCGTCACCTGCGTGCGAGCCGGCATGGCCTTCAGCTCCGCCAGCGAGAAGGCGGTCGGACGCTCGACGAGGCCGCTCACCGGCAGGCGCCAATCGGAAAAGCCCGCTTCCTTCGAGCGCCGGTAATCCGGGTTGTCCGGATCGGTCGTGTTGATGGCCGGGAAGATCTTCGAGATCGCCTCCGGCGAAAATTCCCGGGCGAGGGGCTGATCGCGCAGGAGGAAGCGTTGGGTCGCGAGCGTCAGCGTGTCGCTCAGCCCGTAGAGACCCGCACGGCTCGGGCCGCCCTCGATCAGCTCGCAGCCGCCGAGCAGGGGGCCGAGGCCCAGCGCCGAGGAGCCGAGCAGGAGGCGGCGGCGGGAAATGTCCGGCATCAGGCCTTCTCCGTATCGCCGCCGGAGCGGCCGGTGATCATGCCCCTCATCAGACGCAGCGGGCGGTTGGCGAGGACCTGCCAGAGGTGCACCAGGAGGAAGGCGACCAGCAGCGTCGCGGCCAGGAAATGGATGGTGCGGGCCGATTGCCGCCCGCCGAACAGCGTGAACAGTTCGGGATAGGCGGCCGTCACGCCGGGTGACATGGTCAGCCCCGACAGCAGCATCACCGGGGCCAGCACCAGCAGGACGACGAGGTAGGCGAGCTTCTGCAGGGCGTTGTAGCGCGCGTGTCCGCCGTCGGACTGCACCGCCGGACGGAGTCGGAGGTGATCGCGGATCTCGCTGGCGAGATGGGCGGGATGGAGTTGGTCACGGTCCGGCGCGAGGCGGCGGAACAGGTGGCCCGTCACCAGGGCGGCGATGAGGTAGACCGCGCCGCCCAGCACGAAGATCCAGGCCGAGAGGAAGTGGAGGTTACGACCCCATCCGGTCTGTTCGAGATTGACCGGCAGCGGCAGGACGATCCAGGCCGGAGCCTCGTTGGCGCCGGTCTCACCCCAGAACAGGCGCGGCAGGGCGAGCAGGATCGCGAAGCCGCTGATCGTCAGCGCCAGGAAGGCGCCCGCCCCGATCCAGTGGGTCAGGCGCACCCAGAGCGGATGGCGGAGGGGCTCAGCCCGCCTCATGGCCCGACCGGAGCACGTCCAGGCGGTACTGCCCGGTGCGCTGATGGGACAGGGGGCGGCAGAACCACGACGCGCCGGCGATGAAACCGTCCACGGCCTCGTCGCCGGACAGGGGATAATCGGTCTCGCCGGTCCAATGCACCAGCACGCACTCGCCTCCGGGCATCAGGCTCTGTCCGACCCGCGCCACGAGGCGGGCGAGATCGTCGCGATCGAGGAAATAGAGGACTTCGGACAGCACGATCAGGTCGAAGCGCCCGTCCGGCCAGATTCCCGGCACGGCGCCGACGACGAAATCGATCTGTGGCCGGTCGGCGCAGCGCTCGCGGGCCACCGCGATCGCCGAGGGCGCGATGTCCAGGGCGACGAGTTCGGCGCAACGCTCGCCGAGCTCACGGGTGAAGACGCCGATGGAGCAGCCGATCTCGAGGGCCCGGTCGTAGCAAGGGCGCGGCAGGGCCGCGAGCGTCGCCATGTACTTGTCGCGCTCGTAATCGCTCGACGTGAACTGCCAGGGATCGGGATTCGACGCGTAGAGATCGACGAAGTAGCGGGCCGGGAGGGTCTGAGCGTGGCGACCGCTCATGCCTCGCATCCCTGGGAACGGACCTCCGGCCAGAGGGCATGGAGCGGTGTCTCGCAATCCAGCACGTGGGCGGCCATGCCGGTGAGCGCGAAATCGGGCGCGGGCTGGCGCAGATAGGTCGCGAGATCGCGCATCTGCGCTTCGAGCGGATGGTCGTCGAGGAATCCAGCGAGCCCGACCGAGCGCTGCGCCAGGGTCAGCACGTCGAGACCGGCCTGATCCACGGCGGCGCGGGCGAGGTTGACGCCGGCGATGACGCGCTCCGGCGGGAGCGCCTCGGCGGCGACGATGTCGGCCGCCTGAGCAACGAGGAGGCGGCAGGATTCGAGAGCGATCAGGCTGCGCCCGAACCGCGCCTGCTGGTGAGGGTCGCTGCTTCGCCCCGTCGCGCGCATATGGGCACGGTGGGTCTCGACGACCGCCTCCATGCCGCCGAGCTGGACGGCGAGAAAGCGCCACGCCCCGGCGAAGAAGAACGGCTGGCGGAAATAATCGTCCGGTGCGCCGATCACCGCGCCCTCGCCGACATGCAGGCCGGAGAAATCGACCGTGCCGGTCGCGGTGGCGCGCATGCCGTGCACGCGCCATTCGCTGAGATCGGCCCGCTCTCCCGCTTTGAGCCGCAGGATCAGCATCAGGCTGCGGCCGTCCGGCATCCGCGCGGTGACGAGCGGGCGGGTGACGAAGCCGGCGCCCGAGGCGAAGCTTTTCGCCCCGCGCAGCCGCCCCGCCGGATCGAGGGTCAGGCCATTGTCCTTCGGTTCGGTGTTCCACACGCCGAACAGGTGACCGTCGAGGGCGTCGCGGGCCAGCACTTCCCGCGTCTCGGCATCGGCGTAGCGCAGCACGAGGGCCAGCGCGTTGACATGCCCCTCGTAGAGGCGCCCGACCGGAAGGCTGTCACGGCCGATCTCGGTGAGGAGCCGGCGGAGGTCGCCGACGCGTTCCGGCTCACACAAGCCCTCGCCGCCGAGCGCCGTGGGCAGGGGAGCGGAGAGGCGACCCATCCGGCGCAGACGCCCGATCGCGACATGGGGAAAGGCGTCGTCGCTCGCGGCCTCGATCGGAGATGCGGCGAGATGAAGCGAGGAATGAGCGGACAAAGAGAACTCGCGCGTGCTGGAGCGGCTCCAATGCGGCCGTCCGCTCCACCAGCAAACGCATGGTGACGCCAGTCTGTTCAAGAGAACAAATGTTGTCCTCCCCAATCATGCTCAGCTTAGGTGCCGCAGAAGGTCCGGTAACCGACACCCCCGCCTTCCGGGGCCTCGGCGTAGCGGGCGTGCTCCGGCTGATCCTCGTAGGGCCGCGACAGAACCGCGAGGAGAGTCTCGAACGGTGCGAAATCGTCCCGCTCCATCGCCGCCTCGATCATCTCCTCGATGCGGTGGTTGCGGGGAATAAAGGCCGGGTTGACCGCGCGCATGGCCGAGGCCCGCTCGGCCGGATCGCGCGGGTCTTCGGCAAGCCGCGAGCGCCAGCGGACGGACCAGGCATCGTAGGCGGTCGGATCGACGAAGCCGTCGCGGACGAGGCCATCGACGTCGGACGTCTCGGCCGCGGCACAGAGGCGCCGGAAGGTCAGGGTATGGTCTGCTTGGTTCTCGGCCATCACCCGCAACAGGTCTCCGGCGAGTTCCGCATCTCCCTCGCGCAGTTCGGCGAGGCCGAGCTTGCGGGCGAGCCCCCCGCGATAGGCGGCGTCGAAGCGCGGTCCGAAGGTGGCGAGGGCGGCTTCCGCCTCCTTGACCCCGGCATCCTCGTCCTCGGACAGGAGCGGCAGCAAGGTCTCGGCGAAGCGGGTGAGGTTCCAGAGGGCGATGCGCGGCTGCTGGCCGTAGGCGTAGCGCCCGTGCCGGTCGATGGAGCTGAACGTGGTCCGCGCATCGTAGGCATCGAGGAATGCGCAGGGGCCGTAATCGATCGTCTCGCCGGCAACCGACATGTTGTCGGTGTTCATGACGCCGTGGACGAAGCCGACGAGGAGCCAGCGGGCGACCAGTTCGGCCTGCCGTGCCGACACCGCCGCGATCAGGGCGCGGTAACGGTCCTCCCGCCCCTCCAGCTCCGGATCGTGGCGGGCGATGACGTGATCGGCGAGCGCGCGCACGGCCTCCGTGTCGCCGCGGGTCGCGAAGTACTGGAAGGTGCCGACGCGGATATGGCTCGCCGCCACGCGGGTGACGATGGCACCGGGCAACACGGTCTCGCGGATCACCGGCTCGCCGGTCGCGACCGCCGCCAGGGCTCGGGTCGTTGGAATGCCGAGGGCGGCCATCGCCTCGCTGACGAGATATTCGCGCAGCACCGGCCCGAGTGCGGCACGGCCATCGCCCATGCGCGAGAACGGGGTCGGCCCCGAGCCCTTCAGCTGAATGTCGCGGCGGCGACCATGCACATCAATGACTTCACCGAGCAGCATCGCCCGCCCGTCGCCGAGTTGAGGCACGAAATTGCCGAATTGATGCCCGGCATAGGCGGCCGCGAGCGGCTCGGAGCCCTCCGCGACGGCATTGCCGGCCAGCATCGCCAGGCCGGCGGGACTGCCGAGCCAGGCGGAGTCGAGCCGCAATTCTTCGGCGAGCGCCCGATTGAGCTTGATCAGCCTGGGGCCTGCAACCGGCGTCGGTGCCAAGCGCGCGTGGAAGCGGGCGGGCAGTCGCGCGTAGCTGTTGTCGAAGGGGATTGGGGCCGGCATGGGGACTTCTTCGGATGCGTCGACGGAGGAGCTCAGCATTCCTGTCGAACAGGCGGGAAGGCGTCCGGTTCATCAGAACCGGCGGATCACCGGCCCGGAAACCGGTCGACAGGGTTTCTGGCGAATGCTACAAGCCCCGCTTCGAAATGCCTAACCGTTTGTTCTTAAACGGTTTTAATTGGGCTTCGGCTCCCTCCGTTCCGCGTTCGGTGCGCCCTTGAGGACCCTCCTCGATCTCCTGCGGGTGATGCGCCCGCACGACCGGCGGCGCCTCGGATGGCTCGGCTTGGGACTCGGGATCGCGGCGCTTCTCGAAGTCGTCGGCATTGCCTCGGTGCTGCCGTTCCTGACCCTGGTCGGCGATCCGGCGGCGGCCGCGCGGGTGCCGGTTCTGGCAGGCCTACGCGACGCGCTGGGGCTGACCGACCCGCGCAGTTTTCTCCTCGTGACCGGCGGCGCGGCTCTGTGTGCCATCCTGCTGACCAGCGCCGTCAATGCCGGGCTCGCCTTCGCCCAATTGCTGTTCGCCCATCTCGTCGGGTACGATTTCGCCCGGCGGTTGCTGGCGCGATACGTCGATCGCGAGCGCCTGTTCTTCGCCCGGTCCAACAGCGCGGAACTCGCCAAGAACGTCCTGTCCGAGACCGACCGCCTCGTCCTCGGGGTGTTGACGCCGATCCTGGTGATCGCCTCGCGGGCAACCTCGGCATTGGCCGTGATCGTGTTTCTGATCGGCTATCAGCCGCGCCTCGCGCTGATCCTCGGCGGCGGCTTCGGCAGCCTCTACGTCTTGATCTACCTCGTGGCGCGGGTGCGCCTCGCCCGGCTCGGAACGCGGGCGGTGGCGGGCAATGAAGGCCGGTACCGCGTCGTGCAGGAGACGTTCGGGGCGCTCACCGAACTCAAGCTGTACGGTCGGGCCGAGACCTTTTCGGCCGGCTTCGATGCTCCAGCTCGCGGCTACGCCCGCGCGCTGGCCGAGAGCCTCCTCACCGGTCAGCTGCCCCGCTTCGTAATCGAAGCCCTCGCTTTCGGCGGTGTGATCGCGGTGGTGCTCTTCGCGCTGACGCAGGGTCTCGACACCGCCGGCATGCTGCCGCTGCTCGGGTTGTTCGCCTTCGCGGGCTATCGCATGCTGCCGGCCTTCCAGAACATCTTCACCTCGGTCTCGCAGCTACGCTTCTCCCTTGCCGGGGTGCGGCTCATCGTCGATGCGCTGGAAGGCGAGCGGCCGCCCGTCCCCCGCACGAGCGAGCGCCTGCCCTTCACGACGGACATCCGGCTGGAGGGTGTGGGCTTCGATTACGAGCCTGGCCGTCCGACCCTGCACGCCCTCGACCTCACCATCCTGGCCCACACGACCGTCGGTCTCGTCGGCCGCACCGGGTCGGGCAAATCGACTCTCGTGGGACTGATCCTCGGCATCCTGTCGCCGACCCAGGGCCGCGTCCTGATCGACGGCTGCCCGCTCGGCCCCGAGACCCTGCCGGCTTGGCAGAATCGAATCGGCTACGTGCCGCAGGACGTCTTCCTGATCGACGGCACGGTCGCGGAGAATATCGCTCTGGGCCTGCCGCCGGACCGGATCGACCCGGGTGCGATCGAGCGCGCCGCCCGGCTCGCCGGCATCCACGAGATGATCGCGGGCTTGCCCGAGGGCTATCGGACCGGGGTCGGCGAGCGGGGCGCACGGCTCAGCGGCGGCCAGCGCCAGCGCATCGGCATCGCCCGCGCCCTCTATCACGATCCCGACGTGATCGTGTTCGACGAGGCGACCAGCGCCCTCGACGGCGAGACCGAGGCGGCGGTGATGGGCGCGTTGAGCGCACTTGCGGGCACGCGGACCATCATCATGATCGCCCATCGCCTGTCTTCACTGCGCCGCGCCGACACGGTCTTCGTGCTGGAGGCCGGCAACATCATCGCCTCCGGCCCGCCGGCCCAGGTGATCCCAGCCCTCGAGGCGTCCGAGGCCGCGTCACGCGATTGAGAGCGGCTCGCCGGCCGGGTAGCGCCGCGCGTACGGCCCCGCTATCGATCGAGGTCGAAAGCGGGGAGCGAGAATGGCCGAGTGTATCGAGATTCGGGCCGAAGACGGCACGACGGCACGGATCGCCCTCAAGGGGGCCGAGCCGGTCTCCTGGCAGGTCGAGGGCCAGGAATATCTCTGGAACGGCGACCCCGCTCACTGGAACCGACATGCGCCCTGGCTCTTCCCGGTGGTCGGCGCCTCGGCGGGGGGGATGGTGCAGGTCGAGGGGCGTCCCTACCCCATGGCGCAGCACGGTTTCGCCCGCGATTGCCTGTTAACCGTTGTGGCCCGAACGGACGATTCGGTGACGCTGCGGCTCGAAGACGATGCCGGGACGCGGGCGCATTACCCCTTCGCCTTCCGGCTCGACGTGGCCGCTCGGGTCACCGCCCGCGGCCTCGCCTTCGATCTCACCGTCAGCAACCGGGGCGAGAAGCCTCTCCCCTACGCGCTCGGCTTCCACCCGGCCTTCCCCTGGCCCTTCGCCGGGGGCGAGCGGCGGGCTAGCGGCGGCTACGCCGTCCTGTTCGAGGCTGTGGAGCGACCCTTCGTGCCCGAGGTCGGCGAGGGCGGGCTGCTGGTGCGCTCGCAGCGGGAGGTGCCGCTCGATGGGGCGCGCCTCGATCTCGACCCGGAGATGTTCACGGAGGCGCTGGTGTTTCTCAACGTGGAGAGCCGGGCGCTCCGCTTCATCGCGCCGGGTGGCCGGACCATCGCCATGCGGGTGGAGGATTTCCCCCATCTCGCGGTGTGGACACGCCCGACCGCGCCGTTCCTCTCCCTCGAAGCCTGGACCGGCCATGCCGACTGGGCCGGCTTCGACGGAGAATTATCGGAGCGCGATTCCCAGCGCCTGCTCGCTCCCGGCGGCCAGGCTGGACACGGCATCGCGCTGACGCTCGAAGGCTGAACTCAGTCGACGGCGATGATGACGTCGGAGCTCTTGATCACGGCATAGGCGTCCGAACCGACCTGCAGGCCCAAAGCTTCGACCGACTCGTTGGTGATCGACGAGGTGACGGTCTGGCCGTTGGCGATCTCGATCTTCACATGGGCCGTGGTCGCGCCCTTCTCGACCGACACCACCTTGCCCTTGAGGACGTTGCGCGCGCTCAGCTTCATCGGAAACTCTTTCCCGTTATTGACGAGCGGCTTCCCTGCCTCACCCCAGGCCACCGGGCAAGCGGGTGCTACCGGCTCTTCCGTCACGATTCGGCAAGCGGTTCATCCGCCTCGTCCTCCTCCTCCGAGACGAGGCGACGGCTGCCCCATTCGCTGAGCGTCGCGTTCATGTCGTCCAGCACGAAGTGACGGGCGCTGTCGCGGTCATAGCCTTCGGCGAGCAGGTCGTCGTAATCGGTGAAGGTGTGCCGGGCGAAAGCCGTGAGCGCGAGCCAAGCCGCGTTTTCCGGGAGGGCCAGCCGCAGGCCGGGACTGCGCATCGCCCGGTCGAGCACGGCTTCCGCCTCGAAGGCGGGCAGGCGCGGGGCGAGCTGCCGCAAGGCGGCGGCCACGGCGGCGCGGCGGTCGCCGGGTAGGCCTGGGGGGACGCGCGTGTTCATGCGGGCTCCCTCATCTGATGCTCTCCGGGCTCCCTGAAACGAGAAAGGGCGGAGCCTCGCGGCCCCGCCCTCCCCTGGTGATGCTTCGAACCGCTTAGCGCTTCGAGAACTGGAAGCTGCGGCGGGCCTTCTTGCGGCCATACTTCTTACGCTCGACCACGCGCGGGTCGCGGGTGAGGAAGCCCTCGCGCTTGAGCGGCGAGCGCAGCTCCGGCTCGTAATAGGTCAGGGCCTTCGACAGGCCGTGGCGCACGGCGCCGGCCTGACCGGACAGGCCGCCGCCCTTTACCGTGACGGTGATGTCGTACTGATCGACGCGACCGGCGATCTCCAGCGGCTGACGCAGGATCATGCGCAGCACCGGACGGGCGAAGTAGGTCTCGACCGGGCGGCCGTTGACCACGACGTCACCCTTGCCGGGCTTGATCCAAACGCGGGCGACCGCGTCCTTGCGCTTGCCGGTGGCGTAGGCGCGGCCCTGGGCGTCCAGCTTCTGGACGTGGACCGGAGCCTCGTTCTCGGAGTTCGTCGTCTGGGTGTTCGCCCGATTGAGATCGGCGAGGGACTGAAGGGTCGCCATGATCAAGCGCTCACGTTCTTACGGTTGAGGGAGCCGACGTCGAGCGCCTGCGGCTGCTGGGCCTCGTGCGGGTGCTCCGCGCCCTTGTAGACGCGCAGGTTGCCGAGGATCTGGCGGAAGAGCGGACCGCGGGGAAGCATGCGCTCCACGGCCTTCTCGACGACGCGCTCCGGGAAGCGGCCTTCGAGGATGAACTTCGCCGAGCGCTCCTTGATGCCGCCCGGGTAGCCGGTGTGATGGAAGTAGATTTTCTGGTCGTACTTGCGGCCGGTGAACTTCACCTTGTCCGCATTGATGACGATGACGTTGTCGCCGCAATCGACGTGGGGCGTGTAGGCGGCCTTGTGCTTGCCGCGCAGGCGCATTGCCACGATCGATGCGAGGCGGCCCACCACGAGCCCTTCCGCGTCGATCACGATCCACTTCTTGTCGACGTCGGCGGGCTTCAGCGAAGTGGTCTTCATGGCCGATTCCCGTGCCGGTGACGTTAGAAAGAGAGCGCCGCCGCGTCGGTGAGGACGCAGCGGCGTGCGAGAGGGCAATACTGAGGTTGCCTCGCCGCGTCAAGGCATGTCGAACACATGAAAACGCAAAAACCGCAACATATCGAGGCAGTTGCCTGATGCGGTAATTAGATACCGCTCTCTGCCGCAATCAGCCACCGGCGGGACGCCTTACGGGCGTCAGGTGCCGTGCTTGGTCCGTCGAGAAAGCCGACATGCGAACGAGAAAAACCCGCCGCGGCTTGCGCCGGAGCGGGCTGAGTTGGAGATTCGTCCCGTCCTAAACGGAACAATTAAATTAACGCGTTCCCGTCGCCGGCTAATCCCGGCGCGGCTGTTTATTTCGGGTCTGGCATTATCGTGCCGTGACGAATGTCTGCCGGCAGGCTTGTGCCCAATCACGGTGCATCGGGTGCGATTCGCAGGCGCCAGCGGCTGTCGTTTTCAGCTCAGATCGCGAAAGCCACGGCGGCCCTGAACGCTCAATCTCGCGTAGAAAGCGCAATCAGGCAGGGATGCCCGCAGCGGGTATCGTCGTTGACGTCGCGATAAGCAGGAAAATTCTTGATACGTTCGTAATTTAAATTTGCCGTCTTACCAGACTAAGCAGATTATTTTGCATCATCCATTCAGGCGACGTTTGAGGCCGACTGTGGGCTCTCCCTAGGAAAACGCAGCGTGGCAGCGCTTTCTGGACCCACACGCACGAAGGGGAGCAGTTTTTAATCCGTACAATTTCATGTTTGGCTCGGAATTATTTCGCTTGCCGGCCTTGCTGGTATACCAAATAATGCATGCCACGGAGGCCTTGGGGGCATCCCTTGCGGGACCTGGACCTTGGCAGCCGAACCAAGTGCGGCGAAAGTTCATCACGTCAAACGAGTCAGGCCGGAAGTGTCGAAGCCTGATCGAGGGAGAGCGCCCATGGCAACGTCCTCTATCGCCCCAGATAGACCCGTCACATCATCCAATCGATGGTTCCAAATTGTCCTCGGCGTCGCCTGCATGGTGGCCGCGGCAAACATCCAATACGCCTGGACGTTGTTCGTCCCCGAGATCCAGAAGACCTTCGGCTGGGACCGCGCAGCGATCCAAGTCGCCTTCACCATCTTCGTCGTCGTCCAGACCTGGCTGACGCCGATCGAGGGCTACTTCATCGACAAGTACGGTCCGAGCCGCGTCGTCATGTTCGGCGGCTTCATGACCGGCCTCGCCTGGGTGGTGAACTCCTACGCGACCTCGCTGACCGGCTTCTATGTCGGGTCGGTCCTCGGCGGCATCGGCGTCGGTTGCGTCTACGCCACCTGCATCAACAACGCCCTCAAGTGGTTCCCGGACAAGCGCGGTCTGGCGGTCGGCCTCACGGCGGGCGGTTACGGCGCCGGTTCGGCCCTGACCATCCTGCCGATTGCCAAGATGATCGACGCGGGCAACTACGCCCAGGCCTTCTTCATCTTCGGCCTGATCCAGGGCGCGATCATCATCGCCGCTTCGACCATGATGCGCGGCCCGCAGAAGGACGAGGTGAAGTTCTCCAGCAAGGTGATGCAGAGCCGTCGCGACTACACCCTGGGCGAGGCGCTCTCGACCCCGGTGTTCTGGGTCATGATGGTCATGTTCACCTGCACGGTGACCGGCGGCCTGATGGCGGTGGCGCAGCTCGGCGTGATCGCGCAGGATCTGGGCGTGAAGAACTTCCAGGTGAACCTGTACTTCTTCGCCATGGCCGCCCTGCCCTTCGCCCTGATGCTCGACCGCATCATGAACGGCATCTCGCGCCCGCTGTTCGGTTTCATCTCGGACCGGATCGGCCGTGAGAAGACGATGTTCATCGCCTTCGCGATGGAAGGCATCGGCATCGTCGCGCTGGGCTACTTCGGCTCGAACCCCTGGGCCTTCGTCATCCTCTCGGGCATCGTGTTCCTCGCCTGGGGTGAAGTCTACTCGCTCTTCAGCGCGACGGCGGCGGACACCTTCGGCTCGAAGCACATCGGTAAGATCTACGGCGTGCTCTACTGCGCCAAGGGTCTGGCCGCCCTGTTCGTCCCGGTCGGCAACCTGCTGATGCAGGCGACCGGCACCTGGGCGACCGTGCTCTACACGGTGGCGATCATGGACCTCATCGCGGCCTTCCTCGCCATCGCCGTCCTGCGGCCGATGCTGAAGCAGCACCACGCCGCCAACGAGGCCCGCATGGCCCGCGCCCCGGCGCTCGCCACGGCCTAAGTCAGCGACGCTTCCCGGCGACGCGGAGATCGCCTCGCCGGGAAGTCGATAGCCGAGATCAGGAGCGGGGTTCCGGACATCACCTCCGGTGCTCCCCGTTCCACCCCAACGAGAAGGCCCCGCCGATCACCGGCGGGGCCTTCTCGTTTCAGCGGTGAGCACCCTGAGGCACGGCGAATGACGGGCCTCCAGCTGTCGCTCAGACTTCGGCCCAGGCAGCATGGACGGAGCCGCGAGCTTTGTCGGGCTTGGACGGGCCGATGAAGACCACGACCGGCCCGTGAGCATCGCGTCGGGGATCGTAGAAGTCGAGAAGGTCCGGTGCGATCTCCTGAAAGAACCGGGGGCGCACGCCGTCCTGACGGAGAAGATGATCGATGACGACCTGATCGCCGTGCACCCCGTTCGGCACCGGGCCGCAGGATCCGGCGGCCATCCAGCGCGCGGGATCGGCCGAGAAACGCGCGTAGAGATTCGCGAGTTCTTCGCCATTCCAGCGCAGCAAAGCGCTCGAGAGCCGCCCCTTATGAAAATAATCCTCCATAGCGGCGAGGCCCGGCTCCGCGAGTTGATCGGCAGGACCGGTGAAGACGGTATCGAGATCGCACAGCAGCGTCGTGCCCTTTGAAAGGCCAGGGCGGAATGCCTCCATCTTCGCCCACCACGCCGGCCAGTCATGGCGCAGGGCCACGCGTTCGACACCTTCGAGGACGAGCGGCAGGTCGGTCAGGCAGAGGATCCGCGTGAAGGCGGGCGCATGGCGGCGCACCCCTCGAGCCAACCGCGCGATCCAGGTCGCATCGTAGCGCCCGCCGCTCTTCAGCACAGTGATCAGCGTGGCCATGGATTGGGATTCATCCTTCGACGGGGTGCAGACGCAGGCGCCCGGCCGCTTCGGCTCGCTCGAACCACGCACGCTCGGCAGCCCAGGGATGTCCGGGCCAACCATCGAACCCGAAGCCGAAAGCTTGGATCGGATCGGCATCGCTGGGCCGGTCGAGGAGCAGCGCGAGCGTCACGAGGAAGCCGGTGCTCGGGTTCGGTCGCCCGCTCGTCCCTGCCGCGAGCAAGCCGCGAGCACGCTCGTGGAGCGACTCGGGCAGGATATGGATCGGGCGACCCGTCGGGCGCAGTCGCGCGAGGATCGCGCGGGTCCAGCAGATCGGCTCGGGGAGGTTCGCTTCTGGGGCGAGCATCGGGAACGGCAGGATGAACGCCTCCGCCGCCCGGATCACCGGGCGATCCAGAAAAAGTTCGTCCTCCAGCCATTCCCGCATCTGGCCGCCGCGATTGACCAGGGCGAGGTAAGTGACCCGTGAGCCGGTCCGTCCCCCGAAGCCCGCGGCATTGTTAAAACGCACGACGCAGGCCGCCTCGTCGATGGCACTCGCCGTTGCGCGGGGCTCCGGCGCATTGCCAACGATGGCCATGGATGCGAACGGCGGAAAGCGAGGCGGACCGGCTCCCGAGGGATCGACGTCGACGGACACTGGGGTCGGGGGTTCGCGGAGCCACGCTCGGGAACTCGCCCAGGTAAGGCGCGGTCCCCGTTCAACCAGGGTCTCGATGCGCCGCAGGGACGACAAGCCGACGTGACGACCTCTCCACGCTGCTTCGTCTGCGCGGCCGCCATGCTCGCGCCGACCGCACGGGCGCTCACCTATCCGAATGGGCGTCGGCGCCTGTTCCGAACGGCCTGCGACTCCTGCGGTGTCCTGCTCGACACGGGGGCCGAGACCGCCCGCTGCCGCACCCATCTGGCGAGCGCGCTCGCGGCGCCGACCTTCGAGTCCGATCCCGATGCGCCCTATGGGCTCGACCTCTACACGCTGCGCATCGCTGCCACCCGGCACGGACGCGGCGTCCGATGGCTCGACGAGGCGGGGCGAGCGGCGCTGCTGCATCCCCATTCCGAGGATGCGGCGCGGGCGGAACTCTTCGACCTCACCACGGCCGAAACGCGCCCCGTCTCCCTCGGCTTCCTCTGTCGACCCGAGGAGTGTGACAGCGTGCTGGCCAAGCTGCCGGCGCAGGCCGGCTGGGTCGACGATGTCGCGATCCTCCTCGACGCAGATGCGGCCCCGCCGCGCGCCATTGCAGTGCCGGGATTTTCGGCCGGCGCGGTCCGGGTGGCTGCCCGTCCACTCGCCGGGCACTTCGCGGCGCAGCGCAACGCGCTCCAGGCTCTGGCCCGCCACCGATGGATGCTGCAGCTCGATGCCGACGAGACGCTTGAACCCGCCACCGGACGCCTCCTCCCCGCACTCGCCGCGCTCGCAGAGACGGGCGACGTCCGCTCGATCGGTCTGCCACGGCGCAACCGCGTCGACGGCGTTCTCTCCGACATGTTTCCGGATGTGCAGTATCGATTGAACCGTGGCGACGTGGCCTATGCTGGTCGTGTGCACGAACGGCCCCAGCTCGATGCCGGATGGCGCGAAAGCTTCATCTCCCTGCACGGGGCCATCGACCATCACCTTAGTTGCGCCCATGTCGCGGCGCGCTCGCGCCGTTACGAGGCCCTGGATCCGGGCCGCGGTCGATTGGAAGAGGAGGAGGCCTTGCTCCGTCCCTACCGCGATGAGCCTGACCTCCCGTCAGCCTAGGAAGAGCCGTTTCGCCTGCGCCGGGCCGCCGCGATCGCCGCTTCGTAGAGGGCCAGGGTTTCACGTCCGAGGCTCGCGCGATCGAACCGCCCGGCCGCCGCCAGGGCACGGGCGCGATAGGCACGCCGCAGCCCGGGATCGAGGAGAAGCGGACGCAGGGCATCGGCGAGCGCCGACCCTGCGGCGCGAGCGGCCAGGGGACCGGCTCCCGGCGCGCCGACGAAAGCGCGGGCGCTCGCATCCTCGGCACAGGCGATTACCGGCCGGCCATAGGCCATGGCCTCCTGATAGACGAGGCCGAAGCTCTCGTAGCGCGACGGTGCGAGCACCGCGTGGGATCGTGCATAGGCCGCGGCGAGCGCCGCCGCATCGACGCGGCCGCAGGCGCGGATGCGCTGGCGCGCCGCCGCGGATAGGTCCGCCGGCAGATCGCCGGGCGGCACTCCGACGAGATCGAGGTGGAAGGCCGGCAGGGCGCCACGGGCCTGCTCCTCCGCCAGGATCGCGATGGCACCGAGCAGCAGGTCGAAGCCCTTGCGTGCCTCCGCCCGACCGACGAACAGCAGGCGCACCGGGGCGTCCTCCTCCGGATAGGCAGCGGCGCGGGCGCTCTCGACGATCGCCGGCGGCAGGCTGAGACCGATCACGGCGGAGGGCTGTCGGCCGCTGAGCCCGTAGGCCCGGGCAATCACCGCTCCGTGCTCGGCGGTGTTGGCGATGAGACCGGCACTGCCCCTCGCCTGCCGACGCTCCAGAGTGTCGGCACTTCGTTCATCCCATCGATTGCGCCGGGAAGAGGCCGGGCCGCGGGTGAGCCCGGCCGGCGTCGAGTTGCGCGTCACCAAAGTCAGGTCGCGGCGCCCGGTGAGCAGCACGGCGGGGGCGTACCAGTTCGTCGCCTCGATCACGTCGAAGGGCGCTTCGGCGTGGGCGGACAGGACCGCCCGCCGGAACGCGAGCGGTGCCGCCAGATGCCCGACCGAGCCCCATCGGCGCAAGCGCGCGAGCGTGCCACCGGGCGGCAGGGCGAGGCCTTCGACGGTGACGCCGCCGACCCGCTCACGCCCGCTCCGGTCGAGCGTGAAGACCGTCACCTCCTGACCGCCCTCGGCCAGACTTTCGGCGATCTCGCGGGCGGCCGTCGACAGCCCGCTCGGGTTCGGCGGATAGTCCCAGTTGAGCAGCGCGATGCGCATCAGGCGGCCAGCAGACGCTGATAGATGGCGAGATAGTCGCGGGCCATGCGCTCGGCGGTGAATCGCTCCTCGAAGCGGCGCCGCACCTGCCGGCGGTCGAGCTGCCCGATCCGCGCCAAGGCTTCCACGGCCTCGTCCTCCGACGTCACGACAAAGCCGGTGACGCCGTCCTCGACGATCTCCGGCACCGAACCGCGGTTCCAGGCGATTACCGGTGTACCGCAGGCCATCGCCTCGATCATCACGAGGCCGAAAGGCTCCGGCCAGTCGATTGGGAAGAGCAGCGCTCTGGCCCCGCCCAGCAACGCACCCTTCGCCGTGTCGTCGATCGGGCCGAGATAGGTGGCGTCCGGTCCGAGCAGAGGCTGAACCCTCTGCTCGAAATAATCTGGATTGCCGACATCGATCGTGCCGCCGAGGCGGATCGGAATGCCGGCGGCACGGGCGACGCGGATCGCGATGTCCGGCCGTTTCTGGTCGGTCATTCGCCCGACGAAGGCGACATGCCCGTCGGGCTCGCACCGAAGCGCATAGCGGTCCGCGGCAATGCCATGATGCACGATCCCAGCCCGGTTCGCCGGAGGAATGCCGGCCTCCTGCGCCGCCGAGATTGCCGCCACCGGTAGGTCGGGGAAACCCGCGAAGAACAAGGCACGGTCGAGTTCGTCCACCCGCCAATGCACCGTGGTGAGGCTCCTGCGCCGACGCTCCCCGAGCAGCGCCGCATGCGCGAATTCGCCGTGGGCATGCACGATGTCGAATTCGGGGAGCCGCAGACGCAGGGCTTCCAATTGCAACGCGTCGAGTGCCGCCGGGACACCGGGAGCGACGCGGCCATAACGACGTTCCAAGGCATCGAGACTTGGATGATCGCCGATACGGGAGATTTCTGTCACGCTATCTGAGGATGCAAACAGCGTCACATCGACGCCGATGCCCCGCAAAGCCATCGAGAGATCGTGGACAATCCTTTCGGTACCGCCGTGATGCAGTGGGGGAACAGGAAAAATATTAGGTGCGACTTGAGCGACACGGAACAACAGCCTCACCTCATATGATGTGTACGGTGCCGGGCGATCCGATCCATAGAACCTCCTATGTTCGTTCTCCACGTCGCCTTACAGGGCTGCCTGCGCGGCAGCGACGTCGTCTACGGACTGACGGCGGATACCGGCGGCCATATCCGTTACCTGCTCGATCTGGTCACCGCCTCGGCCAAGGACGAAACCATCACGCGCATCGTGGTGGCGACGCGGCTCTTCCACGACCTCCCCGGTCCCGATTACGCCGTGCCCGAAGAGGCGATCGCCGACAAGGTCGCGCTCGTCAGGCTTGCGAGCGCGTCGCCGGGCTACCGGGTCAAGGAAGAGATGTACGGCGAGGTCGAGAGCTTTGCCCAGAACCTCATCGCCTGGATCGCCGCTCAGCCGTCGCCGCCCGACCTGATCCACGCCCATTACGCGGATGCCGCGGCGGTGGCCGGCCTCGTCGAGGACCGCCTCGGCATTCCCTTCGTGTTCACGGCCCATTCGCTCGGACGGGTCAAGCTGTCGACCCTCGGAGGCGACGCCGTACCGTCTCCGGATCTAACACGCCGGATCGCCACCGAAGAAGCCGCGCTCGCCCGCGCCGCCCTCGTCGTCGCCTCGTCGCGCGACGAGGCGGAAGTGCAATATGCTGGCTACACGACCTACGATCCCGGCCGCGTACGCGTCCTGCCACCGGGCAGCGACTTGGCCCGGTTCGCGGCGAGCCGTCCCCACCCCAGGGTCGATGCGACCATCGACCGTTTCCTGCGCGAACCGCACAAGCCGGCGCTGCTCGCGCTCGCCCGGCCGGTGGCGCGGAAGAATCTCGCGGCCCTGGTCCGGGCCTACGGCGAATGTCCTGAGCTTCAGGCGCGCGCCAACCTCGTGATCGTGGCCGGCACCCGGGAGGATATCGACACGCTCGACGGCGACATGGCGGCCACCATGCGCGACCTCCTCGTGCTGATCGACCGCTACGACCTCTACGGGCGCGTCGCCTACCCGAAGACGCATCGCCCGGACGACGTGCCGGCGATCTACGCCTATGCCCGCGAGCGCGGCGGCCTGTTCGTCAATCCCGCCCTCAACGAGCCGTTCGGCCTGACCTTGCTCGAGGCCTCCGCCGCGGGCCTGCCGCTCGTCGCCACCGATAGCGGCGGGCCCAACGACATCGTCGAGATCTGCGGCAACGGATTGCTGGTGGATCCCCGGGCCCCGACGACCATCGCAGCGGCCTGCCTGCACATCTTGTCCGATGCCGCCTTCCGCTCCCGCTGCGTGTCGGGCGGATCGCGGGCGGCGGCGGCCTACGATTGGGAGCGGCACACGGCCCGCTACCATGCCCTGTTGCGCGGTCTGCTCACTCCCGAGCCACCGTTGGCCGCGCCCTTGCAATTGCTGGTGAGCGACATCGACAACACCTTGGTGGGTTGCGAGGCGGGACTGGGGATCTTTCGCCGCTGGCGCAGCCGCCAGGCCGGCTTAGCCTTCGGTGTCGCCACCGGTCGGTCGTTCCACAGTGCGATGGCGGTGCTGGAGCAGCAAGACAGCCCGCAGCCACAGGTGATGATCACCTCCGTCGGATCGGAGATCTATCACCTCGACGCCAACGGCGTGACCTACACCGCGGATGCCGCGTGGCGCACCGCCGTCTCAACGGGCTGGGACCGGTCCGCCGTGAATGCGGCGCTCGCCGAGCTCGATGCGCTGGTGCCCCAGGGCCCGCTGGAGCAGCGGACGCATAAACTGAGTTTCTTCGGGGACGCGGTCACCGCCCGACGCGTGCGCGACCGTCTCGCTGCGGCGGGCCTGAGCGCGAACGTGATCCACTCCCACGGGCGCTACCTCGACGTCCTGCCCGCGGCGGCCTCCAAGGGCAGCGCCGTCGATCATGTCCGTGCGCTCTACGGCTTGCCGGAGCGGGCGGTCTTCGTGGCGGGCGATTCCGGCAACGACGTCGAGATGCTGCGCGCCCGCACCCAGGCGATCATCGTCGCCAATTATTCCGACGGGCTCGCGACCAACGCCGCGCTCGCCCATTCCTACGTCGCGCGCGCCTCGCATGCCCGCGGCATCATCGAGGGTGTCCTGCACTTCCGTCGATTGTCGGCCGATGCCTGTTGAAGCGTCGGGGGTCAGCGTCCTCACTCTGGTGCGCGGCCGGACCAATCGCCTGCGCAACCTCATGCGGGGCCTGAGTCGGCAGAGCGTCCGCCCGCGGGAACTCGTCATCGCCTGGATGCAGCCGGACCCGGTCCGGGAGCTGCCCGATCCGGGCTGCCCCGTGCGCCACCTCGTGGTCCCAGGCGAACAGCTGCCCCTCGCCGCCGCCCGCAACCGGGCCGCCGAGGCCGCGACCGGCGATCTCCTCGTGTTCCTCGACGTCGATTGTATCCCCTCGACCGGCCTTGTCGCGGCCTATGCCGCGGCCGCGTCGGAGACGGCGGGACTCTTCCTCGGCGAAGTCCTCTACCTGCCGCCGGACCGGCCCTCGGCGGACGCTGCCGACGACCGCCTCGACGACGCGACGCTCGACCGACAGGCCCACCGGCATCCGGCTCGGCCCGCGATCCCGGACAACGGCATCCGGTACGAGCCCGATGCCGGCCAGCTCTGGGGCCTGTCCTTTGCCATCGAGGCCGACGCATGGCGCTCGCTCGGCGGGATGGACGAGGCCTTCGCCGGTTACGGCGGGGAGGAAACGGATTTCGCCGCGCGTTTGGCCGGGACCGGTCTGCCGACGTTCTGGATCGCGGGCGCCCGGGCCTATCACCAGCACCATCCGGTCCACGTGCCGCCGCTCCAGCATTTCGCGTCGATCCTCGCCAATGCGGAGCGGTTCCGCGCCCGGCACGGACGTTGGTGCATGGGCTACTGGCTCGGCCAGTTCGCGGAAGCCGGGCTCATCGCCTGGGACGAATCCGCCCCGGCGATCCGCCTCATCCGTAGCCCGACATCCTCCGAGCTCGCCGCTTCGCTGCGGCCCGACGCCCTGTTCTCCTGAAGGAAGCTCATGAAGAAGCCGATCGCGTTCTTCGTTCACCACCAGGGCCGGGGCCATGCCAACCGCACGATGGCCGTGGCGGCCGAGTTCGCCGCCGACCGCCCCGTCTCGGTGCTGACCGCCGGGCCGCAGCTCTTCGACGGGTTCTCCCGCGATATCGAGATCGTCGCCCTGCCCAACATGATCGGGGCTGCGGTGCCTACGCCGCGCCTCTACGCCGAGCCGACGCCGCAGGTGATGCATTGCGTGCCGCTGGGGCTGACCGCGATGCGCCGGACCATGCGGACCATCCTCGACCATCTCGACGAGCGCGGCATCGGCCTGTTCGTCGTCGACGTCTCGGCGGAGATCGCTCTGCTGTCACGGATCGCCAGCGTGCCCGCGGTGCAGATCCGGATGCATGGCGACCGATCCGATATCGGGCATCTCGGCGCCTACGAGGCCTGCGTCGGCATGCTCGCCCCCTTCGACGAACGGCTGGAGCAGGACGATTATCCGGACACCCTGCGCGCCAAGACGTTCTACAGCGGCGGCCTCTGCACCAGCCTCGACCGGGTGCGGACCCGCGCGGAGGCGCGGCAGAGACTCGGCCTCGACCCCGACCGCGAGATCATTGTCGCGGTGACCGGGGGCGGCGGCAGCGGGACGCCCTACGCCCCCCTGACCGTGGCGGCGCGGGCGGCGCCCGAGGCCTTGTGGCTGACTCTCGGACCGACCCACCGCGAGGGGCACGAGACCGATTTTGCCAATCTGCGGGAATGCGGCTGGGTCGCTTCGGTTACCGATTATCTCGCCGCCGCCGACATCGTCGTCGCCTCCGCCGGCGACAACACCGTGCATGAGGTCGCCCGCGTCGGGGGACGCCTGATCGTGATGCCCGAATGGCGCTATTTCGGCGAGCAGACCCGCAAGGCGGAGGCCCTCGTCCGATTGGGCGCCGCCGTGCAGGCCCCCGTCTGGCCCGGCGACCTGCAAGGCTGGCGCGATCTTCTCGACCGAGCCCGCGCTCTCGATGGGACCGCCCTGCGCAGCCTCTACGCGCCGGAGGCGGCGGCCCGCGCCGCCGGTTGGCTCGAAGGGCTCACCGACGAACTGTGGCGGGGCGCAGCGGACGGTGTGGCGGAGACCGCTCCGCTGCGCGTCGTCGCGACCGCCTGAGTGATCACACCCGTACCGTCCTCCTCGCAGCCGGAGCCCCTCTCGTGATGTCGACCGTATCCGTCGTGACCCTGGCTCGGGGTCGCCCGGGACATCTGCGCAACGTCCTGATCGGCCTCGAACGCCAGACGCAGCCGCCCGCCGAGTTCATCGTCGCGGTCATGCAGGATGCGCCCTACGATCTGCCGGAAACCTCGTTCCCGGTCCGTCAGATCCTCGTGCCGGGCGCCGAACTGCCCCTTGCCACCGCCCGCAACCGTGGCGTCGCGGCCGCGAGTGGCGAGACGATCGTGTTCCTCGATGTGGACTGCATTCCGTCGCCCGACCTCGTGGCCGATTACGCGCGGGGCTTGAGCGAGCTCGACGGGTTGCTCATGGGCGAGGTGCTTCATCTGCCCGAGCATGCCACTTCGGGCGACTGGACCTGCGAGGGCTTCAACGGCATCGCCGAGAAGCATTCCGATCGCCGCGGCCCACCCAAGGCCGGCATCGAGATCTGCACCGATTACCGCTGCTTCTGGTCACTCAGCTTCGCCATGCGGCGCGCCACCTTTCTCGCGATCGGCGGCTTCGACGAGCGCTACCGGGGCTATGGCGGCGAGGACACCGATTTCGGCAAGATCCTGGACCGGCAGGGCATCCCGATCGCCTGGATCAAGGGCGCCTTGTCCTACCACCAATATCACCGGCACCACATGCCGCCGGTCCATCATCTCGACAGCGTGGTCCGCAATGCGGAACTGTTCGAGGCCAAGTGGGGCTACCGCACGATGGGCCACTGGCTCTACGCCTTCAAGATCATGGGCCTCATCGACGATACGCCCGACCGGCCGATCCGCATCTTACGACGGCCGGATGCCGACGACTTCGCCCTGACCGGGCAACAGGGGCATCAGCCCTACAACAACGCGGCGTCGGTCATCCGCCATCTGGAGGCGCAGGCTTGCGCGGCGGGGCCTGCGGCCGGAACCGCCTCCGAACCGGTGACGGCGTGAGGATCGCCCTCCTCGCCCATCTCCGCCATCCGATCGCGCCGCCCTTCGCGGGGGGGCTCGAAGCCTATACCTGGCACCTCGCCGATGGCCTGACGGCCCGCGGCCACGAGATCGTTCTCTTCGCCGCCGGCGACAGCGACGGTCGCTTCACCATCGACCCGGTGATCCCCGTTCATCACGAACACCGTTTCCCAGGGCTGGAGCATCGGGGCGATGCGGGGCTGAAGGCGCATGTCGATGCCGGCTATGCCGCCGCCTGCGATCGGATCGCCGCCGGCGGCTTCGATCTACTGCACAACAACAGCCTGAGCCGCCTCCCCCTGGAGCGCCGGCGCACCGGAGCGATGCCGACGCTCACCTCCCTCCATGTCCCGCCCTACGATGCCCTGCGCTGGTTCGTGCAGGACAGCCTCGCCCCGAACCATCGGATCACCGCGACGTCGCAGGCTCACGCCCGCGCGTGGTGGCCGGACGGTGCGCCGTCCGCCGTCTCGGTGCTCCATAACGGCGTCGATCCCGACGCCTGGCCTTTCCGGGAGGGGGGCGACGGTACCGCCGTGTGGTGCGGGCGCATCGCCGCGATCAAGGGGACGCATCTCGCCATCGTGGCGGCCCGTCGGGCGGGCCTCGCGCTGACCCTGTTCGGCCCGATCGAGGAGACGGATTACTGGGACGCGCAGGTCGCCCCGCTTCTCGGCGGCGCGATCCGCTACGGCGGTCATCTCTCCAGTGCCGCGTTCGCGGCGGAGATCGGACGCGCCTCGGTCTACCTGTTCACACCCTGTTGGGACGAGCCGTTCGGGCTGGTGGCGGTCGAGGCAATGGCCTGCGGCCTCCCCGTAGCCGGATTCAATTCCGGAGCGGCCGCTGAGATTGTCGGCGAAGCCGGATGCCTCGTTCCGACCGGCGATGCCGCTGCACTCGCAACGGCAATCGGCGAGGCACTCGCGATTCCCCGCAGCGTTCCCCGTGCCCGTGTCGAGCGCCTGTTCACCCGCGACCGGTGGCTCGACCGGTGCGAGGCGCTCTACGCGCAGCTCACCACCGCGAACGCGGTCTCCTGATCTCAACCCTCCGGGCCTGCCGGCCCAGACCTCACCCGAATCCGGGGTAAGCTATGACTCGACAGGACCTCCTCGCCGCGTTGTGGCATGGGCGCGACCCCTTCGCCGATCCGCCGGCACAGCTGCGCCCCCTCGACCTTCAGGGATGGCGCAGCCACCATCCGTTCTTGGAGCAGGCGGTGGACGAGTTCCGTCCCGGTGTGATCGTCGAGATCGGCACCTGGAAGGGCGCGAGTGCACTCCATTTCGCCCGCATGCTGACGGATCGCGGGATCCCCGGCACGGTGATCGCGGTCGACACGTGGCTCGGCGCCGTCGACCATTGGGCGGACGAGTCCCTGTTTGCCGAACTCGCTACGGAGCACGGCTTCCCGAGCCTCTATCAAACCTTCCTGGCCAACGTCCTGCGCGAGGGCCAAGCCGAGCGAATCCTGCCCCTGCCCCTCGATTCGGTGAACGCGGCCGAGCTGCTGCGCCTGCGCGGCGTCCGTGCCGACGTGATCCATCTCGATGCCGGCCACGAGGAGGCGTCGGTGGCCGCCGATCTGCGAGCCTGGTGGCCGGTGCTGCGGCCCGGCGGCCTGCTCATTGCCGACGATTACGATCGCCTCGGCGGCCGCTTCCCCGGCGTCACCCGCGCGGTCGACCAGTTCTGCGCCGAGTTCGGTGTGAGAGGGCCGTGGCCGCTCGACGGCAAGTGCAAGTTCATCAAACTGGATTGAGACACGAGAGCACCCTGGGCCCCGTCTGGGGTTCTGGTCTCAGCCGAGCCGGGCGAAGCGGGACGGGCTCACGCCGCGATGCGTGCGGAACACCTTACTGAAATGGCTGAGATTCGCGAACCCCACGGAAACCGCCGCATCGGCGACGCTGGACCCCTGCTTCAACATCTGCGCCGCCGCATCCAGGCGTAGTTCGGTGAGATAAGCATGGACCGGTTGGCCGACTAAATCGCGAAACCCGTATTTCAGCTGTTTCTCGTTGACCCCGACCTCTCGCGCCAAGCGCTCAATCGTCCAATGACGTCGGAAGTCGCGATCGAGGATCGCGCGTGCCCGCATCAGCCGTTCCCGCTCCTGCGGCCGGAGGCTGCGCCGTCCCTTCACGTCGCCGTCGAGCGATTGGATCGCGGCGGCTAGGGCTTCGATCGCTTTGGCGTGGAGATAGAGGCGGCGTTCGGGCGCGGCTGAAGGGGGCATCCGGGTGATGTCGTTGGCGATCTGCATCAGGATGGCGGGTGCCGGACGAGCCTCCAGAAAGACGCCGCCGCCCTCCCCGCCGCTCGCATCGGCGTAACGTTGGGTCAAACCCGATAAACGCGGGTCATCCGCTCGGATCAGGAAACTCTCCTCGAACCGAAAATCGACGACCCTAAAGAGCTGACCGCCACGGAACAGATCCTCGCCCGACGCCTCGCCGCGGCAGGCGAACAGCACGGCCATTCCCGCCCCCACCTCGATCGGCGGTCGCCCCCGGACCGAGAGACGACCGCTGCCTTCGAGAACGACGCTCAACGAGAACGTGGTCGAACCGGCGAGGTCGAGCCGCACATCGCGGTCGAGATAAGCCTCGACCAAAACGACGGCGATATCGCTGGCGATCGCCTCGACCCGTGCTTTGTCGGACCATCCGAGCCGCGTGAGACCATCCGCGACGGCCTCCTGCCAGGAGGGCGCCGACCCTGCCGCCGTCGGGCCGTCGATATGTGGATTCGACACAACGCCCTGCCTTCCCCACCCGAAACTCGATTGAGTACCGATGGCGTCAATGCCAGCCCCGAAAGTGGCAGACAAGATCGTCGGAAAAGATGAGGAGGCATTATTAATCGATCGGGCGGGCTCGTAGTTTAGAAATGCTCTCGATAGTAAGATATGCTTTCAGCGCCACGGCATTGGTGGTGTTTTTAGATGGGGTTGATGCCCAGGCTCAGCCGGCGGTTGAAGCGGTGGTGCTCGAAGAGCTGACGGTGACGTCCAACAAGCGTGAGCAGCGCCTCGACAAGGTCGACGGCGCCGTCTCCGCCGTGACGGCGGCGAAGCTCGCCGACACCGATGTCCGCGAGGTCAGCGACCTACAGAAAGTTCTGCCCGGGGTCGTCATCGCGAACCGTGGCAGCCGGCCATTCGCCAATGTCACGATTCGTGGCATTTCCTCGCCGGATTTCTACAATCCGGCGGTGCAGGTCTACGTCGATGGCGTCCCTCAGGCCTCAGCCAACCTCGCGCAGGATCTGTTCGACGTAAATCGTATCGAACTCCTGCGAGGACCGCAGGGGACGCTCTACGGGATGAACGCCTTCGCCGGCGTCCTCAACATCACCACCGAAAAGCCTCGCACGGCGCGGGTCGACGTATTCGGCACTGTCTCCGACCGCCTGTTCGAGATCGGCACCGCGACCACGAGCGTGCTGGTTCCGGACGCCCTCTTCCTCGATCTGGGTCTGAAGGGCCGCAATTTCACCGGCCAGATCCGTGATATCGACGGCAACCGTGACGACACGGACTGGTCGACTGGGCTGCGCGGGCGGGCGGCACTGCGCTACGCCCCGGCTGGCGGCGATTTCGACGCCAACCTCTTCGCCTCGCACGACACGGTTCGATCGCGCGAAGAGACTTACATCCTCGATTCCGACGTGCAGAAGCGGCTCTTTCGCTCCTCCGCCATCCCGTTCCCCTACAGTTTTCTGAACCGCGAGGTGACGACGGCCGGCCTGACGATGAATTACCGGCTGAACGATATTACCTTCTCCAGCGTGACGTCCTTCCAGGGCGTGGACCTTGAGCGTCGCCTCTTCGGGCAAGCCCTGCCCGAGACCCACCAGACCCTCTACCAGGAGTTCCGCGCCGCCTACGATGCAGGCGGTCCGTTCAAGGGCGTAGCCGGCCTCGCTTTCTTCGACAATCAGTTCTCGCTTCGGCGCCTGGGCACTCGCAACGTCGTCGAGGCAAGCAGCATCGCGGCCTTCGGTGAGGGCACCTACGCGCTCACCGACCGGCTCGACCTCACCGTCGGTGCTCGCCTCGCCTACGACTGGTCGTCGATCCGTTTCGACGGGGCCGGCTTCGGCTTCAACTTCGCCAACGACGCCAACTTCACGAACTTCCAGCCGAAAGTGTCGCTCGGCTATCAAGTTGATCCGACGACGCGGATCTACGCTCTCGTCTCTCAAGGCTACAAGCCGGGCGGCTTCAATCGTGCCGTATCGAGTCCGCTCGACGCCGTTGCCTATCAGCCGGAGACGGCCTGGAATTACGAGGTCGGCGCGCGCACCAGCATGCTGGACGGCATGGCGACGGTCTCGGGTGCGTTCTACCGGATCGAGTCCTCGAGGCAGCAGATCTACACCGGCCCCGTCGGTTTCCAAGTACTGCGCAACGCGGCGGAAGGGACGAGCACCGGGGTTGAGATCGAACTGACCCTGCGTCCCACCGACCGCCTGACGCTGAATGCCCAGGGAGCTCTCGGCCGCTCTGAGTTCTCCGGCTACACTGATCCGATCTCCGACAAGCGCATCGCCGGGGGCCGCACGCCCTACGCGCCCGACCTCGTGACCAATGTCGGCTTCCGCTATCTCATCGACCAGCCGTGGATCCCGGCCCAAATGGCTTTGACCGGCGCCGCTCGAACGGTGAGCCGAACCTTTTTCGATCCGAACAACGTCTTATCGCAAGGCTCCTTCACCACCTTCGATGCCGGACTCGAGTTCGGCTTCGGCAATGCATCGACCCTGCGCGTCTTCGCCAACAACCTGACCGATCGGACCTACAGAACCTACAGCTTTGCCTCAGGCCCGGCCACGTTCAGCACCATCGGGCAGCCGCGCATCGTCGGTATCTCGTGGCGGATGCGGTTCTGATGCGGCGGGACCATGCAAACGGAACCGGTTTCGACGCGGTGCCTCCGGCTCCAGTCCCGACGACGATCGGCGGGCGCTCCATCGCTCAGTCCGTCGCCTTGGGCGTGACGTTGATTAGTCCGCGCCGGATCATGCGGAGGCCCGATCTGGCCTTCCAACGGATCGGGCTCGGTTCGCTCGCCCTGCGGCCCTGGACACTCAAATGCTCGGGGTCCGAGGGGTCGAGCGTCACCGCCTACCTCGCCACGCTCACCCTACCGCCACACCCGGTTTGCGGGTGCCCGGATTGAAGGCCGCGATGGTCTTCGTTGGATTGGCGAGCGCCTCCTTCGGCTTCGCGCCGCCCTAGCCCAATCAGAGCGCGGCGGGCGCGATTCCGTGAAGCCGCTTTGCGCAACTGCCCTGAGCCATCACGGAGACCTCGCATGACGGCTGATCCTGCTCGATCCGCCCTATCCTACTTCGATCTCTCCGGCTGGCCCCTGGCCCGCTGCCAAGTGCCGGAGCGGGTGCCCGATACCGAGGTTGAAGCCCGTATCGCGGCGTTCGATGCCATTTTGGCTCGCAATGAGCGCTTCGTCCTCATCTTCCACGGCGCGGAGATGCCAAAAGATTCCCCGCGCTTCATGAGGGCGTACAAGGCTTGGTTCAACGCGACCAAGGCAACACAGAAGCGTCTCTGCGCCGGTGCTGTTCGAGTCGAACCCGATGCGGACCGCCGCAAGTCGATGGCGCTCAAGGCCCTGTCGCTGATGAACAAAGTGTTCCTGCCCTATCCTTACGCCGTGGTCGCGAGCGACGCGGAGGCGCAGGCACAGGCCCGGATGTGGCTTGCCGAGACCGGGTCGGCCCCATGAGCGCCGACGCGCCGAACGCGCCGGTTGCATACACGTTGGCCAACACCTTCATCCAACTCGCCGGCTACCTGCGCACGCAGCCGTTGGCGATGACGGTCTCGATCGCGCTCGGCCTGATCGCGGCGCTCCTAGGCCTTGCCTGGCAACTCGGCGTGGTCTGGCTGATCGTGACGGCATGGGAACCCACCCCCGACATGGCCGGGATGGGATGGGCCGTGGCAGGCATCGCCGGCCTCGTCGTGGCGGGGCGGCTCGCCTTCCTCGGCTCGACCGCCCTGTCCCACAAGATCGCCGTCGATGTGCAGCGGGATCTGCGATTGGCCCTGGCCGCGCATCTTGCCCAAGTGCCGATGGCGGTTTCCGAACGCTACGGCGCCAGCGCCCTGCGCCGGCTCGTCCTCGACGATGTCGAGAGCCTCGAGGACGGCGTTGCGCATCTCGTGCCGGAGGCCAGTGCCAATTTCACCGCGCCGCTGATCGTCCTCGTCGTCCTGTTCGCCCTCGATTGGCGGATGGCATTGGCCGCCGCGCTGCCGATCCTCCTCGGCTTCGCCGCCATGCGCATGATGACGGGGAACTCGGCCGACATCACCCGCGCCTATTACGAGCGCAGCGCCGAAATGGCGGCGCGCGCGACCGAGTACGCGGCCGGCCTGCCCACCCTGCGCCTGTTCGACGGAGACGGCCGCTCGCTCCTTCGCTTCCGCGCCGTCAGCGAGCGCTACCTCGCGGTGATCGGCGACTGGGTCCGCCGGGTCCTGCTGGCGAGCGCGGTGCTACAGGTCTGCGTCGGTTCGGGCCTACTGCTCGTTCTCCCGCTGGGCCTCTGGCTCACGGCGCGGGGCGACCTGGCTGTTCCTCATCTCGTGATCTTCCTCGTCTTCGCGCCGAGCCTCGGCGGCCTGATCACAAGGCTCCCGAACTTCGTCTTCCGCTTCGCGCAGCAGGGCGAAGTGTTGAGCCGGATCGATGCCTTGCTTGCCGAACCACCCTTGTCCCGCGCTCTTTCATCCGAGCGCCCCAGTGATCGGACTGTCCGCTTCGAAGGGCTCGGCTTCCGTCGCGGCGAACGAATGGTGCTCGACCAGATCGACCTCGTGCTGGAGCCCGGCACGGTCACGGCCCTCGTCGGCGCCAGCGGGGCGGGCAAGACCACCCTGGCCAACCTTCTGATGCGCTTCCATGACCCGCATCAGGGCCGGATCACCATCGGCGGCGTCGATCTGCGCGCCATGGCGCCGGAGACGCTCTACAGCCTCGTCGGCACCGTACCGCAGCATTCCTGGCTGTTCAGCGGCACCGTAGCCGAGAACCTGCGCTTGGCTGCGCCGCAATCAGGCGCTTCCGCCCTCTTGGAGGCACTGGCCGAAGCTCGTGCCGAAAGCTTCGTGGCCCGTCTGCCGGGCGGACTCGAGGCACGGCTCGATCGCGGCGGCGCCGCCCTCTCCGGCGGAGAGCGGCAGCGACTCTGCGTTGCCCGCGCGCTCCTGCACGACGCACCAATCCTCGTCCTCGACGAGGCGACGGCCGCGGCCGATCCGATCAACGAGCGCGAAATTCAGCGCGCGCTCGGCAGTCTGGCCCGCGGCAGGACCGTCCTCGTCATCGCCCACCGCCTGGCCTCGATCATCGATGCCGACCGCATCGTCGTCCTCGACCAGGGGCGGATCATCGAGAGGGGCAACCATCGAACGCTGCTGGCGAAGCGTGGGCGCTACGCGCACTTCTGGGCTTTGCAGAATCCCACGATGCCGGACGGGGATTTTCCGTAACATGAGGCGATTCATGCGGCACGCACCTGACGCAACCTCCGGGATGCCTCGCGCCCCGGAGCCGGGGAGCCGGGTGTCGCCCAAGGCTGATGCCGCATCCTGGTTCCGCGACCTGTTCGACCGGATCGAGCCGGGGCTGCGCGGCCGCTACCGGATGGGGCTGGCGCTCCTGGCGGCAGATGCGGGGTTTGCCGCTCTGCCGCTGCTGGCGGGCGCCTGGGTGATCGGTGAGATTGCCGCCGACACTTGGGACAGCGGGAAAGCCTGGATCGCTGCCGCGATCGTGGTGTCGTCTTTCCTCGCCCGGCTTGTCGTCATGCCGGCCGGGTTCGCCCGCGGCTTCGAGGCCGGTTACGGGGCGGTCGCCGGTCTGCGGCTCGCGCTGTTCGCGCATCTGCGCCGCCTCGGCCTCGGCACCACGTCGCGGATCGGTGCGGCGCGTCTATCCGATCTCGTGATCCATCGCTTCCGCTGGTTCGAAGAAGAGGCGGGCTACGGTCTCGGTCGACAGATCGGGCATGCCATCCTGACCCTCGCCCTCATCCTCGCGCTTGCCCACGTGCATCTCGCGTTTCTCGGCACGATCGCGCTTCTCGTCCTCATCGCCGCACTGGTTTATCGCCGCGTCGACCGCGCCTTCGCCCGGCTCGCGCGGGATCAGGCCAGCCTCGTCGCGAACGCCGCCGAGCGCATGGTCGAGTATCTCACGGGACTGCCGGTGCTGCGGGCGCTCGGGCAGGTCGGTGCACATGCGGACGCCTATCGCCGTCAGGTCGAGGCCTTGCACGCCTTCTATCGCGGAACGATCGGCACGGTCGCGCCGCTGGTCAGCGCCGCGCGCATCCTCCTCGATCTGGCGCTGCTCAGCCTGATCGCGGTCGCGGTCGGCCTCTTCGCATTCGGCGCGCTCGGCGCGCCGGGACTCGTCGTTGCCCTCGTCCTGGTGCTGCTACTACAGCCACCCCTCGAAGCCTCGATCGGCGAGGGTTTCATGCTGCGCCTCGTCGGCGATGCCCATGGCCGCGCCGCCGCAATCCTCGATCAACCGCCCCTTGACGAGGGCGCCGAGACGCCGCGTTCCGGCGAAATCCGGTTCGAGGACATCCGCTTCGGATACGATTCGGATCGCCCGGTCCTCGATCGCTTCGATCTCGTTCTACCCGCCGGTAAGGTCAGCGCCGTGATCGGCTCGAGCGGAGCCGGCAAATCGACTCTGTTGACGCTGATCGCCCGGGCCTTCGACGGGCAGGCGGGGCGCATCACCATCGGCGGCCAGGACATCCGGTCTGTCCCGCTCGACCGGCATCTCGCGCGGCTCGGCGTCGTGCCGCAGGACGTAGTTTTGTTCTCCGACACTCTCGCGAACAATCTGAGGATTGCGAGACCCGAGGCCACCGAGGCGGAATGCCGGGCGGCGGCCGAGCGCGCTTGCTGTTCCGACTTCATCGCACAGCTTCCCGAGGGGATGGAGACCCGGCTCGGCGAGGGAGGTTATGACCTGTCGGGCGGAGAGCGACAGCGGGTGGCGATTGCGCGTGCCCTGTTGAAGGACGCCGAGATCGTTCTCCTCGACGAGGCGACATCTGCCCTCGATGCGGAGAGCGAGCACGGCGTCGTCGAGGGATTGCAAGCACTCCGTATGGGCCGAACCGTTGTCATGATTGCCCATCGGCTCCAGACCGTGGCCCGTGCCGACCATGTCGTGGTGATGGAAGCGGGTCGCGTCGTCGATAGCGGCACGCCGGCCGAACTAGCGGCGCGCTGCCCCCTCTACCGCGAACTCTGGGACGCCTATCGCGACACGGAGCGGTGGCGGCTATCGGACCATGGCTTGAGGGACTGATCGCACCACGTCGATTTCGCTACGGCTCCGACGCTGGCCCCAGCTTGCGCTCCCGACCGCGGCGTTTCGGACACTTCAGCCAAGAAGATATGAGAGTTTTTACTAGGCGGCTGATTGTATGGATAGTTCCCTGCCGTCAGCACAAGTTTAGTCTGTCAATGTGTGTCGTAATATATTTTTTGAGTATTATTTGCCGCTCTGGTTGTCCTCAACCCAGGCTCCGCCATAGCAAGACAATAATTGCGAAGCCGAGAACGTTGTAAGCGAGCGCCCAGGCCAGAAAGATACGCATCGCCCGGTTCGGCGGCGAGGGCCGGCGTTTGTTCGTTTCGGGCTTGTCGAGGCGGGGAAAGGCGTGCGCCTGCAGCGGGATCACCTGTGACGCTGGATCCGACAGGAACCGCGTCAGGCTCTCGGGCAGGGGACGGTTGGGCGAAGCATGATCGGCCATCGCGCCAGACTGCGTGCCGATCTTCGAAAGTGCAACGGCTGTACGGTGCGGGACACCTCCTCTCCCTCCGCCCAATCACATTGCCCCTTCTTCACGCCGCTGCGCAGATCGGTCCCGTCGTCATGGCCTACGGTGCTGCAGCGGACGCCTTGCGGTGTCAGGCGCGATTGGTCCGGCGCCTGCACGTCACGAGTGGTCGGGTGTTTTTCCTCTCGGCACCTCTCGCAGACTCATTCTCCGAAGGCCGGCCCACATCAGAATTGCTGTTGCGATCAGGAAGGGCAGAGCCACGATCAGTGCTGCGATCGCATCGGATCCGACCAGCACCGCGATCGCATCCCGCACCGAGAGGAGCAGGAGGACGAGCGAGACGAGGATCAGCAGCGCCGCTCCGCCGAACAGCAATGCGAGCGTCGCGACGGCCCTCACGTTTCCGCGCATTTCGATCCGCGCCAACCGAAGCAGATCCGCCAACTGAGCACTCGCATCACGGGTGGCGGCTGCAATCAGCGAGGGAGTGCTGCGCGGGTCCGAGTCCGGTCGTATCGGGTGCGATGTGGGTTCGGTCACGGCAGCCTTCTTGGAGCATGGATGTCGGCGGGCAGTGCGGCGTCCTAACCAGCCGTCCGCACCGACACCGTATCTAGGAATGATCTCCACGCCGTCCGCCCCCAACCGACCGAAGTGTGACAGAGGCTTCCGCCGCAAGGCGCTGGACCGCTGGGCAGAGGATGTTCGACGGGCACGGCGAACATCGCTCCCTACACCACCCATTCCGCTGAATCGCCTTCGAGGTCGGACGCTGGGATGTGATGCTGTAGAACGGCGCGACGGATGAACGATGGATGAGGCAGCGCGGGCCAAAGCTATTAAGCCCGCAAACCGTGGGTGGTGTTCGCTTGATGAGCGGTTCCGGACGACATCGTCCAAACTTGTTCTTGCGGTGTTCGACCGTCTGTCGCGACCGGGATGACAACTGATTCGAATTGTCCGACGAGGCGCCATATTCGGGCCCGGCCGTGCCTTCGTGTTCGTTCAAGGAATCTAAAATTTAAAAAAAATTGAATAGCGAAGCGATACTTATAGATAGAACTCACTGAATAAGAATAGTGGCGTCGGACTGCACGTCACGCAGCGCAACGCTAATTTTTGTGGTGTAAGAACGACAAGGTCCTCTTCAGAACTCGGAGTCGTAGTCGTCGGCAATGGGCGGTGCCTTCGGCTTGGCCGGCCAGGAATCGGCGATGGCACGCGGGGCGGCAGCCGTCCTCGGCGGATTCGAGAGCATCGTGAACCAGAAGGCGCCCGTGGCCAGGGCAAAAGCCGCCAGAAAGACATTGAGAGCACGCATCGGATTGCTCCTGCGTAGAATCACGTACTGCCTGTCAGGATCACGAGCAGATGCGGGTGTGTCAATCTTCTCCGTTCACCATCGCACAGGAAGGGAAGCATGCCGCGATTGACCAGCGAGTCTCGGTGCCCCGCCTGCCGATCATGTGAATACGATTGATCGACACGGGACCAGTACGCAGTCGGATGGTAAGTGAGGCGAAACAGTCTCGGAAGACCGCAACGACCTCGAAGTGTGAAGCGGCACCGTGTCGGTGGCGGAACGGCTGTGTCGTGCTTCGCTCCGACGTTCGGTTCAATCGAAATGCCGAAACGACTCGGCTGGGAGTGCATGGGTACCGAGACGGTACAATCGCCCAAGCGGCCATTGCGAGGGTCGGTTGATCCCAAGCGATGCTGGGTGTCGAGCTACGACGAAAAAGGCGACGATTGTACAATGGATCCGCTCACGCCGGGTGTCTCCTAGGGGTTCCCCCGTAGGAAACGGGGGTCGACAGGCCCGGTTCGCCTCCATGTCCATGGCAGGAGGTCTTCATGGCTTTGAAGCAAATCTTCCTCGTAAGTACGGTCCTTACAGCACTAGCAGGCGGTTACGCCCAAGCGCAGCAATCGGCCGTCAGCAATCAGCGGACCACTCAAGACCAATCTGACGGACAGGGGACGCAGATCTACGTCAGCTCGGCGGGCGTGCGGCAGATCCAGCAGGCGCTGACGCAGAAGGGGTACAGCACCGGAACCGTCGACGGGCGCTGGAACCCGCAGACCACATCCGCCGCGCGCAGTTTTCAGCAGGCGCAGAATATGGAGCCGACCGGGACGCTCACGATTCCGCTCGTCTACGGCTTGGGTCTCGAGAAGGACGTCGTTCTCGGCAATCGCGACGGACAGGACGTGGGCCAGGGAGCCGATCAGGGCACGAAGCAGCCCGACAACCAGCGCATCGTCATCGAACGTGCCAATGGCCGCGGCACGCCGCTCTATGTCAGCCCGGCCGGTATCCGGCAGATCCAGCAGGCCCTGAACCAACAGGGCTGGAACACTGGACAGGTGGACGGGCGGTGGGGACAGACGACCGTGCAAGCGGCGCGCAGCTACCAGCAGGTCAACGGGCTTGAGCCGACAGGTCATCTCGAAGTCGGCCTGATCGCCGCCCTCGGCCTGACCGATCGGATTTTCTCGTCGGGGCAAGGCACAGGTCCACAGGCCGCCAAAACGGCGCGGCCTCAGCCCTCGCAGGCGGCTGGACCAGGAGGGGACCGGCAGGTCGACAACCAGCGCATCGCCATGGAGCGTGCCGACAGCCCCGGCGAGGCGCTCTGGATGAATGCGGACGGTGTGCGCCAGATTCAGCAAGTTCTCAATCAGCGCGGCTACGCTGCCGGCCATCTCGACGGCAACTGGAACAACGACACGACGATCGCTGCGACGCACTTTCAGCAAGCACAGGGGCTCGAACCAACCGGCACGTTGACCACGAATCTCCTCGCGTCCATCGGCATGCCCAATTGGCAGCGCGGCGAATTCATGGGCGGCATGACGGTCAGCGCGAGCGTGCCGGGAAATCCTAACCCGCAGACGACCGGCTCGACGTCAGCGTCTGGGACGAGCCCGTCAGCATCCGGCGGTACGAGGGACGGGCTGGCCGCACGGGACAACGCGCCTGCCGGGCGCGCCGGTGGTGAAGGGCAGAACGAGTCGGGCAACCGATAGCGCCCTGCTCGGGCGGCGAGTTCGCGACCAGCTTCGTCGATCGCCGAGCGGCATTCGTGCCGCCGGCTCTCGGCAGGCAGTGCGGTCTCGCCGCCCCTCCTGTTTGAAATGCGATCACCCTGCCGCATCTTCGGGTGGGGCCATCGACTAACAGTCGACCGGCAATCGTTGCCCGGCTACCACAACAATTTTCAAGATCAACAATTGTCGATACTGGAGGCGTCATTTGTCGGACACGTACAAATGACGATCGCGACCAGTGTCGCTTGTCTACATCAATATCGGTCATTGAGGTTTGGATTTAATGATTCGAAATTGAGTCGATACCATTCTATCATTGATTAAAATTTTTATCTCTTTGGTGCAGATCTGATGAGTATTCTGGCTGATCGTGTATCATCTAGCTCGCCCTGCGCCGCCTCATCGGTGCTGGGGTATTCTTTTCCAACAAAAATCAATGACGCGATCGAGCATGCCAAATGCCGAAGTGGATAAGGCTATAACAGCCGCCATCGCGCAATGCGATTACGCATCATCGATCAACATACATGAAAGATATGTGCTCGCTTTGAGTTTAGCGCTTTGACGTTAACGGAAGTGGTTGGCCTCGTCTGGACAAGCCAGCCTGTCTGATCCGCGCATCGCTGGCCCCGTAGAATGGGCTCCTTCCACCACAACGGTCTCTGAACCTTGGAGTGGTCCACCCCGATGCAAGCCCGGAAGCAGATCAGCGTGGATACCGACGATTTCCTGACGGGAGGCGGCCAATTGGCCCTTCGCATTCGAGAGCACGACTGGAAAGCCACCCCCCTCGGGCCCATCGAAGGCTGGCCCCTCGCCCTGCGGTACACGTTGAGCAGTATGCTCAATTCGGCCTTTCCGATGTATCTCGCCTGGGGGGGGAACCTCGTCAGCTTCTACAACGACGCCTATCGACCCATCCTCGGCGTCAAGCCCGAGGCTTTGGGGCGTCCGTTCCCGGAGGTGTGGAGCGAGGCTTGGGATCAGATCGGGCCGTTGACCGATCGTGCGTTGCACGGGGAGGCAAGCTATCTCGAAGATTACACCGTCACGGTGAATCGCCACGGGGTCCGTGAGAAGAGCCATTGGACGTTCGCCTATTCCCCGGTCCGGGACGATGGTGGGCAGGTGCAGGGCGTGCTCTGCCATGTGCACGAGACGACCGAGCGGGTCAGCACGGAGGAGCGGTTCCGATCCGCCCTGCGGGAAATCGAGGCGCAACAAGCCCGGTTCGCTGCGCTGATCGAGCATCTTCCCTTCGGAGCCGGACTGTTCGGAGCCGATGGCCAGGCGGTGCTGACCAATCCGCTCTGTCGGCGGTTCCTGCCGGGCGGCAAGGCTCCCTCCGTCAGTCCCGAGCTGCGGCCGCAATGGACTGGTTTCGACACCGATGGCCGGATCCTCGAACCGAATGAATACCCGTTTGCGCGGGCGATCCGGGGCGAGGTCGTTCAGGGCACGAGCTTCCTGCACCGGACCGCCGAGGGGCATGCCTGTTGGATGCGCGTCAGCTCGATTCCGGTGCTGAAGAGCAATGGCGAGATCCAACAGGCCATCGTGGTGCTGCAAGATGTCGATCGGGAGCGGCGCGCCGAAGGGGCCCTGCGCGAGAGCGAGGAGCGCTTCCGGCGCTTCGCCGATCATTCGGCAAACGTGCTCTGGTTGGCCGATGTGGAAAGTCAGCGGCTCGATTACCTCAGTCCGGCTTTCGAGAGGATTTGGGGCATGGCCGTAGAGGACATGCCAGATATCGCCACATGGCTGGCCAGCGTGCACCCGGATGATCGTGACGGCGCGGCACAGGCGTTGGAGCGGGTCGGTCGCGGTGAGACGCTGGTCGTGGAATATCGCATCCTGCGTGCCTCGGACCGGGCCGTACGCCGGATCCGGGACACCTTCTTCCCGATCCCAGCGGAGGATGGTCGCAGCCGCCAAGTGGGTGGGATCGCGCAAGACATCACGATGGACGCGGGTCTCCACGCCTACGTGGTCGCGACCGCGGATGAGGCCCGATCGAAACTCGCAGTTGCCCTCGAGGCCGCGGGATACGAAGTCCAGGGCTTCGACAGCGGTCGGGCCCTCCTGCAGATTGCCGGTTCCCTGATGCCCGGCTGCGTCGTGCTCGACTTGGAAGAGCGCGGCGATTTCGTGATTGCGAAGGAGCTTCAGGCCTACCGCACGCACCTGCCGGTGGTGACGGTTGGCGCCAGTGCGGGCGATGTCGGCTTCGGAGTTCGCGCCATGAAGGCGGGAGCGGTCGATTTCCTTGAAGCGCCCTGGACCAATGACGCGCTGATTTTTTCGGTGAAGACGGCGCTTGCGGACATTCGCGATACGGCGGAGCGGACACGGGTACACGATGAATCCCGTGATCGGGTTGCGACCTTGTCGGACCGTGAGCGCGCAGTGCTCGAAGGGTTGCTGGCGGGCGGCACCAACAAGACCATCGCTCGCACCCTGGGTATCAGCCCCCGTACGGTGGAGATCCATCGGGCTCGGCTGATGGAGGCCCTCGGTGCCCACACCCTTCCCGAAGCGGTACTCATCGCCACGGCCGCCGGTGTCCATCCCGCCGTGCAGAACGCACCGTAGAGGCGCGCTCGACCCCGCACGATCGGGCCCATCTCGCCAACGGACAGCGACTCCGCCGTAAGGGGTGGTAAGGCCGGGAGGAGCTAAGAATTTAAAGGTAACTGGCCTCGAATTCCGCGAGTTGGCGAAGCCGTCGCGGAGCGAGGATTCGCAGATGGCGGCCCTGCAACGCGATCATCCCGTCACGCCGGAGCGTTTGCAGCACCCGATTCATGTGGACGCTCGACAGCCCGAGAGCTTCGGCCAGATCCGCTTGGGTCAACGGCAGGTCGAACCGACCGTCCGAGGCTTGGCCGATCGATCCCAGGCGCTCCAGCAATTCGCACAGGAGATGAGCCGCGCGCTCGACGCCCGAGCGGATGCCGATATTGGCGATCCACTCGCGCCCCGTCGCCTCCTCGGCGAGCCGTGCGCGTTGCAGGGCGAACGCGATGCCGGGATGGTTTTCGATCAGATCGAGATAGGCTGCGCGGGGGACGCGGGCGATCCGGCAATGGCTCAGCGTCTCGATGGCGTGGTCGAGAGGGTATCCGTGGAGCGCTCCCCGGTCGCAGAGATCACCGGGGATGAGATAGGCCAGGATCTGGCGTCGACCGGATGCGCGGCGCTTATGCCGGCCAGCGAATCCTGCAAAGACGATGAGCGCGTGGTCGGCCGCGCAATCTTGCTCGACGAGTACGACATGCCGCCCGACCGGGCGCGTGTAGACGGTCAATCCCGTAAGTGCCGACCGATCCTGCTCCGTGAGTGGGCCGAATGCGTCGAGCTTGCGTGCCAGGGCACAACCGAACATGCTTCCATCCGGCGCCGGGGCTCGGTGCCACGGGATGCGATCGGTATCGGGCCTCTCGCGATTGAGCTCGATGACGGGGATGATCGGCTCCATGGGACTCCCTCCAGGATGCCGCTCTATTCAATTGTTCGGATCAACGAAGTACATCCGTCCAGTTCCTTAGTAATTCACCCGGCCACGCCAGTGCCCCTGCCTGCGCTCGATGTATTGTGATTCTCGTAATGATCATAACCCAAGTTATTGCGCTGTTTTCTGTTCGGATTTGTATCTGATGCCTATCTTTTAGGCAAGAAAAACAGAAAATGCCACGTTTTTACATAGACACAGTCAAGGGTTGCGAAGAAACGCGCGACGAAGACGGCGAGACGTATCGCGACATTGTCGAGGCCCGCCAAGCGACGATTCTGGCTTTGCCTGGACTGTGCGACAGCGACATACCAGACGGCATGACCCAGCATTACCGGGCAATTCTCAGGGACGAGTTCGGTAAAATATTGTATACAGCGGATCTGAATTTTTGTGGTAAATGGGAAATATAGATCTGCTATTTGCGCATTAATATGGCGACTGGATTCCAAGCAAGTATGTACTGGGACTCACAAGGTAGCGGGTCAAGCGTTCCCCTATCGATTTCGTATTGGATGACTTGCGGCGCACGTTGCAGTTTGCCGACGTAAGGGCGGCACGAGTTGCCCCCCATCCGATAGCCCCGGGCAAAGCCGCAGGGACCTGCGAGAGACGTGGCGCGCTGGGCTGGGCGATTCGGACATGTCCCGAGGTCCGGCGCCGGTGCGTTGCCGACGCGGGATCGATTGCGTTCCATCCGATGAGTGCCGCGTTGCGGAGGTCTCCTAGGGAATTGTCCGCGGGAACGCTGCGGAGATCGGGCCGGTTCGCCCCGTTGAAATCCCGACCACCATCCCGCGAGACTTCAGCTCCGATACATCCCTCGGATTTGGCTCTCGCACCCTCAGCCGATGGGAGAAGAAGGCGATGCGAGCCCTGGTTTGGCATGGGAAGGAAGACATCCGTTGCGACACCGTCACCGATCCGGAGATCGAAGACGGGCGCGACGTCATCGTCAAAGTGACGAGTTGCGCGATCTGCGGATCCGACCTGCATCTGTTCCACAACTTCATCCCAGCCATGCTGCCCGGCGACGTCTTGGGGCACGAAACCATGGGCGAAGTCGTCGAGACCGGCCGCAATCTCAACGGCAAGCTGAAGAAGGGTGATCGGGTCGTCGTGCCGTTCACGATCGTCTGCGGCGAGTGCGATCAGTGCAAGCGCGGCTACTACTCCGTCTGTCAAAAGAGCAATCGGAAGAAGCACCTCGCCGATAAGGTGTTCGGCCATACGACTGCGGGATTGTTCGGCTATTCTCACCTCACCGGGGGCTATCCGGGCGGCCAAGCCGAGTACCTGCGCGTGCCCTTCGCCGACACGACCGTCCAGAAGGTGCCGGAGGGTATTCCCGACGAGAAGCTGCTCTTCCTGTCCGACATTTTCCCGACCGGATGGCAGGCGGCGGTGCAGGCCGACATTCAACCCACCGACACCGTGGCGATCTGGGGCTGCGGGCCCGTCGGACAGATGACGATCCGCTCGGCGATCCTACTGGGTGCCGAGCAGGTCGTGGCCATCGACAATATCCCGGAGCGCCTGGAGATGGCGGAGGCCGGAGGTGCCATCACGATCAATTTCGACGAGGAGAACGTCGTCGAGCGGCTCAATGAACTGACCGGCGGCGAGGGTCCCGAGAAGTGTATCGACTGCATCGGCATGGAAAGCCACGTCACGCTATCCATGCCGGATACGGTCTATGATCGAACCAAGCAGCTCCTGCTCGCCGAGAGTGACCGGCCGCACGTCTTGCGCGAGATGATCTATGTGTGCCGACCGGGCGGCCTGATCTCGATACCGGGCGTTTACGGGGGCTTGGTCGACAAGATCCCGATGGGCGCGGCGATGAACAAGGGCCTGACCTTCCGTATGGGTCAGACGCACGTGCAACGCTGGACGCCCGACCTCCTCCGCCGGATCGAGGAGGAGCAGATCGATCCCTCCTTCGTCATCACCCACGAGGTCCCGCTCGACCGGGGACCGGAGATGTATCGAACGTTCCGCGACAAGCAGGACAGCTGCATCAAAGTCGTTCTTAAACCCTGACCCATCGAGAGAGATCATGACGAACATCTCAAGCCTCACGAGCCTCTCGAACATCACACGGTCCGAGGGCGATCCGAAGGTTTTACGGTCCGGGCCGAGTTCGCGAGGCGTGCCGGACAGCCTTGCCAAGGGTCTCGGCTGGTTCAGCCTGGCCCTGGGCCTCACTGAACTTCTCGCGCCGCGCAGCATCACGCGTCCGCTCGGAATGGAGGGCAAGGAGGCCTTGGTGCGCGTCTACGGCGTTCGCGAGATCGGCAGCGGCATCCTCTCGCTGTCGGTCGATAAGAATCTCGGTCTGTGGAGCCGCGTCGCCGGGGACGGGATCGATATCGCGACCGTGATGACGGCGTTGCGGCACGACAACCCGAAGCGCGACAACGTCGTCGTCGCCCTCGCCCTTCTCCTCGGTATCACGGCGGTCGATCTCATTGATGCCAAAGCCCATTCGGCGCGGCACAGCCGCGATGTCGGTCGAAAGCGATCCTACCGGAATCGAAGCGGCTTCCCACGCGGCGTCCAGGCGTCCCGTGGTGCCGCGCGAGATTTCAAGACACCCGATGATCTCCGGCATGCCCCGCACCTTGCTAAGGTTTCGCCGAGAACGTCCGCCGCCTGACACAGCGGTTTTCGCAGAGCCGGCTCGTCTCGGCTGATGAGGGGACGAGCCGGCTAGCGATTGCCGGTCATAGCCCGTACGGGGGCGCCGGCGAGATCGACGGTTGAGCCGACCGTATCGCGGAGGCCCGAGCCGACATTCGATAGATGCTCGCCATATGTCTCGCGCGTCTGCGGATCGATGATGGCGACCGGAGCGGCCACCGCCAGCGCCGCACCGGTGGCCACGGTCGAGGCGGCGCCGGCCGCCGTGCTCACCAACCGATCACCGATGCCGATCTGGCCGTCCGAGATGGGCTGGCCATCGGCGAGGCGCTTGCCCAGCAGGGCCACCACATCGCCGGAGGCGAACTTGCCGTGGTTGAGGGGATCGTCACCCTTCACTGTTGAAAGGTTGAGGACGCCGATATTCTGACGCTCGAGTTCCGTACGGTACGGCTCGGCCGTCGGGTCGATGGCGCCCAACCGCACGCTGTCGCCCCAGACCAGCCGCGACACCGCTAGCGCCTGGTCATCGCCGGACACCATCAGAGTCAGCCGTGGCCGGTTCGGGCCCATGTCGCGGAAGGCGGACCGGGCCAAATCGATGTCGACATCCGGCGCTGCCAGGATGACATTGCGAATCTTGGGCGCGACGCGACGGTCACGGATGGCCATTTGGCGCAGGCTTTCCAAGGTGAGCCAGTTGCCCATCGAGTGGGCCAGCACCGTGATCTCACCGACATTCGGATCCTTCGCGAGATCCCGCAGCAATGTCTCGAGCTCGTTACGCGAGAAATTGGTGCTTTCCCGGTCGTAGCCATAGGCCAGCACGGATCCGCGCGACGGCCACGTGAACAGCACCGGCGCCACCTCGGCACCGGAATCGTGCACGATCTGCGCGAACCGGAAGACGGCATCCTCGAACTTGTTGTTGAAGCCGTGGATGAACACGAGAACGTGGCGCTTGGCCCCGCGTCGAACCGTGCGGCCCGTCCAGGCTGACACTTTCGAGCGCTCGACCGGCTCGGCGCGGAGGGCAACGAAATCGGTCGCCGGATTTCCGGGGAGCGATTTCGGCCATTGGACGGTCCCCGGCTGACGCGTCGTGTCCGGCGGGATCGAGACGGCGAGATCGGTATAGGTCACCGCGTCGCCGCGCTCGCCGGAGAAGAGCACACCGCGATCGCTCGCCGACTTGCGAGTCGTCGCCACCAGCATCTCGACCCGCGATGTGCCCGGAAGCATCCCGGTTTCGGCGATCGGGAGAAGCACTCCGGTCGGGCGGCCGGCGCAAGCGCTCAAGAGGGCCAGCGTGGCTGCGAGGCCGGCGCCCAAAAGCCTCCGCTGCTTCCCCGGATATATCTCGAACACCAGCGGCCCCGCACCCAATCTCGATCCATGCCAGGGCCAGATGACGGTTAACGAATTCTTGCCCTCGATAAAGATGCCGCGCGATTGCGGCAGTTCGCGGTCACCATGGCCTGCGTCATCCTGCCATCGGTCGTTAGTTTTCTACGGCGTTTCGCTCTGAAGGCTCCGCCTATATCCGTCGACGCATCACAAGCGGGTGTCGACTGCGCCGATCACGCATCGGACGCCTCAGGGGAGTGCGAGCGGTTGCACGTCGATGCGCAATTCGGCGAGCGGGGCACGCAACGTACAATGCACCCCCAGGCTGCGATAGCGAAGCGACACGCCGCCCCCGGCAAGGCCGCGCTGGATCAACCGTGAGCCGAAACCCTTGCGCGTGGGAGGCGTGACCGGCGGGCCGTCCTGCTCCTGCCAGTCGAACTGGAACACGGCATCCGCCCCCTCCCCTTGGACCGTCCATTCGATCGAGACCCTGCCCCCCGGCGCCGAGAGGGCGCCGTACTTCTGCGCATTGGTCGCGAGCTCATGCAGCATGAGGCCGAGCGAGAGCGCGGCAGACGGGCCGATCAGCAGGTCAGGGCCGGTGACCCGGAAGCGTTGTCCGGTGTCGTCGTGAAGGTTTACGGCCTCCTGCACCACCCGATCCACGCGGGCGCTGTCGGTCTGCCCGTCCAGTAGAATGTCGTGCGCCTTGCCGAGCACGATCAATCGGGCCGCCAAGGCATCGCGGGCGGCGTCGAGGCTCGATGCGTTGCGCAGGGTCTGCGAGGCAATCGACTGGACCATCGTCAGGGTGTTTTTCAACCGATGCGACAGCTCGCGGTTGAGAATGTCCTGATGGGCTTCGGCGGCCTTGCGCACTTCGATGTCGCTGACCGCGACCACTGCACCCATGGTCGCGCCTTGCTCATCCTCGATCGCCTCGCCGGCGATCGCGATCCAGCGGCGTGTGCCGTCCGGGCGCTGGTACTGCACTTCGAGGCTCGCCCGCTTGCACGCACCGCTGGTGATCTGCGCCAGCGGATATTCATGTCCCTCCACCGGCCGCCCGTCGCCATGGAAGGCCACGAAGCTTCCATAGGCGTTGCTGGAGGGAGCATAGAGCGTGTCGTGACCGAGAAAGTCGGCCAGCCGCCTGTTGCCCATCAGGATGCGGCCGGACGGAGCTTCGGCCAGCAGAATGCCGACCGGTACAGCTTCCATGACCGTCCGCAGCCGGGCTTCACTGATGAGGCGGGCCGCGACCGCGTCACGATGGGCGGTCACATCGAGGACCACGCCGGGAAAGCGGGACGCTCTTCCATCGGCATCGTGGAAGCAGCGTCCGCGGGCATGGACCCACGAGATCGTCCCATCGCCGTGGCGCAGGCGATATTCCTCGCTGAATTCGCCCCCCTTCTCGAGAGCGAGCTGGATCCGCTCGCCGACCCATCCCCGATCATCGGGGTGGATGCCATCGATGAAGGCCGAGAGCGGCGCGCCCTTCGCCGCTTCGGCCGGATCGACACCGAACATTCGAGCGAATTGTTCGCCGGCATAGAGCCGGTCGGCCCGGATGTCCCAATCCCACCAACCGAGGCCGCCCGCCGCCGCGAAGGCGAAGGTGAGTCGCTCCTCGGAGATCCGCAGCGCGTCCCGAGCGGCCCGCATGTCCCGGTTGAGCTGCCGCTCGCGCAGCACGGTCGTGATCTGCCGCGACAGCCGCCGCAGACCGTCCGCCTGCGCGGTGGTGAGGCCTCGGGCCCGAGGCTTATGGTCGATGACACACAGACTGCCGAGCACATGCCCGTCAGGACTGCGCAGGGGGGCTCCGGCATAGAACCGGATCGACGGTTCACCGGTCACGAGCGGATTGTCACGCGTCCGCGGGTCGGCCGTCAGGTCCGGGATGATGAGGAGATCGGGTGCCGCGAGCGCGTGGACGCAAACCGAGGCATTCAGATCAGTTTGGCAGGCCGGAAAGCTGACACGCGCCTTGAACCATTGCCGATCCCCGGCCACCAGACTGACTAGAGCGACCGGCGTGTTGCAGACCAATGCCGCCAGATGAGCAACGTCGTCGAATTCCGCCTCCGGCGGCGTATCGAGCAAATCGAGCGCGGCGAGGGCGTCCAACCGGACGGGATCGAAGGTGGTACTGGGGAGAGCGGGTTTGGACATCGGCACAGGTGGCTTATGCGATCGTCTCATAACCCAATTGCGCGCAATCGTCTCGCACAATCGTGGGAGTTTTCGTCGCCCGTTGGCCTGGTTTTGGTTGTCCCACCGCTTCGGATGGTCTCCACAAGAGAGCGTAGCCGCAGCGCGCGTTCTGCTCGGTCGAGGCGGCCTCCTGGCGGCTTCGCCATGCAAGCCGCGGTCACCGATTGGGCGGTGTGAGGGGCCCCGGTTAACGAGGAAATGAGCCCTATGCGCGTTAGGCACTCGGTGGTGCTGACCCGACCCATTGCGTTGTGCGCGAACGTTCCCCGCGATGGTGCCACATGAAGCAATTCGGCTCGCCTCTGCCTTGAAACGGGGTGCGCGACGGCAAGCTGGCTGAGTCGACCCTACAAAGTTCCTCGAATTTTTCAGCTTTTCCTCGACAAATTTACGGACCCGAACCGTCTTCGGTCGGTTCTCAAGGCGTCGTCTGCCGGTGAGCGCTCTCCTGCAGCTTTATTCAATTCTCTTTATAGGACAAATACACATGGCCGCTAAGCAAAAGAGTTTGCAGGATGCTTTTTATGAAACGCTGAAAGACGTCTACTATGCTGAAAGGCAGTCGGTAAAGGCGCTTAAAAAATCCGCCAAAGCAGCAAAAAACGATGAGCTGCGGCAAGCGTTCGAAACCCATGCTGAGGAAAGTGCCGATCAAGTGGAACGGCTCCAGCTGGTGTTCGAAATCATCGGAAAGTCTGCCCGGGCCAAGACCTGCGAAGCCATGCAAGGGCTGACCTCTGAAATGGAAGAAGATCTCGAGGAGTTTGCAGATAGCCCGGCATCGGACGCGGTGCTCGCGGCGTGTGCTCAGGCGATCGAGCATTACGAGATTGCCCGTTACGGTACCCTCAAGACCTGGGCAAAACAGCTCGGCTATGCGGATGCGGCCAAGCTGCTCGATCAAACCCTGCAAGAGGAGAAGAAGACCGACGCGCTTCTGAGCGAGATTGCCGAGCGCATCAATGTCGAGGGCGATCCGTCAGAAAACGACCAGGCCGAGAACGAGACCGCCAAAGCCGGAAGCAAGGAGCGCGGCGGCGGGCGCGGCAAGGCGGCCTAGGCGCCACCTCATACCGCTTTAGGCCCGTGATCCTGGGGCGCCCTTCAGGCGCCCCTCGATGCTGCGATCAGCTGGATTCTTTTGCTTCGGCGGGTTCAATCATGACGCAGCGCAGTTGCCGTGGGGGCATATTTCTGCCGAACCCATCTGTCGATGAGCGCGGTATCCGGCTAGCGGATCAAGTGCTCTCAGCCTCCTGACCGTCGACCCGATTGCAGTTGCGCGACGATGCGGCGGACGCGTGCCTCGTGCGCTGCCCAGAACAGCTTACTACAGGCCGGCGTTCCTCGCTGGCAGCTCGGCATGCGGGCCGGACCCGCAGGCTCCACGGTCGGGCGAGCCACGGCCGCTACAGGTGCGGGTCCGACGCCGCTCGCCAGCGTCGATCCGATTTCCGCGAGATAGGCCCGTGCTCTCTGACAATACGTGACAGAGAGGGGCGTCATCGTTTCCGCCTTGTGGCCAGCGCGGTACTTCATCAGAGCGCGACACACGTCACCGCGTGCCAGCCCCCAAGCACCTGCCAAATACGCGACCCCGTAGCGGACATTCTCCGTTGGCCGTGCGAGCTCTGCAATCGTGCCCTTGAAACCCAGCATCTGAGCCGTGGGATGGCGGACCTGCATGAGGCCGACCTCGCCGACCGTACCCACAACCCGCGGGTCGTACGAACTCTCGATCTGCGCGACCGCCTCGGCGAGATCCGGCGGCAAACCGCGCTCGGTCGCCGCCCGCCGGACCATTCCGACATACGTCGCACGATCACTGGGGATGGCCGATTCCTGTGCCGTCACATCACCGGCGGTCAGGGCGACCAGCACGAGCAGGTAGCTCAAACGACGCAACATACTGCCTCCGTTGGAGGCTCGAGTTACCACAAATTGGTTGCCAGTCGGTATTCGCTCATCTCTGCGAGGGGCAACCTTGCTGCGCTGAAGCTGGCTGGCCGCGTTCTCTACCTCCTTGAGCGTCGAACCGTCGGGCGAAAGTCCGGGCGACAGTTCGGCAGGAGGGCGGCTTCTGCCCTTCACGGGCTCGCTTATTCGCCGGTCACACGATTGTTCGTCCGGGTGCCTAAAACGGGCGCGAAACATGCATAAAGATGAAAGGGCGCAACTGGCCGACCGGAATAACGGCCGTGCGCTGGGCCGTGCTGTGCAGTTCGACCAGCGGACTGCGATCGTGATCGAGGATGTAGCGGGCCGCGCGCGCGGCCCTCCGAGAGGTAGGCGCAATGAACAGTCAGGAACATTGGATCCGTGCGCGCGATGGCGGCGCTCGCCGTCTTGTCGCTGACGCTACAACATCTGGGTCGCTGTCCCAGTTTGCCATGCCGCAATCAGCGAATAATGAGCCCCCAGCAAAACAGGGGCATCGCGAGCTTCAAAACGAATGGCAACAAATCAAGAAATATGAGAATGCCAATTCCCATCATATTCGAATTATCGAACGGGATGTGCTGGTCCTACGAGATAACTCCGCTGAATTGTACAAGTGGATCGTTGCATTGTTTGGAATGTGCACCCTACAAGCGATCGGTCTTTTTCTTCTTTGGTGCTTCCGCTGAACTAACACACATTAATTCGGGGTGTGCGTTTCATAGCTGCCAAGGATAATTCTGGTATCGTATGTGGCTTGACGGATTGGCTCATATCCATTTGCCGCACGTATCTGGCGATGGACGCCCGCACTGAGCGTTGCAATTCAGTCTCGATTAAATTGACCAACGCGGCTCCTCTTGCTTGTTGGCCTCAATAATTAATTGCCACATGTATGATTTGGGCACCGAACGCATTTGGCTTGGTTTACAATCCTGTGTCTGGCAATTTCAACACAATCTCATGCATACAAGTGTCTCTCTTTCTCTTGCTATCGCTTTTTTACAAATTGCCAAATCGTTCTAGATCCCTACATCGCGCTCAGTGCATGGATTACCGGCCGGCTATCACGCATTGCGCAATAATGTTGTATTCATCATCTAATGTATTGTCGATCTTAGGAATCTTAGTTGTGCCGATTGGTTTCGTGTAAGCTACACAGATCTTTTAATTGTATTTTGTTATATATTAACCATTTGTTAACGGAAAACGTGTCTCAAGAGACACATCTTGTTCCAATCTCACGATATCGCGTGATCGAGTGCACAATTTTCTTGTGCGAACGGATTGGTTAACGAGACTGATGCCGCGGATCCCGTGGTTGCCCATACGGGCCCACTTGGCAACATGTCTCGCTGGAAGACGCTCCCGATGGACCTGACGAAGAAGATGCGGTGGGATCCATCGTTCAAGATTCGCCCCGAAGAGCAAGTCAACGCGCTTGAGACGTCGCCCGCTATGGCGGAGTTGGCGGCAATCTCAGAACCGAGTGCCACGCTTCCCAACATATTGCGCATCGTCCACGCGAGCCTCGAGCAAAATCCCCTTTCGAGTTCAGAGCCCCTTCCGTCATTCCAGGATTGGACCGGCCTGATCGACCGAGTGCGAGCTGCGGCCGCTCATGCGCGCGAAACAGAAGCGCAAGCGCAGGAGCAGGAGCACAGGGTTCAGGAGCTGCTGGAGCGCGTTCGCGAGGACATCAAGCGCGCCGGTGAGAGAGTGCGCGCGGCCGAGGCGAAAGCTGCCAAAATCGAGGCTGAGGCAGAATTGCGGATCCGCGCGGCCGAAGAGCGGGCGACCGCAGCCGAGGAAAGAGCGAGTATTGCAGAAAACTGGTTGAGGCGTTTGCACGAGGTCATCTCCGACGAATTCTCAAGCATCACGACCGGTGAACACAGGGCTGCGTAAAGGCTTTCACCTGTAGAAACGGTTGTCGGTGGAAGGCCACGACGATGGCCTTCGGCGTTGCACGCTGGATCGTGTCTTCTCCGATCCTACGCGTGCCTCCGTCGTCGCCCTCAAGCTATGCAGGTTCTGCAGTGTCATCGGCATACGCCGATGCGCTCGCTTCTCGCTGTCACGCTTTCATGACGAGCCTGGATATCAGGGTGGAACGCACCAGTCCCAATGGCGATTTCGTGAAGTTCGGTCAGACGGGTGATAATTCCGAAAGCTTTAGGCGCATCACCGAATGCAATTTAAATTTCTAGTTCCGGCTTCATAATCACCTGTATTCGAGGACGTCTCATCGCTGACGCGAGACGTACGTATGAGGTATTCGACGCAAATTTACCGGGTAGCCGCGGCAGCGCCAAGCCTGGAGCTTGTCGTCCGGAGGGCGGGTGATCGAGGCGGGTCGATCAATAAATTGAAAATTATTTTCGGTTACGAGATATTTAGCCTGTTGCGAAAGCCTGTGATATTGCTCAGCGGACAGTGGGTCGAACAAGAGTGCTCTGGTCGCCAGTGTATCATCCCGAGTCGTGGCAGCATTCAGCGCTTAATATAAAGTGATCGTATAGCGTCAGGAATAAGGTTTGAGCAATGAGCTTCCGATATACAGTCACACTGAATGATCCGTCCAAATCGGCGCAGGACGGTGCTCTGTACAACGCCGTAGCGGCGGCTGCCGAGCAATGGTCGCGATACATTCGTGGCTTCGGCGTGCTGGATATACAAGTTAACGTATCAAGCACTTCAAGTGGTCGAGCGAGCGGTGGCCCCGCCTCTGTCGTTTATGTCGGAGCAGAGGGTGATCGAAAAATTTATGAGCCGAATACGTCCTATGAAATGCGGACCTCGCGGGATTCCAATGGATCATCCCCCGATCTCATGATCAATGTCGATCCGGCCTATCTCAATACACTTTGGCTGGACCCCAACACGGCCGCGCCGGCCGATAAAGTCGATGGCCTCAGCGTCTTCATGCATGAGATCGCGCATGGGTTGGGGGTCTCCGGCTATCGTGACACGAATTCAGGCTCTCTTCCCGGCTACGCGACGCCCTGGGACCAACTTGTTTCGATAAATCAAAACGGAAGTGCATATTTCACTGGGTACTACGCTCAAAAGAATTGGGGCGGGCCCGTGCCGGTCACGACGCTAAACAACGGCCAGCAATATTTTCACTTATTCAATAGTGACCACGAGCACGGTGGCCAAGATCTAATGAATGGAATATACTTCTATTACCAGACGCGATATGACATATCCAGTCTCGACATCGCTATCATGCGAGACCTTGGTTATAGCGTCAACGATGGTTCGCCGTATGTCGCCAAGGATTTCAATTTCGATGGGACTTCAGATCTGCTGTGGCGAGATGCCAGCGGTCATATCAACCAATGGCTGATAGGAAGCGGCGGACAAATCTCCGCAGCGCCCAACATCGGAACGATCGGTTCCGAATGGGTTGCGCAAGGGATCGGGGATTTGAACGGCGACGGCACTGGCGACATTCTGTATCGTGATGGAGCGGGCCATATCAACGGGTGGCTCCTCGACACGCATGGCCAAGTCGCCGTTGCGCCCAATATCGGCACGATCGGTGCCGAATGGACCTTCCAGGGTCTCGGCGATTTCAACGGCGATGGGACATCCGACATCCTTTGGCGGGATAGCGCGGGCCACGTCAACGAGTGGCAGCTGAACAGCGACGGCGCGGTCGCGTTTGCGCCCAATATCGGCACCATCAGCGCGGAATGGCAGAAGAAGGCCATCGCTGATTTCAACGGCGACGGCAGGGCCGATATCCTGTGGCAAGACACAGCGGGTCACGTGAATGCCTGGCTGTTGAACAGCAACGGTCAGGTGGTCTCCGCTCCCAATATCGGCACGATCGGCGCCGAATGGACGTTGATTGGGACAGGCGATTTCAACGGCGACCGCGTCGCCGATCTCATGTGGCGGGACTCGGCCGGGCATGTGAACGAGTGGCTGCTCGACGCAACCGGAAAGGTTTCATCCGCGCCGAACATCGGAACCATTGGGGCTGAGTGGACCCTCATCGGTACGGGCGATTACAACGGAGATGGCACGGTCGATCTGATGTGGCGGGATACGGCCGGGCACGTCAACGAATGGCTGCTCGACGCGACCGGGCGGGTCGCCGCCGCGCCCAATATCGGTTCGATCGATTCGGGCTGGACAATCGTTGCTTAACCCTCGGCAGTATCGGCAGGATTGGAGTGATCCTGCCGATACGATCAGCTGGCGTGTTTGAGCGACCGTCGCGCGACACCGAGGGCTTCATCTACGCAACTGGCTCTGAAAGCAGTGTATGGGTCGATCTTCTGACCATCGGCGAACGTTGTACGCGAGCAGATATCCTGGTGAGCGTCGGTGCCGCGGTGAAGGTCATACTAAATAAGGCGGAACAGGAGCGCCGCCGCACTGCCGGGCGCGATGCTCCCTCTCTGCGGCGATGACAGCCGCTCTCAACGACCCTGATCAGCATGACGACAAAGGACAGAGACCTTCGTCATTTTGATCGGTGCCCGCAATGTCGTGATCCCTCGTGGCCGGAGGGTGGGATCGTCCAGCAAGTTTCAGTGAGATGGTGAGCGCGCTGGGACTCGAACCCAGGACCTACAGATTAAAAGTCCGTTGCTCTACCAACTGAGCTACGCGCTCGCACGGCGGACCCGAGGCTGCCTCGCGGGGCGGCGGTGGGCGGTGCGTGTGGCTCGCAATAGGGGGTCGCGGCGGGAGGGTCAACACGCAGCGAGCGTCATCCCAAGCAGGCTTCCGACACACCCTGTCATGCAGCCCCTCGGAGCAGAGAGCGAGCCGAGCAGCCGGCGTTCTTGGCATGCCGTTGAGGCTTCGAAGGTCTGGCCATGCAATGGCCGCACTCTCGTCCAGATCGGCAGGTCTACCCTCGCCGCCCGGCCAGACCGGGCGCAGGAGACGACTTGATGATCGGACGTACCCTCTTCGCCCTCGTTCTCACCACCGGCGCGGCTTGGGCCGCTCCTGCACCGGGCCAGCCGGCCGACCGCGATGCCCTGCGGCAGCACTGCACCGGCGACTATCTCAGCTTCTGCGGCGATCTCGCCCCCGACGGTCCCGAGGTGCGCGCCTGCTTCAAGACCAACAAGGCCAAGCTCTCGCCGGGCTGCCAGGCGGCGATCACGAGCTACACCAAGGCGCAGAAGCGCGCCGACTTGCGCTGAGCGTCAGGCCTTCTCGGCGGCTTCGGCACGGGCCCAGCCCTCCTTGGTCGCGCCGATGAAGTCCGCGAGCCGACCTTCGGCGATCGCCGCCCGCATGCCGGCCATCAGGGCCTGGTAATAGGCGAGGTTGTTCCACGTCAGCAGCATCATCCCCAGGATCTCGTCCGAACGGACGAGGTGATGGAGATAGGCGCGGGAATAGTTGCGCGCCGCCGGGCAGTCGGACACTTCGTCGAGCGGGCGCACATCCTCGGCGTGGCGGGCGTTGCGCAGGTTGATGCGGCCATGCCGCGTATAGGCGAGGCCGTGGCGTCCCGCCCGGGTCGGCATCACGCAATCGAACATGTCGATGCCGCGCATCACCGATTGCATCAGGTCGTCGGGCGTCCCGACACCCATGAGGTAGCGCGGCTTGCCCGTCGGCAGATGCGGCTCCACCGTCTCGATCATGGCCAGCATCACCGCCTGCGGTTCGCCGACCGCGAGGCCGCCGATCGCGTAGCCCTTGAGGTCGAGACCGGTGAGCGCGCGGGCGCTCTCGATGCGCAGATCGGGCAGGTCACCGCCCTGGACGATGCCGAACATGGCCTTGCCCGGTTGCTCACCGAAGGCGGTCCGGCAGCGCTCGGCCCAGCGCAGCGACAGCTGCATCGCTTTCTCGATGGTGGCGCGGTCGGCCGGCAGCCGCACGCATTCGTCGAGCTGCATCTGGATGTCGGAGCCGAGACACCCCTGGATCTCGATGGAGCGCTCCGGGCTCATCCGGTGAGCGGAGCCGTCGACATGGGAGCGGAAGGTCACGCCGTCCTCGTCGATCTTCCGCAGCGCCGAGAGGGACATCACCTGGAAGCCGCCGGAATCGGTCAGGATCGGGCCGTTCCAGCGCATGAAGCGGTGCAGGCCGCCGAGACGGGCCATCCGCTCGGGGCCGGGGCGCAACATGAGGTGATAGGTGTTGCCGAGTACGACGTCGGCGCCGAGTTCGCGCACTTGCTCCGGATACATGGCCTTGACGGTCGCGGCGGTGCCGACCGGCATGAAGGCGGGCGTGCGGATGGTCCCCCGCGGCATCGTGATGGCACCCGTGCGGGCTTGGCCGTCGCGGGCATGTACCGCGAAGCGGAATTCAGGGCTGGTCGTGAGCGGATCTGTCATCGGTTCGTGGTTTAGCGCGCTTTCGGCCGAAACGGATGTCGCGTCGTCGAGAGACGGCGTAGGGGACGGACGGTGTATGGCCCTGGAGGCGCTGGCATCGGGACTGGTCCGGCGATCGAGACGCGCGCGCCGGTATCAATCGCCGGTGTCGTAGGCGCGATCAATCGGACGCGGATCCCTGGTCTTATCCGGAAACAGCAGGCTCGCATCCCCGTAGGAGTAGAAGCGGTAGCCGTCTCGAATCGCGTGCGCATAGGCCGCACGCATCGTCTCCAGTCCCGCGAAGGCGCTCACCAGCATGAACAGGGTGGAGCGCGGCAGGTGGAAGTTCGTGACGAGCGCGTCGACCGCGCGGAAGCGATAGCCGGGCGTGATGAAGATCTCGGTGGCGCCTGCGAACGGGCGGATCGTGCCGTCGGGATCCGCTGCGCTTTCCAGAAGCCGCAACGCTGTGGTGCCGATCGCGACGACCCGCCGGCCGCTGGCGCGCACGGCATTGAGCCGTGCGGCCGTCTCGATATCGATGGTGCCGATTTCCGCATGCATGCGGTGATCGGCGGTGTCGTTCGCCTTGACCGGCAGGAAGGTCCCGGCCCCGACATGCAGGGTGACATGGGCCCGTCCGATCCCGGCGGCGTCGATCGCTGCCAGCAAGGCATCCGAAAAGTGCAGGCCGGCGGTCGGCGCCGCCACGGCGCCGGGTTCACGGGCATAGACGGTCTGATAGTCGGTCGCGTCCTGCGCGTCGGTGGCGCGCTTTCCCGCGATGTAGGGCGGCAGCGGCAGGGCACCGAGCGCCATGATGGCCTCGTCGAGGGCGGGGCCGGCGAGATCGAAGCCCAGGGTGATCTCGCCGCCCTCCCCTTTGGCTTCGACAACGGCCTCGAGCCCTGTCATGCCGCAGACCTCGCCGGCCCCCTCCCCCTCGGGGCCGAACCGGATACGGTCGCCGATGGCGAGGCGCTTGGCCGGTCGGGCGAAAGCGCGCCAACGATCAGGCGCCTCGCGCAAATGCAGCATCGCTTCGCAGCGCTGCCCGGTGCCGCCGGGGCGATGCCGCAGGCCCGCAAGACGGGCCGGGATGACCCGCGTGTCGTTGAAGACCAGCACGTCGCCGGGTGTGAGCAGGCCGGCCAGATCGCGCACGCCGCGATCGAGCAGGGTTTCGCCCGGCCGCACCACGAGCAGGCGGCTCGCGTCGCGCGGGCTCGCCGGACGCAGCGCGATCCGCTCCTCGGGAAGATCGAAGTCGAACAGGTCCACGCGCATGCAGCGGCTTTGCCGCGGATGCGGCCGGGAGGCAAATGCCCGTTGATCCGGATCGGTCAGAGGCGCATGCAAACGATCAGGGGTGCCATCGACCGCGGGGATGACCGGTGTTCGAACAGATCCTCATCGTCGGGGCCGGACCCGTCGGTCTGACGCTCGCCTGCGAACTGGCTCGCTACGGGGTCGACCTGCGCCTGATCGACCGAAGCCCGGAGCCGACCCGGACCTCGAAGGCCCTGGTGGTCTGGCCGCGCACCCTCGAATTGATGGATCGGATGGGCTGTACACGGGCCTTTCTCGATGCCGGCCTGCACGCCCAAGGCGCCACTCTGCGCAGCGGCGAGCGGGTGCTGGGCCATACGCGTTTCACCGACATCGCCAGTCCCTACCCTTTCGCTCTCATGATCCCTCAATCCGAGACCGAACGGCTGCTGGGAGAGCATCTGGCGGGCTTCGGCATCGCGGTGGAACGGCAGGTCACCTTGTCGGGCTTCTCGCAGCAGGCCGATGGTGTGACGGCACGGCTCTGCCACGCGGATGGTCGCGAGGAGGCGATCACCACCCCCTTCCTGATCGGCTGCGACGGGGCGCATTCGCATGTCCGTCACGGTTTGGGCTTCGACTTCGAGGGGCGGGCGGAGGGTGGCGAATGGCTGCTCGCCGATGTTCGGGTCGAGGGGCCGGATGCGCCGCCCTCCGACGAAATCACGGTCACCTTCCATCGGGATGGGCCACTCGTGCTGTTCCCGCTTTCCGGCGGGCGTGCACGGGTGATCGTGGCAACGGGCACGGCCGATCCATCGCGAAAGCCGCCCGAGCCGACCCTCGAACTGGTGCAAGCCCTGATTGAGGCCCGGGTCGGGCCGGGCATTCGAGTGTCGGATCCGGTCTGGCTCAGTTATTTCCACATCAACGAGCGCAAGGTCGCCCAGTACCGACAGGGCCGCGTGTTCCTCGCGGGCGACGCCGCCCACATTCATAGCCCGGCCGGCGGCCAGGGGATGAACACCGGCATGCAGGATGCGGTGAACCTCGCTTGGAAGCTCGCCCTGGTACAGGCGGGCCGCGCCGCACCGGACCTCCTCGACAGTTACAGCCCCGAGCGCGCCGCCGTGGGGGATATGGTGCTGCGGAACGCCTCCCGGCTGACGGCCGCCGCGACGCTGTCCAGACCTTACGCCCAAGCCGCCCGCAACCTCGCGATCCGGGCCTCGTTCGACTTCCGGGCCGTGCGGGATCGGCTCGCCGCCACCTTGACCGAGATCGGGATCGGATATCCCGACAGCATGCTGTCGGAGGGGCCTGGGGCCGGCCGACGTTGGCCACCCGAGTATGCGGGCGGGCCGCCGCCCGGCGCGGGCGACTCGCCGCTCTTCGTGCTCTACGCGGAGCGTGGTTCTGACGGCGAGGCTCTGATCGCTCGTTTCCCGACCTTGCTCGCCCCGGAGATTCGCCCCTCGCCGGACGACCGCATGCATCTCGTACGACCCGACGGCTATATCGGCCTCAGCGCTCCTGCTGGGGACTGGGACGCCGCCAACCGCTACCTCGTCCGACTCGCGCATCTGTGAGGCGCGATGCAGCCGGTTTCTCACTCGCGCGTTGATCGGGGCTTCGCGATGAGTTGCGACGAGGTTCGAGCCTCCGATGAAATGGTTTGCCCTGCGTCCGCGCGATCCTGCCGATCCACGTTGGCCTTTGCGCAGGACGCAACAAGTCGATTTGAAAGCCGAAGGACCTGAGGATGCCCGCCGCCGGTTCGGCGCAGCCTATCCGAGCGAACCTTTCGGCACACCCGCCCAGCCGCTTCCCCATCGCGGCGCGGGCTCGTTTCACGGCGACGCCGAGGCGCTCCTCGTCGAGGAGCCCGAGGCGTGAGGAGGAACGGATGACACAGTCGGCCAGGACCCTCCCCGAAACGCTTGATGGGCAGGCCCTTCGCTATTGGTTGAAGGAGGCGGCTCGCTTCGACGATCTCGCCGCACGGGCGAATTTCGGCTGGCTCGCACGGGGTTACGCGCGGCGGGCAGAGCGGGCGCGGGACATGGCGGAACGCTGCCGTGCCAAGGAGATTGCTCGGGGTCGCCTCCCCGCGGATGCGGCCTCCGCCGACATTGACGGCGATAGCCCGAGCTAAGACCTTTGCCGTGGCCTTCCGGGGTCGTCGGGCCTAAGGGCGTGACACCCCGTCACGCCACACCCCCCGCTATGACCCGGACCGAGAAAGCCGCCCTCGCGAGCGCCGCCGTTGGCGTCGTCGTGACGACGCTGAAATTCGTCGCCTACTGGCTGACCGGCAGCCTCGCGCTCTATTCGGATGCGCTGGAGAGCATCATCAATGTCGTGGCGGCGGCCTGCGCCTTCCTGGCGGTGCGCGTGGCCGCCCAGCCAGCCGACGAGGACCACCCCTACGGCCATCACAAGGCGGAATACTTCTCCGCGGTGATCGAGGGAGCGCTCGTCATCGTCGCCGCCGTGCTGATCCTCCGCGAGGCGTATCACGGCATTCTCGACCCCAAGCCTCTCGACGCGCCGGGCCTGGGCCTCGCGGTCAACGGCCTCGCCACGATAATCAACGCCGCCTGGGCGGTCGCCTTGTTCCGCCAGGGGCGGACGCTGCGCTCGCCGGCCCTGATCGCCGATGCCCGCCACATCGTCGCCGATGTGGTCACGTCGGGCGGCGTGCTGATCGGCGTGGGGCTGGTCTACGCCACGGGGACGCTCGTGCTCGACCCGGTGGTGGCGGGCCTCGTGGCCCTCAACATCCTCTGGTCGGGCTGGACCATGGTGCGTGATTCCGTCAACGGCCTGATGGATCAGGCCGCCTCACCCGAAATGATCAGCCGGATCCGCGCTCTCATCTCGACGCATGGCGAGGGTGCCCTGGAGGCGCATGACGTGCGCACGCGCCACGCCGGCAGCGCTACCTTCATCGACTTCCATCTGGTCGTTCCGGGGGAAATGACGGTCGAGGAATCGCACGCGATCTGTGACCGGCTGGAGGACGCGATTGAGTCCGAGATCGAGGGCGCCGTGGTGGTGATCCATGTCGAGCCGGGCGACAAAGCCAAGGGGCGCGGGGTGCCGGTGATCTGACCGGCGTCACCGGGGACGGCGTCTTACCCGCGGCGTCGATAGGCGAGGTAGCGCGCGAGACCAACACCCACCGGTCCCGCCGCCAGAACGAAGCCTGCCACTTTCCAGGCCGCTGCATCGGCCAGCATGGTGGCCAGTCCGACGAAGGTCGCTGCCGTGATGGCCATGGCGAAAATGATCGGATGCTGCGCCCAGGTCATGCCGCCCGGCTCCTTTTGCGGGGACGGCGGGCCCACCACAGCCATGCACCGTTGGCCGTGATGAACAGGGCCAGCCACGCACAGCCGGCCCAGAACAGCTTGAGCGGTAATCCGCCGTAATCTCCGAAATGCAGCGGTTGGGACATCTGCGTCACCACGAGATACCACGGCAATTGGGTGATCTCGTCCACGCGCGCATCGACCGCATCGACGAGGGCGATCTCGAATAGCCGCTTCTGCAGGCCGACCGGGCCGACGAGCAGGATGGTGTAATGTCGGACTGTCGAGAAATCGCTGCCGGGAAACAGGATGAAAGTGGTCCGCCAACCGGGGCGGGCTGCCTCGGCGGCCGCGCGGGCGGCGTCCAGGGAGGCGTGACCGCTCGCAATCGGCGCCTCTCGGGCATAGGCCGCCGCGAGGCGTTGCAATTCGGTACCCTGCCAGACCTTCAATGCGATGTTGCCAAGGGCCAGCGCGATCCCCGTCGCTCCCACGAGCAGGGTCCAGCCAAGGGCGATGGTGCCGAACAGGTTGTGCAGATCGCGCTGTTGCAGCCGTCTTCCGCGCTTGCGACGGACCTCGCCGAGCGCAAGTCCCTTGATGAAGGGCCCGTAGACCACGATTCCGCTCACGAGGCAGACGACGACCAGGACCGCGATGACCCCACCGATCAACTCGCCGGGCAGATCGAGGAACCAGTTGGCGTGCAGGCGCAGAACCAGGCCGGTCGGCGTCCAGCGAGGATCGACCGACGCGACCGGCGTCCCGCGAAATACATCCATGGTCACGAACTGAGCCGCGTCGAACCCGCGTTCGTTCGCGGGCACAAGGGCGACCATGACCCGTTCGGGATGATCCGCGTCGAAAACCATGCCGAGGGGGCGACGGTCCGGCGCGGTCGCCTGTGCCGCCGTGACGATCTCCGCGAGCGGACGCTCCGGCGTGCCGGGCGCGGGCGCTTCGACATGCGCGTCCTGGCCGAGGGCTTCGTCGATCTCGTGATGGAAGATCAGGATCGTGCCCGTGATGCAGAGGATGAGGAAGAACGGTGCGGCGATGAGGCCGGTCCACCGATGCAGCCACAGGGCGGTGCGAAAAGTGCGGGATGTGGTGTAGCGCGTGGCGCGCGGGGAATCGGACTGTGTCGCCTCTGAAGGAGCCGGCGTTTTCCGTGATTGCGCGGAGGTCTGCCCAATGTCGGCCGCACAGGCCGCTGGGTCCGTCGCGACGGGAGCGTCGACCGTCACATCGACGTGTTTCGACGCGATATCTCGATCCATCATCGATCGACCCGCACAGCCTCCAGCCTTCGCCCACACTCGGCACAAAAGCCCGTCTTTGATGAATGGTGAAATGCAGTTTGATCAACTCAAACTTTTTCGTCACCCGACATTATCAATATAGTTTTCAACATATCCTCGAATGAGCGGAAAACTTAAGTCATTGATATAGCTTTTGGTTTTGAAATATCTGTAGTTGTTTCAATTCTGATTTGCCGACTATAACCGTGCAAGCGACTTTAATATGTTGCATTCAAGAGACAGGGATTGACGTCGATTAGTCGGCTCCACGCAGTGATCGTGCTCACCGGCAGGACGGCATGATCAAACGAAGATTCGTCACCAACACACCCAGCCACCGGAATGCGACCGACCTCTTCGCCGACCGTTGGGCGAGCGATCTGTCCGAGTTGGCACCCGGCCTCAAGGCGGGCGGACTGCCGGGATTTCGCGCCGATCCGCGGCCGGGGCAGGCCGCCGCGCATCTCGGTGTGGACGGGCGGCTCGACGGTGACGGGGTGCTCGAACTCGGACCGTTGGAGGGTGCCCATACCTGTCAGCTTGAGGCGCTCGGCGCGAAGCGCATCACGGCCGTCGAATCAAATTCGGAAGCGTTCCTGAAGTCGCTGATCGTCAAGAACATCGCGGGGCTGAACCGATCGACCTTCCTGCTCGGCGATGTCAGTCGGCATCTCGAGGCGCCGGGACCGCGCTACGATCTGATCTTCTATTGCGGCATTCTCTACCACATGCTCGATCCGCTGGAGCTGATCCGCCTCGCCGCCGCGCGCACCGATCGGATCTTCATCTGGACGCATGACTTCCGCGAGGAACGGCGATCGCGAAGGCATACCAGCACGTCGTCGAGCACGAGGGTTTGCGGCTGTCGCTGCACGAATTCGCCTATAACGACCGGGGGCTCGCGACCTTCTGGGGCGGCAACCGCGACCGCACCCGTTGGATGGAATTGCCGGACCTGATCCGAGTGCTGGCCCATCACGGGCTCAGCGAGACCACGATCATCGCCGACGATCCGAACTTCGTGAACGGGCCGGCCGTGACGGTGGCGGCCCAAAGGCCGGGGGCGACACCGCCGGCTTGACCCATCCCGCAGGCCGTCCCTACACACCGTCTATGAGGGTGCCGGTCCGGCGGCCCCGAACCGAAGTCGATGGAAGATGACCGAGCGCGTCGATCCGAAGAAGCTGATCAAGGGTGGCCTGCACGATTGGGAGGTCGTGATCGGCATGGAAATTCATGCCCAGGTCACCAGCCGCTCCAAGCTGTTCTCCGGCGCCGCCACGGCGTTCGGGGCCGAGCCCAACGATCACGTCTCGCTCGTCGATGCGGCGATGCCCGGCATGCTGCCCGTCATCAACGAGGAATGCATCGCCCAGGCGGTGCGCACCGGCCTCGGGTTGAAGGCACGCATCAACTTGCGCTCGGTGTTCGACCGGAAGAACTACTTCTACCCGGATCTGCCGCAGGGCTACCAGATCTCGCAGTACAAGGATCCGATCGTCGGCGAGGGCGAGGTGCTGGTCGATCTGCCCGATGGCGGCGCGATCACCGTCGGTATCGAGCGGCTGCATCTGGAGCAGGATGCCGGCAAGTCCCTGCACGATCAGGATCCGACCAAGAGCTTCGTTGATCTGAACCGCTCGGGCGTCGCCCTGATGGAGATCGTCTCGCGGCCCGATCTCCGCTCGTCGGAGGAGGCCAAGGCCTATGTGACCAAGCTGCGCACGATCCTGCGCTATCTCGGCACCTGCGACGGCGACATGGAGAAGGGCAATCTGCGCGCCGACGTGAACGTCTCGGTCCGCCGGCCCGGCGAGGGGCTCGGCACCCGCTGCGAGATCAAGAACGTCAATTCGATCCGTTTCATCGGCCAGGCCATCGAAACCGAGGCGCGGCGCCAGATCGCGATCCTGGAGGATGGCGGCACGATCGATCAGGAGACGCGTCTGTTCGATCCGGGCAAGGGTGAGACCCGGTCGATGCGCTCCAAGGAGGAAGCGCACGACTACCGCTACTTCCCCGATCCCGATCTCCTGCCGCTTGAATTCGATCAGGCCTATGTCGATGCGCTCGCCGAGGGCTTGCCCGAGCTGCCCGATGCCAAGAAGGCCCGTTTCGTGCGCGATTACGGGCTCTCGGCCTATGACGCGGGTGTGCTCGTGGCCGAGCGGCCCTCGGCCGACTACTTCGAGGCCGTGGCGCAGGGGCGCGACGGCAAGGCCGCGGCGAACTGGGTCATCAACGAGCTGTTCGGGCGCCTCAACAAGGAGGGGCGCAGCATCGACGAGACGCCGGTTTCCGCCGACCAGCTCGGCGGCATCGTCGATCTCATCGGCGAAGGCGTGATCTCGGGCAAGATCGCAAAGGATCTGTTCGAGATCGTCTGGTCGGAGGGGGGCGATCCGCGGCAGATCGTCGAGTCCCGCGGGATGAAGCAGGTCACCGATACCGGCGCTATCGAGGCGGCGGTGGACGAGATCATCGCCAAGAACCCGGACAAGGTCGAACAGGCCCGGGCCAAGCCGACGCTGTTGGGTTGGTTCGTCGGTCAGACCATGAAGGCCACAGGCGGTAAAGCCAATCCGGCTGCGGTCAACGCGCTGCTGAAGGCTAAGCTCGGAATCGAGTAAGGGTTCGGCCCCATTTGGGGTCGGCACCCAAGTTTTGGCGCCGTAAACAGCACAAAAGTTCCGTTTTGACGCCCCTTGCAACGGGATTCTTAACACCCGGCTGGAAGTGTCCGCTTCGTTTTGGGTCTCTCGAATGGCTGTCGGCCTCGATCGGCGGCGGCGGGAGACCTGAGCCATGATGGGTGGACCCGCCGGTGCAGAGCTTCGATCACGACGCCGCCCATCCGCCTTGCCGGGCCATTCTGGACACCGGATTGGAGGAGCATCTCGACGCTCTCTGCCGCACGGCGTCCGAGTTGCTCGGGATGCCGATCGCCCTGCTTCCGCTGATCGACGAGGATCGTTTCTGGTTCCGGGCACGCTGCGGTGTCGAGGATGACGGGACCGATCGCGAAGGGGCCTTCTGCAGCCACACCATCCGCCGCGCCCGCGGACAGGCGTTGGTGGTGCCCGACCTGACCGAGGATGCACGCTTCGCCCACTCGCCCCTCGTCGTCGGGCCGCCGCAAGCCCGCTTCTACGCGGGAGTCGCCATCGGCTCGATCACAGGGCAGACCATTGGTACGTTCTGCGTCATCGATCGGGTGCCGCGCCCGGACTTCTCATCGGCGCAGGTGCGGAGACTCCAGGAACTGGCGCTCCTCGCCGAGGCCCATCTTCAGCTCTACGAGCGCCGAAGCATCGCCGAAGCCGAGACGCGGGAGCGCGCGGCGGCGGAAGCGCGGCTCGTGGAGCGGGAGGCGATGCTGCGCGTCACCCAGGCCGCCCATGCCATGGCTGAGCGGACCGCCTGTTTCGGCCATTGGCGGATTGATGTCGAAGCCCGCACCATCGGCTGGTCGTCCGGCATCGCCCGCATCTTCGGGCGCAACGAGTCGCTCCCGGTGCTGCCGCTCGACACGCATCTCTCCTTCTATCATCCGGAGGACCAAACACGGGTCGGCCATGCCATCGCGGAAGCGCTGGCGGGGCGGGGCAACGCCGATGCGGGCGGTTACGAGCACCGCTCCCGGGTGATCCGGCCCGACGGGGAGGAGCGCGTGGTCGCCGTTCATGGAATCGCCCAGCGGGATGATTCCGGCGGGCTCGTCGCGCTGTACGGCGTCTGCCTCGACGTCACCGATCTCGCCCGGTCCGAGCGGCAGCAGCGTGAGGCGGGCGAATTGCTGCGCGCGACCCTGGAGGCGATGGATCAGGGTTTGATGGCGGTCGGGCCGGACGGGCGTATCCGCGTCCATAATCAGCGCGCCCACGATCTGCTCGGCCTGTCGGATTCCGTGCTGCACGAGGGGGCTCTCTACAACCAGATCCTGGCGCATCAGGCGTCGTCCGGCGAGTTCCTGAATGCACCGCCGGAGGTGCGTGGCTGGCTCGAGGGAAAGCGACCACGCCCGTCCTCAAGTCAGTACGAGCGCACGCGCCCCAACGGCACCGTTCTGGAGGTTCGCATCCGGCCGATGGAATCCGGCGGTTCCGTCTGCACCTATACCGACTTGACCGAGCGCCGGCAGGGCGAGGCGGCGCTACGTGCCGCGGAGGCCGATTATCAATCGCTGTTCCACAACGCGGTGATCGGCGTCTACAGGGCCCGCCTCGACGGCGTGATCGTTCAGGCCAATCGCGCGCTCGTGCGCCTGCACGGCTACGGCGACGGGTGCGGCCTGCTCGCGCCGGAGACGGCCTTCCGCCACGACTGGTACGTCGATCCCCATCGAAACGCTGCGTTTCTGGAGTGTTTGCGACGCGACGGGCGGGTCGAGGATTTCGTCTCGGAGGTGCGTCGCCACGCGGGCGGGGAAACGATTTGGGTCTCGGAGACGGCGTGGTTGGTACCGGGTGCCGAAGGCATGCCCGATGGGTACGAGGGCACGGTCGCCGACGCCACCGAGCGCAAGCGTGCCGAGGCGCTGGTCGAACACATGGCCCGCCACGACACCCTGACCGGCCTTCCGAACCGCCGCCTGTTCCAAGAGGTGCTCGGTCGGGAGATCGCCACTGTCCGCAGGCGGGGGGGACGGGTGGCGATCCTGTGCTGCGACCTCGACCGGTTCAAGGCGGTCAACGATACCTTCGGCCATCCCGCGGGCGACGCGCTGCTGCGCATCGTCGCCGAGCGCCTGCGAGCCTGCCTGCGCGAGGGCGATATGGTGGCACGACTCGGCGGCGACGAGTTCGCGATCATCCTGGCCGATCACGATGAGACCCGCCGCGTCGCCGCGGAAGCCCGGCGCATCATCCAGTCCCTCGGGCGTCCGGTCGATCTCGACGGCCTGTCGACGGCCATCGGCGTCAGCATCGGGATCGCGGTCGCTCCGGGTGACGGCGACAGTCCCGAGACCCTGTTCAAGAACGCCGACATTGCCCTCTACCGGGCAAAGGATTCGGGCCGGAACGCCTTCCGCTTCTACGAGCGGGGAATGGATGCGGCGGTGGCGACCCGCAATCTTCTCGAACTCGATCTGCGCGACGCGCTCAGGTCGGGCGGCTTCGCCCTGCATTATCAGCCGATCTTCGCCCTGAACGACGGTGGCTTGCGCGGATTCGAGGCGTTGCTGCGGTGGAATCATCCGGTGCGCGGGGCAGTGCCCCCGGGCGAGTTCATCCCGGTCGCGGAAGAATCGGGATTGATCGCCCCGCTCGGCGCCTGGGCGTTGAACGAGGCCTGTCGCGAGGCGGCGTCCTGGCCCGGTGAATTGCGGGTCGCGGTCAATGTCTCGGCGGTTCAATTCCGCAAACAGGGGCTCGAACAGGCGGTGATCCGGGCGCTCGCCACCTCCGGACTCCCCGCACGGCGGTTGGAACTGGAGATCACCGAGAGCGTGCTGATGCAGGATTCCGACGCGGTGATCGGATGCCTGCACCGTCTGCGGGCGCTCGGCGTGCGGATCGCCCTCGACGATTTCGGCACCGGTTACTCGTCGCTGAGCTATCTGTGCCGCTTCCCCTTCGACAAGATCAAGGTCGATCGCTCATTCGTCCGCGACCTCGACAGTCCGGTGGCCGCCGCGATCGTGCGCGCCATCGTCGGCATCGGCGAGCGTCTCGGCTCGACCATCACCGCGGAAGGGGTCGAGACCGAGGAACAGCTAAACCGGTTGCACAGCAAGGGCTGCACCGAGGTGCAAGGCTTCCTTCTCTCGCGGCCGATGGCGGCGGAAGACGCCCGGGCCTTCATGCAGGAGCGGACGAGCGCTGCGGCGTGAGCGGTGCGACTTCTATCGGAATTCCGTCGGCGCGAGGCCGTAGCGGGCGATCTTGTCGTAGAGGGTCTTGCGCGGCACCCCCAGCGACTCGGCCGCGACCCGCACGTCGCCACCGGCCATGATCAACTCCTCACGGATCAGGCCGCGCTCGAACCGCTCGACTTGTTCGGACAGGGTGAGCGCCGCCGCAGGCGCCGGGGCGTCCGGCACGGGCTGACCGGCGAGCCCCAATGCGCAGCGCTCAGCGAAATGATCGAGTTCGCGCACGTTGCCCGGCCACGAATGACGGGTGAGGTGATCGCGCATCGCGCTCGTCACGGGGGGCGTATCGCGCCCGAACCGGGCGGCGGCGCGGGACAGGAAATGCCCGAACAACAGGAGGATATCCTCGCGACGCTCCCGCAGCGGGGGGATCGCCACCGTGATCACGTTGAGCCGGTGATAGAGATCGTCGCGGAACGTGCCGGCGGCGGCCTCCTGGCCGAGATCGACCTTCGTCGCCGAGACGACGCGCATGTCCACCGGGCGGCGCTCGTTCGTGCCGAGCGGCTCGACCACGCGCTCTTGAAGCACCCGCAGCAGCTTCACCTGCAGCGCCATCGGCATGCTCTCGATCTCGTCGAGGAAGAGAGTCCCGCCCTGCGCATGCTCGATGCGCCCGACCCGGCGCTTCAGGGCCCCAGTGAAGGCGCCGGCCTCGTGGCCGAACAACTCGCTCTCGACCACGCTGTCGGGCAGCGCGCCGCAATTCATCGCGACGAAGTTCTTGTTCGCCCGCCGACTCCAACGATGGAGCGCGCTCGCCACCACCTCCTTGCCCGATCCGGTCTCGCCGAGAATGAGGACGTCGACATCGGCGGCCGCCACGTCGCGCACGAGGCGGCGCAGGCGCACGATCTCGGGAGAAATGCCGAGAAATGCCGGATCCTCATCGATCGCCGCGTCGAGACGGGCATGGAGGCGACGATTTTCGAGGACGAGGCGGCGGTGATCGAGGGCGCGACGCACCGATCCCATCAGGCTTTCAGCCGGATAGGGTTTGGCCAGGAAGTCGTAGGCGCCTTCGCGCATCGCCGCGACCGCCATGGAGATATCGCCGTGGCCCGTGATGAGGATCACCGGGAGATCCGGATCCTCCGCCCGCACGCGGTCGAACAGGGCGCGCCCGTCCATTCCCGGCAACCGCACGTCTGTGACGACGACGCCCGGCGGCTCCGCCCGGATCGCCGACAGCGCCGCCTCCGCCGTGTCGAAGGTTTCGACCGCGAAGCCGTCGAGTTCGAGGCTCTGCCGGTTGGCACGGCGCACGTCCTCCTCGTCGTCGACGAAGACGATGCGCTCGGCGGCGTCGAAAACGGCATCCCGGCTCATAAGGTCTCCTGCACGGTCTCCCGCACGGGTTCGCTGGCGGACATCAGCTCCATCCTGAATACGGTGCCGTTCTCGCCTGAAATCACGGAAAGGGTGCCGCCGCATTCCTCGACGATACCGCGCGAAATGGCGAGGCCGAGCCCGAGACCGTCGGCCTTCGTGGTGAAGAAGGCATCGAAGACCTGGGCCCGTACCGGCTCCGGAATACCGGGACCATTGTCCGATACCGAGAGGACGATCCGCCCCTCCCCGGCCTCGACCATGAGATTGACCTGCGGATCGGGCCGTCCGGCGACGGCGTCGAGGGCGTTCTGTACGAGGTTGATGACGACCTGCTCCAGGCGCGGCCCATCGCCGAGAACGACAAGATCGGGGGCGAGCGTCGGTCGATCGAGCCGGATCCCGGCTTCCCGTGCCCGCGCGCCGACCACCTCCACAGTACCGCGGATCACTCCGGCGAGGCTCACCGGCTCGCGGCGGCCCGAAGCGCGCCGCGCGAAGCCCTTGAGTTGACGCGTCAGCCCACCGATCCGCTCGGTCAGCCGCCCGATGGCCGAGACATTCTCGGCCGCGTCCTCGATGCGTCCGCGCCGCACCAAGATGGCGGTGTTGTCGGCATAGGATCGGATCGCCGCGAGCGGTTGGTTGATCTCGTGGGCCATGCTGGCAGCGAATTGCCCGAGGGCAGCCAAGCGGCCGGCTTGGGCCAGTTCGCGTCCCAGGCGCTCGCGTTCGGCCTCGGACCGGCGACGCTCTTCCATCTCGGCCACGAGCTGACGATTGGCATCGCTGAGCGCTTGAGTCCGCTCGGCCACGCGCCGCTCCAATTCCTCGCGCCGCGCAGCCGCCTCGGTGAAACGGGTCCGGATTCGCCGTTGCCGGGCCAGCCAAGTCGCGAGGCTGCCCCAGGCAAGACCGGTGGCGAGGAGCGCGATCAGACGCCCCTGCACCCGCTCGCGCTCCACGGCCGCCGCGATCGGCGTCAAGGTGTGGAGTCGCCAGGATGTACCGGGTACGGCGGCGTCGAGCGTCAGCGCGAGCCATGCCGGACGCGCCCCGTTTCCGACTCTCACCAAGTCGCTCGCCTCGTCGGTCGGGAAGATCGGCAAGGGCGAGAGCGGCGCATCGCCGAATTCGAGCGCGACGGCGATGCGGGCGCGCTCCGCCGCGTCGATGCCGCGCAGCGCCGTGAAGCGCCATGACGGCTCGCTCGCCACCAGAACGATGCCGCGCGCATCCGTCACGAAGACGCCCTCGCGGGCGGCCCTCCACGCCGCCTCGACGGCATCGAACTCGATCTTGACGACGACGACGCCGACCGAGTCCGGCAATCGCCGTGACAGGTAGTAGCCGGGGCGCCCGCTCACCGTGCCCAAGGCGAATTGCGAACCGGACCCGGTTTTCATCGCCTGCTGGAAATAGGGGCGGAAGGTATAGTCGTTGCCGACGAAGCTGCGCGCATCGTTCGCATTGCTCGCCAAGACCGTCAGACCGTCCGCGCGGGTGACGTAGATCACCGCCGCCCCGGTCGCCCGCGCGATCTCGCCGAGACGAATGTTCACGCTCTCGACCAGCCCCAGCTCCGGTGCCGAACCGACGGCGCGAACGATCTCTGGATCCGTGGCGAGGGCGAGGGGAAGTGCGCTCTGTCGCTGCATCTCGGCGGAGAGCGCTGCGACCTGAAGACCGAGGGTGGATTGTGCCGTCCGGCGCAGATCGGTCAGGGCCAAGCGCTCGGCCACGCGACCGCCGAGCCAGACCGCGAGCGCCATGACGACGAGGCCCAGGATCACGAAGACCCCGGTGCGGTGGCGCACCTCGAGGCCGGGCGGCTCGCTCATCGCGTGAGGACCTGTGCGGAATCTCGGAACGCTTTACCGGCGCCTGTGCGGAAAGCCGCAATGGAGCGGCAGCAGAGGCAGGGCGCGAGTATAGAAAGTATCTTCATTTCAATGCGTTAGTAAAAAGTTCCCTGCCCCTTCGGACTGGCACGACGGTTGCCATTCATACCGTGAAACGCAGCCATGCCGAACCCGCAGAGCTGTGCGCCGGAAGGCCAAAAGCAAGAGTGGACGCCGCCAGATCCCTCAACGGGAGGGCGACCGATCCGACGGAACCGACCACGTTTCGCAGGGAGAAGCCCCATGGCAGCCGTACCGCCGCTGACCGCGCCCCACGCGCCGTCGGCCCCCAAGCCGATCTACCGCACCCTCTATTTCCAAGTCCTCGTCGCCGTCGCCATCGGCATTACGCTCGGCCACTTCTATCCGAAGCTCGGCGCCGACATGAAGCCGCTCGGCGATGCTTTCATCAAGCTGGTCAAGATGATCATTGCGCCGGTGATCTTTCTCACCGTCGTCTCCGGCATTGCCGGCATGACCAACCTGGAAAAGGTCGGTCGCGTGGGCGGAAAGGCGCTGGCTTACTTCCTGACGTTCTCGACGCTGGCCCTGATCGTCGGCCTGATCGTCGCCAACGTGCTCCAGCCCGGACACGGCCTGCACATCGATCCGAACTCCCTCGATCCCAAGGCGGTGGCGACCTACGCCGGCAAGGCGAAGGAGCAGAACATCGCCGACTTCCTCATGAACATCATCCCGACGACCGCCGTCGGCGCCTTCGCGGGCGGGGAGATCCTCCAGGTTCTGTTCTTCTCGGTGCTGTTCGGCTTCGGCCTCGCCTTCCTGGGTGACCGCGGCAAGCCGGTCCTCGACATCATCAAGGTGCTGTCGGAAGCCGTTTTCGGCGTCGTCAACATCATCATGAAGGTCGCCCCGATCGGCGCCTTCGGCGCGATGGCCTTCACCATCGGCAAGTACGGGATCTCCTCGCTTGCTAATCTCGCCTACCTCGTCGGCGCCTTCTACCTGACTTCGGCGATCTTCGTGCTCGGCGTTCTCGGCGCGGTCGCTCGCTACAACGGCTTCTCGATCATCAAGCTCATCCGCTACATCAAGGAAGAGCTGCTGCTCGTGCTCGGCACGTCGTCCTCCGAGTCGGCCCTGCCCTCTCTCATCGAGAAGATGGAGAAGGCCGGTTGCTCGCGTCCGGTCGTCGGCCTGGTGGTCCCCACCGGCTACTCGTTCAACCTCGACGGCACCAACATCTACATGACGATGGCGGCGCTCTTCATCGCCCAGGCCACCGACACGCCGATCACCTTCGGCGAGCAGGTGCTGCTGCTTCTCGTCGCCATGCTCTCGTCGAAGGGCGCTGCGGGGGTCACCGGCTCAGGCTTCATCACGCTCGCTGCGACGCTCGCCGTCGTTCCCTCCGTGCCGGTCGTCGGCATGGCACTGATCCTGGGCATTGACCGGTTCATGTCGGAGTGCCGCGCCCTGACCAACTTCATCGGCAACGCGGTGGCCTGCATCGTCGTCGCCCGCTGGGAGGGTGAGGTCGACGAGGCCAAGCTGCACGCCGCTCTGGGCGGCAAGACGGTCGAGGCGGCTCCGGTCGCCCCGGCTCTCCAGCCCGCCGAGTAAGAACGGACACGCGCTCCGGACGGGTATCGTCCCACGCCTTACGCCCCGTCCGTGAGGGAGCCGCGGTGACCGAAGGGTTGCCGCGGCTTTCTGCTTTCTCGAACCGCGTCCGGCCGCTAACTCTATGCACCGATCATGCGGGGAAAGAGTGATGCTGACTGGACGCTGCCATTGCGGAGCGATCCGCTACACGATGCGGGGCGAGCCGGTTCACAACGCGTTGTGCCACTGCTCCGATTGCCGCCGGCATGCGGGCGCGCCGATGGTCGGATGGGCAATGGTGCCGGCCGATCAGGTCTCGATCGAGGGCGAGCCGAGCATCTATCACTCGTCCGAGCATGGCCGGCGCCACTTCTGCGGGCGCTGCGGCACCGGGTTGTTCTACGTCAACGAACAGATGCTGCCGGGAATGATCGACGTGCAGACCGGCACCCTCGACACGCCGGACGCGCTTCCGCCGCAGGCGCAGATTCAGGTGGCCGAGCGCATCGCCTGGATGGAGGACGCGCACACGCTTCCGCGCTTCGAGCGATATCCGGGCTGACGCCGATCAGACCCGCGCCAGCTTTCGGCGGACGAGGGCGAGGAAGCGATCCCGTGCGATTTGCGTCGCGCCATCCATGCCGTTCAGGGCGATCCAGTCGAGCCGACAACGGGGCGCGCAGAGCACGCAGATGCCTCGCCGGACCAAGCGCCAATCCGGCCAGCCCACAAGCCACAGCAGCCATCGCGGCGAGCCGTAGGTCGTCACCACGGCGATCCGCCGGATATTCGTGAGGCGCGGCTCGAGTACGCGAACGCCGCCGAGCGCGAAGGCGACACCCGGCCGCCAGACCCGGTCGAACCAGCCCTTCAGCATCGCCGGCATGCCGAACCACCATGTCGGATAGACGAGGACCAGCATCTCTGCCCGCCGCAGGGCCGCGACATGTGCGGCGATGTCGGGCGGGAGCGCCGCCTCGTCGTAATAGGCACCCCGCTCCTCCGCGCTCAGCCGCGGATCGAATTGCTCGGCATAGAGATCGATGCTCTCGACCCCGTGACCAGCGGCCTCGAGCGCGGAGAGCGCCGTGTCGCGCAGGGCCGCGGAGTAACTGTCGCCGCGGGGGTGGCAATGCACCAGCAGGACGCGCATCAGCGATGTCCTCCGCGGTCCATCAATCGCGCCGAAGGCCTTTGTGGCTTCGATGGGCGCCACAAGAGACACCCACGAACGCATCGCCGCGGCCCGGCGTCTGCCCGATCTCGCTGTGCCGCGTCATCGAAAGCCGTTTCAAGGCGCCGACGCGGCAGCCCTCACCGCCTCCAGCAGACCGGCCTCGGCGTAGCCGTCCGGCACCAGTCCCTTTGTCGCCTGGAAGGCGCGGATCGCCGCGCGGGTCTTCGGACCGATCTTGCCATCGGCGCCCCCGGTCGGATGGCCGAGGGTTTCCAGGCGCACCTGAAGATCGGTCCGCTCCTCGTTCGTCAACATTCGGTCGCCCCGGGGCCAGTCGCGGGAAAAGGCCGGAGCGCCGGCGAGCCGGTCGGACAGATGGGCAACGGTCAGCGCGTAGGCGAGCGCCGTGTTGTAGCGAAGGATCACCTTGAAGTTCGGCTCCAGAAGGAAGGCCGGGCCCCGTGCTCCCGCGGGCACCACGAGGGTGGCGCGCCGTTCCGCAGTTTCTGGAAACGGTTTGTCGCCCATGGGCTTCAATCCCAGCGCCGCCCAGTCCGCAAAGCTTCGCTCGGTGGTCTCGTCGGCGAGCCGGTAATCGAAAGCGTCGGGAAGTCCGACCTCCTGCCCCCAACTCTCGCCCGAGCGCCAGCCAGAGTTCTTCAGAAAATTCGCGGTCGAGGCGAGGGCGTCGGGCACCGAGCGCCAGATATCCCGTCGGCCGTCACCGTCGAAATCGACGGCGTGTTTGAGATAGGCACTGGGCATGAATTGGGTGTGGCCCATCGCGCCTGCCCAAGAGCCGGTCATGCGGTCACGATCGGCGTCGCCCTGTCCGAGGATTGTCAGGGCGCCGACGAGTTCATCGCGCCAGAAGGCAGCCCGGGTCTGATCCTGACACGCGAGGGTCGCGAGCGCCGGGATGACCGGGCGGACGATCTTGGGATCGTCGAGGACGCTGCCATAGCCCGATTCGACACCCCAGAACGCCACGAGGACATGCCGGTCGACGCCGTAGGCGGCCTCGATCCGCCCGAGGATGTCGGCCCATTCGACGAGTTTGGCGCGGCCGGTCGCGATCTTCTCCGGCGTCACGGCGGCGTCGATATAGTCCCAGACCGGCTTGACGAACTCCGCCTGAGTCCGGGTCGCCGGCAGCACGGCCGGATCGGGGGCAACATCCGCCAGAGCGTCCCGCGCCGTCGCCGCTGGCACACCGCGCGTCTCGGCGAGGCCGGCCAAGCCGTTCAGGCATCCGGCGAAATCGGTTTGCGTCGCTTCGGCTCGGATTTCGCCGCCCGTGGCGGCGAGCAGGACGAGCGGAAGCAGCAGGCGCAGGGGCAGCATCGAGATTCCATTGCTGGGAAGCGAGGCGGGCGGAGCCTAGCACCGCCCGCCGCAAATCCGATGCGGCCCCCGACGCGCCCTCAGCTTCCGAAGGCGGCGGAGCGGGCGTAGGCCGCGGCAAAGCCCGAGAGCGGCACGGTGATGACCGTCGGCTCCTCGGTATCCGGCTTCTTCGCCGTCACGGTGAGGCTCTGTGCGGTCTTCATCGCATCGGTGGCCAGCGTCGGCAGGCTGATCGGCACGAGACACCCGTCGGCGACGCAGTAGGAATAGGGCGCGCCCTTCCCAAGGGCCCGATCGTCCAGCTTGAACGTCACGCCGGGTTCGATCTGCAGGCCGAATGGCATCAGGATCAGCCCCTCCGTCCGGCCATCCTTCGGCACGCGCAACTCCACGCTGAACAAGCGCTTACCCGTGCGGCGGTCGCCCTGCGATTGGATGATGACGCAATCGGTGCGATTGTCCTCGCGGGTGCAGTTCATGGTCCAGTCGCCGTAGCTCTCGCTCACGGAGCGGGCGCCGGCAGGCCATTGCGCGAATCCGGATGCGGCGGCCGCCGGTTCGAGGACCGTCCCGGCTGCCGCCGCAGGCTCCTTGGTGTCCTTCGCCTCCTCGGCGGGTTTGGGCTTCGCCGCGGCGGGCGGCGGGCGGCGCGGCTTGGGTTTCGGCTTCGGAGCCTCGTCGGGCGCTGCCTCGGGGGCCGCATCCTGCCCACCGTCCTGGGCGTAGGCGAGCGGTGCCAGCCCGCTCCAGGATCCGGCCGCGAGCCCGGCGAGGAGAAGCAGCACCCGCGACGAAGCGAGCGGCAAGGTCCTGCGGGAAAGTGGCGGCATCACGGGACTCCTGTGCGTTGTCCCGGGCCGCCTAGCCCTGCCGAGCGGTGGATGCAATCTCCCCGGCTGAATTACCGCTAAGCCTGGAATCATTCCATTAATTCCGGCACATAGGGCGCGGACGGGCTCGGGAACTTTAGGTAAGTGGAGACGACGACCCCATGAGCGATATCCTCGCGCACGCGCCGCTGGACGCGCGCGGACGGCCCCATCCGTTGTCGCAATATCGCGGCAAGGTTCTGCTCGTGGTCAACACCGCTTCGAAATGCGGCTTCACTTCGCAGTACCAGGGGCTGGAGACCTTGTGGCGGCGGCACCGGAGCCGAGGTCTCGTCGTCCTCGGCCTGCCCTGCAACCAATTCGGTGCCCAAGAGCCGGGCGATGCCGACGAAATCGAGCGCTTCTGCTCGCTCACCTACGATGTGACCTTCCCCGTCCTTGGCAAGATCGACGTCAACGGGCCTGGCGCCGCGCCGCTCTACGCGGACCTCAAGGAGGCCAAGCCGGGCCTGCTCGGCACGCAGAAAATCAAGTGGAACTTCACCAAGTTCCTGATCGGACGGGACGGGAGGGTGATCGAACGATTCGCCCCGGCGACCAAACCGGTGGCGATGGAAGCGGCCATCGAACGGGCTCTGAACGAAGCCTCGTAAGACCGGACCGGCGCTCTTTCTCGTCGGACGATTGCGCTAGCGAACCGCCTTCGACCCCGGATCGATCGCCGGCAATTCTCCCGGCGGCAGGATCGGGGCGGCGGAGGCGGATTGCGGCGCATCGAGACCGCGGGCGCGGTTGGCGAGCGCCACCGTCAGGCGCTCCGCCGGCTCCGAACCCATCAGGGCCAGGACCTCGGCCATCTTGCGCGGGTTCATCGCCAGGACGATCGGCACCAGGGTTTCGAGGCTCAACCGGTCGAACACCCGCGCGGCGTCCTTCGGCTTCATCGTCTCGTACATCGTCACGATCGTCTTGAGGCCGGCCTTCTCCGCGTCGCCCTTCTTCGCGCTGCCGGCCTCGACCTTCTCCTCGGCCTCCTTGAGATCGGACACGCCGGTCTCAAGCTTCCGCTCCGCGTCCTTGAGCATCTGCTCCCGCAGATCGAGAGCGTCCTGGCGCTGCTTCAGCGCATCCCGGCGGGCGGAGAGCTTTTCCAGCAGCGCCCGCTCGGTCGGCGAGACCGGCTCGGGCACCTGCGGTTGATAGACCGGCGGGGGGGCAGGCTCGGCCTTCTTCTCCGGCGTCGAGACGGAGCCGGTGGTGGTCGGGTCGGCGGGCTCGTAATTGCTGCGCGCATGGGCCAGCACGCGGGCGAAGTCGGGCAGCGGCGTCCCGACCGGGCGCGGGTCGCTGCCGAGCAGAGTCGTCAGTTTCAGGACCAGGAGACCGATCGCGGCCAGGATTACGGCATCGATCAGGCGCAGCCGGAAGGGGCGCGCCGGCAGGCTCGCGAGCTTGGCGAGGCGGCGCGCGGGAAGGGTCATGCGGCCTTGGCCCTCAGGCGGTCGAGGGCGCGCTCGGAGAGGGCTTGGGCGGCGGCGAGGGCCGCGCCGACCCGCTCGCCGTTGCCGCCCGCAGTCTCGGTAGAAACAGAACGCGGCGCCGCAGCCACCGGCGCGGGCGTCACCGGAACGGCCGGCGGTCGCGCCTGACCGACGATGGCGGCGATCCGGGCGATCACGCTCTCCCCGGCCGCGACATGGGCGGCGAGGTCGGTGGAGTAGCGCTCGGCGGTCCCGAGGCGTTCGGCGAGGGTGCGGTCGCACTCGTCGAGCGTGACGCGCAGGCCGGCGATGGCCCGCTCGGCGGTGGCGCTGGCGACCACGAGGTCGCCGATGGTGGTGCGCAGGGCCGCCTCATCGGCCTTGAGCTTGCTGATGCGCTGCGACAGCCGCACCGAGGAGGCGATGGTGGCCACCAGCAGGACGGCGACGAGGATGTCGGCGGCGAAGGAGACGAAGAAGGTCATGGGAGGCCGCCGTCCTAGCCGTCGTTGCGGTTCTGCATCGAGGCCTCGTAGGCCTGGAGGGTCGTGCGGGATTGGCGCAGCGGCCGGGCGATCTGCACCGCGATGGCGTCGTCGATCCGGCCGATCCGGCCCTGGGTCAGGGCCCAGTCGCCGCAGCGAACGGTGATGAGGTCGGAGGGCTTGCGGTCGAACATCAGGGTATCGCCGACCTTGAGGTTGAGCACGCGCTTCAGCGGCAGCGTCACCTCGTGCAGCACCGCCTCCATCTCGAGATCCGCCTGCCAGATCTCGGTGGCGAGATGGCTCTCCCAGACCTGGTCGCGCCCGAGCCGCTCACCCATGAAGCTCTGCATGAGCAGTTCACGGATCGGTTCGATCGTCGCGTAGGGAAACAGGATCTGCATCCCGCCGCCCCGGCCGTCCATGTCGAGCTTGAGGCTGATCAGGATGGCGGCATTGCCCGGCCGCGTGATCGTGGCGAAGCGCGGGTTGGTCTCGATGCGATCGATGCCGAAGCGCACCGGCGAGAGCGGCTGGAACGACAGTTCGAGGTCGGTCAGGATGATCTCGACGAGGCGGCGCACGAGACTCATCTCGATCGTCGTGAACGGACGCCCGTCGAGCCGGCTCGACGAGACGCCGCGCTTGCCGCCGAGCAGCAGGTCCATGGTCGAGTAGGCGAGCGTCTGCTCGACGGTGACGAGGCCGGAGCCCTCCCAGAGATCGGCCTTGAACACGCCCAGCAGCGTCGGCAGCGGGATCGCGTTGAGGTAATCGCCGAACCGGACCGAGGTGATGTTGTCGAGGGTGACCTCGACGTTGTCCTGAAAGAAGTTGCGCAGGGAGGTCGAGAGCAACCGGATCATCCGGTCGAAGACGATCTCCAGCATCGGCAGGCGTTCGTACTGGACGACGCCGGAATCGACGATGGCGCGCACGCCCCCCGCACCCGAGGCGGAGAGTTCCCGCAGGGAGAAGCCGAGAACGCCGTCGATCTCGTCCTGATTCAGGATGCGATCGTTGCCGGCGAGTTCGGGGAGATTCTCCGTCTCCCCGTCCTCGATCATCGTCGCCCATTCGGCGGCGACGTCGCCCGCGCTCTTGGTCGTGCCCTGCTCGGCGAGCGCCGCACCCCATTCCTCGGCAAGCGTCGCGTCGCCGCCCTCGGCCCCCTGCTCGGCGAAGGCTGCCGCCCAATCGTCGTCGAGTTCGTCCTCGGGGCCAATCATTGGACGATCACATCCTTGAACAGCACGGCCTCAACCTTCGCAGGATGAATCGCGATGTTGACGCGGCGCAGCAGTTCTTCGCGCAGGCGATAGAGCCCGGCGGAGCCCGAGAGATCGCTGGCGCGGATCTCGCGCAGATAAGTCTGGAACGCGTCCTCGACCCGCGGCATCAGCGGCTTCACCTCGGACTCGACCTTGGAGTCCTTCAGTTCCAGCGCGATGCGCAGCTTGAGGGTGCTGTTCTTGGTCTGGCCGGGATCTGCGCTGAGATTGACGATCATGTCGCGCACATCGACGAAGACGGCCGGCATCTTCACGTCGGCATGCGCGCCGTGCTCGGCTTCCGCCGCGGCCGCCTTCTTCTTCATGAAGACGTAGCCACCGCCCCCACCACCGAGCAGGAGCACGGCCGCGACGATGACGATGAGCTTCTTCTTGGACTTCGGGGCTTCCGCCTCGCCCCCCTCGCCTGCCGTCTCGGGCGCCTTCTTGGGCTTCTTCGCCATGTGCTGCTCGTGATGGAGAGGAGTGGCACGGAAAGGTCCGCGCGCCGGACGCGCAGCCCCGCTTCCGTTCTCGACCGGCGTGGTTAACGTCCGCTTAAGCAGGGCAGAATTTGCCGGGTCGGACTTGCCGCGAGGCTTCGGCGGTCCCAGCGCCGGAAGATGGATTTTTTGAGTAAATCCATGTTTTCATTAAGGTAAATGAAGCTTCCAGGTCTGGCACGGACCCTGCGGAGGGAGGGCATCCGCCGCCGTCATTCGAGGCCAGCCATGCAGAACGCGCTCTTCGTTGGGGTCTCCGCCCAGACCGCGCTCGCCCGCGAGCTCGACGTCATCGCCAACAACATGGCGAACGTCTCGACCACGGGCTTCAAGGGCCGCTCGGCGCGCTTCCAGGAATACCTGATGCCGGTGGCCTCCGCCGACAGCTTCCAGCGGCAGGACCGGCGGGTGTCCTACGTGATCGACCAGGGCACGCCGCTCGACCTGTCCCAGGGGCCGGTCGAGCCCGACGGCAACGCGCTGCATGTGGCGGTCCGCGGCGACGCCTTCCTGACGGTGCAGACGCCGCAGGGTCTGCGCTTCACCCGCAACGGGGCTTTCGAGCTCAACCCTCAGGGCAATCTCGTCACCTCCGACGGTTACGCCGTGCAGGGTGATGGCGGCGCGATCACCATCGGCCAGCAGGAGACCGGTCTGAGCATCGCCCCCGACGGGACGATCTCGACCAATCTCGGCGTGCGCGGCCGTATCCGCCTCGTGACCTTCGCGGATCCGCAGGCCCTCCAGAACGAGGGCGGCAACCTGTTCTCCGCCCAGGCCGCCCCGCAGCCCGCCGGGCCGGAGAGCCGTCTGGAGCCGGGCGCTCTTGAGCGCTCCAACGTCAAGCCGGTCATCGAGATGACCCGCCTGATGGACGTGAACCGCACCTATTCCATGGTGTCGAGCATCGTCTCGCGCCTCGACGATCTGCGCGGCACGGCGATCCGCCGCCTCGCCGACGTCGCCTGATCGCGCCCCATAAGGATCGGCCCCGATGCGCGCCCTCTACGCTGCCGCCACCGGCATGGCGGCCCAGGAACTCAACGTTCAGGTCATCTCGAACAACATCGCGAACCTGCGCACCACCGGCTACAAACGCCAGCAGGCGCATTTCCAGGATCTGCTCTACCAGAACCTGCGCCGCTCCGGCTCCTCGACCTCGGATCAGAATACGGTTCTGCCCGCCGGCCTCGCCCTCGGCTCCGGCGTGAAGACCGTCTCGACCGCCCGCGTCATGTCGCAGGGCACCCTGACCATGACTGAGAAGGATTACGACGTCGCGATCCGCGGCGAGGGCTATTTCCGGGTGCGGATGCCCGACGGGCGCACCGCCTATACCCGCGACGGCTCGTTCGACCTCGACGCTCAGGGGCAGATGGTGACCCGCGACGGTTACCTGCTCGATCCCGGCATCACCGTGCCGAACACGGCCACATCGGTGACGATCGGCGCCACCGGCGCGGTCCAGGCGACGATCCCCGGTCAGACCGCGCCCCAGGCCCTCGGTCAGTTCCAGATGGCCCGCTTCGTCAACAAGGTCGGTCTCGAATCGATCGGCGACAACCTGTTCATCGAGACCGCGGCTTCGGGTCCCGCCGTGACCGGCCTGCCGGGCTCGGAGGGCTTCGGCAACCTCCAGCAGAGCTATCTCGAAGAGGCCAACGTCAACGCGGTCACTGAGATCTCGTCGCTGATCGCGGCCCAGCGCGCCTACGAGATGAACTCGAAGGTTGTGACCGCCGCCGACCAGATGCTCTCCACCACCTCGCAGATGTTCCGCGGTTGAGGATCATCGTGATGCACGCCCTCCGTCCGATCCGCCGCCCGACCCGCCTCGCCGTGATGCCGCCGTCCCGCGGTGCCTTCGGCCGAACCGCCCTCGCGCTCGCGCTCTTCGCGATGCTCGCCGTTTTCGCCGCGCCGCTGATGGCCTCCGATGCGACGCTGCGATTGCGCGGCGACGTCACGGCGCGCGGCGACACCCTCAGCCTCGGCGATCTCGTCGAGGGCGCGCCCGCCGATCTTGCCGACCGGGCGCTGTTCCGCGCCCCCGGCCTCGGTGCCGTCGGTACGATCCAGGCACGCCGCATCGCCGAGGCGGCTTCGTCACTCGGGATCACCGGCATCGAAACCGGCGGCCGGGTGCAGGTGAGCGTGCAGCGCGCCGCCCGTCGGGTGGGCGCACCGGAGATCGAGGCAGCCCTCAAGCGCTCGCTGGAGAGCGCCTACGGCCTCGATCCCAAGGCGCTGTCGGTCCGCCTCGACGGCGAGGCACCGTCCCTACTGGCGCCCGTGGACCTCGACGGCCCGGCAGCGGCGGTCGATGTGACCTACGATCCGCGCACCCGCCGGGTCGCCGGGCTCATCGTGCTGGGCGAGCGCCAAGCCTCGCTCCGGGTCGCGGGCGTCGCCGTCGAGATCCGCGAAGTCGCGGTGCTGACCCGGAATCTCGCCCGCGGGGAAGCGGTCGCCGCCGCCGACCTCGCCGTCGAGCGCCGCCCCCGCGAAACGGTGCCGACGGATGCCGTCGCGGCCGGTGCGCTCGCCGTCGGTCAAGTCGCGCAGCGCCCGGTCGGCGCCGGGCAGGTGCTGCGCTCGGGCGACGTGGCGCCCCCGGAACTCGTCGGCCGCGGCGATGCCGTCACCATCGTGTTCGAGACGACCGGCGTGTCCCTGGCCATGCGCGGCACCGCCAACGAGAGCGGGCGGCTGGGCGCCAGCGTCTCCGTGACGAACGGCGCCTCGAAGAAGGTTCTGCAGGCCGTGGTGATCGGCCCCGGCCGCGTTTCGGTCAGCCCTCCGGCGGCACAGCCCGTCCTCCAGGCCAGCGCGCTTCCCGCGCGGCCCGGCGTCAATTGATCCTCGTTCCGAAGGCATCCTCTCCGATGACCGCTCGCCTCCCCCGTCTCGCCCTGGCTCTCTGCGCCGCCGCGCCGTTGGCCGCTTGCAACACCGTCGACCGCCTGTCGCAGGTCGGCGCGACACCCTCCCTCTCGGCGATCGAGGATCCGACCAGCCAGCCGGGCTACAAGCCGGTCCGCATGGCGATGCCGGATATCCAGCCAGTGAGCTACGCGCCGAACTCCCTGTGGCGCACCGGCTCGCGGGCGTTCTTCAAGGATCAGCGCGCGGCCCGCATCGGCGATCTCCTCACCGTGAAGGTCAACGTCACCGATCGGGCCAATCTCAACAACGAGACCAAGCGCTCGCGCTCGAACGCCGAGGGGCTCGGTCTGCCCAACGCCTTCGGGTTGGAGAGCAGCGCCGCCGTGGCGGCGGCGGGCATCACCCCCGGCAAGCTCATCACCGGTACTTCGACCACGTCGAGCGATGGCGCGGGCTCGGTCCAGCGGGCCGAGACGGTGACGACCAACATCGCGGCGGTGGTCAATCAGGTTCTGCCCAACGGCAATCTCGTGGTCGAGGGGAAGCAGGAGATCCGCATCAATTTCGAAGTGCGCGAACTGATCGTCGCCGGCGTGGTCCGCCCGGAGGACATCGAATCCGACAACACCATCGACTCGTCGAAAATCGCCCAGGCCCGCATCGCCTATGGCGGCCGCGGACAGATCACTGACGTGCAGCAGCCGCGCTACGGTCAGCAGCTCGTGGATATCCTGCTGCCGTTCTGATCGCTCCGAGCGGAAACCCACGCGCATCGATCTTCGCACACCGACGGCGCAGCGACATCCCGAGCGAGGAAACGCCAGAATACGCCAGCCTGCCCGCACCGTTGGTTGCAATACGGACCGCGATTTCGAGGATCGACAACGATCCGATTGAAGGCCGCCCCTCGAAGCTCCGATCAAGGGCGGCACGACGGAAGGCCCCGAAAGGGCATACCGATGGCGGCGTGCTCTTTCGAAGCCTCTCGGTTTTGAGGGCGGCTGGAAGGCACAGCCCAGTCGCGCGTCAGCGCGGGCGCTCTCCCAGAATCTGCTCGATGGAGCGGGCGCCGCGCTGCTTGAACAGCAGATCGAGCGCTTCCAACATCAGCCCGTGCATCTTGGCGCGTTCGGCAAAGGCGAGGTCGCGCAGCTGGTCGTAGACCGGCGGTTCGAGATAGACCGACATCTGCTTGGCGCGCTGCTTGAGCGTTCCCGTCCCGGCCGCCGGGGGCGGTGCCGCCCGGTCGAGGCTGACGATCTCGGCGCCCGGCGACCGGGTGGGCTTCGGGGTCGCCTCCGCGACGATCGAGGCGAGGCTGAGCTTAGGCGGCCTGGACATGACCATCCGCGATCCTGTTCCGGCCAGTCAGCGGACGCGCCGCCTGCATCCGCCGCTCGATCCAGCTCCAGAGCCGGCGCACCTCGCCCGCGGCCTGACCCTTGGGGTTGAATTCGGTCACGCCCTGACCGACGCCGATGGCGTCCTGATGGTCGGTGCGGGCGACGATGTTGACGTCCGGCAGGATGCCGAGCACCGCGAGCCCGTCGGCGGCGTCGCGGATGCGGTAGGAGCGCGGCGGAGTCTGGTTCAGCACGAACGCGAACTTCTTCTCCAGCCGATACACCGCCGCGAGCGTCGGCTTGAAGGCGCGCAGATCCGCGGGGGTCGGGCGGCAGGGAATGATGCAGAGATCCGCCGCGCGGATCGCCGACAGCGTGCCGGACGAATCGACGCCGGGCGTGTCGATGAAGACGTAGTCGTAGGCCGACTCGGCCAGACGCGCCATCACGGCGTCGATCTGCGTGGCATCGATCTGGGCGACCTCCGGTCCCTCCGCGGTGCGATGGTCGAGCCAGTCGGAAATCGTCGCCTGCCGATCCATCTCCAGAATGCAGACGCTGTGGCCCGCCTCCTGGGCGGCGACCGCCAGAGAGATGCAGAGCGTGCTCTTGCCGCTGCCGCCCTTTTGCGTGACGAACGTGATCGCTTTCATCGTGCAGCCCCTCTCGGGGGCCCCGGACCGAACAGTCGCGTCCTGTGATGCCGGGATGCCCTGATCCGTGATCTCATCCCAACATGGTTAATCGGGCGTTAAAGCCGTGCCGTCGCGGGACTGCCGAAAAATCATACCTCAGGTTGATACAACTGCTTGGACGAATTAAACGCTTTACGCGAGTATCTAATCGAAGCTAAGGCTTTCCGCACGGCGGCTCTGGCTGTCAAAATTAATCTCAGGTAATTTAAGCGGACGTCCGGGACGGCCGCCCCGGACGGGGCGAACCCACGTTCGAACCGTTTCGGTGACGACATGACGGCCTTCCAGCCTGATCTTTCGACCGCCTTTGCGGCCTCATCCTGCATCGGGGCTTGGGCTCATGACCCGCAGAGTGATCGCTTCGCGTTGTCGCCCGCCCTCGCCCGACTGCTCATGCTGTCGGAAGATGCGGCGGTCGACGTTCCGCTGGCTCAGGCGCTCACGCGTATCGACCCGGAGGATGCAGCGCGTTTAGAGAGCATGCTTCGGGCAGCGGACGCGGATGGCTACCCGTTCGAGACGGAGTTTCGCACGCGAGAGGCGGGTTCACGGTGGATTCGATTGATGGGACGTTTCGCTCGCGATCCCGCATCCGGCGCGGCCATGTCACAGGGTCTCGCATTCGACCTGACGGAAGGCTTGGTCAGTGGCCCCGTCGAGTGGCTCGCCCAGCGTCGCGCCAACCGACTTGCCGACCACGTCATCGCGATGAAAGGTCTGGTGGTCGGCCTGCGCAATCCGCCCCTGGCGCAGCTCATCGATGTCGTCGCCGTTGAGATCGGCCGCGAAGTCGCCCGCCACCTTCGCGGCGACTCTCACCCGGTTCATTGAGTGGTGCCCGAATGGTCGTGCCGTTCCGGGCGCGTAAGGGGCGATTGGTACCGACATTTCCCCCTGCATGTCCCATCGCGGGACGGCGTTGAAGCCGTGGCCCGTGATTTTGCGCCATATGGTGTCTCGCGCTTCGGCCAAACGAGGTGCCGAGACCGATCCCCTCGTTGACGGTGCCGGTTCCCATCCGGCATGAGCACTGCGTGTGACAGTTCGGACTGCACATCGATCTGCGGCGACGGGGAGCATCGGGTTCGACGGGATGAGCACGGCCGAACCGGGTGTGGTCGCCCTCGCTACGGAGGGCCTCGAACGGGCCGACAACGCGTCGGCGGTCGGACTCGTCGCCGTGATCCTGGCAGCGACCGAGGGCGAGCCGCGCGCCCTGACCGTACAGATTTCCGGGCAGGCGCCCGGACGCAGCAGCGCCCTACCGGCTGGTCCGTTGGTCCCCGAGCACGCGACCCTGGAACGGGGATTGCGGGCCTGGGTGGAACAGCAGACGCATCAGCGTCTCGGCTACGTCGAGCAACTCTACACGTTCGGCGACCGTGATCGGGATGGCGGCGGTCGCGGCGTCCATCTGCTCTCGGTGGCCTATCTCGCCCTCGTGCGCGAGTTGCGCCCGGCCGGCCTCGCCGAGGCGGCGTGGCGCAACTGGTATCGCTACCTGCCTTGGGAGGATTTCCGCGAGGGCCGTCCCGAGGCGTTGGCCGCCATTGAGCCGCGACTGATGGAATGGGTCGCTCAGGGTCCGGACGCCAAACTGCGCCGCTTGCGAGAGGACCGCGTCAGCCTGAATTTCGGTCTCGGCGGGGCATGGAACGAGGAGCGGGTGCTCGAGCGCTACGAGCTGTTGTTCGAGGCCGGTCTCATTCCGGAGGCACGCGGGCAATCCGGTGCGGCCGTGCCCGACGATGCGGCGGCGACGGGCCTACCGATGGCCTTCGACCACCGCCGCGTGCTCGCGACCGCGATCGGCCGCCTGCGCGGCAAGATCAAGTACCGTCCGGTGGTGTTCGAATTGATGCCGCCGGCCTTCACGCTGCTTCAGCTCCAGCGCACCGTCGAGGCACTCTCCGGCACGCGGCTGCACAAGCAGAACTTCCGCCGTCTCGTCGCGCAGCAGGGATTGGTCGAGGAAACCGAGGACATTACGAGCGGCACGGCGGGACGACCGGCTCGCCTCGTGCGCTTCCGCCGTGAAGTCCTCCTGGAGCGACCGGCGCCGGGCGTGCGGCTTACGCCCTCGCGCCGGCCGGGTTGAGAGCGGCCGGCGCGAGAAGTCTCACGCGTCTTTCTTGCGGCGAGCGCGTGGCTTCTTCGCCGGTGCGGCCTCCGCTTCAGCCTCGACCTCAGGCTCGGCCGGGGGCGGCGGCTCTGCGGCGGCTTCAGCCTCGGGACGGCGGCGCTGCTGGCCGAGGCCCAGGGCCCGCGCGAGCTCGGAACGCTGCTCGGAATAGCTCGTCGAGGTCATCGGGTAATCGCTCGGCAGACCCCATTTCGCGCGGTAGGCCTCAGGGCTGAGGCCCCGGAGCGTCAGGTGGCGACGGAGCGTCTTGTAAGGCTTGCCGTCCTCGAACGAGATCAGGAAGTCCTGACTGATCGACTTGCGGATCTCCTGCGGCGTCGCCTTCGGCGGACCGCTATCGGTCGGCTTGGCACTGACCGTTACGGAGCGGATCGCCTCATGCACATCACCGATGAGGCGTGGCAGTTCGGCACTCTGGACATGATTGTTGCTGACATAAGCCGAGACCACATCCGCCGCGAGGGTGATGAGGCGTGCGGTTTCTGCGTCCTGTTCGGTGGTGTCCATGGCGCCGTCTTCTGAGTCTGGAGGATTACTTGCATCACGGTAAGCTCAGGGCTTTACCGGAGCAAGTCTGTTTGTCGATCTTTATTCGATCATGCATCGATCAAAATCGAAACGAGTGGGCACATCTGACATGCCCTGCCTTCCCATGAAAACGCCAAAGGGTGTATTTCGGCGACATCTGGGATGCATCCGTCATAGGATTTTGAACCGAAACGAATATTTCATATGTTAAGAAAAGTTGCTGTGACGGCTGAAAAACCTGTTGGCATCAGTATGTTGGAATTCTCTCCGACATTCCCCCTGGGCGATCCCGATGGCACAGGTCAGTGCTCCCCTCCGCACCGGCGCGGCACCACGCCCCTACCCCGGAAGCATGCGACGCCCTGCCGCACTGCTGCGTATTTTCTGTGGATGGATCGCAATGCCGAGGTTGGGGCAGCGAGTAGCACAGACTAGATTGTGCCCAACTTAGAATTCGAGTTTGAGATGAAGTATCGCCTGGTGCTCAGTCATCCAGGCTCGTTGTGTGAACTCGCCCATAAATTGTCTAAATATTCGACTGGACGAGCATGAGTTGAATGATCAGCACTTTCCAGACGAAAGACCGAATCATTTTTCGGCTTTATTGAAATACAATGATGCCGAAAGTATTGAAGCCCTCGTTTACAACCAATCCTTGACTGTCTCTAACGACTGGGGCGAGACGTTATTTACCGCGGTAGGAAGCCAGGCGCCGCCCAGTCGGGCAGGCCACGCCGTTCATCAAAGCGGTTCCAGACGATCCCACCAGCCGCTCCGTCGGCGCGCAGATCGAGGTGACGTTGCCGCCCGCGCGGCGTCAGTCGAGGCCGAGCATCAGCCCAAGATTTTGGACTGCCGCACCGGAAGCGCCTTTGCCCAGGTTATCGAGGCGGGCGACCAGCACCACTTGCCGGTGCCCATCCGCACCGAACACCCGCAATTCCAAAAGGTCGGTGTCGTTGAGCGCCTCCGGCTCGATCCGCTCACGATGCGCGCCGTCCTCCGCTCCACGCACGACGCGGACCTGATCCGAACCGGCATACCAATCCGTAAGGACAGCCTCGAAATCTCCAGGCGATGGGCGCGCCGGCAGCGTCTCGAGGTGCAGCGGAATACTCACCAGCATGCCCTGACGGAAGTTGCCGACGGAGGGGATGAAGATCGGACGACGGGTCAGACCGGCATAAGTCTGCAATTCGGGCAGGTGCTTATGACCAAAGCCGAGGCCGTAGAGCTCGAAGGCTGGCGCGCGTCCGGCTTCGTAGGCTTCGATCATGCCCTTGCCGCCGCCGCTATAGCCGCTCACGGCATTGACGCTGATGGGCGTATCGGCGGCGATCAATCCGGCCTCCACGAGCGGCCGCAGCAGGGCGATGGCCCCGGTCGGGTAACAACCGGGATTGGCGACCCTGCGAGCGTTCCGGATCGCGTCGGCCTGATCCCGCGTCAGTTCGGCGAAGCCGTAGACCCACCCCTCCGCCACGCGGTGGGCGGTGCTGGCATCGAGAAGCTTCGGGCCACCCCCGGCCAACGAATCGGCGAGGTGCGCCGTCTCGCGGGAAGCATCGTCCGGCAGGCAGAGAACCGCGAGGTCGACCTCTTCCAAGATCGCCCGCTTGGCGTTCGGATCCTTGCGGCTCTCGTGCGGGATGCTGATGAGGACGACGCGCCCGTCGCGCTCCAAGCGCTCGCGGATGCCGAGACCGGTCGTGCCGGCCTCGCCGTCGATGAACACCTTCGGCCTGCTCGCCTCGGACATCGCGATCCTCGCTCGGCCGCACGCGCGGCCGGATGGTTGATGGCGCGCAGGTGAGAGCTTCCCTCGCTCCTGTCAACGCCGTTGCTTGCGCCGGTTCTATCCACTGTTGTGATGGGCCCGCGCGGAACCGACTTTGCGGCCTCCTGTTGACACCCGAATGTCAATGCACTGCCTCATGGAGTGAAACAATGGCCGAGAGCGCGAAGAAAACCGACCCGAAGTTGTGGGACAAGGTGAAGAAGGAGGTGACGAAATCCTCCAAGGGCGGCAAGCCGGGACAATGGTCCGCCCGTAAGGCGCAGATGGCGACCTCCGAATACAAGAAGGAGGGTGGCGGCTACGAGGGTAAGAAGTCCGACGACAATCACCTCAAGCAGTGGACCGAGGAGGAGTGGGGGACGAAATCGGGTAAGGAAAGCGGCAAGACCGGCGAACGCTACCTGCCCAAGAAGGCGCGCGAGAAGCTCTCGGATTCCGAATACAAGCGGTCGACTGCGAAGAAGCGGTCCGACACCGCCAAGGGGAAACAGCACTCGAAGCAGCCGGAAGATGTCGCCAAGAAGACGGCGACGGCCCGCAAGACCGGCGGCAAATCGGGTAGCACATCCGATCGCGGCGGCTCGACGAAGGCGGAGCTAATGGAGCGGGCGCGCAAGCAGGACATCCCCGGCCGTTCGAAGATGTCCAAGGGAGAGTTGGAGCGCGCCCTTTCCGCTTGAACGCTCAGAGACCTGCGGCTGCCTTCAGGGCAGCGTTGATCCGATCCTGCCAGCCCGGGCCGTCCTTCTGGAAGTGATCCAGGACGGCCCGGTCGATACGCAGTGACACGCTTTCGCGGGCGCCAGGGATCGCCGTCGGCGTCGGCGCCGTCGGCGCCGCTTCCGGCGCCTTCCGAGTCACGGCCTTAAAGGCGGCCTCGGCCGCCTGCCGCGGATCGCTCGGTCGCCGGGTACGGTCCATCGCCATCTCAGCTCGCGACCTTCTTGCGGCTGCGCTTCGGTGCCGCGGGCGGCTCGGCGGCCTTCGCGGCCGCCTCTTCGGCCTCCTTCGCGAGCCGCAGCGCCCGCAACTTCACCGTGCGCTCATCCACAGCCTTGACGGCCGCAAGGTGCTCGGCCATGGCCTGCGCCCCCTCGCGCGCCATGCGCTCGGACCGCTCCGCGCGCTCGGCTGCGCGGGTCTTGGCATCTGTGTCGTCGCTCATGAAAGGGTCTTTCGATGAGGGTCGTGCCACGCAAAATCTCGTGCGCGGCAAGCGGCGGCCCGGCGGAAAGCGAGACGCACGGGGCGGCAGCGGTCCTCGGACAGGATCGTCGGGACTTCGGAAGGGTTAGCACGAAAGCACCGGCGAAGACCAATTCGCTGGGCGCAGAACGGGTTATTCCGCGTCGATATGCACAAAGATCGCGCATTGCCGGGTGTTGGTAAGAGGAGACCCGCCATGGCGGTACGAGGTTGGACCACGACCGACATCCCGACGCAGGCCGGTCGGATCGCCCTTGTGACCGGGGCGAGCTCCGGCATCGGCTACGAGACCGCGCTGGCGCTTGCCGGCGCGGGGGCACGGGTGATCCTGGCGGTGCGCGACCCGGCCAAGGGCGCCCGGATCGCGACGACGATCACCCGAATTCATCCCTCCGCGCGCCTCAGCGTCCGCGAACTCGACACCGCGCGTCTCGCGAGTGTCCGGGCCTTGGCGGATGCGTTGCAGCGTGACGGGGATGTGCTCGATCTGCTCGTCCTCAATGCGGGCATCGCGGCAGTGCCCCGGCGTGAGGAAAGCGAGGATGGCTTCGAACGGCAACTCGCGACCAATTATCTGGGCCATTTCGCCCTCACCGGCCTGCTCCTGCCGATCCTTCGGCCGTCGCACGAAACCCGCATCGTCGCGGTGGCGAGCCTCGCCCATCGCAGTGGGCAGATACGCTTCGACGATCCGCACTGGCGCGGCACCTACGGTCCGCAGAAGGCCTACCGCCAGACCAAGCTCGCGATGCTGATGTTCGCCCTGGAGCTTGAGCGCCGGCTTCGGGCTGCGGGACGACAGGAGCGCGCATTGGCCGCTCATCCGGGTTTGGCGCTCACCGATGTGTTCCGCCGCGGCGACCGAGCTGGATGGCTGCAGCAGGCGATCGGCCGGGCTTTGTTTACCCTCGCCGGTCAATCCGCTGCGCAGGGAGCCCTGCCTGTTCTCTTCGCGGCCACCGCCCACGAGGCGCGGGGCGGCGGTTACTATGGGCCGGACGGTGTCTGGGAGGCACGAGGCATGCCCAAGCCAGCCCGCGTCTTTCCGCATGCGGCGGATCGTTCCGACGCGGCGCGCCTTTGGGCCATGTCGGAGACGATGACGGGCGTCGTGTACGATTGGTCGGACACACCCGCTCACGCCTAAAATTTGCCTTGTGCGCAATTTAATTGGGTGTCATTGCGTCCGATCGAGAGGCGCGTACGCGTCGGAAGACGACCGCAATTCAGGAGTTGCCGGATGCCCCGCTTTTTCTTCAATGTGCAGGACGGCGTCGACCTTCGCGATGAGGAAGGTATGTTGCTTCCCGATCTCGACGCGGCCCGTCGCCTCGCAATTCAGTATGCCGGCGCGCTGCTGGGTGAGAGCGGCCAGAGCATCGGCTTCGGCGACACGTGGCACCTCGAGGCGACCGACGAGGCGAAAAAGGTGGTGTTCCGTCTCGATTTCCGGGTTCGTGCTGCGGCCTAGCCCGGTCTGACCCAGGGCCCGCATTGCGGACCTTGCTGAAAAGACTTCTCAACGACGGGAAGATCACGCAGGCTGGACGCCAGATCACGGCATCGTCACGGTTCCGAGCGTCGCCGCATCTTCGATGGTGACGGCCCACGATTCCGTCACGAGTCCGTCCGCGAAACAGGCCGCATGTCCCCAACGACCGACCGTTTCGTGCCTCCCTTGATCCGCCGGCTGCGGAGCACCGCTACGCTTTCGGAAACGGTGGTCGAGGCGATCAGAACGTTGCCGGTCTCCCTGCGCAGCTACGAACCCGGCCAGGAGATCCTTCGAGACGGTGAGCGGCCGGCTTGTTGTCTGGCGGTGGTCGATGGCTGGGTGTCCCGCCTGAAATTCCTGCCCGGTGGCGGACGGCAGATCATCGCCTTCCATATCGCCGGCGACCTGCCGGACTTGCAGAGCCTGCATCTCGGCGTTCTGGATCATGGCATCGCCGCGCTGACGCCGTGCACGGTGGCCCGGATACCGCACGAAGCGCTGCGCGAGCTTTCGGCGCGGCTGCCCGAACTTGCCGCCGTCCTCTGGCGCGAGAGCATGATCGATGCGGCGTTGTTCCGTGGCTGGTTGACCGCCAACGGGCGGCGATCGGCCTATGGCCGCACGGCGCATCTCCTCTGCGAACTCTCCCTGCGTCAGCGCGCGGTGGGCCTGAGCACGGGACGGACCTGTCCGATGCCGCTGCGCCAGACCGACTTCGCCGATGCGATGGGCCTCACCTCGGTTCACATCGCCCGGACGCTCGGAGCCCTGCGGAAAGCGGGCTTGATCACGCTGCAAGCTCGCACGCTGACGATCCACGATTGGGATGGTCTCTGCGAGGCGGCCGAGTTCGATCCCGCCTACCTCCATCTGAAGAGCGTCGATCGCTAGACCGACATCTTCAGGATTCAAACAAGGGCCTGAGGACACGCGATCTGAGGACGATCGTTACAGCCACTTCTTCCAGCGGAAGAAAACATAGGGCAGCACGGCGGCGACCACCATCATACCGATCGCAGCGGGATAGCCGAAGCTCCATTTCAGTTCCGGCATCGTCTCGAAATTCATCCCGTAGATCGACGCGATCAGGGTCGGCGGCATGAACACCACCGCCATGACCGAGAACAGCTTGATGATGTTGTTCTGCTCGAGATTCACGAGGCCGAGGGTGGCATCGAGGAGGAACTGAATCTTGGAGGAGAGGAACGTCGCGTGCTCCTCCAGCGATTGCAGGTCGCGCAGGGTCGAGCGCACATCCTCACGCAATTCACGCGGGGCCTTGGCGGTGCGATAGGTCGCCGAGAGCGACAGCAGGATGCGCTCCATCGAGACGAGGCTCTCGCGCTGCTTCGAGATCAGGTCGCCGTGGCGTCCGAGCGCCCGCAACGTATCTTGCAGGGCGGTGTTTCGGGCGGAAGGGTCGTCCCGTTCCTCGAAGATCTTTCGCGACAACCGGTCGATGCGCTCGCCCTGAAGCTGGAGCACGTCGGCGGCGCGATCGATCACCGCCTCGATCAGCCCGGCCAGGATCGTTTCGCCGGTGGTCGAGCGCGAGGGCCCGTTGCCGGTGGTGCGCCCGGCCCGCTGCGCGTACATCCGGAACGCCTGCGGCTCCTCGTAGCGCACCGTGGCGAGGCGATTGTCGCGGAGGATGAAGGTGATGCCGGCCAGGCCCGGCTCTTCGGAATCGCTCACCTTCGACAGCACGCGACCGGTCATGTAGCGGGCGCCCTCTTCGACATAGAGGAGTTCGGAGGGCTCGATGTCCTTCATCTCTTCGCGGGTCGGCACCTGGATGCCCATGAAGGATTCGACCTTCACGTCCTCCTCGCGGGTCGGACGGATCATGTCGATCCAGACCGTGTCCTCGGGGATCGCGTCCTGCAATTCGAGGGGGCGCCGCTCAAGCAGGGTCTGCGCGGCGCCGGCAACCGGCTGGTGAATGAAGATCAAGGGTGAACTCGAGAATGGCGTCTAGTCGAGGGCGCCGGGCGGCGGCTCGCTCGCATCCGGCACGAAGAAGTCCGGCGCAAGGGGGACACCCGCTGTGACGCGGTATTTTGAAAAGTCCGTGACACCCTGTTCCGCCAGGAAGCTGTCGTCGATGAGGAAGCGGCCCGTGAACGTCCGCGCCGGCTTCTCGAACAGGGCGTGGGCCGCATCCGCCATGATCTCCGGCCTGCGGCTCGCCCGCATCAGCGCATCGCCGCCGAGCAGATTCTGAATCGCCGCCGTCGCGATGGTCGTGCGCGGCCACAGCGCGTTGACCGCGATGCCCTTGGACCGCAATTCGCCCGCGAGCCCGAGAACGCAAAGCGACATTCCGAACTTCGCCATGGTGTAGGCGAGATGCGGCGCGAACCATTTCTCGGCCATGTCGAGCGGCGGCGACAGCATCAGGATATGGGGGTTACCTGCTTTCTCGAGATGCGGGATCGCGTGCTTGCTGACGAGGAAGGTGCCGCGCGCGTTGATCTGATGCATCAGGTCGAAGCGCTTCATCTCGGTGTTGGCCGTGTTCGTCAACGCGATCGCGCTCGCGTTGTTGACGACGATGTCGACCCCCCCGAACCTCTTCGCTGTTTGGTCGAGGGCATCCTTGACGGCGTCTTCGTCGCGGACATCGACGACCAGCGGCAGAGCTTTGCCACCAGCCCGCTCGATCGCCTCGGCGGCGGTGTGGATCGTGCCTTCGAGCTTCGGATGGGGCGTGTCGGTCTTGGCTGCGATGGCGATGTTGGCGCCGTCGCGCGCCGCGCGAAGCCCGATGGCGAGGCCGATGCCGCGCGAGGCCCCGGTGATGAACAGCGTCTTGCCCTGGAGGCTCATGTATCCCTCACGATCCGGAAGCGCTCCGGCCGGCTGCCATCGGCGTCGGTGAAGCCGTAGACCTGTGCCAGATCTCCGGCATGCAGAACCTGCCCGCTGTGTTCCAGCACCTCCGGGTCGGCGGCGAGCGCGGCAAGGGCGCGGCCCGCATAGAGCGGGGTCTCGGTGGCCATTTCCGACTGCCCGGAATCCTGGACCCGTTCGGTCGCCACGAACCCGGGCGAGAGCCCCAGGGCGCAGACCTTGTGAGGCGCGAGTTCCGCCGCACAGGCGAAGGCGAGGCGGTTCGTCACCGATTTGGCGAGATCGTAGTACAGGTCGCCGAGGTAATCCTCGGTGCCGAACGAGACGAAGGCGATCAATCCGCGCCGCGCCGACACCATGGCCGGCGCGACCGCCCGGGCGAGCAGCAGGCCCGGATAGGGACCGGAGCCGAGAAACCCGGCGAAGGGCTCTGCCGAGCGTCGCCAGAACGGGGTGCCCCAACTGGCCCCGTCGGGATAGCGCTCGCCGTCATAACCCTCGTTGCCGCCCCAGACGCTGGAGACCGCCACGTCGATCCGCCCGAAGCGCCGCAGAACCCAGTGCACCAGTTCGTCGACCTGCCGCTCGCTGCTGTGGTCGCACAGGTAATGATGCCCCTCGCCGCCCGCCGCATCGACCGCACGGGCCGTGTCCTCGATCGTCTCCGGCCGGGTCTCGGTGGGCCGGCCGGTCTCGGACGAGCGGGCGGTCACGATCACCGTGGCGCCCGCCTCGCCGAGGCCCCGTGCGATGCCGCGCCCGACGCCGCGGGAGGCTCCGGCTACGAGACAGATTTTCCCGCGCAAGGGCAAGGTCACGGCTTGCGCGCGCCCGACAGGAAGCGGCTGAAGGCCTCCTGCGCCTCGGCCGAGGCGAGGCGCTCGACGAAGGCCTCTGCCTCGGTCTCGATCGCCGCCTCGACCAAAGCTTGATCGCCCCGCATCAGCTGCCGGGTCGCGGCCAAGGCCGCGCGCGGCAGCGCGGCGAGGCGCGCGGCTCGTTCCAGGGCATGCGCTTCGACCGCGTCCGACGGCAGAAGGGCGGTGGCGAGGCCGAGCGACAACGCGGTCTCGGCATCGAACGCTTCGGACAGGAGCAGCAACGCCGAGGCCCGCGCTGTACCGACCCGGCGCGGCAGCAGCAGGGATGCGGCGGCCTCCGGCACGAGGCCGAGTTCGACGAAGGGCATGCGGAAGCGCGCCTGGGGGCCGACATAGACGAGATCGCAATGGAGCGTCAGCGTCGTGCCGATGCCGACGGCGAGCCCGTCCACGGCCGCGACCAGCGGCGTGCGCGTACGGGCCAGCTGGCGGATGAAGTGCAGGGCCGGCATGTCGAGGAAAGAGCCACCTCGGGCCGTGGCGACGAAGTCGGCGAGGTCGTTGCCTGCGGTGAAGGCGCCGGGCAGCCCCGCCAGCACGACGGCGCCGATATGGTCGGAAGTGTCCGCCGCGGCCAGCGCCTCGCGCAGGGCGTCGTACATCGCGCCGGTCAGCGCGTTCTTCTTTTCCGGTCGGTTCATCCGGATCAGGCGTACGCCGTCCGGGCGGTCCTCGATGGTGACATGCTCACTCATGCGCGACCCGCTCCCCGCGCCCTGCCCCTCCCTTCCTTCGGACGGATGGCGGTGCTTGTCGAGGGGCGGGCTTTGACGCGCAGCTGGCGCGGCGACCGTGCGATCCGAATGTCGCCCGGTCGCCGCGAGCGGATCAGACCCTGAGGTCGAACCGGTCGAGGTTCATCACCTTGTCCCAGACTTTCACGAAGTCCCGGACGAAGCGCGCATGCCCATCGGTGCCGGCATAGACTTCCGTCACCGCTCGAAGCTGTGCGTTCGACCCGAAGACGAGGTCACAACGGGTGGCCGTGAACTTCGTCTCGCCGGTGGCGCGGTCGTCGAGTGTGAAGGTCATTCCCGAGTCGTCCGCCTTCTTCCACTCGTAATCCATGCTGGTCAGCACGGTGAAGAAGTCGTTCGTCAGGACGCCGACGCGGTCGGTGAAGATGCCGTGACGGGAACTGTCATGGTTCAAGTTCAGGGCCCGCAATCCCCCCGTCAGCGCGACCCATTCGGGGGCGGTGAGCGCCAGCAGATTCGCCCGATCCAAGAACACTTGCTCGGGCGCGACCTTGCCCTGCGTGATCTCGGCGAAGCGGTCGTCGATGTAATTGCGGAATCCGTCGACCACGGGCTTCAACCACTCGAAGCTGTCCGCGTCGGTCAGGTCCGGCCGCGTGTCCATCCGCCCCGGCGCGAAGGGAACGGTGACGTCGACGCCGGCATCTTGGGCCGCCTTCTCCACCGCCGCGCACCCGCCGAGCACGATCAGATCAGCGAGCGAGACCTTCTTGCCCCCCGACGCCCTGCCGTTGAAGCTCGCCATGATACCGCGCAGGCTGTCGATCACCCCGACGGTACGACGGTTGACCGCCCAACCGGATTGCGGGGCCAAGGCCAAGCGGGCTCCGTTGGCGCCGCCGCGCTTGTCACTCTTGCGATAGGTCGAAGCGGAGGAGAAGGCCGTGAAGGCCAGATCCGACACGGAATGACCGCTTGCCAGGATCTCCGTCTTGAGGGCCTCGACATCGGCGGCCTCGATCAGCGGGTGATCGACCGGTGGGATCGGGTCCTGCCAGAGCAGATCGTCCTCGATCTTTGCTTCGGGACCGAAATACCGCTCCTTCGGGCCCATATCGCGGTGAGTCAGCTTGTACCAAGCCTTCGAGAATTGCAGTGTAAAGTAGTCAAAATCGCTCAGAAACTTCTGGCAGATCTCGCGATAGACCGGATCGACCTTGAGGGCGATGTCGCTGGTCATCATCATCAGCGGGTGGGTCTCGCCGGGCACGTGGGCATCGGGTGTGCGCGGCGCGTCCGGATCGATCGGCTGCCATTGCAGGGCGCCCGCCGGGCTCTTGGTCTGCTTCCACTCGTACTTGAAGAGGTTCGTCAGGTAGTCGTTGTCCCACGTCGTCGGGTTCGGCACCCAGGACCCTTCGATGCCGTTCGTCATGGTGTGCTCGGCAGCGCCCGAGCCCTCCGGGTTGTGCCAACCGAGTCCCATGGCCTCCATCGGCGCAATCTCCGGCGGCGGGCCGATGCGGTCGGCCTTCACCATGCCGTGGCTCTTGCCGAAGGCGTGACCGCCCGCGATGAGCGCGACGGTCTCTTCGTCGTTCATCGCCATGCGGGTGAAGGTGATGCGGATGTCGCGTGCGGACGCGGCCGGATCGCCACTGGCATAGGGCCCTTCCGGGTTCACGTAGATCAGCGCCTGATGCGAGGCCGCGAGGGGATTCTCGAGGTCGTAATCAGGATCGCCGTTCTTCCCGCGCCAGCGCTTGTCGCGGTTCACCATGTCGTCGAAGGAAGCGACGTTGTTCGGGTCCCACAATTCGGGTCCCCAGTAAGTGGCGTTGTCCGCCTCCCAGGCATCGCGCCGCCCGGCAGCAAAGCCGTAGGTCGGGAACTCCATGATCTCGAGGGCGACGGTACCGGTCAGCACCATCAGATCGGCCCAGGAAAGGGCGTTGCCGTATTTCTGCTTGATCGGCCAGATCAGGCGGCGCGACTTGTCGGTGTTGCCGTTGTCCCACCAGCTGCTGATCGGGGCGAAGCGCTGCAGACCTTCCCCTGCGCCGCCGCGCCCATCGGCAATGCGGTAGGTGCCGGCCGAGTGCCAGGCCATGCGGATCATCTGGGGACCGTAATTGCCGTAATCGGACGGCCACCACGGCACCGAACTCGTCAGGAACGAACGGATGTCGGCCTTGAGCTGCTCATAATCGATGGATTCGAAGGCCGCCTTGTAATCGAAATCGGCGCCGAGCGGATCGGCCTGCGGCCCGTTCTGATGCAGTGTTTCGACCCGCAGCCGGTCGGGGTACCATTCTTCCAGGGTCGGCGGCGTCGCGAACGAGCCACCGATACGGTCACCGCCGAAGGGACATTTGCCCGAAAGGGCGTCTTTGTAGGTTTCCATCGTCCATCCCCTGTCTCATTGCGCGCGCGCTCGACGGGGGCCGTATGTCCGGCCCTCCGGCCGTGCAGGCGCGGGGCGACGGGTCACAGCATCGAGCTGGCCACCGCAGCGTCCTGTCGTCGAAAGATGCCGTCGGGGTCCGTGACCCTGGAACGACACGCCTCAAACGCTCACGCTCGACGATGTTCCCGGGTGCGACAGCGCTATTTTAACGCACGTTTAGGACGATATTCTTGGAAATTTCGGACCCTACGGGTCGCTTTGGGCAAGCCAAGCGACAGATATTTATCAATCAATGAAAGTCGTTAGGACGCTTGAAAGGAACGACTACTGGGGAGCCTGGGAGCCGATCAGGCGACACCCGTGCGCAACAGATCGTGATAGTGGACGAGACCGACCGGGCGCTCACCCTCGACCACCACGAGCGCGGTGATCTTCATTGCCTCTTGGATCTGTAGGGCCTTGGCCAGCAGGGTCTCCGGTGTGATGGTCCGGGGATTGCGGGTCATCACAGCGTCGACCGCGAGTTCTTCAAAGCCGTTCTTCGTGAAGATCGCCCGGCGCACATCGCCGTCGGTGAGGATGCCGGCGAGCCGGCCTTCCGCGTCCGTGACCAGCACCGAGCCGAACCCTTTGGCTTCGATCTCGGCGACCGCCGCCCGCATGGGGGTTCCCAAAGCCACGATCGGCAATTGCTCGCCGTCATGCATGACCTCCCGCACCTGACGGAGCGACGCGCCGAGCTTGCCGCCGGGATGGAACACCGAGAAGTCGCGGGCCGAGAAGCCCCGCGCTTCGAGGAGCGCTACGGCGAGCGCGTCGCCGAGCGCCAATTGCATGGCCGTCGAGGTCGTCGGCGCCAGCCCGTTCGGGCAGGCTTCCTTGGCTTTGGGCAGGGTGAGGCAGATGTCCGCTTCCCGTCCGAGCGTCGAGGCGGCATTGGCGGTGATCGCCACCAGCGCGACGCCGTAGCGGCGGGTGTAGCCGATGATGTCGGCGAGTTCCGTGGTCTCGCCCGACCACGAGAGTGCGAGCACCACGTCCTCGGGTTGCACCATGCCGAGATCGCCATGGCTCGCCTCGGCCGGATGGACATAGAGGGCGGGCGTGCCGGTCGAGGCCATGGTCGCGGCGATCTTGCGAGCGACATGTCCGGACTTGCCCATACCGGTGCAGATCACCCGGCCCCGCCCAGCGCCGATCCGCGCGACGGCGTGGGCGAAGGCCGCACCCATCCCGTTGTCGATCGCCGCCATCAAACAGGCGAGTCCGTCGCGCTCGGTCTCGATGGTGCGCAAAGCCGAGGCAATGGCCGGCAAGCGGGCCACGCCGGCCACGTCCATTTCCTCGATTCGCTGGGCTAGGGCCATGAAGGAGTCGCGTCCGTTCGTTGAAGTCTCGCTCGCGTACTGAGCCCGAAATGCGGTCGCAAGGGGGTCTGGAGGGTAGCCTGCAACGTAGGCGTGAGCTGGACGCGGGTGCCCAGCCGCCTGCACAGCCCGAAACCCCCCGTTAACCCTGTCCGGTATAGCTCCATTAACCATGGTGGACCGGCCTCGATCCGAGGGTGTCGGCGGCGGGCCCACCGGCCGCATCGAGGGAAAGAGCGCTGCCGGTGACACGCGATCGGCCGATCACGGGACAGCGCGGATGCCGCGCCGGGGCGGGCGCCATCGCTCGGCCGCGGGGCTTCGCGCCGCTGCTCGCCGCGGCGCTGCTGCTGGCGCCGAGCGCGGGCCCGACCTACGGCCAGGACGTCGATCCCGCGGTGATCGCTCCGGCGGAGGGGGCCGATTCGGGCGCCCAGCCCACTCGTCCCCGTTCCGGTGGTTCGGCCAGCGACGCCGGCTCAAGCCTCCGCGGCGGCAGCGGAGCTTCCGCTCCTGGCGGCTCGGCGCTCGGCTCTTCGGTCTTCACCCAAACGACGCCGGGCGCGACGAGCGGCAGTGGATCGGGTGCCGGTGCGAATGGTTTCGGTTCGGCCGCGTTCGGTCCGCGCAATCCCGCCTTCTCGACGAGCGAGCCTCCTTCTCCGGCCGCCACCGAGGACGACAGCGTGGCGCGCCTGCCGCGATTCCGCACGGGGTCTCCCACGACCGGCGGTGCTAGCGTCAACGGCGTGCGGCCTTCCCTCCTGCGCCAGCGGGCGGCGCCGGCGCGGCGACTCGGCTCGCCAACCAAGCAGGTCACGCAAATCCGCACGCAGCAGAGCACGACGGATCTGCGACTATCGCCGGTGATCCAGAGCCCGGTCTCGGGCATCCCCTTGCCGACCTCGATTGCACCGCTCGGCCTCGTCAACCCGGCCGGCATCCTTGGTCTGGGTCTCGGCCTCGGCTTCGGGAACGCTTTTCGTGCCGGGCCCAACGCCGTCGATCCGGCCTACGCGCCGCTCGGCTACCGCCTCGGCACCTTCACGATCCTGCCCGCCTTCACGCAGAGCCTCGGCTACGACACGAACCCGAACCAGACCGTTGCCCGCGCCGCGCAACCGTCCCTGGTCCTGCGCAGCGAGGCGGAATTGTCGGTCCGCAGCGACTGGTCTCAGGCCGAGTTCACCAGCGAGATGCGCGGCAGCTATCTCGAATATCCAGACAATCCGGATGCCAGCCGCCCCAATGCCGTCGGCGTTTCGCGGCTGCGCGTCGATGCCAATCGCGACACCCGTATCGATGTCGAGACGCGCTTCCTCGTCGACACTCAGCGCACCGGTTCGCCCGATCTGAACGCCGCCACCGCCACGCGCCCGCTCTTTGCCAGCTACGGTGCGACGGTCGGCGTGCAGCAGAACTTCAACCGTCTCCAACTCTCCCTGCGCGGCTCGATCGATCGGCAGGTGTTCGAAGATGCGCGGCTGTCCAACGGCGCGGTGATCCGCCAGAGCGACCGTGACGCCAATCAGTACGGGTTGCGGCTGCGCGCCGGCTACGAGGTCTCGCCGGTCTTCACGCCGTTCGTCGAGACGCTGATCGATACCCGCATCTACGACACGCCGGTCGACCAAGCCGGGCTGCGCCGCGATTCCGACGGCATCGCCTTCACGGCTGGAGCCAGCATCGAAATCAATCGCGCCCTCACCGCGGAGATCTCGGCAGGATTGCAGCATCGCTCCTACGTCGACCGCGCCCTTCGGCCGATCGATGCGCCCCTCGTCAACACCGCTCTTGTCTGGGCGGTCTCACCGCTGACCACCGTTCGCTTCAACCAGCAGACCGGCGTCATCGAGACGTCGGTGCCCGGCTCGAGCGGCGCCTTTACCGACGTCGCCAGCCTCGAGGTACAGCACGACCTGTTCCGAAACCTCTCGATCAATCTCGGCGCCACGTATCTCGCCAATACCTACGAGGGTGTGCGGATCCGTGAACGCGGCTATTCGGCTTTCGCCCGCCTCGATTACCGCTTCAATCGGTGGCTGACGTTCCGCGGAAGCTATATCTGGTCGACGCTCACCAGCACCGGCGCAAATTCGAGCTACGAAGGGCATGCCGTGCTGCTCGGCGTGCGGGTGAACCCCTGACGGCGCTTCGGCGGGAGCCCCCGCACGGCGCGGGCAGTTTCGGAGTGGCCGGGGCGCGGAATGCGTCCCGGATTGGCCTAACCGTTCACCGACATCATGTCGGCTCACCCTCTCGGTCGGGAGGGAGCGTCCCGTCAGCGGGCCAGCGACAGCTGCGCGCCGGATTTCGACAGGGCGCCGTCCAAACTGCCGCCGGCTTGGCGCAGACGGGCCGTGACGGTGCCGCCGGGCTGGTACAGGTAGACCTCACCGTCGCGGAAATCCCAGGCCGAAACCTTGGCCAGATCCTTGTTGGCGCAGCCCGAGGTCGAGGCCTTGTAGAGGTCGAGGGCCGGTGCGCTCGAGAGCGAGACCCGGCAGGAACCGCTGACATCGGTGGCGTTCCACGAGCCCACCACCGAGGAGCGGCCCGTCGCGACGACGGGAGCCGGAGCGGGCGGGGGCGGCTCCGGAGCGAGTGCGGGAGAGGGCGCGGCGGCAACGCTGGGCGGCGGCGGTTCGACGGGAGCCGCGCTCGCGCCGGGCGGCGGCGCCAGCGGCTCACTCGTCACGGTTCCGGCTGGCAGCGCCGGTGTGGCAGGTTCCAGGGCAGCCTGCGGTCGCGGACGGTCGCGCGGGGCGTCGAAGCGCGTCGTGCCGCAAGCACCGAGGCTCATGACAAGCGCAACACAGGCAGTGGTCGACAGAAACCCGCGCGGCATCGAGACCCCTTACATTCCCGCAAAACCTGCGGGCTCCCGTTGCTGCCAATTGCGATGCTCACAAGGCGCGACGATCACCCGACGCGGGAAAAGCGTGGCCGTTGCCGGAATTCAAACTGGTGTGGCGCCTCCGCCTCACCCAGGATTCTGGGCTACCGCGATGCGCTGTGGCCGGTCCGCAGCAGTGGTAGCGAAAGAAGCGAAGCGACCCGATCCTGCCCCGTTCCGGGCGGGATCCGTCACGATCATGGCGCCCAACCGCAACGAGGCATAACAGAGACGCGCGCTGTGAACTGCCTGCCCGCCCCGATGCCCCGGATGACGTCCGGCCGGATCGACAGCGCCCCTCCGTGCGGGCGCAGCAGCCTCTTTCTGCTGGCCGCCTTCTGCGCTGCGTCGCCCTCGGGGGTGGTTGCGGCGGACGAATCCTGTCGAGCCGGGCCGGCGTGGGTGGATCGGCTCGCCGGCCTCGGGCCCCGCGGCGAGTTGATCTTCGCATCCGGACAACGGGCGGTGCTGTCGGATGCGCGCTGGACCGATGACCCCGCGGTCGAGGCCAGCGCGCGCACTTGGCTGCTCAACTTTCGCGAGAAGCCGCTCATCCTGACCGAGCGCGGCAGCGCCGACCGCTGGGGCCGCCACCGAGTCGATGCGGTCAGCGATGGCGGCGAGCCGGAGGATCTTGCGGGAGGGCTGATCGCGGCGGGCCTCGCTTACGCCGATCCCGGCGAGGCGGATCTTCTCTGCCGTCCTGGCCTGCGGAGCCTCGAAGCGGCACCGCGCGCGGCCGGACTCGGGATATGGACGGGGGGCCCGATCGAGGCCGAAGATGCGGCGGCGCTCACGGCGCGAGCTGGACGCTTCACCGTCGTGGTGGGACGGATCCTCCATGTCGGTGAACGCAGCGCCCGGACCTATCTCGACTTCGCTCCCCGGGGAGCGCAGGGCCTCACCGTGACCGTGCAGAAACGCACTTGGCGCCGGTTGGCCGATCATGGTTTGTCTGCGGCCACGCTGAAGGGACGCTTCGTGCGAATCCGCGGTATGGTCGAGATGGGTCGGGGGCCGGTCATCGACCTGACGGGCCGGGACGCGATCGAGGTGGTCGAGGGGGAGCAGGCGCTGCGGCGCTGAACGGCATGACGGGGGATCGGCACAACGGATCGATGCGGCAAGCACGCCGTGAGGATCGGCTCGTGGCGGGCCGGTTCTCCGCGCATGCCTTCATAATCGGGCTCGTGGCCTTCCTCTCGGCCTGCGCCGCCGATCAGACGGGAAGCGTTCTGACGCCCGCCACGATTAGGGTACCGGAGCAGGCCCCCAAGACCACAGGCCGCGTTCGCATCGGCGACGATGCGGACCATTCCAAGCTCGTCGCCTCCTTCGGCGGTGAGTACAGGGCGCCGGCCGCCCACAAGCTCCTCACCGAGGTCACCGAGCGGCTGGTGCGCGCCAGCGAGCGACCGGACGAAGCCTACGCGGTCACCCTGCTCGATTCGCCCGTCGTCAACGCCTTCGCCCTCCCAAGCGGCCGCCTCTACGTCACCCGCGGGCTGCTCGCGCTCGCGACCGACACGTCGGAGGTGGCGGCGGTGCTGGCGCACGAGATTGCCCACGTGACGCTGCGCCATGCCACGGCCCGCAGCGAGATGGCGTTGCGCTCGCAACTCGTCAGCCGCGTCGTGGCCGACGTTCTGAACGATCCGGTGACCGGCGCGCAGCTCGAAAACCAGTCCAAGTTCACCCTGGCCCGGTTCTCCCGCGAGCAGGAATTCGAGGCCGATACGAGCGGCGTACGCGTGCTGGCCCAGGCCGGCTACGACCCGTTCGGTGCGAGCCGCTTCCTGGAGGCACTCAACCGCACCATGGCCCTCAAGACCGGCAACGGCAACGCGGCCGAACCGGACATGCTCGCGACCCACCCGGCCACGACCGAGCGCATCGCCCTCGTGACCCGCGCGGCGCGTCGCATCGGCGCCCCCGGTCTCGGGGTGGACGAGCGCGCCCGCTACCTCGCGGCCATCGACGGGCTCGCCTACGGCGACAATCCCGGCGACGGCATGGTGCGGGGCCGCCGCTTCCTGCATCCGGGCCTGCGCATCGCCTTCGAGGTGCCCGATGCCTTCGCCATCGAGAACACCCGCAACGCCGTGCTCGGCACGACCCCCGAGGGCAGCCGCCGCCTGTTGTTCGATCAGGTCGAGGCCAGCGCCGATCGCGGTCTCGAAGAGGTGCTGCGCGCCACCTGGAACGACGCCATCGATTCGACTTCCGTCGAGAACCGTATCATCGGCGGGCATCCGACCGTGACCGCTCTGTCGAAGGGCAAGGACTGGACTTTCCGCCTCGCGGCGATCCGCGTCGGCGAGACGACCTACCGTATGATCATGGCGGCCAAGGGCGCGACCGACCCCGATCCGGCCTTCCGCCGATGGGTCGAGAGCCTGCGCCCGATCGAGCCGGAGGAGGCAGCGAGCCTCAAGCCCGCCCATCTGCGTATCGTCATCGCGGCGCCCGGCGACACGGTGGAGAGCTTCTCCCGCCGCATGGTGGCGCCGGACCGCGCCACGGACCGGTTCCTCGTCCTCAACGGTCTGGAACGGGGCGCGAGTGTGAAGCCGGGACAGAGCTACAAGCTGATCGTCGAGTAAGTTTCCTCGACGCCCCCTGTGGCGGCGGGAATGAATGGAGCGAACCTACCCGCTTACGTCCACATCCCAATCACAGATGAAGAATGGATATGGGACGGCAACGCCACTCATTCATCGACTCATCTACACTCCCGGTCCGGTCGAACTTGTCAGAGGTGACGGAACACGACACCCGCCGAGGACGCACCGAACGGCGTCCTCTCCCACCGAGAACTTGATCAGAATTGTGCTGCGCGACGCGATGGCAGGGGGCGCTCGGCCCATCCGACTATCTTCGCCGCGCCTAGGGGGCGGTGCGTCACGCGATCTTGCGCGCGACTTCCCGCACCTGACCCGTGGCCGCATCGACGTTGCGGGTTGCACCGGCAATCAACTCGACCGCACCGGCGATACTGACCGCTTCGCGCGAGGCCGTCTGCATACTGCTCGAGATCTGGCAGGTGATGGCCGATTGTTCTTCGACCGCGGAGGCGATGGTCGCCGAGACGTCGTTCAAAGTTCGAATCATCTTCTGAATGGCATCGATCGCGGAAACCGCGTCTTTCGCCGCCTGTTGCGTCGCCGTGATTTGCGCACGAATCTGGTCCGTCGCCCGCGCGGTCTGCTCGGCCAGAGTCTTCACTTCGGAAGCGACCACGGCGAATCCCCGGCCCGCCTCGCCGGCCCGAGCTGCCTCGATGCTGGCATTGAGTGCCAACAGGTTGGTCTGCGCTGCGATACCCTGAATCATCAGAACGACGGCGCCGATCTGCGCCGTTTGATCACTCAGGCTCCCGATGATGGTCCCCGCATGTTCGGCCCGCTGGACCGCATCCTGCGCCATCTGGGCCGCGGAACTGACCTGCTGGCTGATTTCGCCGACCGAGGCCGAGAGCTCTTCCGTGCCAGCCGCGACCGCTTGGATCTCGTCGGACACCCGACCGATCGTGCGGGCCGCCTCGCCGGTTTGTTGGGACACGTCCACCACGGCCGATCCGATGGCGTCGAGATCGGTGCTGATCGCGCGCTGTGCCTCGGCTCGAAGCTGGCGCTCGCGCACCTGGGCGGTGACGTCGGTGGCGAATTTCACCACCTTGACGACACGTCCGTTCGCGTCCGTGATCGGATTGTAGCTTCCCTGGATGTAGATGTCCCGCCCGCCCTTCGCGATACGGCGGAACTCGGCCGAGTGATACGATCCCTGCGCGAGCGACGTCCAGAAGGATCGATAGGTTTCCCCGGCCTGCTCGGCCGGATCGACGAACAGGTTGTGATGACGACCCTGGATCTCCTCTGCTCGGTAGCCTACCGCAGCGAGGAAATTGTCATTGGCTTCCAGGATCGTGCCGTCGGGGGTGAAGGCGATGATGGCTTGCGACCGGTTTAGTGCCGCGATCTGACCGGCGACATCGAGATTCTGGCGCTTTTGTTCGGTGATATCGGTCGCGATCTTGATAATCTTTACGACATTGCCAGATCGATCCCGCACGGGATTGTAGCTCGCCTGCATCCAGATCTCGCGGCCGTTCTTGCCGATGCGCTTGAATTCGGCAGATCGATTGGCCCCACGACACAGCGCCGCCCAGAATTTTCTATAGTCATCGCTGCCGGCATAGGACGGCTCGAGGAAAAGGCTGTGATGTAAGCCTCTCACTTCACTGAGATCATAGCCTACGGCCGCGAGAAAATTCGCGTTGGCAGTAACGATAATTCCGTCGAGAGAAAACTCGATCATGGCTTGCGAGAGATTGAGCGCGTCGTACTTGGCGCGGACATCGTCGTGGAAGCGTCGAATCATGATGATCCGTCTCGGGCTGAAACATCGCGTGCTCAGTTACGCTGATTTTTTATAACATTTGATAAATTTCCCGACGTGTGAAATTTCGCTTCCCTTAAGCGGTCATGCACCATGCTTTCCAAGGAGGGGTCGCGTGCCATGGGGGTGATGCGAACGATATCCCCTCAGGGAGGGTGCCGCCCCTCGGCTTGAGAGTTCGGCTGACGAACGATTCTCGGTTGGTGTTCCGATAACCGTGGGCTAGCGCCCATCGAGCTGCGAAGCTTGACGGTCAGCCCCGTGCCCACAACTCTTGTCTCACTGGCCGGACCGTCGCAATGGGGGCGCTGTGTCGTCCTCTGATTCCCTCTCCAGCACCGCCGTCGCGGTGGTCTTCTTTCGCCCCTCGACGGCGCAGGTCGTACGGGTCGCGGAGCGCTTCGGCGGGCGGATGCCGATCTTCGTCTTCGACAACGGTGGCATCCCGCCCGATGCCCTGTCGCAGCTCGGCACGACGCCGGGTGTGGTGCGATTGGGCGAGGGCCGTAATCTTGGCATCGGAGCCGCGCTCAACCGGCTGGCCGAGGCCGCCGCCGCAGCCGGTTTCCGCCGCCTGTTCCTACTCGATCAGGACGCCGACACCTCCCCGGATACGGCCCGCGCGCTGGGCTTCGCCCTGGACCGTCTGGCCGGTGCGATGAAGGGGCAAGCGCTCGTTCCCGCCCTCATCGGTCCGGCCGCCGCGCCCAATCCCGGCCACAAGGCACCGCGCTATCCGTTGAGACCGCGCACGCCCCCCATCGGTGCCCTGCTGCCGGTGGAGTTTCTGGCGACCTCCGGCTCGCTGCTCGACCTTGCGGCCTTCGACGTGATCGGGCCCTTCCGCGAAGACTTCTTCATCGATGCGGTCGATCTCGAATGGTGCTTCCGCGCCTGGGCGCGGGGCTTTGCCTGCTGGATGGACCCGGCCACCGCGATCCCGCACAGCGTCGGGCGCGGTACGATCCGTTCCCGCTTCCTGCCGCTGGCGATGCCGGATCAGCCGGCCTTTCGCATGGCCGTCTACGTGCGCAACACCACCTATAGTTGGCGCCTGCCGCACGTGCCGACCCGCTGGAAGCTCAAGCAGATGGCTTACCTCCCCGCGCAGGTCGGGCTCTACTGGGGCCACCACGGCTTCGATCCGCGCCTGTTGGTCCGCCTCCTGAAGGCCGGGGCGGCGGGATTGCTCGGGCGGCTCGGTCGACCCGCGGACGCGCCGCCGTGACGCCTCTCGACATCGTCATCGTCAACTGGAACGCCGGGTCGCAACTGGCGGCCTGTCTTGCGAGCCTGGCGGACTGCCGAGATCCTGCATCGCTGCGCGTGGTCGTCGTCGACAATGCCTCGTCCGACGGCTCGGTGGACGCTCTGGCGCTACCGTACCTCGAACGGCGCGGCCTTGCCGTGACTGTGCTGCGGAATGCCGACAATCTCGGCTTTGCCCGGGCCTGCAACCAGGGTGCCGCCCTCGGCTCCGCCGACGCGATCCTGTTCCTCAATCCCGATACGGAGGTGAGCCGTGATGGGATCGCGCAGGCCCGCGCGGTGCTGGACGCACAGGGCCGCACGGGGATCGTCGGCGCACGGCTCGTCGATGAGGCCGGGGAGACCCATCGCACCTGCGCGCGCACGCCCACCGCCGCCAGCCTCGTCGCACACACCCTGTTTCTCGACCGCCTCTTTCCGAGACTCGTCGCGCCGCATTTCCGGCTCGACTGGGACCACGCCGACACGCGGCCCGTCGATGCGGTGATGGGGGCTTTCCTGATGATCCGCCGCTCGCTCTTCGCGCGGCTCGGCGGCTTCGATGAGCGCTTCTTCGTCTATTGGGAGGATGCCGATCTCTGCACCCGGACGAATGCGGCGGGCTTTCACGTGTGCCATGCCGCACAGGCCGTGATCCGCCACCGCGGCCAGGGGACCACCGAGGCCGTGAAGGATCGGCGCCTGTTCTACTTTCTGCGCGCCCAGGCGCTCTATGCCGAGAAGCATTATGGACGGGTCGTTTCGTTCGGCGTTCTCGCAGCGGCTTTCGTCGTGAACCTGCCGGTTCGGTTTGCACGCGCCCTGCTCCGGGGTGGTTCCGGTGACGCGGGCGCCGTCTTCAGGGCCGGGCGGATGTTGGCACTCAGCCTGCCCAAGCTGTTGACCCGGCGGCCAAGTTAGGGCTTGCCTCCCCCGTGGCCTTGCCGGTCGCCGTGCCCTCGGCCATGCTGGTGGAAGCGGCCGGGGCTGCTGAACGGGGAACGGATTGCTCGAACGGGCGGACCAGGGTTCTCGATCGCCGGATGTGTCGCCCGGCCTCTACCGGGCTGCCTTCGAGGCTGCGCCGGTTGGACTCGCGATTCTCTCGCCCGATCGCCGGACCATCCGGGCGGCCAATCCGCGTCTCTGTCGCTGGCTCGGGCTCGAACTCGGTAGCCTCGACGGTCAGTCAGCGACGTCCGTGCTGGACGGCGCGCTCGCCATCGAAGCCGGAATCCACCGCTGGCGGCGCGCCGATGGCACCGGTATCGATCTGCGCCTGTCCCTCTCGGAGGGGGCGGGTGGCGAGACGGTGGCGGTGGCCGAGCCGGTCGATGCCGATGAGCTGGTCCGGGCCGAGCAGAATCGCGATGCCTTGACCGCAGCCGGCCTCGGCGAATGGCGCTGGGACCTTGAGACCGGCGAGATGGCCTTCTCACGCAGGGCGGCACAGATCCTCGGCTACGCGCCGGGTCGCTCCGTGACGTGGGCGGCGATGCGCGAGCGGATCGACCCGGACGAGGCGGAGCGCATCGGAATCACCGTCGCCGAAGCGATCGCGGAACGGCGCCCTTACGAGTTTCAGACGCGCTTTCGTCGCGCTACGGACGATTCCGAGATCTGGATCGGGGCCCGCGGAGAGGCGCTCCTGTCTCCGGACGGTGCGCCGATCGGCATCGTCGGTGTGGTTCAGGACATCACCACACGGGTCGAAGCGCGCGCCGCTTTGGCCGAGCGCGAGGAGCGGCTGCGGGTCGCCACCACGGTCGCCAATCTCGGCATCTTCGAATGGCACGTCCTCGATGATCGGGCGACCTGGGAAAACGATCGGATGTTCGCCCTATTCGGCCGGCGGCCGGAAGAGGGCAGCATCGGCAAGGCGACCTTTCTGAAGGAGATCCTGCACCCCGACGATCGCTCGATGTTCCGTCAGGCGATCGTGCGGGCGTTGCGGGACGACACGATCCTGCACGCCACCGGACGCATCCGCCGCCACGACGACGGCACGTGGCGCACCATCGATATGGCGGGCCGGTTCGAGCGGAGCCGCCCCGGCTCCTTGCCCCGGCGTCTGATCGGCGTCGTTGCCGACGTGACCGATCATTATCAATCCGAGGAGCGGCGGAGCCTGCTCATCCGCGAATTGCATCATCGGGTGAAGAACACGCTGGCCACGGTTCAAGCGATCGTGGGCTCGACCGCGCGCACCGCGACCAGCATCGACAACTTCCACGAAGCCTTCGTCGGCCGCATCAAGTCCCTCGCGCATACTCACAGCGTGCTGACCGAGGCGACGTGGCAGACCGCGAATCTGCGCGACCTGCTCGCCTCCGAGCTGATGCCCTACACCGAGAGCGAGACGGAGACTTCTCCGGATCTGCGCATCGCCCTGGACGGTCCCCCGGTCGATCTGCCCTCCGACATCGCGGTGCCAATCGGCATGGCGATCCATGAGCTGACGACCAATGCGGCGAAGTACGGCGCCCTTTCCACCGGGCGCGGGCGCGTCGCCATCACGTGGAGCGTCGAGGCGGGCATGCTGCATCTCGACTGGCGCGAGAGCGGCGGCCCCGCCGTCGCGCCGCCGACCCGCCAGGGCTTCGGTTCACGCCTCCTGCAACGAGTTCTGACGACGCAGGTCCAGGCGAAGATCACCACGGATTATGCGCCGGAGGGCTTCCACCTGACGCTCGCCGCGCCCCTTCCGGAGCGAAACCCGGCGCTCAATCCGCTGGCGTGATGGGGCGTGAGACGCGAGCGGCGCTGTCGTGTTCGTTGAGACGTTTGGTCCATCGAGTCGATCGCGGCAACCGAACCCAGACCTTGACCCTGCAACGGCTTGAGCCGCGGCGGGCTACAAGTCACGAAGTGCTCAGGCTGCCCCGCGGGCCTCTTCGCCGCCCGCATTGACGAAGCTCTTGAGTTCATCGAGCGAGCCGAAGGTGAATCGGCCCCGCGGCGTGTCCGCCTCGATCGACCCGTCTGAGAACATCACGTAGGTGTTGGCGCCCGACGAATAGCTGCCCACCGCGTGGCGTTCGGACTCTTCGTCAGAAGTGTGAACGCCTTCCGCCGTCGCCTCTGTCGACTTCCCGTCGTCAACCTTGGTTTCGGGCTGCTGTGCCACGGGGGACGAAGCTTCCTCGGCCGGCAGATCGAGCGCCGGACGCAGGCCCAGGCCCTCGGCGGTGGGCAGGCTCGGTTCCGGCTTGGTGTTCGGCGTGGAGACTTTCTCCACGGCGTAAACTTCGTCGTCTGGCTGGACACGCTGGGGAGCCTCAGGCTCCGGCAGGAGATCGGGCAACAGCGGCTCGACCTCCCTCGAAGCCGCGGCAGCCGGCTCGGGATCCTCGAAGACGGGCTCGCTGCCCCGTCCACCGGACCGGGTGGCACTCAGAGCGCCGAGGCCTGCCAGCCCGGCCGCGCCGGCCATCGGCCCTGCGGGAGCAGCCGAAGACCCGACGGACGGCGTGGCGAGAGGGGGATCGTCGGGGGCGGCGAGCCAGGACGGGGCTTCGGTCATGCTCGGCCCGGCGCTCGGCTGCTGAAAGCCTTCCTCGCGCAGGCCGATGATCGCCCGCTGCACCCGGCGCAGCCGATCGACTACCGCCGAAAGGCCGAGCAGGATGACCCCGGCCGATGCCGCGGTCGATCCACCGATCACCATGGCGAGGCCGCTCTCCAGGCGCACGTAGGGAAAGCCCTGAACCACGGCGGCCACGCCGCCGAGAATCATAACGAGACTGAGCGCGAGCAGCGCGACGACCATGGCACTCTCGAATGACTGTCGCGGGCGGCAGGGAGCAATAGGATAACCCCCGGAACCCGCATTGCAAAATTCGCGGCGGACGTTGCACGGTCAAATCGGGCGTTTCCGCGGCTTCGCCCCTATTCTCCCACAGTTCGCGGCGCCACCGGTCGTTGCCGATCCCGAGGGATCGACTTACCTACCCGGCGTCGCCTCGCCGGCCGCGCACCGGGCCCGTCCCCCGGTACGCCCTTCGACCCACGCCCGTGAGGCCCGGATAACTCAGGAGACCCGCATGACGTTCACCCTGCCGGAGCTGCCCTACGCGTACGACGCGCTGGGGCCCTACATGTCGAAGGAAACCCTCGAGTTTCACCACGACAAGCACCACAAGGCCTATGTCGACACCGGCAATAAGCTGCTGGAAGGCACGGACCTCGCCGGCAAGAGCGTCGAGGAAATCGTCAAGGCGAGCTACGGCACGAACCAAGCGCTATTCAACAATGCCGGCCAGCACTTCAACCACCTCCATTTCTGGAATTGGATGAAGCCCAATGGCGGCGGCCAGCCCCCGGCGGCCCTCGCGTCGAAGATCGACGAGGATCTCGGCGGCTACGAGAAGTTCAAGGCCGATTTCATCCAGGCTGGCGTCGGTCAGTTCGGCTCCGGCTGGGCCTGGCTCGCGGTCAAGGACGGCAAGCTCGTCATCCAGAAGACCCCCAACGGGGAGAACCCGCTGGTCCACGGCGCGACCCCGATCCTCGGCGTCGACGTGTGGGAGCATTCCTACTACATCGACTACCGCAACCGCCGTCCCGACTACCTCAAGGCGTTCATCGAGAACCTCGTGAACTGGGAGTATGTCGAGAAGCTGTACGGCGAGGCGAAGGCCTGATCGTCTCCGTCTAAACCATCTTTTCCGGGCCGTCCCATCCGCGATGGGGCGGCCCTTTTCGTGCGGGGCGTGGCGCGGTTGTCATTGCCCCGGGTCGACAGGACGCCTTACTGCCTACAGCAGGCGGCCGCTTCGGGATCGGTCAATCGACCTATCCCCCTCATCCTGAGGTGCCGCGAAGCGGCCTCGAAGGAGGGCTCCAGAGATCGCGCGTGATCTGGAGCCCTCCTTCGAGGCTTTTGCTTCGCTGCGGCACCTCAGGATGAGGGGGGGGATGATTGGATTGGCGCTGCCGATCCGGCCGCCAATCATTCAAGCGATCTTCGACGGCTCGCATAGGATCGACTCCCAAACGCATGATCCGCTCGATCCTCTCCGTCGGTGGCTGGACGCTCATCTCGCGGGTCACCGGGTTTGCCCGTGACGTGGTCACGGCCGCGGTGATGGGTGCGGGGCCGATCGCCGATGCCTTCGTCGTCGCCTTCCGCCTGCCCAACCATTTCCGGGCGATCTTCGGTGAGGGCGCATTCAACACCGCCTTCGTGCCCGCCTATGCGCGGCTGGAAGAGGCGGGCGCGGCGGGCGCGGCCAAAGGCTTCGCCGATCGCGTCTTCACCCTGATGTTGCTCGTACAGGTGGCGCTGCTGGCGGTGGCCTTGCCGGCGATGCCCTGGATCGTGCGGGCGCTGGCCCCGGGATTCGCGGACGATGCCGGACGCTTCGCGCTGGCCGTCGATCTCACGCGCATCACCTTCCCCTACCTGCTGTTCATGACGCTGGTGACGTTGTTCTCCGGCATCCTCAACGCCCATCGCCGCTTCGCCGCCGCCGCCGGCGCGCCGGTGCTGCTCAACCTCGCCATGCTCATGGCCCTGGCGCTGGCCTTCCTGTTTCCGAACGCGGCCTACGCCGCCGCCTGGGGCGTGTCGGTGTCGGGCGTGCTGCAATTCGGTCTCGTGTGGTGGGATGCGCGGCGCGCGGCCTATGCACCCCGGCTGGTGCGTCCGACCCTGCGCGATCCGAACATGGTCCGCTTCTTCAAGGTGCTCGGTCCGGCCGTGATCGGATCGGCCGGGTTTCAGATCGCGTCGTTCGCCGACACCATCATCGCGAGCTTCCTACCGGTCGGTGCGGTCTCGGCGCTCTATTACGCGGATCGCCTGTATCAGCTTCCCTTCGGCGTCATCGCCATCGCCGCGGGCACCGTACTCCTGCCGGAGATGAGCCGCCGGCTCGCGGCCGGCGATGCCGTCGGGGCCCACGCGGCCCAGAACCGGGCGGCGGGCTTCTCGCTAGCGCTCTCGGCCCCCTTCGCCGTTGCCTTCCTGACCTTGCCGGGCCCGATCATGGCCGCCCTGTTCCAGCGTGGCGCCTTCACGGCCGAGGATGCGACGCGCGCCGCGGCCGTGCTCGCGGCCTATGGTCTGGCCCTTCCGGCCGTGGTGCTGCTGCGCTCGATCGTAGCGAGCTTTTACGCCCGGCAGGACACGAAGACGCCGCTTTACGCCTCACTGACCGGCATCGCCGTCAATGTCGGGCTGAAAGTCGTGCTGACCGGTCCTTACGGGGTTGCCGGTCTCGCGCTGGCGACCGCCATCGGCGCGTGGATCAACCTGGGTCTCCTCTATACCCTGGCCCTCCGGCGGGGCTGGACCGCGCCCGGACGCACGCTGCTGGTCACCGTCGGGGTGGTCGCCGGTGCGAGCGTCGGCCTCGGCCTGCTGGCGATCTACGGTTTCCCCTTCGTCGAGCGGATCGTACCGGAGCTTCCCCATTTCCGCGGGGTCGCGGTGCTCGCGCTGGTCGGGATGGCCGGAGCGCTCGCCTATGCCGGTGTCCTGCTGGTCGCGCTGCGTCTCTTCGGCGTGCGTTTGCGCCGCAGGTAGCCATCCCTCACCGTCACCACAGATGTGCGGCATGGCCCAAACCGATCTCCTCGCCGGCAAGACCCACGCCGTTTTCGACGCCTACGGCACGTTGTTCGACGTGCATTCGGCGGTCTCCCGTCACGCAGGGGCCATCGGCCCTCAGGCGCAGCCCCTGTCCGAGCTGTGGCGCACCAAGCAGCTCGAATACAGCTGGGTGATCGGTTTGATGGGACGCTACACGCCGTTCTGGACTCTGACCGAGCGGGCGCTCGACTTCGCCCTCGCCACATATCCCGACGTCGATCCGGCCCTTCGCGAAACCTTGCTCGTCGCCTATCGCGACCTCGATGCCTATGGCGAGGTGCCCGACACGCTGACGCGGTTGCGCGATGCCGGGCTGAAGACCGCCCTGTTCTCCAATGGCAATGCGGCGATGCTCGAGAGAGCGGTCGCCTCGGCCGAACTCGGCGATCGGCTCGACGCGGTGCTGTCGGTCGATCCGGTTTTGACCTTCAAGACGGCACCGGCCGCCTACCAAATGGTGCTCGACCGGTTTGGAGCCGCGCGGGAGGACGTGCTGTTCTTTTCGTCGAACCGCTGGGATATCGCCGGAGCGACGGCCTTCGGGTTCGATGCGGTCTGGGTCAACCGGAAGGGCCAGCCGGACGAGTATCCGGACCTGCCCCCGCGGGCAGTGGTGTCGGCTCTCGATGACGTTATCTGAACGGCAGCATAAGGGCGCGTTCGCCATTCCTTAAGCACGGTCAAGCTAGCGTGGCGGCACGTTTCCCGGAGGTATGTTCCCGTGCCCGCGTCGTCCGTCTCCGTCCTCGCCCGGAAGGGCGCTTACGCGGCGCTCCTCGCCGCCGCCCTCGTTTCCACCGCCCCCGCTTCGGCCCGCGACGGCCGCAACGGCGCCCTCATCGGTGGTGCCGCTGCCGGTGTCGTCGGCGGCCTTGCCCTCGGTGCCCTTCTGAACGGCGCGCCTCCTCCGCCCCCCCGTCCGGCCCCGCGCCCGGTCTATGTCGAGGAAGAGCCCATCTATGTCGCCCCGCCGCCGCGCCGGGGCCCGATCTGCCACTACGAGCGGCGCAAGCAGTGGCTTAACGAAGACGAGTACACCTACAAGAAGGTCGAAGTCTGCGAGTGACGCTAGCCGGACCGGGACGCCGGAAGGCGGATCGGAGAGAGTTTGAATGGGCGTCCGCTTCTAAGCGGGCGCCTTTTTCGTCAGGATCCAGTCCTCGACCACGACGGCGTCGAGACCGGTCGTGTAGAACATCAGGATCGCGTCCTCCGCCGTGTGGAGGATCGGCTTTCCCATGATGTTGAAGCTCGTGTTGAGCAGGATCGGGACGCCGGTCAATTCCGCGAAAGCGGAGATCAGCGAGGCGTAGAGCGGGTTGCGCTCGGCCGTGACGCTCTGAAGCCGGCCGGTGCCATCTTCATGCACCACCGCCGGCACGCGTGCCCGCACGGCGTCGCGCCAGACCAGGGTGCGCTCCATATACGGGCTGTCGGCATAATCCTCGAACCAGTCCGGGCCGGCCTCGGCCAGGATCGACGGCGCGAAGGGGCGAAACCCCTCTCGGTACTTCACCTTGGCGTTCAAGGACTCTTTGGCATTTGCCGGTCGCGGGTCGGCCAGGATCGAGCGGTTGCCCAGTGCTCGCGGCCCGAATTCCGCCCGCCCCTGCACCCACCCGACGAGACCGCCCGCTGCCAGGATCCGGGCCGCTTCCCGGATCACACCGTCGTGCCCGAGGCGGCGGGCGCGGGGTTCGCCTTCCGCCATACGCTCCAACGGCTCGGTCGAGACGGTGGAGCCGAGATAGGGCGTGAGCGGGCGCATCTGCGCCTTCGGGCCCATCCAATCGGGATCGTCCTCGGCCAGGGCCAACCAAGCGGCGCCGACGGCGTTACCGTCATCGGCGGGGGCCGAGGGTACGTGCAGGCGCTCGAAGCCCGAGCGTGCGAGCACCCGGCCGTTATAGGACGAGTTGAGGCCGCAGCCGCCGGCGATCACGAGATTTTCGGATGGGGCCAGCGCCCAGGCCTCCGCGACGAGTGCATCCATCAACTCGGAAAAGATGTCCTGGCCGCACCGGGCGAGATCGGCCCAGCCCTGCTCATCGAGATCGACCGGCCGACGCGCCAGCACCGCCGCGGCGACGGCCTGCACGGTCTCGGCATCGGCGAATCGGATGCGGCCCTCCTCGATCGTGAAGAGACGACGCAGCAGGTCCATGAGAGCCGGATCGGTGCGTCCATAGGGGGCGAGCCCCATGATCTTCCATTCCTCGCCCTTGATCTGATCGAAGCCGGCCAGATCCGTGATGAGCCCGTAGAGGAACCCGACCGAGCCGCGCCCACGATGGCGCCGAACCTCCTCGATGCGGCCGTCCTTCAAGCGATAGATCTCCGCCGCGCCGGTCTCGCCCATGCCGTCGACGACGAGAGCGGTCGCCTCCGCGAACGGGCTCCCCCACAGGGCGTAGGCGGCATGGGCCCGATGGTGCGCGTAGCGCCGCTGTCCGGCGATCGTCGCCCGGGGCCTGCCGCCGAAACCGCGGGTCTCGTTGTCGAGCGCCAGCATCGTGCCGTTGCCGGCCCGCGCCTGCATGGCGTGGAGATCGGCGATGAAGACGCGTTCGGCGCGCTCCGGCACGAAGGAGCGGTTGAGGGTCGATGGGTGAGCCGCCAGGGCCGTGAGATCGAAGGCGCCGGAGGCCGCTTGGCCCTTCAGGAACTCGGAAAATTGTTCGCCCCAGGACGAGGCGATGACGAGCTCGGCGCCTTCCGGCACGTAACGCTTCAGAAGTCCGGCCATGCGCGTGCCGGGATCAGGCTCGCAATTCGGCGCACGCTTGTATTGCAGGTAACGCTCGGCGGCTTCAGCGAACAAGACCGTGCCGTCCGGCCCGATCAGGGCGAGCGCCGGATCGTGGAAGGTCGTCGCGAGGCCGAGGTAGTAGCGCATGAAGGCCGGGCTACACCCCGCCGAGATGCGCCGCAACGCCGCGAATAGCCTGCTCGACGAGCAGGCTCGCAGGCGCAACGCGTCTTATCAGGGGTTAAACGCGCTCGCGCGCCGTCCTTCGCGCAAGAAGAAGCACCCCTGCCCCGACGATTCCGGACAGCAGCGACCCGCCAAGCACCCCGAGCTTGGTCTCGGTCTCGTGCAGGCCATCGGTGAAGGCGAGCCCGCCGATGAACAAGCTCATGGTGAAGCCGATGCCGCACAGGAGCGCGACGCCGTAGATTTGCGGCCAGCTCGCACCCGACGGACGGGTCGCGAGGCCGGTCGCGACGGCGAGACGCACGGCGGCGAAGATGCCGGCCTGCTTGCCGAGGAACAATCCGAGCGCGACACCGAGCGTCACCGGATCGAGGAGCGCGCGCGCGGGCAGGCCAAGAAGCGTCACGCCGGCATTGGCGAAACCAAAAACGGGGACGATCAGGAACGAGACCCAGGGGCTCAGGCCGTGCTCCAGCCGATGGAGCGGCGAGGTCGTGTCCTCCGGCCGGCCGGGGCTCGGACGGATCGGGATGAACAGGGCGAGCAGGACGCCGGCCACCGTGGCGTGGACGCCGGAGCGCAGCACGAAGAACCACAATGCCAGCCCGGCCGCCAGATACGGCAGGAGGGTTCGGACGCCGAGGCGATTGAGGGCGAAGAGGAGCGCCAGCACACCCGCAGCGGCGGCGAGCATCGTGATGTCGAGGCTGCCCGTGTAGAACAGGGCAATGATGATCACCGCGCCGAGATCGTCGACGATGGCCACCGCCGACAGGAAGACCTTGAGCGAAATCGGCACGCGCGGGCCGAGCAGGGCGAGCACGCCGAGGGCGAAGGCGATGTCGGTGGCGGCGGGAATGGCCCAGCCGCGGGCCGTCGCGCCACCGGCATTGAAGGCGAGGTAGACGAGAGCGGGTGCGATCATGCCGGCGGCGGCGGCCAGCCCCGGCAACACCCGGTCGGGCCAGGTGCGCAAGCGTCCGTCCAGGGCCTCCCGCTTGATCTCCAATCCGACCATCAGGAAGAACACGACCATCAGGCCGTCATTGATCCAGTGGAGCAGGCTCAAAGGCCCCAGGTGGAGATGCAGGGCGTGGTGATAGCCCTCGGCCAGGGGCGAATTGGCGACGGCGAGCGCCGCCGCGGCGGCGGCCATCAGCACGATCCCGCCCGCCGCGTCGTTCGTCAGGATCGTTCGGATTGCCGAGAGCGGACGCGACCGCGGGCGCAGGGCGGAAGACGGATCGTTCATGTCGCTTCGTTGCCCGTCCCCGGCCGGCGCCGCAACCCAGCGCTGATCAAGATCAGGCGCCCTGACCGAGCGCGGCGCGGATCAGGCCCTTGCCCTCCTCGCCCGACCATTCGGCCGGGCCCTTCATGACGCCGAGCACGCAGCCTTTCGCGTCGATCAGCATCGTGGTGGGGAGGCCTGTCGAGCCGGCGGCGGATTGCAGGGCGGGCAGGACCTTGCCCTCCGGATCGCCGTAATAGGTCAGGTGGGCGATGGCGTTGGTCTTGAACCAAGCGGGCGGCTTGTCGAGATTGCGCGTCTCGACATTGATCGCCACCACCTGGAACCGGTCACCGCCCAACTCGGCCTGAAGCCGATCGAGGGCCGGCATCTCCGCCTTGCAGGGGGCACACCACGTTGCCCAGAGATTGACCAGCAGCAGTTTCGATCCGAGGGCGGAGAGGTCGCTCGGAGCGCCGTCCGGGCCCTTGAAGCTCAGCGCCGGAGCTGGACGCGGGGTCGGCCACGCCTCGAAGGCGGCGACCGAACCGCGGGCATGGGGGGCGATTCGGGCCGCGACCGGCGCGGCCTGCGCACAGGGACCGGAGGGAGCGACGCCCACGAGGTTGCCGAGGTTCGAGCCCGTCCCGTATAGGGCGAGGCCGCCGAGGAGCGCGGCGGCGAGGCCGCCGGCGATCAGGAATTTCGGGTTTGCCCTCACCGGCAATCTCCCGTGCGCGCAGTCGAGAAGGTGGAACGGGCCATGAGCAACCGGATGTGGGGCGGGCGCTTCGCGAGCGGCCCCGCCGAGATCATGGAGGAGATCAACGCCTCCATCGGGTTCGACCGGCGCCTCGCGCCCCAGGACATCCGCGGTTCGCTGGCGCATGTCGCGATGCTGGGAGCGCAGGGCATCCTGCCGGCCGACGATGTGGCCGCGATTTCCGACGGGCTCAAGTCCGTCGAGGCCGAGATCGCGCGTGGCGAATTCGCCTATCGCCGCGAGCTCGAGGACATTCATATGGCGGTGGAGAGCCGCCTGACCGAGATCGTCGGACCGTCGGCGGGGCGCCTTCACACCGCCCGCTCGCGCAACGACCAAGTCGCCACCGACATGCGTCTGTGGGTGCGCGACACCCTCGACGCCCTCGACGCCCAGGTCGCCGAGTTGCAGCTTGTCCTGGCGGAGAGCGCGCTGCGCTTCGCCGGCACGGTGATGCCGGGCTTCACCCACCTGCAATCGGCCCAGCCGGTCACGTTCGGCCATCACTGCCTCGCCTATGTCGAGATGCTGGCCCGTGACCGGGGCCGGTTCCGCGATGCCCGCACCCGCCTGAACGAGTGCCCCCTCGGTGCCGCTGCGCTTGCCGGGACCTCCTTCCCGATCGACCGGCACGCCACGGCCGCGGCGCTCGGCTTCGATCGGCCGACCGCGAACTCCCTTGATTCGGTGGCCGATCGCGACTTCGCGCTGGAATCGCTCGCCGCCGCCTCGATCTGCGCGGTCCACCTCTCGCGCTTCGCCGAAGAGCTGGTGGTGTGGACCTCGGCGCAGTTCGGCTTCGTGAAGCTGTCGGACCGCTTCACCACCGGCTCGTCGATCATGCCGCAGAAGCGCAATCCGGACGCGGCCGAATTGGTCCGGGCCAAGGCCGGCCGGATCATCGGCGCCATGACCGGCCTGCTCATCGTCATGAAGGGGCTGCCGCTCGCATATTCCAAGGACATGCAGGAGGACAAGGAGGGCACGTTCGATGCGCTCCAGTCGCTCTCGCTGTGCTTGGCCGCGATGACCGGCATGGTCCGCGACCTCGAACCGGTCACCGAGACGCTGAAGCGCGCGGCGGGCTCCGGCTACGCCACCGCCACCGATCTGGCCGATTGGCTGGTGCGGGAACTCGGCATGCCGTTCCGACAGGCCCACCACGTTACCGGTCGCGTCGTGGCCGCTGCGGCCGAGCGCGGCGTGGGACTGGAGGAACTGCCGCTCGCCGAGATGCAGGCCATCGAGCCGCAGATCACGGACGCCGTCTTCGCCGTGCTCGGCGTCGAGAACTCCGTGGCGAGCCGGACGAGCTACGGCGGCACGGCACCGGACAACGTCCGGGCACGGGCACAGGCGTGGCTCGAGAAACTGCAAACTGTGGAGAAGTAGCCCCGGCTCGGCGGGAACGGGCACGGAAAATGCCGCGTTCATGAAACGGCTAGGTAAGCTTGGCTATCCGGCCGCTCGTACCCGCGGAGCCCCGTCGATGAACGTTGAGAGCTGGATCACGGTCGAGGAAACCCCTGTGCTGGCGCAGGCAGCGAGGGAGGCGATCGACGCCCGCCTCGCCCGGCTCTCCGACACCGAACGTGATGCGTTCTGGGCATCGATCCGCAAGGCGTACAACACCCCCTACAACGACCCGGTGAAGAAGCCTGCGGCACCCAAGCCCGTCGAACCCGTTCCGACGGTCGAATTGCACCTCCCCGAGGTGGATCTGCCGGCTGCGGCCCTGGCCTCAGCCGCGCTGTCGGCGGAAATCCGGGCGGTCTGATCGTACCGGACGCGGCGGTTTTTGCGTTGATCGCCACCGGCGGGACTTCCCTGTACCGCCCATCGCCATCATGCTGCCGCGAGAGAAGGCGACCGGAACCGCCCGTTCGTCCGGAACCCTGAGTGAGATGACGCGGCCGATTATCCCTTTCCTGCCCGTCTCGGGTCGGTGCCTGCCCGCCCTGCCGGTCCTCCTGGCGCCCTGGATGATCGCCGCCGGTGCGATGCTCGTTCCGGCGCCGGTCGAGCCGGCCTTCGCTCAGGCTGCGGGCGAAGCCCCCGCCGCCGAGGCCGCCCCGGAGGAAGGCCGCCGCGGACGCCGTGCGCGGCGGCAGCCGAAAGCCAGTCCCAAGAACAGCGCGCTGCCCCCCGGCATGCAACAGGCGGTCCCGCTCGCGGTCTTCGGCGATTGGAACGTGTTCACGAACGGCGGCCAATCCCGCGACAAGCTCTGCTACGCCATCGCGCAACCGACGGCGCGGAGCCCCAAATCCCTGGCCCGTGATACGGGTTACCTGTTCGTCTCCCTCGCCAAGGGCGGTGCGCAGAGCGAGATCGCGGTGATGCTCGGCTTCAAGCCGAGACCTGCGGCCGCGCAGGCCAAACCCGGTGCGGCGGCCGCGCCGAGCGACCCCTATCTCACCGTCGGCGCGAATCGCTACGGCCTCGTCGTCAAGGACGAGAACGCCTGGATCCAGAATCAGGCGGAGGAGCCACGCATCGTCGCCGAGATGAGTCGTACCCAGACCGCGACGGTGCGCACGACCTCGCAGCGAGGCAACCCGACCCAGGACGAGTACGCCCTCGGCGGTTTCGCCGAGGCGCTCAAGCGGGCACGGGAGGAGTGCAAGTAGCGGCGGGCGGCAGACCCGCCCGCTTTCGGGTGTCAGGTTGACCGGCAGCGAGTGCAGTCGTCGGGGCGAATTCCTATCCCTCCCGGAGAACCTGAACCGAGGACCCCGTCGCCTCGCTCTCCTGAATCGGCTCGCACAACCCGCCGAGATGGCGGGCCAGGAAGGCTTCGGCGCGGGCGAAGAAGGCGAGGCGATTTGCCGGGCGGACGAGGCCGTGGCCCTCATCCGGGTACAGCAGGTAGGTGACCGGGATGCCGCTTTGTTTGAGGGCCGCGATCATCTGATCGGATTCGGCCTGCTTGACCCGCGGATCGTTCGCGCCCTGCACGATCATCAGCGGCGCGCGGATCCGGTCGGCGAAGTAAACCGGCGACTGGTCGCGGATCAGCGTCATTCCGGCTTCGGTGTCGGGATCGCCGATGGCGCGGTGAAGCTGTGCCCGCATCGCCTCCCAATAGGGCGGGATCGTCCGCACGAGGGTTTCGAGATTGGACGGTCCGACCAGATCGATGCCGCAGGCATAGGTATCGGGATTGCGCGCAAGGCCCATCAGCGTGGCATAGCCGCCATAGCTGCCGCCCATGATCGCCACCCGTTTCGGATCGGCCACACCCTCCGCCACTGCCCAGGCGACGGCGTCGAGAAGGTCGTCGTCCATGGCCCGGCCCCATTCGCCGTCGCCGGCATTGAGGAACGTCTTTCCGAAGCCGGTCGAGGACCGGAAGTTGACGCTCAAGGCCGCGTAGCCGCGATTGGCCAGCCATTGATGCATCGGGTCGAAGCCGAATCCGTCGCGCGCCCATGGCCCGCCATGGACGAGGAGGACCATCGGCCCCGGCCCGTCCGCACCGAGGGGACGAGTCAGATAGGAGACGAGGTCGAGCCCGTCGCGGGAGCGGATCACAGAGGGCTGCATCGGCGCGAGCGGCGCGCCGTCGAGTTCCGGGCGGGCGCTGCCGAGGGGCCGCAGCGTCTTCGCCGTTCGGTCGTAGAGTAGGGCTTCCCCGATCCGCGTGTCGGAGAAGGTGACGACGATCCAGAATTTGTCGTTTTCGCTCCGGCTCGACGGATAATAGTCGCCGAGTCCCTGGCCTTCGAGGAAGCTGAAATCCTCGCGGAAGCGCTCGTCTAGCACGTGCCAGGAGCGACGGGCATGGGTGACCGAGTAGGCGATCGGCTCGCGGGTTTCGATATCGAGCAGCACCGTGCCGATATCGGCCTCGTCATGGGCGGCGATGGTGCGCAGCGCGCCGCTCTCAAGATCGATCTGTGTCAGCGCCGCGGTGTCGCGACCACGGCTGTCACGGCAGAAAAGGAGGTTGCCCGCCGTGTTGAGATTCTCGGCGCCCGAGCCGCGGGCATCTTCGGCGGAGAATGTCAGCCAGCGCTTCCAGGACTCGCCCTCCCGGATCAGAAGATTGCTCGACCCGTCCCGACGATTCTCCGCGGCAAACCGAACGGCGTAGCTCTCGTCGATCAGAAAGCCGACGAAGCCCGGATTCTGGACGACGAGCTGGCGCTCGCCCGTCGCTAGATCGACGCTGTGCAGGTCGTGGAAGCGCGCGTCGCGATCGTTGAGGGCGAGCAAGACCCGGTCGCGGACGATGCGGCTCATGCCGACAATGCCGGCAGCGATGCCGGGATAGGGGGTCAGGTCCCGATGCGCGCCGGATTCGAGGTCGGCAGCGAAGACGTGGTAGTTCTCGTCGCCGTCGGCATCCTGAACGTAGAGCAGGTGGCGACCATCATAGGCGAAGCCGAAGGTATCGACGGCCCGGCGCCGGTCGCGCGTCACCGGTGCAGCGGCGTCGAGATCGTCGAGCGGCGCCGACCAGATGTTGAGCACCCCGTCGAGGGGCGCGACCCAGGCGAGGCGCTTCCCGTCCGGGCTGATCTGATGGCCGTACCGCGTCGGGTTGCCGAACAGGTGCTGGCGCGGAATCAGATCGACCATGGCGTCTCCTCGCGGGGCTTATGCCGCCCCGCGGGGAAACGTAACGCCGCTTCAGCCGAGGACCACCACCCGGGTGCCAACCTCGACGCGGTTGAACAGGTCGATGGCATCCTGATTGATCATGCGGATGCAGCCCGATGACACGCTCTGGCCGATCGAGTGCGGCTCCAGCGTGCCGTGGATGCGGAACAAGGTGTCCTTGTTGTTCTGCCACAGATACATGGCCCGGGCACCGAGGGGGTTGCGCGAACCGCCGGCCACCCCGAGGCCGCTCTGCAGCTTGTCCACCTGTTCGGCGAGGTCCGGACGACGGGCGATCATCTCCTTCGGCGGATACCAGTCGGGCCACGCCTGCTTCGAGTTGATGGTCGCGGTGCCGGACCACGCGAAACCCTGCTTGCCGACGCCGACGCCGTAGCGGCGGGCCCGTCCACCCGGGAGCACGAGGTAGAGGAAGCGGGCGCGGGGATCGATGACGATGGTGCCCGGCGGCTCGGTGGTGCGGAAATCGACCTCCTGCCGCAGGTAGGTCTGATTGAACTTCTTGTAGGGGATGGCGGCGACGGGGAACGGCTCGCCGGTGACCGGCCCATAAGCGCGGGCATAGTCGATCGGGCCGTTGTCCGGCTGCTGCGGCGGCAGCTGCCACCCGGCCTGACCGGGACCGGCCGGGCGCGGCGTCTGGATCGGGCCGTTGGCCGGCGTCTGGTTGAACGCCTGACCGGGGGTCTCGGGCGGCGGCTCGCCGTAGCGCTCGGCCCGACGGCGGGCATAGGCCTGGGCGTCGAGGTCGGCCCCCGTCTCTGGCACCGGGCGGCCGTTGCTGACCCGGCCGTTATAGGGAACGTACTCGCCGCCGCGCTTGCGGTAGAGCTGGCCGGCACCATCCTGATAAAGCCGGTCGTCGTCGAAACCGCCGAAGCCCTGAGCTGCGGCGAGATTGGGCAGCGTGACGAGCGCAAGGCTCGTCGCGGCCCCGAGAAGAAGGGTACGGCGGTTCTGCATGGACATGGATCGCTCGAAAGTAGTGCGCCGGGCCGGAACCGGATCTCGAGAGCGGATGACGCTCACGTTTGTCCGGGTCGGCTGAACTGCCCCGCTTGGATGTAACAAGGAGCTGGCCTCACGTCACGCTGCCTGCTCTCATTCAACGGTGGGCTAGCACGACGACTGTGCGAACATTGTGTCCGTATGGTTACACCCGCCCCCAACAACCGATCCCGCGTTGAGCGGGTATGCGGCCATTAACGATTTTGAAAAAATCGTGCCGAAGACGGCGAAATCGTGGTGGACGACGATTGCATCCGCGCGGTCGGCCATTAGATGAAGCGTGACCGTTAGCCTCCGATGACGGACTCCTTACATCGTGCGCGCCTCGATTTTCCGCATCCTGCTCGGATCGCTTTGCCTCGCGCTGAGCTGCCCCCCCGAGGCTCTGGCCGCACGCAAAGCCAAGGCCACGGCCAAGCCTCCTGTCGAGGCTGCAGCGCCCGTCGCCCCCGCCGAGAAGCCCGGCACCACATGGACTGCTGCCGAGCCCGCGCATTGCTCCCAGGCGCGGCGCAAGCTGTGGCAGGAGAGCGAAGGCTGGATCGTCAAGACGGTCAGCGTCTGCCGCTGAGCCTGCCGGCTCAGGCCTGTTCACCACAGGAGATCGGACGCCTGCACGGCTGACGACTCGAAGCGGGCGGCGCAACCCGCTACAACCCCGCCGCCGCACCCTTTCCTGCGGTGTCGACGGTCGGGCGGGAAGCCTCCGGTGATACGCGTCCTCCACACGGGCGATTGGCATATCGGGCAAACGCTGCGCGGATACGCGCGGGAGAGCGAGCACGCGGCCGTCTTCGCCCGGCTCGAAGCCATCGTCGCCGAGCGCGAAGTCGATGCCCTGGTGGTGGCGGGCGACGTGTTCGATTGCCAGAATCCGTCGGGCGAGTCGCAGGCGCGGTTCTACACGCTGATGGCGCGGCTCCATGCTGCCCGCCCATCGATGACCATCGTGATCACCGCCGGCAATCACGACGCTGCCGGCCGACTGGAGGCGCCTCGTCCCCTTCTCGAAGCGATCGGCGTCCGGGTGATCGGCAATGTCCGTCGCCGGGACGGAGCGATCGACCCGGGCCATCATCTTGTCCCGGTCCGTGACGCCTCGGGCGAGGTCGCGGCGCAGGTGCTCGCCGTCTCCTACCCTACCGCGGCCTGCCTGCCGCCGCTCTCCTCCCTCGGGAAAGGCGCGGGGGGTGATCTATCGCCGATCGTGCGCGGTGTGCGCGATCTCTACGGCCAGCTGTTCGAGGCGGCTCGCCCGCGCCTCGCCGGCCTGCCGCTGCTCGTCACCGGCCATCTCCACGTGGCGGGCGGACTCGAATCGGAGGGTGCCGAGCGGCGCATCCTCGTCGGAGGGGAGCATGCCGTTCCGTCCGACGTGTTCCCGGACGAAGCGCGCTACGTGGCGCTCGGCCATCTCCATCGCGCGCAGGGGCTCGGTCGCGGGCATGTGCGCTATTGCGGCTCGCTAATTCCGCTATCGGCGGCGGAGCAGCCCTATCGTCACGGCGTGACGCTCGTGACTCTGGGCTCCGGCCCGGCGGAGATCGAGCATATCGAGATCGAGCGCCCGGTGCCGTTCTTAAGACTTCCGACGTCCGGCGACATGACGCTCGACGACCTCGGCGATCACCTCGCCGCGCTCGCGCTCGATCCGGATCTGCCGCCGGAAGCCCGGCCGTACATCCAGGTCAGGCTGGCCCGCAACGGGTTGCTGCCGGGCTATCGCGCCGAGGTCGACCGCATCGCCGAGAGTTTCCCGGTGCGCATCGTCGATGTGCGCGTCGCCGTGCCGGCGCGCGTTGCCGCCGAGGTCGAGGAATCCGAGGCGCCCCCGCCGCGCCTGTCGGAGCGCGATCCCGAGGAGCTGTTCCGTCTCGCCTATCGCGCCCGCTGGGACGAGGAGCCGGGACCGCCCCATCTCGACGTGTTCCACCGCGCCCGGGCGGAAGCCTGAGCGAAACGCCATGCGCATCCTCGCGATCCGGGGTGAGAACCTCGCGAGCCTCGCCGCGCGATTCGAGATCGACCTCTCCGCCGGGCCGCTCGGCGCGACCGGATTGTTCGCGATCACCGGCGAGACCGGAGCGGGCAAGTCGACCATCCTCGACGCCCTCTGCCTTGCCCTCTACGGACGCTATCCCCGTGTCGCCGTCAGCCGTCGTGAGGACGTGCCGGACCCGAGCGGCGAAGCTCTCAGCGCCGGTGATGGTCGCGCAATCCTGAGACGCGGCGCCGCTGCAGGCTTCGCCGAGATCGATTTTATCGGGCAGGACGGGGTGGCCTATCGCGTCGGCTGGGAGGTCTTCCGCGCCCGCAATCGCGTCGATGGGCGGCTGCAGAACGAGCGCCGCCGCCTTCACCGGCTCGACGACGGCAGCGCGGTCGCCTCCGGCAAGACCGGCGTCCTCGCAGCGGTCGAGCGCCTGACCGATCTCACCTTCGATCAATTCCGCCGTACGGTGCTGCTGGCTCAGGGCGAATTCGACGCATTCCTCTTGGCGGCGGAGGGCGAGCGCGCCGAACTGCTCGAGAAGATCACCGGCACGGAGATCTATTCCGAAATCTCGAAGCGGGTGCATGCCGGCTACGAGACGCACCGGCGCACGGTCGAGACCCTAGAGGCCCGCCGCTCCGAGATCGGCCTGCTCGACGCCGAAGCGCGCCAAGCCTGTCACGACGGGCGTTCGGCGATCGACGCTGAGGCGGCTGTGCGGCGGGAGCGGCTGGCCGCCCTGCGTGAGAGCCAGGAGCAGGCTCGACGACGTGCGACGGCCCATGATGCCCTGGGCGCTGCCGAACTGAAAAGGGACGCGGCGCGGGCGGCGCTGGCCGCCGCCGAGCCCGACAAGGACAGGCTTGCCGCGTTCGATGCCGTCGAACCCTTGCGCGGGCGCGCGGAATCGATGGACGAGGCCGCCCGCGATCTCGCTGCGGCGGAGGCCCAGGTGCTGGCCTGCGCCGAACGGGTCGCTTCGGCCCAAGCCGAGACGGAAGCGGCGGAAGCCGAGCGGGTCCTTGCCGCAGCGGCGGATGAGGCTGCCGAGAGCATGTTCAAGGGCTTCGGTCCGCTGTGGGACCGGGCCGCTCAACTCGACAGTGCCGTCGCCCATGCCGACCAGGAAGCCGAGGCGGCCGCTAAACGTGCCGAAGCGGCCGCGATCGCTGCGGACTCAGCACGCGCGCGGCTTGTCGAACTCGATCGGCTTTCCGCTGTGCTTTCCGAGGCGGCGGCGGCGGAGGCGCGGCAACTGGATGCGGAGGGCGACCAGGCGATCCTAGCCGACCGTCACGGCGAGATCGCACGGCGCCTACGCGAATGGGGCCAATTGCGCAGGGACGCGGAGGGCGCTTCTGCGTCGGCGATCTCCCATCAGGCCGAAATCGCTCGCTGCGATGAAGCGGCGGCAGCGAGTGCGCGTCACATCGACGGCATCCAAACCCGCCGCGATGAACTGGCCGCCGCGCGGGTCGAGCGTGAGGCGGCGCTCGCTGCCCTCGACGAGCCGGCGGCCCTGACCCGTGCTGGGCACATCGAAACCCTGCTCGATGCTCTTCGCGAGGCGTACGCCGTCGCGAACCGGCATGGCGGTGCCGTCGTCGACGCGGAGGCGGCCCAGCGCGAGACGGAGGCAGCCGCCGCTGAACATGCGACGGCCTCCGACGATCTGGCGCGGGCACAAGTCGCTTTGCAGGCAGCCGAGTTGCGCCGAGCCGAGGTTCTGCCGCTCGCCGAGCTCGCGTCGGAGAGCGTTTCCCGCGAGGCGGCTCGGCTGCGGAGTCTCCTCGTCGCCGGTGAAGCCTGCCCGGTTTGCGGCGGCTGTGAACATCCGCACGCGCATGCGTCCAACGACGCCCTCGGCCGGCTGGCCGAGGAACTGCGCGCCCGCCGTACCGCCCTCGACGGCGAGATCGTCGAGCAGGGCCGGCGGCGTGACGACGCGCGCAGCAGGGCCGCCGCCGCCGAGGGGCGCAAGGTCGAGGCCGAACGGCGGGCCGTCGCAGCCATGGTCACGTCGCGCGAGACCCTCGATCTCTATCGAGCGTCTCTGCCTCGGCTCGTTGAAGCCCTGACTTTGGCAGGGCTAGCCGCCGCCCTGCCCCAAGCTCCCGATTCCCAATCCCTGGCGGCGGCGGGCCTCGCCGCCCGTGCCGAGCGCGAACGGATCGTCGGCACGCTCGATACCGCTCGATCCTTGCGCGGCGAGATCGACAATCTGATCCGCGACAGGGACGAGGCGGAACGGCAGAGCACCGAGGCCAGCCGCGCGCACGAGACTTGGCGCCAAAAGCGACAGGCAGCGGCGTTGGCCGCCGGCCGCGCGGAGGCGGAAGCCGAGGCGCTTTCGGGCCGTATCAGCGATCTTTCGCACGATCTGTCGCCGGCGCTCCGTGCGGCCGATCTCGCCACAACCGACGTGGATCGCGATGCGGAGGCCGCCGCGCTGCGGGTCGAATCCCTTGGCGCGGCCTACGCCGCCCTTCGCGAGCGGCACACAGCACGGTTGGTCGAGTTGGCGGCTCTTGCACCCGAACGGGCCGCCGCGCTCACGATCCAGGCCGAGCGGGACGAGGCCGCGCGCGCTGCGGCGACCGACGCTGCGATCCGTGCGGCGCACTTGAGCAAGGAGCGCACGAGCCGGAGCGAATTGCTCGGTGGCGAGGCGACGGGGGTCCACCGTACCCGCATCAATGCCGAACGCTTGGCGGCCCAAGAGCAGCTGAAGCGAGTGCAGGGACGTGCAGCCGAGGCGGCCCGCGCTCTGGCGATTCAGATCTCGGAAGCTGCGGGTGCGGCGAGCCATCGAGAGCGGATTGCAGTTCGCCACGCGGCGGCGGAAGCGGCCTTCCTGGAAGCCTGCGGCGAGCGCCCCCGCGCGATCGTACTGGCTCTTCTCGCGGTTCCGACCGCCGAGCGGGCGGCGTTGCGCATCGCTGTCGATCGGCTGCTGCGCGAGGCCGCGGAAGCCGAGACCGCTTGTGCGACCCGTCGCGCCGATCTTGAAGTGATGACCCAACAGGTCGAGTTCGACGCCGCCGCGGTGCAGGAGGAGGTCGCGGCCCTCGCTGCCGCCGAGGCTGCGGCACAGCAACGCTTGGGGGCCATCGACGCCGAATTGAAGCGCGACGACGAGGCACGGGCACGCGCCGTCGACCTTGAAACGGAGATGACCTCTGCGAAGGCCGATCTGGCGATCTGGGCACGGGTCGAGGAAGCGGTCGGCTCGGCGGGCGGGGATCGCTTTCGACGCTTCGCCCAAGGGATCACGCTCGATCATCTGGTGCATCTCGCCAACGAGCAATTGCGAGCCCTGAGCCCCCGTTACCGCCTCGCCCGCAGTCCGGCGGCGGATCTGGCCCTGCACGTGGTCGATCGCGACATGGGCGAGGAGCGCCGTGCCACCCGCAGCCTCTCGGGAGGCGAGCGCTTCCTCGTCTCGCTCGCTCTTGCGCTCGCCCTATCGGGGCTCGAAGGCCGCCAATCCTTCGTCGATACGCTGTTCATCGACGAGGGGTTCGGCTCGCTCGACGCCGAGACGCTCGACCTGGCCGTGGACGCTCTCGAAACGCTTCAGGGTCGCGGCCGGAAGGTCGGTGTCATCACCCATGTCGCCGGGATGATGGAGCGTATTGCCGTGCAGATCCGCGTGGAGAAGCGCGGCAGCGGACGTAGCATCGTTCGCGTGGTGGATCGCGGCGGCGCTGTCTTTTGAGGCAGCCTGGGCGTTTGCCTGTATCCTGGGCATTTGCTGCATGGGCGCGCGGCAATACCCTTCCGCCCGGGGCGGCACGATCGGGTTCTTCGCTTCATCCCCGTCTTGGCATGGCGGCTGCATAGTGTTCTTCGGCCGCCGACGAGCGGCAGCGGGGCAACGGCGCCTCGCGGTCCGGACGACGCTGATCCGGCAACCTCTCCCGCTTGTGCGGTCGCCCTTGACTTGAACGTCCGGTGCGGTCGCCAGACAACGAGCACGCCGATGGCTTCCTTCAAGACCGTGATGAAGTCGGGCCACCCCCCGACCCTGTTTGCCGCGTTCCTCTACTTCGATTTCTGTTTCGCGATCTGGGTGCTCAACGGGGCCATGGGCCCGTTCATCACCGAGACCTACAAGCTGACTCCGGCCCAGACCGGCTTCATGATCTCGTTGCCGATTCTGGCCGGCGCGATCATGCGTTTTCCTCTGGGCGTGCTGGCCCAGTATATCGGGCGCAAGAACGCGGCGCTGACCGAGATGGGCGTCATCGTCCTGGCGATGGCCTACGGCTTCTTCTTCGTCTCGTCGTATAACGACGTGCTGGCCATGGGCGTGCTGCTCGGCATCGCCGGCGCGTCCTTCGGCGTGGCCCTCTCGCTCGGCTCGGGCTGGTTCCCCCCGGAGCATAAGGGGTTGGCCATGGGCATCGCGGGCGCCGGCAATTCGGGCACCGTGCTCGCCGTGCTGTTCGCTCCGCCGCTCGCCCAAGCTTATGGCTGGCAGGCGGTCTACGGTTTTGCCGGGATCGTGATGATCGTTCCGATCGTCGTGATGATCCTGCTCGCCAAGGAGCCGCCGGATTGCCACGGCCAGACCTTCAAGGAGCATGTCTCCTGCCTGTTCACCAAGGACGGCTGGGCCTTCTCGCTGATCTACGTCATCACCTTCGGCGGCTTCATTGGCCTGTCGAACTTCCTGCCGACCTTCTTCTACGAGCAGTTCGCCGTCACCAAGGTCGAGGCCGGGCGCCTCACCATGCTGGCCGCGCTGATGGGGTCCGGCATCCGCATCCTCGGCGGCTACTTCGCCGACCGGATGGGTGGCATCATGGTGCTGTCCATCGTGCTGCTCGCCGCGATCGGCTCGTTCCTGGCGCTGACGGCGACGCCGTCCCTGGCGGCCACCACCATCCTGTTCATGCTCTGCTTCGCCGCCCTGGGGGCCGGCAACGGTGCGCTGTTCCAACTCGTGCCGCTGCGCTGGCCCACCAACACGGCGGTGGCGGGCTCCATGATCGGCGAGGTCGGGGCGCTCGGAGGGGCGATCCTGCCGAACGTCATGGGTCTCTCGAAGCAGTATACCGGTGGGTTCGCGCCCGGCTTCGTCGCCTATGCCGTGTTTGCAGCGGTGGTCCTCGGCTGCCTATTCCTGTGGCAGCGCAAGTGGGTCGGCCAGTGGGTCGGGCCCCGTGGGCGCGTTCTCGACCGTCCGACCGAAGCCCAGGCCACCGCCTCCGGTCGCCTGGAACCGGCAACGGTCTGAGGAACCAGCGTTCGAACGGCAACGAGGCTCCGACAGGGGCCTCGTTTCGTTGTGTCAGAGCGGTTCGCCCGTCACCGTCGCGAAGGTCAGAAGATCGACCCCCGTGGCCCCAGCGCGCAGAAGAGCACGCGCGGCGGCATTGCCGGTCGCTCCGGTCGTCGTCACGTCATCGACGAGGAGGATGCGCCGTCCGGCAATGCGCATTCGCGCCGCCTCCGAGACCCGGAACGCGCCCTGGAGATTGAGGGATCGCTGATGGCGCGTCAGCCCGACCTGGGGACGCGTCGCACGCACGCGGTTCAGGGCTCGGACATCGCAAGGTTTCCCGGATTGTCGCGCGATGGCTCGGGCCAGCAAGGCCGCCTGATTGAAGCGGCGGCGCCAGAGGCGCAGGACGTGCAGCGGGACCGGCACGACCAAGTCGGTATCGGTGAGGAGATCGCGCCCGGCGGCGGTCATCATCCGCGCCATGGTATGGCTCAGGTCCAGGCGGTCGCCGTATTTCAGCCGATGCACGAGATCGCGGGCCGTGCCGTCGTAGAGCGCGACCGCGCGGGCACGCTCGAACACGGGCGGGTCGGCGATAGCCTTGGGCGAAATCAGCGACCCGGTCCCGAGATCGAGCGCGAAGGGCGTGCCCAGGCGCTCGCAGAACGGTCGTTCGATCAGATGCAGCCCGCTCCAGCAGGTGGCGCAGAGGGCATGCGGTTCGGCGGTCGCCGCGCCGCAGCCTGGACAGGTGGGCGGGTAGACGAGACCCAGTCCCGCCGCCACGGCGCGGCGAAGGGCCTGCCGGAGGGCGGGGCCCGCCGCCGCTCGCACGATGGCGGGGCCGCGTCTCAGCGGGTCGCGGGCTGGTCGCCGCCGTTCTGCACCTTGTTTTTGTCCTGCTTATTCGCCTCGTGGCGTCCGATGGCGCAACCGGCGGCAGCACCGGCGATGCCGTGACCGACCGCGTGACCGGCGAGCCCGCCGACCGCCGCACCCTTGAGGCAGCCTTTCGCCTCAGCGGTCCCGGCCAGCGCGACCGCAGCCAGGATCAGCGCGGCGCGGAGTACAATCCGTGTCATGTGAACCTCCTTGATCGACGCCCGAAAACGGCTGCGTTCCGGTTCGGTTCCCATTCGTTTTCTCGCATCAGCTTCCGGCGGATCAATCCGGGAGGCGTCGGTTTTGCGAACCTGTCTGGCCGTCACTCCACCACAGCCCCATCTGCCCAGTGATGAACGACCCGACGCCCCTGTTCGACACCGCCCTCATTCGCCGCCGCCTCGTTCGCGCTCGGACGGCCGGCTATGCCGGTTTTCTGATGGAGCGCATTCTCGACGACGTGGAGGATCGGCTCGCGGCGGTGGCGCGGTCGTTCCCCCTCGCCCTCGATCTCGCCTCTCCTCTTCCGATCCTGCGCGACCGCCTGTGCGAATTGGGACGGGTCGGTCGGCTGGTGCGGATGAGCCCGGTCCGCGAGGCGGGCGCCGATTGCGTCGGGGATGCGGAGACCTTGCCCTTCGGTTCCGGCGCAGGTTTCGACCTCGCGGTGTCGGCGCTGGCGCTCCAACACGTCAACGACTTGCCGGGCGTGCTGGTGCAGCTGCGCCGGTCGCTTAAGCCCGACGGCCTCTTCCTCGGTTGCCTCCTCGGCGGCGCGACGCTGACGGAGCTACGCCAATCCTTTCTTCAGGCGGAGAGCGAGACCGAAGGCGGCGCAAGCCCTCGGGTGGCGCCTTTCGCGGAACTGCGTGATTTGGGCGGGCTGATGCAGCGGGCAGGCTTCGCCCTGCCGGTCGTCGATGCCGATACGATTCGCGTGCGCTACGCCAACCCGTTCGCTCTGATGCGCGACCTGCGGGCGATGGGGCTGACCAACGCACTGACCGACCGCCGCCGCACGCCCCTGCGCCGTTCCACCCTGCTGCGGGCTGCCGCGATCTACGCCGAACGGTTCGCCGATGCCGATGGGCGTGTTCGGGCCACCTTCGAAATCCTCTGGTTGTCCGGTTGGGTGCCGCACGAGAGCCAGCAGAAGCCGCTCCGCCCGGGAACCGCTCAGACCCGGCTCGCCGAGGCACTGGGCACCGCCGAGCATCGGCTGGCGCCGGATACGGGAGACACACCATGAAGGAACCGGGACCCCACCATCCCATCACCATCACGCCGCATGAGGGCGTGGTACGGGTCCGGGCGGGCGGACGCCTCGTCGCCGAGACGGCGTGCGCGCTCGTCTTGCGCGAGGCGGATTATCCCCCGGTGCTGTACATTCCCCGGGAAGACATCGCCGCCGACGCCCTGCAGCCGAATGCGCGACGCACGCATTGCCCTTACAAGGGCGAAGCCTCCTACTTCGATGTCGCCGGGGGATCGGCGGCGGCTTGGTCCTACGAGAATCCTTTCCCGGCGGTCGCCCGTATCCGCCGTCACCTCGCCTTCTATCCGGATCGGGTCGAGGCCATCGAGGCATAGGGCAGGCTGCCGACGCAGACCTACCGGTCCAGCAGCCCCCAGAAACCGTATTTCCGCCCATGCGCCTTGCGGAGCCCCACTACATAGGCCGCGTGGTCGGGTGTCAGCCGCCCCGGTTCGATCTCGTCGGCCAAGGCGGCCAGCTTCGCAAGATCGCGGGCGGCGTGACCGTAGGCGTTGGCGCGGGCGCGTTCCAGAATATCGTCGATGAGCAGGCGGTAGAGCAAACTGGCGGCGAGCGGATGATCCGGCGCCAAGGCGTCGGCGGCAGGGGCGAGGACTTCCCAGTTTCGGCCCGACCACTCCTTGCGCCGATCCATCACGAGCCGAGCCGCACGATCGAGATTCGGCCAACCGATCAGGAAGTAGAGCCCGAAATGCGGGTCCTTGCGCCCAGCCACCAGGGCGAAAGCGCGTTCCAGCGCCTCCTCGTCCTCAAAATCCGGCAGCTTGGCGAGGTAGTCCCTCAGCATTTGCGGATCGAGGCAACGTTCGAACCGCGCCCAGCGCAGTCGCTGGGCCTCGTCCCTACGCCCGAGAGCATCGAGGATTTGCACTTCCAGGATCGTCCGGTCCGGCGCAGATGCGTCGGGGGCGACGCCACCGATTACGTCGCTGCGCGTCAGCGCGGCAGGACCGGCTTTGCGGCGGACCCAGTCGAGCGCCTCGTCTGCACGGCCAGCGGCCAGCAATCGCTCCGCCACCGCCAGGACGTCCGGCCGATCCGGTGAAGTCGCGGTCTCCAGGGCGATGAAGGCATCCACGTCGCCCCGGGCATCGGCCACGGCCTGCCGAAGCTTGGCGAGCCGCTGCCGGTGATAGCGCCGTTCCCACGCGGCCTCCCCCGTCGCGGAGGTCGCGCGGCCGAGCTTCCCCGGCGGTTTCGGCATGGCCTCCAATGCGGCGGCGAGGGCCGCGTCGAAGGTGTCGAGCCCCTCTTTCGGGAGCTTCGACACGAGCGCTTCGAGCATGCTGCCGACGAACCCGTAGCCGTCGCGGTCGAGATGTCCGACCGCGCGCGTCGCGAACGCTTCCGCCGTTTCCGGCGGCAGCGCGGCGGCGATCCCCGTGGCGGCTTCGGCGGCGGCCTCGTAGACCCCGTGGATCTGCCCGCTCGAATCATCGACCCGTTCCAGGGTCCCGTCCGCCGTCGCGAGGAAGCGCATCAGCCGGTCGAGGGCCATCCCGGCATCGAGCGGGCGCAGATCGGCCAGCATCGTGGTGACCGTGGCGTCGAGATCGGCGGCGAATGCCCGGCGCTTCTGCCAATCGATGAACCCGCGAGCCTTCTCCAGGGCCGCGAGGCGCCGGTCGATCATCGCCGCGACCGTATCGGGCCCTTGAAGCGCGGCGAGGGCCGCCGTGACGCGTTTCTTGAAGGCCGGGCTCTGGCCGACTTCTTCGAGCACCAGGGCGATCAATCGCTCCGAGCTGAGTGCCGCTAGGGTCTCCGGCGAAGGCACGGTGCTGCGCGATTTCCGTGGCTTAATCTGTGGCTTGGCGGCAACCGGCTTCGATGTGTCAGCCGCTGCCTTCGCACGCCTCGCCATGATCCGATCCATCCTTCGCCAGTCGGTCAGGGACCGAGCAGATCGATCAGGAAGGGGATCAGTGGCAGATCGGCCGGCGGCATCGGCAACTCGCGAAGCGCGCCGGGGCGCTGCCAGCGCAGGCTCTGGCCCTCGCGCGACTGAGGAATCCCCTCCCAGCGTCGGCAGATGTAGAGCGGCATCAGGAGGTGGAAATCCGGATAGGCATGGCTCGCGAAGGTCAGCGGCGCGAGGCACGGTTCGCGCACCGTGATGCCGAGTTCCTCCGCGAGTTCGCGGATCAAGGTGTCCTCCGGGCGCTCACCCAGCTCGACCTTGCCGCCGGGAAACTCCCAGAGACCCGCGAGGGTCTTGCCCTCCGGCCGCTGGGCCATTAGCACGCGCCCATCGGCATCGACGAGCGCGGCGGCCACGACGAGAACGAGGCGGATCGAAAGCGCGCTCATCGGGCGATCGCGAACACGGCTTCGACCTCGGCAACGGTTTCGATGCGTCCCGCCTCGATCGGTACCGCCGTACGCCCTCGCGGTGCTGCAGCCTTCGCCATCGCGTAGGGTGCCGGCTGAGACGCGTCGCCGCGCGGCGGCGCGGTGATCGAGAGGGCCGGACCCAGACGCACCCCCGCGGCCTCGGCGAGCCGCTCGGCCTGGGCGCGGGCATCCTTCATGGCGGCGCTCTGCACGGCGGCCTCCGCGGCACCCGGATCGCGCAGGCCGAAGGCGATGGCATCGATCCGATTGGCGCCGGAATCGAGCGCACGGCGCAGCCATTCGCCCAACTTGCCCATATCGGCCAAGCGCACCCGCACGAGATTGCCCGCGCTGTAGCCGTCGGCCTGTTCGCGGACGGTGCCGTCGGGCTGGGGCACCGCCTTGGTGCGAGCTTGGAGCGTCAGCGCGGTCGTGCCGATATCGGCGTCCGGGACGCCCATCTCCTTCGCCGCCGCGATCACGCCCTTGGCGGCGCGGCTCACGGCGTCCAGAGCCACCGCCGGTGTCGCTCCCTGACCCTCGACACCGACTTCGACGGAGGCGAAATCGGGACTGCTCTCGCTCTGCGCCCGGCCGACGACGCGGATACGGCCCTCTTCATCCGCCAGTGCCGCGAAGGCGAGGGTCAGCATCAGCACGGCGGCGAGGAGAGGTCTCACGAGCGGTAATCTCCGTTGATCTCGACGTAGGCCTTGGTGAGGTCGCAAGTCCAGACCCGCGCGGCACCCTGCCCGAGGCCCAGATCGACCCGCACGGTGATCTCGGGCTCGCGCATCACCGCGCTGGCCGCCTCCTCGCTGTAACCGGGATCGCGGGCGCCCTGCACCGCCACGCGCACGTCGCCGAACCAGATGGCGAGGCGGTCACGGTCGGCGGGTTCGCCGGCCTTGCCCACCGCCATGACGACCCGGCCCCAATTGGCGTCTTCGCCGGCCACGGCGGTCTTCACCAGCGGCGAGTTCGCGATCGAGAGGGCGATGCGATGGGCGGAGGCATCGCTCTCGGCACCCTCGACCCGGACGGTGACGAGCTTGCGCGCGCCCTCCCCGTCGCGAGCGACGAATTGGGCGAGTTCGATCAGGAGATCGTCCAGCGCCGCCCGGAACCCGTCGAGGCGCGGGTCGTCGGCCCGATCGATCGAGGCGTTGCCCGCAGCCCCGGTGGCGAAGAGCAGGAGCGTATCCGAGGTCGAGGTGTCGCCATCGACCGTCACGCAGTTGAACGAAGTCTTCGTGCCCGCGCTCAGAAGCTCTTGCAGCACCGTCTGCGGCAAGGTCGCATCGGTGAAGACGAAGGACAGCATCGTCGCCATGTCGGGGGCGATCATGCCGGCGCCCTTGGCGATGCCGTTGATCGTCACGGTCTTGCCGGCGATCTCGGCGCTACGGGTGGCGAGCTTCGGGAAGGTATCCGTGGTCATGATGGCCTTGGCGGCCTGTTCCCAGGCCTGTGCCCCGGGCTCGGCGCGGGCGACGCAATCGGCCAGCACACCGTCGAATTTGGTAGCGTCGAGGGGTTCGCCGATGACGCCGGTCGAGGCGATCATCACGGCGTCCGGCGTGCAGCCGGCGGCGCGCCCGGCGATCTCCGCGGTCAATGTCACGGCGTCGCGGCCCTTGAGGCCGGTGAAAGCGTTGGCGTTGCCGGAATTCACCACGAGCGCCCGGGCGCCGACCCCGGTTTGAAGCGCGGCACGGCACCAATCCACCGGCGCGGAGGGGCAGCGGGACCGGGTGAATACGCCCGCGACCTGCGTACCGGCATCGAGGCCCACGAACAGCACATCGGTTCGCCCCTGGTAGCGGATACCGGCTTGGGCCGTGGCGAGCCGCACACCCGCGATCTCCGGCAGCGATGGCGCCGTCTTGGGCGCGAGCGGCGAGATGGATGTGGACGACATGATGTGACGGCTCCGGTCTGGCCCCGGCGGGGACCCGAAAAGCGGCGCCCTCGCATGCGGACGCGACAGGCGCGTGAAGATCCGCTCGCGGTGCACCGGGGCGGCGCGTTGTGTTGCGCCGTCGGCGGCTCCCGTCAACACGCCGCCGCCCTCGGCTTCGCTGGCCACAGAAATGTTGCAACGCACCCGGAAGCCGCTTGAACGGCGAAGTCCGTCTGTTAATCTATCCTAATGCGAAGCAACCAGGACATTGCTGCGTCAGGGAGTTTCCGGCGTGCTGCTCGCCAGCCCGGGGACGCGCAACGGAGTTGCTACGGCATACAGGTCCTCGTTGCCGGCCGCCGCAAGCATTGGCGGGACGACGTCAGCGCCCAGGTCCGTCGCGCGGGCTTCAATGCCATCATGGTCGATTCAGCGGTCGACGCCTTGACCGTTTTGGCCCTCGGTCTGCCCGTCGATGTCCTCGTGACTGATGCAGACCTGCAAGGCGCCCTGTGCTGCTCTCAGCTCGCTGCCGAAGCGCGTTTGATGCGTCCCAATCTTGGGATCGTGCTGGCGAGTGACATGAATGGGGGCGAAGAACGTGCCCCGCTGCCTCCGGATTGTATCGTGATGGCGGAGAGCAACGAGAGGAGCGACCTCGCCCGTACGGTCCGTGAGGCTCTGGCCGTCTGCGCATCCTGAGCCAAGTCCCCGCGACGATCGGGACCGTATTGCGTCAGGCGCCGTCTATGGCAGCCTCCGGGCAAATGCTTCGTCCGAGGAGGCCGACCATGTTGATTCGTCGCCGTGATTGTCTCGCCATGCTGGCCGTTGCCGCCGCAGGCAGCGCTCGCGCGAACGAGGTCAAAGCCGAGACCTTTTCGTTCGAAAAGCCCGGCGGCGGCACCGTACCGCTGGCCGAGTACAGCGGTAAGCCGATTCTCGTCGTCAATACGGCCACCGCCTGCGGCTACGCCCCGCAATTTGTCGGTCTCGAGGGGTTATGGACGCGGTTCGGGTCCCGCGGCCTCGCGGTCATCGCGGTGCCCTCCCCCGATTTCGGCAATCAGGAGCCGCTCGACGGGGTGGCGATCGCCGAGGCCGCGCGGAAGAACCACGGGGTCACGTTTCCGGTCGTGCAGAAGACCCACGTGAAAGGTCCGTCCGCACACCCGTTCTATCGCTGGGCGGCGGAGCGCAAGCCGGGCCAGACGCCGCAATGGAACTTCCACAAATACCTCGTCGGCCGCGACGGGGATCTGCGCGCCGCTTTCGCCACGCAGGTCGATCCGAACGATCCGCGCATCGTCAGCGCGATCGTTGCCGAACTGGGCGCCGCCTGATCAGCGATTGGGGATCTCGGCCGGCGGCAGCAGGCCTTTCTCGACCGTCCGCGGCGGAAGGCGCCGCCGGCTCGGCCCGGCGCGATCGCGCTCCGGGCGCTCGACGCGCGGCGGTGCCGACGGATAGTTCGACGCGAACGGGTTGGGCGGCGCCCCCTGTGCCCAACCGGGTGAGGCGGCAAAACCGGCACTCATCGCGAGCAGGACGACGGTCGGGCGCATGGACACTCGCAGTGGCGAAGGAGCAGGACTCGCGCGGACAGCGAGAAGCTTCCTACATGGCAGCAGAATGGCGACGGGCGGTGGTCGATCGCCCAACCTCGGGAAGACAAGCGCATGGATCCGCATCACTTCGAGCAGGACGGAATCCTCTACGAGGTTCGGTTCGAGCGAACGCCCGAGGGATGGCTCGCCCGCATCCGACCGGAGGGAGCGGCGGACGCGCATCTTGTAGCCTTTCCGGAGGGCCCAGGTTTCGACCCGGAGGACGTGCGCGGCTCGCTCATTGCCGGTTGCCGTGCTGCGGTGGAACGGCTGCCGAAGCAACCGCCGACCCGTCACTGAAAGCCAATCCCCGCAGGAGAGAACGCAAGCGATTGGAACCACCCGCCCGGCCATCGGTTCGCGACGGTAGTTGTGTTGCGGCAACGCATGTTGCGGATCGAGCGAGACAGGTTTCAATGACCGAAGTCACCTATCATATCGTCGAGCATGACGGCGGCTTCGCCTACAAGGTTGGCGACGTCTTTTCCGAAACCTTCCCGAGCCGCCAAGAGGCTTTGGAAGCCGCACAGGCCGCGGCCGCCGAGCAGCAGGTTCCCGGCTCGACCGAGGGGATCCGATATCAGGATGGAAGCGGCCAGTGGCACGACGAGACCGCGAGCGGCAGCGACCGTCCGGTCGCGAAGGTGGTGGAAGACTGAGCGACCGGTCTCATCACCCCTCGAGGGTGATGAGACCGATCGTGCCGCCCGCTGCGGCGGTGTTGATCGTGAGCGTCCGCTCGATGGCGAAGCGAGCGAGATAATGGGGCCCACCGGCCTTGGGGCCGGTGCCCGATAGGCCGCTGCCGCCGAAAGGCTGACTGCCCACCACGGCCCCGATCATATTGCGATTCACGTAGACATTGCCGTGCGGCAAGGCCGCCGCGACCTCGACGGCGAGGGCTTCGATCCGCGAGTGTATGCCGAGCGTCAGCCCATACCCTCCCCGACGAATCTCTTGCAGAGCATCGGTCAGGCTGCCCGCCTTGTACCGGGCGACATGGAGGACAGGCCCGAACACCTCTTCCCGCAGGTCGCCGGCGCGGCCGATCTCGATGATGTGGGGCATGACGTAATGGCCCGACGGCGCTGTCCCGGCCAGATGCAGGCGGGCTTGGGGGCGGATCTGCGCGATGTAATGATCGAGGCGCGTCTTGGCCGCGGCATCGATGACCGGGCCGAGATCGGTCGCGAGATCGCGGGGATCGCCGACTCGTAGCTCGGCAGCGGCGCCGACGATGGCCGCGATCATCGTGTCCGCCACGTCCTCCTGCACGAGCAGCAGGCGCAGTGCCGAGCAGCGTTGGCCGGCGGAGCGGAAGGCGGATGAGACGACGTCGTCGGCGACCTGCTCGGGCAGGGCCGTGGCATCCACGATCATCGCATTGATTCCACCGGTCTCGGCAATCAGCGGGAGGATCGCGCCCGCCCGAGCGGCCAGGGCCTGGTTGATGGTGCGCGCCGTCGCGGTCGAGCCGGTGAAGACGACGCCCGCCAGTGCCGGATGAGCGATCAGCGCGGCACCGACCTCCGGCCCCCCTGGAACCAGATGCAGCGCATCGTTCGGTACCCCGGCTTGCTGCAAGAGGCGGACGGCGTGTGCCGCGATGAGGGGGGTTTGGGGGGCGGGTTTGGCGACGACGGTGTTGCCGGCCATCAGCGCCGCCGCGACCTGGCCCGTGAAGATCGCGAGCGGGAAATTCCACGGGGAGATGGCGGCAAAGACACCCCTCCCGCGCAGGGTGAGGCTGTTCGTTTCACCGGCGGGACCGGGCAAGCTCAGAGGTTCTGCAAATAATCTTCGGCCCTCCGCCGCGTAGTAGCGCAGGAAGTCGATCGTCTCGCGCCATTCGGCCAGCGCATCGTCGAGCGTCTTGCCCGCCTCCGCTTGAAGCAGGTGCAACAGCGTCTCGCGCTGTTCTTCGACGGCATCGGCGGCGCGGTCGAGACAGGCGGCGCGCGTCTCGGCCGGTGTCGCCGACCATCCGGCAAAGCCGCCGGCAGCCGCATCCATCGCCCGCGTGGCCGAAGCGGTCTCGGCCTCCGTCACGTGGCCGAGATGCGCCCCGTCGATGGGGCTCGCCACGGAACGGGTCCGCCCCGGCTCCTCTCGTCCATCGATGATCGGCGCCGCAGTGAACGGGCCGGCGACCTGAGCCAACGCCGCGATCAGGCCTCCGACGGCGACGCCATCGCCGAAGGCAAGCCCCGGGCTGTTGCGCCGTTCCGGTGCGAACAGATCGCGCGGCAGCGCGATGCCGGGATGGCGCGCCCGTTGCGGCGTTTCGATCAAGGCGTGGGGACGCGCCAGCAAACGCGCGAGCGGCACGGTCGGATCGGCGGCGTGGGCGACGAACGAGGCATTCGCCCCGTTCTCCAGAAGACGCCGGACGAGATAGGCCAGCAACTCGCGATGCCCCCCGACCGGTGCGTAGATGCGGCAACCGAGGCCGGGCACCCGCTCGCCGAGCCGCGCGAACAGAGCCTCGCCCATTCCGTGCAGGCGCTGGAATTCGAATCCCCGCTCGTCACCGGCCAGCGCCATGACGCTCGCGACCGTCAGCGCATTGTGGGTGGCGAATTGCGGAAACAGCCGTGGTCGATAGGCCAGCAGGCGACGGGCCGCGGCGATGTAGCTGAGATCCGTCATCGCTTTGCGGGTGAAGACGGGGAAATCGGCCAGACCCTGGACCTGGGCGATCTTCACCTCACCGTCCCAATAGGCGCCCTTCACGAGACGCACCATCAGCCGCCGATCATGATGCGCGGCGAGCGCGGCGACATGGTCGATCACCGGAAGGCACCGCTTCGAATAAGCCTGAACCGCAAGGCCGAATCCGTCCCAGCCGGCGAGCGACGGATCGGCCAGCACTGCGCCGAACACGTCGAGGGAGAGTTCGAGCCGCTCAGCCTCCTCGGCATCGATCGTGACGTTGAGGTCATAGGTTCGGGCTGCGCGGGCCAAGTCGAGAACCACCGGCACCAACTCGGCTCTCACTCGCGGCGCCTGCATCGGCGTGTAGCGGGGATGGAGCGCCGAGAGCTTGACGGAGATCCCCGGCCGCTCTGGCAGGGCCGCCGACCCGGCCTGGCGGCCAATCCGCTCGATCGCCTCGGCATAGGCGTCCCGATAGGCTTCGGCATCGGCCGCGGTGCGGGCCCCCTCCCCCAGCATATCGTACGAGTAGCGCAGACCAGCCGGACCGGCTTTCGCCCGACGCAACGCGGCACCGATATCCTCGGCGAGCACGAATTGGCCGCCCATGATCCGCATCGCCCGCTGGGCCGCCGCGCGCACGGCCGGTCTTCCAAGTCGCCGCACGAGGACGGTGAGCGTCGCTTCCGGCGTCTCGTCGGCGGAGACGAGGCGGGCACCCAGCCCTAGGGCCCAGGCGGCGGCCTGCGCCAATCCGGCCTCGCTGCGGACCTCGTGGTAAGCGAAGTCTCCCTCGCGCAGCTTATCGGCGATGAGGCGATCGGCGGTGGCGGCATCGGGCACGCGCAGCAGCGCCTCCGCGAGGCTCATCAGCGCCAGCCCTTCGCGGGTGGTGAGAGCATATTCCTGCAGGAGCGTCTCGATCGCGCCGTGTCCGGCCTCGCGCCGGATCGCGGCGATCAGATCGGCGGCAAGCGCGTCGACCCCCGCCTCGGCTTCCGCGGGCAAGGCGGCCTCGCGCAGGAGCATCTCGGCCAGCGCGCCGTCATCCGGTGCGTAGGGAGCACGGAAGCGCAGATTGGACGGAGCGTCCATGGGTTAGCCTGCTGGCGGTCGGACGATGCATCCTAACCCAACCGGCCTCTCACGGGCAGGCGATGTGGGTGTCGCAGCGGCTCCGTCGTCTCCTACCCCTACCCGCGATCGAGAAGGCGTCCGGTCAGGCCGGCGCGCCGTAGATCGCCCGTGCCCGCCCTTCGAAAGCATCTGTGAACTTGCGAAAGGCCCGGTCGAACATCGAACCCATCACCAGGCCGAGCGTGCGGCTCTTGAATTCATAGGTGATGAAAAAATCGACGTCGCAGCCGCCCTTGCCGTCGTCGCGGAACGTCCACCGGTTCTCGAGATGCCGGAACGGTCCGTCGATATACTCGGCGGTGATCTTGCGGTTCTGCGGGTCCAAGGTGACGCGCGTCGTGAAGCGCTCGCGGATCGCCTTATAGCCCACGCCCATCTCGGCGACCCGGATCGTCGTGCCGTTCGGCCCGTCCGCGTCGCGCAGGACACGAAGCGATTCGCAGAGCGGCAGAAACTCGGGATACCGCTCGATATCGGCCACGAGGTCGTACATCTGCGTCGCCGTGTGGCGCAGGTTCCTCGTGATGCGGAAGGAGGGCATGGCGACTCAGGCGGTGGCGGGGAGCGGGACCGGCCCGAGCTTGGCGAGGCGTGCGGCCTTCAAGCGGGCGAAATCCTCACCCGCATGATGGGAGGAGCGCGTCAGGGGGGTGGCCGAGACCAGCAGGAAACCCTTGGAATAGGCCGTGGTTTCGTACGCCTTGAACTCATCCGGCGGGACGAAGCGCACGACTTCGTGATGCTTGCGCGTCGGCTGCAGGTACTGACCGATGGTCAGGAAGTCGACATCGGCCGACCGCAGGTCGTCCATGAGTTGCACAACCTCGTTCCGCTCTTCCCCCAGCCCGACCATGATGCCGGACTTGGTAAAGATCGTCGGATCGAGTTCCTTCACCCGCTGAAGCAAGCGCACCGAGTGGAAGTAGCGCGCACCCGGCCGCACGGTGACGTACTTGCCCGGCACGGTCTCGAGATTGTGGTTGAACACGTCTGGTCGGGCCGCGACGACGATGTCCAGCGCTCCGGGCTTCCGGAGGAAGTCGGGGGTCAGGATCTCGATCGTCGTGTCGGGGCTCGCCTGCCGGATCGCCGCGATAGTCCGGGAAAAGTGTTCGGCGCCACCGTCCTTCAGATCGTCGCGGTCGACCGAGGTGACGACGACGTGGTGCAGGCCGAGTTTGGCCACGGCCTCCGCGACCTTCTGCGGTTCCCCCGCATCGAGCGCCTCCGGCAGGCCCGTGCGCACGTTGCAGAACGCGCAGGCACGGGTGCAGGTGTCACCCATGATCATGAAGGTGGCGTGACGCTTCTCCCAGCATTCACCGATATTGGGGCAGCCAGCCTCCTCGCAGACGGTGACGAGACCGTTGGCGCGGACGATGTCCTTGGTTTCGGCCCAGAGCTTCGAACCGGGGGCTTTGACCCGGATCCAGTCCGGTTTGCGCTGGATCGCAGTATCTGGACGATGCGCCTTCTCGGGATGGCGCGGACGCGCGGCCAGTTTCGGCCGAGTGTCGTTGGAGAGAAGATCGAGGACGACGGCCATGGGATGTCGGAGAGGCGTCCGGAAACCCGGCGGCGGCCCGGGCGCAACTCTGACTTAAGCCCTGGGGCGGGCTCTCGCAAAGGGGTGTGGCGACAACCCGCCGCGTGCGTAACCGCCTATGCAGCTTATGCTGGGCACCATCGCGCTTCTGACGCGCGGACAGGCGGCGCGGGCCTTACGCCTCCTGATCGGGAGCCGATCACATCAGGGACGGTTGGGCATCGAAGCGTAGCGCGCCGGTCCAGCCAAGCGCAGTTCCGGCACGGTGTACTCGGCGGTCAGCGTCGGCTGGATCTGACCGGTGATCGGAAGGCCGATCATGCCGGATTGGGCGGCGGCGACCTGAAGCGGCAGCACACGACCCGAGGCCACCTGCACCACGGCGTGGGGGCGAAGCGCGGGCAGATACCCTTCGCGGTCGCTCTTCTCGTAGAACACGTTGCCGCCCGCCGCGACGACGTAGTGCATGTTCTTGTACGGGAAGCTGTAGCCGGCGGTGTGGAAATGCAGCGCTTGGCCGACCCCGTCATGGCGCTTGCCGGAGAGCAGCAGGTCGGCGACCTTTTCCAGCCGGGGACGATCCTGCTCGCGAACGGGCTTCGTCAGCACGCCGTTGGCGAATTGACGCTTCTGTCCGACCACCTCGCAGATCCGGCCAGGATAGGCCGGCGCGTCCAGACGGTTCATCACCACCGTACCGACGGCGAGCAGCCCATCCTCGTCGGAGCGGTTGGACTCGAAATACATCGCACGAGCGAGGCATTCCTTGTCGGCGGCGGTCGGCGTCTGGACGATCTTGGCGTTCGCCGCGATCGAGCCGGTGGTCAATTCCTGCTGCGGGCGGAACAAGCCGCACCCTCCAAGGCTCGAACCGGCGACCGCCAGGGTCGCGAGGCAGGCGAGGCGAAGGTGACGGTCGTTTCGCATTCAGACTTCCCAGGGCTGGGCAGAGGGCATGGAGGACGGCTCGTACGCTCAAGCTGATCGAAATGACGGGAAGGTGCAAAGGAACGGTTAAGCCTCCGCACAGAATGCGGATCGGTGTGTCTTTTGGCACACGGAGCGGAGCTGTCCGCGGAACGACCGCGAATGAACGGTCCTCCAGCTTGAGCGTTATTCCCGATTGAGCTCGGTCGGGAAGGATCAGCCATGGACAGGGCCGCGAATACGGACAGATCGAACGTCACCGGCACGGAAACGGAGGCATTCGACGAGCGGATGCGCGAAGAAGCCGCTGCGGCCGGGCGGGCAGCCCTCGATACGGCGCTCCAACGGTTCACGACCGAGCAGCGCGATGCCTTCTGGAACGCGATCGGCCTCTACTACTCCACGCGCCGGCATCCCGGCGCGAACGAGGCCGCCACCGTTACTGCGGCGCTCTGAGGCTCCCGATGCGCAAAGCTGCCAAGGTCGGCCTCGCCGCCCTCGTCCTCGCTCTCGCGGGCGGAGCCGCGTTCACGCGCTTCGTGTTGTATCCCGAGAGCGCGACACTCGATTTCGCCGCAGGCACCGGACCGAATCCGACGCTGCCTGCACCGAATCCCACTCTGATGCCCACGGTGAACATTGCTCGCATCGCTCCGTGGATGCAGGGCGCGACACCCAAAGCCGCGCAGGGACTCACCGTCGCGGCCTTCGCCACCGGCCTCAACCATCCGCGCTGGCCCTATACTCTGCCCAATGGCGATGTGTTGGTAGCCGAGAGCAACGCACCGAAATCCGGCGATAAGAGCACCGGAGTCACGGACTGGGTCGCCGACAAGGTCAAGAGTTTCGCGGGTGCGGGTGTCGACAGCCCGAATCGTATCGTCCTCTTGCGCGACAAGGACGGCGATGGGATCGCCGAGGAGCGCCACATCCTGCTGAGTGGACTCACCTCGCCCTTCGGCATGGCGCTGGTCGGATCCGATCTCTACATCGCCAATGCCGACGCTCTGGTCCGGGTGCCCTACCGGGAGGGACAGACGACGATCGATGCGACACCGGAAAAGGTCGCGGACCTGCCGTCCGGCATCAATCATCACTGGACCAAGAATGTCATCGCGAGTCCGGACCGTCAGAAGCTGTTCGTGACGGTCGGTTCGAACAGCAATGTCGGCGAGAATGGTCTCGATATCGAGAAGGGTCGGGCAGCGATCTGGGAATACACCATCGCCACGAAGGCGATGCGCGAGTACGCGACCGGCCTGCGCAACCCCAACGGCCTCGCCTTCGAGCCGAAGACCGGTGCCCTCTGGACGGCCGTGAACGAGCGCGACGAAATCGGCAGCGATCTCGTGCCCGATTACGTGACCCATGTGCAGGAAGGGGGCTTTTACGGCTGGCCCTGGAGCTACTGGGGGCAGCATGCCGATGCGCGGGTTCAGCCTCCGCGACCGGATCTCGTGGCCAAGGCGATCACGCCCGATTACGCGGTCGGTACGCACACGGCTTCGCTCGGCATCGCCTTCTCGTTCGATTCGACGCTGCCGGAAGCCTGGAAGAACGGATTGTTCGTCGCCCAGCACGGTTCGTGGAATCGGCGGCCCAAAAGCGGTTACAAGGTGATCTATATTCCATTCAAGGACGGGAAACCGGCCGGAGCGCCGGTCGACGTTCTCACCGGCTTCTTGAATGAGGATGAGAAGGCACAAGGTCGGCCCGTCGGCGTCGCCCTCGACAAATCCGGGGCTCTGCTGGTCACCGACGATGTTGGGAACGCGGTCTGGCGGGTCAGCGGGGCGACGGCCTCGAATTGAGGCCGCCTCCCTCCTGCGCATCAACAGAACGTCGCGGTGCCGATGCGCAATTGGCGATCCCCTCGATACCGGGTCGAACAGGGTGGGATCGCCATCGGCCTCAGTACAGGTAGCCGTAACCGACCGGTGCCGCCCGGTAGGGATCGCCGAACGGATCGCGGGACGGACGCGCGACCGGTGCATAGAGGTCCTCGTTCGACAGGCTGCCCCGGTAGCGCAGCGGGACGCCCTCCCGCGGGCCGTAACCGCGCGCGGACATGCGTCGAACCGAGGGACGAGGCGAGGGTCGGTCCAACTCGGCAACCACCCGGTCGCCGACACTGCCCTCGATCACCACACGGGTGTTGGCCATCTTCTGCTGCTTCACGAGCGTGAACAACGTCGCGGCGTTGCGCTGAGACAGGCGCACGCAGCCATGCGAGGCGGCACGCCCCAAGCGCCGCGTATGCGTGGTTCCGTGGATGGCGTGGCCGACCTCGGTGAAGAAGATCGCGTGCGGCATGGGCGCGTTGTCCCACTCCCGCGAGAAATGCTTCGCCTCCATTCGGAAAGGCCGGTAGCTTCCGTTGGGCGTGTCGTACGCCGCGAGCCCGGTCGAGACGGGCCAGGTGTGGCGGGTCTGTCCGTCCACCGCCACGCTCATCCGTTGCGCGTCCTTATCGACACTGATGAGCAGTTCGGCGCGAGCCGCCGAGGCGGAGGCGAGCAGGGCGAGACCTGCGAGAAGGGTGGCCGGGCGCAGGCGCATCGCTCGAAAACTCCCGTTCGATAAGACTTTGAAGGAAGATGCAGCACCGTTTCTCCGCTTCAACCACCCGTCGGTAATCCTCACCTCTCAGCGGCGCTGCGGACATAGCCACGGGAGATCAGACGGCTGTTCTCACGGGCCCGGCGCTCCGCCTCCAGCAGGTCGGACAACGCATCGGTGATGGCGCAGCGCAGCGCGATGTCCGCGTCCCCATGGGAGGTGTCGAGATAGGCCTGCGCGATCGTCTCGACCGGACATGCGGCCCCGGCAGCGATGGGCTCCTCCAGCATCATGCGCTCGGTGGGGCGACGCTCGGCATTCGGTCTCACGGGCTCGGGCATGGTCAATCTCCGACTCGAATTGAGAACGAAGATAGAACATCTGAGAACGGTTAACGAGACCTTACCGCGATCCGTCGGGCTTGTGGATGATCCTTGCGGCTAACCTCAACGCATCCCGCGCCCGTCGAACGGATCGGTGTCTGCATCGATCAACCCCGGCGTTCCCGCTATCCCGCCTCCCGTCGGTGCGCCGCCTCCACTTCCGGCTATCCCCATGCCTTGTGATTCAAGGCGGGATAGACCCGGAGCGTTGCTGCCCGTGCTGATCCTCGCACCCGTGAAGCCGATCGCCCCTGTCGTGAGACCGGTCTCGACATCGGTCGTGAGGCTGGTGCCGGGAATGGTGACGAGGCCGAATGAGCCGCCGCCCCCGCCGAAACTGAGGCCGCCGGGATTGGTGAGCCAATCGGTCCGTACGGTTTCATCGGCCAATGCGGCGCCCACTGAACCGCTGGCGGCAAAGCCCAATCCGCCGGGATCGGCGTTACCGGGCGTCACGTCGAGGGGGCCCAGGCCCGAAGTCCGCGATATTATTGAGGCTTTAGTCTGCGAAAATGGGCCGTGAAGCCGAGACGTTCACGGCCCATGGAACTGCACCCCTCTCGCGGTTCTGGCAAATTGCTCAAGGTGCCGCGAGATGCATTCCGCGTATGTCGGAATGCGTTGAGGGTTATCAGGGCATCAGCACGCCGTTGATGACGTGGATCACGCCATTCGACTGCATCACGTTGGCGATGGTGACGGTGGCCGTGTTGCCCTTGGCATCGGTGACGTAGACCTTCTTCCCCTTGGTCTCCACCGAGAGCGCTCCGCCATTGACGGTCTTCAGGATCGCCTGCCCGCCGCCCTGCTTGGCGAGAGCCGCGAGGTCCTTGGCCGTGTAGGTGCCGGGGACGACGTGATAGGTGAGGATGCCGGTGAGGGTCGCCTTGTTCTGCGGCTGCACCAGCGACTCGACCGTGCCCGGCGGCAGCTTCGCGAAGGCGGCGTTGGTCGGAGCGAACACGGTGAAGGGACCGGGGCCCGACAGGGTATCGACGAGACCGGCAGCCTTCACGGCGGCGACCAGCGTGGTGTGATCCTTCGAATTGACCGCGTTCTCGACGATCGTCTTGCTGGCATACATCGGCGCACCGCCGACCATCGGGTTCTTGGCGAGCGCCGGAGCCGAGGCCGCGACGAGCGCGAGGCCGAGCGTGAGGCGGATGAGGTTCTTCGACATGCTATCTCCCTGGATACGCACCCCTTCGAAGGGGCGTCGCGGTCTCTACGGAGATGGGAGGTCGAAAAGTTTCAGGCACTCGTGCTGTTCACGCGCTGAAACACCGGAATCGTAAGAAACGACGTCGGTGTTCCCGAAGCGAGCCGGGCCGCGTCGCGTCCGCTGTTCGATCTGACGTTCCGAACAGCGGTGATTGGCGATCGGCCCCGGCGTCACCGGCTCAGGTGTGGATCACCCGACCATACGCGTCGAGCACGCTCTCGTGCATCATTTCGGAGAGCGTCGGATGCGGGAACACCGTGTGCATCAGCTCCTCCTCGGTCGTCTCCAGCGTCATCGCCACGACATATCCCTGGATCAGCTCGGTCACCTCGGCCCCGACCATGTGGGCGCCGAGCAACTGGCCGGTTTTGGCATCGAAGATCGTCTTGATCAGTCCGTCGGGCTCGCCAAGGGCGATGGCTTTGCCATTGCCCGCGAAGGGGAAGCGGCCGACCTTGATCTGGAAGCCGAGATCCCTCGCCTTCGCCTCGGTCAGGCCCACGCTGGCGATCTGCGGCTGGCAATAGGTGCAGCCGGGGATCTTGCCCTTGTCCATCGGATGCGTGTGAAGCCCCTTGATGGTCTCGATGCAGAGGACGCCTTCGTGCTCAGCCTTGTGAGCGAGCATCGGCGGCCCGGCGACATCACCGATGGCGTAGACGCCGGGCACGTTGGTGCGCCCGAGCCCGTCGGTGACGACGATGCCGCGCTCGATCTTCACCCCGAGCTTTTCGAGTCCGACATTCTCGAGATTGCCGACCACACCGACCGCCGAGATCAGCTTCTCGGCCGTCAGGGTTTGGGTTTTGCCCTTGTCGTCCTCGACGGTGGCCGTGACCGTGTCCGAACCCTTCTCGACCTTCGTCACCTTGGCGCCGGTAAGAATCTTGATGCCCTGCTTCTCGAAGCGCTTGCGGGCGAGCCCCGCGATCTCGGCATCCTCGACCGGCAGGATCTGCGGCAGGAGCTCGATCACCGTCACTTCGGCGCCCATGGTGCGGTAGAACGAGGCGAACTCGATCCCGATGGCGCCCGAGCCCATCACCAGAAGGCTTTTGGGCATCGCCTCGGGGACCATGGCCTCGTAATAGGTCCAAATCAGCTTCTTGTCGGGCTCGATGCCGGGCAGCACGCGGGGCCGCGCGCCCGTGGCGACGATGATGTGCTTGGCCGCGTAGGTGCCTGCGCCCTTGGCGCCCTTGGGCGGCTCGGCGCGTTTGGTCTCCTTCACCGCGACTTTGCCGGGCTCGGTGCCCTTGGGTGCCGCCTCGATCGAGCCCTCGCCCCAGATGACGTCGACCTTGTTCTTCTTGAGCAGCATGCCGACGCCGCCGTTGAGCCGGCCGGACACCCCGCGGGAGCGCTTGACGATGGCGGATGCGTCGAAGCTGACGTTGTCGGCCTTCAGCCCGTAATCGGCGGCATGCTGCATGTAATGGTAGATCTCGGCCGAACGCAGCAGGGCCTTGGTCGGGATGCAGCCCCAGTTGAGGCAGATGCCCCCGAGATGCTCGCGATCGACCACCGCGGTCTTGAAGCCGAGTTGCGCCGCACGGATCGCAGTGACGTAACCGCCGGGCCCGGCGCCGATGATGAGGACGTCGTAGGTGTCGGACATACAGGTCTCCGGAGGTTCTCCGCCGCCTTCACGGGGGGAATGAACGGTGGCGGCGGCGCGGAAAGCACCACCGCGATCGATCTCGAACCACCGCGCTCCCGATCCGCCCCTATCGGAGGGGACCGGCGCGCGGCGGTTCGAGTATCGGTCACACCAGCATTCCCATCGGGTTCTCGATCAGGCCCTTGAAGGCCGAGATCAGCTCGGCGCCGAGCGCGCCGTCGAGCACGCGGTGGTCGCACGAGAGGGTACAGGTCATGGCCTGCACCACTGCCGGGGCGCCGTCCTTCACGACGACCCGCTTCTCGCCCGCGCCGACCGCGAGGATGGTCGATTGCGGCGGGTTGATCACCGCGGTGAAGTGCTTGATGCCGAACATGCCGAGGTTCGACACCGAGGTGACGCCGCCCTGATATTCCTCGGGCTTCAGTTTCTTCGCGCGGGCGCGGGCCGCGAAATCCTTCATCTCGCCGGAGATCGTCGAGAGCGTCTTCTGGTCGGCCTTGCGGATCACGGGGGTGAACAGGCCGCCGTCGATCGCCACCGCCACGCCGACTTCGGCATGCTTGAAGCGCAGGATGCGGTCCTCGGCCCAGACCGCATTGGCCGCCGGAACGCGGGTGAGCGCGAGGCCCATCGCCTTGATGACGAAATCGTTGACCGACAGCTTGAACAGCGGCTTGCCGTCCTTGTCCTTGCCGGCCGACGCGTTGAGCGTCTCGCGTAAGCCCATCAAGGCATCGAGTTCGCAATCGACGGTCAGGTAGAAGTGCGGAGCGACCTGCATCGCCTCGGTGAGACGCTTGGCGATGGTCTTGCGCATCCCGTCGAGCGGCACTTCCTCGTAAGCGCCCTTCTCGTAGAAGCCCTTGACCTGCTCCAGGGTGAGCCCGGCCGGCGCGCCGCCCGCAGGGGCCGCCTTCGGCGCGGGCGCGGGGGCCTTCGCGGCCGGTGCCTCAACGGCCTTCGGGGCGTCCGCCGGCTTGCTGGTGCCGGCTTTCGCGGTGCCGCCCTCGATCGCCGCCTGCACGTCCTTGGCGATCACCCGGCCATGCGGACCGGAACCCGGGATCGCGGCTATGTCGACGCCACCCTGCTTGGCGATACGGCGGGCGAGCGGCGAGGAGAAGACCCGGCCGCCAGCCTCGGCGGGATGGGCCACGCCCCCGGGCTTGGCGCCTTCGGGGGCGGTATCGACCCGGGCATAGGAGGCATGGGCGCCATCGGGCGCCGCGTTCATGTCGGCCGTTCCCTTCGGCTCGACCGGCGCGGTCTTCGCGCCTTCCGCTGCGCCGCCGGTGGGGGCCTGGACGCTGCCGGGGTCTTCGCCCTCCTCCGCAATGAGGGCGATGAGTTCGTTCACCGGCACGTCGGCCGTGCCCTCCGCCACGAGAATTTTGGCGAGCACACCCTCATCGACCGCCTCGACCTCCATGGTGGCCTTGTCGGTCTCGATCTCGGCGATCACGTCGCCGGACTTGATCGCGTCGCCCTCCTTCTTCAGCCACTTGGCGAGGTTGCCCTTCTCCATGGTCGGCGAGAGGGCGGGCATCAGGACGTTGATCGGCATGTCTCAGGCCTCGGGCGAAGCGAAGGGCGGATCGAAGGGAAACAGGTCGTCGAGCGGAAACGGAACCGCATCGAAAGGCGGGGCGGCGACGGTCTCGCCGCGCCCCACGGTAGCAGTCAGGAGCCACTGGCCTGCGGTGAGGGCGAAGCTTTCGAGGACGCCGTCCGCGAGATCGAGCAGCCAAAGAAAGGAAATTCCGGCCTCGGCGTAGAGGCGACGCTTCGGCCCGCGGTCGAGCCGGGCGGTCGACGGTGACAGGATCTCACAGATCCAGTCCGGCGGTGTGGGAATGAAAGCGGTCTCGATTTCAACCGGCATGCGCTCCCGGCGCCAAGCCGCGAGATCGGGCACCACGACGTGGGACCCGAGGTGGAGTTCGGGTTCGACCATGAAAATCCAGCCGCCCGGCCCGCCGCGCCCGTAACGGAACGGTCCGCCAAGGAGCGTGCCGAGGTCCGACGCTGCCGTGAGATGCCGAGGGCGCGGCCTCGGATGCGTCTCCAGTACCCCGTCGACGATCTCGGCCACGAGATGGTCGGGCACAGCCGCGAGATCGGCGTAGGTGGCGCGGCGCGTGGCAGCCTCGGCCATGGTCACGGCCTCCGCTGTGCCGGCACGTCGAGAGGACGGAGGATTGCGTCGGGACGGTCCATCGCGTCGCCTCGGCCCGCCGCTAGTTGAGGGTGTTGCCGGGATCGAGGCCCTCGGCCTCCCAACCGGCGCGGATGCGCTCGAAGGCCTCTTCCTCGGACATGTCGGCTTCCAGCGCGTAGGCGCGGGCGGCCTGGCGGGCGAGGTCGATCAGGAGCCGGCCCCAGGTGGCCGGATCGTCGAAGGCGCGCCGGAGCGCGACGCTCACGGCACCGTCGACGATGGAAGCCCGCACGATCTCGATCCCGCCCTGTTCCAGGGCGTCAGGCGGGATCTCCAATGCTTCGAACTTGTCCGACATTTACTTGTAGCACACGGCTTTGACCGCCTCGATCACTTCGGCCACGTTGGGCAGGGCCAACTTCTCAAGGTTTGCCGCGTAGGGCATCGGCACGTCCTTCCCGGTCACCCGCAGGACCGGAGCGTCGAGATAGTCGAAAGCATCGACCATCAGGCGCGCGGCGATCTCGGCGCCGATGCCGGATTGCGGGAAACCCTCTTCCACGGTGACACAGCGGCCGGTCTTCTTCACGGACGCGACGATCGTGTCGGAATCCATGGGGCGGATGGTGCGCAGGTCGATGACCTCGGCCTCGATCCCCTCCTCCGCCAGGGCCTGAGCCGCCTTGAGAGCGTAGGTCATGCCGATGGAGAAGGAGACGATGGTGACATCCGTTCCCGGCCGGTGGATGCGCGCCTTGCCGATCGGCAGGACGAGGTCGTCGATCTTCGGGACGGGGAAGGACTGACCGTACAGGATCTCGTTTTCGAGGAAGATCACCGGGTTCGGGTCGCGGATCGCGGCCTTGAGCAGACCCTTGGCATCGGAGGCGGTGTAGGGCGCGATGACCTTGAGGCCGGGGACGTTCGAGTACCAGGCGGCGTAATCGTGGCTGTGCTGGGCGCCGACGCGGGCCGCCGCGCCGTTGGGGCCGCGGAACACGATCGGGCAGCCGAGCTGTCCTCCGGACATGTAGAGGGTCTTGGCCGCCGAGTTGATGATGTGGTCGATCGCCTGCATGGCGAAGTTGAAGGTCATGAACTCGACGATGGGCTTCAAGCCCATGAACGCCGCACCGACGCCGATGCCGGCGAAACCGTGCTCGGTGATCGGCGTATCGACGACCCGCCTGGCGCCGAACTCCTGAAGGAGCCCCTGCGTGATCTTGTAGGCGCCCTGGTACTCGGCGACCTCCTCGCCCATGACGAACACCTTGTCGTCGCGGCGCATCTCCTCGGCCATGGCGTCGCGAAGGGCTTCGCGCACGCTTTGGGTTTCCATCGGCGAGTCCGGCGGGAACTCGTCCATGACGGGGGCCGCGGTGGTGTTCTTGATGACGGCCGGAGCAGCGCGCGCGCGCGGGGCGTCGTCCCCCGTCTTCGCCTGTGGGGCGGGCTTGTCCGCCATGCCTTCGGCCTGCATGTCCGGCGTCGGGGCGGGCGCGCCGCTATCGGCACCGTTGGGCTTGGATTGGCCGCCGCTGGCTGCTGCGGCCGAAACGTCTTCGCCCTCGGCGGCGATGATGGCGATCGGCGTGTTGACCGCCACATTCTCGGTGCCGTCCGGCACGAGGATCTTGGCGAGCACACCTTCGTCGATCGCCTCGACCTCCATGGTCGCCTTGTCGGTCTCGATCTCGGCGAGAACGTCGCCGGATTTGACCGCGTCGCCCTCCTTCTTGAGCCACTTGGCGAGCTTTCCCTCCTCCATGGTCGGAGAGAGGGCGGGCATCAGGATGTCGGTCGCCATGGCGCTGCTCTATCGATCCTTCGTCCGGGACGGAGAGGCGGATTCCGCGCGTCCCGCGGGCTCCCGCCGCGGAGCGAAATCGGCCCCGTGCCGCGGGAGTTCTGCGAGGTGGTGTGACGCGCCTCAGGCGCGGGCTTCGAGGAGGATGTCGGTCCAGAGCTCGGATGGATCGGGCTCGGGATCGTGGGTCGCGAAATCGGCGGATTCGTTGACGATCTCGCGGACCTTGGCGTCGATGCCCTTAAGGTCCGCCTCCGGCACGCCGTGCGCCTCGATCAGGCGCTTGCGCACCATCTCGATCGGGTCGTGCTCGTCGCGCATCTTCGAGACTTCGTCCTTGGTCCGGTATTTGGCCGGATCGGACATCGAGTGGCCGCGATAGCGGTAGGTCTGCATCTCGAGGATGTAGGGCCCCTCCCCCGAGCGGGCATGCTGGATGGCGCGGGCTGCCGCCTCGCGGACCGTGCGCACGTCCATGCCGTCGACCTGCTCCCCGGGAATGCCGAAGGAGAGACCGCGCTTGGAGAAGTCGGTCTGCGCCGAGGCGCGGGCAACCGAGGTTCCCATCGCGTAGCGGTTGTTCTCGATGACGTAGACCACGGGCAGCTTCCAGAGGGCCGCCATGTTGAAGCTCTCGTAGACCTGACCCTGATTGGCCGCGCCGTCGCCCATATAAGTGAAGCTGACTTTGCCGTTCTTCAGATAGGCGTCGGCGAAAGCGAGCCCGGTGCCGAGGGAAACCTGGGCGCCGACGATACCGTGGCCGCCGAAGAACTGCTTCTCGCGGCTGAACATATGCATCGAGCCGCCCTTGCCGCGGGAATATCCGCCCCGGCGTCCAGTCAGCTCGGCCATCACGCCCTTGGCCTCCATGCCGCAGGCTAGCATGTGGCCGTGGTCGCGGTAGCCGGTAATGTTCTGGTCGCCGTCTTCGCCGGCCATCTGCATGCCGACGACGACCGCCTCCTGACCAATGTACAAGTGACAGAAGCCACCGATCAGGCCCATACCGTAGAGCTGACCCGCCTTCTCCTCGAACCGGCGGATGAGAAGCATCTCCCGGTAGGCGTGGAGATCCTCGTCTTTCGTGAATTGCGGAATATTCGGTGCGGGCCGGTGCTGGGGCGCGTCCGCGCTCGCGACGGGCTTGCCCGCCTCGTTGCCTGCATCCATCGGCGATCTCCCGAACTCGATCCGTTGGTTCGGGTTCTAGGACAGCCACCTACGGAAAGCGAGGGTAGAACTGACACCAGAGGTAGGCTGTCACTGCGACGCTTGAAGCCATGCCGACTAAGCAAGGATAAGCTTAGAAAGTGTCGTTTTTTGACAAGACAAGATTGTGATCGAGATCAGGTCTCGTCTCAAGGGTCGATGATTACGAGATCATTGGCATGGACGCGACCGAGCACCACACGCGCGCGCTCTTCGAGGAGATCGCGGTCGATCTGCTCGCTGCGAAGCAGGGAGACGCGATGCTCCCAGGTCGACCGTTCGGCCTTCGCCGCGCTCAGTTCCTGGGTGAGGCCGTAGGCCTCGATCTTGAGGGCTCGCTTCGCCTCCAGGCCGCGGCTGCCGCTCTCCGCTTGATGCACGAAGTAGCCGACGACGAGTGCGGAGACCGTCCAGAGGACGGCGGGGACGACGATGGCGCGGACGCGGCGACGGATGACCATGGCGCGGGAAGCTTCACCCTATCAGGGTGAAGAAAGCGTTTCCAAAGTGCCCGAACCTCGCGCCTGCCCTCAAGGAGAGGGTGTCTTGGATCGTCAAATCTGCCAGCGGATCGGATGGTCGAAGCGGGTGCGCCTTGCCCCCGTTCCGAATGCGTTTCCGGACGACCGGAACGAGCTTCAAAGTGCCCAACGAAGGACCGGATACGGTTCGAAACCGCGTTGTACCGACAATCGAAACTTGGCGAGGCCGCTTTCGGCGGCCCCGCCTTGCACTGGTGTCGATCAGCGACCAGCGAGCTGGCGGATCGCGCCGCGCCCGGCATAGAGCGCCTGGGCGCCGAGGCCCTCCTCGATGCGGATCAGCTGATTGTACTTGGCCAGTCTGTCCGAACGGGCGAGGGAGCCGGTCTTGATCTGCCCGCAATTGGTCGCGACCGCGAGGTCGGCGATGGTCGAATCCTCGGTCTCTCCGGAGCGATGGGACATCACGGCCGTGTAGCCAGCGCGCTGGGCCATATCGACGGCGGCCAGCGTCTCGGTGAGCGAGCCGATCTGATTGACCTTCACGAGGATCGAGTTGCCGGTGCCCGACTCAATGCCGCGCGACAGACGTTCCACATTGGTGACGAACAGATCGTCGCCCACGAGCTGAACGCGGCTGCCGATCCGGTCGGTCAGGAGCTTCCACCCCTCCCAATCGTCCTCCGCCATACCGTCCTCGATCGAAAGGATCGGGTAGGCCTCCGTCAGCTTGGCCAAGTACTCGACCTGTTGCTCGATGGAGCGGGTCTGGCCCTCGCCCTCGTAATGGTAGGCGCCGTTCTTGAAGAACTCGGTCGAGGCGCAGTCCAGCGCCAGCACGATATCGGACCCCGGCTTGAAGCCGGCGGCCTGAACCGATTCCATAACAAAATCGAGGGCGGCCTCGGCCGACGGCAGATTGGGGGCGAAGCCACCCTCGTCGCCGACATTGGTGTTGTGCCCGGCCTTCTTCAGCGCGCTCTTGAGCGTGTGGAAGATTTCCGCACCCATCCGCACGGCCTCGGACAGGGAGGCGGCGCCGACCGGCATCACCATGAATTCCTGGAAGTCGATCGGGTTGTCGGCATGGGCACCGCCGTTGACGATGTTCATCATCGGCACGGGCAGCACGCGGCCCTGAACGCCGCCGACGTAACGGTAGAGGGGCAGACCCGCCGTCTCGGCCGCGGCCTTGGCGACGGCGAGCGAGACGCCGAGAATGGCGTTGGCGCCCAGCCGCGCCTTGTTGGGTGTGCCGTCGAGGGCGATCATCGCCTCATCGACCGCAACCTGATCCTCGGCATCCATGCCGCCGATCGCGTCGAGGATCTCGGTCTGCACCGCCTCGACCGCCTTGAGGACGCCCTTGCCGTTGTAGCGACCCTTGTCACCGTCACGCAGCTCGACCGCCTCGTGCGCGCCGGTCGAGGCGCCCGAGGGTACCGCCGCACGGCCGAAAGAGCCATCCTCCAACAGCACATCGACCTCGACGGTGGGATTGCCCCGGCTGTCGAGAATCTCGCGGGCGGCGATGTTGGTGATCGCAGTCATGGGCGCTCCTTCGGTTGCGTCGCGGCGCGCCGTCCGCACAGGCTCCGGGCCCGACGCATCGGCGACGCTCTCCGAGGCGGGCTTATCGGCCAAGCGACCGACGCGGGCAAGCGCCTGCAAGCTTTGGCAAGCACTTGGCGGCCCCAACCCATCCGTTGCAGCGCCAGTGCGATCCACAAGCTTTTGTGAGCGAGCCGGCCGACCGTCGAACGCCTGCCATTCGTCAGCCGCCTAGGCGAAACCCGAGGCCCGGGCGTATAGCGCCTATATGAGCGACATCGAAGCCCACGCCAAACAACTCGGCCGGCAGACACCGATGCCCGACTCCCCGGAAGCGGCGCAGCTCGATCGTGTGCCGAACCCGCACGCCGATACCGATTATGTGGCGCGCTTCACCGCGCCTGAATTCACGTCCCTCTGTCCGGTCACGGGCCAGCCGGACTTCGCCACCCTAGTGATCGACTACGTACCGGATCGCTGGCTCGTCGAATCGAAGTCCTTAAAGCTTTATCTCGGCGCGTTCCGGAATCACGGCGCCTTCCACGAAGATTGCACGGTCGGCATCGGCCGCCGGCTCGCGGGCCTGCTCGAACCGCGCTGGCTGCGGATCGGCGGCTACTGGTATCCGCGGGGCGGCATCCCGATCGACGTGTTCTGGCAGACCGGGGCGCCCCTCCCGAATGTCTGGCTTCCGGACCAGGGAGTCGCCCCCTACCGCGGACGCGGCTGACTCTTCGGCATCGTTGCTTGAAACGATAAAGGGGCGGCCGATTTTTCGGCCGCCCCTTTATCTCTAAATCCGTTACGGCTCAGTAGCCGTCGTAGCCGTAGGCCGGACGCTGATAGCCATAGCCGTAGGCGGGACGCCGATAGCCATCGCGGTAATAGGCGTCACGAGCAGCACCGGCGGCGATCGCACCGGCCGCGAGACCGGCAATGCCGAGGCCGACGGCAGCTCCCGTCCCGATGCCACGACGGCGACCACCGTAATAGGCGCCACGACCGTAACCGCCACCGTAATAGCCGCCGTGATGGTGGCCGTAGCCGCGCCCCGGACGCGCATCGGCCGACGTGGCGGTCAGCGTGCCGACGGAAATGAGGGCGGCGGTGACAAGTGCAAGCTTACGCATAAGATCCTCTCCAATCTGCCGACGAATTGACGGTAGAAACGTTCAGCTTGGCCGAATGTTCCTGAGCGCCCTGACGGCTTTCGAGCCTGATCCGCACTCTCGCTTCTTAGATGGGATCCGAAAAATTAACCAAGACGACCCGAAGCTAACCTACAACCGCGGTTGACAGCGTCGCTCAATCCTTGCCGCCAGCACGCTTGGTGATCCGGTCATACGCCATCAACTCCTCGATGAGCTGGGGCATACGGTGCAACGGCACCATGTTCGGTCCATCCGAGGGCGCCCGATCAGGATCGGGATGGGTTTCGATGAAGACGCCTGCGACGCCGACCGCCACGGCGGCCCGTGCCAGCACACTGACGAATTCCCGTTGCCCGCCGGAGGTTGTGCCTTGGCCCCCGGGCTGTTGCACCGAATGGGTCGCATCGAACACCACCGGTGCGCCTCCAGTGACCTGAGCCATGATCGGCAGCGCGCGCATGTCGGAAACGAGGGTGTTGTAGCCGAAGGAGGCGCCGCGCTCGGTGACGATCACGTTCGGGTTGCCTGCCTCGGTCACCTTGGCGGCCACATGCTTCATGTCCCAAGGGGCGAGGAACTGTCCCTTCTTGACGTTGACGACCCGACCCGTCCGTGCCGCCGCCAGCAACAGATCGGTCTGGCGGCAGAGAAAGGCCGGAATTTGCAGGACATCGACCGCCTGCGCCGCGCGGGCGCATTGTTCGGCTTCGTGCACGTCGGTCAGCACCGGTAATCCCAGGGTCTCGCGAATCTCTGCGAAGACCGGCAGCGCCTCATCGAGGCCGACGCCGCGCGCCGTCGCCCCGGACGTGCGGTTTGCCTTGTCGAAGGAGGATTTGAAGACGAGGCCAATGCCGAGGCCCTGCGCCATTTCCTTCAGAGCGGCGGCGATTTCGAGGGCATGGTTGCGCCCCTCCAGCTGGCAGGGCCCAGCGATCAGCGCCAGCGGCAGGTGATTGGCGAAGGCGACATCGCCGGCACGGACGACGGCGCCTGGGGAAAGATCGGTCTCGGTCATGCCGCCATTTAGCCCGCCGTCGCCTCGGCGGGAAGGCCGGCCTTGCGGCGCAGGCGCTCTCGATTTCCCTGCGGTCGGTCCGCCGCGACCCGACAGAGCGTCCCGAGACCGAAACCGTCCGGGCGGTCTCCAGGATCGCAGCGGATCACCGCGCCACCGACCCGCCCGACCTGCGGCTCCCCCGTCAGCAGGCTGTCCTGATGCAACTGCCGGCTCAGGGTCTCAACCGCCGCCTCCGGCGCCCCCGTCAGCGCGCGCGCGGCCTGCCCGATCAGCACGAAAGTGGCACCCGGCGGCTCGCGGTCGGCGGAGCGGAACAGCAAGGTGCGGGGTGATGCGCATTGGAGGCGGAACCGCTCGGCATCCGCGGCGCGGAACACGACCAACGGGCCGATGCGCCCCACCAGAGAAGCCCCGGTCGCGCGGATCAACCGAACGGTGAGGGCATCGCAGGCATCCGCGCGCGCCGGAGGGGCCAGCAGGAGGGCGGCGAGGCCGGCAGCAAAACCGGCGGCAAGGGCGCGCACAGACATGGCTCTCCTCATAACACGGCCCGAAATGCGAAACGAAATCACCGTCACGCGGTCTCACCGAGCATGGCGCGCCGTTGACGGTCGAGCTCGTCGCTGTAGCGCTTGAGCGTATGGCTCTCGGTCAGAAGCCCGATCACGTGACGGTTCTCCGCGCTGTCCAGGACCGCCAACGCTTCGCTTTCCGCCCCGTCGAAGGCCTCGGCCGCCTGCTTGGCGCTCATGTCGGCCAGAAGGAAGGCGTCGGTGTCGCGGGCGATATCGGAGAGGTGCGCGGGCTCCCCTAGGCCGATCGGTGCCGCATGAGCATGAGCCTCCGGAACGAGAACGATGCCGGCATAGCGTCCGAATTGATCCACCAGCACGACCCGGGAGGGTGAGCCGAGGGGATGCGCTCTCAGAAAGGTCGCCATCGGCGTATCGAGGGAGACCGGCCGAATATCCCGCCGCATCATCCGCCCCACCGTCAGGCTGCGCATCCAGCCGATATCGTGGGCGCTGCGGATCGATTCGCCGCGCAGATGGAAGCGCCACGTCGCGAAGGAGTAGCCGAAGGTTTTGCGCACGGTGAGCGAGGACGCGATCACCGCCGCGAGCACGAGCGCTGTGACCGGGAAGCTGCCGGTCATCTCGAGCGCCAGGAAGGTCATGGTGAGGGGGCCGCCGACGATGGCCGCCGCGAAGGCGCTCATGCCGACCACGGCGTAGCCGATCGGGGCGAGACCGAAATCGGCGAAGTCCGGCCAGACCAAGGGTGCGATCTGGGCGAACAGGCGCCCGACCAGCGCCCCGAGGAACAGCGAGGCGAAGAACAGGCCGCCGCGAAACCCGGAGCCGATCGACACTGCCGAGGCGGCGGCCTTCGCCGCGATCAGGCCTGCGAGAGCGGTCACCGTCAGCGAAGTCTCGGGTGCTAGATGAAGATGGAGCGCACCATGGCCGCCGGAGAGAACCTGCGGTGTGGTCACCCAGGCGAGAAGCCCGATGCAGAGGCCCCCGAGGACCGGCCGCAGCGGCACCGGTAGGCGCGTCGCCCGTACACCATTCTCCACCCATGTGACCCCGCGCATGAGCGCCACCGCCAATCCGGCGCAGACCAAGCCGAGCAGGAGGCAGGGGAGCGTGTCCGCGGCGCCAAGGGCGGTTCCTTTGCCGAGGGCTAGAGCGCCCACATCGATCAGCGCCGGGTTCGGTGCGAGTGCCCGCGCCACCAGGCTGCCGCACAAGGCCGCGACCACCACCGGGGCGAGCGACGCGATCGTGTAGGTGCCGATGACGAGTTCGTAGGCGTAGAAGGCCCCGGTGAGAGGCGAGCCGAAGGCGGCGGCGATCGCCGCGGCCGATCCGCAACCGACGAGAGTCCGCAGATCGGAGCGGCGCATCTCGAAGGCGGAACCGAGCCGAGAGGCGATGCCCGCCGCGACTTGCGTATAGCCGGCCTCCAGCCCGACCGATGCGCCGCATCCGTTCGAGACGATGTTCTGTGCGGCGACCTCGCCGGAATCGCGCAAGGACATCCGCCCGCCATGGAGAGCATTGGCCTCGATTGGGTCGATGGCGGCCCGCCGCTTGCGGCCATGCCCGATCGCGAGGATCAGCACACCCAGGACGAGCCCGCCCAGGGCCGGTCCCAGGAAGGGGAAGCCCAACACGGCATCCGTCGGCAGCCTGGCGAGGCTGCTGAGGCGTTCCCCGGCCGGTAGGCGGTACAGGATCTCCCGCAGTGTCTGCGCGGCAGCGCTCATTCCGGCGACGGCGAGACCGCCGAGACATCCCGTCACCGCAGCGAGGAGAACGAGGGCGATCTCGCTGCCCCGCACCCACCCGCGCAGCCGTACCGGTACGAGCCGACCCATGCCGGCGAACGGGCGGAGCGCACGCATCAAAGGGGCGAGAGCGCGAGGTCAGTCATGCTCTGGCGGTCTAGCATCCGCACGCCGCGGGCGCGATGCGGGGGAGAACGATGTGAGAAGCGCTTGAAATGCCGCGAGGCTCGCGATAAGTCCCCCCTCGCGTGCCGCCGTAGCTCAGTTGGTTAGAGCACTAGATTGTGGATCTAGGGGTCCCCCGTTCGAGCCGGGGCGGTGGTACCATCCATTTCGACGACCAGACCGGGGTCTGACCGATGGGTCAGGCCCCGGTTGCGTTTTGGTTGCTCTCTATTTGATGCCGCGATGTCGGGCAGCAGCGCTCGCATGCGATCATCACACGATCAAAAATTTCGGCAGACGCGTTTTCGACCGCGGGACGCACGACCTCTGCAACAGCGTCGTGGGTTCCCATGACGATCGCTGCAATCACCGTCCGACAAAGGGGAGTGGCGTCGGGCTGAGCTGCGGGATTTGTCCAGTGACTCCGGCACCGCGCGGGCAGACATCCGTTACCAATCGAATTTGATGAACCAAGGGTCGCCTGTGTCGGGCGGCAAGCCGTCGGCTTCCCTCCACCCATTGCCTGGAATCGGCAGGCTCGCCATCCTCCATCCGCCGATCGGCGCACGTGCGGATGAAGCGCCGGAGGAGAAAGCCACACACGGTTAAGCGGCATTCGATATGATCTCAATCGCTGATTGGGAGAACGAGATGCGGGCTGTGGTTGCGTTCGGCATTCTTGTCGCGGTTTCGAGCGTGTCGGGGACGGCTGAGGCCCGCGGCCTGCGCCTTGGGGCTCTGTGGGGCGCTCGCAATGCCGCGACTTCGCGCGCGGTCACCGTGACGCCGCTTGCCCGGCCGACCTACGTTCCCGTCATCCGCGCTCACCGAGACCTCACACCGATCGGAGCGCCCAGTGAGCGAGGTGGGGATCGGTCGCTCAAGGCCTATCGAAGCTCTGCCGCAGATGCGACGGATGGCTCGGGTGCAGTCCCCTCGTCCCAAACGCCGCAGATTGGCCCGGTGCCTGCCCGGCCCTGGTGTACGAGTCGTCAGGTTGTCGGGGGCTTTTGCGTCATCAACTGACGATCAAAAATCCGGGTATCGTGACGGGGGGGCGCTCCTGTCCTCTCCGATCGGAGAGCTCGTCAATCGGCCGAGCCCCCTCCCCTCGCGGATCGCAGTCAACGCCCGCGGCGCCGATCGTGAGCCTCGGAAAGCAGGCTGTTGACACACCGATCGCACCCCCCTATACGGCGGCTCCCGACGCGGCGCCGAGACAAACCGGCCCGCCCGGAAAGATTAAACGAAGACGACGGCAAGATACGAACGGCACCAGCCGAGTTAAATTGCCGGTTGACTTTGAAAAAGATGTTCGGATATACGGACATCGCTCTTTGACAAGTTGATATCGAGAAAGAGAAACGTGGGCGGCTTGTTCATGTCCTTGCGGGTCTGGCTGAGAGGCTGGGCCGTAAGAGATGAAGCTGTCTAACGTTTCGGAAAGCTCACCGTGCCTTGAGCGGAAACGCTTGGGCTACGGATGTGAGCACTCCGTTTATGTTGTGATCAGCTGAGATCAACTCTTCAACTTGAGAGTTTGATCCTGGCTCAGAGCGAACGCTGGCGGCAGGCTTAACACATGCAAGT
>NZ_BPRE01000008.1 GCF_022179765.1 Methylorubrum suomiense | reverse complement strand
GAGCCCCGAGCCGAGATGGCCGCCGGTGACCGACACCGCGTCGATCATCTCGGCGCGCACCGCGTCCGCCACCTTCTGCAGCTCGCTCTCCGGCAGGAGCCGCAGCCGGTCGGGCGTCTCAAGACCCTCGAGGATCGTCGTGTCCGCTAGTGCCAACGTCGTCACCCATATCTCTCACAGCGGCCCGGCCGCTCGGGCGGCTCCCGACCGGGCGGCGCCAACAGCGTCGCACCCGGATCGCGGACCGCTCCGCCTAATCCCGCGTGTCCCCTGATCTGCGGCGCATCCGCAGTTTAGAAGACATTCGAACAGGCACACTAACGCGATCCGGTCACAGGATGCCATGATCCGACTGCAACAGCGGCCCAGCATTCCGCAGGATTCGCGCATCCGGGCCACCCTTACAGTTAAGGGAAGCCCGCTGTTTCGCGCCTTGCTGGGCTCCAAGTATGAAGTTCGGGCGGTTCGATCAACATCGTGCCGTCTCGTGAGGGTGGTTCCGGTACGATGATTCCTCTTTTCGCCCGTCCGGTTCTCGCTCTCGCGATCCTGGTCCCGACCGTCCTGCCCGCAGCGGCAGCCGATGCCGGCCGCTCCGGGATCGGCCGCCCGCGGACCTGTGCGTGGCCCATCCGCTGCCGCCGTCCGCCGGGACCGCCGGATCGAGACGTGCGACCATTCGACGGCACCGAGCAGGGCGCGCTGGGCCGACCGTGCGGCATTCGCTGGCGCTATACCCCGTCGGGCCCACGTCGGGTCCGGGTCTGCTTCTAGGGATCGGCGCAGAAGCATGCCCCGCTCCTTACCCGTGTCCCGCCTCGTTCTCGTCCTTGCCCTGCTGATGAGCCTGCCGGGTCTGCGCCCGGCCTTCGCGGAAGCGACGACAGCCTGCCCCGCGCTCTTCGCGCAGGGTCGTGCCCCGCTCCTGACCAATCCGAAGCTTCGAGAGCGAACCACCGCACTGTGCTTCGACGCCTTCGCGGTGCTGCATTCCGGCATCTCGCGCACGCCGCTCTACGCGGCGGAACGGCTGACCCGCGCCAGCGTCGCCGCCGCCCGACGGGTCGAGCGGGAGGACGCTTTCCACGAAGAGGATCGCCTCCCGGAGGATGATCGCGCGAACCTGTCCGACTACGTCCATAGCGGGTTCGACCGGGGCCATCTCGCGCCCGCGGGCGACATGCCGAGTGCGGCGGCGCAGGGTCAGTCCTTCAGCCTCGCCAACATCGTGCCGCAGAACCGCGCCGCCAATCGGGGCCTCTGGGCGGGCATCGAGGAGAGCGTTCGACGCCTCGCCTCCGAACGCGGTGAAGTGTTCGTCGTGACGGGCCCCGTGTTTTCCGGTCGCTCGGTCGATACGATCAAGAACCGCGTGCTGGTGCCGACGCAGCTCTACAAGGCGATCTACGATCCCCGCACCGGCGAAGCCGGAGCCTATCTCGCCCCGAACGAGGCCGGAGGATCGTGGAAGGCGGTCTCCCTCGCCACGCTGCAGGACATCGCCGGTATCGACGTCTTCCCCGGCCTTCCAGAAGCCGCCAAGGCAAAGACCATGGATCTGCCCGAACCGCGTGAATTCTCCCGGGGCGAGGCACGCGGCGAGTCCTTCGGCGACTTCCTGAAGCGACTGGCCCACGATGCGCTCAAACGCATCTGGCGCGAAGTGATGCGTGCGATCTTCTGATGGAGCGAGGCGCGATGACCCGCCGCAAAGCCGATTCCGCCTTCGTCCCCTTCGCGGACGATGCCGCCGTCCGGACCTTCGCCGATCTCACGATCGAGAACGGCACGGCGCGCATCGCCCTCCACGGTTCGGTCGACATCACCCGCGACCAGGCGGGCCTGAAGCGCGCGCGCGAACTCAAGGCCCTGTTCGAGGCGATCGTCTCGACCCTGGACGGTGAGTCGCTGCCGGAGGCGGTGGCGGAGGAGCCCGAAGTTACTACGACAGTGGCGAACCCGTTCGGCTGATCCGTTTTGAGGGACCGCGGGGCCTACTGCTCCGGCGTCGGCGACGGGTTGCCATTGGCGAAGGCCTCACCGTTTCCCGCCCCGAAGAGCTTGCGCAGGAATCCGGGAGCCACGGCGGAGAGCGGGTTCACGCTCACCGTCGGCTTGGCGATCGGTCCCGACACGTTGAAATTGACCGCGAACAGACCCTCGTTGCTGCCGCCCGCGAGGAGCGGCCCGACCAGCGGCACGTGCGCCACCACGTTGTTGAGTCCGTAGAGCGGCACGAAGGTGCCGTCGATCTGCGTGCGCTCCTTGGCGGTATCGAGCCAGCCGCCGGCCGTGAATCCCATGGCCGCGTTGGAAATGGCGGCATCGGTGAAGCTCACCCGCGATCCCGCCCGGGTGAAGTTCGCCCGCATCTTGTCGAAGGCGACATCGTTGGCGTTGGGCGCGCCCCGGCGCCCGTCGGCCGGGCCCTGCGCCATGATGCTCGACAAAGCCGGCTCGTTGCGCAGGGCAAATTCCTTGATCTGGACGACTCCGGCCTGAGGCCCGTCGTTGAGATAGAGGCTCAGTGCCAAGCGGCCGCCATACATGCGCTTGTAGATGTCGAGGAAACGCAGCGTCGCGCCGGAATCATACGATTCGAGGATGAGCAGCGGCTGACCACGATCGCCCTTTGCGACATTCGCGGTGACGGGCGCCGATCCGAACCGGCCGCGGAACTGAGCCGTGCGAATATCCCCGTTGCGCACGCTCGCCTTCACCGACGCATTGGTCAGCGCCTCGCCATTGAAGCCCGACAGGATCGCGACGCCGATCTCGGCATCGACGTCCTTGCCCGAATCCTTGCCGCCCTTCTGGTCCGATCCGGTCATGTTCTTCAGGAACGGGCGCGCGTCGGCCACGCCCCCCTTCACCACGACCTTGTAACCGTTGCCGGCCTTGTCGACGCTCACCCGCATGTCGTCGCCGGGCGAGAGCTTGAAGGCGCTGAGATCGGCCCGCTCCAGGCCGCCCTCGGCCGAGATCGTGGCGCTGCCCCGCGCCAGGGTGGGCGCCGCGTCGAGGGCGATGTCGCGCAGCTCCATCTGCCCGTTGGCGCCCTCGATCATCGCCAGGGTCAACCGCCCGGTCTTGCCCGAGGCCTTGGACCAACCGGGCAGCAATCCGTCGATCGACGCCCTGGTCAGGTCCGCCTCGATCCGGATCGGGGGCTTTCCCGCCGAGGCCGGGTGGCCGATCGGGACGATCACCCGGGCCGGGATCGTGCCCGCGAGCTGAGGCGCTGTGGGCAGGCCGCGCTTGGCCCGGAACGCGTCGTCGAGGGGGAGCGTCACCACGGCCTCGCCCGGAGCGCCGGGCTTCGATTGTTTGAGGTCGATCGTGACCGGTGCTCCGGCCAACCGTCCGTCGCCCTTCAGGGCAAAGCCGTTGCGGTCGAACGAGATCGCGAAGCGGCCGGACTCGAACCGATCCTTACCGACCGCCTTGTCCATCGACAGATCGGTCAGCGTACCGGTCAACGTAACGGGGAGTTCGGCGAGGTCGGGCACGTGCTTGAGATTCATCGGCACGTCGATGCGCAGGTCCGCCTTGCCCTTGATCGTGCTGGGATCGATCTCGGTGCCGGTCAGCCCCTTGAACATCCGCGTCTCGAGGAGCGCCGCGAGGGAATCGGCGCTGCCGGAGAGCCTGAGGCCGAGCTGGGCCACGATCTTGTCGGGCTGCGGGTCGCGGATCAGGAACGACCCGTCGGAGATGGTCAGCGCGCGAGTGTCGGAGAGCCGCACCTCGGCGGTCGCTCCCTGAATCGTCGTGGTTCGCCCGGTGACGACACCGGAAACGCGGCCATGACTCAGCGGCGGCGCATCCTTCGAAATGGTGAGCGAGGCGTCCGATACAGAGAAGGAGGCGGCGAGGCCGTGATCCGGCATCGGGTCGCCGCGTGTGGCGGCGGCGAGCTCGCTCCCGCTCAGGTCGACCTTGATGTTCGCGCTGTCGAGCCGCCCGCTGCGCAGCTCGTCCACGAGGTAGTTTCGCACGGCCGGGGCGATGTTCTCGGGCCAGAGGCGCAGAGCGGTGCGGCCATCGGTGTTCTGAGCGACGATGGACAGCGTGATGCCATCATCGTCCTTGGCCGTGCCGATCGTGCCGCTGAGGCGGCCATTCACGCCGTTACCGGAAAGCGTCAACGAATCGATGTTCACGCCGCCGGCCCGGCCGGTGACCCGACCCGCCACGTCGCCGATACGGAAGGACGGGTCGTAGCGCGCCGCGCCGCGCAGCATCACGTCCTTGCCGGCGAAATCGAAGGTCCAGGCATCCTCCGCGCCCGGCGGTCCGATGGCGAAGGCACCGGTCAGGTGAGCCTCGTTGCCGCCCCCCCTGTAGTCGATCGCCGTGACGTCGAGGGCGCGACGGGCCTCGTCCCAGCGCGCCTCGGCCCGTACCTGCTCGATCACGACGGGGTTGAAATCCTTCTCGTCGACGACGAACAGGCCCTCCCCGCTCTTCACCTCGAAGGTCATCGTCTCGATGCGGCTTCCCCGGAGCGCCACATCGGCTTTGGCCGAGAGCTTCAGATCGGTCTCGATCGGCATCTTCGACTGGCCCGACAGCAGCAGCAGATCGCTGACCGGCAGGTCGTCGAGGGTGATGATGCCGACGCGTCGGCCCTCGCGCTCATCATGGACCTTGCCGCCGAAGCGCCACTCGCCGTTCGGCCCGTCGATGCGCAGTTCGAAGATCCGTGCGCCGTCGCCGCCGCCCCGGTGGAACAGACCGTTGACCTGCTCGAAAGTCGCGCGGTGACGCGCGTCGTCGTCCACCAGCGTCAGGCGCCCATTGGTGATGCGCGCGCGATCCAACGCCCCGATGACGCCCGCGGGATCGAGGACCACGCCGAAGATCGAGGCGACGGCGGCCGAGACCGGGGAGATCTGGCCGCGGGCGGCGTCGACGCTCGGCAGGGTATGCGGCTTGGCGGCGTCCGCCTGGGAGGGTGCGGAGGCCGCGAAGGCGATGGAGCCGTCGTCATGGACGAGGGCGGTCATCTGCAGGTCACGAAACTCGATGGACCGGGGCTGCACCGAGAGGCGCAGGAGGCCCCACATATCGAGGCTGACGACGGCGAGGGGTGCGCGGACCACCAGCGCCCCCTCCGGATTGTAGACGTCGAGCCCACCGACGCGCAAAGCCAGGGACGATTCGGGGTCGAGTTCGAGGGCGCTGTCGTTCAGCGTGACGCGCCATCCCGGTCCGACGCTGCCGGCGATCGCCTCGGCGACGCGCTGGGTCAGCCCGTCGATGCGCAGCGGCCCCTGGGACAGCCGCAAGTAGGCAAGCCCCGTTCCGAGCCCGGACAGGAAGACGAGGACGACGGCGCTCCAAAGCAGGGGCCAGCGCCGCCGCCGGACAGCCTTGCAGGATGCAGGCTCGACCGCTTCCTGAAGCAGGGTCCTGGCCGTTTCCTGATCCATCCACTCGTTCGCTGCTGCCGCCGGGAGGCCGGTCGGAGGCCACCGTCGCAGGTGCCTGTCCTCAGGATTCGGCCCTTCCGGCATGGCGTCTGCCGGGTGATCCGTGCTTCAGGAGGGCACACCATCAATCGGCCGAAAGGAAGGCATGATGTCCGTCGCCCCCGGTCAACCTGCGCCCGATTTCACTTTACCTGGTGCGGGCGGAGAGACCGTCAGTCTTGTGGGACTTCGGGGTCACAAGATCGTGCTCTACTTCTATCCGAAGGACGACACGAGCGGGTGCACCTTGGAGGCGCAGGGCTTCAACGCGGCTCTCGAAGCCTTCGCGGCAGCGGAGACCCGGGTCATCGGCGTCTCCCCGGATTCGGTGAAGAGCCACGACAAATTCCGGGCGAAATACGGCCTGACCTTTCCCCTCGCCTCGGACGAGGCCAAGTCGATGCTGGAGGCCTATGGCGTCTGGGTCGAGAAGAGCATGTATGGCCGCAAATATATGGGCGTGGAGCGGACCACACTCCTGATCGACCGCGAAGGCACCATCGCCCGCGTCTGGCCGAAGGTGAAGGTGCCGGGCCATGTCGAGGAGGTGCTCGAGGCCGCCCGCGCCCTGGCCTGACACCATCGGCGCCGCGCTCACCTGGATCCCGGACGGGGCGCAGCGCCCCGCGCGACGAGAGTCGGGATTCCTGCGTCGTCGGACCGGTCATGGGGTCAGACGAGACGACCGCGATCGCGAAGAGACCGGCGAGACGGGCCGAAGCCTTCCTTAACCTTAATGGGTTGTGATCGCCTCGTTCTCCGAAGCGGTCGCCTCGCCCATGCCCCACTCCGCCTCGCGCAGCCTCAAGCCCGTCTTGCACACGCGTCTCGTGGCGGCTCTCGGGCTTGGCTTGACGCTCACCACCGCCTGGGCCGGAGCGGCCAGCTATTACCTGATCTTCCACGACGAGATGCTGGCCCGCTTCGTGTCGCGCCAGAGCGCGATGCAATACACCTACGAAGAGCGGGTCGACACACTCCAGCGTGCCCTCGACCGCGCCACCTCAGACCATACGGCCACGCGCAGCGCCATCGAGACCCGGCTCTCCACATTGGCCGAGCGGCAGGCCGTGATCGAACGGCGGCAGGGTATCCTGACCGGCCTTCCCGGTGCGGCCGCCGAGAGCGACGTGACCACCACGGGCTCCATTCCATCCGTCGAGCCGCCGCCCATGCCGACGCGACCGCAGAAGCCGTTCCCGACGCCCGAGTTGCGGATGCATTCCGGCGAATGGTCCGGGGGTCGCGCCGTTGACCGAGCTGAGAACTTCGACACGACGATCCTGGCCCGTCTGGCGCGGCTGGAGCGGAGCCTGGACCACGTGGCCGAGCGCCAATCCCGGGCCGTGGCCCGCGTCGCCCAGAGAGCCGGAGACAGCGCCGACCGCTTCCGCAACCTGATCGCCAGGACCGGCCTGAACCCTGCGCGCTTCGAACCGGCGATGGGTGGCGTCGGCGGTCCCCTGGTGCCGCTGCCGGCCGACGGCTTCGAGACGAATCTCGCCGAGGCGCGGCGCCAGATCGAGGACGAGACGCATCTGCGCCGGGTCACCGCCGCCCTCCCCTTCCGCCAGCCGCTGCCGGGCGAGATCGCCTATACCAGCAGCTTCGGCACGCGGCTCGACCCGTTCACCCGCGCGATGGCGCTTCATACCGGCGTCGATATGCGCGCCGAGATCGGCGCCCCGGCCCGTGCCACCGCCGCCGGGCGAGTGACGGCGGCCGAATATGCCGGCGGGTACGGAAACATGGTCGAGGTCGATCACGGACACGGGCTCGTGACCCGCTACGCCCATCTGTCGGGCACCGCGGTCTTGGTCGGTCAGCGGGTCGAGGCCGGCACCGTCATCGGCTTCGTCGGCTCGACCGGTCGCTCCACCGGCAGCCACCTGCATTACGAGACCCGGATCGACGGCGAGCCGGTCGATCCGCAGCGTTTCCTCCGGGCGGGGTCCGAACTGGTTTTCGCGGATTGAGGGGCCCGGATGTGAGAACGGCCCCGGTCGAGACCGGAGCCGTTCGCATCGTTCAGTCGATATCGTCGACCGCTTCGCTGCCACCGTAGACGCGCTGCGCCAACGAGGCTTCCATGAACGGGTCGAGATCCCCGTCGAGCACCTCGTCCGGATCGGTCGATTGGGTGCCGGTGCGCAGGTCCTTCACGAGCTGGTACGGCTGGAGCACGTAGCTTCGGATCTGATGGCCCCAGCCGATATCCGTCTTGGCGGCGGCCTCGGCGTTGGCCTTCTCCTCGCGCTTCTGCAACTCGGCCTCGTAGAGGCGGGCGCGCAGCATGTTCCAGGCGGTCGCCCGGTTCTTGTGCTGCGAGCGCTCCTGCTGACAGGCCACGACGATGCCGGTCGGATTATGCGTGATGCGCACCGCCGAGTCGGTCGTGTTGACGTGCTGTCCACCGGCGCCCGACGAGCGATAGGTGTCGATGCGGCAATCCGATTCCTTGATCTCGATCTCGATCCGGTCGTCGACGACCGGATAGACCCACACGCTCGCGAAGCTGGTGTGGCGCCGCGCGTTGGAATCGTAGGGCGAGATGCGCACCAGCCGATGAACGCCGGACTCGGTCTTGAGCCAACCATAGGCGTTGTGACCCTTGATCAGGAGCGTCGCGCCCTTGATCCCGGCCTCTTCGCCATCGGTCATCTCGACGATATCGACCTTGAACTTCCGCCGCTCTGCCCACCGATAATACATGCGGTGCAGCATGTTGGCCCAGTCCTGGCTCTCGGTGCCGCCCGCGCCCGCATGGACTTCGAGATAGGTGTCGAAGCCGTCGGCCTCGCCCGACAGCAGGGTCTCGACCTGACGGCTCGCGGCGTCTTTCTCGATAGCCTTGATCGCCGCCTCGCCCTCGGCGATGGAGGCCTGATCCCCCTCCATCTCGCCGAGTTCGATCAGCGTCGCGGCGTCCTCGAGATCCTGCTCGAGCTTCCGGATGGCGGTGACGGCCTCGTCGAGCTGCTGGCGCTCGCGCATGACCTTCTGCGCGGCCTCGGCATCGTTCCAGAGGTCGGGGTTTTCGGACGCGGCATTCAGCTCCGCGAGGCGTTTATCAACGGTATCCCAGTCAAAGATGCCTCCTCAGCAGCCCTATAGACTGCTTGGCGGCATCCGAGGCCTGCTCGATCTCGGCGCGCATCTGGTATGGAACTCGTGTGTGAGGGCCGCGGGTGATACCGGGCGTGCCCGACCCTTTAACGCAAGCGCCCGCCATGGTCGATGCCGGAACCCGCCGCCCCGTCCTGATCCTGTCCGTCGCCGCCGTGATCGCATCGGGAATCGCCGTGCGGTACCTGCCGCTCGGCCTGCCGACGGGTGTGGTGAAGTATGCCGGCTCCACGTTGTGGGGGGCGATGGTCTATGGGCTGCTCGCCGTCGTGAGGCCTAGCGCCGCGGTGCGCCGCCTCGCGCTCATCCCGCTCGCCGTCTCGGCTGCGGTTGAGTTTTTTCGCCTTGTCCACACACCCTGGCTCGACGCCTTCCGGCTGCCGCTGGCGGGACAACTGCTGCTGGGGCGGGTATTTTCGCTGTGGAATCTGCTGGCGTATGCCGTGGGCATTGCGGTGGCGGGGGGGGTGTGAAGCGGCGAGCTGGCGATGACGGTGAGGATGGCCCGCACCGTCATCGCGAGGCGGAGCTGATGCGATCCAGGGCGCCATGCTACCGATTTCCGCGCGAGCATCTTGACGGCATGATCTTCGGCTTCGATGGAGAAGGATCGCGATGAACATCACGACCCGAACATGCCGGAAATGGCACCAAGCGTTGAAGGCGGCTCAGTCCGCGCTGTTCTTCATCGCCGATGGCGGTCGGCCCACGCATGCCCTCCTGGCGATCGAGAACTATCGGCGGCTCGCGCAGCCTCAACGCAATATTGTAGACGCGCTGGCGATGCCGCACGCGCCGGATGGCGACTTCGAACCGCCGGGCCTGAGTATTGTGATCAACCCTGCTCACCAGGCTTGAACGCTTTGCTCGTATGCGCGCGGCGGCATTTTATAGAAAATGGCATAGTACAAATTGGTTAGACATGACGCAATTATTGGATAGTTAGATAGATACAAGCAAGTATCAATCCAGAATATAGCGGCGACTGACAATGCTTCTAACGGCCTCGTCACACACTAATCCCTGAAAATTGCAAGTATCGACTTGCTTCATTATCGAATTAACGAATCCTTCCAACGAAATCTCAGACAGCATGCGATTATTTTGGGCCGTGTAATCTTTTAATCTTTCCTGAAATTTTATGGCACTGTCAGATTTATCATTTACGTTCTGGAAAGATGCGTAAAATGTGATCAAATATAGTATTGAATTTTTTTTAAACAAATTCATATTATTGCTATAATTCATAATAAGGTATATCAAATTTACAAATTTATCTTTTGATATTTCTGTCTGTTCGATTTCGGAAGCTGTAGCTAATACTCTTTCCGCGTTGAATTCCATAGTTTCTTGTATCTGCAAAAATCTTTTTAACACTTTTCTGTCAACATATTTTTGCAAAAATGGGTTTTTTGACCAATCGTCTCTCAAATCAACAGATTCAATCGTCGCCCGCAGGTACTCTTTTGTAGATTGCTGATTTCTTACAATTTCATTGGCAATACTTACAATTTTCTCCTTGCAAGCGTCAGACATGCCTTGAAAGTTTCGCACATTTCTCTGATCATCTTCAGAATTCGTTGGCGGACAGACCGACCATACATAATAGATATTTTTTTCCCGCAAAAATTGGCGTAAACCCTTTTCAATCACCGCGGAACGTATCGCAAGTGTTGTGCTGATTGAAGACTGTTCAAAATTTTTTGCTTCTAATTCTTTTTCCATTCTTCCGTTGTTGTAAACAACGAGCGCTGTTGCTAATGCAAAAAGCATCGCAGCCACTTGAATAAATGCATTGCGAAAAAACTCAGCGACACGTTCCTTAATTTTTTCGGATTTTTTGGAGTAAATACCGTGAAAATAAGACGAAACTCCTCCTAGTAACATTGAAAATATAGAAAGCACATAGAAAGATATTATCATGATATCGTCTGCAAATTTTATGAATTACATTTTTTCAAATTTGCGTTCATTTGATATAGCAAAGAGCAGATGCTCCGCCACGAGCCCCCCGCTCAGCGCCTTCTCGATCAACGCCCGCGTGCCGGCCACGCCGTAGAGCGCGATGAACGAGCCGAAACGCGGTCCCTGCGCCTCGCCGAACAGCACGTTGTAGATCGAGGCGAACCACGTCTTCGCCACGCCGGGGCGTCCATCCGGACTCTTGGCCTTGCCGGAGAGGTCGGGGAAATGCCGGCGGCCGACTTCGTAGACTGCGGCCTGCAGCGCCTCCGGGTCGGTCGATCCCTCGTGCTCGGACAGCGTCTGAGAGAGATCGCGCAGGGCGGCGGCCTCCTCCTCGGTCGGAGCACGGTACTGCTTCTGCGGGCGCACGAAATCCCGGTAATAGGCGAGCGCGCGGGTCACGAGGGCGGCGAGCCGTGGATGCGTCTGCGGGCCGACATTCGGGGCGTAGCGGCGGATGAAGCCCCACAGAACCGCCTCGTCCTCGGCATTGGCCACCGCCACGAGGTTGAGGAGCATGCCGAACGAGAGCGTGGTCCCGGCCTCGTCGATGGCTTCCGGCACGGGTGGGTTGCCCCCGTGGAGGTGCCACACCGGATTGCCGAGCTTGTGCTTGGCTTCCTGGCCGGGAAAGCGTCCCAGGAAATTGTCGTACTCGTCGACGTGACGCGGGATCACGTCGAAGAACAGGCGCTTGGCCTCCCGCGGCTTGTTGTACATGAACAGGGCGAGCGATTCAGGCGTCGCGTAGGTCAGCCACTCGTCGATCGTCAGACCATTGCCCTTCGACTTCGAGATCTTCTGACCCTTCTCGTCGAGAAAGAGTTCGTAGTTGAAGCCCTCCGGAGGCTCGGCGCCGAGCGCGCGGGCAATCTGGCCCGAGAGCTTGACCGAGTCGATCAGATCCTTGCCGGCCATCTCGTAATCGACGCCGAGCGCAACCCAGCGCATCGCCCAATCGGGCTTCCATTGCAGCTTGGCATGCCCGCCCGTCACCGGCGTCTCGTAGGCTTCGCCGGTGGCGGGATCGCGCCAGACGATGGTGCCGGACGAGGGACGCACCTCGTCGATCGCGACCTGCATCACGTGACCGGTCACTGGATGGATCGGCAGGAACGGCGAGTAGGAAGCCGAACGCTCGGCGCGCAGCGACGGCAGCATGATCGCCATCACGGCCTCGTAGCGCTCCAGCACCAGGCGCAGCGCATCGTCGAACACGCCGGAGCGGTAGCATTCGGTCGCCGAGCGGAACTCGTACTCGAAGCCGAAGGCGTCGAGGAAGCGGCGCAGCTCCGCGTTGTTATGGGCGCCGAAGCTGTCATGCGTGCCGAACGGGTCGGGTACCTTGGTCAGGGGCAGATTGAGGGCGCCGGCGAGCAACTCGCGGTTCGGCACGTTGTCCGGAACCTTCCGCAGGCCGTCCATGTCGTCCGAGAAAGCGATCAGCCGGGTCGGCACCGCATCCTTCGTCAGCACCCGGAATGCGTGGCGCACCATCGAGGTGCGGGCGACCTCGCCGAAGGTGCCGATATGCGGCAGTCCCGAGGGGCCGTAGCCGGTCTCGAACAGCACCTCCGCCTTCGGCTTGCGCTCCAGCCGCGCCACGAGTTTGCGCGCCTCCTCGAACGGCCATGCGGCGGCGGAGGCGGCGGCCTCCAGAATGTCGGGGTCGAGTTGGGGGGCGGACATCGGGAACGGCTTCGGTCGCATGGGAGCAAGGGCGCCGGGCGGCCCATGGGGCGGCCGGGGCGCGAGAGGGCGCACCCTATGGAGGGGCGCCCCGCGGGTCAACGCGAGGCGACGCGGTTCAACCGCGGCCGAGCAGCAGCAGCCAGCCCACGGTGGTCGCCGCGGCCGCGAGCGTCGAGACGAGGACGGCAGCGGCCACCAAGCCCTGTTCCGTGCGGTAGCGCGCTGCCAGCAGGTAGGCGTTGATGCCCACCGGCATCGCCGCGAACAGGGTTGCGACGCCGGCATAGGCGGGCGGCATCATGAAGACGTGGAACGCCAGCAGGTAGACCGCGAGCGGATGCACCCCGAGCTTCAGGGCCGCCACGACGCTCGCTCCCGGCAGATCGTGCAGCACCCGGTAGCGGGTGAGGCCCGCGCCGAGGGCGATCAGCGCGCAGGTCGAGGCGGTGCCGGCCAGCCCATCCACCAGGGTCTTCGGGATGCCGGAAAAGGACAGGCCGAGCGCCTTCATGGCGCCGCCGAGGAGGAGCGCGAGGAAGATCGGGTTCTTCGCCAGCACGAGCCCGAGCGCCTTCAGGCGCTGTCCGAGCGGTCGGCCCCCCTCCGATTCGATCAGGAAAGTCGCCGCTCCCATCATCAACGGGAGGTGGACGGCGAGGAGCATGAAGAGCGGGAACGCTCCGGCCTCGCCATAGGCCTGGAAGATCATCGGCACGCCGACGAAGACGGTGTTCGATTGGCTCGCGGCGAAGCCGTGCAGGATCGCGCCGCGGCGATCCACGCCCTTGGTGCGCCGCCCGATCAGGGATCCCGCCGCCCAGGCCAGCGCGGCCCCGCCGAAGTAACTCGCCCAGAACCCCCAGGCGATCTCGCCCGAGAGGCCCGGCCGGGTCAGCGTCGCGACGATCAACGCCGGCACGGCGAGGGCGAAGACGTATTCCGACAGCCCGTCGCCGACGCGCTCCGAGATCAGACCGGACAGCGAAGCCAGCCAACCGACGATCACGAGCCCGAAGATCGGAAGGATGAGGGTGAGCGCGGTCATCGCGCGGCAAGACCCCGAATCGTGGCGGCACGCGCCGAAACGGCGAAGGCCACCGGGGCGTGGTACGCCTGCGGTGGCCTTCGGAACACGGTCGAGGCGTGGGCCCGGCGGAGCCCGCGCGGCTTACGCAGCCGCAGGCGTCGCGGTCTCAGCGAGCTTCTTCTCGATGTCGCGCTTGAGCAGGCGGGCCGTCTGCGACAGCTCGACCTCACGGGCCTTCACCAGGAAGGCGTCGAGACCACCACGATGCTCGACCGAGCGGAGCGCGTGGGCGGTCACCCGGAGGCGGACGCGACGGTTAAGGGCATCCGACTGCAGCGTGACGTTGCAGAGGTTCGGCAGGAACCGGCACTTGGTCTTCCGGTTCGAGTGGCTCACGAGGTGACCGACCTGAACGGCCTTGCCCGTGAGTTCGCAGCGACGCGACATCGTTACAGTCCTGTCAACGTTTGGCCGGGTCTCGGCGCTCTGGTATCCGGCAAAGCCGCACGGCTTTCGCGCCGAGGGCGTCGAACCCACGCGTCAATCGATAGCGGCGGAGTCCTATGGGAGTGGCGAGCCTATAGGGGAGGCGCACCGGATTCGTCAAGGTCGCGACGGATCGGAACGACATCCAGCGCCGAGAGAATGGAGACCGGTCAACGCTCCGGCGCGAGTCCGGCCGTCCGCGCGGGCTTGGCGCCGCCGGGACGCCCCGACATCGCCCGCAGGGACTGCACGTTGGCGGCCGCTTCCGCGGGGCCGAGATCCTGGCGCAGAACGGTTTCCGCCTCGTCGTAGCGCCCCTTCAGCCCCAGGACGAGAGCGAGGTTCTGGCGCACCCGCGCATCGGCCCTGGGCTGGGCGGCGGCACGGCGCAGGGTCTCCTCGGCCAGATCGAGATGGCGCGAGAGCGCGTAGGACAGTCCGAGATTCGACAGGACGCGCGGCTCTTCCGGGACGATCTTCAGTGCCGCCTCGTAGAGGCCCTGGGCGCGGGCATGGTCGCCGGTCTGATCCGCGACCATGCCCTGCGCCGAGAGCACGCGCCAATCGGGCTGCGCCGGGCTGTGGGCGTTCTGGAGAACCTCGTTGGCCTCCTGGTAGCGTCCGGCATCGGCGAGCGCCTTGCCGTAGGCGGCGAGCACCGCCTGATCCTTGGGGTTCCGCAGGGCCGCCTGCTGCAACACCGCGACGGCCTGGGAGCGCTGCTCCGTCGCCCGCAGGGCATCGGCGTAGCGCATGGCGGTTCGAAGGTCGTTCGGATCGGCATTGTAGCGGGCAGCGAGCCCGTCGATGTCCGCCCGTGCCGACCGCTCCGGACGGGCGATCCCGAATAGGGAGGAACCGATGGAGCCCGTGGTCTCGGGCGAGCGCGATTGGCACGCCGAGGCGGCCAGGCCGATCAGGGCGGCGGCGATCAGGCGCCGGGAGCGGACGGTCCGGGCCGCGCCCGCTTCTGCGCTGACGGTCCGTATCATGTCACCTCTCCATACCTGCGGCCGGCCCGCGCTTGCGCCCTGCCGACCCCGGGGTGATAGAGAATTAACCCTAATCACCGGTTAAGCTCGCCCGCACCGCATGTCTCAGGCTCTTCTCGCTCCCGGCGCCGACGCGATCCCGGTCCACCTCGTCAGCGAGACCGGTTGGGATACGCTGCAGAATGCTCTGGCGCCGATCGAGCGCGGCTTCGCCTCGGCGAGCGGCTTCGCACCCAAGGCCGGGCGGCTCGCCCTTCTCCCCGCCGAGGACGGGTCGCTGGCCCGCGTGCTGTTCGGCCTCGGCGATCCGGCGGCGGTGACGTTCGACCGCTTCCTGACCGGCAAGTTGCCCGGACTGCTCCCCGCGGGCGATTACCGCCTCCTACCGGCCGAGGGGATCGATCCCGCCGAAGCGGCGCTGGCCTGGCTCCTCGGCAGCTATAAGTTCGAGCGCTACCGGAAACCCGGCCCGGCCCGGCCCCACTTGGTCGTGCCGGACGGGGTCGATGCGACCCGCATCGAGCGGATCGCGGCGGCGGTCGCCGCGGGCCGCGACCTCATCAACACCCCCTCGAACGATCTCGGACCTGCGGAGATCGAGGCGGCGATCCGCGGTCTCGGTGAGCGGTTCAACGCCACCGTTTCGGTCGTCACGGGCGAGGCGTTGCGGACGGAGTTCCCCCTGGTCCACGCCGTCGGTGCGGCCTCGCCGCGGGCGCCGCGCCTCATCGATCTGACGTGGGGGCCGGAGGGCGCACCCCGTGTGACCCTTGTCGGTAAGGGTGTGGTCTTCGACACGGGCGGGCTCGACATCAAGCCGTCGGCCGGCATGTTGTTGATGAAGAAGGACATGGGCGGCGCCGCGGCGGCGCTCGCGGCGGCCGAGATGATCATGGGCGATGGCCTGCCGATCCGGCTGCGCCTCATCGTGCCGAGCGTCGAGAACGCCATTTCCGGTGAGGCCTTCCGCCCCGGCGATGTGATCCGCTCGCGCGCCGGCCTCACCGTCGAGATCGGCAACACCGATGCGGAGGGCCGCCTGATTCTCGCCGACGCCCTGGCGCTCGCCGAGGCCGACGAACCGGAATTGCTGATCGATTTCGCCACCCTCACGGGGGCCGCACGCGTCGCCCTCGGCCCGGATCTGCCGGCCTTCTTCACCGGAGACGAGGGGCTGGCGCGGGCGGTCGCGGAGGCCGGCGCCAAGGTCCACGATCCCGTCTGGCGGCTGCCGCTGCACCCGCCCTACGCAAGCCTGCTCGACTCGAAGATCGCCGATCTGAACAACGTGTCGGGCGGCCCCTTTGCCGGTGCGATCACGGCAGCCCTGTTCCTGCGCCGCTTCGCCCCCAAAACCGGAGCCCATCTTCATTTCGATCTGTACGGCTGGAATCCGTCCTCGAAGCCCGGCCGACCGGAAGGCGGCGAGGTGCAGACCGCGCGCCTCGTCCACGCGCTGGTCGCCGATCGCTACGGCGCGGCCTGACCCGTCCTAGACCGGCAACGCGATCCCTTCGCGGTCGAGGACGGTGCGGACAGCGGGCCGGGCGACCATCGCCCGCGCATGCGCAGTCCAGGCCGGGAACATCGCCTCCATGGGGAAGCCGATCGCGGGCCCGCGGGCCCAGAGCCAGATCACGAGCAGGTAGGGATCGACGATCGAGTACGGCTCTCCCAGGGCCCAGCCGCCATTGGAGAGGCGCACCTCCGTCATCGTGCAGAGATCGCCGAAGCTGTCGGCTCCCTTGGCCCGGATCGCCGCGAAGGCGGTCTCGTCGGCGGCATAGCGCTCCGGTCGGCGGACCTGCGCGTAGGCCACCTGATGCCCGGTCGCGAGCCAGCCGAGCCACTCGTCGGCAATGGCTGCCTGACGCGGATCCTCCGGCGACAACCGGGCTTCCGGGTGGGCGCGGGCGAGGTGGCGCAGGATGGCGGAGGCTTCGGTGAGGACCCAGCCGTCCTCGTACAGCGCCGGCACCCGGCCCCGCTCGTTCACCGACAGGTATTCCGGTGCGCGCTGATCACCCCGGGCGAGGTCGAGCCGGACCGTCTCGAACGGCGCACCGATCTCTTCGAGGGCGATATGCACCGCGAGCGAGCAAGCGCCGGGGGCGTAATAGAGGGTGCGCGCGGTCATCCTGGTCCTTCGCAACGGCCAGGATGGAGCCTGTTCCCCATCGCCCTCGGCCAACGACCGATCCAACGGCTGAACCGGTCGCCTTGTTCGGCACCCTCCCGCGACCGCCCCTCGCCCCGTGCATGACATCTCGGGACGAGGCTGGGTCGCGGGATCGGCAGAGGTCTTAGAGCGGCTCGGAACCGCGGGCCATGGCGGCGATGCCGGTACGCGAGATCTCGACGAGGCCGATCACCGTGAGAAGCCGAATGAAGCGGTCGATCTCCTCGGTCGAGCCGGTCAGCTCGAACACGAAGGAGTTGAGCGTCGCGTCGAGGGTCCGGGCCCCGAAGGCGGCGGCGAGGCGGAGCGCCTCGCTGCGATGCTCGCCGGTGCCGACCACTTTCACGAGGCACAGCTCCCGCTCCAAGGCCTGGCCCTGCAGGGTCAGATCGACCACGCGGTGGACCGGCACGAGCCGATCGAGCTGCGCCTTGATCTGATCGATCACCGCGTTGGTACCGGCGGTCACGATGGTGATGCGCGAGATGTGCCGTGCCTCTTCGGTCTCGGAGACGGTCAGGCTCTCGATGTTGTAGCCACGGCCCGAGAAGAGACCGGCAATGCGGGCAAGGGCGCCCGGCTCGTTGTCCACGATCACCGCCAGGGTGTGACGATTGACGCTCTCGATCCGCGTCGGCTCGGGGTAGTGGGTGTTCATGGCGTTCATCGCGGAGCGTTCCTCGTTTTCGAATGTGATTGGCCCAGGATGCTGGACCCGTGTCCCGGCGGCGTGATACCGGCCCCGCCATGGATCGGCGCCAGCGTGTCTTGAATTTCGTCCAGCCGCGGGGACGAATCGGCGTCGAGATCGGCCCCCTCACCCGACCGCTCATCCTCAAGAGCGAGAGCGAGGTGCTCTACGCCGACCATATGTCGACCGAAGCCCTGCGGCATCACTATCGCAGCCACTCGACGCTGGGGCCGGAGGGCATCGACGGCGTCGTCCCGGTCGATCTCGTGCTCGGCGAAGGGGGATTGCCGCAGGCGCTCGGGACACGCGGCCCGGTCGACTACATCGTCGCCTCCCACGTCGTCGAGCACCTTCCCGACCCCATCGGCTGGCTGGCCGAGGGAGCCGAAGTCCTGCGCGAGGGCGGCCTGTTCTGCCTGATTGTGCCGGACAAGCGCTTCACCTTCGACCATTTCCGCACGCCGACCAGCGTCGGTGCGGTCGTGGCCGCGCATCTGCAGCGCCTGCGCCATCCACCTCTCTCGATCGTCTACGAGCATTTCGCCCGCGCCACCGCGATCGACCGCCGGGCTGTCTGGCAGGGACGGCCCGCCTCGATCCGGCCGCTGACCGGCGGCCCGGAAGCGGCCCTGGAGGCCACGGCGCGGATCGCCGAGCACGGTGTCTATGTCGATGTCCACTGCACGGTGTTCACTCCGTTCAGCTTCGGCACCGTACTCGCGGAGGTGCTCGGCCTCGGCCTGCTTCCGTTCGAGTGCGCCGCCCTGGAGCCGACCTGCCCGATGGGAGACGAATTCTTCGTGCTCCTTCGCAAACGGTCCGATCGGACGCCGGCCGAGCGCGCGGCAAGCGTGCCGCGCCTCGACCCGCGCCGCCACGACGCGCTGCCGAGCCCGAAGCTGACGGCACGGCTTGCGGTCGCCGCGCGACGGTTTCGGGGCCGCGGGACGCCGTGAGGCGTCCCGTTCGAGAAGGCCGCGCATGGCCCTGCTGCCGGGTTCGCGATGCGGACCGGATCAGACCAGCATCTTGCCCTCGGCCGAGATGACGTCGCCGAGTTCGACCCCGGTCTCGCCGAGATAGTCCGACAGCAGCATCTCGTTGTGGGCCTTGCCCGACGGGATCATCGGGAAGCAGTTCTCGGTCTTGTCGACGACGCAGTCGAAGATGACCGGCCCGTCGTAGTCGAGCATCTCCTTGATGGCGGCGTCGAGCTCGCCCGGCTTCTCGCAGCGGATGCCCTTGGCGCCGTAGGCCTCCGCGAGTTTCACGAAGTCCGGCAGGCTCTCCGAGTAGCTCTGCGAGTAGCGCGAGCCGTGCAGCAGCTCCTGCCACTGCCGCACCATACCCATGTACTCGTTGTTCAGGATGAAGATCTTGACCGGCAGGCGGTACTGAACCGCGGTGGAGAGCTCCTGCATGTTCATCAGGATCGAGGCCTCGCCCGCGATGTCGATCACGAGCCCGTCCGGGTTGGCGAGCTGCGTGCCGATGGCGGCGGGCAGACCGTAGCCCATGGTGCCGAGGCCGCCGGAGGTCATCCAGCGGTTCGGCTCATCGAACTTGAAGTACTGCGCCGCCCACATCTGGTGCTGGCCGACCTCGGTCGTGACGAAGGTCTTACGATCCTTGCACGCCTCGTAGAGCCGCTGCACCGCGTATTGCGGCTTGATGATCGTGCCCGACGGCCAGTAGGCGAGGCAGTCCCGCGCCTTCCACCGGGTGATGGTGTTGTACCAATCGGTCAGACGATCCTTATCGGGCTGCTTGGGTTGCGCGCGCCACTGCGCCAGCATCTCCTCCAGCACCGCGCCGCAATCGCCGAGGATGCCGACATCGACCTTGACGACCTTGTTGATCGAGGACGCATCCACATCGATGTGGATCTTCTTCGAGAACGGCGCGAACGCGTCGAGACGACCGGTGATGCGATCGTCGAAGCGGGCGCCGACGCAGATCATCACGTCGCAATCGTGCATCGCGAGATTGGCCTCGTAGGTGCCGTGCATGCCCAGCATCCCGAGGAACTTGTCGTCGGAGGCCGGGAAGGCACCCAGGCCCATGAGCGTCGACGTGACCGGGAAGCCCGTCTCGGCCACGAGCTCGCGCAGCAGGGTCGAGGCATGCGGACCCGAATTGATGACGCCACCGCCGGTATAGAAGACCGGGCGGCGGGCCGTGGCCATCAGCTCGACCGCGGCGCGGATCTTCTCGGCATCGCCCTTGACCGGCGGATTGTAGGTCTTGTGGCCGTTCTGGGTCGGGCGGCTATAGACCCCCTTGGCGAACTGCACGTCCTTCGGCAGATCGATGACGACCGGGCCCGGCCGTCCGTGGCTCGCGACGTAGAACGCCTCGTGCAGGATGCGCGGCAGATCGTCGATCGATTTGACCAGGTAATTGTGCTTCGTACAGTGCCGGGTGATGCCGACGGTGTCGCATTCCTGGAACGCGTCGGAGCCGATCAAATGGGTCGGCACCTGTCCCGTGACGGCGACGAGCGGGATCGAGTCCAGCATCGCGTCGGTCAGGCCGGTGATGATGTTGGTCGCGCCCGGGCCGGAGGTGACGAGGACGACGCCGACCTTGCCCGACGAGCGGGCATAGCCCTCCGCCGCATGGACGGCGCCCTGCTCGTGGCGCACCAGCACGTGCTGGATCGTGGTCTCGTCGAAGAGCGCATCGTAGATCGGGAGCACAGCGCCGCCCGGATAGCCGAACAGAGTGTCCACACCCTGATCTTGGAACGCCCGGATGACCATCTGGGCTCCGGTCATGACCTCGCCGCTCATCGACTCCTCCATCAATCCGTTCTTTGTGTCTTCGTCTTCATGTCTCGGTGGCGTCGGGTTTCCGGCAACAAAAAAGGGCCCCGAGGGACCCTGCATGCGCCACCGACCGGGTCTGCCGGGCCTGCGATCAGGCCCGCCCGTTCCGTGGCGCTTCCGTTACGATAAGACCCGTGCGCATCGTCGATTCCGTTGCCGGTTTTGTCGCGAAGTGAGGCGGGCGGGTTAAGCGATGTGCGGGCCCGCGTCAATCGATTTGATCTGCTCTTGCGGCCCGCAACATCGACGCATCATCGATCTTCGGGTCTGGCACAGGGGTCCCTGGGCCGCACTCGGCTAGTCTTGCCCCGCGGCGCCGTCCTTGCGAGCGTTTTGCGCATGACGACGTTTCGCCCCACGCTCTCGGCCTTCCAAGCCTTCGTTCTGTCGCTGGCGATCATCGCGCCGACGCTCGCCATGGCGTTCAACGTGCCGCTGGCGGTCCAGGCGGCGGGGCGCGCGGCACCCCTGTCCTTCCTGCTCGGCGGCGCGGCGATGGCGTTGATCGGGCTGTCCTTCGTGGCCTTCAGCCGGCGCATCGCCAGTGCGGGCTCCGCGACGACCTATGTCGGCGCCGTGCTCGGGGATCGACTCGGCTTCCTGGCCGGCTGGGGTCTGCTCCTCGCCTATCTGGCCTTCCTGGCCTCGGCGACGGCTCTGGTCGGAGGGTTCCTCTCGGTCGCATTGGGCCATCTCGGCGTGAGCCATCCGCAGCTCTGGCTCGCCCTCGCGCTGCTGGGCGGCGGAGTGGTGATCGGGCTCGGCGGTCGCGAGATCCGGCTCGCCACCACCGTCATGCTCGTCATCGAAGCGCTGGCCGTTCTGGCGATCGTGGTGCTCGCCCTCGTCATCCTGGTTCAAACGCCGCTCGATGCCGCGCCGCTGCGGCCGGACCCGGCGAATGGCCTGTCGGTCCTCGGCTACGGCATGGTCTTCGCCGTCCTCTCCCTCGCCGGCTTCGAGGGCGCGGCGACGGTGGCGGAGGAGACGCGCGATCCCCACCGCGCCATCCCCCTGGCAATCCTCGGCTCCCTCGCCGCGGCGACGCTGCTCTACGGCTTGGTCTCCTATGCCCAGGTGATCGGCTACGGACTCGACCGCATGGAGGACCTCGCCCGCGATCCGGCGCCCCTCGACACCCTGGCCCTGCGCTACCTCTCGCGCGGCTACGGGATCTTCCTCGATGCCGCCGCCGGCATCAGCTCGCTGGCCTGCGCACTCGGCACGGCGGCCGCCGCCGCGCGCATCCTCTACGCGCTGGGGACCAGGGGGGTCGGAGCCGGCTTCGCCCGCCTCGATCCGGCGCACGGCGTCCCCGCCCGGGCTCTCCGGTTCGTCGGTGGATTGACCCTGGCCTTCCTGCTGATCTTCGGCTCTTGGAGCAGCCCGCGCGCCTTCAGCGAGGCCTTCGCCACGGTGGCGACCCTCGTCCTCATCTTGGTCTACATGGCGGTCGGGCTCGCCCAAGCCGTGTTCGCGGCGCGCCATCGAGCCTGGATCTGGTGCGGCGTGGGCTTGGCCGGGAGCCTGATGCTCGCTTGGCCGCTGCTCAACAGCCTCTATCCCGCACCGGCATGGCCCGGCCCGCTCTGGCCGCTCGTCGTACTGGCCTGGATGGCAATGGGCGTGGGCCTTCTGCGATTCCACCCCGGCGTGCGTTCCGGCGGCAGCGCCGCCTGGCTCGAAAATCGCTAGCCGCTTTGGCCATAAGGACCACCGTCGGGCGCGTTGCGGTGATTTTGCCGGGGGCTTTCGGGAACAGGCCGGCGGCGATTCCGTTCTGCCGGTCAAGTTCGGCGAGCCAGCATCCGGCGTCATCCCAGCTTCGGCGGCCCATCACCACGACGAGGATCACCCACCGTCATGTGCGGAATCTGCGGAGAGATCAGCTTTGGCGGCGCGGCCGATCCGGGCGCGGTACGGGCGATGATGGCGGTGCTGAGCCCCCGCGGACCGGACGGATCCGGCCTCCACGGCCAAGGTCCGGTGATGTTCGGCCATTGCCGGCTCAAGATCATCGATCTGTCGGAAGCCGGTCAGCAGCCGATGGTCGATCCTGAGCTGGGCCTTACGGTCGTCTTCAATGGCTGCATCTACAATTATCAGGAGCTGCGCGCCGAACTCGAGGGCAAGGGCTACCGGTTCTTCTCCACGAGCGACACCGAAGTCGTGCTCAAGGGCTATCATGCCTGGGGCAAGGATTGCGTGAAGCGCTTCCTCGGCATGTTCGCCTTCGCGGTGCATGAACGCGATTCCGGCCGGGTGGTGCTCGCACGCGACCGGCTCGGTATCAAGCCGCTCTATTTCTCGGAATCGGGCAAGCGCTTCCGCTTCGCATCCTCGCTACCGGCCCTACTCGCGGCCGGCGATGTGGACACCTCGATCGATGGCGAGGCGCTGCATCACTACATGAGCTGGCACGCGGGCGTGCCGGCGCCGCTGACCATCCTCAAGGGGGTTCGAAAGATCCACCCGGCGACGATCCTGACGCTGGAGCCGGACGGGACGCGCAAGAAGGAGACCTACTGGTCGCTGACTGTCGGCCCCCGCGCGGAGGATCGCGGCATGAGCGAGGCCGATTGGCGCGAGGCGGTGCTCGACTCCCTCGGGGTCGCGGTCGCCCGCCGTCAGATCGCGGACGTCCCGACCGGTGTGCTGCTCTCGGGCGGTCTCGATTCCTCGATCATCGTGGCGCTGCTCGCCCGCAACGGCCAGAAAGGGCTCAAGACCTTCTCGGTAGGGTTCGATGCGGTGAACGGCGTCGAGGGCGACGAGTTCAAGTATTCCGACATCATCGCCCAGGAGTTCGACACCGACCACGCCAAGCTCGTGGTCGACGGCTCGAAGACCCTGGAAGCGTTGCCGCTCGCGATCCACGCCATGGCCGAGCCGCAGATGAGCCACGACGCCGTGGCCTTCCTGCTTCTGTCGCAGGAAGTGGCCAAGCATGTGAAGGTGATTCAGAGCGGACAGGGCGCCGACGAGGTGTTTGGCGGTTATCACTGGTACCCGAAGCTGATGGGATCGACCGATCCGGTCGCCGATTACGCGCGGGCCTACCACGACCGCGACCACGCCGAGATGCGCGAGGCGCTCTCTCCCGACCTGATCGGCGCCGATTACAGCCGCGACTACCTCGCGCGCTTCTTCGCCGATTCCAAGAGTGCCGGTGCCATCGACAAGACGCTCGAACTCGATCAGCAGATCATGCTCGTCGATGATCCGGTCAAGCGCGTCGACAACATGACCATGGCCTGCGGGCTGGAAGCGCGGGTCCCCTTCCTCGACCATGAACTCGTGGAACTCGCTGCCCGCATCCCCGCCGAACTGAAGGTGCGGGACGGCGGCAAGTACATCCTCAAGGAGGCGGCGCGGCAGGTGGTGCCGGCGGCGGTGATCGACCGGCCGAAGGGGTATTTTCCGGTCCCCGCGCTCAAGCATATCCGCGGGCCGTTCATGGATTTCGTGCGCGACGTGCTCGACAAGCCGGTGGCACGCGAGCGCGGCCTGTTCAACCGCGCCTATGTCGACAAGCTCCTGGCCGATCCCGACGGGACGCTGACGCCGAAGGGCAATTCCAAACTCTGGCAGGTGGCGCTGCTTGAGGCGTGGCTCCAATCGCACGGCGTCTGACGGGGCACGCCCTTTGACGCCGCTTTGCCCTTAAGGTGACGCGGATTCTCCACGATCATCCCCGATGCGCCGGTGAACGAGATGCCCGGGGTGGGAGCCGAATACCATGTGTCGCTGGATCGCCTATCGAGGCCGTACGATCCCGCTGGAGCACTACATCACCGAGCCGGCGCATTCGCTGGTCTCGCAGAGCATCAAGGCGCTCGAATCGACCGCCTCCACCAATGGGGACGGCTTCGGCCTCGGCTGGTATGGTGACCACCCGGAGCCAGGCCGCTTCCGTGAAGTCCAGCCGGCATGGTCGGACGAGAACCTGCGCTACCTCTGCCGGCACCTGCACTCGCACCTGTTCTTCGCCCATGTGCGGGCGGCGACCGGAACACCGATCACCCGGCCAAACTGCCATCCCTTCGCCTGCGGGAAATGGCTGTTCATGCACAACGGCTATGTCGGTGACTGGGCTCGGTTGCGCCGGCCGATCGAAGCCCTGATCCCGGACGAACTCTACCCGTCCCGCTCCGGCACGACCGATTCCGAGGCCCTGTTCCTGGCGATCCTCGGCCAGGGCCTGATGGCCTCGGCCGAGCCCAGCGACCCGATCACCGCGACGGCGCGGGCGCTGGCACGGGTGACGGAGCTGGTCGGCGGCATCGACGACGGTCATCCGTTCCGCTTCACCGCAGCCCTGGCCGACGGGCACGACCTCTACGCCTTCCGCTACGCGGCCAACGACGCGGCCAACAGCATGTATTACCGTCAGTCCGCGGACGGCGTGGTCGTGGTCTCCGAACCCCTCGACAAGGAGCACGAGAGCTGGACCCCGGTGCCCGACAACAGCGTCGTGGTGGCTCGGCGAGACCAGCCGGTCGAAGTGCGCTCGCTCAAGGAGTTCGGGCTGGCCCGTCGCTCAGGCCTGCCGCGCCTGCAATTGCCGATGAGCGCTTGACGAGACCCCGCCCCCGTCATTCCAGGTCCGCTTCGCGCCCTGGAATGATATCGGATTTTTGAACGAGCTCGTCCGGAGGCGGTCTCGTCTCACGAAACCCAGGCTTGGCTGCCCACCGCCGACAGGGTCATGCTGTCCGAACCGACATCGCCCGCATCGTAGCCGAGGATCTGCGCCAATTGCTCGCGGGCGCGCCAGACTCGGCTCTTCACCGTCCCGATCCGGCAGTTCATCACCGTCGCTGCCTCCTCGTAGCTGAGGTTCTCGATCGCGACGAGGATGAGCGCCTGACGCATCGGCAGGGGCAGCTTGGTCAGTGCCGTCTGCGCGTCGAGAAGATCGACATGGCCGGATTGCTCCGGCGCCGCCGCGAGCCGGTCGGCATAGTCGCCATCGCTGTCGGCGATCTCGCGCACTTCCTTGCGATGACGCGAGTAGAACGCGTTGCGCATGATCGTGAACAGCCACGCGCCGAGATTGGTGCCGACGGTGAAGCGCGCGCGGCTGCGCCACGCCCGCAGGAAGGTGTCCTGCACGAGATCGTCGGCCGCGGACGGATTCTTGGTCAGCGACATGGCGAAGTTGTAGAGCCGCGGAGTCATCGCGATGATCTCCGAGCGGAAGGAATCCTCGTCGCGTCCCTCCTGCGCGACCAGCACGGTATCGAGACGAGCGAGGAGTTCATCGAAGCGGCTCGATCCGGCGCTCGGACTCCCCGGCATTCGGGCATAGGCTTCGGCGAGAAGTGTGCCGAGTCGGTGCTGAATGTCGACGGCGACCATGGGCGGTTCGCCCAGCGGTGAGATGGCAGAAGCCAGGGCAGTCTTAGGCATCAGGTCCTGTGGCGGTCACGGACATGTGCAAGGGCGCATGCCCCCGCACCCACTTTGTCCCGCGAATGAACTAGGCCTGCGCCAACATAGATTAGGGCAACTACGTTCTGAGTACGTTCTCGAAAGCCACCTTCGAGACCTGCGACAACACGTTCCAAGACGACTGGCCGTACGCATCTGTGTACGAACGGATTTTGTCACATACTAATATTTGTTTATCGGCGATCGAACGATTTCGGCGCTGCGAAGTTGTCGGCAAACGGCATAGCTGCCGGCATTGAGGGACCGTCGGAACCCATGGGTTGGCCGCTGCGCATCATCGTCGCCTCCGGTATCGCAGCCGGGGCCGTTCTCGCGGTGGGCGCCTTCGGGCGCTTCAGCTTCGCGCCGATGCCCGATGCGGCCGACGTATTGAACCGCGACCGGTACGCGATGCGCACGGCCTACGATCTGCTCGGACGTCGCGTCTCGGCCGAGGAGGCGGAGCGGATGAAGGCGACGCCGGAGGGCCGGGCCGCCCTCTCGCCGAAAAACGGTGCGGTCGCCATCGACGAGGCGCTGGTCCAGCGCGGGCGCGAGGCGTTCTATCGAGAAACCTTCGGCAACGAGGTGTTCCTCTCCGATGTGATGGGCATGCTCGACGGGGGCCTGTCGCCCTTCGAGGTCGCCCGTGCGGTGCTGGCCCTGGGCGGTGGCGCGACCACCAACCTCAAGGTCCGAATGAGTCGCGACATGACGGTGGGGGACCGGACATGGCGCAAGGGTGAGGAGGTGCCGACCGGCCTCGACGTGGCCAAGGGCGCGCCCGCCATCATCGGCATCCGCACCTTCTACGACCGCGGGACCCTGCGGATGGGCATCACCTGCGCGCTCTGCCACGCGGCGGTCGATCCCGCCTCCGGCAAAGTCGTGGAGGGAGCGCCCAACACCGATCTCAATGCGGGCCTGCTGATGGCGCTCTCGAAGAACGCCAGCGCCTATTTCATGCATGCGAGCCTGGATCTCGCCGCACATCCCGGCGATCCGGCACGGACGGTGTCGCAGGAGGACGGCGGCAAGGCACCGCTTCCCGACCCGCAGAGCTTCGAGGCGGCCGCCAAGATTCAGGTCGGGAGTTGGCCGCCGGGCAGCTTCGATTCGTCGGCCGATCGCATCACCAATCCGACCTCGATCCCGTCGAGCTTCTCCGCTTACGGGGAGCCCTATAGCTGGAGCGGACGTGAGGCGGTGGGCCCGTTCAAGGGTCTTTCGTCCCTCAACAACAACGTCCACGCCGCCAACTCGGATACGACGCAGCAGACGGCGGCCGCCCGCACGCTGTTCGGGCTGGATCCGGAACTCTATCTCGGCACGGTCCTTCAGGGCGCCGCCCGCGAGGCCCTGCGCTACGATCCCGCCGGAACGAAGCGCCCGACCGAGGTGCTGGCGGCCGCCGATCCGACGCCGGAATCGCCGGGCCTCAACCGATACGCGGTGCTGCCGAGTTTCCCCGCGACCAATTACATGACCGATAACGGGCTGTTCGCCTCCGTCCTCGGCGAGCCCGCCAACCACGCCAACAATGCCATGTCGGCCTACCAGAATCTTCTGCGGGCGCCGAACGCTGCCTCGGGCGACGCCGCTTCGATCAAGGCGGGGCGCGGCGTGTTCGAACGGGCCGGCTGTGCCGGCTGCCATTCGGGCCCCGCCCTCACCAACAACCGCATCATACCCGTGGAGGAGATCGGCACGGAGCCGACGCGGGCGCGGGCCGGAGCCAAGATGGAGGCGCGGCTCTCGCCGCCGGCGATGTTCGCCACCGACACGCCCTTCCCGCTTCCCGAATCCCCGAAGATCGTGCCGATCCCTCTCGAAGGCGATGCACTGAAACAGGTTCAGCTCGGCTGGGCCCATGCGGGCACCAAGGGAGGCTACAAGGTGCCGAATCTCGTCGGTCTCGCCTGGACGGCGCCCTACCTGCACGATTCCGGGGTGTCGGTCGGTCTAGACGCGACCCGGCAACTGGGCGTGCCCGGCACGGTCGATGCGGGCGTCATGCCCGATCCGGCCAACAGCCTGCGCGCCCTGGTCGATCGCGACCTGCGTGCCAAGGTGGTGGCGGCGAATGCCGGTTCCGAGAAGACGCGCACCGCCCGCGTCACCGGCGAGGGCCATACGATCTGGGCCGATCGCGCGGCGGGGTTCTCGGACGAGGAGCAGACCGCGCTCGTCGCCTACCTGCTCTCGGTCGATCGCCTGACCGAGGACGTGGCGACGCCCTGATCGCGCCGCGCCCGCAGCATCAGCACCCGCGCGGCCTCCGCGAAGGCCGCGACCCAGGCGTCCGGATCATGGTGCGGCCGATCCGATCGAAGCGGGCGCTTCGTTCTTGCCGGCATCGGGATGTGCAGGAAGATCGCCGGACAGTCTTGAGCCAGCGCGCGGAAATAGGCAGCGTTGCAGAGGTAGCGTCCGGCATCGCGCGAGGCCGCGACCTTCAACCCGGCCCGCATCAGCGAAACCCGCACCGCCTCCGTCGCCGGACTTCGCCGCAGGGCCGGCGCCCCGGATTCGAAGGCCAGACTTCGCGAGACGGCACCTGACGCGTCGGGAAACAGCCGACTGACGCGGTTGACCGCGCGGGTCTCCACGCAGATGCGCCGCCGGCTCGCCGCGACGCCGATCATCAGCACCGCCGAAGGCTGACGCGCGAGGGCCGGCGCCAATTGCGTATCGAGGGCCGCGTAGCGAGTGTCCAGGATCAGGCAATCCGGTGCGGCCCCGAGGATCCGCCGCAGATGGGGTGAACTGGCAAGACGCCGCGCCACGCGGGCGCTCGGGTTGTCGGGCACCCGGGGAAACGGGCCGAAGCCGGTGATCAGCAGGCGGTCCACCGACAATTCCCCGTAACGAGCCCTCAGGAAACAAATGGGTAGGGCGAGCGGATCAGAGACGCTTCACAACCCGATCAGCTCCGCGATCGCCTGAGCCCCCGCGGCCGGCGAATGATCGCCGGAGGCCACCGATTTCTCCGCCTCGGCGGTGGCCTTGCGCACTTCGGGGGAACCGACGAGGCGCTGGTGAAGCCGCTCATGGACGAGGGCCCACATCCATTTCACGTCCTGCTCGCGGCGCTTCTTCTCGATCTCGCCGGTGGCCGTGAGCTTCTGGCGGTGATCCTCGATCTTCGACCACAGCGCGTCGAGGCCCTTGCCGTGAAGCCCGGAGATGGTGACCACCGGCGGCGTCCAGGTGGACGAGGGCGGCGTCAGGATGTGGAGCGCCGCGCGGTATTCCGAGGCCGCCGCGTTGGCCCGGCGCTCGCCCTCGCCGTCATCGGCCTTGTTGACCGCGATCATGTCGGCGAGTTCGAGGATGCCCTTCTTGATGCCCTGCAGCTCGTCGCCGGCCCCCGGCAGCATCAGCACGAGGAAGAAGTCGGTGAGGTCGGCCACCGCCGTCTCCGATTGCCCGACGCCCACCGTCTCCACCAGGATCACGTCGAAGCCCGCCGCCTCGCAGAGCAGCATCGTCTCGCGGGTCTTCGCGGCGACGCCGCCGAGGGTGCCGGAGGAGGGTGAGGGCCGGATGAAGGCGTTGCGGTCGTGCGAGAGCCGGGCCATCCGCGTCTTGTCACCGAGGATCGAGCCGCCGGTGCGGGTCGAGGACGGATCGACCGCCAGCACCGCCACCTTGTGGCCGGCTTCGGTGAGAAGCGAGCCAAGAGCGTCGATGGTCGTCGATTTGCCGACCCCCGGCACGCCGGTGATGCCGACGCGGATCGCCTTCCCGGTCTGCGGCAGCACCGCATCGATCAGGTCGCGCACCGCCGCGCGGTGATCGGCCCGGCGGGACTCGGCCAACGTGATCGAGCGGGCGAGCGCGGCGCGGTCACCGCGCAGAAGGCGTTCGCGGAGGGTGTTGATATCGGGGAGGACGGCGCTCATGCCGTCTTCATGCCGGGCCGACACGCGGTCGTCGAGAGGTGTTCGGCGTTCCTGCCCCGCCATGGCCAAGATCATGCGCGAAAGCCGCCGCATTGCCGGGGGACGAACTGACCATGACGATCGATGCCAGCCGCCGCTCCTTTCTGAGCCTCGCCGCAGCGGCGGGCCTCGCGCCCGCCCTCTCGGGCTGCGTGATGGATGGTCTGGCCACCGGCTCGGTGGCGGAGACGCAATCGGCGCTCGATGTCAGCCCGGTCCTGCTCGTCGCCACCACCCGGCGGCCGGCGGCCGGCACTCCGCCGAAGGCACCGTTCTTCGGCTCGGACCGCGGCCGCGGCCTGAGCTTCACCGAGGCGCGCATGTCCGCGCCCGACCGCTCGCTCATCGGGAAGGTCTCGGCGGTGGTGTCGGGGGATTGGGGCGTGCGCTCGGTCGGCGACGTGACGACCGGCCCCGGCGCGGCCTCCGCCTTCGCGCAGGCCGCTTTCGGCCGCGACGTGCTGATTTACGTGCACGGCTATCGCGAGAGTTTCGAATCGGCCGCCGTCAGCGCGGCACGGCTCTCGGACGGCGTGCGCTTCTCCGGGGCATCGGCCCTGTTCACTTGGCCCTCGGCCGCGGCCACCTTCGATTACGGTTACGACCGGGAGAGCGCGCTCTGGTCGCGCGACGCCTTTCAGGATCTGCTGAAGGCCTTCGCCAGTTCGCCGAGCGGCGGGCGTATCCACATCGTCGCCCATTCCATGGGCACGCTCCTGACGCTGGAAACCCTAAGGATGCTGCGCGCCGAAGCGGGCGAAGCCGCGGTGGCACGGATCGGCGCGGTGGTCCTCGCCGCGCCCGACATCGACATCGACCTCTTCACCAACGGCGTCGAGCGGCTCGGACCCGACGCCAAGCGCATCACGGTGATCTCGGCCACCAACGACCGGGCGCTCGAACTCTCCGGTGCCATTGCCGGCGGCGTCGTGCGGGCGGGCGCCGCCGACCGCGAACGTCTGGAGGCCCTCGGGGTACGCGTGGCGGATGCGTCGGATTACGGTGGCGGCCTGTTCAATCACGACCTGTTCCTCACGAACCGCGAGGTCCAGGCGGTGGTCAAGCGCGCCATCGCCCGTGGCAGCAGCGGCGGCTGAGGCGGACCGTTCCCGCCCGATCCCGGCGATTATCCCGCGGCCACCGCATTCGCCATCGACGAATCCGGTGCCGCCGGCCTACAAGCCCCCGGCCCCTTCTCCTTCCAAGGCTTGCCCATGTTCACCCTCGAGATCGACGGCACGGCGATCGCGGTCATCAATGGCGACGAGGCGACCGCCCGCGACCTGTTCACCTGCGACGGCTTCAAGGAGGACATCCGTACGCTGACCGTCGACGGCAACCCGATCTGGAACGGCACCTCCGAGCTCAAGGTCCGTCCGGCGAGCCAGGACGAGATCGACGAGTTCGACGAGGCCATCGCCGCCGATCAGGGCGAGGGCGATTTCGAGCCCGATCCGCAGCATGCGAGCCAGGGCGACGGCGCGGACGATGAGGAAGACGAGGCCGACATCGTGTTCCTCGTCGATATCGACGACGAGGACGACGGCGAGGAGCAGGACGAGGCCTGAGCGGCCGAAATCCCCATCACACCCTCATCCTGAGGTGGCGCCGCGCAGCGGCGCCCTCGAAGGAGGGTTCCAGTTCGCGCGCGATTGACGGGAGCCCTTGTTCGGGGCTGAGCCGACGCTCAGCACCTTCGGATAAGCGGTTTGGTCGGAATGAGCGGGCTTGAGCCGCTCACCACCACGCCTGCCCAGCCCCGAGCGGCGGTAAACCGAGATGCGCCGCGACGGAGGCGCCGATATCGGCGAAACTTTCGCGCCGACCCATCGAACCCGGCGCGATCCCCGGTCCGAACGCCAGAACCGGCACCTGCTCGCGGGTGTGCTCGGTGCCGTGCCAGGTCGGGTCGTTGCCGTGATCGGCGGTAACGATGCAGAGGTCACCGGGGGCGAGCGCTGCCTCGATCTCGGGCAGGCGGACGTCGAAGGCCTCCAGTTCGGCGGCATAGCCCGGCACGTCGCGGCGGTGACCGTGCTCGGTGTCGAAATCGACGAGATTGAGGAAAACGAGGCCGCCCTCGGGCAAACCGGCGAAGGCGGAGAGCGCCGCGTCGAGGCATGCGGCGTTGCCGATGGGCTTGATCTCGAGGCCCGTGGCACGGTGAGCGAAGATGTCGCCGATCTTGCCGACGCTGACGATGCTCCGGCCCGCCGCCTGCGCCACGTCCAGCAGGGTGTCGGCCGGGGGCGCCACGGAGAAATCCTTGCGATGGCCAGTGCGGCGGAAGCCGCCCGCGGCGTCGCCGACGAAGGGCCGGGCGATCACGCGACCGACCCGGTAAGGATCGCAGAGCCGTCGCGCGATGCGGCAGGTCTCGTAGAGACGTTCCAGGCCGAACGCCTCCTCGTGGGCTGCGATCTGGAACACGCTGTCGGCCGACGTGTAGCAGATCGGCCGACCGGTCCGGAGATGGTCGGCGCCGTGGGCGTCGATGATCGCGGTGCCCGAGGCGTGCCGGTCGCCGAGAATGCCCGGGAGATCCGCCTCCCGCACGAGCGCGGCGATCAGATCCGGCGGAAAGGCCGGCCGGGTATCGGGGAAATGGCCCCAATCCTCCAGCACCGGCACGCCCGCAATCTCCCAATGCCCCGACGGCGTATCCTTGCCCGCGGCGGTCTCGACGGCGTGGCCCCAGAGTGCACGCGCGGCGTCAACCGGCCCGAGGCCCGGCGGCACCCGGCCGGTGGCGCCCGCGCAGGCGAGGCCGAGCCCGAATGCGGCGAGGTTCGGCAGGCGCAACGGCCCGGCGCGCAGGCCCGGCCGATCGCCCCGCCCCTCGGCGCAGGCTTGCGCGATATGCCCCACGGTGTCGGAACCGGCATCGCCGTAGCGGGCGGCATCCGGCGCGCCGCCGATGCCGACGGAATCGAGGACGATGAGCAGCGCGCGCGCCATCCTCAGGCCGTGACCGGCTCGGCGGTCGTCGCCGCGTCGAGTTCGAACGCCGCGGCGAACAGGGTGCGGGTGTACTCGGTCTTCGGCGAACCGAAGATCTGATCCGCCGGCCCCTCCTCGACCACCTGCCCGTGCTGCATCACCAGCACGTAGTTCGAGAGGGCGCGCACCACCTTCAGATCGTGGCTGATGAACAGGTAGGCCAGTCCGCGCTCGCGCTGGAGATCGCGCAGGAGCGTGACGATCTGGGCCTGCACCGAGCGATCCAGGGCCGAGGTCGGCTCGTCGAGGACGACGAAGCGCGGATTGAGCACGATGGCGCGGGCAATGGCGATGCGCTGCCGCTGGCCGCCGGAGAATTCGTGCGGGTAGCGGTCCATCACCGCCGGATCGAGGCCGACATCGGTGAGCGCCTTGGCGACCCGCGTCCGGCGCTCGGCCGAGGTTTTGACCAACCCCTGGACGCTGAGACCTTCGGCGACGATGTCGCCCACCGACATGCGCGGCGACAGCGAGCCGTAGGGGTCCTGAAACACCACCTGCATGTCCTTGCGCAGGGGTCGCATCGCCCCGGCGCCGAACGCCTCGATGCGCTTCCCGAGGAAGACGATCGGCCCTTCGGATTCGGTCAGACGCAACAGCGCGAGGCCGAGCGTGGTCTTGCCCGAACCGGACTCGCCGACGACGCCCACGGTCTCGCCCGCCCGCACGAGAATCTTCACGCCGTCGACTGCCTTGACGTGGCCCACGGTGCGGCGGAGCAGTCCCTCCTTCAGCGGAAACCACACCTTGAGCGGCCCCGCCTCGACCATCCATTCGGCGCTCGTATCGACCGGATTGGCGCGGCCAGAGGGTTCGGAATCGAGCAGGCGGCGCGTGTATTCGTGCTGCGGCCGGGTGAAGACCTGGGCGACGGGTCCGGCCTCGACGATGCGCCCGCGCAGCATCACGCAGACCCGGCCCGCGAGGCGACGGACGATGCCGAGATCGTGGGTGATGAACAGGATCGCCATGCCGAGCCGCTTCTGCAGGTCGGCGAGCAGGGCGAGGATCTGGGCTTGAACGGTCACGTCGAGGGCCGTCGTCGGCTCGTCGGCTACCAGTAGGTCCGGCTCGCAGGCGAGAGCCATGGCGATCATCACGCGCTGGCGCTGGCCCCCGGACAATTCGTGCGGATAGGCGCCGAGTCGCCGCTCGGCGTCGCGGATGCCGACGAGTTCGAGCAGTTCGAGGATGCGCGCCCGCGCCTGCCTGCCCCGCAGGCCCCGGTGGATCTCCAGCACCTCGCCGATCTGTCGTTGAATGGTGTGGAGCGGATTGAGCGAGGTCATCGGCTCTTGGAACACCATGGTGATGTCCGCGCCGCGCACCTTGCGCAGTTCCTTCTCCGGGAGGGTCAGGAGATCGCGTCCCTTGAAGACGATCCGCCCCGAGGGGTGATGCGCGGCCCCGTCGAGAAGCCGGAGGATCGAGAGCGCGGTCACCGATTTTCCCGAGCCGGATTCTCCCACCAGCGCGAGCGTCTCGCCCCGATCGATGGAGAACGACACGCGGTCGACCGCCAGCGTCTCACCCTCCCGGGTGCGGAAGGCGACCGAGAGATCCTCGACGGTCAGAAGGGTGTCGCTCATCGGGCCCCGAAGACATGCAGGCGGATCGCCACGGCTGCGCAGGGCTCGCGGCGGGTGTTGGGTTATAGCGCGCGGACCCGAACACGCGAATCGTCCGCCGCGCCGCATTCGCCGGTAGGGCCACACCTCATGCACCGGCTCACGCTACGCATGCCGCGCGAGCGACCTAGATGGGCGGCGTGTCCCGTCTCCGCTCGCCCACCCTTGCGACCTTTCTCGCACTCCTGTTCATCGCCATCGCCGGCGAGGCCGATGCGACGGCCTCGCCCGAGAGCGAGACCGTGGAGCAGGCGCTTTGCCGATTGATCGAAGGTTCGGCCAAAACCCAAAATCTTCCGGTGCCGTTCCTGACGCGCCTGATCTGGCGCGAGAGCAGTTTTCGCGTCGGCGTCGTGAGCCCGGCCGGGGCCCAGGGCGTGGCGCAGTTCATGCCGGGCACGGCCAAGGAGCGCGGCCTGAGCGATCCCTTCGACCCGGAGCAGGCCATCCCGCACGCCGCCCACTTCCTGGCCGACCTGAAGCGTCAGTTCGGCAATCTCGGACTGGCGGCGGCCGCCTATAACGGGGGACCGGGCCGGGTCACGAATTGGCTCGCCGGTTCCGGCGGCCTTCCGGCGGAGACACGCGCCTACGTCATCGCCATCACCGGACGCCCGGCGGAAGAGTGGCGTCCGAATGCCGCCGTCGAGATGCCGGAGGGCAAGGGCGACGGGAATGGTGGCAAGGGCGAGAAGCCGTCCGAAAATACGCCAGCCCCCGAGGCCGAGACCCAGAGCTGCCTTCAGGTCACCGCGTCCCTGCGCATCCCATCGCGCGGCGACCGCTTCGCACTGCCCGTCGAGGGGGGCCCGGCGGCGCCTTGGGGCATCCAGCTCGCCGGCAATTTCTCCAAATCGCTGGCGCTAGCGAGCTTCCAGCGGGCGCGGACGCGCTATGCTAGCGTGGTCGGCGAGGTACGGCCGATGATCATCGGCACGCGCCTGCGCTTCCGCGGCACGCGCACCTTCTACCGCGTGCGCATCCCGGCCGAGACCCGCGGCGCAGCCGATACGCTCTGCCAGAAGATCCGTGGCGTCGGCGGCGCCTGCATCGTGCTGCGCACGTGAGCCGGTCAATTCCGACGCATCTCACCTTTCGCCGTGCCCGCGCCATGAATCCGCCGCGCGCACCGCGTCAATCCCAGGCTGACATGATCAAAGCGTTCGTCTCCCTTGTCTCGCTGATCTGCCTCGGGCTCGTCGCCGTCGGCCTGAGCGGCTGTTCGCCCCTGGCCCTGTTCGACGCCCTCGGCCCCCGCGACAAGGGCGGCCGCTTGGCCCTGAAGGATGCGGCCTACGGCGAGGATCCCCGTCAGCGCCTGGACGTGTTCGTCCCGAGCGTCCCGCTGGACCGAGCCCCGGTGCTGGTGTTCTTCTACGGCGGCTCTTGGAACAGCGGCAGCAAGGCCGATTACGCCTTCGCCGCTCAGGCGCTCGCGGCCCAGGGCTTCGTGACCGTGCTTCCGGACTATCGACTCTATCCGAAGGTGCGCTTCCCCGACTTCCTGGAGGACGGCGCCGCGGCAATCGCCTGGGTGCGCGACAATATCGGCAGCTACGGCGGCGATCCCGCCCGCATCGTGCTCGCGGGCCATTCGGCGGGTGCCTACAACGCCACCATGCTCGGGCTCGATCCGAGCTATCTGCGCCGGGTCGGCGTCGACCCGCGCGTGATCCGGGCGGTGGCGGGCCTGTCCGGACCCTACGATTTCCTGCCCTTCGACCAGAAGACCTCCATCGACGTGTTCGGGCAGGCCCCCGACGCGAAGGCGACGCAGCCGGTCACCTTCGCCGGTCCCCATTCCCCGCCGACCTTCCTGGCCACGGGTGACGCCGACGTCGTCGTCCGCCCCCGCAACACCGAGAGCCTCGCCGCCCGCCTGCGCAGCGCCCGCGTGCCCGTCCAGGAACGGGTCTATCCGGGGCTCGACCACGCCGACACCTTGCTCGCCCTCTCGGTCACCTTCCGGCGCAAGGCCCCCGTGCTCGCCGAGATGAGCGCCTTCCTGCACCAGCATGCCGGAGCCAAGCGGCTGACGACGCTGACGATGCACTGAGCACCGCGCTCACCGTTCCGCCTCCTCCGGGATCGGGCGCGGTCGGCGATCCGGCCCGATGGCCACGAAGGTGAACAGGCCTTCGGTGACCTTCATGGTGGTCTCGCCCTCGCGCTCGCGTCGCCAGACCTCCACCTGAATTGCCATCGAGCTGCGCCCGGTCCGAACGATCCAGGCGTAGAGGCTGACCTCGTCGCCGACGACGACCGGCCGATGAAAGGTCATCGCCTCCACGGAAATGGTGGCGCAGCGGCCCCGGGCCCGACGCGCCGCGACATTGCCCGCCGCCAGATCCATCTGCGCCATCAACCAACCGCCGAAGATGTCACCGGCCGGGTTCGTATCTGCAGGCATCGCGATGGTGCGGATCACGGGCGCGCCGCGCTCCAACGGTGGCGTGGGTGGAAGATTGGCATCGCTCGTCATTGTGTTGTCTCAGTTGCGGATCCTGCATGAGGAATCTTGGCTTTAAGGTCTTCGCACCGGACCGGCGACAGGCGATTCGTACTGTCTAAAATCTGCCGAATCCCGTCGCAGAACGCCGATCCCCGTTTGGCTGGAAGCGTAGCGATTGCGAGCCTGCGTTCGTCGAGAAGCGATCGCTCGAATGCGACAGATGGCGTTAACCGATCTTTAACCTTCCGATTGCCTGCGCCGGCCCGCTGTGAGAGCTTCTTAACGTGAGCTTAAGAGTTCGGGTCGGGTCATGCGTAACCAGTTCGCCCAGCGTCGCCTCTCCGTCCTCCGCAACGGCGTCCTGGCCGGCCTCGCCCTGATCGCCGGTGTCGTGACCGGCTTGGACGCGCGGGACGCCGTGGCACAGTCCCTCCCGACGATGGGACCCTCGGCGGTGACGACCGGAGCAGCCCGGCCGATCGTCGCCTGGGCCGAGTTCTGCGAGCGCTATCCGGGCGAATGCGCGGTCGATCGCACCGAGGCCGCCTCGGTCACCCTCACCCCGGCCCTCTGGCAGACCATCAACACGATCAACCGCCGCATCAACCGCGCGGTCGAGGCAGTGACGGATCAGGAGCATTGGCGGGCCGCCGATCGCTGGGACCTCGCCGAGGACGGCCGGGGCGATTGCGAGGATTTCCAGCTGCTGAAACGCCGCCTGCTGGTCCAGGTCGGATTGCCCCGGCGGGCGCTGCGGATGACGGTGGTGATCGACGAGAAGGGCGAAGGTCACGCCGTGCTGACGATCGTCACCAACCGCGGCGATCTCGTCCTCGACAACAAGACCAGCGCTGTGCTGCCCTGGATGCAGACCGGCTACACCTTCGTGAAGCGCGAGAGTCAGGATGCCGTGGGCTGGGTGGCTCTGGGTCGCGACGCCTCGCCGGTCACCGCGGCCAATCGCTGAAAATAACCGTCTCGCTTCGGGACCGGATCGCGAGGTTGCGCGTTATCCGGTCTTAACAGGCCGGCGGTGAAGGTTGACGGAAGGTTTCCGGAGCCCCGCACGGCACCGGATAACCGCTGTCCCGCCTACGGTTCGCCGCCATGCGTCGCGTTCTTCCCTTCGTGCTTCTGCCGTTCCTCGCCGTGGCCCCCGCCCGTGCCGAGGAGAGTGCCGGCACGCGGCATGCCGCTTGGCAATCGTGCCTGGACGTAGCCTTCGCCGAGCAGGCCCGCACCGCGAGCAGAAGCTTCGCCGCGACGAAGGCGGTCACGACCTGCCGCGAGCCCGAGGAAGCGTATCTTGCCGCCCTGTCCACCTCGCCGATGATGGACGGTGAGGATGTCGCGCGCATTCGACCGGCCCTGGTCGCCCGCGCCCGCGAGCGCCTGATCGGCCTTCCGCGCCTCAGCGCCCTTTAAGCCGCCCCGGCCCAAGGCCGTCCGGTCAGGCCAGCATATAGGCCAGGAGCGAGCGCAACTGCGCCGGCTTGATCGGCTTGTGGACGAGTTCCGCCCCGTGCGAACGCGCGTGCCGCTCGATGTCAGTGCTGTGGTCGGCCGTGGTGAGGATGACCGGGGTGACCCATCCCCTGTTGCGACGCAGATAATCCACCACGTCGAAGCCGCAGGCGCCGTGATCGAGATGATAGTCGATCACCATCACGTCCGGTCGGCCGAGCCCCTCCCCCAGGGCCGTCACGACGCCGGCGAGGTCGGCGAAGGTGCGCACCTCCGCATCCCAATTGCGCAAGAGTCGCTGCAACGCCTCCGCCGTCGAGGCATCATTCTCGACCACCATCACCCGCGCGCCGGTCAGCGTGGTGGCCAGGGGCGCGAGCCGCACCTGGGCGTCCGGGCGCTGACTTGCGATCGGCAAGTCCAGACTCATCCGCGTGCCGTGGCCGGTGCGGGAATGCAGGGCGATGTCGTGTCCCAACGTCGAGGCCATGCGCTGGACGATCGACAGGCCGAGCCCGAGACCGACCCCGCCATCCTCACCCTCGCGGCCACCGCGATAGAACTCCTCGAAGACGAGCGCGCGCTCGTGCTCCGCGATACCGCGACCGGTATCGACCACATCGATACGGCAGGTTTTCCCCGCCTCGCCGCCGCGGCGCCGGGCGGCGATCAGGATGCCGCCGCGCTCGGTGTAGCGGATGGCGTTCGAGACGAGGTTCTGCAGGATGCGCTGCATCAGCAATCCGTCGGTCTCCACCGCGAGGTCGTCGCAGCGGGTCACGAGCCGCAACTCCTTGCGCTCGGCGAAGGGCCGGAAGCTCGCCTCGATGCCGGCGACGAGATCGATGAGTCGCACCGGCTTGATGACCGGGCGCACGACGCCGGCATCGAGCTTGGAGATATCGATCAGCGCCTTGATCAGATCCTCGATCGTCTCGAGGCCGCGCTCGACCTGACGCGCGATGGTCTGAGCTTCGGGCCCCTTGGCGAGATCCGTCAGTGCCGAGAGCGAGAGTCGGGCCGCGTTGAGCGGCTGCAGCAGATCGTGGCTCGCCGCCGCGAGGAAGCGGGTCTTGGAGCGGTTCGCGGTCTCGGCCTCTTCCTTCGCCGCCTGCAGCGCCTCGTTGGAGCGCTCCAAGCTGTGCATCAGCGCCGTCAGTTCCTCGGTGCGGGACCGGACGCGTCCCTCCAGCATGATCGCGGTCTGGAACAGCGAATAGGCGCCGCCCTGCTGGTCCATGGTCCGCTCGACATGGGCCATGAGCGACGCGTTGATGCGCTCGAGCTTCGCGACGCGGCGGCTCAGGGATTCGACGGTGTCCGGTTCGGAGGGTGCTTCCATCCAGAGGGTCGGTCGGTTCATGGCCGTTTCTCTTGGCCGGGTTCTCTTGGCCAGGTTTTCTTGGCCAATTTTCTGGCCGGATGTCCGGGATCGGGCTGTCTCAGCCTTGCCCTATGGCCCCTGAGCCCGGCCGATCGCAATACCGGTAAAAGTCTGATTGAGATGCATCGAGCGGTATTGCTCGCCATATGTCTCGAACCCGACGACACCGTAACGGCGGTAGAGATCGGCGATGCGGTGGCGGACCTGTCGGCTCTCCGCGTCGAGGCGGCGGAAGACGCAATCGAACCCGATCACGAGGTCGAGCCCGCCCAGGGCCTCGTCGAGACCGGCGAGTTCGGCCCGGGTCGCCTCGACGATGTCGCGGGGCTGGGCCAGCGTCATCACCACGCCTTCGCCGATGGCGCAGAAGAAGGTCAGCGAGCCGTCCGGTTCCACCCGGCTGATCGAGCGGCAGTAATACTCGCCGCCGATCTTCACCGCGAGCGGATAGGCCGCGAAGCTCATCGCCGTCAGGCTCTCCGGATCGAGCCCCACCGCCATGGCGTATTCCCGCGCCGCAGGCTCCGCATTCAGTTCGAGCACCCGCCGATCCTCCTCACGGGCGGCGGTGACCACGAAGCGGCGGCTGGTCGGCTCGAAATTGTCGCTCTTGAAGATGCGGATCGGAAAATCCGTCTCGACGAGAAGGATGACCGCCGCGTCGCGATGGACCCGGCCCTCGTGGATCAGCACGGTGGAACTGAAGGCGAGGTCGTCCCCCGCCGAGCCGCCGACCAGCGGAATGCCGTCGAGGGCCCAGGCGACCGCCGAAACGACCGTCTCCTCGGCATTGGCGAGGGCATCGATCAGCGAGATCGCGAAACGGTGGTTCGTGCCCCCGTCCGAGCGGCCCTGATCGAGCGTGCGGCGCAGGCCGCGCACGGTCGAGGCGGCGCCTTCCACATCGAGTCGGGCGATCTGCGTCAGCACGTCGGCGACGATGCGGAATCCCCGACTCGGAAAGGCGATGGCGACGAGGCCGCGATCGATCGGCCCGGCCGGACTGATGCCGCCCGACGTCGTGCAGCCGCTCACGGCGACCCCGGGGAAATGCGCGGCGAGAGCCGCCGTCAGCTTTTCCGTATCGTAGGCCGGCGAGAAGAACACGATGATGTGACCGAGCCCATCGTGCTCGATCGTCCCTGCCAAAGCTTCGACGGCCTCCTCGGCGCGTCCGGCATCCGTCCAGGCCGTCTGTATTCCGCACAGATGCCGACGCATCTGCGTGCCCTGCACCACCGCGCTTCTCCCTCGAACGGGTCTTGTCCGGTGTCCCGGCCGCCCTTGCTCGTCCAGCTTCGACTATGTGCGCGGCGCCGGATACTCGCAATGGGGCGTAGCAGCAAAAGACGACGCAGTTGCGGACACTCGCTGTGACACGCGTTCCGGAAATCGGCGGCGGTCATGTTACCGGATGCTCACCATAGGTTTGGAGGACATTGTGCGGCCTGTTGTCGATTAAGGCCACTTTAGGATCTTGAACGACTGATATCCGGTTGGGCAGGAGCGGCACATGGCTGACAAACCGAAGGCCAGTTGGGGGAGCGGAGAGCTCTACGATCTCCTGTGCTTGATGATGCTCGGCACCTGCATCTGGGTGATGGGCGTGCAGCTCGGTGCCTTCGTCGCCCTCGACCGGTTCATCATCGATTACGGCCTCGGCAACCTGTTCAAGCTCGGCTTCTTCATGGGCCTCGGGGCCGTTGCCGCCAACGCCTTCAAGTCCATCCGACTGCGCAAGGCGATGCGTGAGCGCGATGCCGCCGAGACCTTGGCCGCCGAGACCGCCCGGCACGATCCGCTCACGGGCCTCGCCAATCGCCGCCTGTTCGTCGAGCGCCTGAACGAGCGCCGCGCGACCGGAGCGGGCGAGCGGCTGACGGTCCTGGTGATCGACCTCGATCGATTCAAACCCGTGAACGAACTGTACGGCTACGAGGCGGGAAACGAGATCCTGTGCACTGTCGGCGAGCGGCTGGTGCGGACGCTGCCCGGCAACGCCGCCGTGGCGCGCCTCGACAGCGACGAGTTCGCCGCCCTCGTCGAAAGCCGAGCCGGGAGCGACAATCCGGCGAAGCTCGCCCAGGCGGTGATCGAGGCCCTGTCTCTCCCGGTATGGTGGCGCGGCCACGAAATCCGGATCGGCGCCTCCGTCGGCGTCGCCGCCGCCGGACCATCGGCCGGTAATGCCGATACGGTGATCCAGGCGGCCGACCTGGCCATGGGGCAAGCCAAGCGCGATGGACGCGGCACCTATCGCGTGTTCGAGAACGCGATGGACGAGGCCCTCAAGGCCCGAGCGCGCCTGGAGGTCGATCTGCGCGTCGCGATCGCGACCGGGCAGATCGAACCGTTCTATCAACCCGTCGTCCAGCTGCCGAGCCAGACCGTCACCGGCTTCGAGGTGCTGGCCCGCTGGCACCATCCCGAACTCGGCCTGCTGATGCCGACAACCTTCATTCCCGTCGCCGAAGAGATCGGACTGATCGGAGAACTGAGCTATCTGATCCTGCGCCAAGCCTGCGTCGATGCCCGTGCATGGCCGAGCCATCTTCAGATCGCCGTCAATATCGCACCCCAGCAATTTCAGGATCCGGACCTGACCCAGCGCATTCTGGCGATTCTCACGGAGACCGGCTTCCCGGCCCATCGTCTCGAAGTGGAGATTACCGAGACCGCAATCGTGCAGGATCTCGCCGCGACCAGGGCGACCCTTAGTGCGCTGCAAGCGCTCGGCGTGCGGGTGGCCCTCGACGATTTCGGGACGGGCTATTCGAGCCTCTATCACCTGCGCGAACTGCGCTTCGACAAGCTGAAGATCGATCGCTCCTACGTGAACTCCATCGCCGAAGGCGACGAACGCGCCAAACTGGTGGACGCGATCATCAAGCTCGGCTCCAGCCTCGGCCTCGTCACCACGGCGGAAGGCATCGAAACGGAAACGAGCGTCATCTGGCTCGCCAGTCAGGGCTGCGATTACGGCCAGGGCTATCTTTTTGGAAAGCCGATGCCGGGCACCGAGGTCAGGCGGCGGCTCAACGAGGGACTGCTCGATACCGGGGAGAACCCGCCGGTTTCTCAGGACGCACGACAGATCGTTGTGTCGGACGCTGCCGCATAAACTCAGCAGGAACGACTGTTTCGAGCGGGCCGATCCGTGACTTGGTCCATCACGATGATGTCATTGGTTCAGGTATACCAGAAAATCGGGTAACGGAGCCGGAACCCGATAGCGCGCAACCCGTTTGTGCACCGCCTCTCAAAGGGGGCGTGTGATACGAAAGGGTGGTTCGACCGGTGACCGCGGGCGTCGACAGACACGAGTTGAGGCAGATCATTGCCGGATTGAGCGAGGGCGTCATCCTCGTCGAACCGGACCAGACGATCGCCTACGCCAACGCGGCGGCTCTCGCCATGCACGGCGCCGAGAGTCTCGATGAGCTCGGGCCGACCGTGGGCGCCTATCGCGAGCGTTTCGCACTCCGCTACCGCAACAAGCGCGCGCTCGAGCATTACCCGATCGAACGCGTCGTTGAGGGCGAATCCTTCCACGATGTGGTGGTCGAAGTGCGCCGCACCGACCGTCCGGACACCGAGTTCATTCATTCGCTGCGGAGCCTCGTCGCGACCGACCACGACGGGTCGCCGAGTTGCCTCGCGCTGATCCTCAAGGATGTGTCCGAGCAATTCGAGGCGGAGGAGCGTTTCGAGAAGACCTTCAACGCGAACCCGGCACCCGCCGTAATCACGCGCCTGTCGGACCTGCGCCACGTCAAGGTCAATGACGGCTTCCTGGAGATGACCGGTCATACCCGCGATGCTGTCCTGGGTCGCAGCGTCTACGAGATCGATCTTCTGGCGAATGCCCGCAACCGCGATCTGGCCGTCGCGCGGCTCAACGAGGGCGGCACCATCCCGCAGATGGAGGCATGCCTCGACCTCCCGGATGGCGGCAGCCGCTTCGTCATCGTCGCTGGCCAACCCATCGCGATGGGCGACGAGCCCTGCATGCTCTTCACCTTCGCCGACCTGGAGCTGCGCCGGAAAGCCGAGACGGCTCTGCGCCAGAGCGAGGAGCGCTTTGCCAAGGCCTTCCGCCTGACGCCGGTGCCGACGCTGCTGGTACGAGACGAGAATCATCAGGTCACCAGCATCAACGAGGCCTTCACGCGCGTCTTCGGGCACGGTGAGGACGGTGTCGTCGGACGCAGCTTGGCCGAAGCGAACCTCTGGGTCAGCGACAGTCAGCGCATCGCCTTCGAGAGTACTCTCGCCCGCATCGGCTACGTCCTCGGGGTCGAGGTATGCCTGCGCCACGAGCAGGGAGCGAACCTCGATTGTCTGATCTCCGCCGAGCGCGTCAGCATCAACGACACCGATTTCGTCCTCCTTGTCCTGCAGGACATCACCGAGCGCAAGCACACCGAGCGTGAGCTGTTCGACGCCATCGAAGCGGTGATGGCCGACACCTCGTGGTTCAGCCGGGGCTTGATCGAGAAGCTGGCGAATCTCCGCCGACCCGGCCGCGAGGGCGGCGACGAGTCGGTGCCGAACCTGACCGTGCGCGAGCGGCAGATCCTCAACTTGATCTGCTCCGGGCTCGACGACGACGGCATCGCGCGAAAGCTCGGGCTCTCGCGCAACACCGTGCGCAACCACGGTGCCGCGCTCTACCGCAAGCTCGGTGTCCACCGTCGCACGGAAGCCGTGGTCTGGGGCCGCGAGAACGGCTTTCCAATCCCATCTACCAGTACTTAATACCGTATAACTGGTATTTTCGTACCATTGAAGGATCGCACCGAAGCCACATCTGCAGACTGGGCGAAGACCTCCCAAGGATTTCTGAGCCTCATGTCCAAAGCTTCGAAAAGTACTTCCCGCGAGCACCTCAAGGGCTCGGTGAAGGAGGCCATCGGCAAGCTGACCGGCGACAGCCGGATCGAGGCCGAAGGCCAACGTCAGAAGCGCACGGCACCCCCACCCGGGGCGGCTAAGCCACGCGCCGACTGAGCGAAACGGCGCCTTGCGGCGTCGCGCAACCACCCCAGAAACGAGAGGAGATTCACATGGTCGATACCGACAGGATCACGGGCGCGGCCCGAGAGATCGGTGGCAAGGTACAGGGTGCCTTCGGCGACCTGACCGGCTCGAAGAGCGACGCGGCCGAGGGCCGCCTGCGCGAGGCGCAAGGGACCGCCGAGAACCTCTACGGTCAGGCTCGGGACGCGGTCCGAGACGTCGCGGACGACGCCTACGATTACGCTGAGGACGCCTACGAGCGCGGCGGTCACTACCTGCGCCGCGGCACCCGCGAGGTCAGCCATCAGGTCGCCGAATACCCGCTGGCCTCTCTGCTGATCGCCGGTTTCGTCGGCTTCGGTATCGGACTCCTCGTCAACGCGGCCCGCGACTGAGCCGCCCTTCTCCCTCCTTCAACGACCTTTTACCCGGAGTAACAGTGTGACCATCATCCAGCCCGCAACCGCGCCCCTCGCGGCGGACGCGCATGCCGATACCCGTGCGGTCCTTCTCAATACCGTGTCCTGGGGTGCCATCTTCGCGGGCGCCGTCACGGCCCTCGTGACCCAGATCGTGGTCAATCTGATCGGCGTCGGCGCGGGCCTCGCCTCGGTCGGCATCAACGCGACCGACAACCCGACCGCATCGACCGTCTCGCTCGGGGCCGGATTGTGGTTCGTCGGTTCCGGCATCGTCGCTTCGCTGGCCGGTGGTCTCATCGCCGGGCGCCTCTCGGGCAAGCCCCTGCCGGGCGCAGCGGCCCTACACGGACTCGTTTCCTGGGCCGTGACGACGCTCGTCGTGCTCTATCTCCTGACCTCGGCCGCGACCGGCCTCCTCGGCGGCGCTCTCGGCACCGTGTCCGGGGCCCTGGGCGGGGCGGGCAACCTCGTCGGCGGCACGGTGCAGACCGCCGCGCAGGCGGCGGCGCCCTCGCTGGCCAAGATCACCAACCCGCTCGAGGGCATCGAGCAGACCGTGCGCGAGCAATCCGCCGGCCAGGATCCGCAGGCCGCGCGCGATGCGGCGGTCGCCGCAATTCGCGCGGTCCTCTCCGGCGATCCGTCGCAGAAGGAGCAGGCCAAGAACCGCGCCGCCGACGCTCTCGCCAAGGCGCAGAACATCTCGCCCGATCAGGCTCGCCAGCAGATCCAGGACTACGAGAAGCAGTACGACCAAGCGGTCGCAACGGCCAAGAAGAAAGCTCAGGACGCTGCCGTCGCGACGAAGTCGGCCGCCACGCAGGGCGCCTTCTACGCCGCCCTGGCGCTCGTGCTCGGAGCCCTCGCCGCCTTCCTCGGCGGTCGCCTCGGCGCCCCCAAGCCCGCCACCCTGGTCAGCGCCTACGACGCGCGCCGCCTCTGATCACCCTCTGACGTCACCGGGCCCCCGCCTCGCGGGGTGGGGGCCTTCACGACCCACCCGCACGACCCACACGAAGGAGACTACGATGAGCAGCACCACCGACAAGCTGAAGGGCCTCGCCAACGAGACCGTCGGCAACATCAAGCAGGGCATCGGCAACGCCACCGGCAACGACAAGCTCGTGGCCGAAGGCAAGGCGCAGGAACTCAAGGGCGAAGCCCAGAAGACGACCGGCGAAGTCAAGGACGGCGTGAAGAACGTCGCCGACAAGATCACCGGCCGCTGATCGGTCTCACGGGTCGGCGGGGCCGTGGCCCCGCCGCTCATTCCCCATCACGACACGGAGTCAGACATGAACCGTGACCAGTTCCGCGGCGCGTCCCGCCATCTCAAGGGTCGTGCCCAGACGACGCTCGGCGGCCTCACCGGAGACCCAGTCCGCCAAGTGCGCGGGGCCGTGAACCAGATCGCCGGCGGCGCGCAGTTCGCCTATGGACGCGCCCGCGACCGGGCAGACGATCTCGCCGATGACGGGCGCTATGCCGCCACCGTCATGCGCGAGCGCGCGGACGCCCTCCTGCGCGATGGGCGTCGCTTCGCCCGTGAGGCCGGACGCCACGGCGACCTCTACGGGCGACGGGCGCTGCGCATCGCCGATTCCAATCGTGCCGGCACGCTGATCGGACTCGCCGCCCTCGCCTTTTCGGCCGGTTGGCTCGCACACCGGACCCGCTGACCGCAACGATCGCCGCACGAGCTCGCCACCGGTTGCGGACGTCCTTCCCCGAAGGCCGCGAGGCCCGAAACACCCCAAGGAGAGTGCGATGAGCAAGGGATACCCGTCGATGACTGCCCTGTTGGGGCTGCTGGCGGTCGCCGGCTATCAGAATCGGGACAAGATCGCCGAATGGCTCGGCAGTCAGACCAAAGGTGCGCCGCACGCGCCCGACGTGCATCGCTCGCCGACGACGGTGCCCTCCACCACGACGGTTTCCGACCGCCCCTCGAGCCTGGACGGGTTGCTCGGCGGTTTGGGCTCCGGCGGTGTCGGCGGCCTCATTGCCGGTGGCCTGAGCGAACTCGTCGATCACTTCACCCGCAGCGGCCATGGCGAGACGGCGAAGTCCTGGATCGATCACGGCGACAACCGGGCCATGGATGAGACGCAATTGGAACGCGCCATCGGCTCCGAGACGCTGGACCATCTCACCCAACAGACGGGCCTCAGCCGCGCCGCCCTCCTCGCGCGCCTGTCACGGGAATTGCCCTCGGCGATCGACCGCTACTCGCCCGACGGACGCCTGCCGGTCTGAGGTGACCCCGACTCCACGCGGCGACGGAACGCAATCTCGAAGCATCGTTCTCTGTCGGAGAAGGCTTGTCCAAAGCCTCCGAAGCGAAGCATCCGGCCCTTCGCTTCGGACGATACGATACAACCGACTTTCCGATCCCGCAGAAACTTGGCCAGCCGAGGATGCCCCCCCGGAAGGCCACAGTCGAAGCGATGATCGCCGATCGAACGTTTACCCCCGCAACAGATGAAGGCTGAAACCACCCTGGGGATCGAGCCACAGGCGTTCCGGCGTCCAGCCGCTGCTTCTGGCGAGCGCCTGGAATGCGTCAGGAGCGTATTTGTGGGACGTATCCGTGCGGATGCTCTCATCTGCCTGGAAGAAAATATCCCGCCCGCCGAGCCGGTAGGTCGCAGCTTCGCGCGCGACGAGATGCGCCTCGACCCGGAAGGGGGCCTCCACCACCCTCGCCTCGTGGACGAAATTGGCCAGGTCGAAATCGGACCCAAGTTCGCGATTCAGGCGGGTCAGCACGTTGAGATGGAGAGCAGGCATCAGCCCTCCGCACGCGCCGTAAGCCCGCCTCAACCGGTCCGGATCGCGGGTCGGATCGGCCCCGACCAGAAGCCGGCTGGTGCCGAGGGTGTCTCGGGTGCGGCGTAGGAAGGCGCCGGCCTCGTCGGGTGAGAAGTTGCCGATGCTGGTTCCGGCGAAGAAGCCGAGCACGTTGTCACCGACCAAGCCCGCGGGCAGGCGGATCGGCTTCGAATAATCCGCACTGACCGGTGTCATCGTCACGGCGGGATAGTCGGGCGCGAGCCGGCCAATCGCGGCATCAAGATAGGAACCGCAAATGTCCAAGGCGATGTAGGTCTGCGGTGCATCGAGGGCGTCCAGAAGGATGCGGATCTTGCGGCTCGCGCCGGCGCCGAACTCGACGACGCTTACATCCTGCCCGACCATGCCGGCCAGTTCGGCGCAGGCTACAGGAAAGAGCGTCATCTCGCGCTCTGTGGGATAATAGTCCGGATGTGCGCAGATCCGGTCGAACACATCCGAGCCGGTCTCGTCCCAGAGATATTTTCCGGGCAGCGTTTTGGAACCGTGAGACAGCCCGGCCAGGGCGTCGTGCAGGAATGCAGCCCTCTCGGCCTCTTCCATCTCAAGCTCTCTGGGACGCGGTGAGGACGCAGAGCGCGATGCGCTCGACTTTCGCGTAGACCGGCTCGGCGAGTTCCTCGCCATAGGCATCCGGATCGTACTCACGGTAGGTCCAGTCGAGGCCGGCCCGGTCGCACAGGGCGATGGCGGCCTCGCGGAAGCCGTCATGTCCGTCGACGATGGCCGAGCCCGTGAACAGAACGAGGCTTCCGTTCGGGTTGAGCCGTTCGGTGGCCGCCTCGACCACCCGGAGCGGCAGGCCGGCGCCGAGCGTTCCGCCACCGTCGCGGTAGGCCCGGCCACCGGCATCAACCATGAAGGGCGGATTCGAGATGATCAGGTCGAAGCCGCCTTCGACGTCCTGCAGCATGTCGCTCAGAGCGGGACGGATATTGCTCACGCCGGCGAGCCGGGCGTTCACCTGCGCAAGGTCCAGCGCAGCCGGGTTGATGTCGACCAAAACCATTTCGGCCTCGGGCAGACGCTTGGCGACGAGGATGCCGGCGGCCCCCGAGCCGCAGCCGAGATCGACCCCGCGTCGCGGCGCCGGCAGCCCCGCCCGCGCGCGATCATCGAGATACGCCTGAACCGCGCCGACATAGCGCACGGTGTCGGGCCCGAAGAAGACAGCGTCGGCGGCGAGCGGCGGATAGGCCGCGTGCAGGAACAGCGCGTCATCGAGGCTGGAGAGGCGAAGCCCGGCCCGCATGAGACCGGTGTTGCGGTCGCGCAGAAGAATGCCCGCCCGCTCCATGAGATTCAGCAAGTGCGACGGCACCCGCCCGGTCTCGAAGGGCCGGCTCCAGCCGAACACGTCGCGCAGCGAGCGGGCGCGGGCATGTTCCGGGCGCGCATTGACATGGCCGTGGGAGGCCGGCGTCACGGTCGTGAAGCGATAGCCCGTCTCGCGCAGCGCCTGCGCGAGTGCGAAGAGTGCATCGCGACGCGCGTCGTCCGTTCTTTGAAGATCGACAACCGGGCTGACAGCTTCCCGCATTGTCAGCCTTCCATCTGGTCGATGAGGAAGGCGCCCGAGCGCAGATCGGCGGCGATCTGTTGCGCATCGTATGCCGGGCTGCCTGTTCTGCGGCTGTAGGGACAGACCCAATCCTCCGGCACCGCCCGGCCGCTGAATTGGCGAGCCGCGGAGCGCTCGCCGTGCTGAGCGAGCATCGGATTGGGCGAACCCGCCCAGGCGACATCGCGCTCGACAATGGAGTCGCGCAGCCGCTCGTAGCGGCCTTCCTCGCGCAGCCGCGCGAACTGGTCGTGCAGGTTGAACACGAGGACCGGGGCCTCGAAGCGCCGGGCCCGTCGGCTGGCCCGCGGATGCAGGCCGACGATGAAGAAGCCTTCTCCACCCAGGCTCATCGAGAAATGCGGATCGTCCGGATCGGCAGCGACGCGCGGGTCGTGGCTGTGACCGAGACCGCTGTCACGATCCGACAGCGATTGCATGCGCGCCCACAGGGCCGCCTCGAACGCTTCTTCGGACAGCAGGCCGGATGTCTCGAAGACGACGGCGAAGCTTTGAAACAGTTCGGGCCGGCTTCGGTACCGGCTGATGAAGGCGAGGATCGCCGGGTAGATCCGCCCGTCATCCCGGTCCGACGCGATGTCGTGCGCGACCATCACCTTGAGACGCCCGCGGGACAGGGCAGATTTGGCACCGACACAGGGGAACGGTTGTTGACGAATGAAGTGCCGGAATCGTTCGGCGAGCGGATGGCCGGCATCGTCGGTAGGCAGCAGCATGACACCTCGTGCGTGCAGGCGAGCCGACGCGGGCAAGCGTCGACAGCGGGCCGGCTGGCCCGGCCACGGTGGGATGGTGGGGAAGTCCTCCGACATGGTCGTGTGCCCGGCGTACGGCTCGGGTCGGAGTGCGGTGGGAACCGCACGATTCCGTGAATGTTCCTGGCAGGTGCGAACGCCCGCTCGACCGTCCACAGGGTGCTGCGTGCCGTCGCCCGCCCCCCGGACAGGTCAACCGCGCGCCGCTTGTTGCGCGGCGGCATCCGGTGTAGGAGACGCGTTCATCACGCACATCGTCCGTTCTGCCCGAGGAAGGAGCCGCCTCGCATGGCTCGCGTTACCGTCGAAGACTGCATCGAGAAGGTCGAGAACCGGTTCGAACTGGTCCTGCTCGCCAGCCACCGCGCCCGCCTGCTGGCTGCCGGCGCCCCGCTGACGATCGAGCGCGACCGCGACAAGAACCCGGTCGTGGCCCTGCGCGAGATCGGCGACGAGACGATCACTGCCGAGGACCTCAAGGAGCAGCTGATCCATTCGATGCAGAAATACGTCGAGGTGGACGAGCCCGAGGCCGAGACCGTGCCACTGCTCTCCTCGTCGCCGGCCGCCGCCGCCGTGGCGCCGCAATCCTCGTCGGACGACAAGGATGTCCAGTTCGACCGCATGAGCGAGGATGACCTGCTCCGCGGCCTGGAGAACCTCGCTCCGCCGACCGAGACGGACGACGAAGCCGAGTAAGTTCGGCCCGGTCTTCCCGAGAGGTTCGCGCCCGCCCTCGTCTCTCGAGCGGCGGGCGTCGTCGTTTTCGGCGCATGCGCCGAAAGCGGGTTCGGGACGACGAAACTGCAACGTCTGCGACGCCTTGCATCTGGCGCAAAGGCGCTCGATGCGGGAAGCTGAGCGCAGGACGTCGCGGCCATCCCGGTCGGATTGTGCGATCTGCGTGTTAGGAATCCCCGGCGGATGATGCGCCAATACGAGCTCGTGGAACGGGTCAAGCGCTACAACCCGACCACGAACGAGGCGCTTCTCAACCGCGCCTATGTCTACGCCATGCGGGCGCACGGCACGCAGAAGCGTGCCTCCGGCGACCCCTTCTTCGCCCATCCCCTCGAAGTCGCGGCGATCCTCACCGATCTGCATCTCGACGATGCGACTATCGTTGCGGCGGTTCTGCACGACACGGTGGAAGACACCGCGGCGACCCTCGACGAGATCCGTGGCATCTTCGGCGACGAGATCGGCGCGCTGGTCGACGGCCTGACCAAGCTCAAGCGGCTCGACCTCGTGTCGAAGCGCGCGGTCCAGGGCGAGAATTTCCGCAAGCTGCTTCTGGCGGTGGCCGAGGACGTGCGGGTGCTGCTGGTCAAGCTTGCCGACCGCACCCACAATATGCGCACCCTCCACTTCATGCCTCCGGAGAAGCGCACCCGGATCGCCGAGGAAACCCTCGACATCTATGCCCCCCTAGCCGGGCGTATGGGCATCCAGGAGATGCGCGACGAGTTGGAGGACCTGTCCTTCCGCGTGCTCAAGCCCGAGGTCTTCGCCACCATTACCAAGCGGCTGGAAGACCTCTCGGCCAAATCCAGCAACGTCATCGAGAGCATCGAGCACGATCTGACCGCGCGGCTCGCCGCCCAAGGGCTCACGGCCCAGGTGAAGGGGCGGCTGAAGCGCCCCTATTCGATCTGGTCCAAGATGGAGCGCAAGTCGGTCGCCTTCGAGCAATTGTCCGACATCGTCGGTTTCCGCGTCATCGTCGGCACCTTGGCGGAGTGCTACGCGGCGCTCGGCGTGGTCCATACCAGCTGGCCGATGGTTCCCGGTCGCTACAAAGACTATATCTCGACGCCCAAGCAGAACGACTATCGATCGATCCACACGACGGTGATCGGCCCGAAGCAGCGCCGCGTCGAGCTTCAGATTCGCACGGCGGCGATGGACGAGATCGCCGAATACGGCATCGCCGCCCACGCGCTTTATAAAGAGGGTGCAGCCGCCGGCGAGGGCGAGGTGCATCCCCGGCTCGCGACGGAGAGCGGCGCCTATCAATGGCTGCGCCGAACTATCGAGTTGCTGGCCGAAGGGGATTCACCGGAAGAATTCCTCGAGCATACCAAGCTCGAACTGTTTCAGGATCAGGTGTTCTGCTTCACCCCGAAGGGTCGGCTGATCGCCCTGCCCCGGGGGGCGACGCCGATCGACTTCGCCTACGCGGTGCACACCGATATCGGCAACTCGGCGGTGGGCGCGAAGATCAACGGTCGGCTCGCGCCGCTCCTGCACGAACTCGCCAACGGCGACGAGGTCGAGATCGCCTGCTCCGACGGCGCCGCCCCGCCCGCAGCCTGGGAATCGCTCGTCGTCACCGGCAAAGCGCGGGCCGCGATCCGGCGGGCGACCCGTGCCGCCGTGCGCCGCCAATATGCGGGACTCGGTCGGCAGATCCTCGACCGCGCCTTCGAGCGCGCAGGTAAGAGCTTTTCCGACGAGAAGCTGCGGGGCGCCCTGCCCCGATTGGCCCGCGCCTCGACCGAGGACGTGTTCGCCGCTGTCGGGCGCGGTGAGATGTTCTCCGGCGACGTGGTCAAAGCGGTCTATCCCGACTTCAAGGATGAGCGTCGCTCCAGCAGCGCGGCGGCGAATGGCGGGGCCGGACGTCTCACCCGCTCCGGGGATCAGACGATGCGCCTGACCTTCTCCGGGGACGGCAGCGGACCGGGCGCGATCCCGATCCGGGGATTGGCCGGCGATCTGCCGGTGAGCTTCGCCCCCAATGGCGGTGCCTTGCCGGGGGACCGCATCGTCGGGATCCTGACGCCGGGCGTCGGCGTGACGATCTATCCGATCCAATCGGCGGCGCTCGCGGCCTTCGACAACGAACCCGAGCGCTGGCTCGATGTCCGCTGGGACGTGGAGGATTCGAATGAGCGCTTCCCCGCCCGCATCGCTCTCGAATCGATGAACGAGCCCGGCACGCTCGCACAGATCGCGCAGGTCATCGCCGAACATGACGGCAATATCGACAACGTCTCGATGAAGCGCCGCACCCAGGACTTCACCGACATCGCCATCGATCTCTCGGTGCCGGACCTCAAACACCTCACCGCCATCGTCGCTGACTTGCGCGGCAAGCGCTCGGTCAGCCGCGTGGAGCGGATCAACGGTTAGGGCGCCGGCTGATGACTGTAGAAAGGCCGCTCCGCCAGCGACGGATCGCGCACCAGCGGACTTTCCAGCAATGCGGCCGCTGAGTTGTATCCGAAGTCGAGAGCGCTGAAAGCTTACACGAAAAGCTCTCATCATCCTGCCGGTGGGAAGACCGCGAGGTCGAACGAAGCGGCAGTCGCGGTGAGATACGCGATCATGGAGACGACCCGGTGGCGCGATCGGCTCGGAGGCCCCTGCCGCCTCCCTACTTGCGGAAGGTCTGGCTGGACGCGGGGCCAACTCATGATCCCTCCGTCTATCCTTATTGTCTCCCCCTGTTCGGCAGCGGCACGTTCGAAATCGCGTTCGATCATCCGATCACGATCATTGCTGGGGAGAACGGCGTCGGCAAATCGACGCTCCTGGAGGGGATCGCGGTTCTCGCAGGGTTCGATGAGAGCGGAGGCGGCCCTGGCTATCGCGCCGTCGACAATGTGCGTGCGAAGGAAATGGGAGGCGGGAGGCTTGCCCGATCTCTCAGGGCGAGCTGGCTACCTAAGGTTAATCGAGGCTGGTTCTTTCGCGCCGAGAGCTTCTTCGCCGTCGCACGTTATCTCGACGAGGCGGGGAGTCCGTCCGCCGACTTCCTGTCCCATTCCCACGGGGAAGGCTTCATCCGCTTCTTCGAAGAGCGCTGCACGAAGCCCGGCCTCTTCCTGTTCGACGAGCCGGAATCGGCGCTGTCGCCGAAACGCCAATTCGACTTCCTGAAGCTGCTCGATCGGATGGAGGTCGGTCGGCAGAGCCAGGTGCTGATCGTGACGCATTCCCCGATCATCATGGGGTATCCGAACGCGCATCTGCTGCGGATGAGCCGATACGGATTGGAGCCGGTCGCGTTGCAGGATACCGATCATTTCCGGATCATGCGTGAATTCGTGAGCGATCCGCACGGCATGATCAAAGCCATGATCGAAGAGTGATCCGCGCGGTGAGACGGGATCACGAACCGTCCGCGAAGCAAGATCTTGTCGTGCTCCACCGCGCTCTTCACCCTCCGCCAGCCAGCCGAAGCAACCCTCGTATCGCGTCGGGCCTTGAGGCTCGCGGCAGAACCGCCCTTTTGACCCCAGCGGAGTGCACACCGGTCGAGCGTGGGCCGCTTGCACCCTGCCCGCGCCGCTGCGACAAGCGCCGGCGCATGGGATTGAAGGCAGGTTGCGATGAACGCGGATGATGTTCTCGAAGAATTTCGCTCGGCAGGCGCGCTGTTGCAGGGGCATTTCATCCTGAGTTCGGGCCTGCGCTCGCCGGTCTTTCTTCAGAAGATGACGATCTTCTCCGATCCGGTGCGGACCGAGCGGCTGTGCCGCGCTTTGGCGGAGGCGATCACCGCACGGTTCGGGCGGATCGATATCGTCGTTTCGCCCGCCATCGGCGGCATCGTCCCCGGTTACGAGACCGCCCGCCATCTCGGGGCCAAGGCTATTTTCGTCGAACGCGATCCCGGCGGTCCCTTCACCCTGCGACGCGGGTTCACGATTCCCTCCGGCACCCGTGCCGTGATTGTCGAGGATATCGTGACGACCGGTCTGTCGGCGCGGGAATGCTTGGCATCCCTGAAGGACGAGGCCGGAGAGGTGGTGGGGGCCGCCTGCCTGATCGATCGCTCGGGCGGCCGTGGCGAAATCGGATTGCCGTTGGTGTCGCTCGCCGCCCTCGATATTCCGACTTACCCGGCGGACGCCTTGCCGCCCGAACTCGCCGCCATTCCGGCCATCAAGCCGGGTAGTCGTGCAATGCTCAAGCCCTGATAAGCGGGATTGGCCGCGATCAACCTCAGGTCGCTCAAATCATCCAGCGACATTAACTGCGTGATCGCGGCCAGGAATACGCAACCAGGGGTCGGGACATTTTCTGCCCAACTGGGCGCGATGCCGCCGCTACGAAACGTTTACCTTTCGCTCAGCTTGACAGCCTGTCAGCGCTCGGTCAGACGAACCCTGTGAGTGTCGTCTTATAAGAACCCGCTAGATAATATGCTCCTCAAATAGGCAACGCCTGAATCCCTCAATCGAAAGATGTGGGACACTCCGCTAACCTGTTCGATGAAAATATGCTCGTCTATGTCACAAGATAGTCATTTCATCACGAACTCATTTTCGTGATTTTTCAGACAACGCAAACACATGGATAGAACGATGAGCGATCGGCAACGTACTGCCATTTTCATAGATGGAGCAAATCTCTACGCGACCACCAAGGCGCTCGGCTTCGACATCGATTACAAGCGGCTTCTCAAGGATTTCCAGAGTCGCGACAATCTCATTCGCGCTTTCTACTATACTGCCATGATCGAGGATCAGGAGTATTCCTCAATCCGCCCGTTGATCGATTGGCTCGACTATAACGGGTATCGGGTGGTCACCAAACCCGTCAAGGAGTTTACGGACTCGTCGGGCCGCCGCAAGATCAAGGGCAACATGGATATCGAGCTCGCCATCGACGCGCTCGAACTCGCCCCGCATCTCGATCAGATGGTGCTGTTCTCCGGAGACGGCGATTTCCGTTCGCTCGTCGAGGCCGTCCAGCGCAAGGGCGTCCGGGTCTCCGTGGTCTCGACCATCCAGACCCAGCCCCCGATGATCGCCGACGACCTGCGTCGCCAAGCCGATGAATTCGTGGAACTGGCCCATCTCGCCAACCGCATCGGGCGCGATCCGAGCGAGCGCCCGGCCCGCGCACCTGGGGAAGGTCCCCGCCGCGAATTCGCCGAGCGAGCCCCGCGCTCGAATCCGGGCCTCGAGAGCCGCTACGGCATCCGTCCGCCGTCCGCGACCCCGGACGAGACCGACGCCTGAGTCCTGGAGCGTCGATCCGCAACCCGGATCGACGCCGCAAAGGTGTGTCGGGCTGCCTTATGGGCAGCCGGGCATTCCGTAACGACAGAGCTTCCGCGGCCAGCTCCGTGCCGGCCGCGACGTCGTTGGACCGATCGTCGAGCCTGGGGCGCGCCGTCTAGCCTTCCGCCCGCTCTCGCATCGTCGAGCGGAATCCGTCGATGCAGACGAGCTGACCATCGCGCTCGGCCTGCCAGAAGGTCCAGCCGTTACAAGCCGGAAGTCCCTGAACCAGCGCGCCGATCTTGTGGATCGAGCCCATGGCCGGGCCGACGGCGAGTTGTCCGTCCGGACGCACCACAGCCTTGAAGCGGCGGCGCTCGTCGGTCAGCGTCTCACCGGGTCGGACGAGACCGGCCTCGACCACGCTGAGGAACGGCACGCGCGGTTCGGCCCGCTTCGGCGTCGCCAGGGCCAGCGACGCTGCCGACAGCGGTTCGACCGAAGCGATCCGGGCACGGGCGGCCGCCGCGTAGGTGGGGTCGCGTTCGCACCCGATGAAATGGCGTCCCAGACGCTTCGCGACGGCGCCGGTGGTGCCGGTGCCGAAGAACGGGTCGAGCACCACATCGCCGGGATTGGTCGCCGCCATGAGCGTCCGGGCGATCAGCGCCTCGGGCTTCTGGGTCGGATGGACCTTGCGGCCCTGCCCGTCCTTCAGACGCTCCTCGCCGGTGCAGAGCGGCAGGAACCAATCGGAGCGCATCTGAAGGTCTTCGTTGCCGGCCTTCAGGGCATCGTAATGGAAGGTGTACTTGGCCTGCGGCGAGCGGGACGCCCAGATCAGGGTTTCGTGGGCGTTGGTGAATCGCTTTCCACGGAAATTCGGCATCGGGTTGGCTTTGCGCCAGACGATGTCGTTCAGGATCCAGTAACCGAGATCCTGCAACGCGCTCCCGACCCGAAAGATATTGTGATACGACCCGATCACCCACAGGGTCGCATTCGGCTTCATCGCGCGGCGAGCGGCCGAAAGCCAAGCCCGCGTGAAGTCGTCATAGGCGGAGAAGCTCGAGAACTTGTCCCAATCATCGTCGACGGCATCGACGACGCTGTGATCGGGACGCGTGAGCCCAGCCTCGCCCAGCTGGAGATTGTAGGGCGGGTCGGCGAAGACGCAATCGACGCTCTCGGCCGGCAGCCGCTCCATCGCGGCGATGCAATCGCCGATCAGGATGTCGTCGAGGGGAAGTTGGGGGAGACGCTGGACGGAGGGTGCGAGACCCATCCGCGGCGTCGACGCGATCCGCCCGGTACGCGAGACCTGATTCCGGGCGGTGGCGCCGACGACCGCGGTACGCGGGGAAGCCATGGCAAACACCGGTTACGCGACTGACAACCGGACCATGCGGCGATCACGGTAAAGGGCGGGTTTGCCGTTTCCGAAATCATGCGTCTCGATATGGGTCGGCAGTTTTTGCCGGGCGCAGCCATGCAAGTGCTGCAAGCCTGAACCTCCGTTCGCAGTCGATTCCCGCAGGTTCCACCAGGCTTCAGAGCCACGCTGAACCACCGCTCGAACACTATCGCGGCAAGCATTGATGATTTGGCGCGCCGGATCGCTCATGAATTGGCAAATAATCAATTCTTGATCCGAGCCAGCAGTTCGGAAAATCGCCTCTTTAGTCGCATGCAAGGCATTTTTGCGACGCAACATCGCTGTCTTATTTTGGCCCGGTTCGGGCTCATTTTCCGCGGCCTTCGCAATAAGTCGCAACAATAAGGGAATGCGATCCACGATGAAGGTCACCAGCTGGACCGTTGCCGTCTGCCTCGCCACCATCGTCGGCACCGCTGCGGTGCTGCCGGCCCAGGCCCAGAGCGGCCGGGCATCTTGGTATGGGAGCGGACACCGCACGGCCAACGGCGAGCGGTTCAATCCCAACGGAATGACGGCCGCCCATCGCAGCCTGCCCTTCGGCACCCGCGTCCGCGTCACCAATCGGTCCAACGGTCGCTCGGTCGTCGTGCGCATCAATGACCGTGGTCCGTTCGTCGGCGGTCGCGTCATCGATCTGGCCCGCGGCTCGGCCAAGGCCCTCGGCATCGGCGGCGTCAGCTACGTCTCGCTCTCCGTGGTGCGCTGAGCGCCGGCAGCCGGACACACCCGGCGGACGGCGTGAGCCTCACCGTCCATGGGCGCGGCACCGCAGCGGCGTGCCGTATCAAGCCTCACCGGGCAGAGCTTCGACACCCCTGCTCCCCACGCGGAGCCTCCTCGGCAACGCCGTTTCACGGCACGTGCTACGGCCGGCGTTGCCGAGGGGATGGCCCATTCCCATAATCTCTTCCGTGCCCACGAAGTGGGTGACGCGAGAGTGCAGGAAACGAGGTCGAGATGGCGAAGCCGATGGTGGTCGAGATCCCGCACGAGCTCGGCCGCGAGGAAGCCCGTCGTCGCATCGAGACCGGAACGATCAAGGCGCGCGACGCCCTCGGCAAGAGCGGCGTAGTCATCGACACCCTCAACTGGACCGGTGATCGTCTCGACTATTCCGTCACCGCGCTGGCGCAGACGGTGACCGGACAAATCGATGTCGGTCAGGACTCTGTGCGGGTCGAGGTGCGATTGCCCCTCCTCCTGTCCATGTTCGCCTCGAAGATTCAGACGATCCTCGGTCGCGAGGGCAACAACCTTCTCATTACCAAGAAGTAGCGGAACTCGCGCGGGGCGGGGCTGTTGGCCCCGTTCGCGGCCCCACGGAGCCGCACGAGCAATGTCTGGTGCCCCATGTCGAATCCCGGCCCCATTCCGGAAGCGCCCCAACCCACGACTCCCGACCCGGCGCCGCCGGTCGAGCCGCCGCAGGCACCCGAGCCCGGTCCCGCACCGGAGATCCCCGGCAACACGCCGGCCGAGGCACCGGGGGACACGCCGACGGAGATTCCGGTGGAAGCCCCCGGCCTCCCAGGCTCCACGCCGACGGGCCCCGCCAACCCGATCGCCTGATCACCCCATCGAATCGGGTTTGTTCCGGGCTGCGGCTGCTGCCATAAGCCCGGCATGGCCGCCCCTCCCCTCCTCACCCTCCAAGACGTTGCCCTCACCTTCGGCGGGACACCGCTGATCGAGCGGGCGGAGCTGACCATCGCCCCGGGTGAGCGGGCCTGCCTCGTCGGCCGCAACGGTTCGGGCAAGTCGACGCTGATGCGCATCGCCGCCGGGCTGGCCGAGCCCGATCGCGGCGAGCGCTTTCTCCAGCCCGGCACGACGGTGCGCTATCTGGCGCAGGAGCCCGACTTCTCGGGTTTCACCTCCACCCTCGACTTCGTGCAGGCGGGTCTTGCCCCCGGCGACGACGCGCACCGGGCCCGTTATCTTCTCGAAAGCCTCGGGCTGACCGGCGACGAGGATCCGAGCCGCTTGTCCGGCGGCGAGGCGCGCCGCACCGCCCTCGCCCAGGCGCTCGCGCCAGAGCCCGACATCCTGCTTCTCGACGAGCCCACCAACCATCTCGACCTTCCGGCCATCGAGTGGCTGGAGACCGAGTTGAAGCGCACACGCTCAGCCCTGATCCTGATCAGCCACGATCGCCGGTTCCTCACGGCCTTGTCCCGGGCGACGATCTGGCTCGACCGCGGCGTCACCCGCCGGATCGAGCAGGGCTTCGGCAGCTTCGAAGCGTGGCGTGACGCCTTCTTCGAGGAAGAGGAGCGCGACAAGCACAAGCTCGACCGCAAGATCGCGGCCGAGGAGGATTGGTTGCGCTACGGCGTCACCGCCCGCCGCAAGCGAAACGTCCGCCGCCTCTCCGACTTGCACGACCTGCGCAAGAAGAGCCGCGATCATCGCCGCCCGGTCGGTCAGGCGATGATGACGGCGACGGAGGGCGAGGCCTCCGGCACGCTCATCGCCGAGGCGCGGCGGGTGTCGAAGGCGTATGGCGACCGGACGATCGTTGATGATCTGTCTCTGCGCGTGGCGCGCGGCGACCGACTCGGCATCGTCGGACCCAACGGGGCGGGCAAGACCACGCTCATCAATCTTCTGACCGGGGCGCTCGCGCCCGATTCGGGCGAGATCCGCCTCGGCACCGGCCTCAACATGGTTCATCTCGATCAGAGACGGGCCAGCCTCGATCCGAACGCCACCGTCGCCGAGGTGCTGACCGGAGGACGTGGCGACAGCGTTTCGGTCGGCGGACGCAGCCGTCACGTGATCGGCTACCTCAAGGACTTCCTGTTCGCGCCCGAGCAGGCCCGCACGCCAGTGAGCGTGCTCTCGGGCGGCGAGCGCAACCGGCTTCTGATCGCCCGGACGCTGGCCCAAGCGTCGAACCTGCTCGTGCTCGACGAACCCACCAACGATCTCGATCTCGAAACCCTCGATCTCCTCCAGGAGATGCTCGGCGATTATGCCGGCACGCTAATTCTGGTGAGCCACGATCGCGACTTCCTCGATCGGGTGGCCGGAAGCGTGTTGGTCAGCGAGGGCGAGGGACGCTGGGTCGAGTATGCCGGCGGCTACACTGACATGCTGGCCCAGCGGGGTCGCGGCGTCGAGGCGCGGGAGACGAAGGACGGGAAGGCGCGTGAGCGGGCCGAACCCAGGGAGCGTGCGCCGCGTGCGGAAGCGAAGGATACGACCAGGACCAAGCTCGGCTACAAGGAACAGCACGAGCTGAAGACTCTGCCGGGGCGGATCGCGGAACTCGAATCAGGCATCGCCAAGCTTCGCGATGTACTGTCGGATTCCGGGCTGTACGGCCGCGATCCGGAGCGCTTCAAGAAAGCCACGGCCCTCCTCGGTGCCGCCGAGACCGAACTCGCGACGGCGGAGGAGCGATGGCTGACCTTGGAGTTGCTGCGAGAGGCGCAAGGCGCGTGATGGATTCGGGGGCCGGACATCCACCGAGACCGCAGCGCAACATGAGGGCCTGCCGTTAGTCAGCAAAGTTGTCCTGTAATTACCGCGCGTTGGGGAAAAACCCCCTTGTAAGCCGACCAATACGTTGCTGGCCTGCAACAGCCCCCGGAGAAGCCGGTTTCGGAAGCTTTTGAGACGTTCGAGTCGGTTGCCCGTACGGCCGCGCTCGCTCATGGTGCCCTCGCGAACGGGAGAACCCCGGCGCAAGCTTGGCCGAAGCCCCGGTGGGGAGGGCCGAAGCACCAAGGGACAGAAGGACGAAGCGGGTGCCGTCCGCTGAGAGGCGGGCGCCCCCAGAAGAAGTCCGATCCCATGGGTCTCGAAACTTCTGGAGGTTCCACAATGAAGCTCGTCAAGAGCCTTCTCCTCGGATCGGCGGCGGGGCTGTCCGTCGTGGGCGGGGCTCAGGCCGCCGACCTGCCGGTGAAGAAGGCCGTTCCGATCGAGTACGTCCGCGTCTGCACTGCCTACGGTGCCGGCTTCTTCTACATCCCTGGCACCGATACCTGCCTTCGCGTCTCGGGCCGCGCCCGCGCCGAGTACGGCTATATCGGCAGCGATAGCCGGAACGTTCCCGGCGGTGGCGATCTCTCGGGCTTCACGGGCCTCGCCCGCTTCAACATCGACGCCCGCACCCAGACCGGCTACGGCACCCTGCGCGCCTTCCTGCGTCTCGACGCTGCGAGCCGCACCGGCCACACCAAGTTCTCCTCGGGCACCAACGAGCGCATCGGCTACGCCTTCTCCGGCACCGGCCAGGACCAGCGCGGCCGCGTGCAGAACTTCATCAACGTCGACAAGGCGTTCGTGCAGTTCGCCGGCCTGACCGCCGGTCGCGCCTCCTCGTTCTTCGACTTCTACGCCGCTGATTACGAGATCATCGGCTCGTCGCTGGGCTCCAACCTGCCCTCCACGAACCTCCTCGCCTGGACGCAGAAGTTCGAGGGCGGCTGGTCGGCCACGATCTCGATGGAAGACCCGAACTACCGCAAGAACCCGCTGTTCTCCGACGCCTTCACGGCGACGGCGCAGCCCGGCTCCGGCGGCCTCTCGGGTGTGAACAACGTGTTCACCACCGCTCCGACGCCGATCATCCTCGCCACGGCCGCCAACGGCAACGCCACCGCCGTGTACTTCCTCGACGCCGTGCAGCGCTCGCGCATGCCCGACTTCGTCGCTTCGCTGCGCTACGACGCCCCCTGGGGTTCGGCTCAGCTCTCGGCCGCTGTGAAGGACGTCAACATCGGCGGCCCGATCGCCAACTCGGCCATCACCAACTCGGCCGCCCTCGGCGCACCCGCTGCCGGCGGTATCGCCAACCTCACCACCGCCCAGATCGCCGCTCTGCAGGCCGCTCGCGGCATCAATGCCGGTTCGCAGACGGAATACGGCTGGGCCGTGCAGGGAGGTGCGAAGTTCAACCTGCCCTTCATCGCTCCCGGCGACGGCCTGTACCTGCAGGGCGCTTATGGTGAGGGCGCTTCGCTCTATACCGGCATCAACCGCTTCACCGCCGGCTACCTGAGCAACGCCGCCGTCTACACCGGTAACCCGTTCAACCAGTTCTTCTCGGACGCGATCGTCAACCCGCTGACCGGCCGCATCGAACTGTCGAACAGCTTCACCGCGGTGGCCTCGTTCCTCCACTACTGGTCGCCCGAGTGGCGCTCGGCCTTCTACGCCAGCTACGGCGAGATCTGGTTCTCGCAGGGTGCCCGTCAGGCGGTCAGCCAGACCAGCGCGATCGTCGGCCAGAGCGCTGCCAACTCGCCTCCGTCCTACCTGACCAACCCGTTCGGCTACGCCAACAGCGCCGCGCTCCGCGACACCTACCAGGTCGTCACCGGCGCGAGCCTGATCTGGTCGCCGGTCAAGGATCTCGATATCGGCGTCGAGGGCCAGTACATCAAGACGGGCGTCAAGAACGGCCGCGTCTTCGACACGAACCGCGGTGGCAACCCGTTCACGGTGTCCTCGGAGGACGTGTACCAGGCTCGCTTCCGCGTTCAGCGCGACTTCTAAGCGGACCTGCAAGTCAACTCCCCCGCTCCGATGGGCGGGGGAGCCATTTACCAGAACCTCCGACCCCGGCCTCACGGCCGGGTTTTTTGCTTTCTCGGGCCGTTCGACGCTCGACAGGTTCGGTCGTCGCCGCCGTCATCCTGCGCACGCAGCCTTCAAGTCGCCCCGAACATCCGTATCCTCACGGTCCTATGCATCCTCGGGCGTCCCGCCGATGCGGGCGCCGGCATGCGAGGTCGGCCTACTTGTCCCTGCCTTCTCCATTCCCATGGATCCGCACCCGGTTCGGCTGGCTTGCCGGGTTGCCGGCGCTCGGTCTGGTCGGCGTCGCCACCGCCTATCTCGCGGTCCCGAGCATCGAGGATCAGATTGCCCGCGCCGCTGCCGAGGTCGCGCGCGGGACGGGCGACGGCCAGCCCGAGCCTTGGCTGCGGGTCTCGGTCCAAGGCCGCGACGTCGTCGCCGCGGGCGAAGCCCCGCACGCACCCGACCGTGAAGCGGCCCTCGGACGGCTCGCGGGGATCCAAGGGGCGCGGCGGCTGATCGATCGGACCGGGCTGATCGAGGAAGCCTCTCCGTTCGTCTGGACCGTGGAGCGACCGGCCATCGACCGCCTCGAATCGGCGGGCAGCCGCCCGGCGGAGATCGGTGCCTTCGAACTGGCTCAGCGTCTCAAGCCGGCCCTGCCCCGCGCCGCGACCCTGGAGGACCGCACACGGGCCGCCCGCGGCGCTCCCCCGGACTTCCCCGACGCCGCGGCCTACGCCGTCGAGCGCCTCGGCGACTTGACGACCGGCTCCGTCGCCACGGTCAACGACACCGTGATCTCGTTCCGGGGCGAAGCCGCGAGCCTCGCCGCCTACGACGCCGTCCGCACGGCCCTGGCGCATCCGCCGGAAGGCTTCAGTCTCGGCTCCGTCGAGATCCTGCCGCCGGTCGTGGCCGATCTCCGTCTCACCGTGGAACGGCGACCCGACGGCAGCCTCGAACTCGGTGGGCACGTCGCCTCCCCGGAGGCGCGCGAGGCGATCCGGGCCGCCGCTGCGGAGACCGCCGATGGCGGCGCCGTCGATGACCGGATGCAGGATGCCCGCGGCGCGAGGCTCGACGGCCCGACTTTGGCCGCTCACCTCCTCAAGATCGCTGCCCTGCTGCACGAGGGTCGCGTCGCCTACGAGCAGGGCCGCGTCTCGGTGTCCGGTAAGGCCCTGGATGACGGCGCGGTCGGCGAGATCGAGGCGCTCCTGCGCGAAGGGCTGCCCTCCGGGATCGAAGCGGGCACCATTGCGCTCACCGCCCGGCCGATCGTCCCCTACATCCTCCGCATTCGGCGCGGCGCGGAGGCAGTGGCGCTGAGCGGTCATCTGCCGGACCGGGCCACCCGCGAAATCCTGTTGAACCGGGCACAGATCCGACTCTTCCGCGAATCGGTCCAGGATCGGTCGCGCCTTGCGCCCGGCGCACCGGCCGGGTTCGCCGCAGCGGTCGCGACCGGACTCGATGCGCTGATGACGCTGGCGAGCGGTGAGGTCACCCTCACCGGCACAAGCCTGCGCCTGTCCGGAACGAGCCTCTATCCGGAGGCCGCGGCGCGGCTTCCGCGCACGCTGTCGGCGGCGATGCCGGCAGGCTGGACTGCCACCGTGTCGGTCTCGTCCGGCGAGCCGGTGGTGCGGCTCGACCCGCAGGAATGCGGGCGGCGCCTCGCCGAACGGGTCGCCGGGCATCCGCTGCGATTCGCCCCCGGCAGCACGGCGTTGGCAGCGGATTTCTATCCCGTCCTCGACGCCGTGGCGGCCCTCGCCCGCGACTGTCCGTCCGAACGCATCGAGATCGTCGGCCATCTCGACGCGCCGAATGCCAAGCCGGCCGAAGCCGATCCGGTTGCCGCCGAGGCGGCGCGCGAATCGGCGCCGAAGCCGAAACCTGCGTCGCCCAGGAAGGATGCGAAGCCGGCCCAGGGCGACAAGAAGGACGATAAGAAGGGCGGCAAGACCGAGAAGGTGGAAGCGAAACCACCCCAAGCGGACAAGCCCGACATCGCCCCCTCCGAGACCGGCACCGACCTCGCGCGGGCGCGGGCCCTCGCCGTCATCGACTACCTGCAGAAGGCGGGCGTACCGCTCGACCGCGCTTCGATCGCGGAGGGCGCGGTCCCTCTTACCGAACGGCAGGGCATCGGACTCGCCCTTCGCTCGTGACCGCCCTCCTTCTTCCGCTCTGGCCGGCCCTCGCGGTGGCGTTCGGGCTCGGTATCGCGTGCGGCCTGATGACGGGCTTTCCGCGAAGCCGGACGACACTCATCGCGGCGGCCGTGCCGATCCTCGCGCTCACCGTGCTGACGGGGCTCGCTTGGACCGAGTCCGTACCCGGGCGCGCCGGCCTGTATCTCGAGATCGCGGCCCTTCTGCTCGCCGGCTATGTCGCCGGTTGCCTGCTGGGCGCGCTCGTCGCGCGGTTGTCCGGTCGCGGGTCCTGAGGCAACGCCCAGATCCGCTGCGCCCGCTCGATCCCGCGCAACGAGAAGGCACCGACCTCCGTCAACGGCGCGGCGCAGCGGCCCGCGAAGGCGTCCGAGATCAGCAGATGTCGGTCCAGCGCGTCGCAGAGGCGCTCGATCCGGCTCGCCTCGTTGACGGCTCGGCCGATGACGGTGAAATCGAGTCGCCGGTCGGTTCCGACATTGCCGTACACCACCGGTCCGAAATGCAGCACGATATCGGCGGCCAGGACCGGCAGGCCGCGACGATGGCGGGCGGCATTGAGATCGTCGTTGCGCGCCAATGCCTCCTGCGCGGCGGCCAGCGCCCCGGTGCAGGCCGGACAGGCCGATGCATTCGGTTCCGTGACGGAGAAGACCGCGAGGAAGCCGTCGCCGAGGAATTTTGAGATCTCACCGCCATGCCGTCGCACCGGCTCGCCGAGCGCGTCGAAATGCTCGTCGAGCCAGCCGACGACCTTCAGCGGATCGTCACGGTCGGCCAGCGCGGTGAAGCCGCGCAGATCCGCGAGCATGATCGCAGCCGGCACCACGGCGCTCTGACCGCGCCGCGTCTCGCCCGCCAGGACGCGGGCGGCGCTGGTCGGGCCGAGATAGGTGCCGGCCACCTCGCGCAGGGTATGGGCAAGGCTCAGCTTGGCGGTCGCCAGGGCGATGGCGGGGACCAGGGCCGTCAAGGCGTCCAAGTCATCCTGGGTGAAGCCGCCCGTCCGATCGGTACAGAAGGAGATGCCGGCTCCCTCGATGGCGCTGCCCGGCGCGAACCCGACCAAGTGGAGCAGATAATCCGTACCGCCCGCCGCACGAAGCTCACTCAGGAGCGGTAGAAGCGGTTCGTCGGGACCGTCGAGGCGCCAGCGCACGAGGTCCCGGTCATTCTCCTGCAGCCATGCGATCGGAGAGCGGGCATAGCTCGCCTCCCCTTCCGGGCCATGAGCAGCGGGAAACAGGGACAACCCCTCGCCGCGCCGCCACGCGAGGCTCGCGCCGCGAAACAAGGGATCGATGGCCGGGACGGACAGGCTGAGACGCCAGAGCGGCAGGCCCGCCGCGACGATCCCCTCACAGAGTTCGGTGACGATCGCGTCCCCGTCATCCGAAGCGACCGCCCGTGCGACGAGCCGGGCCTCGACGGCGCGCAGGGCAGAGGACCGGGTCGACGGCTGAGGCATGATGGCGGACAGCCTAACCCAAGGGCGACGCCGGTGTCCCGGTCACCGCCCATTTTCCAGCGCGAAACCGCCGATTCCGTCGGCCAGGGCGCCTGCGGAATGACGTTACGGCGTCGCCGGTTGCGCCTCGGCGCTGACCGCCGTCCGGGCACCGCGGGCGAGGTCGCGCTCGATGGCGAGCGTGCTCTTGCCGTCGAGGCGGTTGCGATAGACCTGCAGGTTCTCCATCACCCGCTGCACGTAGTTGCGGGTCTCGGTGAAGGGGATGCGCTCGACCCAGTCGATGGGATCGACGTCCGGACGGCGCGGGTCGCCGTAGGCATCGATCCACTTCTTCACGTTGCCGCCGCCCGCATTGTAGGAGGCGAAGGCGAGGATGTAGGAGCCCTTCCAGTCCTCCATCAGCTCACCGAGATGGGCCTGCCCGAGACGGGCGTTGTAGGCGGGGTCGCTGGTCAGCCGATCGGTGTCGTAGCTCGTGGAGACACGCCGGGCGGTGCGCTGGGCGGTGGCCGGCATCATCTGCATCAGGCCACGCGCCCCGACACCGGATTGGGCGCGGGGGTCGAACTGGCTCTCCTGGCGGGCGATGGCGAAGACCATGGCCCGTTCCACCTGCGGCACCGCCGTGAAGGTCTCGTAATCGGGAATTCCGATGGTCGGGTAGGCATGGGTGTCGAGAGCGAGTCCGCGCTGCGTCGCGAGCTTGCCAATGGCCACGAGGGCGCGGGCGTCCTTCGCTTCAATTGCCGTCTCGCCGAGGGCGTTGACCTGCGCCTCGTCGGTGAGCGACTTCGCCGCGTCGATGTAGAGCGGCAGCGCCAATTCCTTGAGGCTCGCCGCGGCGAGCAGCTTGAGGCCGCGCACGAACAGGCGATCGTCGAAGGCGGCCCGTGCCGCGGAGGACAGCTCCGCCGCCCGGCGCAGCGGAAGGCTGTTCTGACCGAGCTTGGCCCGGGCAAGCTGGCCGTAATAGGCGATCGGCTGGAGCGCCGCGCGCTCGTAGAAACCCTTGGCTTCCGGAGCCTTGCCCGCCGCCTCCGCCGCGCGGCCCTGCCAGTAGGCGGCGCGGGCCAGTGAGATCGGCGTCTCCGCGATGGTGGCGGCCTGCGCGAAGTGACGCTCGGCCGCGCCCGGATCGTTGAGGAAGCGCAACGCGATCCAGCCGGCGTGGAACTCGGCCTCGATGCGCTTCTCCGTGGTGCGGGCGGAATGGCCGGCGGCCACGGCCTGGGCGGTCTTGGCGTCGCCGGAATCCATCAGCTTGCGCGCGACGATGCGGCGCTCGACCCACCACTCGTCGCCATCGACCAGAATCTCGGGGTTGGTCGGCGCGGCGAGCAGAACCTTGGCCGCGTCCTCGGCTTTGTCGGCACGGCGGAAATACTGGGCCCGGGACAAGAGGTAGGAGGAATCGTTGCGCAGGCTCGGCGGCACCGCGTTGAGGGCGCTGGCGCCACCGCTCTTGGTCTCGACGGCACGGCGCGCCCGCACGAGGCTGGCATAGGAGCCACCCGCGTAATCGGCGGCGCGGCCGGCCGTGGCCCAATCCTCCTTGAGGAGGGCGCGCTCCATGCGGGCACGGTGGTCGATCACCGTGAGGACGCTGGGAAACGTGTCCGTGACCCGGGTTTCGAGGTTTCGGCCGAAGCTGTCCTCGCGCCAGAGGTCGCGTACGAGCGTGGCGGCGTCGGTCTCCAACCCGTCGGCGCGCAGCGCCAGAGCGAGAGCGAACTTGCCCGGCGCGCTGGCCGGTTTCGAGGTCGCGAAAAAGGCCCGCACGATGGCCGGGCTCTTCTTCTCGGACAGCAGCATTTCCTCGGCACGCCGACGCAGCAGGGGCCCGGCCGGCCAATCGGGATTGGCGCGGGTGAAGGCGACGACCCGCTCGAAGCCGATTCCCGCGCCGGCCCGGATCGCCACCCATTCGAGCAGGGCGCGGGCAGCCGGATCGGAGAAACCCGCGGCCGATCGGTCACCGTCGGCAACCTTGCCCTTGCGGTAGAGATCGATCGCCTGCCGAAGCTGGCTCAGATCGGTCTCCCCGGACAGGACCGGGCGGTTGGGGTCGGGCACCTCCGGCGCGGGGGCTGCCGGCGAGACCGTGGCATCGGGCAGCGGGAAGGCGATGGGCGCATCCGAATCGGTCGATGCGTAGCCGGAAGCGGCCGCCGGCAGAGCCTTGTCGGGCGCCGCTTCGCCCGTTCCGGTCGGGTCGATCCGCAGGGCATCGGCCGCGACCGGATCGGCAGCGGCCTTGCCGGCATCCTTCATCTGCGCCGCCGGCGCGGTGGCGTCGCTCGCCGGCACGGCCGGGGCCGAGGCCGGATTCGGGTTGCGGATCTCGGCCTGACCCTGCTGCGCGGCCAACACGGCGCCGCCCGTCAGGGCGAGGCCGAGGAGCAGGGGCAGGGTGCGGGCGGGGAAGGTCATGTGTGAAGACACCCCGACTCGTGGGCCAAGCCTTAAGCTGGCCCCCGGGTCGTTAAGAAGGGATAAACCAACCCGGGAAAGAACGAGCGATCCTGGCGGATCGTCGCCCCTCCCCGGGTCTCGGTTTTACGGTGAAGGCCGCCCGCTCGAAGCGTTTGCCTAGGAACAAGCGACAGCCTATGTCTGCGCGTCCCGTCGGCGGCCGGCCCTGTGAGCTGCATCCGCGCGCGGACACGAGAAGTACGGCCGGGAACGCCAGGATGACCGAGACCCACGCCCGCCTTCGCGGTTCGATGACCGCGCTCGCGACGCCTTTCCGCGACGGCGAATTCGACGAGGCGGCCTTCCGAAAGTTCGTAAACTGGCAGATCGAGCAGGGGACGCACGCGCTGGTGCCGACGGGCACCACCGGGGAAAGCCCCACCCTCACCCATGCCGAGCATGATCGCGTGGTCGAGACCTGCATCCGCGAGGCCAATGGCCGGGTGCCGGTGATCGCCGGCGCGGGCTCGAACTCGACCGCGGAGGCCGTGGCGCGGGCGCGTCATGCGGAGAGCGTCGGCGCGGACGCAGTTCTCACCGTGACGCCCTACTACAACAAGCCGACGCAGGAGGGGCTGTACGCCCACTTCAAGGCCGTCAACGACGCCGTCGGCATCCCGATCATCATCTACAACATCCCCGGCCGCTCCGTGGTCGACATGAGCGTCGACACCATGAAGCGCTTGTTCGAACTGAAGAACATCGCCGGCGTGAAGGACGCCACGGCCAAGATCGACCGTGTCAGCCTCCAGCGGCAGGCCCTTGGGGAGAGCTTCATCCAGCTTTCTGGCGAAGATGCGACGGCGCTCGGCTTCAACGCCCATGGCGGCCACGGCTGCATCTCGGTGGTGTCGAACGTGGCCCCCCGGCTCTGCGCCGATCTTCAGGAGGCGACCCTCAAGGGCGATTTCGCCAAGGCTTTGTCGATCCAGGACCGCCTCATGCCGCTGCACGTGCAGATGTTCTACGAGTCGAACCCGGTGCCGGCGAAGTATGCCCTGTCACGCCTCGGCCTGATGTCCGAGGAGGTCCGCCTGCCGCTGGTGCCGGCGACCGAGGGCTGCCGCAAGGCGGTCGACGCGGCTCTGGCCCATGCCGGGCTGATCTGATCGAGGCTCGCCGCCGGGCGGCCGGGTTCCCATATGGGGGAGCCGCCGCCCGAAGGCTCCGAACGACACGAGAATGGCACCCAAACCCGAACCCGGTCGGCGCGTCGTCGCCGACAACCGCTCCGCGCGCTATCACTACGCCATCGAGGATGTGATCGAGGCCGGCATCGCCTTGACCGGCACCGAGGTGAAATCCCTGCGCGGGGGCAAGGCGACGATCGGCGAGTCTTATGCCGGCCCGTCCGGCAACGACCTGATGCTGTTCAACGCCTACATCCCGGAATACCTGGAAGCGAACCGCTTCAACCACGACACCAAGCGCCCGCGTCGCCTGCTGCTGCATCGGCGGCAGATCAACAAGCTGATCGGTGCCACGCAGCGCCAGGGCTATACGGTCATTCCGCTCAAGATCTATTTCAACGACAAGGGCCGGGCGAAGGTGGAACTCGGCCTCGGCAAGGGCAAGCAGCTCCACGACAAGCGCGAGAGCGTGAAGGAGCGCGATTGGCAGCGGGACAAGGCCCGGCTGATGCGGGACAAGGGCTGAGTCCGGCTCGGCCTGCCCTCTTTCGGATGAATGCGCTGCTCGAGGCCCGGCGTTCCGGTTGTCGGGGCGGTCGGCGTTTTCCGTCGAGCCGCCCTTGGTTTGCCGCGTGTCGGCTCAGACGGGCATGCCCGTCGGCTCGAACAGAAAGTCGTCGACCGACGGAATGGTGACGGCGAGGCTGGTTCCGTAGCTCGCCTTGGACAGGCGCCAGGGCCGTTCCGAGCGCGCGCGGATCGCCTCGGAAGGACGCAGGCGACGCAGGGCGCCGTTCTCGTCCAATTCCTCGATCGTGAGGAAGCCGTAGACCTGCAGGCGGGAGGCGATCAGCTTGGTGTCGCGGTCCCCGGCTGCCACCTGCAGACTGCCGGTGGCATAGACCGCATCCATCAGACTCCGCTGGTCTGCCCTCGAACGGCTGCGCGGCCCTGCCTCGCCCCCGTAACCATTGATGGTCGATCCATTCATGCCCGCCGGCCGCACCGGCGCCGGACGCCGAAAGGGAATGACGTTGTCCGTTCCCGCAACGCTACGCATACGCGAAAGCCTTCTCGTGTCGTCATGTGCCTCCGGTCGGGACGCTCTGGGGCGCCTTGCCGGCCGGTGCACAGCTTTCGACGAGTCGGCTTAATGCCAGCTTAGCCATGTCCGCCCGCTCGGCGGGCGGAGCGTCCCGAAAAGGGGCGTTCTCGAGAAACGTCCCGGATGGCAGGTCCGGGACGTTTCGTCAGGCTTTTGAATCGCATCGGCTTTCTCCCGAAAGCCGGCACTGACCTGTCGGCCCGAGGATCTAGCCGAGAGCGGTGGTGAAGTGAGCGTCGGTCTTGGCGCGGATCTCGTCCTCGGTGACGCCGTCGGCGAGCTCGATCAGTCGCATGCCGCCGCTGCCCTTCTTGTCGATCGTGAACACCCCGAGATCGGTGATCACCAGATCGACCACCTGCGTGCCCGTCAGCGGAAGGTCGCACGAGGCCAGCAGCTTGGCGCTCTCCGTGCCGTCCTTGGCCCGCGCCACGTGCTCCATCACCACCACGACCCGCTTCACCCCCGCCACGAGGTCCATCGCCCCGCCCATCCCCTTCACCATCTTCCCCGGGATCATCCAGTTGGCCAGGTCGCCGTTCTGCGCCACCTGCATCGCCCCCAGGATCGACAGGTCGATATGACCGCCCCGGATCATCCCGAACGAATCGGCCGAGGAGAAGTAGCTCGTCGTCGGCAGCGCCGTGATCGTCTGCTTGCCGGCGTTGATCAGGTCCGGGTCCTCCTCCCCCTCGTAGGGGAACGGGCCCATCCCCAGCATCCCGTTCTCCGATTGCAGCTGCACCGACATCCCCTCCGGGATGTAGTTCGACACCAGCGTCGGGATGCCGATGCCGAGGTTCACGTAGAAGCCGTCCTCCAGCTCCCGGGCGGCACGCGCCGCCATCTGCTCGCGGGTCCAGGCCATTGCTTGCACTCCTTCCTCGTTGGGCACCATCGGGGCGTCGGGCCCCAGCGGGGCACCGCGCGGTGAGGCCTCGCGGCCGGATGTCGGGGGGGCGGGCGTGCCGGATCAGATCGCGCCGCCGCCGGCGGCCGCGGCCTCGCCGGTCTCCGGCGCCCGGCGCGGGCGCACGGTGCGCTGCTCGATGCGCTTCTCGCGCACCGGCACGTGCAGGATGCGGGAGACGAAGATGCCCGGGGTGTGGATGTGGTCGGGGTCGATCGCGCCGGGCTCGACGAGGTGCTCGACCTGGGCCACCGTGACCGCGGCGGCGGTGGCCATCATCGGATTGAAGTTGCGCGCGGTCTTCCGGTAGACGAGGTTGCCCTCGGTGTCGCCCGTCCAGGCATGCACGATCGCCAGATCGGCGAACAGGCCGCGCTCCATCACGTAGGTCTCGCCGTCGAACTCGCGCAGCTCCTTGCCCTCGGCCACGGAGGTGCCGACGCCGGTCTTGGTGAAGAAGGCCGGGATGCCGGCCCCGCCGGCGCGGATGCGCTCGGCGAGCGTGCCCTGGGGGTTGAACTCGATCGCGAGTTCGCCGCCGAGATACTGTCGGGCGAACTCCTTGTTCTCGCCGACATAGGACGAGATCATCCGGGCGACTTGGCGGGTTTCGAGGAGCTTGCCGAGGCCGACGCCGTCGATGCCGGCATTGTTGGAGATCACGGTCAGGCCGGTCACGCCCGAGGCCCGGATCGCCTCGATCAGCTCGTCCGGGATGCCGCACAGGCCGAAGCCCCCGGCCATGATCGTCATCCCGTCCCGCAACAGGCCCGACAAGGCCGCCGTGGGGTCCGGATACACCTTCTTCATCGCAGCCGTCCCTCCGTCATCGCCTGGGCGGCACCGGCGCGGTCATGTGTTCGCGGCGGGCTGGCCCCTCGATCGGTGCATGTCGCGGATGTGCACCGCAGCAGAGCGTTCGTCAAACCTGCGGCGCATTTCCCGGCGACGAACGGCGTCGCGTGTCGCGTGAAGTCGATGAGGAAACTCTGCATATCCGGTTCTCGCCGTGGCGGCGCGCGAGACAACCCATCGGCGAACCGTTAAGAGTCCGACCCGGCGCGTTCGATCGCGCTGTTGCGGTAAGCCCCGTGTCCGGGGCGCGCCCGAAGCGGGAACGAGCGGTCGCCCACCGAACCGGTACCGGCCGCTCCCGCCTCGCCCCCTCATGGAGTGCCATGTCGCCGCGCCGCGCCCTCTCTGCCCTCGGCCTCGGTATCGTCTCTGCCGGGCTGATCGCTGCGTGCCTGCCATGGTCCATCGAGGCGCCGGGGCTCTCGCGCTTCGTCAGCCGAAGCTTGAAGGAAAGTTGGGGCGTGTCCCTGAACGCGAGCGGTGCGACCGAGATCGTGCTGCTGCCGCTGCCCCGCATCACCTTCGAGAACGTGCGCCTCGACGACGGCGCCGCGTCCGGAGCCACCCTGGCTTCGGGCGGGCGGCTTGCGCTTCAGCTCGACACCGCCGCCCTCCTGACCGGCCACGTCACGGTAGAATCGCTGACCTTCGACGGCGGCACAATCCACCTGCCGCAGGATGCGGATGACAACCGCTGGGCCGGCCTCGCCGAGCGCATGGCGAAAGGTGTCGCCGAGAACCGCGCCCATCCCCGCCGGCTCGTCCTGACACGGTCCACCGTAACGGGACGCGATCCCCGCGACGGTCGTCCCCTCACGGCGAATGATCTCGAACTAACCGTGGTGTGGCGCTCGACCATCGCCCTGATCGGCGGCCTCACGTGGAACGGCGAGCGTGCGCAGTTCGCCCTCACGGAGCTTCAGCCGCACGCCTTGTTCGAAGGTCAGTCCAGCCCATTCTCGGCCAACCTGGCATGGCCGACCGGTGCTTTGACCGCCGAGGGCAGCGGCAGCCTCGGCGAGGGCGGGCTCAAGGCCACGGGGACCGGCACCCTGCGCATCCGCTCGCTCGCCGGGACCCTGGCCTGGACCGGCGGCGACATTGCGCTCGCTCCCCTGGCCGAAGACCTGACCGTCGAGGGAGCCTTCGAGGCGATCTCGCGGGAGATCCAATTTCCGAGCGTGAAGGTGACCACCGGCGGCAACGTGCTCGAAGGCGCGGGTTCAGCCGATTTCGGGGGTGACCGCAACGCCGTCCAGGCGACCCTCGCCGCCGACAACCTCAACCTCTCGCCCCTGCTGGCTGGGCTGATGCGGCTCGGCGGCTTCGACGGCGACGCCGAGCCACCGGCATGGCGCCAGCGTTCGCTTGCCCTGGCGCCGCTGACCAGCGGCGACCTCGACCTGCGGATTTCCGCCGGCAACGCCCGTCTCGGTCCTGTCCAAGTCACCGATCTCGCCTGTGGCGTCATGGTCCGGGCCCGCGGGATCGAAGCATCCCTCGGTCGGGCGGGACTGCGCGGCGGGACGGTCAAGGGCCGCGTCGTGCTCACCTCCGACGAGGGCGACGACGGCCTCACACGCGTCAAGGCGCAGGGGCACGTCAACGGCATCGATCTCGGCACGTTGATGGGCGATCTCGGCGGCGAGCGCTGGGTCCAGGGAACGACCCGCGGCAGCCTCGTTCTGGAGGGGGCCGGTCGCGATGTCGGAACGCTGACCGGCAGTCTCGCGGGCCGCATCGCTCTGCGCAGCGAGGATGGCGCCATTACCGGCCTCGATCTGGCGGACATGCTTCAGCGCAACGGCACCGTCGCCCCCGGAGCCCTGGCTCGGCGCAACGGCCGCACCGCCTACGAGCATGCCACCCTGTCGCTGCTGATCGCGGACGGGGTCGGCGAGGTGGCTGAGGGAAGCCTCGTTTCCCGCGCACTCACCGCCACCGTCGGCGGACGCCTCGACCTTCTCCGACGCCGCATCGAAGCGCGGGCGGAAGTCGCGTCGCGCCCCAGCGGCGAAGGCACGCACCGTCCGGCCTTCGCCTTCGATCTCTCCGGCCCCTGGGACGGGATGAGCGTCGGTCCCGCCGTTCCGGCGCGACCGGTGGAGAATGCCTCCGTCCAGTTCCGTCGGCCGGGCGCGGACCTGCCGCTGGGAATCAGGGCTTACGCACCGACCTCGGCTCCGTAAGGTCTTCAACCTCGCTCAGGGTGCGGCTCGCTCCTGTGACATGCGTCACGAGGCTGACGCCGGGCGAGGACCTTGCCAATCCCCGGCGCTTGTCCGACTGGCTTCAAGAGTTTCCATTCGCCGTGCCGGCCTGCGAACCGCCCTTGGCCTTGTCGAAGGCCCGGCGGATCAGATCGGTACCGACCTCCATCGCGGCATCCAGAGCGCGCTGGGTCAGCGTGCCCTCCGCCACCGCCTCACCCGCATAGAGCGGCTGCTCCAGGGCGAGCGTATCGCCCCGTGTGACGCGCAGGCGGGCGACCTCGCGACCCGGCTCCACCGGCGCGGCAAGGGGGCCCTGATAGACCACGCGGGCCGAGACCTTCTCCGACGATCCCCGTGGCAGCAGGAGGCGAACCGGCTTGTTCGCCACGACGGGCACCGAGCCCTTCACGCCGCCAAATACGGAGACCTCGGCCACCGTCTCGCCTTGAGCGAAGACCTGACGCGGCTCGAAGGCGCGGAAGCCCCATTCCATCAGCTTGCGCGTTTCGGCCGCCCGGTCCCGTGCCGTCTTGAGCCCGGAGACCACCATGATGAGCCGCTGGCCGTTCTGCACCGCTGAACCGGTCAGTGCGTAGCCCGATTCCTCGAGATAGCCGGTCTTGAGACCGTCGGCACCGATATCGAGGGTCAGCAGCGGATTGCGGTTCTGCTGCTTGATCTTGTTCCAGGTGAACTCACGCTCGGAGTAGATCTTGTAATATTCCGGATAAGTATCGATCAGATGCTGGGCGATCCTCGCCATATCGCGGGCGGTGACCTTCTGGTCGGGAGCCGAGTAACCGGTCGCGTTGCGGAAGGTCGATCGCGTCATGCCGATCTCCTTGGCACGACGGTTCATGATGTTGGCAAACGCTTCCTCGGTGCCGGCCATGTTCTCGGCAATGGTGATCGCCGCATCGTTGCCCGATTGGACGACCAGGCCGCGCAGCAGATCCGACAGCTTGATGCGGCTGTTGACCTGGGCGAACATCGAAGAGCCGCCGCCGCCCGCTCCGCCCCGGCGCCACGCGTCCTCGGTCACCGTGAACTCGGTGTCCATGGTGAGGCGGCCCTCTTTCAGGGCGCCGAACACGATCTCCGCCGTCATCAACTTGGCCATGCTGGCCGGGGAGAACAATTCGTCGGCGGCCTTCTCGAACAGCACGGAGCCGGACTCGGCATCGACCAAGATCGCGTGCGGCGCCGCCGTCTGAAAGTTCTGGGCGCGAGCCGGTGACGCGTCGAGAATGCCTCCGAGTGCGAGGGCCAGCATGGCCGGCACCGCGAGACACGCCGTCCGGAATCGTCGCGTGAGCATGATCGCCTCTCATCGGCCCCGCCTCGCACCGGCGAGGATGGGAGCCTTCTTCAACAAGCGTGACCTTAGCTTGGTTCGGTGACGATTTCGAAGCGCAAATGCGCGCGAATCCCCCGCACGAAGCGGTGGGCATGAGGGGATCGCGACGGCACCTGCCACGCTTGCTCGGGGTTCCCCCCGATCCCATATGAAGCTCATGGATTTCCACAGCTTTTCTCATCAGACGAGGCCGCCGGCGGCGGCTCATTCCGCGTGGCAAGTCATCCCGCTCGCCGGCCGTTTCGAGGTCGTCTACGAGGATGCCCGCGGCGCCTGGACGACCCGCATTCTCGACGCGCGCGAACTCAAGCTCGGGCCCGGCAGGACGCTCCTGGGCGGCACCGACAGGGCGCACGGCCTCTATCGCGGCCTGCGGGCCGACCGCATCCGTCGTCTTGTCGACGTGAAGACGGGTCAGCGGATCGAGACCGGCATCCTCGACTGGCTTCTCGCGCGAGCCGACGCGCAAAGACGCGCCGCACATCCGCGCGGCGTCCGACGGGCCGCATGAAGACGCTCTCGGCCCGGAAAATCAGCTTAACGTCGTCTCGCGGCCGGCCCGGAGGTTCGGTATAGCCAAGCGATGGAACTGATCGCCACCACCCAGGCCCTTGCCGAAACCTGCGCCCGCCTCGCCGAACAGCCGTTCGTCACGGTCGATACGGAGTTCATGCGCGAGACGACCTACTATCCGAAACTCTGCCTGATCCAGATGGCAGGGCCGGACGGCACGGCTTGCCTCGTCGATCCGCTGGCGCCGTGCATCGATCTTCAGCCGTTCATCGACCTGATGGCGGATGAGAGCACAGTGAAGGTGTTTCATTCGGCGCGCCAGGACCTTGAGATCATCTGGCTGATGGGTGGGCTGTTGCCGCATCCGTTCTTCGACACCCAGGTCGCCGCGATGGTCTGCGGCTACGGCGACTCGGTCTCCTACGAACAACTCGTCAACGACGTCGCCAAGGCTCGCATCGACAAGTCCTCGCGCTTCACGGACTGGTCGCGCCGCCCGCTTTCCGAGGCGCAGCTCGCCTACGCGCTGTCCGACGTGACCCATCTCGTCACGATCTACCAAGTGCTCGCCGCCGAGCTGCTGCGCACCGATCGCGGATTGTGGCTCGACGAAGAGATGGCGGTGTTGACCTCTCCGGAAACTTATCGGGCCGATCCGGCCTTCGCCTGGAAACGGCTCTCGGGCCGCATGCGCAAGCCCCGCGAGATCGCCGTTCTGATGGAAGTCGCGGGCTGGCGCGAGGCCGAGGCGCAGAGCCGCAACGTGCCGCGGGGGCGCATCCTCAAGGATGAGGCGGTCATCGACATCGCGACGGCCGCGCCTCGCAGCGTCGAGGCGCTCGGGCGTCTGCGCACCATTCCGGCCGGTTTCGAACGGTCCCGCACCGGCGGCGAAATTCTCGCCGCGGTGGAGCGCGGCTTCGCCCGCGATCCCTCGCAGATCGCGATGCCGGAGCGCATCCGCACGCGCGGCGGCAACAACGGTGCGCTCATCGATCTTCTGAAGGTTCTGCTCAAGGCGGTGGCCGAAGCAGAGGGCGTCGCGCCCAAGATCATCGCCACGGTCGACGACCTCGAAGCTTTGGCGGAGGATGGCACCGAGGACACTCCGGTGCTGCAAGGCTGGCGCCGCGGCCTGTTCGGCGAGAAGGCGCTGGCGCTCAAAGCCGGTCGCATGGCGCTCTCCGTCGAGCGCGGCCGGGTGGTGGTTCGAGACGTGCCTCAGCCGTGACAACCGGACGCGACATGACCGGAAAACGCGGATGACGGCGCGTCGAGCCCTTGGCGGCGGGGATGCGATGCCGTAACCCGGGATCAACAGGCAATTCATCTTGCCTCATGATCCCGTTTTGGCGTAGCGGCACGCGTCCATGTTCGAGCCGAACGAAGTCCTCCAGGTCGCCAGCGGACGGGGCACCGTCTTGGCCGAGGGCACGGCGCCGGCCAAGGTGCGCTACAAGCTCGTCATCGAACGCCGATCCGGCTCGGTGACCGCGTATGGGACGCTGATCGGAACCTATGCCGCGCTGCGTCCGATCTGGCTCGTGCCGGATTCGGTGCTGACCCTGAAGAATGGCCGCACGGTTGCCATCTCGATCACGGATCTCGTCGGCGACACTGCGGAGTTCGAGGCGACCGAACCGGTTGCCCGCGTGTGAGTTTTGCCGAAGAACCGTCCTCAGACGGTGACGGATCGATTGCCTCACCCGTTGTACCGGCCGGATTACGCCCTCCCCTTGCGGGCGCCCTTCGATTGGGCCCGGCTGACAGCCTTCCTCGCCGATCACGCGACGCCCGGCATCGAGACGGTCACGGCGGAGGCTTACGCCCGAACGGTCCGGACCGACGATGACATCGTCATTCTGCGGGTCGCACCCGCTGAGGACGTGACCGCCCTCCACGTTTGGCTCGATGCGCCACGAGGGGCTTCCGGCATCCGGGAAGCGATGCAGACGCGCCTTCGGGCGATGTTCGACCTCGATGCCGATCCCGAATCTGTCGCAGCCGGCCTGAGCCACGATCCCTTCATGGCCGAGCTCGTACAGCGGCGGCCGGGATTGCGGATTCCGGGTGCATTCGATCCGTTCGAACTCACGGTTCGGGCGATTCTGGGTCAGCAGGTCTCGGTCGCGGCGGCGACCCAACTGGCGGGGCGTCTCGTTTCCGCCTTCGGCACGCCACTCCCGGCCGCCATGGCCGGAGCCGGTCTAACGCATGTCTTCCCCGAGCCGGGCCAGCTCGTGGAGGCGGACATCTCGTTGAGGCTCAACATGCCGCGCGCCCGCGGACGGGCGATCCAATCGCTCGCCTCAGCCTTCCTTCATGCGCCCGACCTGTTCGCGATCGGGCTCGGCCTGGACGAGAGCGTCGCGCGGCTGACGTCGCTGCCCGGCATCGGCCCATGGACAGCCCACTACGTCGCCATGCGGGCGCTCGGTCAGGCCGATGCCTTTCCTCCGGGCGATATCGGGTTGATGCGGGCGCTCGATGGCGGCCAGGGTCGTCCGAGTCGGACCGCGCTGCTGGCCCGCTCGCAAGCTTGGCGGCCCTGGCGGGCCTACGCCGCGCTCCACCTCTGGGCGGAGGATGCGGAGAGGCGCGGCGCATCGCGTCAGGCGCTCCGATAGATCTTGTTTTCACAGTGAGTTAGCGGGCTCTTTCCGGACTCGGAGGCCGGTCCGATGCAGCGTGAATTAACGCGCTGTTTACCAAAAATCGGGCATATTCTGCCGAGCCCAGGAGGAGCCATGACCCGACGAGCCGGCCGGAGTTTCGACGTCCTCAGCGAGGCGCAGATCGTCGCCGGCCGCACCGCCGGTCGCCGCGTCGCCCCGCATTTGCTGGCCCCACCGGAAGCGCCCCGACCGATCGCGCAGCTTCTCGACACGATCCAGCACGTCGCCGAGGCGGCCACCGGCGAACGCAGCTTCCTGCACGTCCCACCAACCGCACGACGCTGAACCCGATGTCATGGCGGCCCTCGTCTACACGCGACTGAAGGACCACCCGCGGGAAACTTACTTCGCCACGAGCGGTGCGCTCATCGTCGGACGCATCGACTGTATCAGCGCCCGGCCCGGATCCGAGCAATGGTCCTGGGGCATGAACCTCGACATCGGCGGCCTGCCCTTCCGGCGCGGCGGCGTCGCCGAGGACCGCGCGGGCGCGATCACCGCCCTCAATGAGGCCTGGGGCGACTGGAAGACCTGGGCGGGCCTGCGCGATCTCGATGACGACGAACCGTGAGGGTCAGGCGGTCGGCGATGCTTGCCCGAGCGTCAGGAGCACGATCTCCGGGGGGACTCCGAACCGCACCGCTACCTTGCTGACGCCGAGACCGCCCGACACGATCAGGTGACGCCCATCCTCCACGACGTGGCCGTAAGCGTAGCGCTCCCGCGATGATCCGAGGAGGGCGGGCGAGATCCCGAACATGCGGATCTGCCCACCATGGGTATGCCCCGACAGCGTCAGGGATACCCGGCGCGGCACCTTCGTGAAAATGTCGGGCTCGTGCGCCATCAACAGGACGGGCGCGTCGTCGGTGACGCGGGCCAAGGTTCCCGGAATGTCGGCAAGGCTGCGAGGATCACCAAGGGGCAGGAAGGGCTCCTGGTCGCCCAGACCGGCAAGCCAGAACGGGTGCCCGTCCTTCGTGAGCCGCCGCGCGTCGTTGTCCAGTACCGGGATGCCCCGCGCCTCCAGTAGCCGATGCGATTCGACCGGCCCACGCCGCGCGACCATCGCCGCCCGGTCATCCCACCAATCGTGGTTGCCGAGCACCGCGTAAGTGCCCAACGGCGATTTCAGGCCATCGAACAACCGGACGAGATCGGGCAGCGGCACCTTGTGCCATGCGACCGTGCGGGATGCCGGATAATCGCCGAGCAGCAGCACGAGATCGGGAGCGAGGGCATTGGTCGCGTCCACAATCTCGGCCACCCGGTCGAGCGGCATCCACGGCTCGCAGACATGGATGTCCGCGATCACCGCCACGCGGAGGGTCAGTCCGGGGGTCCAGCCCGGCGGCGTCAACGAATAGGGGTAACCACGAGCCGGAAACGCGGCTCGATCGCGAAAGCGTAGGCGCCCGTCGATGCGCCGAGGCCGAGCACCGAAGCGCCCAAACCTGTCAGGACCTGCCTGCGTGTGGGGAGGATGAGCATGCCGCCAGAGCAATCGCTCCGGCGGCCACGTCAAGTCCCAGCCTCTTATTCTACGGGTTCGTCCTCGTGGACGAACCGAAACTTCTGCCGGGCGGCGGCTTCCGCGCGGGCCGACGCGGTGGCGGCAGCATTGACCTGCATGGCGGCGGCGAGCGCCGGCAGGGCGACGGGACGGAAGCTCTCGCGATCCTCGGACACCGACACGCGGGCGGCACTGCCCGGCTGTATCGCGAACGTCGAGGTGCGGCTGGGGGCGTACATGGATCCTGTCCTGGTTCGGTGGCGGGACGACCCGGCGGGGCGTTTCGGTTCGATCTCCGTCCGGCTCGGGGCCGGACGCCGCCCACTCAACAATCGCTTGATGGCGAGATTGCGAAGTCGGCTATGCCACATTGATCGAACCGTTCACCTGAACGGAAGCTTAAGGTTTCCGATAAGGCTGCTTTTCGGGCACGATGCCGAAATGAGCAGCCTCGATGCCACACGTTTTCCGCTCACCGATACTGCTGTGCAACATCCCGTATCTTGCAGCGCATTCAGCAAAGATGTGTTGGATGAGAAGGCTGCTTCGCCCGTACTCGCCGCCAGCCCGCGTATTCAAAATTCATCATCTCAGACTGCCGGCATCGGCTCGAGTCCTTCCTGAGCGATCCAGGACGCGGTGCGGTCGAGGGCGCGGCGCAACCGCTCGAACAGCGTGTCGATCTCATCGCGTTCGATGATGAGCGGCGGGCAGACCGCGATACGGTCACCCATCAGGAAGCGAACGATCAGTCCTTCGTCCTGAGCGAAGGCGACACACCGGGCCGCGACCCCGGCCTTGGGCGGGTATTGTCGCTTGTCGACCTTGTCGGCGACGAGTTCGACACCCCCGATCAGGCCGAGTCCCCGCGCCTCGCCGACGAGGGGATGATCGGCCAATTCCGAGAGCCGCGCCTGGAAATGCGGCGCCTTCTCCGCCGCGCGCTCGATGATGCGATCGCGCCGGTAGATGTGGAGGGTGCGGTTCGCCACCGCACAGGCGACCGGATGACCCGAATAGGTCGTGCCGTGGCCGAAGCCGCCGAGCTTGGCGCTCTCGTCCAGCATCGCGCGATAGAGCGGTTCGTCGATGCTGATGCCGCCGAGCGGCAGGTAGCCGGAGGTCAGCGCCTTGGCGAAGGACAGGGTATGGGGGCGGATGCCGAGCGCTTCGGAGCCGAACCACGTGCCGAGGCGACCGAAGCCGCAGATCACTTCGTCGGCGATGAGCCGCACGTCGTAGCGGTCCAACACCGGCTGAATCGCCGCGAAATATCCGGCCGGCGGGACGATCGCGCCGCCCGCTCCCATCACCGGCTCGACGAAGAATGCCGCGACCGTCTCCGGATCCTCGGCGAGGATCTGCGCCTCCAGTTCGGCCGCAAGGCGCTCGGAATAGGCCTGCTCGCTCTCGCCGGGCTCGGCGCCGCGATAATGGTGCGGACAGGCGGCGTGGAGGAAGCCGGGGATCGGCAGATCCCAGTCGGCGTGATTGGCCGGCAACCCGGTCAGCGACGCGGTGGCGACCGTGACGCCGTGATAGCCCTTGCGGCGGCCGATGATCTTCTTCTTCCGCGGACGCCCGAGGGCATTGTTCATGTACCAGAGAAGCTTGATCTGCGCATCGTTGGCCTCCGACCCCGACGACGTGAAGAAGATCTTCGAAGTCGGGACCGGCATCAATTCCTTGAGCGTCTCGGCCAGCTCGATCGCCGGATCGTGGCTGCGACCGGAGAAGAGATGGGCGAAGGGGAGCTTGCCCATCTGCTCGGACGCCGCCTCGACCAGCTCCTCGTTGCCGTAGCCGAGCGCGGTGCACCACAGCCCGGCCATGCCTTCGAGATAGGGTCGCCCATCGGAATCGTAGACCCAGACGCCGTGTCCGCGCTCCAATACCAGCGGGCCCGTCTCTCGGAAGGTGGAGAGGTTGGTGTAGGGATGGATCAGGGTCTCGACGTCGCGGGCGGCGATGTTCGACAGCATGGCGGCGGATCATCGGCTTCGCCGACGGGAATGGCCGGCACACCGCCACACTAACGACCGCAATCCTGCGCAGGAAGGCATTGCACCCGCGCAGGCCGCCCGGAACGTTTCGCCGATGCTCGATCCCGCCACCGTCATCGCCAAGCCCGCCCCAGGCCGCGCATGCGGTCCGTGCACCCTGTGCTGCAAGGTCTACGAGGTGCCGGCGGTGGAAAGTCCCGCCGGGCGCTGGTGCAAGCACCTGAAAGCGGGCAGCGGTTGCGGTATCCACGCGCAACGGCCCGACCATTGCCGCGCCTTCCACTGCCTCTGGATGACGGAGGAGTGGATGGGTCCGGAATGGCGTCCGGATCGGGCCAAGATGGTGTTAAGCCTGGACCCCGTCACCCGCTTCATGAATGTGCAGGTCGATCCGGGGCAGGCCAATTCCTGGAAGCGGGCGCCCTATCACGATCAGCTTCGGCGGTGGGCGGCGGCGTCCCTACCACTTCAGCGCTATGTGCTGGTCCACACTGGCGCCGTCACGACGGTGGTGCTGCCGGATCGGGACGTGCCGTTGGGGTCATTCGGCCCCGGCGACCGACTGGTGGCCCGAGAGCGCATGACGCCGACCGGACTGACGGCGGATGTCGAGAAGGTGCGCGGCTCCGCCTGAACCGCTCAGGCCATGCAGCGGCCCGGCACCATGCGACGGGCCTCCGGCCCCGCAAGCGAACTGATCGGCGTCTCGCATCCCTCGCGCGTCAGACGACGCGGCTTGACCGGGATCTCCTCCACCGCGCGGGTCGGTGCCACCGGCTGGAGCTGGTGGACCGGGCGGGGCGCCGTGGCGACGTGGATCGGGCTGATGGCGGTGTTGTAGGGACGCAGGCCCGGCAGGGGCGAAGCGACCGGCGCTTCGAGAGCGATGCGAGGCGCCGGAGCGGGCGCGGCCATGGCATCGGCGCCGTAGCGAACGAGCGGCAACGTGAGCAGGGTCAGGATCGCAGCAGGACCAGTCACGCCGAGAACGAAGCCGGGCCGAAGCATCTTTGCGATCTCCGAGGGGAGCTTGACAGGATATCGGCACAACGCGGCAGCGAGTTGGCTGGTTCCTTCACTGTGCCGCTCCGATGCAGAACAGTATTACCTGCGCTTTGGTCCGCATGATTCGGCGCTGCGGCACCGCCGAGAGGCCATTCGGGACGTTGCAGAAATGCCTCGCGCCCAAAAAAAGCGGGCCGTTCCGAAGGCAAAAACGGAACCCTGACCGGGGCCGGTCGTTAGGCTCTCAACCCGGCCATCTGGTCCTCCCCGCATTCCCCTTGTGCATCGGCCGGAACCTCTCAGCGGGTCGGACAATGGTCCGGCCCGTTTTTTCTTGGCCAATCCATCGGGTCTTACTCCGCATCGCGAATGTGATCGCACTCGGTCGAGCGGATCTTGCCGCCTCACGCGCGGCGGCTCTGTCGCCCCCGCGGCATCAGCAGATAGATATCCATGATCCAGCCGTGCCGCTCTCGGGCCTCGGCGCGCATGACATGGATGCTTTCTGCCACGTCGCCGATACGCCCGGTCGATAGAAGCTCGTCCGGCGTTCCGAGATACGCGCCCCAATAGATCACCAGATCGGGATCGAGTCCGTCGAAGGTGGGATCACCGTCCAGCATCACGACCGTCGCGCCGGTAACGGCTCCGCCTTCGTCGCGCAGCCGCCGCCCGGTGGTGATCTGTACGGGCTCGCCGATGCGGTGGAGCGGGATACGGTGACTCGCGGCGAGTGCCTGCACGGAGGTGATTCCGGGCACCACCGACACCGTGAAGGCGACGCGCCCGCGCGCGCTCACGCGCTCCAAGATACGCAGCGTGCTGTCGTAGAGCGCGGGATCACCCCAGACCAGGAAGGCGCCGGTCTGGTCCTCGCCCAGATGGGTCGCGATCATGTCCTCGTAGAGCGCCGCCCGCGCCGCGTGCCAATCATCGACGGCAGCGCTGTAATCGGTCGGTCGGCGGTCGCGCTCGGGATCGGGCGCCTCGACGAAGCGGCAACCGGGCCGCTCGGCGTAGAGCTGACAGATCGTCCGGCGCACGGCGTTGAGGCCGGCTTTGGCCTCGCCCTTGTCCAGCGCGAAAACGACGTCGGTTGCGTTAAGGGCACGGATGCCCTGAATGGTCAGGTGCTCCGGATTGCCGGTACCGATGCCGATGACTTGGATGGTTCGCACGACCGCGTCCTACACGGAGACATCCCGTCCCCGGAAAGGCCCCCTCAGAACGGGAGCGATGGAAGCGGCTTCTTAACGGATTTGCCCTAAGAAGGGAGTGCGCGACGTGAGGCTTCAGCCGAACAGGGCGGTCAGGCAGGTGCCGAAGAGGGTGACGAAGGACATCGTCGCCATGAACTTGATGTCTTCGATGCGCTGGCTCATCGCTTATCTCCGTCGGCGGGCCCGCTCGGCCGCCACAACCGTTAAGTAACTCCTAATCTGTTTCGCCGGGATGGCGCGGTGCGTTTCGTCACCGTAACTCACGCAATCCAACGCTCCAGCGGGCGAAACGTCCTTAACAGAGACTTAACAGCCCCATGACTGGTCAATCTCCGTTCCGGGACTGCTGAACGCGCACGGAGGACGTGGGTTGCATCCGGATGCTGCACTCCGTGCGCGCGACACGTTTCTTGGACGACGCAGCGACGCGCTCGTGATCCGTGCCGGATTTTCATCCCGCCCAGCCCGTCGGACCGTGACAGCACAAAACGACGACCACGGCGTCACGGCTTCCGTCGCAGTCCTCACAAGATCGGACCTTCTGTGATCGGTCGCATTCCACGCACCGTCATCATCACCTTCGGCACGGGCGACGATCTGCCTCCGTTCTGCATCCTGGGTCAGGCGCTGGTGGAACGTGGCCACGAGGTCCGCGTCGTCACCACGCGCGATCCGCACGGGCGCATCCGGGCGTCCGGACTGGAGCCGATCGAGGCGGGGGACGGCTTTCGACAGGTACTGGACGATCCGCGCTTCGAACCCATCCGCCGGACCGAGCCCGCCGCCCTGCTCGCGAATCTGCCGCTGCTCGGTGCCTTGCGCCGCGCGCTCCAGGACCGTCTCACGGCGCTGATCGAGACGAGTCTCATCGAGATGCGCGGCGCGGACATCGTCGTGTTCGATCCGCTGGCCTTCTTCGTCGGGCCGCTCGCCCGCGAGGCCGGCTTGCCCGCCGTACGGGTGATGCGCCATCCCATGCTGCCGACCCGGACCATGTCGGCCGCCCTGTTCGGCGGCCATGATCGCGGCCGGATCGAGAACCGCCTCAGCTACGAGGCCTTCCGCCTCCTGTCGTGGTTCGGGCGACGCTCCTTCGCCGAGATCCGTCGGCGCCACGGCGGTCACTCATCCGCGAGTGCCTTCGGCAACCCGATGACGGCCGATCTCGCCGGTCTGCATCACGTCGCCGCCTGGAGCCCCGTGCTGAGCCCCGATCCCGGCGACTGGCCCGTACCCGTCCTCATGACCGGGTTCTGGCAGGCGTCGCCCCATCCGGATGCGCGGCTACCGGACCCGATCGAGGCCTTCCTCGCCGCCGGACCACCGCCGATCTACGTCGATCTCCGGCCGATGGGTTGGGGTGCCGAGAGCCGCCGCGCGGTCATCGAATCGGCCCTTGAGCGCTGGGGCGGGCGGGCGATCCTGAGGACCGCACCGGGAGAATTCACTCCTCCCCTGCGCCCATCGCCGAACCTAGCCTGGAGCGAGGCGATCGATCCCCCGCTGTTGCTCCCCCGCACCGCCGCTGCGGTGCATCACGGCGATCCCTCGACCCTGGCGGCGGCCCTGCGGGCCGGGCGCCCGAGCGTGATCCTTCCGCAATGGGGTGATCAGGTCTTCTGGGGCCGGCGCGTCGCAGACCTCGGCGCGAGCGAGGTGCCCGTTCCCTTGCGGCAGGTCGGCGCCGAGGATCTCGCCGGGCGGATTTCCCGCGCTGTGTCCGATCCGGGCTTGGCGGAGGCCGCGGCGGCTGTCGCTCAGCGCTTGACCGGAGACCCTGGCGTCAGCCTCGCCGCCGCGCGGATCGACGCCCTCGCCCGCGCGCAACTCCGGGATCGACCGATCCCTGCCGCCTGAAACGACGTGGGCAGGATCCCGAACCGTTTCCTTGACGCGCTTCCCCCCGCTCGGGAAAAGCGGCGGCGACCATGGATGGGTGGGGAGAGGGCGATGATGACGCTTCCGAGATGCGCGGCGCTCTGCCTGTTCGGCATGTTCGCCGATCCGGCCCTGGCCGCTCCCTGCACGCCGCCGGCTCCGCCGCCCGCCGAGGCGCGCCCGGAGAAACCCAAGCGTCCGGACAAACCCGCTTGCCTCGATGCCAAGGGGGGATGCCCCGGCTGGGAAGCCTATACCTACAACGATGCCGTGAAGGCCTATAATGCCCAGGCTCAGGCGTTCCGGCCGCTCGCGGAGGCCTATCTGCAACGGCTGAACGCCTATGTGAAGGCGAGTTCCGACTACGCACAGTGCGAGGTCAAGGCACTCCAGCCGTAGCGATTTCGCCGTCGCGACCTAGGGGCCCCGTGAAAGGGTTACGCCTATGAGCGTCCAGTCCAAGCCCGGCATGAATGTCGACGCGTTCCTGGCCTGGGCCGAGGGACGGCCGGGACGCCATGAGCTCCTCGACGGTGAGGTCGTGGCGAAGTCGCCGGAGCGTGTTCGGCACGCGGAAATCAAGTTCGCCGTGCAATTGGCGCTGAGGTCTGCGTTGCGGGTCGGCGACCTCCCGTGCCGCATGTTGCCCGACGGTTTGTCCGTTAGGATCGATGACGGAACGGTCTTCGAGCCGGATGCGCTCGTGTATTGCGGTGAACCTCTCGATCCCGGCGCAATTGCCGTCCCCGCGCCGTTGATCGTCGTCGAAGTTCTGTCGCCCCGCACGAAGGGGATCGACACCGGAATCAAGCTCGACGGCTATTTTCGTCTGCCGAGCGTGATGCATTACCTGATCGTCGATCCCAAGCGGCGCACGATCATCCATCACCGCCGCGCCGCCAATGACCTGATCGAGACCCGGATCGCCGCCGGCGGAATGGTGGATCTCGACCCGCCGGGCCTGAGCCTGCCCCTGGCCACCCTGTTCGACGGTTAATCGCGCGCCGCGAAGGCGAGCGCCGTTGCCCGCAGAACGGCGGACGCTTGCTCGATCTCGGTCTCGCTCACATCGAGATGGGTGGTGGCGCGGATATGATGGGTGCCGAGCGCCCGCACGCGCACACCCTCTTCGAGACAGGCAGCGGCGAACGCGGCGGCCGTGATTCCAAGGCCCTCGACCGAGAAGTAGAGGATATTCGACTGCCCCGCCGTCGGATCGAAACCCAGGCCCGGGAGGTCGGCGACGGCGCGGTGGAGCCGAGCCGCGTTGGCATTGTCCTGCGCGAGCCGATCCAGGTGGTGATCGAGGGCGTAGAGCCCGGCAGCCGCGAGCACGCCCGACTGGCGCATGGCGCCGCCGAGCCGGTACTTCCACTGCCACGCCGCCTCGACGAAGGCGGAAGACCCGCACAGAACCGCACCGACCGGGCAGCCCAGACCCTTGCTGAGGTCGATCCAGGCACTGTCGAAGCCGCGAGCGTAGTCGGCCGCCGGGATGCCGGTGGCGGCGACGGCGTTGAGGAGACGTGCCCCGTCGATATGCGCCACCAGCCCGCGCGCCTGCGCAACGTCGCGGATGCGGCGCATCTCGGCGAGATCCCAGACCGTGCCGCCGGAGAAACTGGTGGTTTGCTCGATCGAGACGAGCGACGAACGCGGTGCCGTGCGCTGCGGCGCGCGGATCGCGGCCGCGACAGCCTCGGCCGTGAACAGCCCGACCCGCGTCGGGAGGGCGCGCACCGAGACGCCGCCGAGGGCCGCAGCGCCCGCGGCCTCGGTGTTGTAGATATGGGACTGGTCGTCGACGATGATCTCGTCGCCCCGGCGCGTATGAACCAGGATCGAGGCGAGGTTGCACATCGTCCCGGATGGCATGAACACCCCGGCTTCGAGTCCCAGCATCGCTGCTACACGCTCGCACAGCGCGTTGGTGCTCGGGTCCGAGCCCGATTGTTCGTCACCGACCTCGGCCCGCGCCATGGCCTCGCGCATGCCGGGCGTCGGCCGGGTCTGGGTATCGCTGAACAGGTCGATCATCGGAAATCTGTGTCTCGGCACCGGATGCAGGAGGCCTCGGAACGATATTGCATGAAAAATTCAAACCGTGCCAAGCTCGTTCTCAGGCATGGTCCAAGATGGTCGACCAAGTTTTCAACCGGCTCACGAAGTCGGGAGGTGGGCACTGCCTCGACATCGGACGAGCCTATCCTTAGACCTTGAGACGGGATGTCTCGCTTCAAGAATGATTTGACTGCTCGATGAATAGAATTGAGCCCAGTATCGGGATCAGCCGTCGATACCTCCACGACGAGGTGGCGGATCGCATGCGCGAATTGATCAATGACGGCGAGCTGGAGCCACGCGCGCGGGTCAACGAGAGCGAATTGACAGAGCGATTTGGCATCTCGCGCACGCCCCTCCGCGAGGCGATCAAGATTCTCGCCACCGAAGGTTTGCTGGAGCTGCTTCCGAACAGGGGCGCACGTGTCGCCAGCATCTCGCGCACCGAACTGGAAGAGATGATCGAGATCGTCGCCGGCCTGGAAGCCACCGCTTGCGACATCGCGTGCCGGGTCATCAGCGATGCGGAGATCGAGGCGATCGGCGTGAAGCACGACGCGATGATCGAGGCCTGGAAAGCCCGTGACGAGGCGCCCTATTTCCGGCTCAACCGCGAGATCCACGAAGCGATCATGCTGGCGAGCCGCAACACCAAGCTGCGCAGCCTCTATATCGGCCTTACCGGCCGCATCCAGCGCACGCGCTACACCGCTCATCAGACGGACGAACAATGGTCCCAGGCCGTCGATGAGCACGAGCAGATGATCCGGTATCTGCGCGCCCGCGACGGAGACGCGCTCGCCGCCGTGATGCGCCACCACATCCGCTCGAAGAAGCCGGTGATCGCGGCGATGTACGGCGAGGAGGACGGTTGAGGGACCGTTCGACCGCCCTCACCGCCCCTTGAATGAAGGCGGACGCTTGGACAGGAACGCGTCCATTCCCTCGCGAAAATCCTCGCTGGTGTAGCAGAGCACGATCAGATCGTCGCCCGATGCAGCCGGCCCATCCCCGGCCTGCTCAGAGAGCCGGCGCAGCCCCTCTTTCGTCGCCTGTAGCGTGAGCGGGGCATGGCTCGCGAGCAACGTGGCGAGTTCGCTGGCGCGGGCCTGCACGGCGGCGGCATCGGCCACCACCTCGTTGGCGAAGCCGATCGCCCGCGCCTCGTCGGCGCCGACGAGGCGGGCAGTGAACAGGATGTCCTTGACCCGCGGCGCTCCGATCAGACCCGACAGCCGCCGCAAGGTCGATTGCGACAGGCAATTTCCGAGCGTCCGCGCGATCGGGATACCGAAACGGGCGTCCTGCGAGGCAATCCGCATGTCGCAGGCGGCGGCAATGGCCATGCCGCCGCCGGTACACGCACCCGCCACCGCGGCGATCGTCGGCACGCGCAGCCGCTCCAGGCTGCCCAGGACCCGATCCATGAAGCGCTCATAGCCGAGGGCTTCCTCAGCCGTACGGAAATCACGGAACTGGCCGATATCGGTCCCGGCGGCGAAGGCCTTATCGCCCGCGCCGGTCAGGATCACCGCCTTGACCGAGCGGTCGGACTCGATCCGCCCGTAGAGATCGACCAACCCCTCATACATCGCGAAGGTCAGCGCATTGCGCGCCTGCGGCCGATTGAGGGTGATGCGGGCGATCCCGGCGTCGTCGATCGAGAACAGGAGTTCATCGGTCGGTGCGGCCTCGGCGGCGATGCTCATCGAACTGCTCCTGAAACGTCCGGTCATTTGAAGGACGATGATCCTGCCGCATCGTCTCCTGGCCCCCGCGAGCGCCGAGCGGTGATCATCCGACGGGTGCGTGGAACGGGATCGACGATCCTTCCCCCGCGACCCGACATGATCGGTCAGACCCTCGTCTCGCCCACGATGCCCCGGGCGATCAAGTCGTCGATTTCCGCCGCAGCGTAGCCCGCTTCGGCCAGGATCGCACGGCTGTGCTCGCCGAGCAGCGGGGCCGGCCCGTGTACGCGGCCGGGTGTCTCGGAGAATTTGACCGGCAAACCGAGCGTCTCCATCCGGCCCGCGCGGGCGTGATCGACCGCGACCACCATCTCCCGCGCCCGCGCCTGGGGGTCCGCCTGCATCGCCAACACGTCGAGCACCGGCCCGGCGGGCACGCCCCCCGCTTCCAAGCGTACCAGCCAATCAGTGGAGGTGGCGTACCGGAAATACGGCGCCAGCGCTTCAGCCAGAGTCGTGCGGTTCTCCATCCGATCGCGATTTGCCGAGAAGCGCGGATCGTCGGCCAGATGCTCGGCACCCAATACCGTCAGCAACCGCAGCCAATTGGTCTGGTTGGCGGCGCCGATGGTAATCCAGCCGTCGGCCGTCTCGAAGGCTTCGTAGGGAGCGTTGAGGGGATGGGCCGAGCCCATCGGTCCCGGTGCCGCGCCGGTGGCCATGGCGATGGCCGATTGCCAGTAGGTCAGGGTGATGCCGGCCTCGAACAGGGAGGTGTCGACCACCTGGCCCTGCCCCGTCTTGAGCCGGTGCACATAGGCCGCGAGCACGCCCATCGCCGCGAGGATGCCGGCGGTGATGTCGGTGACCGGGGGGCCACACTTCATCGGCGGGCGACCGGGCCCCTCACCGGTGACGCTCATGAGACCGCTCATGCCCTGCGCCACGAGATCGAACCCCGGCCGCTCGGCATAGGGTCCGGACCGGCCGAACCCCGAGAGCGAACAATAGATCAAGGCCGGGAATTCGGTCTTGAGCACATCGTAACCGAGGCCCAGCCGCTCCATCGTCCCGGCCCGGTAATTCTCGATCAGGACATCGGCATCCGCCAGCAGACGCCGCAGCACGGCCTTTCCGTCCGGGCTCTTGAGGTCGAGGCTGAGTCCGCGCTTGCCGCGATTCATCATCATGTAGGCGGCGCTCTCGCCGGCTAGGGCGGGGGGAACCGAACGTCGCGTGTCGTCGCCGCCGTCGATTTTCTCGACCTTGATCACCTCGGCTCCCATGTCGCCGAGCATCAGTCCGCAGACCGGCCCGGCCATGATGTGAGCGAGTTCGACGACGCGGAGACCGGTCAGCGGTCCCGAGCGATGCGGATGATCCATTGCGCGCCTCAGCCTGTCCGATCCGCAACGTGCACGGGAACGGCCGAATCCGCCTCTCGTCCCAGGCTCTGGTCCATCTCGGATCCTCCCATGCACGGCGACCGGTGGCGCTCGCGCTGCCCGCAACGCTCCGGGCAGATGAATTATGAATTGAGTTTATGAAGCGGGTCGTCCGGTCGCAACCTGGTTTGCATGCGATGCGCCGCGTCAGGCTCGCCCCCAGGACTCCGTTCTCCATACCGAAGCGACGGTGGTGATGGAGGGGAACGCCGTGCACCTGCAAACGGTTGACGCTGCGAGCGTGACTGTAAGATGCCGGTGAGAGCCGGGCGACGAGGAGACGACGAATGTACGGGGTGAGAGGGGCGTTCGGCCTCGCGGTCCTCATCGGAGGCTTCGTTTCCGCCCATACGGCCGAGGCCGGATGCACCCGCCAGATCATCAATCGATCCGGCTACACGGCCCTCGTCAGCCGCGACGGCGGTCCCTGGGTCGCGGTGCGCCCGCACCGTTCACAGGCGATCCGCTTCCACCAATCCGGCCGGATCGATGTGGCGCTCACCTGCGGCCCGGCGGCGGGGCCGGAAAATGCGGCCTTCCGGGCGAGCTACGGCACCGTGGCGGTCATCGACCGATGCTACATTCAATTCGGTGACGGCTTCTTCGAAGAGCAGCTCGGCGGCGGCTTCATCGGCCGGAAGGACACCGCGCCGCTCGCTCTCAACAACCCCCGGCAGGGCGATCTCGTGGTCGGCCCGGCCGCCGGTGCCTGCATCGCGGAACGAAGCGCCATCACGGCCCGCTACTGAGCAGCGGATCGAAACGGTCTGAACCCTGTGGCGCGTCCCCGTCGGAGGCGCCTTCTTCGAGTGGACCGCTGGTGGAGCGGCTCTCGCAGGACCGCATTCGCCTTCGGCGCGGCGGCATGGTAACCCGCCGGCCCGTCGTCACGAACGACGCGTCGAGAAGAGATCCATGCGTTCGATCCTTCCCATCGCCGGAGCCATCGCCCTCGCCATGACCGCAGCCGCCTCCGCCCAGCCCGTCACCCTGCCTTCGGGCCTTTCCTATGTCGACGAAGTCGTCGGCACCGGCCCCGAGCCGCAGACCGGTCAGCAGGTCACGGTGCACTATACCGGCTGGCTCGATGCCGGCGGCGGCAAGCAGGGCAAGAAGTTCGACTCCTCCCGCGATCGCGGCCAGCCCTTCAGCTTCAAGATCGGCGCGGGCCAGGTGATCCGCGGCTGGGACGAGGGCGTTGCCACCATGAAGGCCGGCGGTCGTCGCATCCTGACGATCCCGCCGGAGCTCGGCTACGGCGCCCGCGGCGCGGGTGGGGTCATCCCGCCGAACGCCACGCTGATCTTCGACGTCGAGCTGATCGGCTCGCGCTGAGCCGGTTCGTCCGCCCGTTTCAGGGCGAGCCTCATCAGGATCACCGGATCCGGGGTGAGGCTCGCGCGTGGCGGGCGGTGCCCGACCCGATCGGTTTGCGCCTACGCCGCCCGGGCGTAGGGGCAGGTAGAGATGGCCGTGCGGGCGCGTTCCAGCGCTGCCCGCAATTCGGGGACGCGCTTGCGTCCGTCCTGTCCCGTCGCGCGTCCCTCCAGCTCACGGCATAGGTTCGACAGCTCGGTGAAGCCGAGCTGACCACTGAGCGAGATCAGGACATGCGCCTCGGCGGCAAAGGACGCCGCTTCGATATCCGGCTCGCAGAGTAGGGCGATGCGGCGTTCGATCTCGCGCATGGCCACGGCGAGGAGGTCCCTGATCCGATCGAGGCCGACGACGCCCGCCATCATCTCCAGCATGTCCTCGTCGAGCACGGGACCGTCGATCTCCGCCAGCTCGCCCTGCGGGCGGCACAATCGATCGATCGTCACAAACAGGTCGGGCCAATGCACCGGCTTAGCTACGTGCGCATCGGTGCCGGCGGATCGGCAGCGCTCGATCTCCTGGCTCATGGCATTGGCGGTGAGCGCGATGATCGGCGTGCGGACGCGCGCCTCTGTCCGCTCCAGCGCCCGGATCGCCGCAGTAGCCTCCAGCCCGTCCATTTCGGGCATCTGCACATCCATCAGGATCACGTCGAAACCCGTACCGGCCTGAACGGCGGCGAGGGCCGCGCGACCGTTCTCGACCAGGGTCACGGTGTGCCCCTTCCGTTCGAGAACCGTCGTGAGGATTTCCTGATTGATGCGGTTGTCCTCGGCGAGCAGGATATGCCGGACACGCGGCGATGCCCCGAGCAGCTCCATCTGCCCCGATGCCGTCCGCTCCGGCTGGGTCAGCGGCAAGGCCAGCGAGAACCAGAAGGTCGAACCCTCGCCGATCCGGCTCTCCACGCCGATCTCGCCGCCCATCAAGGCCACAAGCCTTTTGCAGATCGCGAGACCGAGACCGGTGCCGCCGAATCGTCGCGCCATCGAACCGTCGGCCTGGCTGAAGCGCTCGAACAGGGATGGGATCGCCTCCTCGGCGATGCCGATACCGGTATCGGTCACCGCGATCCGCACGCGCACGACACCGCCTTCCATGGCTTGGCGCGTGACGGCGATGAGGACGCGTCCCTCCTGGGTGAACTTGACCGCGTTGGTGGCGAGGTTGAGCAGGATCTGGCGGATCCGGGTCGGATCACCCTTGAGCCAGTCCGGAACATCCGGGGCGATCGACACGGTGATCGCGAGATCCTTGGCACGGGCGGCCTCGGCGGCGAGACGGCGACAGCTCTCGACGAGATCGGAGAGACTGAAGGAGACATTCTCGACGGACAATTCGCCGGCCTCGATCTTCGAGAAGTCGAGGATGTCGTTGACGATGGTCAGGAGCGAGCGGCTGGATTCCTGGGCGAGTCCGACGAGGCGGCGCTGAGCCGGCGTGAGGCTGGGATCGCTCTGCAAGAGATCGTGGGTGCCGAGCATGCCGGCGAGCGGCGTGCGCAGCTCGTGGCTCATATTGGCCAGGAACTCGGCCTTGATGCGCGCGCCTGCCTCCGCCTCGGCCTTGGCCTGTTCGAGATGACGGGCCTGTTCCTGCCGCTCGGTGACGTCGCGGATGGCCGTGACGATCCGAACGTCCCCGGCATCGCCGGCCACGAGGCGGAAGGCCGCCTCGGTCCACACGTAATGCCCCGCCTTGTGGCGCAAGCGGTAGACAACCTTCGCGTGGGGGCGCTCATCGGTCAGGCCGGCCGTGGCGGCGAAGGCCTTCTCGAGGTCGTCCGGATGGACCCATTTCCGCATGGTCATCTTGTGCGCCTCCTCGACGGTCCAGCCGAGGATCGTGGTGACGGCCGGCGAGTAGTAGCTGCGCCGCCCGTCGGCATGACCGAGCACGATAAGGTCCGAGGCATTGTCGGCGAGGAGCCGGTAGCGGTCCTCGCTCTCGCGGCGGGCTTGGTCGGCCCGGCGCCGTTCGTCGATGTTGCGCACGGAAGCCACGAAGCCGCCGGAACGACCGTCGGGCAGGCTCAGGGTCTTGAGCGACGTCTCGACCCAGATCCAGCGTTCCTCGCTATGGAGCAGGCGGCTGACGCTGACGGCGCGGTCCCCTTGGCCGGAGGCGAGATCGGCCAGGATCCCGGCGAACTCGCCCTGATCGTCGGGGTGGATCAGGCTGGCGAAGGCGCTTTCCGTCAGCGCCTCCGGTTCGCGACCGAGCAGATCGCGAATGGCCGGCGACACGTAGAGGCAGATCCCCGCTGGATCGACCTGAACCACCATGTCGGTGGCGGCATCCGCGAGCATGCGGTAGCGCGCCTCGCTCGATACCACCGAGGCATCGGCCCGGACGCGCTGAGAGATGTCGGAGAACACGCCGAACAGCCCGACGACGGTCGGCTCCCCGTCCTCCCCCGCCCCGCCCAGCACGCAGATGCCGCGTGCCTGGACATGGCGGATATCCCCGTCCGACCGCACAAGCCGTAGGGTGAATTCGAAGCTGCCGCGCCGCTCGATGGCATTCGCCACCATGGCGGCGACGATCTCGCGATCCTCGGGGTGATAGGCAGCGATGCCGTCCTCGAGGGTCGGGCGGAACGTCGCCGGATCACGGCCGTGGATGCGGTAGACCTCGTCGGACCAGCGCAGGCGACCGCTCACCACGTCGAGATGCCAGTGCCCGACCTGCGCCATCTGCTCGGCCAGGAGCAGGAGGCGATTGGCATCGAGGGCCGCGGTCTCGGCCGCGCGCAGATGCGTGATGTCGCGCGCGCCCGCGAAGACGCGGGAAATCTGCCCGTCCGGCCCCCGCAGGGGCACGTGCACGACCTCGAAGATACGTCCGCCCGCTTCCTCACCCTCCCGCAGCTCGAAGGCCTGCGGCTGGCCCCTCTCGATGGTCGCGCGAAGGTCGGCCGTCACTTGATCGTACAGGCTCGGCGGCAGGACCTCGCTCAAGGCCCGACCCTTGAGATCGCTCGCTTGTCCGCCGAGCATGCCCGCGGCCCGGCCGTTCAGGGTCTCGAGGGTGATGCTGTCATCCGTCCCGATCCGATGGACGAAGAGCGCATCGGTCGCGTGATCGAACAGGGCACGGAACAGGGATTCGGCCTCGGCGGTCTGGGCTTCCACGGCCCGAATCCGACGCTCGCGTCGCTCCAGCCCGATGCCGAGGCCGATCAGGGCGAGCACCGAGACCCCGAGGGCCATCGCCTCGATCAGGGCTTCCTGACGCCAGCGGGCAACGAGCCCGTCGAGACTCGCACCCACCGCGACGATCAGCGAAGGGTATGGGGCGAGGCGCTCGTAGCCGGTCAGCCGCCATACGCGGTCGACGGCACCGGGCAGTTCGAACGAGTGGGAGGTTCCGGTTCCCGCCACGAGCGCCCGGAAGAAGTCGGTCTCGGCGAAATCGCGATCGATCGAGTCGATTGCGGGCCGGCGTACGAGCAGGCGCCCGTCGTCGCGCCACAGGGCGATGGCGCTCTGCGCGTCGAGCCGGACGCCGTCGTAGACCCCCTGGAGGATCGCGGGATCGAAAGCGGCCAGGACGATGCCGCCGAAACTGCCGTCGGGCCGGTTGAAGCGTCGCGAGAGTGGGATGATGGATCCGGCTCGGGGACGATCCGGACGCGGCGTACCAATGTGAAGCTCGGCGCCAGGATGCTCGCGGTGCCAACGGATGTCGTCCCGACCGGCCTCGGACGTGCGACGCGTCCCCTCCGGATCGCGCGAATCGGCGAGCCAATGCCCCTCGGCATCGAGGACGGCGAAGGAGCGGACATGCCCCGACGTCGCCCCACGACGGCGGATGAAGTTCGACAAAGCGGGCGCATCATCGGCGGCCGCCCGCTCCGCCATGCCGGCGAGCGTCTGGTCGATGCCGTCGATGAGGCCGGTGGCGTGCTGGGCGAGCGATCGGCTGAGGTTGGCGACGTCGTCCCGCGCGCCGCTCATCGCCGCGTCCCAGGCCCGCGAGACGTGCCATAGGCCGATCACGACGATGAGGATGGCGCAGCCGAAAGCCGTGACCGCCCCCGGACCGAGACGGAGAAAGCGGGAGCGCTGGCGCAGGTTCTGGCGCACGACTCGGTCGGCCTTTCGTGAGGGCGGCCACCTCGGGGCAGCCGGCATCGCGACAAGAATGCCGAATCAGTATCCGGCACCGAGTAATCTCTACCAGACCGGACAAATAATGGTTAACAGGACAATGAGCAGGTCGAACGTTTTGTCATTCTACCGATAAAGGCTGGAAGACACTTGATAAATCGACGCGCCCCGGGGGCCTAAGCCGCCGTGCGCGCCCTCGGCGGCACCGAGAAGCGCACCGGCGATCCGCTCCGCATCAGATCAGGCGCCGCTCACGGGCGAGCGCCAGCAGGTCGCGCTGCGGGCGGGCGCCGATATGCTCGATCACTTCCGCCGCCGCGAGGGTGCCGAGGCGCGCACTCGCCACGTAATCGAGGCCGCGCGCGTGACCGGCCAGGAAGCCCGCAGCGAACAGATCGCCCGCGCCCGTCGTGTCGACGACTTCGCGCACGGGCGAAGCCTCCACCGGGCGAACCTCGCCGCCGCGCACGACCAGGGCACCGTCGGCCGAGCGGGTGACGAGACCGAGCAGGTGCTTGCCATGTCCGCCGCGCTCGTCGCGCAGGGCCGCGATGGCCTTGTCCGGGTCGTCCGTGGAGTAGAGGCTCTGCAGCTCGCCGATATTGGCGAACAGGATGTCGATGCTGCCCTCGCGGATCAGGCCGAGGAACTCGTCGCGGTAGCGATCGACGCAGAAGGCGTCGGAGAGCGTGAGGGCCACGGCATTGCCGGCGCCGTGGGCGATGCCCACCGCCTTGCGGAACGCGTCCTTCGCGGCCGGCGGATCCCACAGATAGCCTTCGAGATAGGTGACGCGGGCGGCGCGGACCGCGGCCTCGTCCACGTCGTCCGACGACAGCTTCTGGCAAGCGCCGAGATAGGTGTTCATGGTGCGCTCGCCGTCCGGCGTCACCAGGATGAAGCAGCGGGCGGTGGCCGGGCCGTCCCCGGCCGGAACGGTCTCGAACCCGACGCCGGTGGCCTTGAGGTCGTGGCTGAACAGGCGACCGAGCTCGTCGTCGCGGACCTTGCCAACGAAACCGGTCTTGGCGCCGAGCAGGGCCGCGCCGACGGCGGTATTGGCGCCGGAGCCGCCGGAGACGACGGTGGCCGGGCCCATCACCGAGAACAGGGCCTCCGCCCGCTCTTCGTCGATCAGCTGCATCGCGCCCTTGGCCACGCCCTGATCCGCCAGGAAGGCGTCGTCGGCATGGGCGATGAGATCGACGATGGCATTGCCAAGGACGAGGAGATCGAGGGGCTGCGACATCGGTCCGTCCTGTCTCGCGGGTCAGCGTATCCCGCGCCTGTCGCACCGCCCTCACGGGGCGTCAAGCAAAGCTGCGGTGAGGCGTGTGAGGCGCCTTCTCGATCGGATCAGTCGATACCAGGATTGCGAAACGCTTCCGGCACCGCGAAGCGTCGCGTGCGATCGACCGTCGCGATGGGTGGGGGCGAAGCCAGGGCCCGCCCCCATTGGATGCGGTCAGCCCGCTGCTTGCGCGCTCTCGGGCTTGTTTTCCCGCATCAGCTTCACGAAGCGCTCGAACAGGTAATGGCTGTCGCGGGGACCGGGCGAGGCCTCCGGATGGTGCTGCACCGAGAAGGCCGGACGGTCGGTCAGCGAGAGGCCGCAATTCGATCCGTCGAACAGCGAGACGTGGGTCTCGACCGCCGTTTCCGGCAGGCTCTTCGGATCCACCGCGAAGCCGTGGTTCATCGACACGATCTCGACCTTGCCGGTGGTGTGGTCCTTCACCGGATGGTTCGCGCCGTGATGGCCCTGCCCCATCTTCACGGTGCGGCCGCCGAGCGCGAGCCCCATCAGCTGGTGGCCGAGGCAGATGCCGAAGGTCGGCACCCGCTCGTCGAGAAGCTGGCGGATCACCGGCACGGCATATTCACCGGTCGCGGCCGGATCGCCGGGACCGTTGGAGAGGAACACGCCGTCCGGCTTCATCGCCATGATCTCTTCGGCGCTGGTCGTGGCTGGAACCACCGTCACGTCGCAGCCGGCCTCGGCGAGAAGCCGCAGGATGTTGCGCTTCACGCCGTAGTCGATCGCCACGACCCTGAGGCCCTGCCCCGCCGCGCGGGAGCCGTAGCCGCCCTTCACCGCCCAGACGGTCTGGGTCCAGGCGGTGGCCTCGCGGGAGGTCACCGGCGGCACGAGGTCGAGTCCCTCCATCGGGGCGAGCGCGGCGGCCCGCGCCTTCAGGGCCTCGCGGTCGAACTGGCCTTGCGGGTCGTTGGCGATGACGGCGTTCGGCATGCCGTGGTCGCGGATCAGCGCGGTCAGCGCCCTCGTGTCGACCCCGGTGATGCCGACGATGCCGCGGGCCTTGAGCCAACCGTCGAGATGGGAGGAGGATCGCCAGTTCGAGGGCTTCGTGACCGCCGAGGCGATCACCGCACCGCGCACGCCGGAGGCCGGTGCCTGATCGAGGCTCTCAAGATCCTCGTCGTTGGTGCCGACATTGCCGATATGCGGGAAGGTGAAGGTGACGATCTGCCCGGCATAGGACGGATCGGTCAGGATCTCCTGATAGCCCGTCATGGCGGTGTTGAAGCAGACCTCGCCATCGGCGACGCCCGTCTGACCGATGCCGAAGCCTTCCAGCACGGTGCCGTCGGCGAGCACGAGCAGCGCCGTGGCCAGCGGCTCGGCCCAGGGCTCAGGAATCTTCGGCTCGGGGGTGTTGCGCGCGGGATCGGCGCGCAGGGTCGCGGGTTCGTCTTGCAGCATGGGTCCGATCCGGCTTATGTCCGCCGCCTCGCGCGGCCCATCGTCAGGGCCGCGGGGATGTGCGGGATCTCGGCCGGGCTCATAGCGAGCCGGCGGCTTCGGGGTCAACTTGGTCGCGCCCCTACGCTCGCGCAACGTCTTAGACAAGTAAGCCCGGCGGAAAACAGGCCGGACCCGCACTCATTCACGCCTGGAGTGGAATATCATGCTGCGCGAGCGCATCACCGCCGAGATGAAGGACGCCATGAAGGCCGGCGAGAAGCAGAAGCTCTCGACGGTGCGCATGATTCAGGCCGCGCTCAAGGACAAGGACATCGAGGCCCGTGGCCTCGGCAAGAGCCAGACCAGCGACGAGGACATCCTCGCCCTGCTCCAGAAGATGATCAAGCAGCGCCAGGAGGCGGCGGGCGTCTACGAGCAGGGCGGACGGCCCGAACTCGCCGAGACCGAGCGGGCGGAAGCCCAGATCATTCAGACCTTCCTGCCGCAGCAGCTCGATGAGGCCGAAACCAAGGCCGCGATCGCGGACGCCATCGCCGAGACCGGCGCGGCGAGCCCCAAGGATATGGGCAAGGTGATCGCCGCCCTGAAAGCCAAGTATACCGGCCGCATGGATTTCGGCCGGGCGAGCGGGCTGGTGAAGGACGCCCTCGCCGGCAAGTAGGCCGGCCCGTTAGGCCGGCCCGGCGTCGATCCGCATCCGGAAGATGGCGTAGGACGGGTCCTGCCGATCGGTGCCGCCGTTGTGCTCCGGCCGGCGATTCGCCTGCGCGGCGGAGAGGTAGAGCCAGCCGTCCGGGGTGATCCAGAACGTGTCGGGCCAGACCAGGCGCGGATCGCGGGCCAGAACCTCGATCCGCCCCTCCGTGTCGCGCCGGCCGATGGCGTTGAATTCCTGAAGGCTCAGGTAGATCCGGTCGCGGGAATCGGCGGCGAGCCCGCCGGTCAGACCCTTCTCGCCGAGATCGCGCACGGTCGCGGCGACCGCCGCCTCGTCCTTGGCGGAATCCAGCAGGGAGGCGGTGTCCACCGCGTAGAGGCGGCGGCTCATCAACGGCGTGTAGTAGAGGCGCGCCCCGTCGGGGCTCAGTGCGATGCCGTTGGCGCCGCCCTGGATGGGGCTGGTGGAGCCATCGGCCTTGCGTTTGAGAAGAACGCGGCCTTCGACGATCTTCACCGTACCCTCGACCGACTGCGTGCTGGCATGACCGGCGAGTCGGCGCTGGGCCCGGCCGCTGGCCAGGTCGACGGCGATCAGCGCCCCCTGTCCGTCCTGCCCCTGATCCGTGACATAGGCCACGTCGCGGCCCGGCCGGGCATCGACCCGCAAGTCGTTCAGCGACGATGTCTTGGTCACGACACCCTGCAGCGGGATCGTCCGCACGATCGCGTTCGTCGCGAGATCGATGCAGACGAGCTTGGCCGCACCCTGGACCGGCTCGCCGGAGGACGCCATCAGGCCGGCATCGAGAAGCCACAACCGGCCGCGGGCATCGACGACGCCGTTGGGCACATGGAACAGGCGTTCCTCCGCCCGGTCCGGATCCGGGCGATTGGTCGCCTCATTCGGATAGGGAACGACGCGGCCATCGGGCAAGACCTCGCCCGCGGTGAAGACCGTCCGCTCGTCGAAGCGCGGCATGAACAGGAACATGCGCCCATCGGGCGCGAGCGTCAGCCCCGTCGGCGTCGTCGGCGCGCGGGCGGCGACGGCAAGTTCGAGGGGACCGGCTCCTGGCTCGGCCAGGGTTGGACGCAAGCCGGCAAGATTCGCGGCGAAGAGCCCCGCCGCGCCGCCGAGGAGATGGCGCCGTTGCATGTCTGTCATCCCGTCATCTTTCAGCGGCTGTTTGATTGATTGATCCCATCACTCCCCTCATCCTGAGGTGCCGCGTCAGCGGCCTCGGAGGGGGGGGCCACACAACCTCGCGATCCCTGGATCCCTCCTTCGAGGCTCCGCTCCGCTACGCACCACAGGATGAGGGGGTTTGGTGGGAAACCCACCTCGATGACTGTCTCGATCACGACGCCGACCGGAGGCCCTCACCCGCGAAGCCCCGCGCCGCGCACCCGCGTCTCGACCGTCAGCACCTTCGGACCGGCGCAGATGTACAACCGGCGCCCATCCGGGCCACCGAAGGCGATGTTGGCGCAGGGGCCGTCCGTGGGAATCCGGCCAACGGGCGCGCCATCGGCGTTCCAGATCCGCACCCCGTCGCCGGTCCCGGCATAGACCCGACCGTCGGAATCGACTTTCAGGCCGTCCGGAATGCCGTTCTCCACGCGGGCGAAGACGCGCTCATTCGACAATCGGCCGTCCGAGACGTCGAGGGCGTGGATGGTCCGCTGCGCCGAGCCGTCCGGCCCCTTGCCGGCCTCGGCGACATAGAGGATGCGTTCGTCGGGCGAGAAGGCGAGGCCGTTGGGCTCGTGGAAATTGGTCGCGACGGCGGTGAGCGTGCCATCCGGCGCGAGGCGGTAGACGAAGCTCCCGGCCTGCTCGGAGGCACGGGGCTCGCCCTCCGAGGGAACCGAGATGCCGAAGGTCGGGTCGGTGAACCACACGGCCCCGTCGGTTGCCACGACCACGTCGTTCGGCGAATTGAGCCGACCCGTGCCGTGGCGCTCGGCCAGCACCGTGAATGCGCCGTCGGCCTCCGCCCGCACCACCCGCCCGGTGCGGTGCTGACAGGTGATGAGGCGGCCCTGAGCGTCGAGGGTGTTGCCGTTGGCGTTCTCGGACGGATCGCGAAACGGCTCTGGACGTCCGCCATCGGGAATGCGGATCATCCGGTTGCGGCGCACGTCGCTGAAGACGAGGCTGGTCAGAGCCGGAATCCAGACCGGTCCCTCGCACCATTGTCCTTCGGCATAGAGGGTCTCGACCCGCGCGTCCGGATCGATCACGACGGAGAGCGCGTTCCCGGCCCGGGCAGCGAGCGGGGCCAGCAGCGCGAGGCCGAGAAGGGGCCGTCGAGTGAGGCCGCGAGCGGGGGAGGCACGGTGATTCATCGGCCGGCCAACGCACCGACGTGGCGAAGGCTCCGTTAAGATGCCTACGTTAGCGTGAGTCCCCACGCCGGAGGGCATCCGCGGTCGGCCATCGAAAAAGAGATCCGTGCGCTATCCGCCCCACATCCTCGAAGAGATTCGCACGCGGCTGCCCGCCTCCGACGTCGTCGGGCGACGGGTGCGGCTGAAGAAGGCCGGCCGCGAATGGCGCGGTCTCTCGCCGTTCAACGCGGAGAAGTCGCCGAGCTTCTACGTGAACGACCAAAAGCAGTTCTACCATTGCTTCTCGTCCGGCAAGCACGGCGACATCTTCACCTTCCTGATGGAGACGGAGGGCGTCACCTTCCCCGAGGCGGTCGAGCGATTGGCGAGCGAAGCGGGCGTCACCTTGCCGAAGATGACCGTCGAGAGCGAACGGGCCGAGGCCCGCCGCACCGGCGCCCTGGAAATCATGGAACTCGCCGCCCTCTATTTCGAGGAGCAGCTGCGCGGCCCGAACGGCGGTGAGGCCCGGGCCTATCTCGACCGGCGCGGTCTCGGCGAGGCGACGCGCAAACAATTCCGGCTGGGCTATGCCGGCGGCGCCCGCTACGGCCTGCGCGACCATCTCGCCGCCAAGGGCATCGAGCGCGACGTGATGCTGGAACTGGGACTGCTCGCGACGGCCGAGGGCGTCGCCGTTCCCTACGACAAGTTCCGCGACCGGGTGATGTTTCCGATCCGCGACGTGCGCGGCCGGGTCGTCGCCTTCGGCGGCCGGGCGATGCAGGCCGAGGCCAAGGCGAAGTACATGAATTCGCCGGAGACGCCGCTCTTCCACAAGGGGCGGATGCTCTACAACCTCGACCTGGCCCGCAAGGCCGCCCATGACCGCTCGCGCATCGTCGCGGTGGAGGGCTATGTCGATGTGATCGCCATGACGCTGGCGGGCTTTCCCGAGACGGTGGCGCCGCTCGGCACCGCGCTCACCGAGGATCAGCTCGCCCTGCTCTGGCGGCACGCCGACGAGCCGATCCTCTGCTTCGACGGCGACGGGGCCGGGCAGCGCGCCGCCTTCCGGGCGCTGGATGTCGCCCTGCCGATGCTGGAGCCCGGCAAGTCGCTGCGTGTCGCCATGCTGCCGCAGGGTCAGGACCCGGACGATCTCGCCCGCTCGGGCGGCGCTTCGGCGATCGACACGGTGCTCGCAAGCGCGCAACCCCTCGTTGATGTGCTGTGGGCGCGCGAGACCGAGGCCGGCCCCCTCGACACCCCGGAGCGGCGCGCCGGCCTCGCCAAGACGCTGCGCGAGGCGGTGGCCGGCATCCGTGACGAGACGGTGCGCCGCTTCTACCGCGACGAGATCGCGGAACGGCTGCGCGGGCTCTCGGGCGGACGGCCCGAGCGCTCCGAGGGCGGATACGCCACCGCGTCACGCCCGCCCCGTGCCGCTCCATTCCAGCGACGTCCGCGCCCCGGTGATCCACCGCCCTCGCCGCGCATCGTCACCGGCTTCAATCCGCTGCTCAAGGTGACGGCCCCGGCACCGGTGCAAGGCGGGCGGGCGGCCAAGCGCGAGGCCATGATCGTCGCGAGCCTCCTGGCCCACCCGGAGCTTCTCGGGATCGAGGAGGAGGCGCTGGCCGCGCTCGAACTCGTCAATCCGGATGCGCAGGTCCTGCGCAACCTGCTGCTCGACCGGGCGGCGGAGGTCGAGGCGCTGGAGCCGGAACTGCTCGAGGCGCGCCTTCGCCGCTCCGGACTGGAGGAGGCGCATGCCCGGCTCGCCGCCTTGGTCAATCCCGGAGACCGCTGGATGCTCGATCCGCATGCCGATCCGCAGCGCTTGGAACATACCCTGCATCAAGCCGTGATCTTGCACCGGCAGTCGGGAGCGCTACATAGCGAACTTCACCAAGCCGAACGCGCCCTTGCCGAGGATGGGTCCGAGGCCAACTTCGCGTGGCTATGCGACGTGCAGCAGCAACTCGCGGTGATCGCCGCGGCCGAAGCGGAAGCGGAGGTTGCTCGGGAGGAATGATTTCGCGTCAGCGTGGCCCAACTGCGACGGCAGTGAATTGGCCGTTATGGTTAACGGTCGGTCAAGGGGCGCCGAGGTAGAGCGAGAACAACGAGAATCGGCGCGGGCACTCGACAAGCGCGCCATTCCCCTACATTGCGACGGGTCTTCGCGGGAAGCGCGCGGGCTGCGGCCCGGCCGCCGCCACGAGAACAATAGGCTGAGCATGGCAACGAAGGCAACCGAGCGGGACGATGCGGACGCCGCTCAGGAGCAACCGACGGACGGCCCGCTCCTCGACCTGACGGATGCCGCGGTCAAGCGGATGGTGAAGCTCGCCAAGAAGCGCGGCTACGTCACCTACGAGGAGATCAACGAGGTCCTTCCGGACGGTCAGGTCGACGGCGACCAGATCGAGGACGTCCTCGCGCAGCTCGACGACATGGGCATCCGGGTCGTCGAGGCCGAGGAATCCGAAGAGACCGCGACCGAGGCGAAGGCCAACGGCGAGGCCAGCGAGGACGAAGAGGCGTCCGAGGGGGGCGAGGTCGCCGAGACCACGACCGCCCGGGCGGTCGCCGTCGCCACGCCCACCACCAAGGAGCCGACCGACCGCACGGACGATCCCGTGCGCATGTACCTGCGCGAGATGGGCTCGGTGGAGCTCCTGTCCCGCGAGGGCGAAATCGCCATCGCCAAGCGCATTGAGGCCGGCCGCGAGGCGATGATCGCGGGCCTGTGCGAGAGCCCGCTCACCTTCCAGGCGATCATCATTTGGCGCGACGAGCTCGTCGACGGCAAGGTGCTCCTGCGCGACATCATCGATCTCGAAGCGACCTATGCTGGCCCGGATGCCCGCGGCGCGCCGCAGGAAGCCGAGGAGAGCGAGGAATCCGAGGATGGCGACGGTCCCGTCCCGCCGGAAGGCGGCGACGACGAGGACGACATGGAGAACAACGTGTCGCTTGCGGCCATGGAGGCCGAGATCAAGCCGCGCGTCCTCGAGACCTTCGACAACATCGCCTCGAACTACCGTAAGCTGCGCAAGCTGCAGAACGAGGAGACCGAGCTCAAGACCTCCGGCGGCTCGCCGACGGCCGCTCAGGGCAAGAAGCAGGCGGAACTGAAGGACATCGTCGTCACCGACGTGAAGTCGCTGTCGCTCAACGCCAACCGCATCGAGGCCCTGGTCGAGCAGCTCTACGACATCAACAAGCGCCTCATCAGCCATGAGGGCCGCCTGATGCGCGCCGCCGAGAGCCACGGCGTCGCCCGCGACGAGTTCCTCCGCCACTATCAGGGCTGGGAGCTCGACCCGAACTGGATGCAGCGCGTCGGCACGCTCGGCGGCAAGGGCTGGAAGAACTTCGTCGAGAAGGGCGGCCGGCAGGTCGCGGATCTGCGCGAGCAGATTCTCACGCTCGCCTCCGAGACGGGCCTCCAGATCGGCGAGTACCGCAAGATCGTCGCGATGGTCCAGAAGGGCGAGCGCGAGGCGCGCCAGGCCAAGAAGGAGATGATCGAGGCCAACCTTCGCCTCGTGATCTCCATCGCCAAGAAGTACACCAACCGCGGCCTTCAGTTCCTGGACCTGATCCAGGAGGGCAATATCGGCCTGATGAAGGCGGTCGATAAGTTCGAGTATCGCCGCGGCTACAAGTTCTCGACCTACGCCACGTGGTGGATCCGGCAGGCGATCACCCGCTCGATCGCCGACCAAGCGCGCACCATCCGTATCCCGGTGCACATGATCGAGACGATCAACAAGATCGTCCGGACATCGCGCCAGATGCTGCACGAGATCGGCCGCGAGCCGACGCCCGAGGAGCTGGCCGAGAAGCTGGCCATGCCTCTGGAAAAGGTGCGGAAGGTCCTGAAGATCGCCAAAGAGCCGATCTCCCTCGAAACGCCCATCGGCGACGAGGAGGATTCGCATCTCGGCGACTTCATCGAGGACAAGAACGTCGTTCTGCCGATCGATGCGGCGATCCAGTCGAACCTGCGCGAGACCACGACCCGCGTTCTGGCCTCGCTGACCCCGCGCGAGGAGCGCGTTCTGCGGATGCGCTTCGGCATCGGCATGAACACCGACCACACCCTCGAAGAGGTCGGCCAGCAATTCTCAGTGACCCGCGAGCGTATCCGTCAGATCGAGGCGAAGGCGTTGCGCAAGCTCAAGCACCCGAGCCGGTCGCGCAAGCTGCGCAGCTTCCTCGACAACTGAGCCGGAGAGGCGGAGACGATCCGCCCCGAGCTTGACGACATCACGTAAACGGCCGCTTTCTGGCGGCCGTTTTTGTTTGCAAACCTTGCCACCCCTTGGATTCACGGGACGCGACGAACCGATAGAATCATGCCCCGAGCCGTGTTCGGCCCCTCACTAGAAGCGTGACGCCGATCGGGCCGCGCCGCGCTTCGCAATGCGTTCCGCCCAAAGGTTCCCGTCCCGTCACAAAAAACCCAGACTTCCCGGGCATCCCGGAACCACCGCGGCCGGGGACGCCAGAATCACCGGCCGGCTCGATTTGGGGGTTTGCCGGATGACGTTCGACGACGCGCGCGACGACTTCTCGCGGCTGCATCGGCAGTTCACGCTGCATCTCGGCGTGGCGGTGGGGCTGTCCTGGCTGACGGCGCTGTACGCAGCGGCCAATGCGCCCTGGGTACGCAACATCCGGGCGCTGATCGACCCTGCCGGCCCGCTCCGGGTCGAGAGCACGCTCTCCTACCTGTTCATCCTGCCGGCCGTGCTGACCTTCGCCTGGGCCTCCGCCTATTTCGGCCGCGAGACCATGCGCCGCTTCCAGACCCTGCCGAACCAGACGCTCGAATTCGCCGCCGCGGCGGCCGTCGCCTTCGGCGTGTTCTACCTGTCGATCGACCGGGCCGTCGCGGTTCTGCTGGCCGGCTTCTGACAAGCGGTCGCCACGGGCCGGAGGACGAGTCCCGGCGTTCGCGAACAATCGCTGCGGTCACGAAACCTCGCCGGCCGGCCCGGATTCGGTCACGGGACGGTCGGCTCGATAGGCTCGCTCAGGTGCCGCACGCGCTCGGTGCCGAGCAAGTGGACGAGACGCCGCTCGGCCTCGGCATCGGCAGCGACAATCAGGCCGCCGCAGACGCTGCCGCGACCGGTGAAGGCGTAGCGCAGCACCGGAGCGGCCTTCCACCCGCCGGAGCCCGTGGCGACGAAGCCCTGCATCCGCCCCGGCCGATCGCTGCGCCCGATCACCACGTCCATCCCGCCCCCCTGCCCCGTCACCGTCCAGGCGCGAAGATCGAGGCGTCCGCCCGCCTGCCGGGCGAGGGCGCGGTGCGGACCGGACAGGGCGACGAGGGTATCGGGGGGCAGGTGCAACAATCCCTCGAACGAGATCGACCGTCCCGCTGCGCCGCGCCGCACGAAGCGATCGAGCACGGCCAGTCCGGCCAGATCATCGAGGACCAGAAAGAGACGGGCATGGGCATATTCGGGCCCGTGCAGGTTGCTGGCGAAGGCCAGCAGCTGTGCCCCGTCGAGGTCCACACGCGTTGTGAACCAAGCACGCCCGGCGACAGGTTCGCGCCCATCGGGGCGCGCGACGTTGTGGGCTCGTGACGAGAGCAGATAGTGGCGCATGGCGCCCGTCTCCGTCCCCTCCCCGCCGCCATCCACGATCCAGCGCAGACCGCCCGTCGCGAAGGTGAAGGAGGTGCCGTCGCGGTGGCCCAGAGCCGATTGTCCGCTGTGCAGACAGGCGAACTGCGCCCAACCCCGCTCCGGTGCGTCGTAGCGCAACGTCGAGATCCCTGAGGCCTCCGGCTCGGGAACAACCTCGCCACAGGCGACGACGAGCGCGCCGACATCGGGGCGACGGGTCAGCCGCGTCACCCAGCCGCCCAGGTCGTGGGGACTCGCGCCGTCGCCGAAGGACGGCAACCGCCCGCCAGGATCGACCAGCCGGGCGAGGCCGGGAAGGGCCGCCGTGACGCGGGCAGCGATCATCGGACCGGGCGAATCGTCCCCGAGGGCCTCCGCGACCGTGCGTCCGTGACCCAACAGATCGAGGCGAGTCTGGAGCGCGGGATCGGCAAACGCACCGTCGCGGCCGAGCATCGCCTCGAATCCCTGTTCGAGGCTGCGCCGGGCCAGGGTCTCCCAGAACGAGGCGAAGGGGAAGGACGGGAGCGCCCGGGCAAGAACCAGAAGGGCGGCCGACGCCTGGATGCCGGTGAGGCTGCGGGCCAGGGTGTTCTGACCGACGATCTCAGCCAGGGCGAAGCCGTGCCGTGCCACCTCGGCCGTGATCACAGCGCGCTCCGCGCCCTCCCCATCGAGCAGATTCGCCAGAACCTCCGCGCGCGGCGCGAGGGCCGCCGGATGCAGGCTGAGGGGATCGCTCGGCTGCCCCCAGGGATTGGCCGCCGACCACGAGGCGGCGAGCGCGCCAGCGCGTTCCCTCCCCTGCGGCAGGGCGGCGAGGGGCAGAAGCCATGAGAGGGATTGATAGGCCAGCCGCCAAGCCACCGAGCGGAACGGGTCCTCCCGCCAGTTCTGGCCCTCGGACAGTGTCCAAACCGGCAGGCCGGCCAGCTCGAGCGCCACGCCCCCCGTCGGATCGATCCGGGCACCGCGATCCGTCCCGGCCCTCAGGGCACGGGCACCGGCCAGGGGCGCGATCACGCCTCCGCTTGCGACCGGAGGCACCCAGTCGGCGATCGCCGCTCCCGGCAGACCGAGGCGCTCGGCGAGGCGGGCGAGGAAGGCCGGCGCGTCGAGAATATCGTCGGAGCACAGGCTCTCCAGGCGAAAATCGTCTTCCAGCGCGATTTCGGGCTCGGCGAGCAATTCGGCACCGTTCGGGCGTGGCGCGTCTTCCCAGGGACCGAAATCAAGATCGACGAACGCGGCGCCGCTGGGCGGGCGGAGCGCCAGAGTGAAGCGCCGCGCCTGCGGCACGGCCGACAGGTTCACGACCGCTCCCAGTCCCGGAACCGAGACCGTGCCGGGATAGGGCGGTGCGATCTGCGCGCCCGCATGGTCGCGGTAGACGAGCTTGACCCGCGCGGCGTGCTCATCCGGCTCCGGTGCGTAGATCTGGCCACGCAGCACGAGGCCGACCGCGTCGGGTAGGGCGAAACGTAAGGTGACCGGGCTCTCGTCGAGGATCCACCGCCGCGGCGGCGGGCCGGGATCGGGCCGGCCGACGAGGATGGCCGGGTCGGACAGGATGACGGGTGCCGTGTTGCGCCAGGACCGTACCGTCAGAGCGAGAGCGCGGGCCTGTTCCGGCATCCGGAAGCCGATGCGCACCGGACGGTCCGTGAGATCGGGCCCCGGAATCCAGGCGACGTGAGGATCAAGCAGGCTGCGCACCAGCCCCGGCACGTGGTCGAGATCGAGGCTCGATCCATCCCCCGCCAGGAAGTCGAAGCCGATCGCGACAGCGTCGGCCACGAGGCTCGCCGCCTCGTCCTCGTCGGAGGCGAGATCGAAGCGAAGGCAGCACCAAGCTCCGGGCCGAAGATCCTCGAAGTCGAGTACGGCGCGGGCGAAGCGGTGGTTCGGCGTGATGAGGTGCAGGCCGGGATGCCCGCCCTGCCCCGCCCCACCGGCATAGCGGACAGCGACCGGCACGCGGACCGGCACCGCCCCTTGCCCGTCATCGCCCTGCGGCTCCCGTTCCTCGTCGCGCCTGTCCATGGCTGCAGGCGCACCGGGCGGCCCTCACCTGTCAAGCCGAGAGCCAGCCTCGTGCAAGATTACCGACCTAAACCCCACAGGAGACGGGGAAGGTTTCGCTTTCCCTCCACCAATCGAAGGGGCCGTTTGAGGATGGGGGCGTTGCCATGACGACGGGCGTCTACCTGTTCGACCTTGCCTCGCAGCACGCGCGCTACCTCGCCGTGCGGCAGGCCACCATCGCGGGCAATGTCGCCAACGCGAACACCTCGGGCTTCAAGGCGCGGGATGTGGTGCCGTTCTCCCAGGTGCTGGCCCGAACCGGCCTCGACCTGTCCGCCACGTCGCGCACCCATCTCGCGCAGCAGAGCGACCGGATCCCGTTCCGGACCCAGCCCGCCGGCGACTGGGACGTGCTCGCCACGTCGAGCAGCGTGAGCCTGGAGCAGGAAATGCTCAAGGGCGGCGAGGTCGCCCGGCAGAGCAACCTCGACAATGCGGTGGTCAAGTCATTCCACCGCATGCTGATGACCGCCGTACGGAGCGGGTGATGATCGATCCTCTGCTCTCCGCGTCCCGGCTGGCCGTTGCCGGGCTCCAGGCCCAGTCGATGCGCATGCGCGTCGTCTCGGAGAACCTCGCCAACGCGCAATCGACCGGCGAGACGCCGGGCGCCGATCCCTATGCCCGCAAGACCGTGACGTTCCGGGCCGAGCTCGACCGGGCTGCCGGCTTCGCCTCGGTGCGTCTCTCGCAGATCGGCACCGACAAGACGCCGTTCCGCACGGAGCACGACCCGGCGAATCCCGCCGCTGACGAGGACGGCAACGTCAAGCTGCCCAACGTCAACATGCTCGTCGAGATGGCGGACATGCGGGAGGCCAACCGCTCCTACGAGGCGAACCTCCAAGTCATCAAGCAGGCCCGCGCGATGGTCGCGGGCGTCATCGATCTCCTCAAATCCTGAGAGCCAGCACGATGATCGAGGCACTCACCTCGCTATCGGCCTTCGACAAGGTCGCCGGCACCGCCTTCTCCGAAACCGCTCCGGTCCAGCGGGCGGCGCTGCCGGTCCAGGCCCCGGCGCCGGCCGGGGCCGAGTTCGGCGACGTCATGGCCCAGTTCGCCGCCCAGGCGCGCGACGCCCTGCGGCTGGGTGAGGCCACCTCCATCGCCGGCATCCAGGGCCACGCCACGGCGCAGCAGGTGGTCGAGGCGGTGATGTCCGCCGAGCAGAGCCTCCAGACCGTCGTGGCGATCCGCGACAAGGTCGTGGCCGCCTATCTCGAACTCAGCCGCATGCCGATCTGAGGAGACCCAAGACCATGCGCGCTCTCGCCATCGCCGCCACGGGCATGTCGGCCCAGCAGCTCAATCTCGAAGTCATCGCGAACAACATCGCGAACCTCAACACCACCGGCTACAAGGGCGCGCGGGCCGAATTCACCGACCTGCTCTACCAAGCCGAACGCCAGCAGGGCGCGCCGAACCAAGCCGGCCAGGAGGCCGTGCCCGAGGGTGCGATGCTGGGGCTCGGTGTGCGTGCGGCCGCGATCCGCAACCTCCACCGGCAAGGTCAGCTCGCCAATACCGGCAATCAGTTCGACCTGGCGGTGAACGGGCGCGGCTATTTCCAGATCACCAGCCCGAGCGGCGAAATCCACTACACCCGCGCCGGCTCGTTCAACAAGAACAGCGCCGGCCAGCTGGTAACGATCGAGGGTTACGCGGTCGATCCGGTCATCCTGATCCCGCCGAACACCTCTCAGGTGACGATCAACGAATCGGGTCAGGTCTTCGCCAAGGTCGATGGGCAGGTGGCTCTCCAGAATATCGGCCAGCTCACCCTGGCCAATTTCGCCAACGAATCCGGTCTGGAACCTCTGGGCAACGGCCTCTACCGCGAGACGCCCGCCTCCGGCGCGCCGGTCGTCGGCAATCCCGGCGATGTCAGCTACGGCCGCCTGCACCAGGGCTATCTCGAGGGCTCGAACGTCGATCCGGTGAAGGAGATCACCAACCTGATCACGGCCCAGCGCGCCTTCGAGATGAACTCCAAGGTGATCCAGGCCGCCGACGAGATGGCCGGCACCGTCTCGAAGGGCATCCGCTGACGCGCGCGTCGCGCCCGCCCCTCCCCTGCTCCCGTCTCGGCGCGTTCCCCATGGCCCGCACGCTTCTCGCCCGCTGCCTTCTCCTGCCGTTCCTCGCCGTGGCTTTGTCCGTGGGCACCTCCGGGCCGACCCTCGCCGCCGAGGAGATGGCCGCCGCGGAGATCGAGCTGCCGGTGCCGGTGGTGACGATCTACGCGGGCGACACGATCAAGGATTCGATGCTGCGGATGCGCGCCTATCCGTCGACCTTCCGGGCGCGCTCGGCGGTGATCGACGCTCCGAAGGCGATCATCGGGCGGCAGGCCCGGCGGATGCTGCTGCCGGGCGAACCGGTGCCGGTCAACGCGGTCGACGATCCCCGCCTCGTGAGCCGCGGCACCCCGACCCAGATGGTGTTCGAGGAGAACGGCCTCGTCATCACCACCGTCGGCGCGCCGCTCCAGAATGGCGGGCTCGGCGAGACGATCCGGGTGCGCAACACCGACACCAATCGCATCGTTCTCGGAACCGTGATGGCGGACGGCCGCATCAAGATCGGCGCGCAGTGATGACACCGCGCCTGCCGAACCGCGTCCTCCTTGCCATCCTGCTCGGGCTCATCACCGGGCTCGGCTTCGCGCTGATCGCCGGTCCCGCCCGGGCCGCGGGCACGCGCATCAAGGACATCGCCACGCTGAAGGGCGTGCGCGACAATCAGCTCTTCGGCTACGGCCTCGTCACCGGTCTCCAGGGCACCGGCGACACCCTGCGCAACGCTCAATTCACCGAGCAGTCGCTGCAATCGCTCCTCGATCGGCTCGGCATCAATGTGCGTGACGCGCGGCTGCGCACCCGCAACATCGCCGCCGTGATGGTGACGGCAGATCTGCCGCCCTATACCGGCACCGGTTCGCGGATCGACGTGACCGTCACCTCCATGGGCGACGCGACCTCGCTCAAGGGCGGCACCCTGCTGATGACGCCGCTCACCGGCGGCGACGGCCTCGTCTACGCGGCGGCGCAGGGGCCGCTCGCGGTCTCGGGCTTCACCGTGCAGGGACAGGCCGAGCAACTGACCCAGGGCGTGCCGACGGCCGGGCGCATTCCCAACGGTGCCCTGATCGAGCGGGAAGTGCCCGGCACGTTCCGCGATCTGCCCGAACTCGTGTTCGAGTTGAAGAATCCCGACTTCAAGACCGCGACGCAGATCGCGGACGCGATCAACACGTGGTCGCTCGGCGCCTTCCGGCGCCGCATCGCCTCGGCCCGCGACCAGCGCTCCGTCGTCGTGATGCGCGGGCGCCAGATGGCCCAGACCCGGCTGGTCGCCGAGATCGGCGATCTCACGATTCAGCCAGACACCCCCGCCCGCGTCGTCGTCGACCAACGCACCGGCACGGTCGTGATCGGCCGCAACGTGCAGATCTCCACCGTCGCGGTCACCCACGGCAATCTCACCGTGCGGGTCACAGAATCGCCCGAGGTGTCCCAGCCCGCGCCCTTCTCCAACGGCCAGACGGTGGTGGTGCCGCGCACCGAAGTCGCCGCCCAGGAGCAGATGGGCAAGCTCGCCATCCTCGGCGGCTCCGATCTTCAGACCCTGGTTCGCGGACTCAACCAAGTCGGGCTGAAACCCTCCGACATCATCGCGATCCTGCAGGCGGTGAAGACCGCCGGCGCCCTGCAGGCGGAGCTGGTCGTCCAATGAGCCGCCTCGCGCGCAATCTCATCGTCGGGCTCGTCCTCGGCCTCGTTCCCGCCGGCGCCGCATCGGCGGCCGGCGGTGAGAGCAGTGATGCCGCGAAGGAGGCCGCCCTCAAGGCTCTCGCGATCCGCGACGCGCCCAAGGACGTCTCGGCTCAGGACTTCGTCGCCAAGGAGCCGGCGAAATCCGGCTACTGCGCCAATATCGCCGACGCCGCCGCCGATGCCCGCTTCGCTTGGCAGAAGGAGCAGCTCGCCGCGCTCGAACGTCAGGTCGAGGAGCGCATTAAGGCGCTGGAGGAGAAGCGGGCCGAGTACGAAGCGTGGCTCAAGCGACGCAACGAGTTCCTGGCCAAGGCCGACGAGAGCGTGGTCGCCGTCTACGCCAAGATGCGACCCGACGCGGCGGCGCTGCAGTTCGCCAACATGTCCGAGGAATCGGCCGCCGCCCTTCTCACCAAGCTCAATGCCCGCACCGCCAGCGCCATCCTCGCGGAGATGGAGGCATCCCGCGCGGCGAGCCTCGCCCGCAAGATGACCGAGACCGGTCGCCGGGACGCCCCGGCCGGGGACACCCCGGAGCCGGCGAAGAAGAAGAACGAGAGGTCGTGATGCGTGGCTTTCGTACGGCCTTTACGAGCCTGTTGACGCTGGGTCTCGGCGCCTGCCAGAGCGATCTCGACCGCCTCGGTCGTCCGCCCGTCCTGACGCCGATCGGCACGGGCCTCAACGCCCCGCGGGAGCCGCTGCCGACCGCCTTCGGCGCCTATGGCCGCCGCCACGGCTACCATTCCACGTGGTCGCCCGCGAGCGCGGAGCTGTACCAGGATCCGCGCGCCCGCAATGTCGGCGACGTCATCACGGTCGCCATCGCGATCAACGACAAGGCGCAGTTCGACAACGCGACCGAGCGCGAGCGCAGCCAGAAAAGCTTCCTGGGCTTCGATTTCGGTTACGGCGTCTCGGGGCTGAAGGATTCGGCCACCGCCGATACCGGTATCCGCTCCGGCACCTCGACCAAGGGCCAGGGCAATATCGACCGCAAGGAATCGCTCAGCCTCTCGGTTGCGGCGGTCGTCACCGAAGTGCTGCCCAACGGCAATGCGGTGATTTCCGGCTCGCAGGAGGTGCGGGTCAACAACGAGGTCCGCGTGCTCAACGTCGCCGGCATCGTCCGCCCGCGCGACATCTCCCGTCGGAACACCATCGATTACGACAAGATCGCCGAGGCCCGAATCTCCTACGGGGGGCGAGGCCGCATCACCGACGTGCAGAGCCCGACGGTCGGCCAACAGATCTTCGAAACCGTGACGCCGTTCTGACGGCAGGGCGAGTAACGGCCCGCCCCATCCGGACATGCCGGGCTGCGCCGTCCGTCTCGTGCGGTCGAGGCGCTGGAACCTCACGGACAGCGTAAAACCCAATGGAAGAAAGTCATGGCCGAGGACAAGGACGGCGCGAAGAAGGGCGGCCTGGGTTGGATCGGGGCGCTCGCCCTGGTCACGCTGGTCGCCATCGGCACGGGGGGCGGGCTCGGCATGTACCTGCTGGGCACCGTCGAGAAATCCGTCGACCTCAAGAAGCGTGAAGAGGCCGATAAGGCGGTCAAGGTGCTGAATTACACGGGCGATCTCAGTCTGCGCAGCGTCGGCTCCGCGGTGACCAATCTCGCCGAGCCCGCCGATGCCTGGGTGCGGATCGAATCGTCCATCGTGTTCAAGACCGGCGCCCTGCCCAATCCCGAGGTCACCATCGCCGAGATTCGCGCCGACGCGATCGCCTATCTGCGCACGATGTCCCTGGCCCAGATCGAGGGCGCGAACGGACTCCAGCATCTCCGCGAGGATCTGAACGAGCGCGTCGCCATCCGTACCAAGGGCTTGGTGCGCGAACTCATCGTCGAATCGCTGGTGATTCAGTGAGCGCGATCATGGCGGCCGCCTGCCCGAAGAACGGATCTTCGCCGACGCGAGCGGGATTTCAGCGGCTCGGCCGTTCCATCCCGACGGTCTTCGGTGCCTTCGGCATCGTCGGCCTCACCGCCACCGCCGCCCTCGCGCAAGGTTCCGCCCCCGCCGGGGTCACCGGCGTGCCGGGGCTCGACGCGCTGCTGCCCCCCGGCAACGGGGCGGCGAGCGGGCGCATCATTCAGCTCGTCGCGCTGCTGACCGTCCTGTCGCTGGCGCCGGGCCTGCTCGTAATGGTGACGAGCTTCACGCGCTTCGCCGTGGCCTTCTCGTTCCTGCGCTCGGGCCTCGGCCTCCAGAGCACCCCGGCCAACCTCTTCCTCGTGTCGCTGGCCCTGTTCATGACGTTTTACGTCATGGCCCCGACCTTCGACCGCGCCTGGAACGAGGGGGTGAAGCCGCTGCAGGAGAACCGCATCGGCGAAGAGGAAGCTTTGGCCAAGATCGTCGAGCCGTTCCGCGAGTTCATGACCCAGCACGTGCGGCCGAAGGATCTCAAAACCTTCACCGATCTCGCCAGCCGCAACTTTCCCAAGGCGGAAGCCGGGGACAAGATCGATCTGCGCATCCTGATCCCGGCCTTCATGATCTCCGAATTGCGCCGCGGCTTCGAGATCGGCTTCCTGATCGTGCTGCCCTTCCTCGTCATCGACATCATCGTCTCCACCATCGTGATGTCGATGGGCATGATGATGCTGCCGCCGACGGTGATCTCACTGCCGTTCAAGGTGCTGTTCTTCATCTTGATCGACGGGTGGAATCTGCTGGTCAGCGGGCTGGTGCGGTCGTTCTTCTGACAGTTCGCCCCACCTCTAAGAGATGGGCCGCCGTGCCGTATGGCGGAAGCGCTGCACGATGATGGCGACATCGGTCACGACGTAATCGATCAGGTAGGGGGTAGGGGACGAGATAGATACGACGTAACCCGGCGACCGACGTCCTGACCCCGAGTTGCGGATGTTCTCGAAGACACTGGACGAGATATGTGAGCCGTGCCTCGATATTCGCCGCACCTTGCGGCGAGCGGGCCTGGACATAACTGAGCGCCGCGTCGATCTGCTGGAGCGCCCGCGCCTGGAAGCGCAGGTCGCGCGTCGAAGAATTCACCCGCGATACTTGGCGAATACGGCCTCGACAGCCGCGGTATCTGCGAACTCGCCGCGCTCCATCTCACCTCGCGCTTCGAGAAGATCGGCCTCTTCCTCGGGCGTCAGCACGAGGACCGCCTTATCCTCACCGGCATAGGCGAGGTCGAGGCTAGCGATCTCGTCCTGCATATAGGCCGGGAGAGATCGAGCTCGGTCCATGGCCTGTTCCAGCCGCTTGGTCATGCCCCGACCTCCTGCACCGTGCGCGAGAGCGACTTTGGCGAATATCGGAATTCAGAGCGCGCGCCTGACCGGTGTCGATAGACGTAGCGTTGCGTGTCACCTGATCGGCCACCCCACCACGGCAACGACCCGCGCAACCCCCGCGCAAGACTGACCGGCAAGATGGTCATCGGACCAAGGATCAGGTCCGGTTCGGGATGGCCCAGAATGCCCGGTCGCGAGCAAGCCGAGAGATTGTGGACCAACATCGTCGACCTCGGCGCGAGGCGGTTGATCGCCCTCGGGCTGGTCGGCCTGCTGGTATTCCTGGGCGTCGGCGTCGGCGCCTATTACCTGAGCCGTCCGGCGCAGGAGACGCTTTATACGGGGCTGTCGCGCGAGGATGTCGGCCGGATCGGCGCCGTGCTGAAGGACAACGGCGTTCCGTTCGACGTGTCCTCCGACGGCTCGGCGGTGCTGGTGTCCTACGGGCACACCGCGCAGGCGCGGATGCTGCTCGCCGAGAAGGGCCTGCCGCAGAGTTCGAAATCCGGCTACGAGCTGTTCAACGATCTCGGCTCGCTGGGCATGACCTCCTTCATGCAGGAGGTGACACGGGTGCGCGCCCTCGAAGGCGAGATCGCCCGCACCATTCAGGGCATGAAGGGCGTGCGCGCCGCCCGCGTCCACTTGGTTCTGCCCGATCGCGGCTCGTTCCGCCGCGATCAACAACCGGCTTCGGCCTCCGTGGTGGTGCGTACAGAGCCCGCCGACGACGTGTCCGGCGCGCAGGCGATCCGCCATCTCGTCGCCTCGGCGATCCCCGGCATGAAGCCCGACCGCGTCACCGTGATCGGCTCGGAAGGCTCGGTGCTGCTCGCCGGCGACGATGCCAGCACGGCCCCCACCGGCAAGATGGCGACCCTGGAGAAATCCGTCAGCCGCGAGATGCAGGACAATATCCGCCGCACGCTCGCCCCCTATCTCGGCGTCGGAAACTTCGAGGTCAGCGTCGCGACCCAGCTCAACACCGACAAGACCTCGACCAACGAGACGATCTACAATCCCGATCAGCGCGTCGAGCGCTCGGTCCGCTCCGTCCGCGAGAGCGAGAACGCGCAGAACCGCGCCAGCCAGCGCCCGACCAGCGCCCAGGAGAACCTGCCCGATCAGCGGACCCGTTCGGACGGCAACGACCAGTCGAGCAATGAGAGCTCGAAGAAGGAAGATCTCACCAATTACGAGATCTCTCAGAAAACGGTTCAGACCGTGAGCGACGGCTACGCGATCCGACGCCTGTCGGTCGCCGTGCTGGTCAACCGCTCGCGGCTCACGGCCCTCGCCGGCCCCGACGACAAGACGGCTCTGGAGAAGCAGATCGCCGAGATCGAGGAGCTGGTGGGCTCAGCCGCGGGCTTCAGCAAGGAGCGGGGCGACACGATCAAGGTGGCGGCCGTCGGCTTCGTGAATGACGGTCAGCCGCTAGAACCGCTGCCCCCGCTCTCCATCAGCGACGTGCTGATGAAGCAATCGGGCACGCTCATCAACGCCGTCACCATCCTCGTCGTCGCGGCCCTGTTGATCTGGTTCGGCCTGCGGCCGGCCCTGCGCTCGATTCTCGCCGTGCCGGAGGCACAGCAGGCGGAGATCGCCGCGCTCGCCGCTCCTGAAGCCGCGCCGGCCCTCGCCGCGGCACCCGGATCTGCCGAGGGAGCCCCCGCCCTCGCGGCACCGGCGGCGACGAATGCCGCCGAGGCGCAGAAGCTGCCCGCTCCGGGCGTCGCCGGCATGATCGGCGAGTTCGAGGACAAGATGGCCCGCTCGCCGCAGAAGCGGTTGGAGCAGCTGATCGACATCGACGAGGAGCAGGTCGCGGCCGTCCTCAAGCGCTGGCTCATGCGTGAGGAGCCGGCGTGATGCCCACGATGCTGTCGAGACTCCTTCCGGACTTCGCCGAGGCGCCTCCTCCCGTCGCGACCGCCGCGCCGGATTTCGATCGGCACTGGTTCCGCCCGACCCGACGCGCTGGGAGACCGGTGGAGGCCGACGCCGCGACGGTGCCCGGCACACCCGAGGCCGACATCGCGGGCTTCACACCGGTGAGCATCCTCTCCGGTTCGGCTTGGCAGGTCGAGGATCGGGCGGCGCTGATCGCTGCGGCCGAGGCGCGGGGTCGCGAGGCCGGCCGGGCCGAAGCCGAGGCCGAGGCTGAGACGCGGATCGCCGCCGAACGCGTCGCTTTCGAGGAGCGCCTCGCGGGCGCCCGCCGCGACTGGGCCGAGGCCGAGGGGGCGGCCCTCGCCCGCGGGCTGAATGCGGCCTTCGCCGAGCTCGACGCGACGCTGTCCCAGCGCGTCGCCCGGCTTCTCGCTCCCGTCCTCACCGATGCCCTGCGGCGACAGGCGGTCGACGCTCTGTCTGCGGCGGTGACGCGCCTGCTCGCCGAGCCGCAGCCGTCGGCGATCGCCATCACCGGTCCCGAGGATCTCATCGCGGCCTTATCCGGGCGGCTCTCCGGCCTGTCCGCAGCCATCGCCTTCACGGCCGCCGATGTCGCCGAGGTGACGGTGTGCGCGGGCGAGACCGTGATCGAGACCGAGCTTTCGGCCTGGGGTCGGCTGATCGCGGCGGCCGTGGCGGAGGCGTGAGGTGACCGAGCGCGTACCCGAGATCGTCATCGTCAAGCGCAACGGCGACCAAGAGGACGGCCATCATGGGGGCGCATGGAAGATTGCCCTAGCCGATTTCATGACGGCGATGATGGCCCTGTTCCTGGTGATGTGGCTGATCAACTCGACCAGCAAGGAGCAGAGGCAGACCATTGCCGAGTATTTCAATCCGGTGAAGCTCGCGGAGGTCACGCATGACCGCAAGGGCCTCAACGACCCGCAGAACGTGCCGAACGATCAGGCCCCGGAGGGCAGAGGCACGGGGGGCGAAACGGGCGAAGGCAGCAGCGAGGCGGCGCGGGGCAAGCCCGATGCGGCCGGTGCGCCGGGTAGCCGAGGCCGCGAGTCGGCCCTGTTCCAGGACCCCTACGCCGTGCTCGCCAAGCTCGCCGCGGAGGCCGATGCGGCCTTGGAAGCGGCGAGTGCCGATGCCTCCGCCTTCGAAGCCGGCCGGCCCGGTATGGCGGGCGGCGAGACCGGTCGCGACCCGTTCGACCCGCTCTACTGGCAGGTGGCGGCGCTGCCGCGACGGCGCACCGAGGCGCCCGGCCCCCTCGACACCGCCGTTGCCGCACCCTCCGAGGCCCGCCTCGACGCCAGGGCGCAGTCCGGTGGGACGGCGACCAAGGTGGATCGACGCGACAGTGCCAAAGATCCGTCGAGCGAAGCCGCGCAGCAGAGCCTGCGGGAGGCGATGAAGCTGGCGGGTGTCCGACTGGCTTCTGTCGAGGCTCCGTCCGCCGGGAAGGATGCCATTGCCAAGGAGGCTGACCCGAAACCGGCCGAAGGACCGGCGCCGGCGAGCGTCCCAGCGGCAACCGCCGTCCTGCCCGAAATGCCCGCCCCGGATGCGGATCAGGGTGGTCGCCCCGAGATCAAGCCGGCTGCGATGAACGAGCCCGCCAAGACGGAAATCGCGGCCAAGGCAGCCGAGACGGCGGCGGTCGCGGCGCTGAAGGCCGAGATCGCCAGAGCGGTGCAGCCTCTGGCTCTGGGAAGCCCTGCGCCGAATGTCGAGGTGCGCCGCATCGGCGAGGGCATCCTCATCAGCATCACCGACGCCATTCAATTCAGCATGTTCGGGATCGGCTCCGCCGAACCGAGCCCGAAGGTCGTGAAGGCCTTGGAGCGCATTGCCAAGCTCCTGAGCCAGCGCCCCGGCCGCATCGTCGTGCGCGGCCATACCGATGGGCGACCCTTCAAGTCGGAGACGTACGACAATTGGCGGCTGTCCTCGGCCCGTGCCCAGATGGCCGCCTACATGCTCATCCGCGGCGGCGTCGACGACGGACGGATCGAGCGGGTGGAGGGTCATGCCGACCGCCTGCCCCGTATCGCCGGCGATCTGAAGGCCGCGGAGAACCGCCGGATCGAGATCCTGCTGCGAGGATCACCGGAATGACCCGGCTTCGCGTCCCGGCAGGACGGATCGGCATCTCCCTCTGTCTCGCCATCTGCCTCGCTTTTCCCGCCGTCGCGGCGGACGAGAACAATGGACAGGCCGCGCCACCTGCCGAAGCCACCGCTTCGGCCGATTCCCATGGCGGTCCCACGGGACCGACCAACGTGATCGAGCCGCTGCCGGTGATGCCGCACGGATTGCCGGTGGAACTGGTGCGAACCCTTCAGCTCCTGCAGGATCGCATCGCCCGCGGCTCGACCCAGGCGCATCTCGCCCAGCGCCAGTTGCTCACGCATATCGAGCGGAAGCTGATCGAGAGCGAACCCGAGACCTGGGCCGACGTCGCGAATCTGCGTGCCGCGGTCGCCTTCGGTCTGGCCGGCGGCGGCCCCGGCGTGCTCCGCCACATCCTCGCGACCGGTCAGGTGACGGAGGCGGAGACGCCGCTGGCCCAGGGCGCTTTGGCCTATCTCGAAGGCCGGGAGAAGGACGCGCGCGCGAAGCTCGGGGGGATCGATGCCCGCACGATGCCCGCAAGCCTTTCCGGCCAGCTCGCGCTGACACAATCCGCGCTGCTGGTGCGCGACGCGCCGATCCGCTCGCTGGAGCTTCTCGACCTGGCTCGCCTGCTGGCACCGGGGACCCTCGTCGAGGAAGGCGCGTTGCGCCGCCAGATCTTTGTCGTGGCGCAGGGGGGAAGCGCGGCGCGCTTCGAGGCGCTGTCGATCCAGTATCTGCGGCGGTTCCGCCGCTCGGTCTATGCCGGCAATTTCCGCCAGCGCTTCGCCGCGGCCCTGACCCGGCTCAATTTCGACAATGACCGGACGCGCGTCGCCAGCCTGGAGCGGATGCTCGAGGAGATCGAGCCCGAGAGCCGGCGTGACCTCTACCTGCTGGTGGCGCGGGCCGCGCTCGAACAGGGCCGCCGGGAGACTGCTCTCTTCGCCGCCGAGCGCGCCGCCGGTCTCGCCGGGTCCGACATCCACGCCGCTGCCCAAGCCCGACTCTACCAAGGGGCCGCGCTGATCGTGGCCGAGGGCCGGTTCGAGGAGGGCCGCGAGGCCCTGCGCGGCCTCGACCGTGCGGCCCTGGCGGCTGGCGATCTCGAGCTACTCGACGCCGCCCTCTCCGCCGCCAATCAGATTCGCGGCCCGCTGCCGAGTGTCATCGAACCGCCGGCCACCGAAGCCCCGCCCCGCCGGGCCGTGCCGGAACCGCCGGCCATCGGCCGGGCCCGGGACGCCCTGGCCCGCGCCGAACGCGCCCTCGCCCCCTGAGCCCACGAGAACCCAACTCGGACCCGACCTCTCGGCAGACGGTGGACTGCTCCCACGTGATGACCTCCCTGGATCCTCTCTCCCTGCTGCGTCCGAAGCCCGACCCTGGCCGTTCGCCCGCCGGCGATGAGGCCGGAGGGCGCGCATCGCCCGATTTCGGAGCCATGCTCGACGCTTTCGAGACCCGTTCCGCTCCCGAGGAGCCTGATGTGTCCGGAGAGGCGAAGGAATTGAAACCGCCCCCCCCACCCGCCGATACCGGCGATGTGTCGGGATCCGACAACGTCGGAGCAGACTTGCGGGAACTGATGGCCCTCACCGCACCGGTGCCGGCGACGCCTCCGGTGCCGCCGGACGCCTCCCTGACTGCCGTCGTTCAGCGGGCGGTCGCACGCGGGAACGCGAATGCCACCGCCGAGGCACCGCGTCCCGAGCTGCGCATCACCCTCGTCGGCGTCGAGACACATTTCGCCCCCGTGCGACCCGCCGCCGTTGCGGAGGTCGCGCAAGCCACGCCTTCGACAGCGGCAACAGGCGTCCCTGCCCGCCCACAGACAGAAGCGTTCGGTATCCAGGCCGGTCTCATTGGGTCGGCACCGATGCCGGACGCGCTCGATCGGCCAATCACAGCGGCGAAATTCACCACCGGCACCGGTACCGGTGACGCGTCGAACGGGGCGCTCTCGGCGCAGGCGGATCGCGGATTGGTGCCCGATCGGACCGTGCACGAGCACGCCGCGGTTGTGCCCAACGTTGCCGACCGGGGAGCACGCTCGGCAGGCCTGGGCGATCCGACGGAAGCCCGCCTCGCATTGGCGTCCAAAGGCTCTGCATCGGAGCGCCCGCCTCAGATTTCGCCCCAACCCGCCGTATTGGCCGACCGGGTGGCCATCGAGACCGGAGCCGGTCACGGACGTCCACTCCGCGCCGCCGGGTATTCGCCCCCCGCGCGCGGCGAGGTGGATGCACGGGATTTCACGGGCGATGCCGCTTCGACGGACGATTGGTCCGTCGCGGACAGGCCCGCGGTGGGAAGCGTCGCAGCTTTGCAGACGGCGACGCCCTCATCCGCAAGCACTTCGGCCCGCCTTCCCGCCAGCGGAAGCCCCGTCGGGGTTCCATCCGCAAGCGGCTCTGAAACCCCGGCGACGAGCGATTCTCCGAATGGGGCTGGCGACTTGGTAGACGTGTCGGCGGATCGGTCTGACGCCGTTTTCGACACGCGATCATCCGCACAGGATGCCATCCCCCCGGCTCAGCGCCCGGAGGCAGCTCAAGCTGCGGAAAAAGGACGCCGGGAGCCGGCCATTGCTTCGGATCGATCCTTCGGGACGACGCCGACGGCCGAGGCGATCCCGGCTTCGTCCGGGTCGGCGGAGACGGTGGCAGCGCCGTCCGCTCCATCGATGCCGGCCTCGCCCCTGCGCCAGATCGTCGATGCGGTGAGTGCACAATTTCCGGCGGCTGCGCCCGCAACCCCAGCCCGGACCGGAATACCCTTAGAGGCCGGACCGCTGCGCATCCTCACGCTGCAGCTTCACCCGGCCGATCTCGGCACCGTGCTTGTCCGGATGCGGCTTCAGGACGGGCGCCTGGAGATGAATCTGCGCACCGGTCGCGAGGAGACTGCCGAACGCCTCCGCCGGGAGGGCGGCGCCCTGTCCGCCCTGTTGCAGGAAGCAGGCTACGCGCCGCAATCGCTGACCATCGAGGCCAGTCATCCGGCAACCGGGACCACCGCCGAGCGCGGGACGGCGCAGAACGGCCTGGCCGGCGGGCAGGCCCGTGATCAGGGCGGCGCCGCACCAGACCAGCAGCCGGGCCGGCGCCCATTCCGCCAGGAGGACGGGGCTGCCCCGCATGCCAGGGAACAGGATCATGACACGACATCTCGCGCGGGTGATCGCGGCGGCGTGTATCTGTAGCGCCGTCACCGCCGCGATGGCCCTTCCGAACAGCGTGGAGGGCGCGCGTCATGCGACCGCTGCGGACGGGCCGGAGAGCGGGGCGCAGGCGGGCTCCAACGTATGCGAGCAGCAGATGGCGCGTGCGGCCACTCGGCACGGGGTTCCCCTCGGCATGCTCTACGCCGTCGGCCTCACCGAGAGCGGCAAGCGCGGCTCGCTTCAGCCCTACGCCATGAATATCGGCGGCCAAGCCTATTTCGGCTCGGGTCCGGCGGACGTGATCGCGCGGCTCGGTCAGGCGCAGCGCGACGGCGTGCGGCTGGTGGATCTCGGCTGCATGCAGATCAACCACCACTATCACCGCGAGAAGTTCGCATCGCTCGAAGCGATGATCGATCCAGCTCAGAACGTCGATTACGCGACGCGGTTTCTCCGGGAATTGCGGGACAGGGAGGGCAGTTGGACCCTGGCGGTGGCCCGCTACCATGCGGGCCCGCACAACAACCCGGCCCAGAAGGTCTATGTCTGCCGGGTCATCGCCAACATGGTCGCCACGGGCTTCGGCAATTGGACGCCGGGCGCCCGAGCCTTCTGTCAGCCCGGCTGACGATCAGCCGATATAGGTGTAGCCCATATAGCGCTTGGCCTCGATCGGATCGTGGCCGAGACGCTCGGTGAGCTTCTTGCGAAGCTTGCTGACATGCCCCTCGATCACGCTTTCCTCGACGCCGTTGCTGTAGACGCCGTAGACCACATTGAAGACCTGCGTCTTGGTCAGCCGGCGCCCACGGTTGCGCACGAGATATTCGAGGATATGGCGCTCGCGTCGCGGCAGGCACAGGGGCGTTCCGTCGATCTCAGGGTCGCGCCCGTCGTGAAACACCCTGAGGCGATCCGGGGCCGGAGCAGTCTCCGCCGGTGACGACAAGGCTCCGTTGACTCGCCGCCAGATTGCCTCGGAGCGGGCCAGGATTTCGCGGACATGAACCGGCTTGGGCAGCACGTCGTCGATGCCGGCATCGAGCAATTGAACGGTCAGCTCCAAGGAGCGCAGATCGGCGAGGGCGATGATCGGCGCGCGGGAATGGCGGCGGATGGAGGTCGCGCATTTGGCGCGGTCTTCGAAATCGCCGAGGAGGAACCCCTGGATTGCGTCGAGGTCGGTCTGAGACGCGGTCTCGATCCAGCTCAGGAACTCGTCGGGCAATAGTCCGAACGACGACACCCCTTCCCGGTCGAAACTGGCCCTATAGCCGGCATTCACCGATTCCCGTGGATCGACCATGAAGTACATCGACGGCTCATCCCTCGATCCGGCCATGGCATCGGCCGGGTGTCGCGGAGGGTTGGGCGTTCAAGGCTGGGAGCCGTCGCCAACCCCGATTCGCGACCGCCCTTCATCCATGTCGCGGCGCGGCGATGAGGTCAATTCAGACTATAACATATTTTAATTTTTGGCGGGACCGTTGCATTCCCACGCTCAGGCTCGTCGCAGCCGAGCCCGGGTCAAAATGTCGGCGAAGCCGTCGAGGCAGAGTGCGGCCGCGTCGGCGGCGACGACCCGCTGGATTGCGACGCCGGCGAACATCTCGTCGAGAACGAGCTTGAAGAATACGGTGAGAGGCTGTGCCGAGAATTCCATATCCAGCACAACCTGCATGGAATGACCGAAATCGAGATACACGTCGGCACCGTCGGCGTAAGTCAGGACGGAGTCGTTGAAGAAGAGTTCGGCGGAGGACGCCACCATATCGGCGATGTTGCCGTGATGCTGGCCGCAAATCCAGCCGATCAGCACGCCGCCATCGATGAGGCACAACTCGCGGATGAAGTCGCGAAGCGCGTGCGCGAAGATCTCCTCCGCGGCCGCGAGCCCGGATGGCAAGCCGGGCCGTCCGGGCGAGAGAGGAGCGGCCTGAGAGGTCATCGGGCTCTCGCGAAGAGGAAGAACAGGATCTGCGCCACGGCGCGATAGAACTCCGCGGGTATCGTCTGGTCGACCTGCACAGCTTCGTACAGCGATCTTGCGAGAGGCTTGTCCTCGATCACGGCGATGCCGTTCTCTTCGGCGATCGCGCGGATCCGGAGAGCGATCAGGTCCTGCCCCTTGGCCAGCACCAGCGGGGCGGGATTCTCGGCGGGCTCGTAGCGCAGGGCCACGGCGAAGTGGGTCGGGTTCGCGATCACCACCGTGGCCCGATCGACATTGGCGAGCATCTGGTTGCGGGCGCGATCCTGGGCGAGCGAGCGCAGCCGCGCCTTCACGCTGGGGTCACCCTCCGATTGCTTGTGCTCGTCCTTGATGTCCTGACGCGACATGCGCAGCGAGCGCTGCCATCGCAGCCGCGACCAGACCAGATCGCCCGCGACGATGACGATGATCGCGATGGCGACGGCCGAGACGAGGCGGATCGCGACGGTCAGGATCAGTTCAGGCAACTGGCTCGGATCGACGAACATGGCATTGACAGCTCTTGTCCGCTCCGAGCGAAGGAGCAGGAGGGCGACGACACTGACCGAGAGGAATTTAACGACCGACTTCAGGAACTCGACTTGACCTTGCAGCCCGAAGATCCGCGACAGACCGGCCATCGGCGAGACCCGCGACCATTTCGGCGCGATCCGATCGCCGACGAGGCGCGGCAGATTCTGCAGCAGGGATGCCGCGAGGCTGCAGACACTGAGAAGCAACAGGAACGGCAACAGAAAGCGGCCGGCCGCGAGCGCCACTTGGTTGAGCAGCATCGTGGCATCCTCGCCGCTCTCCAGGCGGAAGCCCCGGGGATCGTCGAGAAGCAGGGAGAGATCCTGGGCCAGCTGTGCCGTCTGTCCTCGGGCGAAGAAGGCGAGCGCCAGCAGGAAGCCGAGGATCGACGCGAAGACGGGCGCCTCGCGCGAGAACGGAATGTCGCCCTTCTCGATCGCGTCGCGCACGCGTTTCTCGGTCGCGGCTTCGGTCTTGCTCTCCTTGTCGGTGTCCTCGGCCACGCCTCAGATCCGCCCGGCGCTTCGAACCAGGGGCGCGGCTGCCTCGGCATAGGCGAGAGGCCCCTCATCGGATGAGGGCTTCATCCTCGCCTCCCGGATTGATCTCGATCTCGCCGCGACCGGCCATCTCCATGACCATGTCGGTGATGGAGCGCCGGGCCTCCATGACGTCGCGCTGCGCGGCCGGTTCGCCCCCGTTGAGTTCGTGCTCGACCATGCGGCGCACGCGCGCCGACAGCGCGGAGAGGACGGTGCCGCGGAACTCCGCGTCGGTCCCCTTGAGCGCCAGCACGAGCCGGTCGTTGGGCACGGCATCGAACACGGTGGTGCGGGCGCGGGGGGAGAGCTTGACGATGTCGTCGAAGGTGAAGAGCAGCCCCTTCAGGATCTCCACGGATTTCGGGCGAGATTCGCGGAGACTGGAGAGGACGTCGTCCATCTGATGCCGCTCCATCTTGTTGATGATGTCGGCCATCTTGGCGTGGGTGTCGGCGCCGGAATTGCGGGCGCCGTTGATCATGAAGTCCTCGTGCAGCGTCCGTTCGACGCCCTGGAGCACGTCGTCGACGATCGACTTGAAGCTCAGCATCCGCCGCATCACCGTGTTGCGCAGCGGCGCGGGCAGATGACCCATCACCTTGGCGGCGGTGGCGGGCTTCACCTTCGAGAGGATCAGGGCCGCCGTCTGGGGATGCTCCTTGACGAGATAGCTCGCCAGCACGCTCTCCTGCACCGTACCGAGCCGTTCCCAGACCGTGCGGGTGGCGTTGCCGCGCACCTCCGACAGGATCTCGGCGATCTGGTCGGCGGGCAGGAGTCCTGTGAGCAGCTTCTCGATCTCGTTGGCGGTGCCGACGAGGCTGTTGCCCGCCGAGAACTCGGCGGAAAACATCTCGATGACCGCGTCGAGCTGAGCGGGACTGATGGCACCGAGCTGCGAGGCGGAGCGGGTGATGCGCTTCAGCTCGTCCGGCTCGAAATATTTGATGAGTCGACCGGCCGCCGGCTTGCCCATGGCGAGCAGGAGCGTGGCGACCTGATCGGTCGGATCGAGGCGGCGCGCGACGGCACGGCCCGGTGGGGGAGATGGAAGGGGGCTCGCGGACATCCTCACCCTGCCGGAGCGCTAGCCGTTCTGATCGCTGGCGGACGGTCCGACGATCTCGGTGAGGGACACGCCGAAGCGGGAATTGTCCTCCTCCACGATGACGATCTCGCCGCGGGCGATGACCCGGCCGTTGACCATCACGTCCACCGGCTCGCCGACCCGATGGTCGAGCGGGACGACGGCCCCGCGGCCGAGCTTCATCAGATTGGCGACCGGCATGGTCGCAGAACCGAGCACCACCTGCATCAGCACCGGGATCCGCAGGATGGAATCGAGATTGCGGCCCTCGCCGATCAGAGGGTCGGCGGGAGGCTCGGCATCGGGGAAGGGGCTGCTCATCGCGGAATACTCGTGGGTCTGAGGCTTGGCCTTCCCACGGGTCTATCCCGCTTGGCTGACGTGAGGCTGTCGCCCCGTCGATCCGGCGGCGTTACCCGCTCAAACCCGCCAGCATGGCCTCGATCGCGGCACGGGCCGCCGCCACGGCCTCCGCGTCGCGCCCGCGCACCACGATCCGATTGCGAAACCCCTCCGGCGTCATCGACGGATAGGAACCGATCGACACCCCTCCATGCGCCGCGGCGATACCTCCCAGAGCTCCCGCGAAATTGCCCTCGGGGATCGCTCCGGCCTCGATCGTCTCCGAGATGACCGGTGCGTTCGAGGCCAGCGTCGGTCGGATCTCGTCGAGCATGGCGTTCATGATCTGCGGCACGCCGGCCATGACGTGGACATTGCCGATGCGGAACCCCGGCGCCTTCGAGATCGGATTGGCGATCAGGTCGGCCCCGTGGGGGATGCGGGCCATGCGCAGCCGCGCCTCGTTGAGATCCTCCGGACGGTGCCGCTCCAGCAGCATGGCACGGGCCCGCTCGTCCACGTCGATGCCGACACCGAAGGCTTCGGCCACGCTGTCGGCGGTGATGTCGTCGTGGGTCGGGCCGATGCCGCCGGAGGTGAAGAGGTAGGTGTAGCGCGCCCGCAGGGCGTTCAGAGCCGCGACGATCTCCTCCTTCACGTCCGGCACGATGCGCACTTCGCGGAGATCGATGCCGATTTCGGTCAGCACGTCGGCGATGGCGCCGATGTTCTTGTCCTTGGTGCGGCCCGACAGGATCTCGTCGCCGATGATCAGGATCGCGGCGGTGATCTCGGACGTGCCCTGTCGGGTGGTGTCTGATTCCTGGGACATGCGGCCTCGGCGGCAAATTCGGCCCTGGAAGCTAGAGCGCCGATCGGCGAAGGCGAAGCGGCCGTGCGATGCCTGCTCGGCGTCACGGGTGCGACCGATGCGCTTTCCCACAGAGCTGACCGAAGGGCGCCTGGTGCGGCGCTACAAGCGCTTCCTCGCCGACGTGATCCTCGCGGATGGTCGCCTCGTCACGGCGCATTGCGCCAATCCCGGCGCGATGCTCGGCCTCAACGCGGAAGGGGCGCGGGTCCTGCTCTCGGCTTCCACCAATCCGGCCCGGAAGCTGCCGTTCTCGTGGGAGCTGGTGGAGGCGGACCTCCCGGGCGGCCCGCAATGGGTCGGCATCAACACGGCGCGCCCCAACGCCCTGGTGGCGGAGGCGTTTCACGAGGGCCAGCTCGCGCCGCTCGTCGGCTACGAGACGCTCCGCCCGGAGGTCGCCTACGGCAAGGCGAGCCGGGTGGATTTCCTGGCGAGCGGCGGCGGATTGCCGCCCTGCCATGTCGAGGTGAAGAACTGTCACCTGATGCGTCGGCCGGGCCTCGCCGAGTTCCCCGATTGCAAGGCGGCCCGCTCGGCCCGTCACATGGAGGAATTGGCCAACGTCGTGACGACCGGCGGTCGGGCGATGCTGATCGTGGTCATTCAGATGAGGGCGGAGGCCTTCGACGTCGCCCGCGACATCGACCCGACCTTCGACCGCGCCTTCCGGGCGGCCCGGGCGGCGGGCGTCGAGGCCCACGCCGTCCGTTGCGCGGTCGGGCCGGAGGGAGTGGTGATCGCGGATCCGGTGCCGATCCTGGGCTGAGCCTTATCGGACCGATGAGCCACCCTGCGGGGCAAGCAATCGACAGAGATCCGTTCCCGCCGCACAGGACCCAGAGAAGCCTGCGCGAAGCAGCGCGATCCTCACCCCACCCGCTCGAACACGAGATTGAGCCGTGTCTGGGCAATGCGGCGGTAGCCGTAACCCTCCAAGAGTCCCGGCAGGTCGAGCTGCCACTGGTCGGTGCCATTCTCGACGATCAGGAGGGTGGGGCGCAGGGATTCCGGCGCCTCCCGGAGGAACGGTTCGAGGATGAGGTCCTCGGCCCCCTCGACGTCGAGCTTGATCGCGTCGATGCGTTCGATGCCTTCCGAGCGGCACAGGCTCAGGAGCGTCACCGATGGCACGCGGATCGCCGCGCTCTTGTGGGTGCCGACGATCTTCACGCTCGATTCGCCGCGATTGCGGGGATCGATGAACAGCGTCAGTTCGCCCGCCCGGTCCGCCACGGCGCAGGCGATGGCCTTGACAGTGCCGAACGGATTCTGGCCGATATTGTAGATCAGCCGGTCGAACACGTCGGGCTGCGGCTCCACCGCCAGAATCCGGGCGCGGGGCCCGGTGAAGCCCGCCACGAATAGGGTGTAGGCGCCGATATTCGCCCCGACATCGAGGAAGACTGCGTCATCCGACAGGCGTGCCTTGAGGAGGGCCCGCTCCTCGGAATCGAAGAACTGGGGCGTGAAGAGGACCTTCTTTTCGCAATTGTTGTTGTAGGGGTGCAGCCGCATCCGCGCGCCGTAGCGCTCCACATCGAGCGGGCGGCCTCGCAACAGCGAGATGGCGATCCGGCGCAGCAGCATGGCCATCCGCCGCCCGCGCCAGGAATGCTCGTCGAGCGTCTGCGTCCGCCGCGCGATCCGGGCGACGATCCCGGTCGGGGCGTAGGTGCCGTAGGGCTGAGAATCCGTCATCGTGCGCGCCTGATGCCAGCCGATTGGGGCCGCGGCAAGTCGCGGGCGATGACGCAAATCCGCTTCCGCGGCCCTTTGACATTCCGGGCGGCCGGACGGCATGTCGAAGTCATGCAGAGCTTCGATTCCGACGGCGTCGAGATCGCCTATATCGACGTGCCGGCCCAGGGAGGCACGGGCGATCCCGTCCTGTTGATTCACGGCTTCGCCTCGAACCACGCGGTGAACTGGGTCAATACCCTGTGGGTCAAGTTCCTCTCGGAAGCCGGCTACCGGGTCGTGGCGCTGGACAATCGCGGCCATGGCCGGAGCGAGAAGCTCTACGAGCCGGACGCCTACGGCGCCGACCGGATGGCAGGCGACGGGCTGCGATTGCTCCGTCATCTCGACATCGAGCGGGCCGACGTGATGGGTTACTCCATGGGCGCGCGCATCGCCGCCCATCTGGCCCTCGACCATCCGGAAGCGGTCCGGTCCCTTCTGATCGGCGGCCTCGGCTTCCACCTCGTCGACGGGCATGGCCTGCCGAAGGGGATCGCCGAAGCTCTCGAAGCACCGGCCGGCACCCCCGCGCCCAACCCGACGGCGGCCGCCTTCCGCCTGTTCGCCGAGCAGACGAAAAGCGACCTCAAGGCGCTCGCCGCCTGCATCCGCTGCTCACGGCAGACGCTCTCGCGGGCAGAACTCTCCACGATCGACACGCCGACCCTGGTCTCAGTCGGCACACTCGACACCGTGGCCGGCTCGGGCAGCGAACTCGCTCGGCTGATGCCGAATGCCCGTGCCCTCGATTTGCCCGGGCGCGACCACTCCACCGCCGTCGGCGACAAACTGCACCGCAAGGGCGTCCTGGAATTCCTCGCGCAACGGCCCTGACGCGGCGCCCGATGCGGACTGCGCAACGCGTTCCGCCAACAAAAAAATGCGCCGCTCCCGAGGGAGCAGCGCATTGGTCCGAAGGTCCGGACGAATTTCTCTAGCGGGGCGCCAGGATCATGATCATCTGGCGGCCTTCGAGCATCGGCTCGCTCTCCACCTTGGCGACCTCTTGGGTCTCGCTCTTGACGCGCTCGAGCAGCTTGAGGCCGAGATCCTGGTGCGCCATCTCGCGACCGCGGAAGCGCAGGGTGACCTTGACCTTGTCGCCCTCTTCGAAGAACCGCTGCACGGCCTTCATTTTCACGTCGTAATCGTGCTTGTCGATGCCGGGGCGGAGCTTGATCTCCTTCACCTCGACCGTCTTCTGCCGCTTGCGAGCCTCGTTCTGCTTCTTCTGCTCGTTGAAGCGGAAGCGCCCGTAATCGAGGAATTTGCAGACGGGCGGCGCGGAGTTCGGCGCGATCTCGACGAGGTCGAGGCCGACTTCTTCGGCCATGGCGAGCGCATCGAAGAAGGGCACGACGCCCCGGTTCTGACCGTCCTGGTCGATCAGCTGGACTTCGCGTACGCCGCGGATGTCCCGGTTGGCGCGCGGCCCGTCCTTCTGCGGGGCCGGCATGGCTCTCATTGGTCTGCGAATGGCTTGGTTCTCCTGTATCAACGACGAAACGGCAGCCTGAAGATCCCGCGTCGAGCGAGCCCCGGCCACCGATCGATCCGGCTCGGCCGGACGGCGCTAACTTGGCAAATCTTCTTGCGGAGTCAACTCGTGGAACTGAGTTCGGTTCACCGTTTCAGCCCTGATCCGCGTCCGAGAAGATCCGCGTAGACGTCGAGCGTGCCCGAAATCATGCGGTCGAGGGAGAAATTCGCCTCGACATGGGCCTGAGCCCGCCGCCCCATCGCGTCCCGTGCGCTCGCCCCGAGGGAGAGGGCCTCGCTCAACGCGTCCGATAGGGCCGCGGCATCGCCCGCCGGCACGCGCCAGCCGGTGCGCTGAGCGGGATCGGTATCGGGCGGCGCCAGAACAGTTTCCGGCACGGCCCCGAGATCGGAAACAACCACGGGAATGCCGAGGGCCTGCGCTTCGACCGCCGAACGCCCGAAGGCTTCGGGCTCGACGGAGGGCACCGCCACGACCGAGGCCGCCCGGAAGGCTGCCGGCATGTCGGTGCAATGACCGACCCGGCGCACGATTTCCTTGAGCCCGCGTGCCTCGATCAGAGCATCGAGTTCGCGCTCGTAGGCGGCTCGGCCCTGCGGGTCGCCCGCGAGAACCACCGCGACATCGGTCAGGCCGCGATCGCGCATGCGTGAAGAAGCCTCGATCAGCACGCGCTGCCCCTTCCATGCGGTGAGCCGCGCGGCGAGAAGCACGACCCGCTGGTGCGGGGCGACGCCCCAGGCCCGGCGCAGGGCCTCGACCCGGCCCGGCGCGACCGCCGATGGGGTGAAGGTCGACAGGTCCGTGCCCCGGTGAATCACCACGATGCGATCGCCCGCCTGATCGGGATGGGCCCGGCGGATCAGATCGGCCGTGTAATGCGAGTTGGCGATGACGACATCGCCCCGGGCCATCACCGAATTGTAGAGCAGCTTGACGGCAGTCCGGCCCGAATAGCTGCCGTGATAGGTCGTCACGAAGGGAATCTTGAGACGGCGCGCGGCGCCCAGGGCGACCCAGGCGGGGGCGCGGGAGCGGGCATGCAGGATCTGCACGCCCTCGCGGCGACAGAGCCGGACGAGCCGCTCGACATTGAGGGCCATGGCGAACGGGTTTTTGGTGTTGGCCGGAAACGGCACCCAGACGCCGCCCTTAGCCTGAAGCTCGCCGACGAGGCGCCCCCCCTCCGTGGCGACCAGCGCACGGGCGCCAGAGGCGGCCAAGGCTTCGGCGACATCGACGGTGGTGCGCTCTGCGCCGCCCGCTTCAAGAGCCGGAATGATCTGCAGGATCGAGGCACCGGCGAGAGGTGAAGGTTCGGCCGTTCGCACCGGGCCGCCGGACAAGCCGACCCCGTTCATCGCCGGATCCGCGGCTGCGGGAGGGTCGCTCGAAACACGTTCATCACCTATGAATCAACCCAAGCGCTTTACGGTTCGGTAAACGAAACCCCATCGGGTCTTCTCGAATTGCGAGGATCAACGCGGACGTGACGACGACGCCTCCCTCCCCCGACGACCTGCCCGTGGATTTTCTGACCACCGACGGTGAAAGGCCCCGGCGGCTCGCGGTGCGGATACGCGACGGCGCAGGCCCGGCCGTGGTCTGGCTCGGCGGCTTCCGCTCCGACATGCGGGCAACGAAGGCCGCCGCCCTCGACGCCTGGGCCGCGCGGGCGGGCCGCCGCATGGTCCGGTTCGATTATTCCGGCCACGGCGAATCGGAAGGCTGCTTCGAGGACGGCACGATCTCCGATTGGCTGGCGGATGCCGAGACCGTGATCGCCGCCCATGCGGGCGAAAGTCCGATCCTCGTCGGCTCGTCCATGGGCGGCTGGATTGCTTGCCTCGCGGCCCGCAACCGCGCGCGGCGGGGCGAAAAGCTCGGCGGCATGGTGCTGATCGCCCCCGCCCTCGATTTCACCGAGAAGCTGATGTGGGACTCGTTCCCGCCGGAGATCCGCGCGACGTTGGAGCGCGACGGTGTCTGGTATCGCCCGACCGACTATGCTCCCGAGCCCGACCCGATCCGGATGGCGCTGATCGAGGATGGACGTCGGCACCTTCTGCTCGACGCCGATCTGGATCCGGCAGGCCCGGTCCATATCCTGCAAGGCATGCGCGACCCCGACGTCCCCTACGGACACGCCCTGCGCATCCTGGAACGCCTACCGGCGGAGGGCGCGCGCCTCACCCTCGTGAAGGATGCCGATCATCGCCTTTCGCGTCCGCAGGATATCGAACTCCTGGTTCGGACAGTGGCGGCGATGACGTCGTGAGACGAACGCCGGCCCGATAGGGCCGGCGCGGCGGTCAGCGCGGGATCAGTGGAGGCTGACCGGATAGAGCGAATGGGCCATCGCATTCGCCACCGCGACTTCACGCGAGTCGGTCAGCATGATCGGAGCGCCAGATGCCGAGAGGAGGGCGAACAGATCGAGGCCTGGACTCATCTCCGGCGCCTGCGGAAACAGGGCACGCACCTCGTCCGAACGGATCGGGCGGACATAGGCGATGTGACCCTCGCCGAGCGCGGCAAACTCGGCCGGATCGATGCTGGGGGTCGCAGCGGTATCGACGGTTGATTCGGTGATGGTGAACTCGTTCATCAGTGCCCTCCTTCCGAGGCAGAGCGTAAGCCGGATATGGTCCCGCACTTCGGCGACCACAAACCCGGTTGTTGACAGCGATTCGTGTTTCGAAGGACCCGGCCTGCGGTGCGTCGCCGCGTCCGAGAGGCGACGCGCCTCAGTCGTCCTTCGAGGAGATCGTGATCTTGCGGACGATCCGCTCCGGCTCGGGCCGGACTAGATCGATCGAAAGCAACCCGTTGGCCAGATCGGCCCCGAGCACCTCCATGCCATCGGCTAGGAGAAAGGCCCGCTGGAACTGCCGCGCCGCGATTCCGCGATGTAGGAACTGTCGCGATTTGTCGTCGACCTGACGACCACGGACGACGAGCTGGTTCTCCTCGAGCGAGACGTCGAGTTGGTCCTGCGTGAAGCCGGCAACCGCCAGCGTAATTCGAAGCCGCTCCGGCTCTCGCTCGTTACGGGATACGCGCTCGATATTGTAAGGCGGGTAGCCATCGCTTCCTGCCTTCGCCACACGATCAAGGGCCTGCTCAATCTCATCGAAGCCGAGCAAGAATGGGTGCCCGAACGGTGATGGCCGCGTCATCGTCAACTCGAACCTCCAGCAAGGCCCTTGGGATGCGCGATCCCGGTGGCGCCTCACAGTCTCGGGCCCGCCTGACGGCAGCAGCCTTGACGCCGATATGGAAAGCGAATCCCCGGCGATCAAGATGCGCCCCCTCCATCGGGCCCGCCGCTTTGGAGGCCTGTCCATGGACATTGCGCAAACAATCACGGGATGAATCGGCATAATTTTACGGCCAAGCTGAGCCCAAGTAACAGTTTGGAATTACTCTGAAATTCAGGCTTCGCCTTGATCCCGGACCTGTTTCTCGGATAGGCACGCGAATAATATGGGCAATGCACTCGTGGTGAGCGCGCTGCTCGGGCTTCGCCGTATCCGGAACATTTTAGGATCGCCGCGCGGACAATGTCCGCTGGAGCATTCGCACTGGTCGAGAGCGATCCAAGGTTCTCGTGCTCATCCGAGCGGAAGGTGAGGTCCGCGGGCGGTCAGACGCCGAGCCGCGACAGGGAGGGACACGCGTCGTGATGCAGGGAACCAGGGGAATGATGCGCGCAGTACGCGGGATCGGAATGCTGGCGGGTATCGCCCTGACCCTCACGATGACGGGTGCTGTGGCTCAGGAGAGTGGGACCAAGGGCGCACCGCTCAAGATCGAGCTGAACCGGCTCGAACCGGCGGGCGAGGCCTGCCGCACTTACATGCTCGTCGACAATGGCCGGGGGCCGGCGTTGAAATCGCTCAAGGTCGATCTGTTCGCCTTCGACACCGAGGGCGTCGCGCAGAAGCGGTTGGCCGTGGAACTCGGCCCGCTGCAGGAGAAGAAGACGGTCGTCCGGCTCTTCGACTTCACCGGTCTCGCCTGCCCGAAGGTCGGCCGCATCCTGCTCAACGACGTGCTGGCCTGCGAGGGGGGCGACGCGAGCCGCGAGACCTGCCTGGAACGGATCGAGACCGCCACCAAGACGCCGGCCGCTTTCGACCGCTGATTTGAGACCAGCCGGCTCGCCGGCTGCACGGCCCCGGGGGGCGGGGCGAACCGACACCGAATGACGAGGAGTTTCAGATGGATTCGACGTCCGCGCCCGTGCAAGCCGCCGCTGCGGCTGGCCATGACCTCTCGTTCATCGGTCTGTTTCTCCAAGCCGATCCGATCGTGAAGGGCGTGATGATCCTCCTGGTCGTCGCCTCGCTCGCGTGTTGGACCGTCGTCTTCGAGAAGATCGTGCGGCTCGCCGCTGCCAAGCGCCAAGCCAAGGCGTTCGAGGCGATGGTCCGCAAGGAAGGCCATGTGGACACCAAGCAGGACGGCATCGCCGGCCGCATCGTCCATGCCGGCCTCGACGCATGGCGTGACCAGGATCCCAGCGAGAGCCGGGCCGAGCGCCGCGACCGCATCGAGCGCGCCATGAAGGGCGCCCTCAGTCTCGAAGTGAAGCGCCTGCAGGGAGGTCTGCCGCTGCTGGCGACCTCCGGGTCCACCGCCCCGTTCATCGGCCTGTTCGGCACGGTGTGGGGCATCATGAACTCGTTCTCGTCGATCGCGAAGAGCCAGGATACCAGCCTCGCGGTGGTGGCGCCGGGCATCGCGGAGGCCCTGTTCGCGACCGCCATCGGCCTCGTCGTCGCGATCCCGGCGGTGATGGCCTACAACAAGCTCTCCGGCGACGTGGCACGCATCCAGTCGGGTTTCGTCTCGTACATCTCGATCCTCGGTAATCGCCTCGCCCGCGACCGCGGTCCGCAGGCCCGGGCCGCCGCGGCCGAATAATCGAACAGGCGTAGGACCGGCTCCGGCCGGTCGCTGAGCGCTCCGGCCTCGACGCCTCGGTGCGGCCCCACTGAAACGGCCGCCCGGTCAGCGTTGCGCCCTTCGTACGATCCGACACACCAACTCCAACGCGATCTCCGCCCGGCCGGCGAAGGCGCGCTGCCCGGGAGGGCGAAACACATGGCCATGGGATCCCTGCGCACCGGGGGTGGCGACGACGAGGACGGCCTCGACGCCACGCCGATGTCCGAAATCAACGTCACCCCGATGGTCGACGTGATGCTGGTGCTGCTCATCATCTTCATGGTGGCAGCACCGCTGATGACCACCGGCGTGCCGGTGCAATTGCCGAAGACCAGCGCGGCCAAGGTGGCGCAGGCGCAGAAGCCGCTGGAGGTGTCCATCGACAAGGATGGCAACGCCTACATCGCCAAGGACCCGTTCACCGCCGAAACGCTGCTGCCGCGCCTCAAGGAGCTGAAGGGCGAGAATCCCGATCAGGTCGTCCTCGTACGCGGTGATCGCGACGCGAATTACGGCAAGATCCTGGAGACCATGGGCGTCGTGGCCCAGGCCGGCTTCACCAAGGTCTCGCTGATCGCCCAATCGCCGGGCGGCGCCGCCCCCGCCGCCGGAGCCGCCAAGTAGCACCATGGCCGCTTACGCTGAACGCGCCCCTGGCGGTCCCGATGGGGGCCAGGGTCCGCTCGTCGCCGCCTTCGCCGTCGCGTTGCTGCTGCACCTGCTGGGGCTCGCGGGCCTCGCCTACATGAATCTGCACGCTCCGGAATCGGCGGGCGAGCAGGAAATCTCCATCGACCTGACTCCCCCGATGGAGGAGGCTCAGCCGCAGGAAGCCTTGGAAGCGGCGCCGGCCGAGCCCGTGCCGGAAGAAGCCAAGCCTGAGGCCGAGCCGACGACGGCGAATCCGATCGAAACCCAGGAAACGCCCGTTCCGCCGCCCCCGCCGCCGGAGGTCACGGAGGTCGTACCGCAGGAGGTGACGCCGCCGCCGCCCACCGAGATGACCCAGGTCATGCCGGAGGAAGTGGAGCCCCCGCCTCCGCCGCCGGAAGCCGTGGCCGAGATGCCGCCCGAGACTCCGCCCCCGCCCCCAGAAGAGCAGGTGATCACCTCGCAGGCGCCGGAGGCCGAGCCGCTGGCGCCCCCGCCACCGGTCGTGGTCAAACCGAAGGAGCCCGTGAAGCCCAAGCCCAAGGAGCCCGATCCGGCCAAGATCGCCGAGGCCCGCCGCAAGGAGCTCTTGGAGCGGAAGCGTGAGGCGGAGCGCCGTGAGGTCCGCGAGGAACAGCGCAAGGCCGCGATCAAAGCCAAGGCCGAGCGAGACGCGGTACGGAGAGCCACGCAGAACGCCCAGGGTGCCGCGCAGGCGAATCAGCAGGCGAGCCAACTCCAACGCAGCGGCGGCGGCAATCCGAACGCCTTGGCGGCCTGGAAGAGCATGCTGTCCTCGACCATCAGGGGTCGCATGAACCGCAATGCCGCCAGCGGTACCGGCGGCGGCGTCGCGACCGTTCGCTTCACGGTGACCCGATCCGGCTCGGTGACGAGTGCCTCTCTGGCATCGAGCAGCGGCGTTCCAGCGATCGATTCCGCTGCACTCGCGGCGGTTCGGGGCTCGTTGCCGCCGGCTCCCGCTGGCTTCGACCAGCCGAGCCTGTCGGTGACGGTGCCGATGCGCTTCACCGACTGAGCACGATTTGCATCAGGAGACCGGGCATGTCGCGCCCGGTCTCGCCGCACTACATGCCGCCTCGATGGCGACCTTCTTCACCAGCGATACGCATTTTGGCGATCCGCGCATCCTCCGGATCGACCGGCGTCCCTTCCCCGACCTCCCGACCCATGACCAAGCCCTGATCGACGGCTGGAACGCCGTCGTCGGTCCCGACGACACGGTTTGGCATCTTGGCGACTTCGCCCTCGGGCCGCCGCCCGAACGCATTGTTGAAATGTTGGCCGCTCTTAACGGGCACAAACATCTCATCGTCGGCAACAACGATAAGGCCGCAACGCTGTCCGCGCCGGGCTGGGCATCGGTGGCGCATTACGCGGAGATTGCGGTCGACGAGCGCCGGCTGGTGCTCTGTCACTACGCGTTCCGAACGTGGAATGGCCTCGGACGCGGCGCCATCAATCTCCACGGCCATTCCCACGGACGGCTCAAGCCGATCCCACGCCAATACGATGTCGGCGTCGATGCACAGAGCCTTCGGCCCGTGACGCTGGCGCAAATTCTGTCATCGCGCCGGCGAGGCGGGAGCCCACGGTCGTCCCGCAAAGGTTCCGTCAAGGGCGTTGAAAAGTTGCCGGAACCATCGGCTTAGCCGCACCGTTCATCAGACCATAAGCGAGGGCGATGCGTCGCAGCGAAAGCTGAGAGAGTAACGGTCTCGCAAGGTTACACCCCCCACGACCTCGGTCGAAACATCGTCGGTTTGTCCATGCGTTACACCGTTCTTGCCGGCCTCACGGCCGTTCTCGTCGGCGCAAGCATCGCCACATCCGCCGTTGCGGCGCCCGGTTGCCTGGACGGCCGGCGCAAGGTCGAGGAAGCGGGCGCTCTTCGCTATCAGGCGCGCCAAGAAGCGCGTCTGGGCAATCACGATCGGGTCTGCGACACCCTCGACGAAGTGGGTGACCGCTATCACGAGGCGCAGGACGCGTTCGAGGATTGCGGGGCCGACGTGGTCTCGATCGATCTCCGCAGCGAACTTCGCGATCTCCGCGTCGCCAAGCGCCTGAATCGCTGCGATTGAGGGCGGCGTCGCCAGCGACGTTACCCCACCCACACATCACCTGACGTGACCCGGCAGAGCCTTGTTCTGTCGAGCCTCGACGTGCGTCCACGCACCGCCGAGCCTGACCGTTCGCCACATCGTCAATTCAACGAGATCGCTTGATTTGGAGCCTTGTCATGAACATCGTGGCCGACACCTCCACCCAGACCGCCTCGCTGCAGACCGGTCCGTCCTTCGCGGCAGCTCTCTGCGGCTTCCTCGGCTGCACGCTGGCCACCACGATGGTGATGTTCCTGATCGGCACCAGCGTCTGATGTCACTCGAGCCTCAGGGCTTGATCGACCACAGACGGCTCCGCGAGAACAGCATGTCAGTTCGACCGACGGGCGTTTCCGCCCGTGTTTCGGGGCAACGCGGCGGCTCGATTCGGGCCATCGGCGTCGGGGGCGTAGAAGCCTGAGCGACGGTGGGCATCAGCCCGAGACGCGTTTGGACGACGGGATTGCGCGCCGCCGAGATTGTGACGACGCCGGCAATAATGCAGCCGGCAATGAGACCTAAAAAGAAATTCGTCATTCGTGTCGGGTCCCGGACCCGGATCGCGGCGCGAGCTGTCCACAACAGACCCCTCGCCCCCTTTCGGGGCGCCATTACGGCAACCCATGTTGCATACGGGGTTTTAATAAACCGGATGCCACATGGGCCGGACGGACGTCATATGCGTCCGGCGCACGAGGGATCAGCCGATGTCGTATGGGGCCAGTGCCTACGCGAAGGTCGCGCATGTCGCGCTTCCACCCCGTGAGGCGGAAGCTGCCGTTCTGCTGAAGGCGGCAGGCAAGCTTCAGGCCCTCGGCTCCGAGATCACCTCCGGTACCGCCCTCAACGAAGCCCTGGTGTTTAATCAGCGGGTTTGGACGATTCTCGCTGCCGCGGTCACGGACCCGGCCAATCCGATCCCCGATGAGATCCGCACCGGCATCAGCCGCCTGTCGATCTACGTGTTCCGCACGATCGTCGACGCGATGATCGAGCCGAACCGCGAGAAGATCGAGTCGCTGGTCTCGCTGAACAACCACATCGCCGCCGGCCTCCAGGGCGATCCCGGCGCGAGCGCCTGAGCGCATTGCAGAGCGCCGGTTCGAGGGGCGTCGGCTCAGCGAACCACGTCGCGTTTCCGCATCTGTCTTCAAACTCATGCCGACGCTGAAGCGCGACGGCGATGCGCTGCCGAATTGGCCCACGATGGGCTGATCGCCTCACCGAGAAATGAGCTTTGCCTCACCCCTGATCGGCGAGGTCCACAGACGGAGTTCGCTATCGCGACGACCGGCCATTGATATGCGCGCGTTTCATCGGAGCTTCCCGAGAAATGTCGGGTCGAGCCGTTCCGCGCGAGAGCAACCGAGCGGGATTTCCGATCGGAGGCTCGCCGTTCAAGCTGTTTTGACGAGCCGTTCGCCGCTGAACGCCGTCGTGTTTTCACGGGCATAGGCGCGGGCGCGCAGGACGACTTCGTCGGGGATCTGCATCACCACGTCGCCGGTCTTGGGATCGGTCACGCGGAAGACGAGTGCCGCGCTATCACGGTCGCGGACATAGGCGCGCCGATCCGGCTCGGTTGGCTTGGCGTCACCCGCCTGCGGGCGCACATCGATGGAGACGGCGGGATCAAGCACCCGAGACTCCGATCCATTCGACGCTCCGACTATGGGGCGGACCGGCGTGACGGCGTTGGAAGGCCCGACGGAGGGCGATGGGGACAACGGACGGATCGGGTCCATGACAGATGTCCTTTCGGTTCAAGCACGAAGCATGAACCTCAAGACATCGCGATTCCCGTGAGCGGAGTCTTAAGAGCTGGCGACTCTCCCCTACCGACGTGGGATACCGTCGATAGTCTGTTGAGAGGGTCCGAACAATTCGAGCGAATGTTCCCTCTGGTAGAAGAAGGGGCGGCCCTCGTGACCGCCCCCTCTCGTCCTTACTCGGCCGCCTCGACGTAGAGCTTGCCGCCCTCGGCCAAGAATTCCTGCGATTTCGCCGCCATGCCGGCCTTGCGCTCCTCTTCCGAGAGAGGCTTGGCCTCGCCGAGCACGATACCGGCCTCCTCCATGGCGAGCACGTCGGCGCGCAGATCCTGCGTGATCTTCATCGAGCAGAATTTCGGGCCGCACATGGAGCAGAAATGGGCGACCTTGTGGGCGTCCTTCGGCAGGGTCTCGTCGTGGAAGCTGCGCGCCGTGTCCGGATCCAGCGAGAGGTTGAACTGATCCTCCCAGCGGAAGTCGAACCGGGCGCGGGACAGGGCATCGTCGCGCAGCTGCGCGGCGGGGTGACCCTTGGCGAGGTCGGCGGCGTGGGCGGCGATCTTGTAGGTGATGACACCGGTCTTCACGTCGTCGCGGTTCGGCAGGCCGAGATGCTCCTTCGGCGTGACATAGCAGAGCATGGCGCAGCCGAACCAGCCGATCATGGCCGCACCGATGCCCGAGGTGATGTGGTCGTAGCCCGGAGCAATGTCGGTCGTCAGCGGGCCGAGGGTGTAGAACGGCGCCTCGCCGCATTCGCGCAGCTGCTTCTCCATGTTGACCTTGATCTTGTGCATCGGCACGTGGCCGGGGCCCTCGATCATGGTCTGGCAGCCCTTCTCCCAGGCGATCTGCGTGAGTTCGCCCAGGGTCTCCAACTCGGCGAATTGGGCCGCATCGTTGGCATCGGCGATCGACCCGGGGCGCAGACCATCGCCCAGCGAGAACGAGACGTCGTAGGCCCGCATGATGTCGCAGATCTCGTCGAACCGCTCGTAGAGGAACGATTCGCGGTGCCCGGCGAGGCACCAGCGCGCCATGATCGAGCCACCGCGCGAGACGATGCCGGTGGTGCGGCGCGCCGTGAGCGGAACGTGGGCGAGGCGCACGCCCGCATGGATCGTGAAATAGTCGATGCCCTGCTCGGCCTGCTCAATGAGCGTGTCCTTGAAGACTTCCCAGTCGAGCTTGAGCGGGTCGCCGCCGACCTTCTCCAGTGCCTGGTAGATCGGCACCGTGCCGATCGGCACCGGGGAGTTGCGCACGATCCAGGAGCGGATGTTGTGGATGTTGCGGCCGGTCGAAAGATCCATGACCGTATCCGCACCCCAGCGGATCGACCAAACCAGCTTCTCGACCTCTTCCGCCGCCGACGAGGTCACGGCGGAGTTGCCGATATTGGCGTTGATCTTCACCAGGAAGTTGCGGCCGATCGCCATCGGCTCGAGTTCGAGGTGGTTGATGTTGGCCGGGATGATGGCACGGCCCCGGGCCACCTCCTCGCGCACGAATTCGGGGGTGATGAAGGGTGGGATCGCGGCACCGAAATTCTGCCCGTCCGCGAGGGCGGCCTGGGCCTGATCCAGCATCTGGGCGCGGCAGGCATTCTCCCGGTGGGCGACGTAGATCATCTCCTCGGTGATGATGCCGGCTTTGGCGAACTCGTACTGCGTCACGAGCTGACCCGGCGCCGCCTTGCGGATCGTCCGCTCGGCCGGGCACGGGGCGACGAGCTTATCGGCGGAGGCAAAACCGTTGTCCTCGGGCTTCACCTCACGGGGCTTCACCGCCGCGTAGCCGCGCTTGGCGATCCAGGGTTCGCGCGCCGTCGGGAGGCCTTTCTCGAGATCGATGGCGGCATCCGTTTCGGTGTAGGGGCCGGACGGGTCGTAGACCCGCACCGGCGCCTCCTTCGGATCGGACAGGCCGATCTCGCGATAGGGCACCCGGATATCGGGATGGCCGGGGGCCGCGTCGTAGACCTTGCGCGAGCCCTGGACCGGTCCGGTCGTGACGCTGGCGGGAGTGCCTTGGGGAAAATCTTTGGGACGGACGGGTGCGTTCATCGCTGTCGCTCCTGGCGTGGGAGGCGACCCGTGGTCCCGACGATGGTGCGGAAGGCCGACGCCTCTCGCGCCGGCCACAGGTTCCCGTCCCTCCGCCGGTACGAGCCGGATCAGGTTCAAGGGTCAGGGCGTCTCGCCCACTCTCAGCCCCGTACAGGGCCCCCCTCGGAACGATTCCAACCTCTTCCGCCGCGCCATCCTTGTCAATCCGTGCCGTGAAACGGACGAATCGGAGTGTTCGGTTTTACCGGCGGCTTTCCGGTGAGTGGGCGCCTCGCCCGAACCTTGCCGGTTTGCCGCGTATCCAGAAGAAGCGCCTCACCCAAAACTCACCAATCCGAGCAGGAAAGCCCGCAGACGCGCCGCAATCGCCCCGCAGATGTGGATGGGCGCGGGTCCTGGGGTGGTGCCTGGCGGCGCCATCCGCGACACAGACACTCGATGAGCACGGTTGTCCCCTTCCGCAAACTGAAACCCGCCACGCATCGCCGCGCTGCCAGCGATGCCGCTGCCGTGGCCAGCGATTTGTTGGAGCTGCTGGATCAACTCGAAAGTCTGGTGGAGCGGGCAGCAGCCATGAATCGCCCGCAGATCGAGGTCGAGCGGAGCGTTCAGCACCTTCTCGACGCGATCAGCGCCGTCGAGCGGGCCTCGGATACGATCGGGGAAGGCAGCGAACCCGAGACCGCCTGAAGAGCTCAGGCTCCGGCAGCGAGAACGCTGGTGATGATCGTGCCGTAATGGCACGCGGTCGCGGCGAGCACGAAGCCGTGCCAGATCGCATTCTGAAACGGCAATCCGCGCCAGACGTGGAAGACGACGCCGACCGAATACAGCAGGCCGCCGGCAGCGAGCAGCCAGAACGCCGAAGGCGTCAGGCCCGAGATGACCGATTCGTAGGCGAGGACGCCGCTCCAGCCGAGCATCAGGTAGAGCACGATCGAGACACGGTCCCAGCGGCCCGGCATCAGGATCTTGATGGCGATGCCAGCGAGCGCCACCGTCCACACCAGGGCCAGGAGACTCCAGGCGACCGGCCCCGAGCCGACCAGGGCGACGACCGGCGTGTAGGTGCCGGCGATCATCAGATAGATGAAGGCGTGATCGAAGCGGCGCAGAATCCATTTGCGCGGCGAGACGGGCCACATGTTGTAGGCCGCCGACGCGCCGAGCATCGCCACCATTGCGGTCGCGTAGACAAGGAGAGAGGCCCGCTCCAACCAACCGAGATGCGTGAGCGCCGCTGTCACAATCAGACAAACCGCGCCGAGAACTCCGAGAACGACTCCCGCCACATGGACGGCACCATCCGCCCGCATCTCACTGGGCGTGTAGTTCCACGTCAGAGCCACAGGCCGGCCGTCCTCAGCGAGAATCATCCTCTGCTCCCGTACTGGTCGAACCTCAAGTCTTCAGCGTCACGAGTCGTTCCATCAGCGAACTACGCATTCCATCTTGTTCCACACCCTTCGTGAACAAACGACGACTACTCCCACCTTGTGCAATGCAAGAAAAGACGAAGTTCATGCTGCATTGCCGTTCGAGCGATGGGACAGAATCGACACGGTTCGCGACGCTTTCATGAACCGACCCCCGTCTCGCAGCAGGTTCCGGGCCAACGGCTGAAACCGGCGTCCGGATCAGGATCGGGACCGAAAGCCGCGGATCCGTCGCTGCCAGATGCCCGTCCGCGGGTCTGGCTCCCCTCGGTCGAGACGCTCGGCCCGTTCCAGCAGGTCGCGGGCGAGCCCGCGCGGATCGGGCACTTCCCAGGAGACCTCGAAGGCCCCGGGCTCGCGCAGGACCGTGCCGGGCGCATGGTAGTAGCGGCCCTGCGTGCCGTTGAGCCCGTCGAGCAGGGGGAAATTGGCATTGAGCGCGGGCTGCCAGTTGAGGCCGACGAGGCGCCGGCCCGGTGCCGCGAAGACCGAACCGTGGAAAGCCGAGCCGACCGTGCCGAGCAGGACCCGCCGGCTCGACATCAGGCGGATCTGCGCCCCGAAATCGAGGGTCTCCGGGGTGACGATCTCGACGCCGTGCCGATCGAGTTCGTCGGCGATCTCGATTTCGTTGACCAAGCGCGTGACGCCCGACGTGAGCCGCGTCTTGGCGAGATAGACCGGGCGTGACACGGAATCGGCTTCCGACGCCGCCCAGAAGCCCTCCCCGACCATGCGGCAGAGATCGCCGTAGACCGTGTGAACGCGCGTCTGCTCATGGAGCGCCGGATCGGGGACCAGCACGTCGGAGAGGCGCACCGGCCGGTCGAAGGTGACGAGATCGTCGAGACGATATCCGAGGCGTTCCAGAATGCGTTCGAGGAAGGGCGCCCGATGCCAGCTTCCGGGCTCGGCATGGCACAGCAGCTTGGGCCGGGGCCCCGTCCAGCCCACGAGCGGCCAGAGATGCGGCAGGGTGTTGACGACGAAATGCCCGTAATGGAGCGCCAGCAGGCCGATGAAGAGGAGCGGACCGGTCTCGACCCGATCCGGTTCCGTCAGGCTCTCCCCAGCGACGGGAGCGCGCCCGGCGCCGAGACAGCGCCCATCGCGGCCGAACAGGCCCCAGGGACCGTCGGTGCGCACGGGATGAAAATCGACGTGACCGTAGCGCCGGAGGCGGGGCGGCGCCTCGACTCGCTCGCAGGTGCCCCACAGGGTTCGGCAGGGCTGGAGCCGACCCCGCGCCGGCCGCGCCACCGGTTATCGTCCGGCGAGGGCTTCGAAGCCGATCGGCACGGTCGGCCGGTACACGATCGGTGCCGCGCCGAGGCCGAGGCTGAGCCGGGCATGGACCGTCGCCATCACGAGGACCGCCATGGCGAAGACCTGATGGGCGAGACCGGCCCAGAGCGGGACCTGCAGCAGGAGGGTGACGATCCCGAGGCCCATCTGCGCCGTCGCCAGAGCGGCGACGCCGACGGCGCGTCCTGCAGCGGCGCCCGCCGAACGGCGAACGGCATCCACCGCGTGAATCACCGCCACCAGCACGACAAGGTAGGCGAAGAGGCGGTGATTGAACTGTACCAAGGTCAGGTTGTCGACGAAGTTCTCGATCCAGGGCACCTGCGAGAACAGCGTCTGCGCCGAGGGGACCAACACGCCATCCATGTCCGGCCACGTGTTGTGGATCAGCCCCGCCTTCGACCCCGCCACGAGCCCGCCGAGCCAGATCTGCATCAGAACGAGGGCGGGCATCAGGCAGGCCAGCGCACGCACGGGGCCGGGCGCCGGGCTGAGCCCACCGGACCGCGTGCCGGCGGCGAGCCAGACGAGGCCGGTCAGGATCAGGCTGGCCGTCGTGAGATGCAGCGCGAGCTTGAGCGGCGCCACCGCGGTCATGCCCGGCTGAAGGCCCGAGGCGACCATGATCCAGCCGATCGCCCCCTGAAGCCCCCCGAGCAATCCCAGTCCGAGCAGGCCGAGAAGCAGGCGCCGCGAGAGAAAGCCGCGGGCCCAGAAGAACAGGAACGGCAGGAAGAACACCAAACCGACGACGCGCCCGAGCAGGCGGTGGCCCCATTCCCACCAGTAGAGCGTCTTGAAGTCGGACAGCGGAATGCCCTGGTTGAGGATGCGGAATTGCGGCGTGTCCTGATACTTGCCGAATTCCACCGCCCAGTCCGCGTTGCTCAGGGGCGGGATCACGCCGGTCACGGGCCGCCACTCGGTGATCGACAGGCCCGAACCGGTCATCCGGGTCGCGCCGCCGATGGCCACCATGGCGACCACCAGGGCCGCCAGCAGATAGAGCCAGGCCCGCACGGCACGCTGGCCGGGGCGCGCCGTTGCCGGCACGGCATCGAGATCGGTCGAGGCTCTGGACAATCGCATGATCAATCGGGCGGTTACGTGCCGGAACGGCCGGGCGTCCCGTGCCTTACGGGAAGCGATGGGCGGGGCGCAACGCGGCGGATGAGCAGCGCCGGGTTTGACGCAGCCGGATCGGTCACCCGGATCGACCGAAGGCGGCCGTGACGCAGCGCCCCGCCGTTGCGGCCCGAGACTAGGGCCGGTACGACCGGACGCGTTCCCAACGAGACGGTAATCCGATCCCATGCGCCGGCGCACGCGCACCTTCCTCGGCACCTTCGGCATTCTAGCCTTCGTGATCGTCTACGCGCCGCTCGCCATGGCGCTGGCCGACAGCCGAATCTCGGAGTCGCATCCGGCGATCCAGACGATCGCCTACTGCATCCTCGGCATCGCCTGGATCTTTCCGCTCATGCCGCTGATCCGCTGGATGGAACGCCCCGATCGGTGACGGCTGACTCCGAAGGCGCATCCGGGCAAGCCGTGAACTGAGACACTGGCGCGGTCGCGACGACCGCAGCAGATCCCGCCCGATGGGAGCGACAGCGCCGCGTTCCGGCCGGGACGGCGCCGCTCGCAGCCTTGGTCCGACCCCTCATCGCCGGAAATGCAGCGAAGCGCGCGACGGGACCGCAGGACGCTCCTTTTTTCGCCGCACTCCGCAGCGAGAAAGCCCGACGTCTGCCACGCCTAAGCTTTTCCGCCGCCTCACCCAGGGTCGCCTGTCGCCTCATGCGCCACCCGTTCCAATCCGCGCTCCTCTTGTCCGGCCTCCTGTCCGCCGGCTCCCTGCTGGCCTCTGTCGGCCCGGTCGCGGCGCAGGGCGCGCCTCGCTCCATGGCGGAATGCGAGCGCCTGAAGAACGATTTGGCCTACAATCAATGCCTGGCGATGTTCGGCCCGCCCGCCCGCAATGTCGGGGGTGGCGACGGGGGCGCCGCGAGCGCACCCGCTCCGGTCGCCGCCACGGCGACGATCCCCGGCATTCCGGCGGTCGAGGAGCCCGAGATGCAGGAGGGCCGGCGCGGCCGTCGCAGCCGCTACAGCCGCCGCTCCGGCCGGGTCAGCGCCGCCTTCGCGATCGCGACCGCCGATGACGGCACCGGGGTGGCGGACAGCGCGGAAGCGCCGCGTTCGCGCCACAGGCGGCGGCGGCGATAGGCCATTCCGGCCAAAAACCGCGCTTCTCCTCGGTGAAGCCCTTGACAATAAAAGCTTGGCTGTTTCGGTGTCGCGTCGGGCCGCAGGTCATGGGAAGTCCGGGATCATGACGATCGATCATGGGAACGCCGCGCGCGGTGCCATCGGCGGGATCGCTGCGTTCGAGCCGCAAAGGCCGTTTCTCAGCCGCCGCTCTTTCCTGGCCGGCTCCGCCGCCGGTCTCGGCGCGCTGGGATTGGGCGGCTGCGTGACGTCAGACGGCGCGTTGATGGCCGAGGCGGCGACGATCTACGGTCCGATGCCGGATGAGAAGTTTCCGATCCCAGCGGTCGACTACAGGAAGGTCAATCCGAAATACTATCGTCGGACGGTCGCCTACGCGTCCAAGGAGGCAGCGGGCACCATCGTCGTCGATCCGAGCCAGTACTACGTCTACCGCATCGAGGGTGACGGCACCGCCACCCGCTACGGCGCCAATGTCGGCCGCGACGGGTTCCTGTGGAGCGGCGACGCCTATGTCGGCCGCAAGTCCGAATGGGCGACCTGGACCCCGCCCAAGGAAATGATCAAGCGCCAGCCCGAAGCGGCGAAATATGCCCGCGGCATGCCGGGCGGCCTGGACAATCCGCTGGGCGCCCGAACACTACATCTCTACCAGAACGGCGCCTATACGCTCTACACGATCTACGCGAGCAGCGACCCCGAATCGATTGGCTCCGGCATTACCAGCGGCTGCGTCGGTCTGCTGAGCCAGGACATGATCCACCTGTATGCGCGCACGCCTGTGAAGACGAAGGTGGTGGTGCTGCCGGCCTGACCGGCGATCGAGCGGCCTTCCGTCCCGACGCCCGCACCCGGGTTGATCCATGTCCCGAACAGGGCGAGGGCGGGCCGTCCTTGCGTCACGCCACGTTGAGCCGTCTGCCCCGGTTCCAGGCCAGGAACGGCACGCCCGACAGCAGACTTGCCAGCGCCGCATCCGTCTGATGCAGCCCGTTCACCGAGACCCGCGGGAGGGCGTGGAGATGCTCCCCGTGACCGGCGAAGAGATGTCCCGGCCGCGTCGTCACCGCCGTCACGAAACCGAGGTCGCGGGCGAGCGCGAAATCGCGCAAGGCGGCAGATGTCGGATCGCCCACGGGATAGGACAGGTGGCGGACGGGACGGCCGGTCTCTCCCTCGATCCGAGCGCGGCTCTCGGCCATTTCCCGGGATGCGGTCACGGCGTCGTGCTTGGCGAGCATCGGATGCGTCAGCGTGTGCGCGCCCAGCGTGACGGCGGGATCGCGGGCGAGCGCCCGGATCTCGTCCCAAGTCAGACAGAGTTCGCCGGCCACCGCGCCGGGCGCGAAGCTCGCTCGGTGGCATAAAACCGCGATCTCGGCGCGGAGAACCTCCTCCGGTTCCGCCCGGAGCGCCCGATAGGCGGCCTCGAAGGCGGCGCTCTTCTCGGCCGCATTCCGGGCCGGACAGTCGAGCCCGGTCGCCAGCGTGATGCGCTCGAGGCGAGCGACGGCGCGCTCCAGTTCGATCCACCACAGCCGGCCCCGCCCCTCGGCGAAGTCGCTCGTGACGAACAGGGTCCACGGCGCGCCGTGCCGCCTCAGCACCGGCTGCGCATGGAGGACATTGTCGCGATAGCCGTCGTCGAAGGTCAGCACGGCGAAGGGGCGGCGCGGCGCGGGATCGGCGAGGCGTCCGGGGACTTCATCGAGGCCGACGACCTCGAAGCCGCGCCGCGCGAGTTGGGTCAGTGTCCGGTCGAGGAAGGCCGGGGTGATCGCGAGGAGCGCGTTCGGCGCGAAGGGTCCGGGCGGTTCGGGCCGGACATGGTGAAACGTGAGAATGATGCCGCGCCCGCGGGCGAGCGGTGCGAGCCAGCGGTCGGCACCCAGGGCGGCGATCGTGGCGAACCCGGCGCGGAACAGGCGGTGGCGTGACATCGTCATGGCCGGCAAATGCGGAGGTCAGGGGCGCAACCTAGACTCCGGGCCGACAAGCATTCGTTACCCATCGCGGGAGTTCGCCGCACGCCGTCAACGGCCTTTTGAGGGAATCCGACGACGCTTGACCGGACATCGGATCGGCGCACGGCCGAACGGGTGCATCCGGGATCATACCGCCATGACGGCACTCGCCGGGAATCTGGGTCGGATCGCTCTCGATGGGGTCGCGCCGCGGGGAAGCCTCGTCGCCGAGATGGCCCATGATCTCGCGAGCGTCGAGACGACGTGGCGGGCGCTCGAATCCGATTCGGCGGCGCTGATGACACCCTATCAGCGTTTCGACTGGGTCGCGGCCTACGCGACAGCCGAGGTCGAGGCTGGCTCTGACCTTCTTGTTCTGATCCTGAAGGACGAGGCGGCGCGACCGCGCCTGCTGATTCCGCTCACGGTCGAGCGTGTCGGTCCGTTGCGGATTGCCCGCGTGGTCGGCGACCGACACGCCAATTTTCATATGCCGCTCTTCGCCTCCCGCGAGGCCGCCGCCTTGCGGCCGGAGCAGCTGGCCGAAGCGCTGGTACAGGCCGGGCGGAAGGCCGGTATCGATGCCTTCCGCTTCGCCAATCAGCCCCGGTTCTGGGACGGCGTGCCGAACCCCCTCAGCGATCGCGGGCTTCCGGCGCCGAGCGACGCCTATGGCCTCCTGCTTGGGCCCGACGCGGAAGCGACCCTTCGGCGCGTCTTCAGCGGGGATGCCCGCAAGAAGGTGAGAGCGAAGGAGCGCAAACTCGTCGAGGCGCTGGGTCCGGTGCGTCACCGGATCGCCGCGACCTCCGCAGAGGCGGCCGCGATCCAATCGGCCTTCTACGCGCAGAAGGCGTCGCGCTTCGCCGCGCTCGGCATCGCCGATCCCTATGCCGATCCAGCGGTCCGCCGCTTCATCGCCTCCGCCACGATGCCGGGCTCGGAAGGACGCGGCCCGGCCATCGAAGTGCACAGCCTCGAGACCGAGAACGGCCACGTGCTGGCGACCTTCGGCGGGGCCGTCGACGGCAACCGCTTCTGCGGGATGTGGACCTCGTTCGATACCGACCCCGAACTCGGGCGCTTCAGCCCCGGCGAGATCCTGCTCCACCGCCTGATCGGGGACCAATCCGCCCGCGGACGGAGAGCCCTCGATCTCGGTGTCGGCGAAGCGAGCTACAAGGCCAAGACCTGCGACGAGACGATCGAACTCGTCGAGTCCCTCATGCCGGTCAGTGCCGGCGGTCATCTCTTCGCCGCAGCGGCCGGTGCATTGGTGCGCCTGAAGCACCGGATCAAACACTCGCCGCGCCTCTTCGCCGTGGCGAACAGAGTGCGGCGCCTGCGGCGGCGCCGCGTGCCGTCTCAGGCGGAGAGCCGAAGCGGGGTTTCCTGAAGGGTCGCGCCCGGCATCTCCCGCCGCAGCGCGGCTTCGCGATCCTGGGCCACCAGCACCTGGGGGGCGCCGGTCTCGCAGGCGAGCTGGTAGAGGGTCACGAGCTTGGGATCGTCCGCGGCCTCGTTGGAGGCGATGACGATCGCATCGGCGCAGGGGCCGCAGGCGGAGAGGAAATCGTTCGCTTCGGAGCCCGAGGCATCCAGGCGGCACAGCACCCAGTCGTAGCTCTGCGCCATGGCGTTGAGAGCGATCGCGAGAGCCTGCGGCTCCTCCAGCAGCACCTCGCGCTCGGTCAAGCCGCGCTGGACCCGATGCAGCCGCGAGCCGCGCACGGGTTGGATCACGTCGGGGAAGGCAGCCTCGCCGGCGACCAGGTCGCTCAGGCCAGCGCCAACCAGCCCTCCCGCCGTCCCGTTGATATCGACGAGCAGGGTCCGGGCGCGCGGGCTGAGGGTCCGGGCGAGATCGGCGGCCAAGCCCGACGGCTCCCGATCACTCGCCGTCTCGACCACGAGAATGCAGGCGCCTTCCCCGGCTTTGCCCACTCCGAGTCGGGCGATCAACCGGTCGAGATCGATCGAGCCGGCCGGGCGCGGCGCCGAATAGGGACCGATCGGACCCGTCGCCTGGGCGCCACCGAAGAACGGTTGCTGGACCGTCGCGGTCGCCCGCAGGGAATTGGCGAAGGCGAGTGCCGGGGCGAACCGCTCCGCGGCGGAAGCCGGCATCGACGCGGCTTCGGGCGCGCGGCGGCGGGGGCCGGGCGGCTCGGGGAAATGGTCCGGCGGCAGGCTGCCATCGGTCTCCTCGGCTCCGTACCGGTCGAAGCGCGGGGCGGGCGGGTTCTTGAGCAGGTGCCGGCCGATGACGGCGGCCGAGGACAAGAGGAAGGCGAGCAGCGTCGCGAAGGCGACGATCGGCACCTTCTTGGGGAAGGAGGGCAACTCCGGTTCGACAGCGCGGGACACGACGCGGGCATCGGCCGGGGTCGCGCTCTCGGCATCGCGCGCGGCGGCCTCGCGATAGCGGGAGAGATAGGATTCGAGCTGCTCGCGCTGCGACTTCGCCTCGCGTTCGAGCGCCCGCAACTGGACTTCGCTGGTATTGCCCTTGGCGACCACGTCCTGCTGTCCGTCGACCGCGGCCTGCAGGCTCTCGACCCGCGCGCCCGCGATCTTGGCATCGTTCTCCAGCGTGCGCACGACGCGGTCGGCGGCCGCCTTGATCTGGCCTTCGAGGTCCTGAAGCTGCGCGGTCAATTCCTTGATCCGAGGATGAGCCGGCAGCAGGGTTCGCGACTCGAGGGCCAACTGCGCGCGCAGGGTGATGCGGCTCTCGACGGTGCGCCGGATCAGCTCGTTGTTGGCGACATCGGGGATCTCGAAGGCACGACCGTCCTTGATCATGTCCTTGAGGAGCTTGGCGCGGGCGGTCAGGTCGGCCTTGATGGTGCGCGCCTGAGTGAGCTGGCTCGACAGTTCGGAGAGCTGCTGCGACGAGAGTGGCTGGCTCGCCGACGAGCCGGTCCCGATCAGGCCGTTGCGGGCGCGGAAGGATTCGACCTTGGCCTCGGCCTCGGCCACCCGCGCCCGTAGGGTCTCAATGTTGTTGCCGAGCCAGGTCGAGGCGTAGCGCGCCGTGTCGACGGAGGCGGCAGCGAGCGAGGCGAGGTAGAGATCGGCGACCGTATTGGCGCCGCGAGCGGCGAGTTCGGGGTCGCGCGATTTGAACTCGATGGCGAGAATGCGCGACTTCCCGACCGGATAGACCAGCAGGCGCTCGAGGAAGTTGTCGAGCACCCGATCCTCGGGCGACCGCTCCATCGGCGAGGGGGCGATCCCGAGCACCATCAGGACTCTCTGGATCGGGGAGATCCCTGCGGCCTGCGGATCGAATTCGGGATTGCCGACGAGCTTGAGTCCGCGGATCGCCTGCCGGGCGAGATCGCGCGACATCGCCACCTGCACTTGGCTCGCTACCGCCTGCTCGTCGATCGGCTGCACCTGCTCGCCGCGCTCCGCCGCCGTGCGGGCGAAGGCGGGGTCACGGCTCTCCAGAAGCACCTTGGCCTCGCCGGTGTAGCGCGGCGTGACGGTCTGGACGAAGATACCGGATCCGAGGGCGACGACGAGCGTCGGAACGGCGATCCAGGCCCAGGATCGGCCGAGAACGGAGAACATCTGCGACACCGACAGCCCCTCCCCGGCGGCGTATGGCGCCGCTGTCGTGGTGGCGGGATCGGTCGACGGCCTGAGGCGCGGCATGTGCAGTCTTCACACAGAGCAGGACCGGGACCGAGGCAATCGACCCGTCGGCCAACAATAGAACCTGTTAAGGTTGCGCGCAGGTTAATGACGCGCCGACATCATCCGGCCCGTCAGGGTTCATTAACTATGACGGCTTAAGCGCAAGAGAGGGATTCACCATAACGGCGATGACGATGCATCGGCGCGCATTTCTTCTCGCTCTTCCGACCGTGCTGACGCTCGGCGGCTGCCTGCGTCCAGAGTTTCGAACGGCCGATCTCGATGCCACCGGGACCGGATCGATCAGCAGCCGCTACATCCTGGCGGCGGGCGATAAGCTGAGGGTCATCGTGTTCGGCCAGGACAACCTGTCCAACATCTATGCTGTCGATGGTGCCGGGCGGATCGCCATGCCGCTGATCGGCACCGTCCAGGTCGGTGGGCACAGCACGGCCCAGGCCGCACGCCTGATCGAGGGGAAGCTTGCCTCGGGCTACGTGCGCGAGCCGCACGTCACGGTCGAGGTCGATGCCTATCGGCCGTTCTACATTCTCGGCGAAGTCACGACCTCGGGCCAGTATCCCTACGTCAACGGCATGACCGTGGAATCCGCGGTGGCGATCGCGGCGGGCTTCGGGCCCCGTGCCGCTCGCGACTATGCGGTGCTGACGCGGGATGGTCCGGGCGGGCTCATCAACGGAATCGTCCCGATGTCCTATCCGGTTCGACCGGGTGATACCATCGTGATCAAAGAGCGCTTCTTCTGAGAGCGTGTTCGACAACACCCTTGAACACCCGGATCCTCAAAGGCGCTCACGCATCGTCATAGCCTGAGTAAGAACCGTCATGACGTTCGGGGTCGAAGCGAGCGAGATTGACGAGTTCTTGATACCCGCGCGTCCGATCACTGAATTGTGACGTTCGAAGAAAGTCATGATCGGCCTGGGCAGGAGCCGGCATTGTTCACCGAAGCCTAACCCAATTGCCGAAAAGCGCCCGGCCAGCCGCCCTCCACGGCTGATAAAGAGCTTTGCCCGGATTCCTTTAACCCGCCGCTGACTGCTCGCGCCCAATCTTCGTGGATATCGGCACCCGTATCGGGTTCGCCCCGCGGAGATTCACCACCGTGGTCGCCTCACTCGCCGCCGGCATCACGCCGTCTCGTCCGGTGTCCGAATCACCGGTCATCGCGTTGCCCAGTTCACCCCACAAGGGTGAATGTCTGCGCATCCTCCACGTCTTTCGGGCACCCGTGGGCGGCCTGTTCCGGCATGTGCTCGACCTCGTTCGGATTCAGGCGGCGTCGGGTCATCAGGTCGGCATCGTTTGCGACGCCAATACCGGCGGCGAGCGTGCCGCTCGGGCTCTCGCAGAGCTCGCGCCCCATCTCGCGCTCGGCTGCGTCCGCCTTCCGATGCAGCGGAACCCGCATCCGTCCGACCTGTCCGTCCTGCTCGGCGTGCGCGAACGCGTACGGACGACCGGCGCCACGATTCTCCACGGCCATGGTGCCAAGGGTGGCGTGTTCGCGCGCCTCTGTCCCGTGCCGGGTGCCAGCCCGATCCGAGCCTATACGCCCCATGGCGGCAGCTACAATTACCGGCCGGGCAGCGCCCTGCATCGCGTTTACATGAGTATCGAGCGGTTGCTCGCCCGAGCGACCGACGTGTTTCTGTTCGAGAGCGAGTTCGTCGCCACGCGGCATCGGACCTATGCGGGCGGGACCGTGCGCCTCGGGCGCATCGTCCATAACGGCATTGCCGAATCGGAATTCGAGCCCGTCGGCACCGTCGCGGCGGCCTTCGACCTCATTTATGTGGGCGAGCTGCGCGAGGCGAAAGGCCTGCCGTTCCTGTTTCGAGCGCTCTCGCGCTTGCGCAAGGAAGGCCGCCCCCTCAGCCTTCTGATGGTCGGGTCCGGCCCCGACACCGAGAGCCTGACGGCTCTGGCCGATGAACTCGGCATCCGCGACGCCATCGCCTTCGAGCCGCCGCAGCCGATCCGGCCCGTGCTGGGTCGCGGGCGGGTCATGGTCATCCCCTCCCTCGCAGAATCCCTTCCCTACGTGGTGCTGGAAGCGGCTGCCGCCTGTCAGCCAATGGTGGCCACGAATGTCGGCGGCATCCCCGAGATCTTCGGTGCGTTCTCCGGAAACCTCGTGCCGCCGCGGGACGTGTACGCCCTCAGCACGGCCATCGCCCGGATTCTGGACGAGCCTGAGGATGTGCGGGACGGCCGTGCCAAGGCGCTGAGTGATTCGATCCGCGCGCGCTTCTCCATGAACCGCATGGGCGCCGATGTGCTGTCCGGCTACGCCGCCGCCCTGCAGAATCGCCCTTCCGATCGGGCCGTGGCCATCACGGGCACCGCTCGCGCCTGACGACATTCGGGGAGCCAGTTCCGGCTCCCGTTCGAGACATCAGCCCAGGGCCGCAGGCCCGTTTCAAGTCACAAGTGGAAGCTCGCCATGAGTGCGATCGACGTCCGCGACCTGCTGAAGGCGGCCGGGCAACCCGGCGCCGCGACCCCGGTGCCGCAGCCCCTGCCGCTGCACGACGCGGCGCGTGGTCCGTCCCGCGGAGGCCAGACGGAAGAGGCGCCGGCCGCGATGAATGCGGCGCCCTCAAGCCCCTTTTTGTCGGCGGTGGTGCTGACCGGCAGCGTGCGCCTCGCCGAATTCGGCGGACTGGTGCTGATCGGCTTCGCCCTGCACGCGGCCCTCCTCCACGGCAAGGTGCCGCTCGCCCCGCGCTATCCGGCAGCGATCCTGGCGGTGGCGTTCGCGGCGATCGGCCTGTTCCAGGCCTCGGGCTGCTACCGGATCAGTGCCTTCCGCACCCTGCCGAAAACCGCCCTCAAACTCGTCACCGGCTGGTCCATCGCCTTCCTGATGGTGACCGCGGCGATGATGCTCGCCAAGGTATCCGATCATTATTCGCGCATCTGGCTGCTCAGCTACTTCGCGACCGGCTTCGCCGCGCTGATGGGTTCACGGACGGCCCTCGCGACCTTCGTGCGGATCCAGGTGGCGCGGGGGCGGTTCGACCGTCGCACCGCCATCGTCGGTGGCGGCAAAGTCGCCGAGGAATTGATCGGCGCACTCCATGCGGCCGGCGCCGACAGCGGCATCCGCATCGTCGGCGTGTTCGATGATCGCGGCGACGAGCGCGCCAGCAATGATGTGGCTGGATACCCGAAACTCGGGAATGTCAGCGACCTCGTCGCCTTCGCCCGCCGCAACCGGGTCGACCTCGTGCTGTTCACCCTGCCGATTTCGGCCGAGGCGCGCATCCTTCAGATGCTGGCCAAGCTCTCGGTGCTGCCCGTCGACATCCGCCTCTCGGCCCATGCCACCAAGCTGCGTCTGCGCCCACGCGCCTATTCCTATCTCGGCGACGTTCCCGTGCTCGACGTGTTCGACAAGCCGCTGGCCGATTGGGACGTCATCACCAAGAACCTGTTCGACCGCTTCGTGGGCTTCGGCCTGCTGCTGGCCCTGGCCCCGGTGATGCTTGGTGTGGCGCTCGCGGTGAAGCTCAGCTCATCCGGCCCGGTGCTGTTCCGGCAGAAGCGCTACGGCTTCAACAACGAGCTGATCGAGGTGTTCAAGTTCCGCTCGATGTATGTCGACCAGTGCGACGCGGGTGCCTCTCGTCTCGTCACCAAGACCGATGCACGGGTCACCCCAGTCGGGCGCTTCATCCGCAAGACGTCGCTCGACGAATTGCCTCAGCTCTTCAACGTGATCCGCGGCGACCTTTCCCTCGTCGGCCCGCGGCCGCATGCCCTGCAGGCGAAGGCTGCCAACACGCTCTACGATCAGGTGGTGGACGGCTACTTCGCGCGCCACAAGGTCAAGCCCGGCATCACCGGCTGGGCGCAGATCAACGGCTGGCGCGGTGAGACCGACACCAGCGAGAAGATCCAGCGCCGCGTCGAGCACGATCTCCACTACATCGAGAACTGGTCGATCCTGTTCGATCTGAAGATCCTCGTCACAACGCCGATGGCCCTCCTGTTCAAGACCGACGGCGCGTATTGAGGCGGTGGTGCCGCCACGAAGAAGGCCCGGAACCTTGCGGTTCCGGGCCTTCTTCGTGTCAGCGTGGGGCAGCGCGGATTACGGCAGCGCGCCCGCCGCTTCCTTCACCTTGGTCATGGTGTTCTGACACTCGGTCTCCTTGCCGGCCTTGTCCTGTTCCTTGGCCGTCGCCAGGAGCTTGCGCGCCTCCTCGACGCCGGCCTTGCTCGGCTGCGTCGACGGATCGGACGGCTTGCCCTCCGGGGGCTTGTCGAGAGCCTTGGGCGAGTTCGAGCTGGTGGGGCCACCCGGCGGCTCCTTGCCGGTGACCATCTCGGCCCCGGCGCTGTTCAGCCGCCGCTCGACCGTGGAGATGTCGTCCTTGCAGCTGACGGCGAAGGCGGGGCCAGCCGCGACAAGGACGGCGAGTGCGGCGGGAAGGCCGAGGGCAATGCGCATGGTGGGACTGTCTCCGGGATCTCATGGCCGGAGCGTCCGCTGCCAGCCGGGTGCCCAGAAAGCCGCCAAGCCGTGCCGAAGTTTCATCCCTGCGACGCTACGCCCGCCCGCGACACGGACGAGCCCGCCCCCAGAGACGAGCCGGCACGGATAAAAAAAAGGCGCGGACCCTTCGGCCCGCGCCCTTTATCGCAACAGGACGTATCAGCGCATCAGCGCGACGAGCGCCGAACCGGCCGGGCCCGACAGTTCACGGGCGTCGATGGTGCCATCATTGTCCGGATCGGCAGCCTTGAACTGAGCGGCGACGGCCGCCAGCCATTCCTTCTTATCGATGGTGCCGTCGCTGTCCGGATCGAACTGCTTCAGGTCCGCCTCGGTCATGCGGCCCTTGAGCTCCTTGGCATCGAGGGTGCCGTCCTTATCCGGATCGAGCTTGTCGAAGGCGGCCGATGCGGCGGCCTGGGCTTCCTTGAGATCGATGGTGCCGTCCTTGTCCGGATCGAAGGCGGCGACGTCGACTTTGGTCATGGAGGGGGCGGCGAGGGCCGGCGCGGCGCTGAGGGCGAGCGCGAGGAAGGCGGCGTGGGAAAGGCGAAATGCCATGTGGGATGCGTCTCCTGTTCGGATGTCCGCCACATGGGCGGACGGTTCGGCAAAGGGGCTGGCTCCGGCAGGGCACGCAGTCCGCGCGCCCGCCGTTCTGGCCGGCATGCTTGCGTAACCTGCCCGGGATAATTTGGCAATCGATCGAGGCAGGTTTCGCACGAAAACGTGCGCGGATCGCATCGGTTGCATTTACTTGGGAACAGCCAGCAACGTGGACGACACTGCGTTGAAAGCAAACAAGCGCGGCGCCGGATGACCCGGCGCCGCGCTTGTTGTGAACGTCTCCGATGGCCTGGAACCGCCGCAGCGGTCCCAGGAAGCCTGCCGGCCTCAGCCCTTGCGGACCAGAGGCTCCACCACCGGGGCCGGGGGCGGCGGGGCGAACAGGATGCGAAGGCCGCCGAAAGCTGCCACCGGCGCGCCGGGCGCGAGGCTGCGGTTGTTCGAGGCGTTCGGGACCGCGATGATCGGCACTTCGTCCACCGGCGAGAAGGTGCCGAAGGTGGCGTAGCGGCGGTTGAACGCGTTCTCGACGTAGCCGTAGATCTCGATGTTCTCGCTCACGCGATAGCTCGTGTTGAACCCGAACACCGCGTAATCGCCCGTGGTCTTGTTCTGGTTGCTCGGATCGCCGACCAGGAACTTGCCTGTGGCGAAGCGGGCGAGCGCGCCGATCCGCCATTCCGGGGTGACCTGATACTGGACGCCGACCTTGACCTGATGCGGCGCGACGCCGGGCAGGCGGTTGCCCGGACGAACCAGAACCGTGCCGCTCTCGTCGCCGCCCGCGCTGTTGGCCGGGTTGCCCGGCGCGGCGAGCTCGACCGGAGTCTGGAAGGTCGCATCGACATAGGCATAGTCGATGAAGGCCGACCAGTTCGGCGCGTTGTAGTACAGGCTCGCCTCGACGCCCTGCCGCTTGGTCGAACCGACATTGCGGAAATAGGCGCGGCCGATCGTGTCGAGGGCCGGCACGAACAGGATGTCGTCGGCGTTGCGGGTCGAGAAGAAGCCCGCCTTGTAGGAGAGGATGCCGCCGAACACGCTGTCGGGTTCCGGGATGCGGCCACGGACACCGGCCTCGACCGTGCGGGCCTTGACCTGCTTGAGCGGCGGATCACCCACGAAGAAGTTGGTGAGCGAGCACGGCGCCAGCGGGTCGGCGCAGGAAAGCTCCGCCGGGGTCGGAGCGCGGTTGGCCTCCGAGTATCCACCATAGGCGCTGAGATAGTCCGGAATGATCTTGTAGGCCGCGCCAACGCCGGGGTTGAAGCGCTGGTAGTAGTGATCGCCGTTGAGGGCGGTGCCGATCTGATCCTTCAGGACGATATGGGCCATGTTGAACCGGCCCTGCAGGGTCAGGGTCAGCCGGTCGGTCAGGTCGGTGACGTTCGAGAAGTAGATGCCGCCATAATCGTTCGAGGAACGCACCGAGACCGGGGTGATGATGCCGTCGTCGCTGGAGACGACCGTACCGGGGGGCGAGAAGCCGCGATCGAGGGTCAGGCCGCCGATCGAGTTGTCGGCGCTGAAGCGGGTCCGTCCGCCGTCATAGGAGCCGCCGAGCACGAAGCGGTTCGGCAGGCCGAACAGGGTTTCACGCACGGTGGTCTGGACGGTCGCGCCGAAATTGTTCGTCCGCGTCCGGGTTTGGTTGAGGAAGGCGAAGGGGCCGCCCTCGTCGAAGCGATCGGCGAAGATCGGGTTGACGGCGCCGAAATCCGCGGTGCGGACGTTGCTGGACAGAACGCGGTTGCCGGTGCGGTCGCGCAGGAAGAACTGCTGATCGTCGGCCCCTTCCGAGCACAGGAAGCGCTCGTCGGCCTCGCAGTTCTCCACGTCGGCGGCGTCGCCGTTGGCGGTGCGCTGGCGGAACAGGCCGTAATAGGCGTTGCCCTGCACGGTGATGGTCGGGGTGATGTCGTAGGTGCCCGACAGCTGGAAGCGCAGGAAGTCGTTCTTCGTCTGGTCGGGATAGGTGAAGACGTCGTTGTACTTGGCCTGGAGCAGTTCGACCGGGGCCGTGCCGTTGCCGGTGAGGCTGTTGCTCGCGCCGATGACGTTGAAGTGGAACTCACCCTTCTCCGCCAGGACGCCGAGATCGGCGTAGATCTGGTTGAGCCGCGAGGGCGAATGCTTGCGCCAGCCCCGCTCGCCGAGCACGTTGCCGGCAACGTAGAGGCCGATATTGTCCACGCGCTGGCCGTGCTGGAACGCCACCGCGCCGCGGCCGAAGGATCCGCCGAGGACGTTGATCTCGCTGCCCTGGTAGGTGAAGCCGTTCTTGAGACTGACGGCAAGCGAGCCGCCCAGCGCGTTGAGACCGAAGGCCGGGTTGGACCCCTCCAACTCGATGCGGTCAACGGCGATATCCGGGATCAGGTCCCACTGCACGGTGTCGCCGAACGAGGTGTTGAAGCGCGCGCCGTTGACGTAGACGGCCACACCCTGCGGCGAGCCGCCGAGGGGCGAGGCTTCGAAGCCGCGATAGGTGATGGTCGGCTGGAAGGGGTTGCCCTGCGCGTTGTTGATGCTGATCGAGCCGATGCGCTCGTCCAGCGAACGAAGCACGCTCGGGAAGCCGACGCGGTTCACGTCCGCCGAGGTCAACACGTCGGTGTTGCGGGGCACCTTGTTGCGCTCGATTCCGTCGAGCACCGTCAACTCACGGTTGCCCGAGGCGGTCGGCGCGGTAACGACCCGGCGCGGCGAGGCGACCGGCGTATTCGACACGACACTGATTTCGTCCAGCGTGACAGCCTGCTGGCCCATCACCTGCCCCGGCAGCAGCGCAACCGATGCGATCAAGCTGCCGCGCAGCACTCGCAATGTCATTCCCCGAGCCCTTGTTATCTGGCGTTCATGGGCCCCCGATGACCCTTGATGCGACTGTCACCCGAGAAGCGTGGCCGCCACAATCGCGCCACAGCCCCTGTCGGGCCATTTATGAGGCGACGCTCAAGCTTCGTTTCCCGGCGTGCCTCTGAAGCAACATTTTTCCGATGCTCGAACAAGCACTTACGGATAAAAAGGAAGGAAAGTTCGGGAACATTTGGCAAGGCTCCACGCAGTCGATCGCGCGGACAACCGTTGGTCGGGACTTCCGGCAGCCGCTCGAATCATGAGGGCAGCCCAATCGATGAATTGGACCATCGCGGCTGGCATCACCCTCTCGGGCCGATTACCTCTCCGGCCCTGCGTTCTACCCGCGAGAATCCGATGTCCGACCTGCCTCTCCGTTTCCAAAGCGTCGATGCCCTGCGTGCCCAGGTCGCGACCTGGCGGCGGGCCGGGGAGCGGATCGTGCTGGTGCCGACCATGGGAGCGCTCCATGCGGGACATCTCGCCCTCGTGGCCCATGCCCGGGCGATGGGTCAGCGGGTCGTGGTCAGCATCTTCGTCAACCCGACCCAGTTCGGACCGAATGAGGATTTCTCACGCTACCCTCGCGACACCGAGGCGGACCTCGCCCTGCTGGCGGGCGCGGGCGCCGATGCGGCGTGGCTGCCCTCCGTCGAGACCATGTATCCGGCGGGATTTTCCACGCGGATCGAGCCCGGACCGGCGGCGGAAGGCCTGTGCGGCACCTTTCGTCCGGGGCATTTCTCGGGTGTCGCGACGGTGGTGACGAAGCTTCTCAACCAAGTCGGACCGGACGTGGCCCTGTTCGGCGAGAAGGATTTTCAGCAGTTGCAGGTGATCCGCTCGGTCGTGCGCGACCTCGACATGCCGGTCACTATCGAGGGGGTGCCGACCCTGCGCGAGGCAGACGGGCTCGCCCTCTCCTCTCGCAACCGCTATCTCGCCCCCGCCGAGCGGGCGATCGCGCCGCGCCTCCATGCGGTGCTGTCCGGGATCGCCGAGCGGCTCGCGACCGGCGCAAAGGCCGCCCCCCTGATGGCCGAGGGCGTGGCGTCGCTGGAGGCGGCAGGCTTCGGACCGGTGCAGTATCTGGAAGTGCGCGATGCGGACACGCTCGCCCCGGTCGCGCAGGTCGAGCGGGAGGCCCGGGTGATCGCCGCGGCCTATCTCGGCGGGACCCGCCTCATCGACAACGTGGCCGTGCTGCCGGGCTGAGGCGCCCGGCAGTCTCGCGCCGAGGCCGGTCAGGCGGCCTTCAGCGGTCCCGTGCGCTCGTGGAAATCCGGCCCGTTCGTGGTCTTGGACACGAAACCGGCGCGGATGACGAAGTCGCCGAAATGTTCGCCAAGCTGGCGGTCCTTGGCATAGGCCGCGAACAGCGGATCGAGCACACCCCGAATCTCAGCCGCCGTCACGTCCTCCCGGTAGAGCTTGCTCAGGCGGGAGCCGTCGAAGGCGGCGCCGAGATAGAGGTGGTAGCGCTCGGGTCCGCGACCGACGAGGCCGATCTCGGCGATGAACGGCCGGGCGCAGCCGTTCGGACAACCGGTTGAGCGGATCGTGATCTCCTCGTCCTGCAGACCGTGGCTGGCAAGGCTCTCCTCCAACTCCGTGAGGAGATCGGGCAGGTAGCGCTCGCTCTCGGCAAGGGCGAGGCCGCAGGTCGGCAGCGCCACGCACGCCATGGAATTGCGCCGGAGCGCTCCAGCGCCCTTGGTCATGGCGTATTGATCGACCAGCGCCTCGATCTCGGCGCGTTTGCCGGCCGGCACATTGGCGATGATGACGTTCTGATTGCCGGTCAGGCGGAAATCGCCCTCGTGAATCTCGGCGATGCGGCGCAGGCCCGTCAGGAATTGCGGCCCGCCCTCGACGTCCTTGATGCGGCCGGACGGCACGTAGAGTGTGAGGTGATGGCGACCATCGTCCCCCTCGACCCAGCCGTAGCGGTCGCCGTTGCCGTCGAACACGAAGGGTTTCGGGCTCCCAAGCTTCTTGCCGATGCGGTTCTCGACCTCCGCACGGAACGCGTCCAGGCCGAAGCGCTCGATCGTGTACTTGAGCCGCGCGTTCTTGCGGTTCTTGCGGTTGCCCCAGTCGCGCTGAACGGTCATCACCGCCTCGGCGACCTTGAGGGCGTCTTGCGGCGCGCAGAAGCCCATCACGTCGGCGGTGCGGGGGAAGGTGTCGCTCTCGCCATGGGTCATGCCCATGCCGCCGCCCACGGTGACGTTCCAGCCGGTCACCTTGTTCTTCTTGTCGAGGATCGCGATGAAGCCGAGATCGTGAGCGAAGATGTCGACCTCGTTGGAGGGCGGCACCGCCACGACGGTCTTGAACTTCCGCGGCAGGTAGGTCTTGCCGTAGACCGGCTCGAACTCCTCCTCGCCGCCGACGACGCGCTCGCCGTCGAGCCAGATCTCGCGCCACGCATTGGTCTTCGGCAGGAGCGAGTCGGAGATGTCCTTGGCGAGCTGGTAGGCGACCTTGTGCGCGCCGGCCTGGGCCGGATTGGTGGCGGCCATGACGTTGCGGTTGACGTCGCCGCAGGCCGCGATGGTGTCGAGCAGCACCGCGTCGATCGCCGCCATCGTCCGCTTGAGGTTCGACTTGATGACGCCGTGATACTGGAAGGTCTGCCGCGTCGTCGCCCGCAGGGTCCCATTGGCGTAGGTCGTTGCGATCTGGTCGAGCGCCAGCCACTGCTTCGGCGTCACGACGCCGCCGGCGATCCGCAGACGGATCATGAAGCTGAACGCCTTCTCCAGCTTCTTCTTGGTGCGCTCCGCCCGGATATCCCGGTCGTCCTGCATGTACATGCCGTGGAACTTGACGAGTTGGCCGTCGTCCTCGGAGATCGCGCCGGTCGCGTGCTTGAGCAGCCCATCGGCGAGCCCGCCGCGCAGGTAGCCGCTGGCAATCTTCAGATGCTCGTTATGGGCGAGCCCGGCCAGACGGGCCGCCTCGGCCTCGGTGATCGGGAGATCCGAGGGCGGCGCCTCGAAGCGGCGCGCGCCCGCACCGGGCGTCTCCAGCGCCGGGCCGTCAGGTGTATCGATCGGCTTGTGGTCGTCCATGGCGGTGATCCGATTCGAAGTCGTCAGACGCGGAGTGTTCCTCTCCCTCTGCGGGAGAGGACGGCCCCCGCTCCAGCGGGGGTCGGGAGAAGGAGGCGCCGGTTCCGGAATAGTCTCACCATTCCCGGCCGCGCCATTCGCAGCGTCGTCGCGCCACCCCTATCCCGTCCGATCCAGGGCCCCTCCCCCTTTGGAGGAGGGTTTCGTGATGTATCAGTAGACGTCCTGCTGGTAGCGCTTGGCCCGTTCCAGCGACGCGACATGCGCCTCGGCGTCGGAGGCGGAGAGCCCCTTCACCGTCTGGAAGGCCCGCACCACCGCGGCGTGGACGTCCTTGGCCATGTTCTTGGCATCGCCGCAGACGTAGAAATGGGCGCCGCCGTCGAGCCACGCCACCACTTCCGCGGCATGTGCGTCGATCCGGTCCTGCACGTAGATCTTCTCCGGCTGATCACGGGAGAAGGCCACGTCGATCTGGGTCAGCGAGCCGTCCTCCAGCGCGTCCTGCCATTCGAGCTGGTACAGGAAGTCGTGGGTGAAGTGGCGGTCGCCGAAGAACAACCAGGAGCGGCCCGGCGCTTCCGTGGCGCGGCGCTCCTGCACGAAGGCGCGGAACGGTGCCACTCCGGTGCCGGGGCCGACCATGATGATGTCGGTGGCCGGGTCCGAAGGCAGGCGGAAATGCTTGTTGGGCTTCACCCGAACCCGCAGCTTGGCGCCGTTCTTGATCCGGTCGGCCACGTGCACGGAGGCGACGCCGGAGCGGGCGCGACCGTGGGTCTCGTAGCGCACGGCGGCGATGGTGAGATGCACCTCATCGCCCACTTCCTTGCGGGAGGACGCGATGGAATAGGCCCGCGGCGGCAGCGGCCGGGTGACCGTGGTGAGATGATCCGCGGTCAGCGTCGCGGGAAACCGCTCCAGCAGGTCGATCAGGTGGCGGCCCTCGATCCAGGCCTTCACCTCGCCGCTGTCCACGAAGGCCTGGGCGTCGGCATGCCCGGTGGCCTTGGCGAACCGCTCGACCGTGGTGGGCGACAGCGTGGTGATGTCGCGCTCGGCGAGCAGCGCCTTGCGCAGGGCCTCGTCGCCGGAAAGCCCGGTGGCCTTCAGGATCTCCTCGACCAGTTGCGGATCGTTCTCGGGGAAGATCTCGAGCGAGTCGCCCGGCTCGTAGGCCGGCGCCCCATCCTCGAATTCCAGGGCGAGGTGGATCGTCTCCTTGTCGGAGCGCGAGGAATTGAGGTTCACGTGGTCGATCACCTCGACCACCACCGGCTCGCGGCTGAGTTCCGCTTCTTCGTCCTCGCCGCCCGCGGCCCGGAAATCGACGGCGACGACATTGCCCGCCGGAGCTTCGGCCGGGGCGAGCGCCTTCAGCGCGCCCTTGATCCAATCGGCGGCGGGCTTCTCGAAATCGAGATCGAGATCGGCACGGTCATAGGCCCGCTTGGCACCGAGCGCCTCGAAGCGTGCGTCCAATGCCTTGCCGATGGCGCAGAACTCCGCGTAGCTCGTGTCACCGAGCGCCAACACGCCGAACTCGACGCCGTCGAGGCGCGGTGCGCCGTCCCCCATCAACTCGCCATAGGCCCGGACCGCGCGGGCCGGCGGCTCGCCTTCGCCCCAGGTCGCCGCGATGGCGACGAGCTTGCCGACCTTCGGCAGCGTGGCGAGATCGAGCTCGGCGAAATCGACCACCTTCGGCTTGAAGCCTTGCTTGCGCGCGAGCTTGCTCACGTCGCTGGCAAGCTTCTCCGAGTTGCCGGATTCGGACGCGAACAGGATGGTGAGCGGCTCGGCCGCCTTGGGCGGCGCGGCGGGCGCCGCAGCGGTCGCGGCGGCGGGCTGACCCGCAGCCGCGTCCAGACCCGCGAGAAAGCCCGTGAGCCATGCCCGCTGGATCGGCGTCGCAGTCCCGAGCGCCGCATCGAGATGAGCCCGCTCCTGATCGCCGAAGGGGGCGGTGCGGGGGAGTAATGCTGTCTTGGACATCTTAGGTGCCATGTCGTCCGGGAACGCGCCGCTGTCAACGGAGGAATGTCCGTTTAAAAGAACGCCCCGTGCGGAGAAGAGATTGTTTGTCGTTGCGCTGCGAAAAGGAAGATTATTCTCCAACCACGGCAAGACGCGGCTCGACTCGGCCCCGCGGCGGGGGTGCGGGCAGCGGCAGGGCGGTTGTGGACTTCACTTTCTCCATCGCGAACCGCGAGGTCACGTTCTTGAGAGGGAGCGTGGCGATGAGATTCTTGTAGAAGGTGTCGTAGGCGGCCATGTCGGCGACGACGACCCGCAGCATGTAATCGACATCGCCCGCCATCCGGTAAAATTCCAGCACTTCGGGCATTGCCGCGATCCGGTCGGCGAAGCGCTCCAGCCAGTCCTTGGAATGGTCGGCCGTCTCGATGGAGACGAACACGGTGAGGCCGAGCCCGAGCTTCACCGGGTCGAGCACCGCCACGCGCCGGTCGATCACCCCGTCGGATTCGAGCCGCTGGATGCGTTTCCAGCAGGGCGTCTGAGACAGACCGACCTGCTCGCCGATGGCGGCGATGGAGAGGGTGGCGTCCTTTTGCAGGAGCGCGAGGATCTTCAGGTCGATCGAGTCCAAGGGTGGCCTCTCTGAAGGTGGTGAGGGAGCCGGAGGGCGGGTCGACTTCGCGCCGTCCGACCGGTCCGACGAGAAGAATCTTTTATGGGGAGGCAACGATCCGCCGCGGCAACCGTTGCCGGATCGCCCGCGCCGCAACACGGATTTGCGTGTGCAGCGGGTGCGACGCCTTGACAGCGTTCGTTATAGCGAACATCTCAGAACTCCGACAAGCAGGCAATCCGATTTTACGCACATGACCGCTGCCCTCGTGCGGGCGGCCGGGGACCTCGCCGAAGCCATGGCGGGGCTGGACCTCCGGGGGCGTATTCGCCTCATCGAGGATCGCATCCCGGGCCGGCTCGTCTTCACCACCAGCCTCGGCATCGAAGATCAGGCGCTCACCCATGCGCTGGCCCTCAACAAGGGTCGCACCGAGATCGTCACCCTCGATACCGGTCGGCTGTTTCCCGAGACCTACGATGTGTGGGTCGAGACGGAGGCCGCGTACGGGATCCGTATCCGCGCCTACGCGCCCGAGCGGGTCGCCGAGGAGGCGTTCGTGGCAGCCGAGGGCATCAACGGGTTCCGCCACTCGGTGGCCGCCCGGCAGGCCTGCTGCGGCTTCCGCAAGGTCGAACCCCTCGGCCGAGCGCTCGATGGCGCCGCCGCTTGGTTCACCGGACTTCGCGCCGGGCAATCGGCCAACCGATCCGACACGCCGCTGGCGGAGGCCGATGAGGGCCGCGGCTTGATCAAGGTGAACCCGCTCGCGGATTGGTCACGGGCTCAGGTCGATGCGTTCGTCCGTGACAACTTCATTCCCTACAACGCCCTGCACGACCGAGGCTTCCCCTCGATCGGCTGCGCTCCCTGCACCCGCGCGGTGAAGATCGGAGAGGACGAGCGTGCCGGCCGCTGGTGGTGGGAGCAGGAATCCAAGAAGGAGTGCGGCCTGCATCTGCACGCCCAAGGAAGCGAAGAACCTTTGAGCGACGTGGCTCCGGGACAGGAAGCCGCCGCTTTCGAGGAGCCGGCGAGCGCCGCGACCTCACGCGAATATAGAAGGGAACTGGTCTGATGAGCGCCGCAATCGCCGCGCCCGCGCGCACCCGCCTGACGCATCTTCAGCGTCTCGAGGCCGAGAGCATCCACATCTTCCGCGAGACGGTCGCCGAGACCGAGAACCCGGTGATGCTCTACTCCATCGGCAAGGATTCTTCGGTGCTCCTGCACCTTGCTCTCAAGGCGTTCGCGCCGGGCCGCCTGCCGTTCCCGCTGATGCACATCGACACGACGTGGAAGTTCCGCGAGATGATCGCTTTCCGCGATCAGCGTGCGAAGGAACTCGGCCTCGATCTGATCGTCCACACGAACCAGGAGGGGCTCGCCAAGGGCATCGGCCCGGTCAGCCACGGCTCCGAGGTGCATACCGACGTGATGAAGACGCAGGCCCTGCGTCAGGCCCTCGACAAGCACAAGTTCGACGCGGCCTTCGGCGGCGCCCGCCGTGACGAGGAGGCGAGCCGGGCCAAGGAGCGCATCGTCAGCTTGCGCAACGCGCAGCATCGCTGGGACCCGAAGCGCCAGCGGGCCGAGCCGTGGCACCTGTACAATTTCAAGAAGCGGCGCGGCGAGTCCTTCCGCGTCTTCCCGCTCTCGAACTGGACCGAGCTCGATATCTGGCTCTACATCGAGCAGGAAAAAATTCCGATTGTCCCGCTCTACTTCTCGGCCGAGCGCCCGGTGGTCGAGCGCGATGGCCAGCTCATCATGGTCGATGACGATCGCTTCCCGCTGGAGCCGGGCGAGTCGCCCCAACTCCGCCAAGTGAGGTTCCGCACCCTCGGCTGCTACCCGCTGACCGGCGCGGTGGAGAGTCCGGCCGCGACCTTGCCGGAGATCATCGGCGAGACGCTGGCCGCCCGCACCTCGGAGCGGCAGGGCCGCGTCATCGACAAGGACGGCGCCGGCGCCATGGAGCGCAAGAAGCAGGAGGGCTACTTCTGATGACCATCCATCAGTCACCCGAGGCGTTCGGCTACGACGCCTTCCTGCGCGCGCACCAGTCCAAGGAAGTGCTGCGCTTCATCACCTGCGGCTCGGTGGACGACGGCAAGTCGACCCTGATCGGCCGCCTGCTCCACGACACGAAGCAGATCTTTGACGATCAGGTGACGGCGCTTCAGCGCGACTCGCGCAAGCATGGCACGCAGGGCGGCGAGGTCGATCTGGCGCTTCTCGTCGACGGCCTTCAGGCCGAGCGCGAGCAGGGCATCACCATCGATGTCGCCTATCGCTTCTTCTCGACGGAAGCGCGCTCCTTCATCGTCGCCGACACCCCCGGCCACGAGCAATACACCCGCAACATGGCGACCGGCGCCTCGACGGCGGACGTGGCCGTGATCCTGGTCGATGCCCGCCAGGGCCTGACGCGGCAGACGCGGCGCCACGCGCTTCTCGTCTCGCTCCTCGGCATCCACCGGGTGGTCTTGGCCATCAACAAGATGGACTTGATCGGCTGGTCGCAGAACCGCTTCGACGAGATCGTCGCGGGCTTCCAGACCTTCGCGGCGCCGCTGAACTTCTCCGAGGTGCGGGCGATCCCGCTCTCCGCGAAGAACGGCGACAACGTCGTGCTGCCGGGTGCCGCTGCGCCGTGGTACGAGGGCGTTCCACTGCTGCGCTATCTCGAAGAGGTGCCGGTGAAGTCGGAGGAGCGTGCTGCCGCCTTCCGCCTGCCGGTCCAGTGGGTCAATCGGCCGAACTCCGATTTCCGCGGTTTCTCGGGGCTGATCGCCTCGGGCTCGGTGGCCCCCGGCGACCGTGTCACCGTAGCGCCGTCGGGCAAGACCTCGACGGTCGCTCGCATCTTCACCGCAGACGGCGATCTGGAGCGGGCGAGCGAGGGACAGTCCGTCACGCTGGTCCTTGCCGATGAGATCGACGCGTCCCGCGGTGCGGTGATCGCCACTTCGGATGCGCCGCTGACGCTGACCGACCGCCTCGACGTCCGCCTGTTCTGGGCCGCCGAGAGCGAATTGACGGCGGGCGCCGAACTCTGGGCCAAGGTCGGCACGCAGGTCGTCAATGCCCAGGTCGCGACGGTTCATCGCCGGATCGACCCGGAAACCGGGCAGGCCGGTCCGGCGGACGCGCTCGCCGTCAACGATATCGGCGACGTGACGCTGCAGCTCGACCGCCAGATCGCGGTCGATCCCTATGCCGTGAATCGCGATACCGGTAGCCTGATCCTGATCGATCGCGCCACCACGGACACGGCCGCCCTCGGCCTCGTCCAGACGAAGGCTGCTTCGGCTAAGACGGCACCCAGCCAGGTTGAGACCACGGCCGCGGCGACCCCGGAGCCAGCTGCCCGCAGCGGTGGATTCCTTGCGGGGATCAAGCGCCTGTTCGGCGGCTGACGGCGCACACTCGCGCGGGCAGAGCCTCGTTTTATCCGACCCATCCCCCTCATCCTGAGGTGCGGAGCGAAGCGAAGCCTCGAAGGAGGGTCCAGGGAGCACACGCTTCGCTGGAGACTTCCTTCGAGGCCCGCTGCGCGGGCACCTCAGGATGAGGGTGGGGATTGGAAAGGGCGTAGGGTCGATCTTACAAAGCTTCTCCAAACGGTTTTCAAAATCAAAAACCCCGCACCGGCCGGTGCGGGGTTTTTGTTGCGTCGTCTCTGTCTCGAGAAAAAATCAGTTCCAGCGAGCCGGATGACCAAAACGGTTGGCGCTGCGCAGGATATGGCTGAAGCAGGTCAGGGAGGCGTCCGCCGCGCGTTGAAATTCGCTCACCTGGAGGCGGATCGCCTCCGCCGGCGACTTGGCCTTGGTCAGGGCCTGAAGATGCGCCACGGCCGCTTCACCCTCACCGCGGGCGAAGGCCAACAGCGTCGCGTTGATCTCGTTCAACGGCTCGAAGGTCGGAACGAAGACGAAGCGCGTGCTTGCCATCCCGGTGACCGATGGGCCGCTCTTCGTCTCGCCGGCGGCGGCCGGTGCGGCGACCAGGGCCATGGCGGTCTCGGCCACTTGCTCGACGGTCGCCGTCGCCTGCTCCCGCCCAGCCTCGACGGTTTCCGTCACTTGCTCGATTGTATCGGCCGTGTGCTCGGTCGCCCGTTGAGTGGTTTCGGCGACGGTCGCAGCCGTCTCGTCCTGGACCGTTTCGACCATTTCCAACGTCTGCTCGGCAGTCTCGGCCACGCTTTCCGTGACGGAAGCCTGCACCGTCTCGGGTGAAATCTCGGCCGGTATCTCGGGAATCGCCGCGGTCTCGGTGTCGTCGCTCATCCCGACGACGGGCGCGGCATTCTGGGACGCCTCGGCCACTATGGGCTCAGAAACACTGTCCCCAGGAGCGGTCGGGCGGCCCGTGGCGGGCGATCCCGACGAACGTCCTCTGCGGCGGCTCGACGACATGGACTTCACTCCTCGGTCAGACATCGCTCCCACCGGCAACCCCGGAACGGGTCCGGGGTGCCATGGGAGAGCGTAGCGACGGAGCATGACACATTCGGGACCGGGACCGGACCCTATGGCGCATGCCTCGTGTCCCCGGCAGGACCAGGGGACGGATGCCTTAGCGGGCGGCGCTCTGAGCGAGAGCACCGTACTCCTTGAACTGGGCCTGGAGCGCGGCGAACTGCGTCTTCACGAACTCCGACTGGAGCTCGAAAGCCTCGCGGACGTCCTTCGCGCGCACGACGCGCTGAGCGTAGTCGAAGGTGGTGTCGGCGTTGGTCTTGGCGTGGTCGAGGCCCTTCAGCATGGCGGCGTGCAGGGTCGACTGGACCGTGTTGGCCGAGGTGCGAAGCTGCTCGGACGTCTTCACGGCGCCGTTGAGGAAGGTACCGAAGGCATTGCGAGCCTGGTCGACGCTCTTGTCGGCGAAATCGCGGAACTCGGTGGGGATCTCGAAATTCGGGGTGCTCATGACGCTCTCCTGATTTTCAGGACCGGGAGGTCGGCGCGCCGCCCTTTCGGCGGGGCGTCTCCGTTCGGATGACCGGCCCACGCCCCATATGTTGCACCGCAACATGAAAGTCAAGCGAGTATCCGAACCAGCAACGCTCCTTGTTACCGGCAAGCTATGCAGTCAAATGCAATATCAGATGATAATCGCTGCGGCGGGTGCCGCTGCGTGTCAACCACGGGCAACTCAGCACTATAACGTCAATACGGATCCCCGCAAACCATATTCACGCTACAAAAACCACCTTCATCGCAGTGCAGCGACGGTCCGATCTCTTTCGGCCGACTCGCTTTGGGTGCAGTGCCGCATAAAGTATTCATCCGCCAAACGATGGTACAGGCCAAGCAGAGCATCCGCGTGTGCTTCGAGGGTCGGCGGCGCCTTCCAATAGGCTGCATGGGCCGCGCGGCCGAGCCGTTCGACCACCGCATCGTCCCGCAGCAACCGGAAGGCCTGGTCCAGTGCCTCGACCTCCGGTTCGATCACGAGACCGGTCTCGCCATGGCGCACCTTCTCGGCGGCCCCGGAGCGGGTCGAAGCAATCGCCGGAATTCCCTGCGCCAAGGCCTCGTAGATCGTGAGCGGTCCGGTCTCATACCAGCGCGAGGGGGCACAGACGGCCCGTGCCCGCGCCCGCAGGATGGCCCCGACTTCGGCGGGCGTGCGCCAGCCGATCACCTCCGCCCCCTGCACCCGCAGAGGCTCCGCCAACGGTCCGGCCCCGACGAACAGGGCGGGCAATCCCGCGCGGCGGGCCGCCTCGGCCACGAGATCGGCCCCCTTCTCCACGGTCAATCGCCCGATATAGGCGACCGCATCGCCCCGCGCCGGCTCGGCCGGGGCGCCGTGGACGACCCGCACGGGGTTGTCGATGCGGTGATGGCGAAGCCGCTCGGTTCCGAGCCATCCCGTCATTCGGGCAAGGCTTCCATCGCAGACGTGGATGACGTCGAGGCTCTCGCGGCCCCGGGCGATCCGCAGCGAGGCGGCGCGCCCGACCCGCACCGCCTTGTGCAGGCGGCTCTTGGGATCGCAGGGCGCGGCGAGGCACGACATCGACATCGGCGAGACGGTGCAGGGCTCGTCCCGGTCGAAGCGGTAATAGACGCCGTTCGGGCAGGCCAGGAAGTAATCATGCAGGGTCAGCACCAGCGGTGCGGGCCGGGCGAGCAGCACCGGCAGCACGGCGGGCGAGAAGGCGCGGCTCCACTGGTGGAGATGCAGACAATCGACGGGTTCCGGCAGCGCATCGAGCGCCGCCGCGAGCCGCCGCGCCGCCTCGGCGTTCCAGATCCCCGTCACTGCCCCGCGCCATGCGGGCAGCGACCACACGTCGGGCAGGGCGAGAGCGACGCGGCGCAAGCGGGGATGGTCGAGGAGCGGATCGACCGGTCCGTCCACCGCCTGGATATAGGTGACGCGGGCACCGGCTTCGGCGAGGCCACGGGCGGATTCGACGGCCACCTTCTCGGCGCCGCCGCTGGCTGCGGCGAATTCGGCCAGGATCACGACGTGCATGGGCGCGCTCCGCTGCCGGCCACCGGGCCGGATGGTGCGGGACGATCACCTGCCGTTCGGTAAACGGGTCACCGGCAATCCGCCCGGTAGACGAAACACCGGGCGCGTCCGTCGCGTTGGTCAGCATCCCCGCCGCCCGAGGGGCGGCTCTGAGAACACGAGCGAGACGCGAAATGACCGACCAGACCAATCCGAACGACACGACCCGGAAGGACGACACCGAGGCCGCCGGCTTCCGCCAGGACGGCAAGGGCGACAAGTCGAACCCGGAGAATCGTCAGGACAAGGCGAGCGAGCGCCTCGACGAGGCTCTGGAAGAGACGTTCCCGTCGAGCGATCCCGTCTCGGTCAAGATCACGAAATAAGCCCCTGCCGCCTCCGGCAGGGATCGCCGTTCCGGTCGTCGCCATCGGACCGCCGCATGCGACCGATGGTGGTGACCGAAACTGACACGCGGTGGCGGGGCTGGCTTACTTCGCCACCGCGCCCACCAGCGGACCGAGCGGTCGGCTCAGATCCGAGCGTCCCAGGCCGGGGGCGTAGAGGCTCGAGACGCTGCCGTCGAGGAACAGGGCGTTGCGGCAACCGAGCTCGTCCTTGAACAGCCGCGCGAAGGCCCCGAAGGTCACGGGCTGTTCGGAGATCGCGAAGACGGCGACACGCCCATCGTCGCGCACGCCGACCCCGTTGCGGATCTTCTGGCTCGGGCCGTCCGTAGAGATCTTGGGGTGGATCTTGCCCTCGATCACCAGCATCGGCCCCGATTGCGTGGCGAAATCGGGTGCCGGCTTGGCTTTCAGGTAGCGCGCGGTGTCCATCACGCCGGCCCGGTCACCCTTCACGTAGAAGATGCCGTTCGGCTTGAGATGGAAATTGCCCGGCCCGTTGGCAGTCGAGACGCCCTTCAGCTCGCGACTCTCCTCGACGTAGAGCCCGACCGGCGCCTGTCCCTTGTCGTACATGCCGGCATTCATCGCGAAGCTGAGGCGGGCACCCTGCCGATCGGCGAGATTGCCGAGGGAGGAATAGGGCAGCCCGTCCGGCCCGAGCCAGAAGAGCCGTACCCGCTCGCGCCGCAGATCGACGGTGCAGATGGTGTAGGGCTGCCCCTCGGCCTCCACGGCCCGGCAGGGCCCCTTCCCCGTCGCGGCGGGCGCCGGCTCCGCAAAGGCGCGGTCCGTGCTCGGACCGGACAGCAGAAGGCACAGGGCGAGAAGCGGAAGGCGAAGCGTCACGGTCACGGTTCCAGCACGGTCCCTGTCGGTGGAGCGGCCTCTTTTCGTCCCGGCGAGACGGAGCCGCCGGATATCACTGGCGAGACCTCGCTCCCGAGGTCCGGTAAACGAGGATTTGCCAGCGAATCGACCACGGACGCCCCTCTCGCCCGAAAGCATGGCAGCATTCAAGCCGCACCGTCGGGCTGGAGGCGCACGAGGAACGCGTCGACTTCATCCCGCCCTCACCGGTTTGGGACCAGAGGTCGCATGAACCCTCTTTCGATCCCGGACGTTCTGAGCGCACGGGGGAGCTTTCTCTCTGTTGGAGATGGTTCGATGAAACGGATTGTTCTGGCATCGGCCGCGATGGCCGGCGCGCTGGCGATGATCCCGGCGACCGCCGATGCCCGCGGCTTCGGCGGTTTCCATGGCGGTGGTTTTCACGGTGGCGGCTTCGGCGGCTTCCGGGGCGGCGGGTTCGGCGGAGGGCGCTTCGGCGGCGGGTTCGGCCGCTTCGGCGGTGGCTTCGGCGGATATCGGGCGGCCGGCTTCGGCCCGCGTTACGGTGGCTATGGCTGGCGGGGCGGCGGATATGGCTGGCGCCGTGGCGGTTATGGCGGAGTGGGGCTCGGTCTCGGTCTCGGCCTCGCGACCGGTGCAGCTCTGGGCGCCGGCTATTACGGTGGATATGGCGGCTATTACGGCGGTCCCTACGGCTACTCCACCGTCGGCTACGACCCCTATTATTACGGCGGCGGCTGCTACACCGTGGAGCGGGTGCGCTGGACGCCTTACGGACCGCGCCGGGTGCTGGTCGAGCGCTGTTACTGACCGTCGAAACGAATGATTGACCGGGAGGGGCCGCCGCGGGCGGCCCCTTTGCTTACTGGCACAGGTCCCGCGATCCGAGCGAGCGTGTCACCGCCGCATCTCGTTACGCCGCATCGGCATGGCGTCGATGGTCGAGAACAGCGTCTGGGGTGGTATCGGCTCCGCCGACGTGAGCTTCGCCCCGCCATCCTTGCCCACCAACACGGCGCGGAACGCATCCGCCGGGAGCCCGAGCGCCCGTCGGATCGCTGCCGCTTCCGGCCCGTCGCCGACCGCCTCGACGACCACGAGATCACGTTCCGACGCTCCTGTTCGGGCCGAAGCCAGGGCCTGACGTTGGGCCGACAGTCGATCATTGCGGGCATCGGGCGCCGCCAAAACCAGCACCCGCGAGGTCCCGGCATAGCGTGACAGCGGATGGCTCTCGATAGCCGATGCTCCGGTCCCCAGGATCATTGCCATCATCGCGAGGCCCGCGCGCTTCCACACCACCGCATCTCTCCCGGCCACATTGCCGGAAACGACGTGCGACCCATCTGCCCGGTTCCCCTTCCCCACCCGGAGACGCTCATGACCGTCGTCAACCGCCGGATCGTCCTGGCTTCACGGCCGCACGGCGAACCGAAGCCGGAGCATTTCCGCCTGGAGGAGAACCGCGTCAACGCGCTGCGGGATGGCGAAGTCCTGCTGCGCACCCGCTTTCTCTCCCTCGACCCCTACATGCGCGGGCGCATGAGCGCGGCGAAATCCTATGCCAAGCCGGTGGAGATCGGCGAGGTGATGGTCGGCCAAGCCGTGAGCGCGGTGGAGGCGTCCCACCATCCGGCCTTCGCGGTCGGCGATCTCGTGCTGAGCCCTGCCGGCTGGCAGGACTATCTCGTATCGGACGGGCGCGGCCTGCAAAAACTCGATCCGGCCGACGGCGCACCGAGCGCCTTCCTCGGAGTGCTGGGCATGCCGGGGATGACCGCCTATGCCGGTCTTCTGGAGATCGGGCGCCCGCAGGCGGGCGAGACCGTCGCGGTCGCCGCCGCCGCCGGCCCGGTCGGTTCGCTGGTCGGTCAGATCGCCCGGATCAAGGGTGCGCGAAGCGTCGGCATCGCGGGCGGACCGGAGAAATGCGCGTATCTCACCGAGACGCTCGGCTTCGATGCGGCGGTCGATCACCGCGCACCCGACTTCCCCGAGGCGCTCGCCCGTGCCTGCCCGCGCGGAATCGACGTGTATTTCGAGAATGTCGGCGGGGCAGTGTTCGACGCGGTGCTTCCGCTCCTCAACGACTTCGCTCGCATCCCGGTCTGCGGCCTCGTCTCCGGCTATAACATGAGCGAGCTGCCGCCGGGGCCGGACCGATCCCCGACCCTCATGCGCGCGGTGCTCACCAAGCGCCTGACGCTTCGCGGCTTCATCGTCTGGGATTTCGCGGAGTTGCATGACGGCTTCCTGCGCGATGTCGGCGGTTGGCTGAAAGCCGGTCGGGTCACGGCTCGCGAGGATATGGTCGAGGGGCTGGAGAAGGCTCCGGCCGCCTTCATCGGGATGCTGCGGGGCGCCAATTTCGGCAAGCTGGTGGTGAAGGTGTCGTGAGCCGTGATCACCGATCCCCATAGGAGGGCGCAGGGCTCGAACCGCGCACTTCCGTGGGGGACGCGATGCCAGGCGTCGGTGTGACAAGAGGCTGTCACGTCGCTCAATGCCTTGCTCAGCGATCAGAACAAAGATAGAACATCGTGATGCGCTGCGGCCCGGCGGTGTGAAGTGGGCACAAGCGGTGCGGACGGCTTGCTCCGGAGAGGCAGGATCGCCAAGGTCCAGGCCATCGCGGGCGAGAGAGGCCCTGTGAGATCGGATCGAATGGAGAGAGTGAGATGGCGGGCAGCGTCAACAAGGTGATCCTCGTCGGCAATCTCGGGCGCGATCCCGAGACGCGGCGCCTGTCCTCGGGCGACCCCGTGGTCAATCTGCGCATCGCGACGTCGGAGTCCTGGAAGGACAAGGCGTCGGGCGAGCGCAAAGAAAAGACCGAGTGGCACTCGGTCGTGATCTACAACGACAATCTCGCCCGCGTGGCGGAACAGTATCTGCGCAAAGGATCGAAGGTCTACATCGAGGGTCAGCTTCAGACCCGCAAGTGGACCGATCAGTCCGGCGCGGAGAAATACACCACCGAAGTCGTGCTGCAGCGCTTCCGCGGCGAGATGACGATTCTCGACGGTCGCGGCGGCGGGGGTGGCGGCGACTTCGCGGGTGAGGATGATCAGGGTGGCGGCCAGATCAGCCGCGGCGGTGATCGTGGCGGGCGCGACGAGTACGGCTCGGGTCGATCCTCGGGCGGCGGCGACCGTCGGCCTTCCGGCGGTGGCGGGGGCGGCGGCAAGCCGAACTACGACCTCGACGACGACATCCCGTTCTAGGGGCGTCCCGACGAGGCGGAGACCCGCTTCGCCGAGGATTGCAGCCTGTCCGGAATTTACTCCCCAACGCCTGCTATCCCAGGATCGGGAAAGCACCGGACAGCATTCGCTCTGTCATCTCAATGACCATCCTTCGGCTTCACGCGACCTGATCGCGGCGAAGCCGAAGTCGTTTTGTACGCAGCAATTCCGGTTCACGCCGATGGCTCCGGGCGCCATGCGAAGCGATCGCACCCGATCTCGCCTTGCCCATCCGCGACGAAACCATGCAATGGAAGGCCGGGCGAAGCGGAACGATAAGCTTGGCGATACGTTCTGCAAGCATGGAACACTACAAGTCCACCCTCGGCGTGACCGCCGCTGCAATATCCGCGCTGGTTCTGGCCGCCCAGATCATGCACGCGGGTCCCTTCGCCGCGTCGACGCCGCGTCCGGAGCGGGCGGTGGCCAGTCTCGATACGCAGGCCGAGCAGACGGCCTGGGTGAACCCGCCGATGCGCCAGCAGAGCGTACCAGCGACGGAGGTTGCGCAGACCCGTCCCGAGACAGTGGGCGCGAAGCCCGCCGAGGTATCGGTGCCCCCGGCTCAATCGATGTCCCAAGCCCTTGCACCGGTCGCGGCCCAGAAGCTGGAGCGGGATGTGCCGGGCGCCGCACGGAAATCGGCGTCGGCACAGAGGCGTAAGGCGGCCCAGCGGCCGGTTCGCAGCCGCCATGCCACCCTCGAATCACGGGAATCGGCGACGAACGCTGCCTCGCCGCCATCGGTGCCGGCTCAGGCGCCGACCGAGACGAAGCGCGTCGACCCGATCGGCGACATCATCCGTGGATTGGGCTTCGGCGGTCAGGGCTGAGCCCAACGACCCTTTCTGAGACCGCGCGCGGGAAGGCGCTCAAACGCGAACCCGCCTGCTGCCGAAGGGCAACAGGCGGGTTTCACGTGGTCGCTGCGGCGGATCGCACGGTGGCGGGGCCAGTCCGGCACCGTTAAGCGGCCGGACATGGATCACGCAGCCCTCGCCGTCATGGCTTCCGCCACCCTCTTTTCCGGCTTCGTCGTGCTGGTGGGGTGGCGCTGGAACTTCGTCACCGGATTGCGGCCGCTCCCCAGTCCTGGCCAGGAATGAGCGGCCGCCACAACTCGGTTCTGCTTAGCTGAAGGAGCCGAATCCCTCGAAATCGCTCGTCGGCGCCACGACGCGGCCGGTTTCCGGCGCCGGGCCGGGCGTCTTCCCGCTCGCCGCCGACGCTTTGTTGAGGCCCGACAAACGGTGAGCCGACGCGGCGGGACGGCCATTCCGCTTCGGCGAAGATGAAGAAAGGCGGCCGATCGATTGGCTGTGGTCGCGCATTCGTTCTCACTTCCTGTAAGATGATGAGCAAAGCCGATACTTCGGATCGTGCAGGCAACGCAGCATATCTGCCCACGTTCCGGGCAGATCGCTGCCTATTCGGTCACACTGCGCCGGGGCACGCCACCGGTACGGCGAGGGCTGGCGCGGGCCGCGTGGCGGGAGGAGAATGACGGTGGCAGCCTCGCAGGCCGAATCCCATCCGGCGGACGTTGCCGCGCTTCTGCGCGACGCTCTGGCCGATCCCGGCACTGCCTGGAGCCTCGGCAGCTTCGGCGCCATCGCCGAATTCATGCGCGATCCGGAAGAACCGGTGAGCCCTCTCTCCGACGGTCGCCTGGGCCTGGCCACGGCCCGTGGTGCCATCGCCCTCGAAGTCCTGCCGGAGCTGCGGCCCCTGGCCTACGAGACTGCCTTCGCCTCGGGCTGGAACCATGCCGTCGCCCTGTGCCTGCCCGAAGATCGCTGTGCCATGGGCCGGCGCACGGTCGTCACGGAACTCGGATCGGACGAAGCGGCCGCCCGCCCCGAGGACCGGGATGCGGTGCTGTTCGATCTGGGCTTAGGTCTGACGGCCGTCGATGCCTGTGTCCGCACCCGCGATCCGGAGGCCATCGCTTGCCTGCGGGCGGGACTGGGGCAACCCTTGTTCGACCTTTCGAACCCGATCGGACCGCAGCTCGTCAGGCTGAGCCCGCACCGGGTGTTCCTGGCGCGCTTGGGCCGGATCGAGGTGTTCTCGCCGATCCCCGGTCCCGGCGGCACCAGTCCCGAGGGGCCGCACACCCACGTCCTGCCAAAACTCCTCAAGGGCGGCCGCACCCACGCGGCGACGACGCCGATCCCGCCGGGGCTCGTCCCCTGCGCGGCGATCCATCCGCCGCACCCCTACAAGGACATGATGGGCGCTCGCATCCCGTTCGAGCCCGAGCGGCTCGCCGCATTCCAGACGTTGCTGGATCGCTGGGCCGATCCGGATTGGCTCGCGATCAAGCGCGGCGGCGCGCAGGGTCCGGGTGGGACGATCTCGCCCAAACACGCGCAATCCGCACGCCGCGCGGCGGAGATACAAGCCCGCTACCGGCGCGGCGAGTGCGTCGAGGAGATGCCGAGCGAGGAAGAGGAAGAGGCGGCCCTCCACGGGTGAGCGGACCGCCCCCCGTCAATCCGGCAGAGCGAAGACCACCAGCGCATCGCCCGTGCCGAAGCCCGAGGCCTTGGTGAAGGAGGCGCCACCCGCGGCCACCGCGACGTATTGGCGGCCGTCGACGGCGTAGGTGACCGGCGGCCCGCCGATGCCGGCGCCGCACTGGAAGCGCCACAGGATCTCGCCCGTGCCGGCATCGTGCGCGTCGAGATGCCCGTCCTCCTCTCCGGAGAAGACGAGACCGCCGGCGGTCGAGAGCGTCCCTCCGGAGAGCCGGCTCCCGGCCTTCTTCGACCAAACCGCCTTGCCGCTCGCCAGATCGATCGCCGTCAGGGTCGAGAAGGTCGGCTCGCCCTTCGCTTCACTCGTCTCGGTATAGCGCAGTTCCGGGCGGTTGCCGGAGGCCGGTACGGTCTTGATCGTATAGGTTGCCGCCCCGTGCCGGACCTGAGCGAAGGCACGGTTCGACACCGCATCGTAGGCGACCGGATGCCAGGAGATGGCGCCGAGCGGCCCGGGGCTCACCACCGTTCCCTCCGGGCTCGGCGGCGCGAACAGGTTCTTGTGCGTGATCAGCGGTTCGGAGCGCGCCAGAAGGCGGCCGGTGGTGCGCTCGTGCAGGTAGATGAAGCCCGTCTTGCTTGCCTGGGCCACCGCCTTGACCTGGCCGTCCGGCGTCGTCGCCTCGACGAGGAAGGGCGGGCTGGCGACATCGTAGCCCCACTGCTCGTGCGGAACCTGCTGGAAATGCCAGCGCAGCTGGCCCGTGCGCACGTCGAGGGCGACGAGGCTCATGGTGTAGAGGTTGTCGCCCGGCCGGGTCAGGCCGAAATTCTGCGGCGCCGGGTTGCCGGTTCCGAGGAAGATCAAACCGAGCGCCGGATCGTAGGCCGGCGTCATCCAGAGCGAACCGCCGCCCACCTTCCAGGCGTCGCGGTTCTTCTCGGCGGCGGCCTTCTCGGCGGCGATGTCGCGGTTGAGCGGGATACCGTCGGGCGTCGTCTCGGCGAAGACGCCCTCCCAACCATCCTCCTTGGTGACGTACCAGCGCCAGCGCTCAGCGCCGGTCTTCGCGTCGTAGGCGGCCAGCCATCCGCGACGGCCATAGCCGCCCTCGATGCCGACCACCGAGCCGCCGTCGAGCCCGCCCTTCTCGTCTTCTACATGAAGACCATAGCCCGCGCCGGTCACGCCGACGATGACAAGGCCCTCCGCCACCAGCGGCGGCATCTTGAAGCCGAGCCGGCTCGATCCCTGGACCGGTTTGTCGCCGAGAGTGGCCGCCAGCGCCGAGGCAGTCTCGGTCTCTCCCTCCTCCGGGCGCACCGCCTCTTGATCCCAGACGAGGCGGCCGGTCTTGGCGTCGAGGGCGATCACCCGGCCATCCATGGTCGCCTCGAAAACGAGGCCTTCGGAGACAGCCACACCGCGATTGGAGGGCGGGCCGAAGATCTTCTCGGTGCGCGCCTTGTGCGTGTAGGTCCACAGCACCCGGCCGGTCTTGGCGTCCAGGGCCGCGACGTGGTTGCCGGTGGTCGAGACGTACATCACGCCCTCGACGATCACGGGCTCGGCCTGGAAATAACCGGTCACGCCGCTCTGGAAGATCCAGGTCGGGCGCAGGCGGGCGACGTTCGACCGGTCGATCGTTGTCAGGGGTGAATGATGCCCGTTGGACGGATCCCGTCCAAAGGCGGGCCAATCCCCCTCGCCTGCCGCGACGACGCTTCCGGAAAGTAGAAGAAGCAGCGCCGCACCGATGCGGGCCCGTGCCGAACTCGTCGCGTCTCGTCTCACGTCGCCGCTCCTCCCCACCGATACCCCTGGTTACGGTGGTCGATGCGGCCTGTCGAATGGGCATTACCGTCGCGCTGTAAGAGAGCGCACGAGGGCGGAGGGCGATCTGGCGCCCAAGCGAAAGCCGCCTGGGCGATTGACAATGTGACGTTATAGCGTTTCGATATCGGTGTATTGTTCGAATGATTGCCCTGCGGCCATCCCCCTTATGTTTGCTCCGGTTCCCGGCTTCTCTCGACCATGCCGCCGGTCCGCATCGATGCCCGTGACGCCGCGATCCGACGGAGGTGGCGTTCATCGCGTCGCCGTGCGTGCGGCACGATGAGCGCCGTGACCGCCAATACGGACCGGATCGGGGAACAGGTCGCTGGCCTGTCGCTCGCGGACCGATGCGACCCGATCGATGCGGGAAACGGGTCTCCAGGCTCGCTGCCGCCCATCGAAGAAACGCTTTCGAGCGATCCGACGCTCTGGGATCTCGTGACCGAGGAGCACATCCCCATCGAGGGTCTGAACGACGCCGTCGATGCCTACCTCGCCGATCCGGCAACCGGAAAGTACCGGATCGGCGACCGTTATTGTCTGGATCTCGCCGCGTCGGTCGCCCGATACGCGACGCAGCGGGAAGCCGCCGACCTGCGCGACGCACATCTCCCCTCGCGGCGCAGCGCCGTACGGACGGCGCTGCTGATGGCGAGGCCGGTCAGGCGTTAGTCCTCGTCGTCGTCCTCGACATCGACGAGATCGCTGGTGTCGTCATCGTCCTCATCCTCGATGAGGGTGACGTCGTCGTCGGCCGTGTCGGAATCGTCCTCGACGGTGAGGTCGTCATCGCCGGTGCTATCGCTGCTGTCATCCGCACCGCCCTCTTCGCTCTCGACCTCGTCGAGCGACACCAGTTCGGGGCCCTCGGCTTCCGCCTCGTCCTCGTCGGGATCGGTCTTACGAGCGAGCGCCGGTGCCGCCCCCCGCGCCAGGGGCGTCATGGCCGAGATCGGCACGACCTCGCCGGTATAGGGCGAGATGATGGGATCGCGGTTCAGATCGTAGAACTTCTTGCCGGTGGTCGGGCAGATCCGCTTCGTTCCCCGCTCGGAAATATCCATACAGGCCTCACCGTAACATTGTTGCATTTCGCAGATGCGCCGGCCCCAGGGCGGTGTCAATCGGATCCGAAGCGTTCCGCCGCTTCCTCCGATCGCATCTGACGGCCCCAGGGGATGGTGCTGACCACCGAAGGTATGGGCAAGACGCGGCGGCGTCGAGCGGCCAAGATTGACCACCCGAGGGATACAACAGGCGCCCAACGGTGTTGTCCCGCGAACCAAAACGGCCGGCACCGAGCCGCCGGACGCTCGTTCCGTTCGACGAAAGGGTCACAGGATGCGTCACACGATTCTCGCCAGCGCGCTCGCCTTCGCGGCGGCCGGCCTCTCCCCCGCCCTGGCTCAGACGACGGCGCCGCAGACAGCGCCCGGCGCGCCGGTGACCAGCGGTCAGAACAATACCGGCGGCGATCGCAATGTCACGATTCCCCGCGGTGCGACCGGTGCGGACACGGTGCAGACCGATTCGGCTGCGGGCGGTAATGCCAACCAGCCGTCGCGGGCCGTCCCGCAGGGCAGCGGCGGCGGCGGCAGCAGCTCCGGCGGCGGCAACTGAGATCGCGTTAAACCTCAGGGGCGGGGCGCCATCCGCACTTCGAAGCGGGCGCCCCGTCCCGGCACCAGGACGAGTTCGCCATCGAGCTGGCGAGACAGATTGTTGATGACCCGCATGCCGAGGCTGGAGCGGGCTTTGGCGGGATCGAACCCCTCCGGCAATCCGACCCCGTCATCGGCGACTGCCACCGTCAGGCCGCCATCGCCCCGCGAGAATGCCTCGACGCGGATCTGACCCTGGCCCTGGGGATAGGCGTACTTGATCGCGTTGGTGACGAGTTCGTTGACGAACAGGCCGAGGGGAATCGCGAGGTCGGCCGGTATTGTCAGGGCAGCGGCATCGCAGCGCAGCGCATTCGCCCCGGCACTTTCGGTGAGCTTGTCGCAGAGAGCCCCGAGGAAGCCGGCCAGATCGATCTGCGTGATGTCCGGCTGGCGCCAGAGCTGGTCATGGACCTGCGCCACCGCCTCGACCCGGGCGCGGGCATCGGAGAGGGCGCTCTTCACATCCTCGTTGTCGGTGCCCCGCACCTGAAGGGCGAGCAGCCCGGCCACCACCGTGAGGCTGTTCTTGACCCGGTGGCTCATCTCGCGCGTCAGCAGATCCTGACGCTCCAGCGCGACCTTGAGCTTCGCCTCGGAGCGCAGCCGTTCGATGGCGCTGCCGAGCAGATTGGCGAAACCCTGCATAAAGGCGATGTCGGCTTCGCCGAAGACACCCTCGCGGGTATCGTCCACCTCCAGCACGCCGTAATGCCCGTCGCGGTTGGTGATCAGCACGTTCACCGCGCGGCGGATGCCGTGATCGGCCATCAGGGTCGGGGTCCGAAACCGGGTCTCGTTTTCCAGATGGTTCGAGATCACCGGATGGCCGGTCTTGAGGGCGTAGCCCGCGGGCGAGGCAAGGTCGGCCCCGACAACCGCCCTGCCGATGCAATCCGGCTCCCAGCCCACTCCGGCGCAGACCAGCAGGAGATCCTGCGCCGGTTGGTATTCGAGCGCCTTGCAGAACTGGGCGCCCATCCCTTGGGCGCACAGCTCCGTCGCCCGCTGCAGCAGTGGCAGAAGGGCGCTGGCCTGCAGCGCCTCCACGCCGAAATCGGATAGAATGACCTGCTGGCGCAGACGGAGTTCGAGCGCACCCGGCGCAGTCACGGTCATCGATGTCGGCTCAAGGTCGGCGGAACACGGGGCCCTTCGGGCGAGCGCCCTGGCAGGCAAGCATGTCCGCAATAGGACCTCGGGCGCGTGACTCGATAGGATCGCGCCCGAGGTGACGTCGTTTCAATCTCAGGGCTTGGCGTCGAGGAGCTTTTCGGCCCGCTGGACGGCCTCTTCGCAGCCCTTGGCGTCGCCCTTGCCGTCGGCCGTGCGAGCTTCCTCGACCGCGACCTTGGCCTGCTGGGCCTGATCACCGCCCTTGCCGGCCTCGGCCGATTTCTCGGGCGGCGCCTCGCGCTTGTCGGTCTGGCCACCGGTGCCGGTCTGGCCTTCCCCCTCGCGATGGGCGGCGATCGTCTTGCTACCGGTCGAGGCCGAAATCGCCTCTGCAGCTTGGTCCTTCACGCGACCGTCGAGGGCGGCGATCTTGTCGGAGCACGGCGATGCGAGTGCGGGCCCGGCGAGCAGGGCGAGCAACGGAAGGGCGAGCGACAGACGCGGGGTCTGCATCATGAAGAAAAATCCTGTGCGGAGATCATCGGCTGGGCGTTTCTCCGGAAAGTCTTCGGAGCCGCAGCGGGTTGCACGCTGTCCGCACGCCCCTCCTCAAAGAGTGGGGAGAAGCACGCGGGTGCCCCCGTCCCTTGGGGAACGGGGGCACCCGTTTTCGTCAGCTGCTGAGCTGGTCGCGGATCGGCAGCTCGCGCACGCGGCGGCCGGTGGCCGCGAAGACCGCGTTCGCGATCGCCGGGGCGACCGGGGGCACGCCCGGCTCGCCGACGCCGCCGAGCGGACCGTCGTAGCTTCCGGTCGGAACGAGATGCACCCGGACGATCTTCGGGGCCGCGTCGATGCGGGTGATCTCGTAGGTGTCGTAGTTCGACTGCTCGGTGCGGCCGTTCTTGAAGGTGATCTTGGAGGTGAGCGCGAGGCCCATTCCCATCACCACGGCGCCTTCCATCTGCGAACGGATGCGCTCCGGGTTCACCTGCGGACCGCAATCGACGGCGATGTCGACGGCGTGCACCTTCACCTGACCCTTGGCATCGACCTCAACCTCGGCAGCGACCGCGGTGTAGGTGACGAAGCTGTAGTGTCCGGCGATGCCGAGACCCCGGCCCTTCTCCAGCTTCCGGCCCCAGCCGGCGCCCTTGGCCACCGCCTCGATCACGCCGCGCAGACGGCCGGTATCGACAGGATAGCGCTTCGGATCCTCGCCGTAGTTCCACACGTCGCCGATCTCGGTCGGATCGATCTTCCGGGCCGGCCCGATCAGGTCGAGCAGGTAATCCTTGGGATCGCGGCCCGCCGCGTGGGCGAGTTCGGCCACGAAGGACTGGATCGCGAAGGCGTGCGGGATGTTCGAGACCGAGCGGAACCAGCCGATCCGGGTATGGGCAGCGGCTTCCGGGTTTTCCAGACGCACGTTCTTCAGGTCGAACGGGTTGTTGACGAGGCCCATGCCGAGCTCGAACGGCAGCTCGTGCTTCGGATCAGGCGCGAAGATCGAACCGATCGTCGGCGCCACCGAGCGGTGAAGCCACGCCACCGGCATGCCCTTGTCGTCGAGGCCCGCTTCCAGCCGCTCCACCGAGATGGTGTGGAAGTAACTGTGCTGGATGTCGTCCTCGCGGGTCCAGACGAGCTTGACCGGCGCGCCGTCGACCGCCTGCGAACACAGGGCAGCCTCGACCACGTAGTCGGGCTTCGACTTGCGGCCGAAACCGCCGCCGAGCAGCGTCACGTTCACCCGCACCTTGTCGGCGGGCAGGTTGAGGCGCTTCATCAGCCGGTCATGGGCGGCCTGCGGACCCTGCGTGCAGGCCCAGGCCTCGCAGGCGCCGTCCTTGACGCGGGCGACCGCGGCCGGGTTCTCCATCGGTGCCTGAACCAAGTGCGGCACGAAGTACTCGGCCTCGATCTTGGTCTTGGCCGTCTTCATCGCCGCGTCGACATCGCCGGAGACGCGGACGACCTTGCCGGGCTTGCGGGCGGCCGCCTCCAATTCCTTGCGGAACGCGTCGGTGTCGTAGCCGGCGTTCGGGCCGTCGTCCCAGGTAATCTTCAGGGCCTCACGACCCTTCATCGCCGCCCAGGTGTTCTTGGCGATGACCGCGATGCCGCCCAGCGGCATGAACTCCGACGGGATCTCACCGCCGTCGATCTTGACGATCTTCACGACGCCCGGGACCTTCTTGGCCGCGCTGTCGTCGAACGAGACGACCTTGCCGCCATAGACGGCCGGGCGCGCCACGACGGCGTACAGCATCCCGTCGAGCTTCACGTCGAGGGCGTACTGAGCCTTGCCCGTCGTGATGTCGAAATTGTCGATGATGCCGACCTTGCCCTTGCCGATGTAGCGGAAGGCCTCCGGCTTCTTGAGCGAGACGCTCTCGCGGGCCGGCACCGGCAGGGCGGCAGCGGCCTCCGCGACATCGCCGTAGCCCAGCTTGCGGCCCGACTTGGCGTGGGTGAGCACGTGGTTCTCGGCCGTCACCTCGTTCTCCGGCACGCCCCATTGCTTGGCGGCGGCCTGGATCAGCATCAGCTTGGCGGCGGCACCGACATGGCGGAAATGCTGGAAGAAGTGGCGGAGCGAGCGGGAGCCGTCCGTATCCTGGTTGCCGAAGCGCTTCTCGTCGCCCCAGGCCTGAACGACTTTCACCTTCGACCAATCGGCCTCGAGCTCGTCGGCCACCGTGAAGGCGATCGAGGTGCGCACACCGGTGCCCATCTCGGAACGGTGGTTGGTCACCGTGACGGTGCCGTCCTTGGCGATGGCAACGAAGATCTTGGGATCGTCGCGCCAGCCGTTCGGCATTCCGTCGGCGCCGAATTTCTTGGCTTTCTGCTCTTCGGTCTGGCCTTCGTCCGCCTTCGCCTTGTCGGAGAGCGAGAGGGCGAGCACGAGGGCGCCCATGCCACCGAGGATGCCGCGGCGGCTGAAATTGTCGATCGTCACGGGGCCGGCGGCATCCTTCGACGCAGCGTGCTCGGCCATCATCTTGGCTTCATGAATCACAGGCGCTCTCCCTTGTTGGCGGGCGCGTTGCCGGCGGCCTGATGGATCGCGGCACGGATGCGCGGATAGGTACCGCAGCGACAGATGTTGCCGCTCATGGTCTCGTCGATCTGCTGATCGGTGGGTTTCGGCGTGTCCTTCAGGAGCGCCGCCGCCTGCATGATCTGACCGGTCTGGCAGTAGCCGCACTGGGCGACGTTGAGGTCGCGCCACGCGGTCTGGACCGGGTGGTTGCCGTCGGGCGAGAGGCCCTCGATCGTGACAATCTCCTGGCCTTCCGCGCCGGAGACCGGGGTGATGCAGGCCCGTGCAGCGGTGCCGCCGATATGGACCGTGCAGGCGCCGCACTGGGCGATGCCGCAACCGAACTTCGTGCCGGTGAGGCCGAGCTCGTCGCGCAGGTACCACAGCAACGGCATCTCGGGATCGCCGTCGAAGCTGCGTTCGGCTCCGTTGACCGTCAGTTTTATCATCGCTGCCATCTGCCGTTTCAGGATGGAGCCACCCAAGCGAATCATTCTCCGCCGGAGGGCCGATCGTGACTGTCCGTCCCCATGGAATGCCGTGGCGGGACCGGTGCCGGGCGCCGATCAGGCGGGGCGGTCCGGTGCCGTGGCGGCCGGTTTGGCGGAACCTCAGGTGGCGTCCGCCCGGCTCTTGAATGTCAGGGCAGGCCGGGACGCGCCCGGATCGGGGCCGGTCAACGGCCCCACCTGCATGCACAATCTGGAATTAGTCGGAACTGGCCGGTCTGACAATCGCATGGGGCAAGCCGCCGGCCACGGATTACGCTGTGAGACGGGATCAGGAGCTTCCGGCAGGGTGGTCTGTGCGTTCGCGCACATGGATGCCGCCGAATAGACGGCCTTGAGGTTGCGACGTTTGCCCCGGAAGACGGTCGGAATTCCATCGGACCTCATCATCCATGTCCCATGGATGACCGCGCCCCGCCTCGAATGCTCAGCTGGAGATCGCTAAGCCGACGCCTTCCTCCGGTCGGGATCGGCCTTGGCGGCGTCCGGCAGGTCGGAATACCAATCCGCATAGGGTGTGTTGGCGATCATCCGCCGATTGAGATCCGGCGTGCCGTCCGTCCACCAGACCGGACCACGCTCTCCCAGCCCGTGCTTGGCGGCATCGACCGCCGAGCGTGCCTCTCGCAGCGCCTCGGCTTCACCGGACCGCTTGGCCGCGCGGACGGCCCGGCGCGCGTCCATGAGGTCACGGATCAGCCGGTCGCGGCGCGTCGGCTCCAGATCGGGCCGGTGGCGGCGCCAAAGCCGCCCGTGAACGACGATGTAGCGCCCATCCGGGGTCTCCAGCACGCGCATGGCCGGGCCCTCAGGCGAAATCGGCGAGATCGTCGGCGACGGCATCGGGGGCGGTCACCGAGGCGTGGCCATCCGCCCAGTGGCGGTACTCCGATGAGCCGGCCGAATGGGGATTGCGATCGGCACCTTCCCCACGCTCGGCCGCGGCGCGACCCTCGACATAGGCCGGGTCACGCTGCGCCTGCGTATCCTCACTCGTGTCCATGATCCGATCTCCCGCGTCTCGCCCGGACCATCTACCGCTCACCGGCGGCTCGGCGAGGGGCCGACAGGTGAGACCGAGTGTTACGATGCCCGGGGGCCGCGGTTGCACCGATTGCGTTCGGCAGGAGTTCATGGAGCATTCGCTCATGTCGTCGCCCGCCCGCACCGCGCGCGCGGATGCCGACCGATACGAGACATGGACCCCGAGATACGGCCCCGAGGACGCCCGATGAGTCGCCTGGACGAATTGAAGAACGACCCCGCCTTCCGCCAAGCGGTCCTCGCCGTGAGGGGCGCGGCCAGCACGTTGAGCGGACGGGCGATGACCCATGAGGAAGCCGAGTTCCTCGTCAGCTTCGCCCTCGCGACCTACGCCAATGCCGGTGGCTTGGCCGAGCCGAGCCTATCGCGCCTGTCGCGCTTTGCCGGCAAGGTCGAGCCGGATGCCAGCATCGAGAGCATCATGCGGCATTAGGGAAGGGAGCGGGGGTCGGACGTGGAGACCGACTTCCATCCTTCCCCCTGAAGCGCCGCGAAGCGGCCTCGAAGGAGGGCTCCATGGATCGCCGAGACGTCTGGGACCGTCCTTCGAGCCTTCGCGCCGCTCCGCACCTCAGGATGAGGGGATGGGTCGGACGAGTTGCTCCGCCGAGACAGGGCGCTGGATCCCCTTGTGGTCGCACATGATCTCGGAAAAACGAATTTTCCTTTTCCGCATCGTGCTCTACCCGAATGCGCCGACATCGTGCTGGATGATGCCGGAGATCTCCCGCACCCGCTCGAACATCCGGCGGATCGGCCCGAACAGGGTGCCGTGCTCGGTCTCGTAGGTGCCGACATCGCGCGGGCCCGGGGGCTCACCGAAATTCAGGCCGAGCGTCGGGTCGGGGATGACGGGGAAGATCTCGTCGAGGAGCTTCAGGCATCCATCGATATCGAGGCGGAGGAAGCGCTCCAGCAGCATCTCGCGGGTCAGGCCCGCCTGGGGCCGGAAGGCCGGGATATGGGCGGCCAGGAACCAGATCCGGTGGATCAGCGCGAGTCGGATCGCGTGAAGCAGGGTCAACCGGGCCGACATCGTGGCGAGGTCGGGCGCCGCCGCCTGCAGGTGGAGCCAGTCGCGGGTCAGGCGCCCGAACAGCCGCCGCAGGTCCGGCGCGAGGCTCAGGCGTTCCAGGGCGGCAGCCACCGTCATCAGTTCCTCACGGCGCCCGTCGCGGCGGGTGCGCCGTGCCCGCTCCAGCCAGACCGCCGGGTCGAGGGTATCGATATAGGCGCGCAGCACGTCGAGATCGCCGACGCTCGCCGCGTGCTGCGCCATGCCGAAGGCGCGGGAGAAGCGCACCGAGCCGGTGCGCATGTGCCGGAACGTCTCCGGCGCCCGGTGTGCCGCCCGGCCGACGCCGTGCAGCGAGTTCGCGAGGAAACCGAGCTGCTGCAGGATCGCGTTGTTGGGGATCGCCCGCATCTGGCGCGGATGGGTGATGGCGGCGGGACCGCCCGAATCCGACTGGCGGGCGACGGGACGTGAGCCGGTGCGGTCGATGAGGCTCGGTCCGAAGGTGCCGAGCAAAGCCGCATAGCCGCGATCGTCGACCAGAGCCTCCATGTCCTGGCGCACGGTGCGGAAGAATTCGGCGGCGAAGTCGCTTTCCTCGTAGATCGGATCCGCCGCCGGATTGGCCGCCTTGCCGTCGCTCAGCGCGTAGTCCGAAAAGGCATCGTCCTCCGCCAGCGTGTCGGAGAAGAGGTGCTCGGCGATGCGGGCGACGGAGGCATTCGCGAGCTGGGGCGAGCCGAACATCAGGTAGCCGTCGGACCCCTGGAAGCTCGATTCGAGCCTCACCTTGATGCCGGCCTCGGCGTCGCGCCGCCGGGAATCCTCCGGCGCGAGATAGGCGAGGCGGTCGCGCAGTGAGGTCGGATGCGCGCCGCGCCCGATCGACTCGCCGTGGGTGTCGAAGATGACGAGCTCGATCTCGGTGAGCCCGTTCTGGGTCATCAGTTCGGTGATGCGCAGCCGGAGCCGCTCGATCCAGAACGTCGCGGCGAGCTGACCGACGTAACGACCGGAATCCGAGTAGCCGAATTGCACCGAGAGGCGCCCGAGCCGCTTGAGATGGGCGCGCCAGTGCGGATTGCGCAGGGCGTCGTCGAGGACGCGGATGCCTTGTTCCAGGGCGCTCGCCGTCTCGAACAGCGGTGTGATCTCGACCTTGTCCGAGATGCCGTAATGGCGTGCGAGCCAGAGGGCGGCGAGGAGGGTGTAGCCGGTCTCGGTCTCGGCGATGAGGAAGCGGACCGGGTGGGTGCCGTCGACATGCTTGAGGATCTGCGTGATCGTCATCATCAGCCGCGCGGCCGAAGCCCGTTCGGCGGCGAGCGCCCCGAAATCGACCGGGACCGGGCGCACGTCGTTGAGCAGGGTGTTGATCGCCGCGAGGTGTGAGCGGCGCTGGGCGGCATCGGTGGGCTCGCCTTCGAGATCGATCACGCGCCGCACGGCGTTGTGGATCTGGCTGGCGTTGAGCCGGAAATGCGGCAGGGCGTTCGAGAGGCCGTGGGCGGCAACGCCCGACCGCAGCACGGCGATGGCGCGCCGATCCGCGTCGGTGGTCGCGGACCCGATGGCGGCGGCAAGCCCCGCGAGCAGGGGCCCGGCATCGGTCTGGGCGCGCTCGCGCTCGATGATGAGGGCCAGCGCGAAGCGGTGCACGGTCTCGAGGGAGGGCTTGGTGCCCAGGAGCGGCGCGCCCGCGAGTTGGCGCTCGACCGCGGCGCGGGCGCCCTGGACCAGCTCGCGCACCACGCGGGTGGCGGGCATGTCGGGCAAGTCGCGCAGGATGCGGTCGAACTGCATCCGCTTCGAGATCAGGCGGTAGCGCAGCGTGTCCCACCAACCGATATCGGTCCGACCGTCGGTGTCGCAGCCGACCCAGCTGGCGATGGCGAGGGGTTTGGGCACCAGCTCGGTCCAGCGATCCGGCCAGCGCTCGCGGGCGGCATCGATCAGGGCGCCGTTGAAGGCGTCGATCGCCGCGCGGCCGTTATTGGCGGCAACGCAGGCCTGCTCGAACTCGTCATCGAGGCTGATCCCGGGGTCGGGTCGGCTGGAGCGGGCGGCGGCCTCGCCGAGAATCGGGGTGCGGCCGGCTTCCTCGGGAAGCGAGGCGGCGCGGGCGATCATCTCGGCCACCGCACGGGGCATGCCGAAGGTCGGATGCGCGGTGAACACGACGGCGAAGCCGGTGCGACCGACCCGCTCCCGGAACGCCTCGAAATCCGAGGCGCCGCGCGGGATCGCCGCGACGAGGCGCCCGGCGAGGTCGGCGAGCGAGGCGGCCTCGTCACCGTCGAGGCCGACATAGTCGCGCAGGCGGGCGGTCCGCTCCGTCAGCGCCCGGCGTCGGAGGGTGGCGAGCAGCGCGTCGAGATCGCTCTCGCCGATCTCCTCTCGATCGAGGCGGCGGGTGATCGCCAGCGTCACCGCCAGAACCGGATTGCGGAACGGATCCTCGCTCGCCTGCTCACGGCTGCGGGCCACGAGGTCGAGGAGGTCGCGCTCGAGGTCGTTGCCTGGGAGGGCGGGCGGCGTGTCCGCGCCCCCCTGCGAGCGGGCGACGGGCGCGACATTGTCCGAGCGGTGGTCTTCGAGCGGCATCGAGCATCCCTGATGTGAGCGGCCGGCGACCCTTTCGGCTCCGCGCAGCCGGTTCTCACCGTTTCCTCCGGCGACGCAAGGACCGTTCCGTGTTTTCGAACCTCTTGCCGGGGATGAGTCTGTCACGGTGCCGGAGGGCGTGCATGGGCGCTTGATCCGGTCTAGGGTCGGCCCTGTATGGAAAACTTCGTGATCCTCGCCGCGGTCGCGGTCACGCTGATCGTGTGTGTCCTGATGGTGGGTCTCTTCCGAGCGGAGCGCCGCGCGCCGCTGCGGCTGCCGCAGGAGGAGGCTTGGGCGGACGACGAGGCGGGGACGGTGCGCAAGCTGACCCCCCCACGCGCGAGCCCGATCGATCGCGAGGCGGTCATCCTCGATGTCCAGGCTCTCGACGAGACGATTCTCGATGACCGTCGCACCTTGATCGCGGATCGGAGCGATCCCCCCGAACCGGACGCCGCCGGGAGGCGGAGGCAGATCGGATGAGGCCGTTTTTCACTCTGCTCACGCTCCTCTGCGCGATGCTCGGAGCGGTCTTGGTTGTCCCGGCCTCGGCCCAGGATGTCGCGCCACCCTCTGAGGCGCCCGCCGAGGCCGTACCGGAGGCGCCGCGCAAGCCCAAGCCGAAGCCGCGTCCCAAACGACCGGCCAAGCCGGCCGAGAAACCGGCGGATGCTAAAGCCGCCAAATCCACCGAGACGCCCCCCCAGGCGCCCGCTCCCGAGACCGGGCGGCATCGGGACGCTCCGGCCGACCCGCCCGACGTGGCATCGGTCCCGGCCACGCCCGCCGCGCCCGTGCCGACCTTGGCCGCCGCGCCGTCCATCGTTTGCGAGCCCGGCGAGGCGGTGCGGTTCGAAGGTCTCCCCAAGGCGGCGGCGAAACCCGGTCAGGCGACCGCCGATCCCGCCAGCATCGAATTGTGGGTGACGCGCACCGGCTCGATCACCATCGACAACCCCTTACGCCCGCTCACGCCCGACGTGACCCGGGTGCTTCAGGTCGTGATCGGGGGCAAGGTCGCGACGCTCTACGGTCCGGATGTCCTGTCCCTACGCCGCGGCGCCGGACCTGCCGTGTTGGAGGGGACGATCGGGGGCACGATCCGGTGGGACGCATCCCTCAACGCCCTGCCCGACACCGTGCCGGTCTTGGCGGATTCCGGGGATATCCTCGCGGAGTTCCGCTTCCGCGCCTGCGGCACCGCCCCCGCGGCGCGAACCCTGGCCGCGCCGAAGCCGCGCCGGACCGCCCCCCCGGCCGATGCCGCCGGGCTCGGGGCGGAAGCCGGCAAGGAGGCCGCCAAAGGCACCACCCGAGAGCGCGACAGGCCGGCGCAACGGGCCGAGCCGCGACCCGCAGGCTCTGCCCCGCGGCCGGCGGTTCCCATGCCGCAGGGTGCGATCCCCTGAGGCCGGTCATCCGCCTCACCGACGCCGATCGCGTCCGGCAGCCCACCGGTGAAGGACCGGGCCGACCGATCCGTATCGCCCGCCAGGAGACGTCATGAGCGACAGCCTCACCGCCACCCAGGTGATCGACACCCTCGGGCTGAGCCCCCATCCCGAGGGCGGCTACTACCGTGAGACGTTCCGCGATCCCCGCGAGGTCGACGGACGCTCGGTCGGCACCGCCATCTATTACCTGCTCGGCGTCGGCGAGACCTCGGCTTGGCATCGGGTCGACGCCGCCGAAATCTGGCTCTGGCACGCGGGTGCGCCCCTGGTGATCACCCTGAGCCCGAACGGCCACGACGCATCGGCCCACCATCTCGGCCCGGACCTGCTGCGCGGACAGCGCCCGCAGATCGTGGTCCCGGCCGGTCACTGGCAGACGGCGACCAGCCTCGGCGCCTGGACGCTCGTCAGCTGCACCGTCTCCCCCGGCTTCGACTTCGCCGGCTTCGAGATGGCCCCGCCGGATTGGCGCCCGACCCCGCGCCGCTGAGGCGCCCGGCTTCGCGACGGCTCTCTCGGCAAGGGCTCGCCGGAGCGCGTCAACCCGAGATCATCGAGAAGCCGGTCGTCGAGGTCCGACAGACGGGCCTGGGGGTATCGCGCGCCCGTTCTGGTCGCCGATCCCCACATCCGTGACCGAACCAGGGCTCCGATGGAGCGCATCATCGCCTCGAACCTGTGAGCCATCGCCGTCTCCTTCTCAGGAGCGGAGGATCGCTGGATCTTCACGTTGAGTCGAACGAATTGAATTTACGCAATCGATGAGGGATGCTCACACGAACGCGGAGGATGATCGCGACATGGGCCCCCTCAACCCCGCCAATCTCGATCTCGATCTCGTGCGCACCTTCGTGACGATCTGCGAGACGGGCAATTTCTCGCGCGCCGCCGACCGGATCGGGCGTACGCCCTCGGCCGTCAGCCTGCAGGTCAAGCGGCTGGAGGAGCGCTTGGGTCGCGCCCTGTTCCTGCGGCGCCCCCGGACGATCGTGCCGACAGCGGATGGCGAAGTGCTGCTGGGCCTCGGCCGACGCCTGCTGGCGGTGAACGACGAGGTAGTGGCCTTCTTCGACGCACCGCCGATGGAGGGGCGCGTCCGCTTCGGGGCGCCCAACGATTCAGGTCTGTTCGCCCTACCGGCGATGCTGCGCCGGTTTTCCGTGAGGCATCCGCATGTTCAGGTCGATGTCCGGCTCGACGCGAGCCGCGCCTTGGCCGACGCCTGCACGGACGGTGCCCTGGACCTCGTCCTCTATACCGGCAACGCCGGCGCGAACCGCGACGCCAGCGTCGTCCAGGCGGAGGACCTCGTCTGGATCGGCCTCGATGGCGGGTTGGCCGAGACTCGACGCCCGCTGCCGCTGGCGCTCTGCCACAGCGGCTGCGCGTGGCGGGCTGCGGCCCTGAATGCCCTCGACCAGGCAGGCATCCCCTACCGCGTCGCCTATTCGAGCGAGCATTGCCAGGGACAGATCGCGGCGGTCGAGGCCGATCTGGCGGTCGCCCCGCTGCCGGCGAACGTCGCGCGCCGGCCCTTCCGCCGCGTGACGACCCTGCCCCCGCTCGGCGGCTACGACGTGCTGATGCGCGTGCGCGACGGGGCCGGGCCGGCCGCGAAGGCCCTGGCAGGTCACGTGGCAGCCTGCGTCCGTGAGATCTCCGGCAACGGCGAACGCCTCTTCGCCTGAGACAGGCTCGCTCAGATCGTCACGATGATCTTGCCGAAGACCTGGCGGGATTCGAGGCGCTCGAGACCCTTGGCGAAATCGGCGAGCGGCAACACCGTATCGACCACCGGCGTGAGCCCCCCCGCCATCTTGTCGAGGCTCTCGCGCATATTGGCGATGCGGCAGCCGAAAGAGCCGGTGATGCGATATTGCTGCTGGAACAACTGCATCAGGTTCATCTGCGTCGAGACGCCGGAGGTCGATCCGCAGGTGACGAGCCGCCCCCCGCGCTTTAGGCAGAGCAGCGAGCCGTTCCACGTCTCGGCGCCGACATGCTCGAACACCACGTCCACGCCCTTGCGCTTGGTCAGTCGCCGTACCTCGCCCTCGAAGCGCTCCTCGCGATAGTTGATCACGTGGTCGGCGCCCAGTTCGCGGGCCTTCTCGCCCTTCCGGTCGTCGCCGACGGTCGTGTAGACCGTGCAGCCGATGGCCTTGGCCATCTTGATCGCCGCGGTGCCGATGCCCGACCCGCCGGCATGAACCAGGATCGACTCGCCGGGCTCCAGCTTCGCATTGTCGAACAGCATGTGTTGGACCGTGCCGAAGGCGATGCCGGCGCAGGCCGCCTGCACGGCATCGACATTCGGAGGCACTTTCACGACGAGGCGGGCCGGCATGTTGACCAGCTCCCGGCTGAACCCGTCGAGATGGAAGCCCATGACGCCGGAAACGTCCTCGCAGAGGTTGTCGCGCCCCTCGCGGCAGGCCCGGCACTGCCCGCAGGTCATGGCACCGTAGGGGACGACCGGATCACCGACGGCGAAGCCTTCGACGCCCTCGCCGAGGGCTGAGATCTCGCCCGCCGCCTCGGCCCCCACCGTCAGCGGCAGCTTGCGCTTGGCGAAGGCCATGCCGCGAAACCCCCAGACGTCGATGAAGTTGAGCCCGACCGCGCGGATGCGGATCTGCACTTCGCCGGGACCCGGCGCGGTCGGCGGCTCGACCTCGGTGACGCGCAGGTCGCGGTCGCCGAACAGCTGAAGGGCTCGCATCAGGAAAGTCTCATCTGCCGTCGGATTCTGGGCCGGGTTCTCGGCGCCCGCGATCGGTGGGCCGAGGCCGGACGGCTTATCGGTCGAAATCGGCCCCGGCTCAATCCGGCCGTCGCATTTGCAGCCTTCGAACGAGAGGAGCGCCCGATGGAAAGCTTGACTTGAGTCGCCAGTCAAAATGTGAACATGAACAACAGATGTTACCTACGGTGGGTCAGCTCAATTACTGATCTAATCTAGAGTCTACAAAACAACCTCAACGATAGTTCTGAGCAATCGCTGTCTTCGACAGGCATGCTCCCCGGAGGCAATGAAAGGATCATGGCAGAGTGGCCGAGCGTCCCGAGCCCGATGGCCCGGCGCATCCGAGCGCTTGACTGGACCGCCACGACGTTTGGACCGATCGAGCACTGGCCGCTAAACCTCAGGTCCATCGTCGATCTCATGCTCGGTGCACCCGGACCCGCCGCGATAGGCTGGGGCGCCGACCAGAGCACCCTCTTCAACGATGCCTTCGCCGACCTCATCGGCGGCGACGCGGCGGCGCTGCTCGGCCGCCCGTTCCGCGAGATCTGGGCAGACCGCGAGACGAGCGAGATCACCGCCGCGGTGCTGGCCGGGAAGGTTCGCCTCGGCAGCGACCAGTACAGGGAGCTTCCGCACCGGGCCGACCGGCCCTTCGCGTGGCTGACATCGAGCTGGACGCCTCTCTACGATGGGGGCGGCACTCCGATCGGCTTCTATTTGGCCTCCTTCGAGACCACGGAGGCCGTTCTGGCGAAGCGCGCCCTGCAGGAGCGCGAGATTCAACAGGCCTACCTGCTACGTCTCTCCGACGGCTTGCGCGCCCTGTCCGATCCGGTCGCGATCCAGCGCGAAGCCTGCCGGCAGCTCGGCGAACAGCTGCGAACGGACCATGCCTATCATGTCGTCCTGCATCCGGCGGAGGGCGTCGCCGTCATCGAGCAGGATTACACGCGCGGCGGCGTGCGCTCCTTCGTCGGTTCCTACTCGCTCGCGGTGCTGCATTGGTTCGTCCCGCTCTACCGGAAGGGACAGCCGATCGTCGTCGCCGATATGCGGACCACCGATCTGGTCCCGGAGCCGGAGCGCACGACGCTTGCGGCGGACGGCGTCGTCGCCTGGATCGCCGTCCCGCTCATGAGCCGGGGCGAGTTGGTCGGCGCCCTCTGCGTCGTGCGCGGCGAGGCCTTTGCCTGGAGCGAGGCGGATGTCGCCCTCGTCAGCGAGACGGGAGAGCGGATCTGGACCGCGATCCAACGGGCTCGGGCCGAAACCCTGGCGCAAGAGAACGATCGGCATCGTCTCTTCCTGCAAGAGGTACGATTGCGCCGTACGGACGGCCAGTATCGGGGCGCCAGCCGTGCCGGTCAGCCGCTCGGTATGGACCGCTTCGTGAGTCTGTCGGTCGATATCGCCGAGCGACACCGGGCCGAGGAACGGCTCAGGCGCAACAACGCACTTCTCAATGCGATCAACCACATCTTCGACGTGACCCTCGGCGCGGCCTCCGAATCGGAACTGGCGGATATCGCGCTGAAGGTCGCCGCCGAGTTGGTTGCCAGCCCCGTCGGCTTCATGGGCGCGACCAACCCCCGGACCGGTCGGCTCGACACGCTCGCGATCTTCAGAAGCTGCGAAGACAGCGGCAAGCGTCATTCTGCGGCCGCGCTCGAAGGCGCCGTCCGAAGCCTCTATGAGCCGGCATCCTGTCACAACTTGGCGCCGAGCAACCCCTATCAATCGCCCGGATCCGTCCTCCTCCTTCCGATCAAGCAGGACGGTGCGGTGATCGGCGTCGTCGCCCTCGCCGGCCGCTCGGGAGGATATCGGCCTGAGGACCGGGAGGCGGCCGAAGCCCTCGCGCCCGCCATCGGGCACGCGCTCCTGAGCAAGCGCGCCGAAACGGGCCTACGGGAAAGTGAGCAGCGCTTCCGGCAATTCGCGCAGGCCTCCTTCGACTTTCTGTGGATCCTCAACGCCGAGACCTTCGAGGGCGAATTCGCGAGCCCCGCCGTGCAAAGGGTTTGGGGGATCGACCCGGACGCGTCCCTCGGCGATGCCCGGGTTTGGGCCACCCATCTCGTGCCCGAGGATCGCCCGGCGGCCTTCGCCCGCCTTGAACGCGTGCGCAATGGCGAGACGGCGGTCTACGAATTTCGCATCCTGCGCCCGTCGGACGGTGCCTTCCGCTGGCTCCGCACGCACACCTTCCCCATCGTTGACGAGGATGGCCGGGTACGGCGCATCGGCGGCATCACCACCGACGTCACCGACATCCATCAGGCCGAGCACCACCAACGGGTGCTGCTGGCGGAGTTGCAGCACCGGGTCCGCAACATCATGGCGCTGATCCGCTCGATCGTGGTGCGGTCGGCGGAGCGGGCCGAGAGCGTCTCCGATTATGCCGCTCTCGTCAGCGGGCGCCTCGTGACGCTCGCCCGTGTTCAGAGCCGCCTGACCCGCGCACCGCAGGCCGGCATCGCGATCTCCACGATCCTGCGCGACGAACTCGCGGCACGGGCGGAGCACGACGATCAGTACGATCTCGCCGGGCTGGAGATCGAGCTGGCGCCCAAGGCCGCCGAGGTGCTGACCCTGGCGATTCACGAGCTGACCACCAACGCGCTGAAATACGGGGCGCTCTCGAGCAGTGGCGGTCGCGTCACGGTGCGCTGGCAGCGCATCGAGCGCAAGGACATTCCTTGGCTGAGCCTGTTGTGGACCGAGACCGGCGGTCGCGCGTCGATCGAGCCGGCCCAGGGCCAGGGGCAGCGACGCGGCTTCGGCACCGAACTGATCGAGGGACTGATCCCCTACGAGCTCTGCGGCAACGGGCGGATCGAACTGACGCCGGAGGGGGCCTGCTGCCAGCTCGAGTTCCCGCTCACGAACGGGGCCAGCATCCTCGAGACGCACGCGCCACCGCCCACGAGCGTGAACGGGGGCAGCCTCGACATGACCGGACAGGCCGCCCTCGACGGTCACCGCATCCTCGTGGTCGAGAACGAGTTCTATCTCGCCAACGACACCGCCCGCGCCCTCAATCGCGTCGGCGCCACGGTGCTCGGCCCGTATTCCGACGAGGCGACGGCGTTGCGAAGTCTCGACCGAAACCGGCCGACCGGCGCCGTGATGAACATCAATCTCGGCCGCCAAGCCGCGTTCGGTCTGGCCCGGGCACTGACCGAGCGTGGCATCCCGTTCGTCTTCGTCACGGGCTACGAAGCGGAGGCGATCCCGCCGGAATTCGCTGACGTGCCGCGCTTGGAGAAGCCGGTGGAACTGCGTCGGATCGTCGGCAGCCTCGCCCGGCAGCTCGGGGAGCAGCCGCTCAATCCGGCGTGAGATAGCGTCGGCGAGCCCAGCCGACGGTTCGGCCGAACTTGACCCGGCACCACGTCAATCCGCTCGGCGTGTCGGTGGTGCAGCCGAAGCCGAGCACCCGGCGCCCGACCGGGATCTGGCCGAGGGCCGGCGCGCTCGCATCCGGCGTCTCGCGGATCGTCAGCCCATCATCCCGCGGCAATCCCTCGACGCGGAACGGCTCGGCGGCCCCGGCCGGTCCCATCGCGGCAAGGAGGATGAGGGCAGTCAGGATCGGCCGCGGAGCGAGCAACATCGGGGTCGGGATGGCGATCGAAAGGATGCTCAGGTGCGATGGATGCCCATCATCGCGGTCAGTCCGCCATCGACGGGCAGCACCGCCCCGGTGATGTAGGTGCCCCCCTCCCCCATCAGGAAGGCCGCAAGCGCGGCGACCTCGGCGGGTGCGGCGAAGCGCCCGAGCGGGATCTGACGCTCGATCCCGGCGCGATGGCTCGCATAGGCGGCCAGCATCTCCGTATCGATGAAGCCCGGCGCGATCACGTTGACCGTCACGCCGCGCTTGGCCGATTCGATGGCGAGCGTGCGGCAATAGGCGATCAGCGCGCCCTTGGTGGCGGCATAGGCGGCGTTGCCCGCATTGGCCTGGAGCGCGGCGACCGAACCGATGGCGACGATGCGGCCCGTCCGCGCGCGGATCATGCCGCGCACCAGCGCCTTCGCAATCCGGGTCAGCGACCAGAAATTGACCTGCATCGCGTCTTCGGCCCGATCCCGGTCGAGCATGGCCGCCAGCGCGTCCGCCGATTGCCCGGCATTGTGGACGTAGCCGTAGAAGCTCTCGCCCTCCGCCTCCTCGCAGAAGCGCTCGATGGCCGCCCGGTCGGACAGGTCGAGGGGGCGGGCGGCGAAGGTCCGCTCGGGATGGGCCTGTGCCAACTCTGCCGCCAACGCCTCGGCCTTCGCCGGCGACGAGCGGTAGGTGAAGGTGACGTCATGGCCGGCCACGGCGAGGGCGCGCACGATGGCCGCGCCGAGCCCGGAGGCGCCACCGACGACGAGGACGGGCTTCGCGGCCTGTGCGCTCACGGTTCGTCCCCCAGAACGAGGCAGGTGTTCTGCCCGCCGAAGCCGAATGAATTGGACAGCACCCGCGAGACCCGCATGTCGCGGGTGCGATCGACCACGTCGAGCAGCAGGGCCGGATCGGGGATCGCGTAATTGATGGTGGGCGGGATCCGACCGTTGCGGATCGTCAGCAGCGAGATCACCGCCTCGATCGCTCCGGCGGCCGTGAGGGTGTGGCCGATCATGGACTTGTTCGAGGAGATCGGCAGCTGCCCGACCCGGTCGCCGAACACCGCCGAGCAGCCGAGCGCCTCCATCTTGTCGTTCTCCGGCGTCGAGGTGCCGTGCGCGTTGACGTGATCGATCGCTTCCGGGGTGAGACCGGCGTCGGCGAGCGCCGCGCGCATCGCTGCGATCACCGGCGCGCCGTCGGGACTGGAACGGGTGCGGTGGAAGCCGTCGCCCTTCTCGCCGCAGCCCAGCACGTAGCCGAGGATGGCCGCGCCGCGCGCACGAGCGGACGCCGCGCTCTCCAGCACGATGGCGGCGGCGCCCTCGCCCATGACGAAACCGTCGCGGTTCTTCGAGAACGGCTTGGAGGCTCCATCGGGCGGATCGTTCTGCGTCGACAGCGCCGAGAGCAGGGAGAAGCGGATCAGCGATTCCGGATTCACCGATCCGTCGGTGCCGATGCAGAGGGCTGCCTCCATCTCGCCCCGGCGGATCGCCTCCACGCCGAGCTGGATCGCGGTGGCGCCCGACGAGCAAGCGGTGGAGAGCGAGATCGGCGAGCCCCGCGTGCCGAAGCGGTCGGCCAACCGATCCGCCACGGTGCCGAAGATGAACAGGTCGTGCCAAGCGTCGAACCGGCGGCTCGCCGCCGATCGCTGGAGATCCGAATAGGTGATCTCGCCGTCATTCGAGCCCGCCGCTTCGGCGAGGGCCTCACGCTGCGGCCATTCCATCTCGACCGGGGGCACCGCCACGAACAGCGCCCCGGGGAAGGCGCTGCCGATGCCCGCCTGCGCCACCGCCTCGTCCGCCGCCACCGTGGCGAAGCGCTCCGACAGGAGCGGGGCGACCAGCGGATCGGTATCGAGAAAATCGACCGTGCCGGCGATGCGGGTGCGCAGGCCTTCGGTGGGAAAGCGCCGGATGGCGCGGATGCCGGAGCGCCCGGCGGTGAGCGCGTTCCAATTCTCGGCGACGCCCTGCCCGAGGGAAGTCACGATCCCGAGGCCGGTCACGGCGACGAGCGGTCGGCCTTGGGTGTCGTGGGTGGACGAGGAGCGCGTGTCTGGCATCCGAGCCTTCAATCACCTTTTTGCCGGATCCGCATCCCCCACGAGCAGCGCGACGCGCGACGGCGGCACCGCCGAAGCCGAGGCGGACACGGTGGCGGGCGGGGCGCCCCGTTCGGGACGAATCAGGCGGCCAGCACGCGGATCACGCCCTCGCCCCGGCGATGGCCGACCGAGGTGACGGCAACTTCCCTGGCCGAGCCCGCCGCACAAAGGGCGGCCCCGAGTGCGGCCCCGAACGGCGCCGTGACCTCCATCGGGTGGCCGATGATGTCGCCGGTGGCGCGGATGCCGGCGCCGGGCAGCGCCGCCCGGATGCCCGCAAGCTCCTCCGCCGCGAGATCGGCCAGTCCGGTGGCTCCGGACAACACCACGTCCGGCTGCCCGATACCGGCTTCACCGATCAACCGGGCCAAGCTCGCCGAGACGCTGCCCGGTTTACGCGCCATCCGGTCGTTGGCGACCGGCATCAGCCGGGCCAAGGCACGCGCGCCGCGGGCGCTCGCGTGCTCAGCCGTTTCCAGCACGAGGAAGGCCGCCGCGCTTCCGAGCACGAAGCCGCCATTCTCCTCGCCGCGCTCGAAGACCGGGCGATAGACGGGCTTGTCGAGAAAGCCACCCATCTCGTGGACGACCATCACGTCGGGCCGCTCGGCATTGTAGGACGAGCCGACCATGATGGTGTCGATCTGCCCCGAGGCGACGCGGGCATGAGCGATCCGCAGGGCATCCACCCCGCAGGATTCCTCGCCCATGAAGGTGCGCGAGGCCCCGGTCACACCGTGGACGATGCTGATATTGCCTGCGAGCAGGTTCGAGAGCTGCGCCAGGAAGAGGGTCGGCCGCAGGTCGTTCAGCAGCCGCTCGTTGAGGAAGGCGCCGGGATCGGCGGCATTGCGCAGACCGGACAGGATCGCCCCGTCGACGGCGTAGTCGCGCTCGCCGCCGCCCGCCGCGACGACGAGTTGCAGAGCGGCCTTGAAGGCGGGATCGTTCTTCACCCCCGCCGAGTCGAGGGCGAGCCCCGCGGCGTAGACGCCGAGCCGCTGCCACGGCTCCATCTGCCGTTGATCCGATTTCTTCGGGATTTGGGCGTCGAGGGTGAGCGGGGCGACCGGATGAACCGGATAGGGGGCGAAGCTGTCGGCGTCCGTGCGCGGCGCCTCCTGCGAGGCGAAGGCCGCGAGATGCGCCTCGATCCCCTCACCGGCGCAGGAGACGAGGCCGATCCCCGTCACGACGACGTCACGACTCATGCGCAAATCCGCCCGCAGGTCCGTCGAGGAGGCCGATCCGGCGGGCGCGCTCGCGCATCGGCGCGTCGAGCCCGGCGGGAAACGGCATCGTGCGGAAGCGCAGTTCCGCGTCGCAGAGCGCCTTGCCCTCGTGGCGGATGGCGGCCTTCGTCACGGCATAGCCGGACCCGTCATGTTCCAGGCTCGCCTCGATGTCGAGGGCGGCTCCGGGGCCGACGAAGGAGCGGAACCGCGCCTTGTCGACGGCCATCAGGAACGGCATCTGCGCGAAATCGAGATGGGCAAGCACGAGGTAGCCGGATGCCTGCGCCATCGTCTCGGTGAGGAGCACGCCGGGAACCAGCGGGTGGCCAGGGAAGTGCCCCTCGAAGACCGGACTCGCATCGGGCACGAGCGCCCGCGCCTCGATGCGTCCCGCAGCACGGTCGAGCCGCACCACGGAATCGATCATCTCGAAATATTCGAGCCGCATCGCGGGATGTCCGTTCTCAGGCCTTGGCGGCCTTCTCGGCGACCAGACCGTCGATGCGGGCGCAGAGGTTCTTCAGGACGAAGTACTGCTCGGCCGGGACCTTGCCCTCGTTGACCTCCTGGGTCCAACGCTCGAGCGGCAGCTTGATGCCGAACGCCTTGTCGACCGCGAAGGCGATGTCGAGGAAGGCCAGCGAATCGATGCCGAGATCATCGATGGCATGGCTCTCGGGGGTGATCTTGTCGCGCGGGATATCCGCCGTCTCGGCGATGATGTCCGCGACGCGGTCGAAGGTGGCGGTCTCGTTCGACATGGAGGCTGGCCGCTTTCTCGTTCTCGTATCCGGCGTCGCCGGTTCTTCGCGCGGCCCGCCCCCGATGGCTTGACCCGACCTGCGGCTGACGTGTCGCCGCCGGTTCCCGATGACGCTCTTGAAAAGATCGCGACCCCTTACACGAAGCGACGGAGACCGGGCAACCTCGACGCGACATCACCCGTTCGGTCGTCGAGTCACGGCCCGCCGCAACGCGGCGCGACCGTCCGAGAGAACGGTGATCCGCGGAGGCGTTGCCAATCATGACCCGCGCGTGCCCGATACCGACCGCAGCTCAGCGCCGATACGGACAGATACGCGCCGAGGTCGAGGACGCAATGATGCGAAGGGTGTTCGCCGCTCTGGACGAGGCCACCGCGACGGCGCAAGTGCGCATCCGGCAAGCGGGGATCGACATTCCGCCTCCGACGACCGACGCCTTCATGGCCATCCTGCAGCAGGCGGTGTTCTGCATACTTTGCAGGGCCGATCCGAAGACCTTCGAGGGGGGCGACAAGCGGATCGCCCTCGCGATCCTGCGCAATGGTTCGAACATCGCGCGGCATCATTGGGGACTCGAGACCGAACCGTCGCTCTGAACGACCACGCGGATCGATTCTCGGATCAGTTCGCGTGGGCCAGGATGCGCGGCTCGGTGCGGGGGCGTTCACGCCCGGTCCGACGGGGCTCGCCCGCCGCCGCGCGCTTACGCTCCGGGTTGCGCGCCCGAACCAGCTCGCCGAGTGCCACGAAGCCGTCGTTCTTGCGCTGGCCGGGATCGTGCAGGCCGAAACCGACGGCGAAGGAACGAGCCAGTTCCGCATCGGGAGCGATGCCGTAATGGTCGAGCGCCGCGAGGAACGAGCGCCGGAAGCCCGTGGGGGCGCACCACGCCTTCTCGGCCAGCTGCATCGGCCAGGTCCACAGCCCATCACTCCGGCGGTAGTCCATCTCCTCGCGGGCGATGAGATAACCGGTGCCCCGATGCTCCAACCCGTCTTCCCGCAAGCGCCAGTCCGGATCGACACTCGGTCGCGTCGCCACCGGACGCACCGCGTCCGCCACCCGGTCGAGCGCGTCGTCGTCGAAGCCGATCTCGAGCATGGGAACCTCCTGCCTGGGCGCCACCGCGAGTCCGGGGCGAATCGGGTCTGGAACGTTCCATGAACAATGGCCCTACGCGCCGATGTGGTCAAGGACTTGTTCGTACTCTGTTCCTTTTTGCCGGTCTCAGTGAAGGGTGAAGGTGGATCGGCGGGCATTCATCGGAGGGCTCAAGGCCATCGAACCGTGCCGACGGCCCACACGCGATCTCAGAGCGTCGTGGCCCCTCCATGCTGGCAAATCGCTCTGGCGACGCCGTGCCCCAAAGAATTGCTTTGTGCAGTCCGGCGCTCGGTTTCTCCATGTGATCACCGAAACCGCAAGACTCGGCGATGCCCCGTCGCCCGGGCTCTTAACATTTCGCCCATAAGGTAGGGATCAGCCGTGCTGTCGGCTGTCGTCGAAAGTCTCCGCATCCAGGTTCATGCCCGATCTACCGGACATCCAGACCCTACGCTGGTGCAGCATGCTGGCGAGCCTCGCCTTTTTCGGCGTTTTCGCCGGCCTATGGCTCGGTCGGCGGGACGAGCGCCACTATCTGCACTGGGCCGGGGGATCGCTCCTCTACACCTTGGTCATCTTCAGCTTCACGATCTCGGCCCATACGCCGTTTCAGGACGGCATTCTCTACGCGCTGCTGTCGGCCAGCACGCTCTGTGTGCTGACGGGAGTGCGCCGTTTCGACGGGCGGCCGCCCTTTCCCGCCTGGCTCCTCCTGCCGGTCGCGGCGGCCGGACTCGGATATGGTCTTCCCGCTCATCTCGTCGGTGCGGACAGCGCCGCCGCGCGGATCGGCGGCACGCTCGGCAGCATGGCGACGATGGCGCTCACGGGGGGCCTTCTCATTTTCGGCTCGGCGAAAGTCAGGGGGCCGGGACGGCGCATCGCCGGAGCCGCTCTCCTCGGCTACGTTCCGGCCTTCCTCGCGGCGATCGCGGCGGAGGCCTTCGGGGCCGCGGGCGTGAACATGGCCGCGCTGATCCCGATGCTGGCCGACCAGCTGCTGCTCGCGGTGCTCAATCTCGGTCTCATCGCCATGCCGGGCGAGCGGGCGCAGATGCAGCTGCGCGAAGCGGCCCTGCGCGATCCGCTGACGGGGGTCTGGAATCGGGCCGGTCTCGCGGCCTTGCCCCCTCGCCTGCTGGGGCCCGAAACGGCGGTGATCGTGCTCGATATCGATCACTTCAAAGCGATCAACGATCAGCATGGACACGGCGCGGGCGATCGGGTCCTGATCGCGCTGGTCGAGACCGCCCGCGCCGTGCTGCCCATAACCGATGCCGAGATCGTCCGTCTCGGCGGCGATGAATTCGTCGCGGTTCTGCCGGGCCGGAGCCTCGCCGAGGCGTCATGGCTCGCCGACGAGATCCGCCACGCCCTGCGCCGCGCCGTCCAAAGCCGGCCGGATCTGCCCCCCTGCACCGTCAGCCTCGGCATCGCCACGCGGGAGCCCGGCGACCCGGATCTCGCGCGGGCGATCGAGCGGGCCGATGCGAAGCTCTATCAGGCCAAGGCGCAGGGCCGCGACCGCGCCGCCTGAACGCGCCACCGCACCGGGACTGGTCCGCGCGCCCGACCGCCATACTTGCCCCGCGCCGCCGTCGCGGCGACGAACGGAGCGAGGCGGCGGATGCCCCCCAAGACCGAAACCGGGCCGCGGCCCTTCACCGCGACCGATCGCGAGGGCGATCGGGTTCAGGCCTTCTTCCGGGCTGCCTTGGCCGTCGGCCTCCTGGGGCTCGGACTCTACATCCTCGAAGACTTCCTGCGGGCGCTGATTTGGGCCGTCGTGCTCGCCGTCGCCCTGTGGCCTCTCTACGAGAAGGCGCTCCGGTTCTCGCCGCCGGGGCGGCACAATCTGCTGTGGCCGGGGCTCTTCACCGGCCTCGTGGCCCTGGCCCTGCTGCTGCCGGTGGTGATCCTCGCGATCGAGGCCCTGCGCGAGGCGCACGACCTCCTGGCCTACGCCCGCGAGGCGGAGCGAAACGGCATCCCGGCGCCGGATTTCATCGCCCATCTGCCCTACGGCGCGCAGGCGGTGACCGATTGGTGGAACGCGCATCTCGCCCATGCCGGCTGGGCCCACGAATTGAGCGAGCGGCTCAACACCGCCTCCAATCGCGATCTCGGTCGCACCCTCGGTAAGGGCGTCGTCCATCGCGTCGTCCTCGTCGGCTTCTGCCTGCTCGCCCTGTTCTTCCTGTTCCGCGACGGCCGAACGCTGGTAACGCAGGCGCTCACCGCCAGCCGGCGCCTGTTCGGCCCGCACGGGGAGCGTGTCGCCCAGCAGATGGCGGCCTCGGTGCACGGCACCGTCGACGGACTCGTGCTGGTCGGCCTCGGCGAAGGCGTATTGCTCGGGATCGTCTATTACTTCGCGGGGGTGCCGCATCCGGTGCTGTTCGGAGCACTCACGGCGGTCGCCGCGATGATCCCGTTCGGCGCCCCCCTCGCCTTCGGTCTCGCGGCGGTGCTGTTGGTGGCCAAGGGCGCTGTGGCGCCCGCGGCCATCGTGGTGGTCTCCGGCTTCGTCGTGACCTTCGTGGCCGACCACTTCGTGCGGCCGGCCCTGATCGGCGGCACGACCCGCCTGCCGTTCCTCTGGGTGCTTCTGGGCATCCTCGGGGGCGTCGAGACCTTCGGCCTCGTCGGCCTGTTCGTCGGCCCGGCGGTGATGGCCGCGCTGATCCTGCTCTGGCGGGATTTCACGGGGACGGCGACGCCAGCGGAGAGGGCCTGAGGGCTTCTCCACCCATCCGCTCATCTTGAGTTGGTGGGATGGGGGACACGAAGCGCTCAGTGCTTGAGCGGCCGGCCGAGCTTCTTTGCCAGGATCCGCTGCGGCGCTTTCTCCGGGTCGGCTTGGTCGGCGACCGCGAGGTAGCCGGTCTGCTCCAGCATGTAGCGGCCGCCCATGGCGCCGTGCATCACCAGATCCGAAAAGGTCACCCAGGTCTCGCCGGGATGGAAATGCACGTCGGCCTGCGGCGCGCGTGCCTGGTAATCGAGGTCGCGCTTCAGGGCGTCGTGCAGGTGCAGCATCAGGTGGTCGTATTCCGACCGCTTGGCCTTCGTGATCTTGAGCGCCGCGAGCAGGCTGGCCGACAGACCGGAATAGCCCGGAAGCTTGGGCAGGAACTTCTCCGCCATATCGCCGAACGCCTCGCCGACCCGCCAGTGGCGCGGCTGACCCTCGGCGTTGATGTTGCGGAAGATGCGCAGGATGCGCCGCTCGCCAATTGGGTTCGAGGGGAAGGCATCGACATGCATGCGGGTGTCGTCACGCCGCCAGCTGAGCTTGCGCTTATCGACATCGAACGGCCGGTACGAGGTGCCGGCGAGCGTCACCTTGCCGGTATAGGCCGGGAGATAGGTGTCGATCAGATTCTGGGCGAAGTGACGGTAGCGCACCAGCAAGGCACGAAGCCGGGCCTGCTCCTCGTCGCTTCCGGCGCCCCCCTTCAGCGCGGCGCTCTCACCCCGGATCGAGACGTTCTTGGCCTTGCCGTCGGCGAAGGGCCGCTCGACGAAGCGGCGCTCGAAGGCGTCGAGGGGAAAATCGAGATCGCGGAAGACCAGCACCGAGCCGCTCTCCAGCGCCTCGACGAGGCCGGACGCCCCCGGATTCGCCTCGCTGCGGGAGACCGGGAGAATGGGGCTGATCATGTCGAAAAGGCTCTCGCGCGATCCACTGGCGCAAGCGGTTTAGCCGAGCCCGTCGGCGCGTGCCAAGCGCGGACGGATCGCGACGGTTGCCACAGCCCAGACACGTTCGCGGGCCTAAGCGCGAAAGGGCGGCCTTCGGCGGTGGACAGATCCCGGCGTTCGCCTTTTACCCCTTGCCACACGCCTCGGGCGCGCGTCACCTCTCGGGCAACTTTGGGCACGAGCGCGGCGTTTGTCCGACGAGCCCGAATCCCATCGGGCGAGGAGCCGGACATGGCGACGCTGAAGGAGTTCGAGGAGGCCCTGCGCGAGCACGGCATGAACATGGCGCTCGCCCTGCTGGAGCGCCTGCGCGAGCGCGACCGGCAGAACCGCACCATCCGCCCGGCCCGCCGCCTCACGGGTCAGAAGATGACGCCGGAACTCGCCCGCCAGATCCAAGAGCTGCACGCCGCCACCGGCATGACCCAGCAGGAAATCGCCTTCAAGGTCGGCGTGAACCAGGGCCGCGTCAACGAGGTGCTCAAGCGCGGCAAATGGCTCGACGACGATCCCCACGCGCCCGAGGCGGTGGCCCGCGACCGGGCCAAGGCACGGATGCGCGCCGACCCCAAGCCCCGCCCGACGCGGGCCACGGGCAAGTCCGCCGGCAAGATCGCGGCGAAGTCCGGCGCCAAGGCGGCGCCGCGCAAGCCGGCACCGCAGGGCCAGTTCGCGTTCGGAGATCTGTGAGACCGTGGCCGCGCCCGTCTGCCGGGTGGTGCGGCCGGGCGAGGCCTTCACCGGCAAACAGGCCTTGCTCTACGCCCCCGGCATCTCGGCGGAATCTGCCGGGGCCCAGGGCCTTCATCTCCAGATGGTGACGATCCCACCCGGCGCTCGGGCCAAGCCCCACAAGCACGAGGGGCACGAGACGGCGCTCTACGCGCTCTCCGGCACCTCCGGAATGTGGTGGGGGGAGCGGCTGGAGCATCACGCCGAGATACGGCCCGGTGATTATCTCTACATCCCGGCGGGCATGCCGCACCTGCCCTACAATCCAAGTCCGACCGAGCCCTGCACGGCGCTCATCGCCCGGACCGATCCGAACGAGCAGGAGAGCGTCGTTCTGCTGCCCCATCTCGACGGGATACATCCGTGACGGCGATCCGTTGAGAGGGCGAACCGCCCTCGTTCGGATCTACCCCGATGCGCCTCGCCCTCGCCGTCACCCTGCTCGCCGCCGGTCTTTCCCCTGCGACGGCTCAGCGCCTCTCCACGGTCGATATGAGCTGCGCCCAGGCCCGCAACGTCGTCCTGCGCCAGGGCGCGGCGGTCTTGGGCACCGGCGGCCAGACCTATGACCGCTTCGTGCGCGACCGCAATTTCTGCGAGCCGACCGAGATCGGCCGCCGCGCCTTCGTGCCGGCTCGCGACACCCCGGCCTGCTTCGTCGGCTTCACCTGCTACGAGCCGAGCCGCAACGACCGTTTCGGGGATTTTTGATTTGCGTCGGGTCACCGTCCGACCCGCGCCCTCATCCTGAGAAGCCCCCCGAGCGTCCTCGAAGAAGGGTTTCAGGGATCGCGTGGCCGGGCGCCTCAGGATCAGCGGCGGGTTTGGGCAACGCCGCCTGCATCGCACAAACGAAAACGCCCCGGCCTTTCGGCCGGGGCGCTCCCCTGAATGGATGACCGTTGCGGCCGTTTACGCGGCCTGCTGGACCTTGCCCTCGATCACCGGCTGGCCCGAGGCGCGGCTGGCGATCTCGATGCGGCGCGGCTTCTTCGCCTCCGGGACCTCGCGGACGAGATCGACATGGAGGAGGCCGTTCTCCAGCGAAGCACCCGTGACCTGCACGTGGTCGGCGAGTTGGAAGCGGCGCTCGAAGGCGCGGGCGGCGATGCCCTGATGAAGGACTTCCGCCTTGCTCTCGCTCGGCTGACGCTCGCCCTTGATGGTGAGGGCGTTCTCCTTCACCTCGATCGAGAGGTCGGCCTCGGTGAAGCCGGCCACCGCGACCGTCACGCGATAGACGTTCTCGGCCGTGCGCTCGATATTGTAGGGCGGGTAGGTGGGGGCCTGCTCGGCGCTGACGAAACCGTCGAGAGCCGCGAACAAACGGTCGAAACCGACGGTGGAACGGTACAGGGGAGCCAGATCGAACTGACGCATCACATATCCTCCGAAAGAAGCAACATGCTGTGTATGGTCTGGTCCGCCCGAGGGCCGGACCTTCGCGCCGCCGTATCGGCCGGCGCATCCATGATATTGGGGGGTGCGCGGGGTCGTGCAAGAGCGTCGACCCGGCCATTTTGCGTCCCAAACGTCACGAAGACAGAGCGGGGATGAGCCGGCCGTGCTGACGCTGCGACCCACGCCCGACAATCCGGTTCCGCCCGGCGCGCGGCTCGTCCCGGTCGAAACCGCCGACGGCATCCCCCTGCGGGCGGCGACCTGGCGCCCCACCAGCCGCACCGTGAAGGGCACGGTCTGCCTGCTCCAGGGACGGGCCGAGTTCATCGAGAAGTATTACGAGACCATCGCCGAGCTGCGCGCCCGCGGCTTCTGCGTCGTGGCCTTCGATTGGCGTGGCCAGGGCGATTCCGGGCGTCAGGTGCGCGACGCCCACAAGGGCCATGTCCGCCGCTTCGACGATTACCGCCTCGATCTCGCGGCGGTCACTGAGCAGATCCTGGTTCCCTCCATGCCCGAGCCGCATTTCGGGCTTGCCCATTCCATGGGCGGCACGGTGGCGCTCACGGGAGCGGCGGAAGGCTGGCTGCCGTTCCGCCGCCTCGTGACCGTCGCGCCGATGCTGAAGATCCGGATGGTCCGCTGGCCGGCGGCCGCGTCGGTCCTGGCGCGCACCCTGCACCGGCTCGGGCTCGGATGCTGCTACACCCCGTTCGGCAAACCGACCTCGATCGCGACCATGCCGTTTGCCGGAAACCGCCTCTCGACCGATCCGTCCCGCTACGAGCGCAATGCCCAGGCGGCCCGCGTCGTCGGCGCGGGGGCGGTCGGCGGACCGACCATCGCATGGCTCGCCTCGGCCTTCCGGGCGATGCGCACCCTCAATCGGCCCGCCACGGTGCGACGCATCCGCTTACCCTGCCTCATCATCGCCGCCGGCGCCGACCCCGTGTGCAGCACGCCGGCCGTCGAGCGCTTCGCGGCCCGCCTCAAGACCGGACACCTCATCGTCCTGCCCGGTGCGCGACACGAGATCCTGACGGAATGCGACGCCCTGCGCGCCGATTTCTGGGCCGCCTTCGACGCCTTCATTCCCGGACAGGCCGCGCCGGCGGAAACGGCTGCTGAGCCGACCCGCGCGATGGCTTGAGGAACGACGCGCCGCGGCCACGGTGCTGATCGGGCGAGCCCGTCGCGAAAGGGTCAGGCGCTCGGGTTCAGGTGCTTCAAGGCGGCCTCGTGCAGGCGTGGGCTGCCCGCCGCCACGATCCGTCCCCCAGAGGTGGCCGGGCCGCCGTCCCAGGCGGTGACGACGCCGCCCGCCCCCTCGACGATGGGGATCAAGGCGACGATGTCGTAGGGCTTCAATCCGGCCTCGACCACGAGGTCGATCTGGCCCGCCGCCAGCATGCAATAGGCGTAGCAATCGGCACCGTAGCGCGACATGCGCACGCTGCCCTCGATCGACCGGTAGCGCTCGGATTCCTCCCCCTCGGCGAACAGGCGAGGATCCGTCGTGGCCAGGATCGCCGCCGACAGCGCGTCGCAGCGGCGCGTGTGGAGGGGACGCTCGCCGCGGGGGCTCCGCACGCTCGCGGTCTTGCCGTCGCCGAGGAAACGCTCGCCGAGATAGGGCTGGTGCATCAGGCCGCGCACCGCCGCGCCGTGATGAGTGAGGCCGATCAGGGTGCCCCAGGTCGGGAGCCCGGCGATGAAGGCGCGGGTGCCGTCGATGGGGTCGAGCACCCAGACGCATTCCGCATCCGTGCGCTCCGCTCCGAACTCCTCTCCCAGGATCCCATGGCTCGGCAGCTGATCCTTGATCATCCGCCGCATCACCGCTTCCGCGGCCCGATCAGCCTCGGTGACGGGATCGAAGGCGTGGCCGGTGCCGTGGGACTTGTCGTCCAGTCCGAAATGCGCCCGGAAGAACGGCAGGATCGCCGCTCCGGACTGGGTGGCGAGGTCTTCCATGAACCGGGCGAGATCGACGACGCTCATCGAAGGGACGGCCTCCTGTTGCCCGATCCACGAAGCCGCCGGGAGGCGGCCCCGTCAACCCGGTGGCAGGGGCAAAGGCCGGGATCGGCGTCAAACGTGAAGCGTTCCGATCCCGCGCCCTGTCACGCCGGCTCCGGCATCGCCTGACGCGGCGGCGTGGCGGCCTCGCGACGCTCCGGCTCCCGCGTATCGCCGGCGTTGCGCGCCATGGTCAGGACCGTCTCGATGAGGTCGCGCAGGGAGGTGACGTGATCGTCGGCGCCGAGCTTGGCCCGAAGGCTCTCGTCCGACAGAACCGGCTCGTCCAGGCGCCACAGCCCCGCCACCACCGGCACGGTGTCGAGCTTGCGCCGCAGCCGGCTGACGAGGCGGCTCAGATGCGTTGGCTCACCCGAAAGGGCCAACGAGATCACGCAGACGGCCTGGGGCTCGCCGGGATCCCATGCGCCCAACCGCACGCGAGCGACCTCGGCGAAGGGCACTTGCCGGGTGCCGAAGCCGCGCTTGCGCAGGAGCTGGTCGGCGATGGCGGTCGCCGCACCGTCGAGGAAGCCGCGGCCCGAGACGAGGAGCACGGCCCCTTCGCGCCGCCACGCCTCGGGCAGATCGTCCGGGGACGGGTCGGGGATCGGCTCGGACGAGCAGGCGCTGTCCGTCTCCGTCGCCGAAATCAGCTTGGCGGATTTGGATGCGGGCTCGGGCAACCCGTCTTCCCGATCCTCGAGATCCTCGACCAGAGCGGTGATCGAGGCACGGATATCGGCCTTCTGGTCGGGGGTGAGCACACCGCGGGCGGCGTCGCGGGCGGCGAGTTCCAGGCCGCGGAGCACCACGTCGTCGTAATAGGCCGACAGCGAGCATTCCTGCAGGATCATCTCCGCATGCTCCTGCGCCTCTTCGGGATCGTCGGCGAGCATGCGCTGGTAGAAGTTCTCGACCGGCGTCAGCGCCGGACGGTTGCTGAACAGCACGTCGAGGAATTCGAGCCGGTCGACATGGCGGCCGAGCACGACGAGGCAGACGGTGAGCGGCGTCGAGAGCAGCAGGCCGACCGGCCCCCACAACCATGCCCAGAACAACGCCGAGATCAGCACCGAGAAGGGCGAGAGCCCGGTCGAGTGCCCGTAGACCAGGGGCTCGATCACGTGGCCGACGAGGGGCTCGATCACCGCGAACAGGATGAAGGTCGCCAGCACCATGCTCCAGCCGGGATCGACCGCGGCGGCCAGCGCCAGCGGCAGGATCGCCGAGAGGACGGCACCGATATACGGCACGAACCGCATCATCGCCGAGAAGATCGCCCACAGGACCGGGTTCGGCACCCCGATGATCCAGAGCCCGAGACCGATGACGACGCCGAAGGCGGTGTTGAGGGCGAGCTGGCCGAGGAAGTAGCGCGACAGGCGCCGCGCCGCATCGTCCATCGCCACCGTGGTGCGATGCAGGTCGCTCGATCCGGCGAGGCGGATCAGGCGGTCGCGCAGATCCTCGCGCTGCATCAGGATGAAGAGCAGCACCACCACGACGATGCCGGCGGTGGCAAGCGGCTGCACCACCGGCGAGAGGACGGTGGAGGCGATCTCCAACGGGCTCGGCCGCCGTTCCTCGACCTGCACCAGCATGGGCTTGGCCGGTTCCGCCTCGGGCTGTCCGGTGCGGGCCGCCGGATCCTTGCGGGCCTGTTCACGGGCCTGCCGCTCGCGCGACTCCTGGGCGGCCTTGGCCCGGTCGGCCTCGTCCTTGCCCTCGTCCGAGCCACCCTGGTGGATCGCCCGGTTCATGTTGGCGATGTAATCCATCGTCCGGCCGAGCGAGCCCTCGCGCAGACCCTGGATCTTGCGCTCGATGGTGGTCTGGTAGCGCGGCACGTCCTGTACGAGTTCGGCGACCTGAACGCCGATCACGGTGGAGAGCGCCCCGATGATGCCGGTGGCGAACAGAACCGCCGCGAGCACGGCGACGACGCGACCGAGGCGCAGCCGGCGCAACAGGTTCACCAGCGGCCCGAGCACGAAGGACAGGAGCATCGCGATCGCGATGGGGATCAGCACCTCGCGGCCGAGATAGAGACCGGCGACGATGATCGCGACGACGACCATGGAGGCGGCGAGGGACGCTTGCGGCGTCTCCGCGGCGGCGACCCGCGTGGGACGCGGCGGAACGACGAAGCCGTCGCCGGAGGTAAGCTTCTTCATTTCGGCCCGGATGTCCCGACGCTGCTACGCTCGGCGACCTCCCGTGGGACGTCGCCGCTCAAGAAACCGTGATCAAGACGGTTTCGATCCCAAGACCATGGCTTGCCGCGACGGTCTTCAGTCCCGTGTAGCCTCGATGGACAACGACCGCCTCGGCCGCAAAAGTCCATGGGTCTCGCGAACACGGTCGGTGGACGCTTCCGCGGGTGTCGTGCCGGATGCACCGAACGTGCCTCGCCGCCAACCGGTGAGGTCGCGAAGCGTCACGTCACGGCGAAGGGTTTCAGAGAGAGGCCGGCCGCCTCGAGCGCGGTGCGCACGGCCCGCGCCATGACCATCGCCGCCGGATTGTCGCCGTGGACGCAGACGGTGTCGATTGCCACCGAAAACGCCCGGCCATCGGCCGCGAACACCGCCCCCTCCCCGACCATGCGGGCGACGCGGGCGGCGGCCGCCTCGGCATCGTGGATCACCGCCCCCGGCATCGCGCGGGGCAACAGGGTACCGTCGGCCGCGTAGCCCCGGTCGGCGTAGATCTCGCGGGCGAGCCGCAGGCCGGCGCGCTCGCCGGCCCGCTCGGCGGGCAAGCCCGGCATCACGACGAGGATGAGGTCGCGATCAACGCCCCGGACGGCGCGGGCGAGGGCCTCGGCGACCGCGTCCTCCTCATTCGAGAGGTTGGCGAGCGCCCCATGCGCCTTCACGTGGGTGACGCGGGCCCCAGCGAGAGCCGCGCAGGCCTGGAAGGCACCGATCTGATAGGCGATGTCGCGCTCGATGCGGCGCGGGCTGTCCTGGATGCGCAGACGGCCGAAGCCGCGCAGATCCCAGAAGCCCGGATGGGCCCCGATGGCGACACCGCGCGCCCGCGCCGCCGCCGCGGTCTCGACCATGATGTCGGGATCGCCCGCGTGGAAGCCGCAAGCGACGTTGGCCGAGGTGACGATGTCGAGGAGGCCCGCATCGTCGCCCATGCGCCAGGGCCCGAAACCCTCGCCGAGGTCGGCGTTGAGGTCGATGCGGCCGTTCATTCGGCCACCCGCATGGATCTCGACGTCGATCCTGTGTCGCGAGCCCCGTCGCGCCGATCCTCAGCGCGTGTCGGATTCGCGGGACGGATCTTCGGCCGCATCACGACCCCGAAACCCTCGCTCTCGTTACCGATGTCGCGAGGGCGCTTCCCATCCGACACCGAGCGGATCGAGGCCGGAGTCCGCTTCCGCGGGGCGATCCGATCGCTTTCGATCATGTTCAGCGTCACCACCGAGAGTCTGGCCCGGATTGCGAGCCCTCCTTGCGTCCATTCGCGGAGACCGCGGCCGGCGCGGATCTGGACGGGGGTGATCACAGTCGGGAGATCCACGGATCGGAGATGCACGAGACTGTAAGAATTATCACGTCCGCGATTGGCGACGAGAGGGTTTGGCGCGGCAGGCGACACAGGCCGCCGAACGAAAGAAAACGGCGCCGGGCAAGGGCCCGGCGCCGCTATCGCCGTAGGGGAAATCAGGCCGCCGCGACGGTGGCCTTCACGATCCGGTCGGGATCGCGAACGGGCTCGCCGCGCTTGATCGTGTCGACCACGTCCATGCCCTCGATCACCTTGCCCCACACGGTGTACTGGCGGTCGAGGAAGCGGGCGTCCGAGAAGCAGATGAAGAACTGCGAGTTCGCCGAATGCGGGAAGTTGGTGCGCGCCATCGAGCAGGTGCCGCGCACATGCGGCTCGGCGTTGAACTCGGCGTTGAGGTCCGGCAGCTCCGAACCGCCCGAGCCGGTGCCGGTCGGGTCGCCGGTCTGGGCCATGAAGCCGTCGATGACCCGGTGGAACGGCACGCCGTCGTAGAAGCCCTGGGCGGCGAGCGTCTTGATCCGCTCGACATGGTTCGGGGCGAGGTCGGGGCGCAGCCCGATCACGACGCGGCCCTTGGTCGTCTCCAGGACGATGGTCTCGTTGGTGTCTGCCATTGGTTAGATTCCCTGTCCTCTGGGTCCGTCGTAAATGAAGCGCAGCGCCAGAGGGCGCCCCGCGATGGCTCCGCCCAGAGCGGGCGTGAGCCGGACCGGCGTGCATCGGGCGATCGCGTCGAGCGTCGCCCGCACCAGGATGTCCCGGGCTCTCGTATCGCCCGGAATCTGCGAGAAGGTGATCCGCGGCGTGCCGATCACCGAGCCGTCCCGGCGGAGCGCGAGGCGCGCCGTGATCTCGGTGCGCTCGAACTTGGCCAAGCCCTCCGGCGCTTCCCAGCAGGCGGCGAGCGCCGGAAACAGATCCTTGAGGGTATCGACCGGCCTCGGCCCGGTCTCGCCCGCCAGCAGCGGCACCCGCAGCGTCCCCCGCAAGGTTTGCGGGAGGGTGCGCCAAGGTTCAAGCGTCCCGAACGCATCGGCCCTGCCCGGCACGAGCAGGAGAAGCGCCGCGACAGCCGGGGCGGCACGGCGTCTCTGGGCTCGGGCCGCTATCGCTCGCCTCCGGTCTGGATCATTTGGCGAGCGTCATCTTCACGATCTTGTCCGGGTCCTGCACCGAGCCGTTGTTCGACTTGGAGCCCTTCTTGATCTTGTCGATCACGTCCATGCCGGAGGTGACGACGCCGACCACGGTGTAGTTGTTGTTGAGGAACTCGGCATCGCCCAGGCAGATGAAGAACTGCGAGTTGGCCGAGTTCGGATCGCCCGAACGGGCCATGCCGACGGTGCCGCGCTTGAACGGGGCGGAGGAGAACTCGGCCGGAATGTTGGGCAGGCTCGAGCCGCCGGTGCCGTTGCCCTTCGGGTCGCCGGTCTGCACCATGAAGCCGTCGATGACGCGGTGGAATTTCAGGCCGTCGTAGAAGCCTTGAGAGATCAGCGTCTTGAGCTGCTTCACGTGCTTGGGCGCGATTTCCGGGCGCAGCTCTATCGTGACCTTCCCATCCTTCGTCTCGAGGTTGACGGTGTTCTCGCCCGCCCGCGCGGGGGCGGCGAAGGCGAGGGTCGCGCTCAAGGCGAGACCAAGGACGGCGTGGCGGCGGTTCATGCTGGGCTCAAGCTCCGTGGTCGGAATCAGGCTTTGGCGAAGCGGGCGGAGAGCCGCGCGGCGACGGCCGGCGGCACGAAGGGGGTTACGTCGCCACCCATAGCGGCAATCTGGCGGACCAGAGTGGCGGTGATCGGCCGCACGCCGGTGGAGGCGGGCAAGAAGACGGTCTGGACCTCGGGGGCCATGGCACCGTTCATGCCGGCGAGCTGCATCTCGTAGTCGAGATCGGTGCCGTCGCGCAGCCCACGGATGAACAGGCTCGCACCGTGGCGACGCGCCGCCGAGACGGCGAGATCGTCGAAGGTAACGACCTCGAGTTCGGCGCCCTCGGCGGCCGCCAGAGGCCCGCAGCTCTCGCGCAGCAAACCGGCGCGCTCCTCGGCCGTGAACAGCGGCGCCTTGCCGGGATGCACGCCGATGGCGAGCACGAGGCGCGGCACCAGCCGACAGGCTTGGCGCACCACGTCGAGGTGGCCGTTGGTGACCGGATCGAAGGAGCCGGCATAGAGCGCGGTGCGGGTCGTCACGGGAAGGGGCCTAGAGCATTTTGCCCGCGAACGGAACCCGATGCCTCCTCGCGCTCCGTCAATCCAGGGCGCCGGAGGCGAACCCGGAACCTACGACTGGGCGCCCCGTCGCCGCCACCGCGCATCACGGGTGGCTCCCGGGTTCCGCTCCGCGGCCCCGGGATGACGACGCGTGAGGTGCGCCGAGGAGGATGCGGCTTACGCCCCCTCCTCGCCGCCCTCCTCTTCACCTTCGATATGCTCGACCGACACCACGCGCTCGGCCTTGTCGGTGTTGAACACCGTCACGCCCTGCGAGGCACGGCCGACGATGCGGATGTCGTCCACCGGCACGCGGATGAGCTGGCCGGCATTGGTCACCAGCATGATCTGGTCGGAGGCCTCGACGGGGAAGGAGGCGACGAGGTTGCCGTTGCGGGCATTGACCCGCATCGCGGTGATCCCCTTTCCGCCCCGGCCCGAGGTTCGGTACTCGTAGGAGGACGAGCGCTTGCCGAAGCCGCGTTCGGAGAGGGTCAGGACGAATTGCTCGTGGGCGCTCATCTCGGTGTAGCGCTCCTGCGAGATCGCGGCCTCGGCCGTCGTCTCCTCGGCCTCGCTTGCCTCCTCGGCCTCGCCCGCATCGCCGATGACGGCGCGGCGCATCTTCAGGTAGCCAGCCCGCTCCTCCGGGCTCGCCTCGAAGGCGTTGAGGATCGCCATCGAGATGACGGTGTCGTCCTTGGCCAAGTTGATGCCGCGCACGCCGGTCGAATCGCGGCCCTTGAAGACGCGGACGTCCTCGACCGGGAAGCGGATGCACTGACCGAGCGCGGTGGTGAGCAGGACGTTCTGCTCGGGCCGGCAGATCTCGACATGGACGATGTGATCGCCCGGATCGAGCTTCATGGCGATCTTGCCGTTGCGGTTCACGGTCGTGAAGTCCGACAGCTTGTTGCGGCGGACATTGCCGCTGGCGGTGGCGAACATCACGTCGAGGGTCTCCCAGGACGCCTCGTCCTCGGGCAGCGGCATGATGGTGGAAATGCGCTCGCCCTGGTTCTGCAGGTGCAGGATGTTGACGAGGGCCTTTCCGCGGGCGTTCGGCGCGGCGATGGGCAGGCGCCAGACCTTCTCCTTGTAGGCCTGACCCTGGTCGGAGAAGAACAGCACCGGGGTGTGCGTGTTCGCGACGAACAGGCGGGTGACGAAATCCTCGTCGCGGGTCGCCATGCCGCTGCGCCCTTTGCCGCCGCGCTTCTGCGAGCGGTAGGTCGAGAGCGGCACGCGCTTGACGTAGCCGGCATGGGACACGGTCACGACCATGTCCTCGCGGGCGATCAGATCCTCGTCCTCGACGCTCGAGTCGGAATCGACGATCTCGGTCTTGCGCGGCGTCGCGAACAGCTCGCGGACTTCCGCCAGCTCGCCCTTCACGATCGCCTGGATGCGGGCGCGGGAGCGCAGGATGTCGAGATAGTCGGCGATCTCGTCGGCGAGTTTCTTCAGTTCGTCGCCGATCTCGTCACGGCCGAGCGCGGTGAGGCGCTGCAGGCGCAGGTCGAGAATGGCGCGGGCCTGCGTCTCGGAGAGGCGGTAGGTCCCGTCCTCGGCCACGCGGTGGCGCGGATCGTCGACCAGGGCGATCAACGGGGCGATGTCGTGGGCCGGCCAGTCGCGGGCCATCAGGGCCTCGCGCGCGGTGTTCGGGTCGGGCGAGGTGCGGATCAGCCGGATCACCTCGTCGATATTGGCGACTGCGATGGCGAGGCCGCACAAGACGTGGGCCCGCTCGCGGGCCTTGTTCAGCAGGAACTTGGTCCGCCGGGAGACGACCTCCTCGCGGAAGTCGTTGAAGGCCTGGAGCAGGTCCTTCAGGTTCATCAATTCGGGGCGCCCGCCGTTCAGCGCCACCATGTTGGCGCCGAACGAAGTCTGGAGCGGGGTGTAGCGGTAGAGCTGGTTCAGAACGACGTCGGCGATGGCGTCGCGTTTGAGCTCCACCACGATGCGCATGCCGTCGCGGTCGGATTCGTCGCGCAGGTCGGAGATGCCCTCCAGGCGCTTCTCCTTCACCAGCTCGGCGATCTTCTCGATGAGCGTGGCCTTGTTCACCTGATACGGGATCTCGGTGAAGATCAGCGCCTCGCGCTCCTTGCGCAGCTCTTCCACATGCGAGCGGGCCCGCATGATGATCGAGCCGCGTCCGGTGGTGTAGGCCTGCCGCGTGCCGGAGCGCCCCAGGATCAGGCCGCCGGTCGGGAAATCCGGGCCGGGGACGATCTCGTTCAGGCCCTCGATGGTGAGGGCCGGATCGTCCATGAGCGCGATGCAGGCATCGATCAGCTCACCGAGGTTGTGCGGCGGGATGTTGGTCGCCATGCCGACGGCGATGCCGCCCGCGCCGTTGACCAGAAGGTTCGGGAATCGCGCGGGGAGGACCGACGGTTCTTCGCGGGAATCGTCGTAGTTGGGACCGAAATCGACGGTGTTCTTGTCGATGTCGGAGAGGAGCGAAATCGCGGGCTTGGCGAGACGCGACTCGGTGTACCGCATGGCCGCGGCCGGATCGCCGTCGACCGAGCCGAAATTGCCCTGCCCGTCGATGAGCATGAGGCGCATGGAGAAATCCTGCGCCATGCGCACCAGCGCATCGTAGATCGATTGGTCGCCGTGCGGATGGTAGAGACCGATCACGTCGCCGACGATGCGGGCCGACTTGACGTATTTGCGCTCCGGCAGGTGCCCGGATTCGAAGGCCGAGTAGAGGATGCGCCGATGCACCGGCTTCAGGCCGTCGCGCGCGTCCGGCAAGGCCCGGCTCACGATCACGCTCATGGCGTAATCGAGATAGGATCGGCGCATCTCGTCGGTGATGGAGACGGGCTTGATGTCGGTGGCCGGGGGCGGCGCGCCCGCGCCGGTCGGATCGTTGTCGTCTGCCAACGTCGCTCTCTCAGTTCTCGTTCAGTGGCCAGCGGGCGGGGGCAATGCCCTGGCCCGTCGTACCCGGTGTCCGCGCATCCCACCCGCGCCCTCATCCTGAGGCGCTGAGCGTCAGCTCAGCCTCGAAAGAGGGCTCCAGAACTCTCAGTGCTCCCTGGAGCCCTCCTTCGAGGCTGCTGCGCAGCACCTCAGGATGAGGGTGTGGGATAGGAGCGATCGACCGGTCTAAAGGCCGTCGTTTCAGTTACTTAAATATGAAGTGCGAGCCTTCCGCACAACAGCGGACCGGCCTCCGTCCCCGGTTTGACCGGTCGGTCACGACTGCGTGCCCAGAAACCGCTCCGCCGCCGCCAGATCGTCCGGCGCATTGAGGTTCAGGAACGGGTCGACCGGCTCGACCGGCCAGGAGACCACATCCGCCCCGTGGCGGTCGATGAAGCCGCCGACGCGCCGCTCGCCCGACACCAACCAAGCCCGCAGATCGTTGCGCAAGCGCACCGGCCAGAGTGCGCTGGTGAAGTGCCGCCGCTCTCCCGAAGCCGCGAGGGCGATCGGCCGTTCGCCGGCACGGATCAGGCGCGCCACGAAGTCGAGCGGCAGGAACGGCGCGTCGCCGGGTACGCTGACGACATGGGTCCGCCCCATCGCCGCCGCGGCATCGAGTCCGGCGAGGATGCCGGCGAGGGGCCCGGGATTGTCCGGAACGGTGTCGGGCAGGACCGGGCCGGCATAGGCGTGGCGGAACCGTTCCGGATCACCGTTGGCGCTGAGGGCGAGGCCCCCGGGGCATTGCGGCCCCAACCGCTCGGCCACGCGCTCCAGCAGGGTGCGGCCGGCCAGCACTCTCAACGGCTTGTCGCCCCCGCCCATGCGCCGCGACAGGCCGCCCGCGAGGATCAGCCCGAGGACGTAGGTCACGCTTCGATCACTCGATGACGATCTTGGGCGCCGCGCGGCCGGCGGGCGCGCCGTTGAGGCCGGCCCAGAGCTTGTCCGCGATGGCGCGGTAGATCTTCGCCTGCGGCCCGTCCGGATCGGTCGCGACGACGGGACGTCCGGCATCGGAGGTCTCGCGGATCGCCATGGTGAGCGGGATCTCGCCGAGGAACGGCACCTCCAGGCGCTCCGCTTCCTGACGGGCACCGCCATGACCGAAGATCGCGGAGGCCGTGCCGCAATGCGGGCAGATGAAGGTCGCCATGTTCTCGATCACGCCGAGGATCGGTACCGACACCTTGCGGAACATCGTCACGCCGCGCCGCGCGTCGATCAGGGCGAGATCCTGCGGCGTCGAGACGATCACGGCGCCGGACAGGGGCGTTGCCTGGGCCATGGTGAGCTGTGCGTCGCCGGTGCCCGGCGGCATGTCGACCACCAGGATGTCGAGATCGCCCCAAGCCACATCCCGCAACATCTGGGTGATGGCCGATTGCACCATCGGCCCGCGCCAGATCATCGCCGATTCCGGCTCGATCAGGAAGCCGATCGACATCGCCTTGAGACCGAAGGCCTGCATCGGTTCGAGCACCCGCCCCTCGATTACCCGCGGCTTGCCCGACAGGCCCAGAAGCTTCGGCACGGAGGGGCCGTAGATGTCGGCATCGAGCAGACCGACCTTGAGCCCCTGGGCCCGCAGGGCGAGCGCGAGGTTGCAGGCGGTGGTGGACTTGCCGACCCCGCCCTTGCCCGAAGCCACCGCCACGATGTGGCGCACGCCCGGCAGGGAATTGCCCTGACGCGGCGGCACCGGGGCGGGGCCGGGCGAACGGGGTGCGCCGGGGCCGGGGGTGTTGGGGCCGCGCTCGGAGGTGAGGCTCGCCAGCACGCTCGATACGCCGGGAATGGCGAGGACCCGCCCCTCCGCCTCGCGGCGGACCGGCTCGAACCGTTCGGCCTCGCTCGGATCGATCGAGATCGAGAACATCACCCGGTTGCCGCCATCGATCACCACCTGAGAGAGGCGGCCGGAACCGGGAAGGGTGGTGGCGCCGTCATCGACCGCGACGGTCGAGAGCGCACTGAGCACGTCGTCGCGGGTGATGGCCAAGATTCGATGCTCCATCGGGCGGCGGTTTGTCGTAACCGTCCGTCCATCTAACCGCGCAATTCTGAAACACCAGCCCGAAGACGACCGGCGCCCTGCCCTCATCCCCCCGATTGGGTGTTTCCTCAGCGCCAAACGAGACACCCTGCCCGCCGGTCCGCCGCCCGGGCTCGGACCCGATCGCAGGGGAAGTCGCCCTCGCCGCCGAGGCGGGCGCGATGCGTGAGCGTGGCGCAAGCCTCCTCGGCATCTCCCGCAAAGCCTGAACCAACACCGGCCTCGCTCGTTGTCGAGGCAATCGCCGGGACCGCGCGACGCCCGCGCCGTCTCGAAGCGCATCCTATTGTCTGAGTTGGAGAAGGCCACCCATGCACCAGGGCAACCATCGCGACCACGAGGGCGCGAAGAAGCTCTTCGAGCTGACCAAGGACGTCAAGGTCGCGATGCTGACCACAGCCGATCAGGACGGGACGTTGAACAGCCGCCCGATGTGGAACAACGACATCGACGAGAACGGCGACATCTGGTTCTTCACCAAGCTGCACTCGCCCAAGACGGCCGAGATCGGCCGGGACAATCAGGTCAACCTCGCCTACTCGGATCCGTCGAGCCAGACCTACGTCTCGATCGCCGGCAAGGCCGAGGTGATCCGCGACCAGGCGCTGATCGACGAGAAGTGGAAGGAGAGCCTCAAGACGTGGTTCCCCAACGGCAAGGACGATCCCGAGGTCGGCCTGATCCGCATCCATCCGGAACAGGGCGAGTATTGGGACAGCCCGTCCTCGACCATGGTCCACCTCTACGGCTACGTGAAGGCGACGCTTACCGGCGAGAGCCCGAAGACCGAGACTAAGAAGGTCAACCTCGCCTGATCTCTTCGATCGGGTGATCGACGCATCGCACGCCTCCGCCTTACGGCGGGGGCGTTCGCGTTTGAGAGACCGTGCGGTTCGGGCCCCGGCAGCGCGCGGCGCCGGAATGCCGGCAATGTGGGCTCGGCCGTTGATCGCCCCCCCGATCCGACCCAAGCTTGACTGATCGAATCAGACAGAAGACGGCCAAGATCCATGCTCGACCTCGCGACGCGGGTCTATAATCACAATTTCCGCATCGATCCGATCGTCCGCTCGCTGCTCGACACGGACTTTTACAAGCTTATGATGGCGCAGATGATCTTCCGCCGTCACCGTGACGTGCGGACGAGCTTCGCGATCCAGAACCGGTCCGTGCGGGTGCGCGTCGCCGAGGAGATCGATCTCGGCGCCCTGCGCGAGCAGCTCGACCATGCCCGCACCCTGCGTCTGAGCCGCGGCGAATCCACCTGGCTGCGCGGCAACACCTTCTACGGCAAGCGCCAGATCCTCTCCTCGGAATTCATGGCGTGGTTCGAGGATTTCCGGCTGCCCGAATACGAACTGGAATTGCGGGACGGCCAGGTGGCCCTGACCTTCCACGGCCCCTGGGTCGAGACCACGATGTGGGAGGTGCCCGCGCTCGCGATCCTCAATGAGATGCGCTCGCGGGCGGTCCTTCGCGATCTCGGCCGGTTCGAGCTGCAAGTGCTCTATGCCCGCGCCATGACCCGCGTCTGGGAGAAGATCGAGCGGTTGAAGCGCCTGCCCGACCTGTCCATCGCCGATTTCGGCACCCGGCGGCGCCACGGCTTCCTGTGGCAGGATTGGTGCGTCCAGGCCATGAACGAGGGCCTGGGCGATCAACGCTTCCTCGGCACCTCGAACTGTCTGATCGCCCAAAGGCGGGAGGTCGAAGCGGTCGGCACCAACGCCCACGAATTGCCCATGGTCTACGCGGCCCTCGCCGGCGACGACGACGACGCACTGGCGCAGTCGCCCTATGCCGTTCTGGCGGACTGGCAGCAGGACTATGAGGGCAATCTGCTCGTCGTCCTGCCCGACACCTACGGGACGTCCGGCTTTCTGAAGCACGCCCCCGACTGGCTCACCGCCTGGACCGGCATCCGGATCGATTCGAAGGATCCGATCGAAGGGGGCGAGGAAGCCCTGGCCTTCTGGCGCGACAGGGGCTGCGACCCGCGCGAGAAGCTCGCGATCTTCTCGGACGGGCTCGATATCGACGAGATCGAGCGCATCCACGCCCATTTCCACGGCCGGATGCGGATCGGTTACGGCTGGGGCACGCGGCTCACCAACGATTTCCGCGGTCTGGTGCCGGAGGGGCGGCTCGATCCGATTTCGGTGGTGTGCAAGGTCGCCTCAGTTGAGGGGCGCCCGACCGTGAAGCTCTCCGACAATCCGACCAAGGCGCAGGGACCGGCCGCGGAGGTCGCCCGCTACAAGCGCGTCTTCGGCGTGGGCGACCAGGCGGCCCTGCCCGTCTCGGTGTGACCGCGTCAGCCCGCCAGCGGGAGGGCGGACGAGCGAACGCGGCAGGGATGATTCCGAGGTGACTACGCCTCACCCGACCGTTCGCGCAGGCCCGCGGCCTCCTCCAGCCAGGTCAGGATCTCGGGCGCGCGCCAGGGCTTCGGCATGAAGGTCGCGGTGACGCGCAGGTCGCTCGGCTGATCGCCCGCGTCGCCCGAGGTCAGCAGCATGCGGATGCGCGGCCAGGTCACGCCGATGATCCGGGCGAGTTCGAAACCGCCGATCGTGCCCGGCGTGCGCACATCGGAGAACACCACGTCGATCCTGTCGCCACGCTGGCGCAGGATCTCGAGCGCGCGCTCGGCCGTCTCGGCCTCGATCACCTCGAAGCCCTTCTCCTCTAGGAGTTCGGCCGCGAGGAAGCGCTCGTCGGGCTCATCCTCGACGACGAGAATGACGGGCTTGGGGCCCGTGGGTCGTGCGTCACTCATGGCCCTGGCACAGTTGTGAGCCCGAACGGAGGCGCGGGACCGTCCCCGCACAGTTAGACTCCCCCGACCGGATCTCCGGCACCACGTTACGATAGATCGACGCGCGCGAAGATCTGTCATTCAACGGCAACAGCAGGCAGATTTGTTGCACCTGCACTCCGCCCACATGCGTATTTGATGGGTGCATGCGTCGATTGCCCGCGCCGCGCGCAGGGCTTCGGGCGAGTCGGAAGACTGGCGACAAAGGTCAAGCCTGCGGCCGGAATAAAATCCGCATTTTCAACAGGGAGCATCGCGGCGGGACGGTTGACGGAGAACGGCTGCGCTGTGTTCACTGTTTGTTCTGAACACAGCTCCTTCCGCAGCCCCGGTCCATGCCCCCTCCCCGCTCCTCCGACCCGCCGGCTCCCGCGAAGAACGTCCTGGCCGAGCTGCGGCGGCTCACCGAGCCCGCCTTGGAGGCTCGGACGACGGATTCCGTGCTGCCGTTCGGAGCCGGAACCCTCGACCGGGCTTTGCCGGGGGGCGGCCTCGCGCTCGGCGCCCTCCATCAGATCCACGAGGGTGGGCCGCGGGGACGCTACGCCGCTTCCGCGGTGCTGTTCGCGGGCGGCATCCTGGCCCGGCTCGACGGGCCGGTTCTGTGGTGCCTGCACAGCCGCGACCTGTTCGCCCCGGCTCTCGCCCGCGTCGGGCTCCATCCCGACCGGGTGGTCTATTGCGAGACGTGGCGGGATACGGAGGTGCTGCCGGCCATGGAGGAGGGCCTGCGCCACCGAGGGCTGGCCGGCGTCGTCGGCGAGTTGACCCGCATGGCCCTCACCCCCTCCCGCCGCCTGCAGCTCGCCGCGGAAGGCTCGGGCGTCACCGCCCTGGTGCTGCACCGGGTCTGCGCGGGCGAGTCGGCGGAGCCCGAACCCTCCGCCGCCCGCACCCGATGGCGGGTGAGCCCTGCTCCCTCCGGCTCCGGGGGAGATCGACATATGGGCCGCCCGCGTTGGCGGCTCGATCTGCAGCGCTGCCGCGGCGGCGCACCGGGCTCATGGATCGTGGAGGCCTGCGATGCGCAGGGTCGTCTCGCTGTGCCTACCGTCCTGGCCGACCGACAGGCTGCGCCGGAGCGCCCCGCCCTGCGACGCGCCGGCGGTCGATGAGCCCCTGGCGACGGTGCGGCAGGATGGCCCTCGGCGGGTGTTGGCCGGGATCGACGCGACCGCCCGTCGCCATGGCTTGAGGCCCGGCATGGCCGCCGCTCAAGCCATGGCGATGGTGCCGGGCCTGCGCCTCGTCCCCGCCGAGCCGGAGGCCGACGCGGCGGGGCTGGTGCGGCTGGGGATCTGGTGCCTGCGCTACGCCCCTCTTGTCGCCCTCGATCCGCCCGACGGCATCCTGATCGACGTCGCGGGTGCAGCCCATCTGCAGGGGGGCGAGGCGAATCTGCTCGCCGATCTCGCCGCGCGTCTGGAGCGGACGGGGATGTCCGCCTGCCTCGCCCTCGCCGACACGCCCGGCGCTGCCTGGGCGGTCGCCCGGTTCGGGCCGGGCGGGATCGTGCCGCCCGGCGGAACCTCCGTTGCCCTGTTGGATCTGCCCGTCGCGGCCCTGCGCCTGCCGCCGGAGATCGTGGCGGCGCTCGCCGAGGTCGGCATCCTGCGGATCGGCGGGCTCATGGCCGCGCCCCGTGCGCCCCTGCGCCGGCGGTTCGGCCCGGAGCCGCTGCTGCGGCTCGACCGGGCGACCGGGGCCGAGCCGGAGCCCCTCGCGATCCTGGCCGCGCCCGAAGCGCCGCGGGCCGCCCTCCGCTTTCCCGACCCTGTCGGCAGCCCGGAGGTGCTGGGGCGGGTGGTCGGGGATCTCTGTACCCGGATCGTGCCCGATCTGGAGCGGATGGGCCTCGGCGCCCGACGCCTCGACCTCGTGTTCCGCCGGATCGACCGCCTCGATCAGGCGATCCGGATCGGCACCGCACGGCCGAGCCGCGACGCGGCCCACCTCGCTCGGCTCCTCACGGAGCGCCTGCCGCAGATCGATCCCGGCTTCGGCATCGAGGAGATGACGCTGACGGCCTCGCGGGTGGAGGCGCTGGCCGAGCGGCAGCTCAGCGGCGCCGTCCTCGGGGGCGAACCGGAGGCCGTGGACCTCGCGGCCCTCGTCGACACGCTCCGCCTCCGCCTCGGCGCGGAGCGGATCTACCGGTTGGCCCCGGTCGAGAGCGACTGGCCCGAACGCGCGGTCCGGCGGGTACCGGCCCTGGCCGCACCGCTCGGCGCTCTCTGGCCCGCCGACCTGCCCCGGCCCGCCCGCCTGCTCGCCGCGCCGGAGCCCGTGGCGGCGATGGCCGAGATACCCGACGCGCCGCCCCTGTTCTTCGTCTGGCGCGGCGCCCGCCACAAGATCACCCGAGCCGACGGTCCGGAGCGCATCCTCGGAGAATGGTGGATCGCCGACGGCGAGGCGGAGCGGATGCGCGACTATTACCGGGTCGAGACGGAGGCGGGCGAGCGCTTCTGGCTGTTTCGCGACGGGCCGATGGAGGCGAACGGACGCTGGTGGCTGCACGGGCTCGGCGAAGCGTGAGCATTCCCGAGCTTCAGGTCACGACCCATTTCTCGTTCCTGCGGGGGGCGTCGAGCCCGGAGGAACTCTTCGCCGCCGCCGCCCTGCTGGGGATCCCGGCCCTGGGCATCACCGATCACGGCTCCCTCGCCGGCATGGTGCGGGCCCATCAAGCGGCGCGGGCGACGGGCGTGCGCCTCGTCGTCGGCTGCCGGATCGATCTTGAGGATGCGCCCCCGCTCCTCGTCTATCCCGCCGACCGGGCGGCCTACGGACGGCTGTGCCGGTTGCTCAGCCTCGGCAAGACGCGGGGCGGCAAGGGCCGCTGCGTCCTGACCTGGCGCGACCTCGAAGAGTGGCAGGGGGAACCGCAAAGAGGGCTGCGAGGGGGACTTCAAGGAGGGCTCTTTGCGATCCTCCTCGCCGAGTCGCCGGGCCCGGGCCTGGCGCAAGACCTCGCGCGGCTCAAGGACCTATTCGGCGGGCGCGCCTCCTGCGCCCTCACCCGCCGCTTCCGCCCCAACGACGCGGCGCGGCTCGACGCCCTGGCCGCGGCGGCCCGGCAGGCGCGCATGCCCGTCGTCGTCACCGGCGACATCCTCTACCATGTCGCCGGGCGGCGGCGGCTTCAGGACGTGGCGACCTGTATCCGGCGCGGGGTCACGATCGAGCGGGCGGGCTTCCTCAAGGAACGGCACGCCGACCGCTTCCTCAAGGCGCCCCAGGAGACGGCGCGCCTCTTCGCCCGTTTTCCCGAGGCGCTCGCCCGCGCCGGAGAGATCGCCGAGGCCTGTCGCTTCTCCCTGGATGAGCTCAGCTACGAATACCCGACGGAGATCGGGCCGGATGGCCGATCCGCGCAGGAGCGGCTGGAATCCCTGACCTGGGCCGGTGCCGGGCGGCGCTGGCCGGAGGGAGTTCCGGCGGCCGTGACGCGGCTGTTGCGCCACGAACTCGGACTGATCGATCGGCTCGGCTACGCCCCCTACTTCCTCACCGTCGAGTCGATCGTCGCCTTCGCCCAGTCCCGGCAGATCCTCTGTCAGGGGCGCGGCTCGGCGGCCAATTCGGCGGTCTGCTACTGTCTCGGGATCACCTCCATCGATCCGGTCCAGCAGAATCTGCTGTTCGAGCGCTTCGTCTCGGAGGCTCGGCGCGAGCCGCCCGACATCGATGTCGATTTCGAGCATGAGCGGCGCGAGGAGGTGATCCAGTGGATCTTCGCCACCTATGGCCGCCACCGCGCCGCGCTCACGGCGGTCGTCAGCCGTTTCCGCGCCCGCGGGGCTTTGCGCGAGGTCGGCAAAGTCCTGGGCCTGCCGGAAGAGGTGACTGGCGCCCTCAACCGCCTGACCTGGCCCTGGGGCGGCGAGGGAGCGGGAGAACGGGAATTGCAGGCGCTCGGCCTCGATCCGGGCGACCGGCGCCTGCGCCTGACCCTCGACATCGCCCGCGAGCTGATGGGCACGCCGCGCCATCTCTCGCAGCATCCCGGCGGCTTCGTCCTGACCCTCGACCGCCTCGACGAATTGGTGCCGGTCGAGCCCGCCGCGATGGAGAACCGGCAGGTCATCGAGTGGGACAAGGACGACATCGACGCCCTTAAGTTCATGAAGGTCGATGTCCTGGGCCTCGGCATGCTCGGCTGCTTGCGCCGCGCCTTCGATCTCCTGAAGACCGCCAAGGAGATTTCCCTCGACCTCGCCACGATCCCGCAGGACGATCCCGCCACCTACGCGATGATCCGGCGGGCCGACACGGTCGGCGTCTTCCAGATCGAGAGCCGCGCGCAGATGGCGATGCTGCCGCGCATGAAGCCGAGACAATTCTACGACCTCGTCATCGAGGTGGCCCTGGTGCGTCCCGGCCCGATCCAGGGTGACATGGTCCATCCCTATTTGCGCCGACGCGAGGGCCACGAGGCCGTCAGCTATCCGACCCCCGAACTGAAGGCGGTTCTCGGCAAGACGCTCGGCGTACCGCTGTTCCAGGAGCAGGCGATGCAGGTCGCCATGGTCGGAGCGGGGTTCTCGGCGGCCGAGGCCGACGAACTGCGCCGCTCGATGGCGACCTTCAAGATGACGGGGGGCGTCCACCGCTTCCAGGCGCGGCTGATCGAGGGGATGGTGGCCAACGGCTATGCCCGCGACTACGCCGAGCGGACCTTCCGCCAGCTCGAAGGCTTCGGCTCCTACGGCTTCCCGGAGAGCCACGCCGCCTCCTTCGCGCTGTTGGCCTACGCCTCGTCCTACCTGAAGTGCCATCACCCGGACGTGTTCTGTGCGGCGCTGCTCAACGCGCAGCCGATGGGCTTCTACGCCCCCGCCCAGATCGTCCGCGATGCCCGCGCCCACGGCGTCGCGATCCGGCCGGTCGATGTGAATGCCTCGGCCTGGGACTGCACCCTGGAGCGGGACGGTCCCGGCACCGAGCGGCGCGCGGTGCGGCTGGGTCTGCGCCTCGTGAGCGGCCTGCCCGAACGCGACGGCGCGCGGCTCGTCGAGGCACGCGGCGGACAGCGCTTCGGCACCCTCGCCGAAGTGGCGGAGCGGAGCGGATTGCCCACCGCCACCCTCGCCTGCCTCGTGCGGGCGGACGCGTTCCGCTCCCTCGGCCTCGGCCGGCGCGAGGCCGCCTGGGCGGTGCGCGCCCTTGTCCCGGCTCCATTGCCACTCTTCGCCGCCCTGCGCGCGGAGACCGGCACCGCCGAGCCCGTGATCGCGGAGCCTCAGGTGATGCTGGCACCGATGAGCGCGGGCGGCGAGGTCGTCGCCGATTACCGCTCCAAGGGCCTCAGCCTGAGAGCGCATCCGCTGAGCTTCCTGCGGACCGAGTTGACCGCCCTCGGCGACCGGCCCTGCAACCGGCTCGATCACGCCCGAGACGGGTTCCGCCTCACGGTCGCCGGCCTCGTGCTGATGCGCCAGCGACCCGGCTCGGCCAAGGGCACGATGTTCCTGACGCTGGAAGACGAGACCGGCATCGCCAACCTGATCGTGCGGCCGGACCTGTTCGAACGCTGCCGCCGGATCGTGCTCGCCGCCCGGTTGATGGCCTGCCGTGGCCGGGTCCAGCGGGTCGGTGAGGTCGTCCACCTGATCGCCAGCGATCTCGCCGACCGGTCCGGCCTGCTCGATCGGATCGGCCAGGAACACCAGCCCACCCCGCCGGAGCCGGTGCGTGGGGCCAGCCAGCGGGCGCTGCGGGTGCAGGCGCGCAACTTCCGTTGACGCGCAGCGTGACGATGACCGCCCGGTCCCTTCAGCGACAGGCGGTCACGCGCGATCGCGGTGCCTTCGGACCCGTGACGCCTCGTACCGGCTCGCGCCGGGAGCCGCGCCTACCGAGCCGCCTCACGCCTCGGCATTTCTTCGGCCTCGGAGGAGCCGGTGAGACGCTTGACCGCGAACTCGATGAAGCTGCGCACTTTGGCCGGAAGCAACCGTGACGTCGTCACGATGTAGACCGGCGTCGGTCGAAGCGTCCAATCCGTCATGACCTGCTCGAGGACCCCGTTGGCGAGATCGGACTCGACGCATGCGAGGCTTGCCGAGAACAGCCCATGCCCGGCCAGAGCGAAGGAGCGCATCAAGCTCGGGGAATTGCAGGCGATCTGACCGGACACCGTGACGGAGCCCGTCTGATCCCCTCGGGTGAACGCCCAGTTCGTCGGCGGCCCTGGGACGAGAACGTTGTGCTCGGTGAGGTCGTGCGGCCGCATCGGGCGGCCCCAATCTTCCAGGTAGCTGGGGGCTCCGAAGACGCCGTTCTCCAACTCCACCACCTTGCGCACGATCAACGAGGTCTCGCGGGGTGTCTCGACCGCGATGGCCAGGTCGTAGCGCTCCTCCATCAGGTCGACAGGCCCGTATCCCAGCCCGACCTGCAAGCGGACATGTTCGTTGCCGTTGGCAAAATCGGAGATGATGCTGGCGAGATGTTGCTGCACCCAGAGGTCGGACGGCACGGCGATCCGGAGAAGGCCGCTCGGCCCCTTCGCCTCCGCCATGATGTCGTCGTAAGCCTGCTGCGCCTCATCGACGAGGCGCATGGCCTGGGCGAAATAGGCCTCGCCATAGGTGGTCAGCGTCAGCCGCCGCGTCGTGCGATCGAGCAGACGCAAGCCGATGGCCGTCTCGAACACGGTGATGCGCCGCGACAGCGAGGAGACCGGCATCCCCAGAACGAGTGCGGCTTGGCTAAAACTTCGCCTTTTGGCCACTTCGACGAAGAGGGCCATGTCCCGCAAGACTTGGGGATGGGGCATGCTTGAGCCATCCGCTCCTAATTCAGAATGACGCCCGCCAAAATCATTCCAAGCCGCCCGATTGGATCGCTACAGCGTAGAAATAAAGTCTTGCGAGAAACAGTTGAAGGTCAGCACGAAAAAACGCATTGGCAACGCCCGGAGCCCGGATGGAGAGTCCGAAGAACCGCTGCCGGAGGAGTCTCACATCGGTTGCTGTTCCGCCGATACGGAGCAACAACCCATCAACGTGAGATGCTTTTTGATTGTTCACTATCACCGGGAGAATTTTCCCGGCACTCCTAAACCACCTGGTTTTTGACGCATGCCGATTTTGAAAAGGATCTTTGACATTATGCCATGAATAGGCCTGCAACGTTGTTACATCGTGCAGAGGATCGGATCATCAACACGGCCAGATGCGTTTAATTTTATATCCAAAAGCCTCTCGGCATGGGACGATTACGCTACGGCGGAGCATCAATGAAGCAGCACACGAGAGACGTGATGAGCCTGCTTCAATGGTGGCCATTGCATCAGATACTGGGGGAGATTAACCCTTTTTAAGGGGCGCTCATCGAAGAGATACGGTGCCGTGTACCAGAATTGCCCGGCCAGTGCGCAGATCCTGTTCGCTGCGGCCGATGCGACATGGCGGACGGAGGCAGCCCGGCTGCTCGACCGGCGTGTCGATGATCCCACCCTCGACCGTTGCCCGGAGGCCAAGGGCCAGCCTCACAGTCTTCTGCGGATCGCCTACGAGGCGCGTGCGCGTGCCTTTGCCGGATGGGAACGTTCCCGCGATGGTGAGGCGAGGGCCTAGCGCCTCGACCCGAAAGGTGGGGCCGGCTTTCGGGCCGATGCAGCATAAGAACCGAGAGCGTCGTGCCGGATCCGATATCCGGCACGACGCTCCAGGGCCGGATCGATCGCCTGGTCGCAAGGGATCGACGCTCGTCCTTCCGCCAAGACGGTCTGAACGAGAAAGCCCCGGAGCGGCCAACCGCTCCGGGGCTTTCTTTTCGACGATGGGCCGAAACCGAACCGAAAGCCGGCCCCCGAGAGGGCCGGCCCGGCCGGCGATCAGCGCGCCGCCATCTTCTTCGGCAGCTTGAAGGCCCAGAAGCTGCCGCCCTGGTTGATGCCCGCGGTGGACTTGGCCACCTCGCCGCCCCAGAGCGGAACCGCACCGCCCCAACCGGCCGCGACGCCGATCCACTGCTCGCCGTCCTGCTCCCAGGTGATCGGCGAGGAGACCACGCCGGTGCCGACCTGGAACTTCCAGACCTCTTCGCCGGTCTTGGCGTCGAAGGCCTTCAGGAAGCCCTCCGGCGTGCCGGTGAAGACGAGGTTGCCGCCGGTGGTGAGCACGCCGCCCCAGAGCGGAGCCTTGTTCTTGTAGTTCCAGACCACCTTGCCGGTCGCCGGGTCGATCGCCTTCAGCGAACCGATATGGTCGTCGAAGACCGGCTTGATGGTGAAGCCGGCGCCGAGATAGGCGGCGCCCTTCTTGTAGTTCACCGGCTCGTTCCAGATGTCCATGCCCCACTCGTTGGACGGGACGTAGAACAGCTTGGTGTCGGGGCTGTAGCCGATCGGCATCCAGTTCTTGCCGCCGAGGAAGCTCGGCACCGCGAACACGGACTTGCCCTTCTTGCCATCCTCGGACTTCGACGGGTCGCCGGGGCGGAACGCGTCGTCGTAGATCGGACGACCGTCCTTATCGATGCCCTTGGCCCAGTTGATCTTTTCGACGAACGGCGAGGCCGAGATGAACTTCCCGTTGGTGCGGTCGAGGACGTAGAAGAAGCCGTTGCGGTCGGCGGTGGCGCCGGCCTTGACGGTCTTGCCGTCCTTCTGGAGGTCGAACGGCACGAACTCGTTCACGCCGTCGAAGTCCCAGCCGTCATGCGGCGTGGTCTGGAAGCCCCAGACGATCTCGCCGTTGTCGGGGTTGAGGGCGATGCGCGAGGCCGACCACTTGTTGTCGCCGGGGCGCAGGGCCGAGTTCCACGGGCCGGGGTTGCCGGTGCCGAAATACAGGAGGTTGGTCTCGGGGTCGTAGGTGCCGCCCAGCCAGGTGGCGCCGCCGCCATACTTCCACATGTCGCCCGGCCAGGTCTCGTTGACCTTGCCGGTCATCGTGGAGGGCTTGCCGTTCAGCTCGCCCATATGGCCCTCGATGACGGGGCGCTTCCAGATGACCTCGCCGGTCTCGGCGTCGCGGGCCTCGACCCGGCCGACGATACCGAACTCGCCGCCCGACACGCCGGTGATGATCTTGCCGTTCACGATCAGCGGGGCAGCGGTGTAGCTGTAGCCGGCCTTGAAGTCGTCGATGTCCTTACGCCACACCACCTTGCCGGTCTTGGCGTCGAGGGCGACGAGCTTGGCGTCGAGCGTGCCGAAATAGACCTTGTCCTTGTAGAGCGCGGCGCCGCGGTTCACCACGTCGCAGCAGGGCAGAATGCCCTCAGGCAGACGGGCGTTGTATTCCCACAGCTTCTCGCCGGTGCGGGAATCGACGGCGTACATGCGCGAGTACGAGCCGGTGACGTAGATCACGCCGTCCTTGATGAGCGCCTGGCTCTCCTGGCCGCGCTGCTTCTCACCACCGAAGGAGAACGAATAGGCCGGGACGAGGCCCTGGATCGTCTCCTTGTTGATGGCCTTGAGCGGCGAGTAGCGCTGAGCCTGGGTGCCGAGGCCGTAGGTGACGACGTCGTCGGTGGTCTTGGCGTCGTTGAGGATCGCCTCGTTGCTCACACCGCCGCTGCTGGCGGATTTCTCGGTCTTGGTCTCGCTCTTGGCCTCGGGCGCCGCGAGGGCCTGGGAAGCGCCCGCGAGGAGCGCCGCCGCCCCTACGGCTGCGAGGAACCGGTCACGCACCTTCATCGGAACATCCCTCCTGATCTTGAGCGGGCTGCCGACGGACCTTATCGAGTCGCGGTCGTTGAAGCGGCATCCCTCGATCGCAAGCTAGCCACCGGGCGGCGGCCTGGTTATTGGCCATAAGTCCAAGATAAGAATGCTGCATTGCAGCAAATCGATTTTGACGAAGAAGATCTGCAGCCGTCTACAGTCGAACGACTGGGACCGGATACGAAAAAGCCTCGGACCACGCGGGGGCGCGATCCGAGGCTTACTTCGTGACAGCGTGTCGAAACACCGCAGTCCTGCCTCATCGAGCAGGCGGCACCGGTTCCGCATCACGCCGTCAGGGTGATCGCTGTCGGCTCAGAAGCCTTTCGGAGGCGTATAGGTCACGCCGTAGCGCGCACAAATCGCCTTGAGCCGCCCGTCCTCCGACATGGCACCGAGGACTTCCCCAACGGCGTAGCCGAGGTCGCGGGAATCGGATCGTACGGCCCCGCCGAGTTCCCAATTCGTCTTCACGAGACCGCCGAGCGCGATCTCGACCACGGGGAAGCGGTCCGGCCCGACCTTGGCCTCGAACAGAGCCGCCTCGATCGCGGGCCGCGTGCCGGCCAGGATAGCGGTCTCGCCGGCCAGGAAGGCCTTGGCCGCCTCCTCAAAATTGCGGAAATGCTTGAGGTTGTTCCGGTAGCGCCCGTTCTCGGCCATCAGGATCTGGAGGTCGGAGGCGCTGGCACCTTCCACCGCGATCTGGTTCTCCTCGATATCGGGAAAGCTCGAGAGCCCCTCCATCTTGTCCCTCGCCCAGGCGAAGGCGAGGCGCTGCTCGAAATAGGGACGAACGAGGAAGACCTGCTCGTTGCGGATGCCGAGCAGCTTGTCGTTCGGCACGTGCAGCATCAGGTCGGCCAGCGGCGAGCCGGCCAGATCGCCCTTCCAGAGGTTCAGGCGGAAATCGCCGTCGACATTCTCGCCGGCATCGACCAGCCGCAGATCGAGCTTGAGCTTCAGGGCCTGCGCAAGGGCCTGCGCGAGATCCACATCGATGCCGACGGGCTTGCCGTCGCGCATCTCCGAGAACGGCGCGTTCTCACCGTAGAGCGCGACCCGTAGGGTGCCGTCCGCGTTCACCTCATCGAAGGGTCGAGCGAAGGCGGGTCGCGCGGCCAGCGCCGCGAGACCCGCCAGTGCCGTCAGCGCACCGCGCCGGGTGAAGGGATGCGACACGACTACTCTTCGTGCTTGGCTTCGATGTAGGTGCGGATCGCCCACATGGCTTCCTGGGAGAGAACGCCATCGAAGGCCGGCATCTTGGTCACGCCGTTGACGACGGCGCCGTGCTTCATCCGCTCGACGAAGTATTCGTCGCCCTCCTTGCCGGTCGGCAGGTAGCGAAGGTCCGGGGCGAGGCCGCCGGAGATCATCTGCAGGCCGTGGCAGCGGGCGCAGTTCTGATTGAAGCCGGAATCCCCGATCGCCACCGCCTTGGCGTTGCCGCGATAGGGATTCTCCTCCTTCCACTCGGTGCCGAGGGGGTCGAGCCCGTCGGTGTTGACCGGCTGAGGCTGCACGTCGCCGTGGGCGAAGGCGCCGCCCGCGAGCACGAGGCCGAGCAGGAACCCGCCCGCCAGCCGAATCCGTGTCGTCATATCCGTCTCGCTCCCTGGCCGCCCCGCGGCACAGGGCCCACGGGGAACGGCTCGTGTCCGACGAGCGGGACCATGATCCGCACTCCTCGATTGTCCGTCACGGTAGCAAGCGGGCCGGAACCGCCCCATTGTGCTTTGGTACGACGCGTCGCACACGCTCGGGCTGCGACCTTGGTCCAATATCGGCGGGGACTCGGCCGCGCCTATGCTTGCCCCAAAATCCAGGGTGGAACCGTTCGGGACAGGATGCCGAGACGTGCCGATCTCGCCGAGAGCGGCCAAAGGGCTTTGAGCGGGCGTGCCCGGCACGCGCTGCGGGCCCTGCTGGCGGCCGGCATCGTCCTCGCCGCCGCCGCGACGCGGGCGGAGCCCGCTGCCGCCCCTCCCGCCGCGCCGCCGCTGACGATTCACTACATCGAGCGCCGGGTCGAGCGACCGACTCCCCTCAACAACGAACCGCCGATCCCCGACGACGAGGGGCTCAGCGGCGCCGAACTCGGCCTGCGCGACGGCAATGCCACCGGCCGCTTCGTCAAATTGGCCTTTGCCCTGAAATCGACGGTGGTCGAGCCGGGCGCCGATCTGCCCGCGGCGCTGGCCGCCCTGGCCCGCGAGAGCGGCCCCTTGCGCTTCGTCGTCGTCAACGCTCCGGCCGACGACCTTCTGACCATCGCCGACGCGCCCGAGACGCGGGACGCGGTCACGCTCAATATCGGCGCGCCGGATACGCGGCTGCGCGACCGGGATTGCCGCGCCCGGCTCCTGCACGTGCTTCCGTCGCGGGACATGCTGACCGACGCGCTGGCGCAGTTGCTCCTCTACAAGCGCTGGGGCCGCATCCTGCTAGTCTCGGGCCCCGGTGCCGACGACACCCTCTACGCCGACGCTCTGCGCAAGAGCGCCAAGAAGTTCGGCGCGCGGATCGTCGCCGAGGCGAGTTTCGACGCCCGCGGGGCCGATCTGCGCGACTCGGCCCTCAAGGAATTCGCCGTCATCACCCGCGGCCCGGAGCATGACGTGGTCGCCGTGGCCGACGAGCGCGGCGAGTTCGGCGCCAACCTCGTCTACAACACCGCTTCGCCCCGGCCCGTCATCGGCACCCAGGGACTGACACCGACCGCCTGGGGCCGCCCGGTCGAGGCCTGGGCCGCCGTGCAATTGCAGGAGCGCTTCACCAAGCTCGCCGGCCGGCCGATGGGCCCGATCGACTGGGCCGGCTGGATGGCGGTCCACGCGGTGACCGAGGCCGCGACGCAGCTCAAATCGAGCGACGCGACCGCGATCCGCGAGCTGCTCCTGTCCAAGAAGTTCGAGGTCGGCGGCTTCAAGGGCCGGGCGCTGAGCTTCCGGCCCTGGAACGGCCAGTTGCGCCAGCCGGTCTTCGTGCTCTGGCCCGGCGCCGTGGTCGCCGCCGCCCCGGTCGAGGGATTCCTGCACCGGCGCACCGAACTCGACACTCTCGGTCTCGACGAGCCCGAGAGCGCCTGTCGCGCCTTCGGAGGCAATGGATGAGTCTTCTTCGATACTGCGTCGGCGCCGCCCTGTTGATGCCGCTCGGCGCGCAGGCTCACGAAGTCTACGTCTCGAACGAGCGCGACAACACCGTTTCGGTGATCGATTCCGCTACCTGGGAGGTGACGCGCACCTTTCCCGTGGGACGGCGGCCGCGCGGGCTGACCTTCTCGAAGGACGGCAAGCGCCTCTTCCTCTGTGCCAGCGATTCCGACGCGGTGCAGGTGTTGGATCCGGATACGGGCAAGCTCTTGCACGATCTGCCCTCGGGCGAGGATCCGGAGCAGTTCTCGCTGGCTCCAGACGGCAAGACCCTGTTCATCGCCAACGAGAACAACGCGACGACGACGGTGGTCGATGCCGATGCCCGCAAGGTGCTGGCGCAGATCGATGTCGGCATCGAGCCCGAAGGCATGGCGGTGAGCCCCGACGGCAAGCTCGCGGTCACGACCTCCGAGACCACCAACATGGTCCACTGGATCGATACCGGATCACTGCAGGCGATCGACGCCACGCCGGTCGGCCAGCGCCCGCGCCACGCCGAGTTCACCCGGGACGGCAAGAGGCTCTGGGTCTCGTCCGAGATCGGCGGCACGGTTGCGGTGATCGACGTGGCGAGCCGCCAGGTGATCGAGACCATCGGTTTCGAGATCAAGGGCATCTCCGGCGACCGCATCCAACCCGTCGGCATCGCGCTGTCGGAGGATGGACGAACTGCCTTCGTCGCCCTCGGCCCTTCGGACCGGGTGGCCGTGATCGATACCGAGAGCTTCAAGGTGAAGGCGTATATCCTCGTCGGCCGCCGGGTCTGGCACGTCGCGGTGCTGCCCGGCGGTGAGCGTCTGGTGAGCACGAACGGCGTCTCCGGCGACGTGACGGTGATCGATACCGGCAGCCTGAAGGCCATCCGCAGCATCAAGGTCGGGCGCTACCCATGGGGCGCCGCGGTGCGGCCGGTGGCGAATGCCCGCTCTGCGGGAGCGGCCGAGTGAACCCCTTATCCCTTCGCGGAAGCAGGGATGCCGCGTGGGCGACCCTGTGGCGGTTCCTGGCCGGCATCGTCGCGGCGTTGCTGTGGCTGCTCCCTGCCCAGGCCGGCACCCTCGGCCGCGCCGGCATGGAGAAGAACTTTCCGCCCCCCCTCGTCGTCGGAGAGCGCGACGACCGCATCCCAGTCTGGCCGATCCTCAAGCAGGAAGCGGGCTCCTACGAGGTTATTGCCTACGCCTTCGAGTCGATCGATTTCGCCCGGATCCCCGGTTTCGGCGGTACGGCCCCGAACCTGCTGATCGCCCTCGCGCCGGATGGCACCTTTCGCGATGCGAAGGTGATCACCCATCACGAACCGGTCTTTCTCGAAGGCCTCGGCTCGGAACCGCTCTTCGCCTTCGTCGAGCAATATGTCGGGCTGTCCGCGCGTCAGCCGATCCGGGTCGGACGGCCGAACGCGCGGGCCGCCGGAGCGGCGCCCGCCACCACCGTCGACGGCATCTCAATGGCGACCGCCTCGACCCGCGTGATCAACGAGACGATGCTCACCGCCTCCCTCGCCGTCGCGCGGGAGAAGCTCGGCTTCGGCGCGGTCAATAGCGGCCTGCGGGTCGAGGCCAAGCCCGATTTCGAACCCCTGACGCTCGCCGAGTTGGAACGGCGCGGCTGGCTCAAGCGCTGGCGCGTCACCCCCGCCGAGGTCGATGCGGCCTTCGCCGGTACCGGTTTAAGCGATCCCGATCCCGGCCCGGCGGACGAGGCCTTCGCCGACTTGGCGATCGCCTATCTCAACGTCCCCACCATCGGCCGCACGATTCTCGGGGAGGCAGCCTATGCCCGGCTGATGCGCGAGATCGGTCCGGGCGGCCACGCGGTGATGGTGGTGAGCTCGGGCCGCTGGAGCCCGTTGCCGGAGGATTTCGTACTTGGCTCGGTGCCGGATCGGCTCACGCTGCAACAGGGCGGCCTGACTGTGAATGCCCGCGACGCCGCCTGGGAGCGGCGCGACCTCGCCCCCGATCTCCCGGCCGGTCCCTGGACCATCCTGAAGATCGGCGACGCGGCCGGTTTCGATCCGTCCGCTCCGTGGTCGCTCTCCGTGAAAGTCACCCGCGAGCGCGGTCAGATCTTCCCCGAGAAGGTCGCCCGCGAAATCGCGACGGAGTATCGCCTGCCGCCCGATTTGTTCACCCGCGAAGTGCCGGATGCCGGGCCGAGCTGGATCGATTCCTGGCGCGCCCGCGGTGTCGAACTCGGGATCATCGCCGCCGCCCTTGCCCTGCTCGTGCCCGTTCTCTCTCGCCAGGAAGCCCTGGTGGCGCGCCCGCAGGCCTTCTCGCTGTTTCGCCTCGGCTTCCTCGCCTTCACCCTCGGCTTCATCGGCTGGTACGCCCAGGCCCAGCTCTCGATCGTCACCCTTGTCGGCGCGGCGCGGGCCGCCTTCCATACCGGCGATTTCGGCTTCCTGCTCTACGATCCGCCTTCGCTCCTGATCTGGGCCTTCGTGCTCGTGACCCTGGTCATCTGGGGCCGGGGCACCTTCTGTGGCTGGCTCTGTCCGTTCGGCGCGTTGCAGGAATTTGCCGCCTGGCTCGCCCGTCCCTTGCGCATCCGCCAGATCACCGTGCCGCCGCGCCTCGACCGCGCGTTGCGCCAAGTGAAATATGTGGGCCTCGCCGCGATCCTCGGCGCCGCCATCCTCGGCTCGCCACTCGCCGACAGCCTCTCCGAGATCGAGCCGTTCAAGACCTCGATCACCCTATACTTCGTGCGCTCGCTCCCCTTCGTGCTCTACGCGCTCGGGCTGATTGTCCTCAACCTCTTCGTCTACAAGGGGTTCTGCCGCTATCTCTGTCCCCTCGGCGCGAGTCTCGCCGTGGCCGGGCGCCTGCGCCTCCTCGATTGGATCCCCCGCCGCGCGGAATGCGGCTCGCCGTGCCAGCTGTGCAAGGTGCGCTGCCGCTACGGCGCCATCGCACCCTCGGGTCGAATCGATTATCCCGAGTGCTTCCAGTGCATGGACTGCGTGACGATCATCCACGATCCCACGCAATGCGTGCCCCAGGTGCTGGCCGCCAAGCGGGGCAAGCGCGCCGTTCTTCAGCCGGTGGCCGCCGAATGAGCCCCCCCTCCCCCCGACTGCGCCCCGTTGCCGAACGGCGGCGCGTGCTGCTCGGCGGCTTCGGCGCCCTGGCCGCCCTCGCCGCCGGACCGGCGGCGTTCCGAGCCCTGGCGGAGGAACGCGGACGCCGTGCCGCCACGCGCGCCGGGCTCGCCTTCGGCACCACGGTCTCGCTCACATTGGTGGCGGACGGTTCCGATCGCTTCGAGCCGGCCTTCCGAGACGCCTTCTCGGCGATCCGGGCGGTGGAGGCGGCGGGCAGCCTCTTCCGACCCGAGAGTGCCCTCTCACGCCTAAACCGCGACGGCACGCTCGCCACGCCCGATCCGCTGCTCCTCGATATGCTGCGCTTCGCCCTGACCTTGGCGGAGCGAAGTGGTGGCGCCTTTGACCCGACGGTGCAGCCGCTCTGGACGCTCTGGTCCGAGGCGACCGCGAAGGGCGAGCGTCCGGGACCGTCAGCCCGTGCGGAGGCGGTGGCGCGGGTCGGCTGGCGGCATGTCCGGGTGGAAGAGACCGGCATCCACTTCGACCGGCCCGGGATGGGCGTGACGCTCAACGGCCTGATCCAGGGATTTGCCGCCGATCAGGTGATGGCGGCGCTTAAGGCTCATGGCATCGCCGATGCCTTCGTGGATACCGGCGAGTTCGGCGCCAGCGGCGCCCATGCCGACGGCTCGCCCTGGCGACTCGGCCTCGCCGCCCACGGCGCCGACGCGATGTCCGACGTCATCGCGCCCTTCACCGGCTTCGCGGCCACCTCCGGCGACGACGCCACGATCTTCTCGCCGGACCGGCGCGATCATCACATCTTCGATCCCGCCACCGGCCTGTCGCCCACCGCGCTCTCGCGGGTGACGGTGACGGCACCGAGCGGACTTCTCGCCGACGGTCTCTCCACGGCAGCTTTCGTGATGGGGGCACAGGCTGGCCGAGAGCTCGTTCAGCTTTACAGCGGGTGTTCGGCGCGCTTTACGGCAAAGGTCTGATCTCGGTCGGGTTCGCCGCAGCACATTCCCGCGACCGGCACGGCGGAACGGGAACGATCGGTTCGGGATAGTGTAAAGGAGCCGCGGCGAAGGATGCGGAGGCTTTCGACCGCACAGGCGCAGCCAACCTTTTCGAAGTTGAGCCGCGCCGCTCCGACCGCATGAAGTCTCGAACAGGATGTCCAGCCCCTTCACCCCGACAAAGCAGCCCTCCCCGACCGACGGGCCGGTCGCCGTCGTGGCCGATGACGATGCGTTCTTCCGCCTTGCCCTGACGACACTGCTCGTGCGCCGGCTCGGCTTCGCGCGGGTGGTGGAGACGGGATCCCTCGACGAGGCCCTGGCGGCTTTGGCCGAGACGCCGGAAGCAAGTCTCGCTCTGTTCGATCTGCGGATGCCGGGCATGGCCGGCGCCGCCTCCTTGAGCGCGGTGCGCGAGTGCTTTCCCACGGTAAAGGCCGCGATCCTGTCCGGCTCGACCGACCGCGACGACATCCTCACGGCGCTCGCCGCCGGAAGCCACGGCTACGTTCCCAAGACCCTGTCGCCGCCGGAGGTCGTGAGCGCCCTGGAGATCATCCTCAACGGCGCGATCTACGTGCCGCCGTTCCTCGCCGACCTGCCCGTGCCCGCCCACTCGGCGCGCGGGGGCAAGGAGGCGGGCGATGTATCCCTCACCTCCCTGACCCGGCGCCAGCGGGACGTGCTCGAACAGATCGTCGATGGGCGCTCGAACAAGGAGATCGCCCGCATCCTCGCCCTCGGCGAAGGGACCGTGAAGGTCCATGTCGCCGCTCTTCTGCGCACCCTCGGCGTCACCAACCGGGCCGCCGCCGCCGCTCTCGGCGCACGCGCGCTCGGCCGAACCTGAATCCAGAATGGGCCGCATCGGGTTGGCCCGATGGCTGGACGCTGCCCTGCGAAGCGAATTCAGGCGCAGCGGGCCGATGCGGTCTCGCCGCGGCGACTCGCCCAACGCTCGACGGTGGCCAGAAGCGCGTCGCGCTTGAACGGCTTACCGATATGCCCCTGCATTCCGGCGGCCAGATAGTCCGACATCTGATGCGGCAGCACGTTGGCCGTCATGGCGATGATCGGCACCGCGGCGGCGGGCCCGCCCATCGCGCGGATGCAGCGGGTGGCGGTCATCCCGTCCATGCCGGGCATCTGGATATCCATCAGCACCAGATCGTATTGGCCCTCGGCTACCGCCCGGATCGCCTCGGCGCCGCTGGCAGCGACATCGACGCTGTGACCGCCGAGCGTCAGAACGGCACGTCCCAGTTCCTGGTTCAGGAACACGTCCTCGACCAGAAGCACGCGGCAGCTGCGGGAGCGGGATGGCTCCGCCGCAGGCACCACGGAGGGGGCCGCCATGACGATGGCGGGAAGCGGGACCTCACATCGGAAGGTCGAGCCGATCTCCGGCTCGCTCGTCAGGCCGATGGTGCCGCCCATCAACTCCACCAGCTGTCGCGAGATGGCGAGACCGAGCCCGGTGCCGCCGAACTCCCGGCGGATCGTGCCGTCGATCTGGCTGAACCGCTCGAACAGCAGATGCTGCTTGCTGACGGGAATACCGATGCCGGTATCCTGGACCGCGAAACACACCCGGCCTTCCCTGGGGACCGTCAATGCGAGGGTCACGCCGCCGCGGCGCGTGAACTTTACGGCGTTGTTGAGGAGGTTGAGCAGTACCTGCCGCAATCGATCGCGGTCGCCGACGACCGAAGCCGGCAGGTTCGGACCGAGCGTGACGGTAAGGGTCAGGCCCTTCTGTTCCGCGCTGGCGCGAACGATCGCGGCGGCCTCATCGGCGAGCGGGGCGAGGGCGAAGGGTTCGGGAGTCAGTTCAATCTGTCCCGCCTCGACCCGCGAGAAGTCCAGGATATCGTCGACGATGGTCAGCAGGGCAGAGCCGGCCGAACGAACGCGTTCGGCGTACAGGCGCGCGCCGGGCCCGAGGGACGGATCTTCGAGGAGGAGATCGGTATAGCCGAGCATGCCGTTGAGTGGCGTGCGGATCTCGTGGCTCATGGACGCCAGGAATTCGGATTTCGCCCGGCTCGCCGCCTCGGCCTGAATGCGGGCCGCCTCCAGTTCCGCCGTGCGCTCGGTGACGCGCTCCGCCAGGGTCGCGTTGAGTTCGCGCAACGCCCGCTCGGCGGATTCGCGGGCCGTGTCGTCGCGCAGCGTCAGCACGGCGCCGACTTGGCGCCCGTCGCCGTTGCGCAGGGCGCGCGCGGTGCCGATCGCCAGGACGCGCGAGCCGTCGGGGCGGTGAATGCGCCAGCGCGCATCGGCGACTTCCTCGCCGGCCACCGCGCGGGCAAGCGGAAGTTCGAGGGGCGGATGCGGGCGGCCGTCCTCGGTGAAGAGATGATAGGTGTCGCTGTAATGCTCGGGCTCGACATCGAGGCGGGCGATACCGTGGATCGCCGCCGCGGCCTCGTTGACGAAGGTAATGCCGCCGGCGGCGTCGGTGACGATCACGCCCTCGGCGAGTTGGCCAAGAATCGCGGCGTTCTGGTCGGCCTGATCCTCGTAGAGGCGCAGATGCGCCACCACGACGGTCGCCAGATCCCGCAATTGCGTGCGCGCCTCCTGCGAGAAGGAACGCGGGCGCCGGTCCATCAGGCACAGGGTGCCGACCCGAAGACCGGCCCGCAGGATCAGTGGCGCACCCGCGTAGAAGCGAACGCCCGGCTCACCCGTGACCAGCGGATTGTCGGCGAAGAGCGGATCGGCCAGCGTGTCCTCGATGACGAAGATCTCGTCGGACAGGACGGCATGGGCGCAGAAGGCGACCGTCCGGGGTGCCCCCACCGCCTCGATCCCGCACTTCGCCTTGAACCAGAGATCGTCCGCGTCGAGCAGGGCGACGGTGGCGATCGGGACCGCGAACAGGGTGGAGGCCGTGCGGCAGACCGCGTCGAAATGTGGCTCCGCCTCGGTTCCAAGAATGCGCAACGCATGCAGGGCGGCGAGCCGTTCGGACTCGTTCGGCGGATGAGCGACCATACCGATTCAGCGCCCTTCAAGGCGCACCCGGCGGAAGGGCCGTGTGCGTCGGACCCGACCATGAATGCGGGAACAATCGCACCGACCGGTTAGGACGAGTTTAACCGAGCGCCCGACGGCGGGCGCATCACGCTTTCGGGAAGGGCCGCTACCCCGCGTTTCGAACCGGGCTGCGGGACCGTCCAGTCCTTTGCATTCCGCCGGTTCTCTGCGGCAAGTCGCGGCAGAGGCCTCCGGTTGATGCGCCGCCCTCTCCGCCGGACTATAGAGACTTGTCGAAGACGCCGCCTTCCGCGGCTGAGGAACGACCGATGAGCGCCCTCGACGGATTGCTCCTCCTGGCCTTCCTGGCCCCGCCGACGCCGATCCGGCCCGAACCGCCGCGACGCGTTCCCGGCTGGCTACCGGCCTTCCTCATGGGCGCGACCGTGTTCCTGATGGTCGCTCCCATGATCGCGATCTGGGGATTCCACCGCCCGGACAAGCCGTTTCGCGACGCCTGCGAGGCGTCGGGCGGCCGGGTGGTGCCGAACTCGCTGGCCGGCGACGGCCCACCCCGCTGTCGGCATCGGTGAGACGGGCTCCATCGGTCGGAGCCCGCTCCCGACCGCTTACGGATTGGCGTCGACCGCGTTGCGCAGCACCGGGGTCCAGCGGGCGACCTCGCTCTCGACGAGCTTCTGCAGGGCCGCCGGGCCGGCCTCCCCGTCCTTCGGCACCGTGCCGCCGAGTTCGAGGATCCGCTTCTTCGCGTTCGGATCCTTCAGCGCCGCGTCGAGGGCGGCGACGAGCTTCTTGCGCACGTCCTCCGGCAGGCCCTTCGGGGCGAACACCGCGTTCCAGGCGCTGACCTCATAGCCCGGCAGACCCGCCTCCTTGGTGGTCGGCACATCGGGCAGGCTCGGGTTCCGCTCCGGCGTGGCGACGGCGTAGGCCTTGATGGTGCCGCCGGTGATCTGCGTCGCGACGTTGACGATCTGGTCGGTCATGAAATCGACCTGCCCGGCCATCAGGTCGTTCAGGGCCGGACCGGTGCCGCGATAGACCACGAGTGTCGGCTTCGCGCCGATCAGGGAGTCGAACAGCACGCCGGTCGAGTGGGAGACGGAGCCCACGCCCGCATGCGCCTGGTTGATCGAGGCGCCGCCCGTCTTCACCGCCTCGACGAAGCTCTTCAGATCGGGCGCGGCCATCGCCTTCTTGGCGACGATGACGATGGGCGTGCCTGCGGCCATGCCGATCGGGTCGAAGCTCGTCGCCGGATCGTATTTCAATCCCTTGAACAGGGCCGGGGCGGCGCCGTGCGTGCCCATGTGGCCCATCATGATGGTGTAGCCGTCGGGGGCGGCCTGCGAGGCGCGGGTGATGCCCGTGGTGCCGCCGGCGCCGGTGACGTTCTCGATCACCACTTGCTGGCCGAGGGCCTTCGACATCGGCTCGGCGACGATGCGGGCGACGATGTCGGTCGGTCCGCCGGCGGCGAACGGCACCACCATGGTGATCGGCCGCTGCGGATAGGTATCGGCGCGGGCGGTCACGGCCGTCAGGGCTGCCAGAAACCCGAACGCGAGAGCCTTCTTCACGGTGTTCCCCCCTGCTTGATCTTGATGGACCTGCCGCGCTCGCCGCAGGCCCAATGTTTTTTTCGAAACTCACGCGCTAGAACGCGCTTTTGCAAACGAAATCCGTCGCCGGTTTAATCCCGGAGGTCAGGCCTCGGTGAAGACTTCGTCACGACCTTTTCGCAACGATGGCAGCAGAGCCGCAGCGAGGATCGCGAAGGCGATGATGAACAACACCGCGCTGACCGGGCGCTCCAGGAACACCATCGGATCGCCGCGCGAGAGCGTGAGCGAGCGTCGCAGGTACTCCTCCATGAGCTTGCCCAGCACGAAGCCGAGAAGCAAAGGCGCCGGCTCGAAGCCGAACTTGATCAGCAGGTATCCCATCAGGCCGAAGAACCCGATCAGCATCACGTCGGTCGGCAGCGAATTGATGGAATAGATGCCCACCGAGCAGAACATCAGGATCGCAGGGAACATCAGCCGGTAGGGCACCTTCAGCAGGCGCACCCAGACCCCCACGAGGGGCAGGTTGATGATCAGCAGCATCAGGTTGCCGATCCACATCGAGGCGATCATGCCCCAGAACAGGTTGGGGTTCTTGGTCATCACGCCGGGCCCCGGCACGATGCCGTGGATCGTCATGGCGCCGACCATCAGGGCCATCACGGCGTTCGGCGGGATGCCCAGCGTCAGCAGCGGGATGAAGGCGGTCTGCGCGCCCGCGTTGTTGGCGCTTTCCGGCCCCGCCACGCCCTCGATGGCACCGCGCCCGAACCGGCGCGGATCCTTCGCGATCTTCTTCTCAATCGTGTAGGCGGCAAACGGACCGAGCACGGCGCCGTTGCCCGGCAGAATGCCGAGGATCGCGCCGATGGCGGTGCCGCGCAATGTCGCGGGCGCCGCCTGCTTGATGTCGGCCAGTCCCGGCAGGAGCCGGCCGATGCGCTCGCGCACCACGTCGCGGGTCTCGGTCTGGTCGAGATTGCGCAGGATCTCGGCGATGCCGAACAGGCCCATCGCCAGCACCGAGAAATCGACGCCGTCGGTGAGGAAGGAGAACCCGAACGTCATCCGTTCCTGGCCGGTTTCCAGATCCGTGCCGACGGCGGCGAACAGCACGCCGACGAGGATCATCGCCACCGCCTTCAGGACCGAGCCGTGGGCGAGGACCACCGCGAAGGCCAGCCCCATCACCATGAGGGCGAAATATTCGGCCGGGCCGAAGATCAGGGCGAGCTTGGTCAGCGGCGCGCCGAGCGCGGCGATCAGAACGGTCGCGACCGTGCCGGCGAAGAACGAGGCGATCGCCGCGGTGCCCAGCGCGATGCCGGCCCGGCCCTGACGGGCCATCTGGTGGCCGTCGAGCGTCGTGACCACCGAGGTCGCCTCGCCGGGAATGTTGACGAGGATCGCGGTGGTCGAACCGCCGTACTGCGCACCGTAATAGATGCCGGCGAGCATGATCAGCGCGCCGACGGGATCGAGGCCGAAGGTGATCGGCAGCAGCATCGCGATGGTGGCGATCGGCCCGACGCCGGGAAGCACCCCGATCAGGGTGCCGACGAGGCAGCCGAGGAAGCACAGGGCGATGTTCTGAAGGCCGAGGGCGACCGAGAAGCCGAGGCCGAGATTTGCGAGAAGGTCCGGCAAGGGGGCCGCTCCGAGTCAGATCTTCGAGGGGTCAGGTCGTCAGGGAGTGGCGCGCCACATCGACGGGTTCGCGCCGGCCCGAGCGGCGCTGCACGAGGAGAAGGCCGAGCCCGGCCAGCGCCATGACGCCCGCCGCGATCCGCAGCAGGGTGCGGGCCGGCAGCACACCGGTCATCGCCTGGACGACGGCGGTGGGAAAGATCGGGATCGGCAGATTCAGCAGATCACCGAACAGCAGCATGCAGCCCGCGGTCAGGAACAGCGCCAGGGTGAGCAATTCGAGGAAGCGCGCCTCGGTGCCGGCATAACCCGCGATGACGATGGCGAGCGGTCCGGCGACGATGAGGCCGAGGCCGGGGGTCGTGATGCCGCCCAGCACGAACGGCCGGATCGTGATGGCGAAGGCGAGAACCGCCAGGGTGATGACGACGGGTCCGCGGACGCTGAAGGATTGCAGCGGCGCACCATCATGGGTGAAGCCGGCAATGGCCAACGCCAATCCGCAGATCCCGACGCCGATGGACAGCCAGAACGGCATCAGGCCGGGGCCGATGGCGCGGAGCGAGCCGTAATCGAGATCGCTCGACGCCCAGACGCCGAACACTCCGAGTCCGATCAGGCCGAGACCGGCGACTAGGCTCTGCGGTGCCCGCACCGCGCCGCGGCGCGACGACGTCCCGTCGAGGGGCGCGTCCATTCCCGTTTCCTCCAGATGATCATGCCGCCGTCGGGGGCGGCCCTTTTTGTCGTTCTGGCACGGCACGCGGGGCGCGTCGTGCTCGAAATCGTGGCGGCGGCCCGCCATCCACCGCGGGCCTGGCCGGATGGTTGCCGTGCCGCGCCAGTCGACGAACAGGTCCAGTCCGTCGACTGGCGAGGCGGATCAGTCGGCCTGGATGCCGGCTTCCTTGACCACCGGCGTCCACTTGGCGATCTCGGACTTCACGTGTTCGGCCAGGGCCTCGGGGGTCGAGGGGGTGAGCTTGGCGCTGAAACCCTTCATCCGCTCGGCCAGCCCCGAATCGGCCAGGGCCTTGACGGCGGCGGCGTTGAGGGCGTCGATGATGGGCTTCGGCGTCTTGGGCGGCGCGAACAGCGCGTTCCACGTGTAGGTCTCGTAAGCCGGCAGGCCGGATTCCGCGATGGTCGGGACATCGGGGAAGGAGGGTGCGCGCTCCTTCGTCGTCACGGCGAGCGCCCGCAGGCTCCCGGACTTGATGAACTCCGACGCCGACGGAAGATTGTCGAACTGGATCGGCACCTGACCAGCCACCACGTCGTTCAGGGCCGGACCGGAGCCGCGATAAGGGATGTGCTGCATCTGCACGCCCGCCAGGCTCTTGAACAGCTCGCCCGACAGATGGAGCGGCGTGCCGACGCCGGAGGACGCATAGTTGTACTTGCTCGGATCGGCCTTCAACAGCGCGATCAACTCCTGCACGTTCTTGGCCGGCAGGTTCGGGTTGACGACGAGCACGTTGGGCACGACCGCGAGCAGGGCCACGGGACTGAAATCGGTAACCGGGTCGTAGGGCTTGCGCTTCAGGATCAGCGGGTTGAGCGCATGGGTCGCCACCGTGCCCATCAGGATGGTGTAGCCGTCGGGCTCGGCCTTCGCCACGCGCGCCGCACCGACATTGCCGCCCGCGCCGACGACGTTCTCGACCACGACCTGCTGGCCGAGGATGTCCGACATCTTCTGCGCCACCAGCCGACCGACCACGTCGGTCGAGCCGCCGGCCGCGAAGGGGACGACGAGCGTGATGGGCCGCGTCGGATAAGCCGGCGCCTGGGCGCGCGCGCCGAACGGCAGGGCCGCGGCGATCAATCCGCCGACGACGAGCGCGCGACGCGACAGGGGTGACAAACCCATCCAAACTCCTCCCAAACATCTCATTGGCCTGCCGACGGATCGACACGCCTCTGTATCAAGGGGAGGAACGGGGCCTCACGCAACCCGTACGCAGCGCGGATGTGCAACAGACTTGTGGAGTCGCAACGCAATCCGCGCCGGACTTCTCGCGAGCGCGCCCCCGCCCGGTCAAGCCGGCCCGGAATGGGGCGGGCCGAAGAAGGTCTCGCGCTCGATGAAGATCAGCTCCGAGCGCTTGTGCGGCAGGTCGAACTCCTTGAGCCGGACGAAGCCCTGCTTCTGCATGTACTCGATCCAGCGCACGTGATCGATGCGCGGGTCGCCGATCACCCGCTGCGTTCGGGGATCGTCGAGGAACATGTAGTGCAGCACGGCCCGGAACCACGCCTCGACCTTGCCCGGCCCCTGATGCCGAGAATCGCCGACGAGAAGATGCAGGCCGCGGTCGTAATCCTGCACGTCGAAGAACGGCGAGACCCGGTCTTCCTTCGCCCAGTACATCTCGAAATAGGCGAACGGCGCGTCGTCGAAGCAGCCGACGAAGCTGATCATGTGCGGATCGGCCTCGACGGTCTTGAGATAGGCCCGGTGCTGGTCGAGATCGCCGCGCTCGTTCCAGAACTCGGCCACGCTGTCGAGGTTCATCCAGTGATTGAAGGTCGCGAGATCCCCCTCGATATCGATGGCGCGGATCGAGAAATCCGCCTTGAAGCGGGGCATGTGCCGCCGATAGACCTCGCCGACCGGCTTCGGCGGACGCTTGGGGTGACGCTTGTCGCCGCTCATCGCGTAGGCGAGCGGTGTCTGGCCGCTGGCACGGCCCTTCAGCCACAGCCCCGGATGCTGCCAGAACGCGCCGCGGTGAGCGGTGAGCCGCAGGCCGCCCTCCCCCAGCTCCGCGAGCTGGACGATGCCGCCCCGGATCGCTTCGCGGACCCAGTCCTCGGAGGCCGGCAGGGTCAACTGCGCGACCTCGATCTTTGGGCGCCGGGCGAAGAGATGGGCCAGCAGGGGCAGCAACGCCTCCACCGGCATCGCCACCTCGAAGCCGTCCACAGCCCTGAGGATGTGCGGCTCTGACCGGGCGAGGGTGAGCGTGCCACCCCCCTCCACGATCACGCGGGCGCTCTCGTCATCGAGTTCGGCGACGACCCGCCGCCCGTCCGGGAGGACAAGGGCGAAGGGTACGACCGTTTCGTCCTGAAGGCTCACCACGTGTAACGAGCTCCGACGATGATCTTCCGTTCCTGACCATAGAAGCAGGCCGTCGGGTCGCTACAGGTCGAGACATACTTTCTGTCGGCGAGATTGCGGACGTTGAGTGAGAACCGCCAGTTCTCGTAAGCGTAAGAAACACCCGCATCGACGAGGAAGAATTCCGGCGAGCGGACAATCAGGGGATTGTTCGGATCGGTTACATCGATGCCCCCGTAAGAAGCGCCGGTATAGCGCAGGCCTGCGCCGATGCGCAGACCGCGCAGATCACCGGTCAGGAAAGTGTAATCGCCCCAGATCGAGCCGACGCGATCCGGCACAGCCGTCGGACGCAAGCCAACATCCGACGGTGAGTCGAGGCTTCCGATGACGCGCACATCTTGGAGCGTGTACGAGCCGATCATCCGGAAACCGTTACCGAACTCGACGAGTGCTTCCATCTCGTAGCCACGTGAGCGCAGATCCTGCGCATAGGCAGTGATTCCGAATGACGTGATGACGTTGGTCTGCGTGATATCGAAAGCGGCGGCACTCAACAGGATCGGCAAGCCTGGGGGCTGATAGCGGATGCCGACCTCTTCCTGCTTGCCGAAGCTGGGGCGGAACGGGCCCGTAGCCTCACCCACACCTCCACCAAGGCGCGCGAGTCGGCCCGCGCCGGGATTGACGGAGAACGATTCGGAATAGCTGATATAGGGCGCTAATCCGTTATCGAAGAGATAGACGGCGCCGATCCTTGGAGACAAGGCAGTGTCGTCTGATACGCCAGCAACTCCTTCTGTAAGCGGATTTTTGAAGTTGCTGGTAGCAGCATCGTATCGGAAGCCACCCGTTAAAACGAGCTTATCAAAGAATTTAATTTGATCTTGAAAATAAGCGCCAACCTGTGAAACGGTTTGCCGCTGATCTTGATACAGATTTAGCTGGCCATTGATTGGCTGGCCAATCCCACTGTATAGATCAAAAGACCCGCCATCGGCGAAAGTTTGCTTATCGTAGCTGTACTGATTGAGATAATCGACCCCCATCAACACGGTGTGCTTAGTTGGCCCGAGAATGAAATCTGCCTGAAGCTGGTTATCGACCGTGAAAGCATTTGCGCCGATATTGCCGCCGATGGCGTACCGATTCATGCTTCGCTGAGCGACGATTCTTTGCGCTGCAGTATCATCCTCGTTAAAGGCCGGGATACCCGCGCCGTATACTGTATTGATGCTTGTAGCAACGGTCGCGTATCGCAGGTTTTGACGGAATGCGAAATGATCGTTGAAGCGGTGCTCAAATTCGTAGCCGATCGCATATTGTGTGCGGATCTGTTTGTCGAAGTTTAAATTGCCGGTCCATCGGTTGCGTGAGATGCGCCCGTTCGGGTTCGGCAGCACGGTACCGCGCGCAGGATAGAAGTCACTGTCGATATGCGTGTCATCTTGAAGGAACGATCCGAACACGATGAACGAGGTCTGCGCATCGGGCTTCCAGGCAAGAGACGGCGCAAGCGCGATGCGCTGACCCGTAAAGGGATTACCGCCGTTGAGCTGGCTGTTCTGGCCGAGGCCGACCACTCGGTAGCTCAGCGTGCCGTCGTTGTTCAGCGCTCCACCAAAATCAAGGCCGATGCGCGGCTGCTCGAAATTGCCAACCTGCATGTCGACCAGGGCGAAGGGCACCGGGGTCGGACGTTTCGAGACGTAGTTGATCGTACCGCCGGGACCGCCCTGACCGTAGAGGACCGATGAGGGGCCGCGCAGCACTTCGATCCGCTCGGTCATAAAGGGATCGACGCGGTAACCGCTATAAGGCCGGGTCAAGGGAAGTCGCAGGTTGTCTTGGAAAAAATTCGCCGGCAACCCGCGAATGGTAATGTAGCTATCCGACCGCGAGTTGCTGCCATACGTGTCGGCGTTGATGCCCGGCGTATACTGGAACACTTCGCTCGCGCTGGTCGATTGCAGCGTCTCGATGCGGTCGCGCCCGATCACCGTGATCGATTGGGGCGTCTCGATGATCGGCGCGGCGGTCTTGGTGCCGGCGGTGCTGGTCTTGGCGACGAAGCCCTCGACCGGCCCCTTACCGCCCGCCTCGGGATCGCCGGACACCGAGACGACGGCGCGGCTGGGCGCTCCGTTGCGCGTCGGACCACGGACGAGACCGTCGCCCTGAACAGAGATTTCGTCCAGCCGCGTCGTTTCCTGGGCGAAGGCATCGTGGGGCGTCACGAGGCCGATCGCACCGAGCATTGCCGCCGATCCGGCCGTCAGCGCCGACATTCGGAATCTACCCGCCATCCCCATCAATACCCCCCCGGCAGCACGCATCGTCCAATATCCTAGTCTGCTATACGCTTGACTAGTGTTATGCAACGCATCGATTAAATACTAGAACGATTTTAAGAACCATTCTATTGTAGTCGATCACGGCATAAATAGTGTTAATCATCAATCGAGGGCTATCGTCTGTGCCCCAGCGGTGACAGCCTCGAGAAAACCATCTCACGCTGCGGGGCTTGCAAGAACTCGCCTCAGAGTAGCAATGCCGGATCAGCCCGTCGGGGCCAATGCCCGACCCGTTTGGCCGGATAGGAGGTCGCCGACGATCTCGGCCGCGCGGAGGGGGAGAATCGAGAGCAGCGTATCGGACAGCCCGTGGCTCCGTTCGTTGCAGCCCTGGAGATAGATTCGCGTCGTGTAGGAGGTCGGTGTTTTGAGCCGATAGAACCGATCGACTTCGAATCCTCCCAGATCTGCCGCCAAGCCCGCCAGGAGTCGCTCGTGGCTGTCATGACGGTAGCCGGTCGCCAGAATCGCGAGGTCGAAGCCTTCGCTGGCGACCGCGCCGGTCACGCTGTCCCGCAGGTCGAGGATGAGCCCGTTCCGCTCATGGACAGCCTCGATGCTGCGCCCGGCCAGCACCCGATGCCGCTCGGTGTCCGCGACCCGCTGGCGATAGAGCAGCGCGTAGATGCGCTCGATCAGGTCGTGGTTCACCACCGCGTAATTGGTGTTGCGCATGGAGGCGATGAGATCGCGACGCGCCTCCGCCTCCATGGCATGCACCGCATCGACGAAAGCGGCGTCGAACACCTCGTTGACGAAGGGGCTGTCGTCGGCCGGGCGCAAGGCGTGGTCCCGCAGGATCAGCGTCGCCGCCGCTTCGGGGAAGCGCTGGGTGACGTCGTAGAACACCTCCGCCGCGCTCTGCCCGCCCCCGATCACGGCCACCCGCACGGGCCCCTGCCCGGCGATCCGGTCGTCGCGGCGCGAGAGATAGGACGAGGTGTGGATGATCCGATCCTCTCCCAGCCCCTCGAACAGGGCGGGGATGCGCGGCCGCCCGCCCACGGCCACCACCAGGTCGCGGGTCAGGCGCTCGATGCGTGCGCCCGACGCGTCGCGGGTCAGAACCCGCAGGCGCGACACGGTGCCGTTGCGCGCCACCGGCTCCACTGCCTCGACGGTCTCGCCGTAGCTCACCCGATCCGTGAAGGCGGCGGCGGCCCAACGGAAATAGTCGGTGAATTCCTCCCGCGTCGGCGCGTCCTGCTTCAGGTTGATGAAGCTCTCGAGCCGGCCCTTGTGATGCAGGTAATTCACGAAGGTGAACGGGCTCGTCGGATCGCGCAGGGTCGCCAGATCCTTGAGGAACGAGATCTGGACGGTGCTCCCCTCGATCTGCATGTCGCGGTGCCAGTGGAACCCGTCCTGGCGCTCGACGAACCCCCAATCGAGCCGTTTCGCGCCGGGCATCTCGGCGAGGGCCACGGCCAGGGCGAGATTGGCCGGGCCGAAGCCAATGCCGATCAGATCTTTCTCCTTGTGGGTCATGCGCATCCCGCTCGTTCCGTTGTGCTGTCCGGGGCGTCCGGCGCCGCCCGTGAGGGTCTTGGGCCAGTCAGGCCGCTTCATCGGGCAGGGCCGGGGGCGGCCAGAGCCGTGCGGCGGGGCGATCCGGGTCGCGGGCGGCGGCCTCCAGCACACCGGAAAGGTCCTGCGCCAGTGCCTCGACGGTCGCGGAGTCGAACAGGTCGGTGAGGTAGCCTATGGAGACGGCGAGCCCCCCGTCGGCCCGCTCCTTGAAGTCGAATTCGAGTTCGAAGCTCTCGTCGGTATCGGCGACCGGAAAGTCCCTCGCCCGCAGGCCTGCCAGCAGGTCGGCGCTCTCGGGCTCGACCCGGAGGTAGCTGAACAGGACTTGGAACGGCGCCGCCGCGTGGCTCAGGCGATACCGGCGGGCGAGAGCGTCGAGGAGGCGGGCGTAGGGAACCGGCCCGGCGGCCTGAGCGGCCAGCCGCTCGTCGCGCACGGCGGTGAGAATCCGTGCGAACGGCTGCGCTGGATCGATCTCGAGCACAGTGAGATCGGTGGCGACGAGGCAGCCCATCACCGTCTCCAGCTCCGACGGGCCGCGGTCGGTGACCAGGATGCCGAGGCTCATGGCATCGCGGTCGCTGCGGCGGCGCAGGGCGATACCGAGGGCGGCCATCGCGGCCATCGGCAGGGTGGCGTTCAAGGCCCCGGCGTTCGCCGCGAGGCGCAAAACCGCCGCTCCGGGGATCTCGAAGCGAATTCGAGCGCCGCGCGCGCCGAGATCGGGCCTGCGGGGTCGGTCGGTCTGGACCGGATCGGGCCTCCATGAGCCGGACAGGCGCTCCAGGGTCTCGGCGAGCCGGGCCTCCGCGGCGGGAGTCCGATCCTGCGCCCGACGCCAAGCGGCGTAATCGGTCGCCTGCCGGGCCGGCTGAGGTAGATCGGGCTCGGATCCGCCCGCGAAGGCCCGGTAGCCGGCGCCGAGCTCGTCGAGAAGCAACGCCATCGAGCGCCCGTCGCCCGCCGCGTGATGGACCGCGAGGGTGAGCACGTGGTCCTGACGGCCGAGCCGCACGAGGCCGACACGGATCGGCAGATCCACCGCCATGTCGAAGGGACGTTCCGCTTGGTTCTGCGCGAAGCCGAGGGCCGCCGTCTCGATCTCGCTGCGGGGGCGATCCGTCAGGTCGAGGCGCTCGATCCGGATCGGCGCGGAGGGATGCACCACGAGTTCCAGCCCCGCCGCGCCAGCCCGGAACGTGGTGCGCAGGGCCTCGTGTCGAGCGACGATGTGGTCGAAGCTCGCCCGCAACGCGTCGGTGTCGAGGGGGCCCGACAGGCGCAGCGCCCCGAAGATGGTCCAGGCGCTGCTGTCCGGATGGCGCCGCTGCCAGTGCCACAGCCCGGCCTGCATGTCGGTGGCCGGAACGGCCCGGTCGCGGGGCGCGCGCGGTACGGCCATATTCGTTTGGGCCGCCACGGCGGGTGCGGCCTCGATACGGACCGCGAGGGCCGCCAGACCGGGCGCCTCGAACACCGCCCGCAGGGGAAGATCCCGCCCGAGTTCGGCGCGAATGCGCGCGACGAGCTTTGCGGCGAGGAGGGAATGCCCGCCGCGCTCGAAGAAGCCGTCCGTCCGGCCCACCCGCTCGACGCCCAGCAGCGCCGTCCACAAACCCG
>NZ_BPRE01000007.1 GCF_022179765.1 Methylorubrum suomiense | reverse complement strand
AGGACTACGAGCGATATGCAAGCACATTGGCAGACCTGCACCTCGTCGCCTTTGTCTGCCTCATGCTCAGGAAGGCTGCCCTACTCGCTTGCGGTCCATAACAGCCTCTAGGCCATCGACGACATCCGCTGAAGACCAATGTGCCGCCGGACGAATGGTCTCGTCCGGCGGCATGAACCCGCGGAAACATCACAAACTTCGCGCTGCACCGTCGTTGTTGCGCAATCGGCTTGTGTGTATCGGCACGCGACTGTGGCAGAGCGGCGATCGTCTTTTGTGCCAATCCAGAAGGCACAGATGATCAGACCACGATGCGCTCGCCGAAGATTTCGGCAGCACAGGGCTCAGCCATAGACCCCCGGCACTCACAGAAAACGAAGACAAGTTTGCGGCGTTCCGTCAGTTCCAACGGTGCGATGCCACGTTCAGCCGCGGCTGCCGTTCGACAGCGCGCCCTATCTTCTGGTCAGCACCCGATCTCCAGCGGATGACCATGAGCATTTTTCGAAGGATCGGCGGCGTTGCCGCCACGATGATGCGCGCAACCGTCGGCGCGCTGACCACCGTCCTCGACGCGACGACCCGCATCGTCGATCGGATGAACGGGCGCATCGAGGCTCATCTTCTCGACCGCACCAAGCTCCTGCGGGCGCATTACGAGCAAAAGACCAACCGGCAGGCTAAGCCGCTGCCGATCATCGAAGGGCCGATCGATCTGGCGATGCGCAGCGGCGTCCGAGACGCCGCCTGACCCTTTACCGGAACGCTGATTCCGGTCGCCGGCGCCCTTTTTCCAACTCGCGCCTCAAGCGGCCAATCCCCGCTTCTTCAGCAGGGGTTCGATGCTCGGCAGACGACCGCGAAAAGCGGTGTAGGCTTCGCGCGCATCGCGCAGGTTTCCCGCGCCGTAGACGAAGCGGCGCAGGCGTTGCGCCGTTTCGGGGTGGAAGATGTCGCCGGCTTCGCGGAACGCATCGAAGGCGTCGGCATCGAGTACCTCCGACCAGAGGTAACTGTAATAGCCGGCCGCATAGCCGTCGCCGGAGAAGATATGCGCGAAATGCGGCGAGCGATGGCGCATGGCGATCTCGGTCGGCATGGCGATGCGCTTGAGCGCGTCCGCCTCGAACGCCGGCACATCGAGCCCGTCCTCGCCGGCCGCCGACAGGTGCAGTGTCATGTCGACGATGGCCGAGGCCGTGTACTCGACCGTCGCGAAACCCTGGTTGAAGGTGCGTGCTGCGAGCAAACGCTTCAGCAACGCCTCCGGCATCGGCTCGCCGGTCCGATAATGGCGCGCATGCTGGCGCAGCACTTCCGGCTGCTCCAGCCAATGCTCGTAGAGCTGCGAGGGCAGCTCGACGAAGTCGCGGGAGACTGCCGTGCCGGACAAGAGCGGGTAGGTGACGTCGGATAACAGGCCATGCAGCCCATGGCCGAATTCGTGGAAGAGGGTACGGGCGTCGTCGAAGGAAAGCAGCGTCGGCTCACCCCGCGGTGCGCGCGCGAAGTTCATCACGTTGACGATGATCGGCTTGATGTCGCCGTTCAAACGCTCCTGCGAACGGAAGGCGCTCATCCAGGCTCCCGACCGCTTGGACGAGCGGGCGAAGTAGTCACCGAGAAACAACCCGATCTCGGCGCCATCCGCATCCTGGACTTGCCAGGCCCGCACGTCCGGATGGTAGCGCGGGACGTCAGCGACTTCCTCAAAACGCAGCCCGAACAGCCGTGAGGCGGTGTCGAAGGCCGCCTGGATCACACCCTCCAGCGGCAGGTACGGCTTGATCTCGGCTTCGTCGAGGTCGTGCTCGGCCCGGCGCAGCTTCTCGGCATAGTGCCGCCAATCATGGGCTTCGAGGGCGAAATCCTGCCCCTCCGCCCGTACCAGCGCCTGCAAGCGCTCGCGTTCCTCGGCCGCCCGGCGGAGCGCCGGCGCCCAGACGTCGCGAAGCAACGCCATGGCGGCGTCGGGCGAAGCCGCCATCGTGTCGTCCAGACGGAAATGGGCGAAGCTGTCGTAACCAAGCAGACGTGCGCGCTCGGCCCGAAGGGCGACGATCTCGGCGATGAGACGGCGATTGTCGGTCTCGCCCCCGTTCTCCCCGCGGCGGGTCCAGGCTTCGTAGGCGCGCGCCCGAAGATCGCGACGAGTGGAGAAGACGAGGAACGGCTCGATCAGCGAGCGCGAGAGCGTGACGACGTGGCTGTGCGTCCCGCCCCGTTCCGCCGCCGCCGCGGTGGCATCGCGCAGGAAGGGCGGCAGACCGGCCAGATCCTCCTCACCGTCGAGCGGCAGGATGAAGCCGTTCTCGTCGGCGAGTAGGTTCTGCCCGAACTGGGTGCCAAGTTCGGCGAGCCGGGTCGCGATCTCGGCGATGCGGGTCTTGGCCTCGGGCGCGAGATCAGCACCGGCGCGGCGGAAGCGGGTGAGCGTACGGTCGAGGACGCGTTGCTGTTCGGCATTGAGGCCCTCGGCCTCCGGATCGATCGCCGAGAGGCGAGCCCAAAGCTGCGGGTTCAAGGTGATCGCGCTCGAATGCCGGGCAAGCTGCGGCGCTACCGCCCGCTCGATCGCCTGCAACTCCGGGCTCGTGGTGCTGCCGGTGAGGTTGAAGAACACGCTCGCCACCCGATCCAGCGCTTGGCCGGCGCGTTCCAAGGCTGCGACCGTGTTCTCGAAGTCCGGCGCTTCCGCGTTTCCGGCGATCTGCGCGATCTCGGCCTCGTGCGCCTTCAGAGCCTCGGCGAAGGCCGGCACATAATGCTCGGGTCGGATCGACTCGAATGGCGGCAGGCCGAACGGCGTCGCCCAGTCCCCCGCGGCGAACGGATTCGCCTCCGTCGCGGCGGAGGCGGCGTTCAAGTCGGGGGCAGTGTCGACGGTCATGCAGGAAAAACCCTTCGATATCGGCGCCGGAACGCCTTTCGATCGACCGAACGCCACTCGATCACGCAGAGCGTCGTGGGCGTCGGAACCTTCGCCAGGATAGGCCCCCGATCGGACACAGGCAAAAGGGCGTCCGGACGAGGGCGCGTTACCCTTCGCCGCACGATTGCCGAAGGGCGTGGCCGCAGCGTCCTAGCCGAGACGTCGTCGGGATAGGATCACGAGGCCGGTCCGCCATCCGTCGCGGAAGCGTTCGGGAAGGTCCGAGGCATGAAGCCTGTCATCGTCGCCTGCCTACTGAGTCTGACCCCTTGTCTCGGTTCGGCTCTGGCCGACCCGGTAAAGCCGCCGGTCGCAACCGTCCCGCTTCCGCCGCCGGAGCCGCCCCAGCGCCCGAACGATCTCGTTCCCCCGGAGCCCCAGGTCACACCTCTCCCGCCGGAGCGGCCGCCGGAGCTCGTCACCGGCAAGGAAGCCGTGAAACCTCCCGAGGGAAAGACCGGCAGCGATACTCCGAGGGGGCAGGGCCCTGACACGGCCAATCCCACCGCTTTACCCGAAGCGCCGCTGCCGCCCGTGCGACCGCCGGAACTGTCGGGCGAGGCGGCTCTGGCGTTGAAGGTCGCGGCGCCCGACGATGCCGCCTGCCTGCGCCGGCTGGAGCGGCTCGGGGCGCGGTTCGAATCCGTGGCGCCGCTCGGCAACGGCCAGTGCAGCGCTCCGCGGCCGCTCAACGTGACGGCCCTGGCCGACGGCGTGGCGCTGGAACCGGCCGCGATCCTGACCTGCCGGGCGGCGGAAGCGTTGGCCCGTTGGACGACGGAGGTACAAGCGTCCGCGCGCAAGGAATTCGACGATCGGCTCGCGAGCCTGTCTCTGGGCGGAACCTATGTCTGCCGTGGCCAGAACCATGACAGCGACGCCAAGCTGAGCGAGCACAGCTTCGCCAACGCCATCGACGTGATGGGGTACGGTTTCGCCAAACGCCCGGCGATCAAAGTGACGGCCGCGGCGGAGGGGAGTCCGGAGGCCACTTTCCTCGCGACGGTGCGCGCCAGCGCGTGCGAGTTCTTCCGCACGGTGCTCGGACCAGGGAGCGATTCCGCCCACGGCAACCACCTCCACCTCGACGAGCGCGAGCGCAACGCCGGCCATCGCCTCTGCCAATAGCGGTCGCTTCGCCGCGGGAACGGCAGCGCTTTCCCGTCATTTCCTCTGCCATTGGCAATGGGAGAGCGGACGGGCGATGGCGTGGACATGGATGCGGAGCGTCCCCGCGGCGCTCGTCTTCGGATTCACCCTATCCGGCGTGAGCTTCGCTGCTCCGGCAACGGCTGAATCCAGCTCCGAAGCGCCCGCGTTGACCAAGGATTCGATCAACAACGCCACGTTCCGCGAACCGGAAGACGCGACCAAGGACGGTGCCCCGAAAGGGCGGACAAAGGGCAAGTCCGACCGTTCGAACATGAAAGCCGAGCCGGACACGAAACGTCCGGATCCTTTGCTGGTGAAGGTGCAGGTGCTGCTCGACCGTGCCCGCTTCTCCCCCGGTGCCATCGATGGACGCGACGGCGAGAATCTGCGCGGCGCACTCAAGGCCTACGCCTCCGCCCAAGGGCTCCCCGCCGAAGGCAAGGTGACCCGTGCCGTGTTCGATCGGCTCCAGGCCACGAGCCAGGACCCGGTCGTTACCGATTACGCGATCACGGACGCCGATGTGAACGGGCCCTTCGTCGAGAAGATGCCGGCGAAAATGGAGGAGCAGGCCGATATCGGTCCGATGCACTACACCAACACCCGCGAGATGCTAGCCGAACGCTTCCATATGCAGCGGGATCTGCTCTCGGCGCTCAATCCGGGCGTTCCTCTGGACAAAGCCGGCGGTACCTTGATCGTCGCGGCCGTGCCGCCCACCGGTTCGGGCAAGGTCGAGGGCGTACCGTTGGCGCCCAAGGTGTCACGCATCGAGGTCGATAAGGAGACGAAGCGGGTTCGGGCATTCGGTGAGGATGGCACCCTCACGGCCGATTACCCTGCTTCGATCGGCAGCTCCGAGAAACCCGCGCCGGACGGCACCGCCAAGGTGAAGGCCGTCGCCTTCGACCCATGGTACACCTACAATCCGAAATATCGCTTCAAGGGCGTCAAGACGAACCGAAAGTTCTCGATCCATCCAGGCCCGAACAATCCTGTCGGTCTCGTTTGGATCGATCTCTCGATCGAATCCTACGGCATCCATGGCACGCCGGAGCCGGAGAAAATCGGCAAAACGGAATCGCATGGCTGCATTCGGCTGACGAATTGGGATGCCCGCGACCTCGCCAGCCGGACCGTGAAGGGGGCGAAGGTCGAATTCCTCGATCGATAGGTCGATCAGCGTCGCTCGATCCGACCGGCGACGGCCTGCAGCAGGCCGTCACCGAGGAAGGCGAGGGCGGCCGTCGCCAGCGTGCCTTGAAGCATCGCGGCGAGATTCTGGTTTTGAAGACCGGCGACGATGGGCGTGCCGAGGGTCGGGGCGCCGGCAAGGGCTCCCACCGCCGCGACGGAGACGGACAGGATGAAGGCGGTCCTCAGCGTCTCGAAGATGCCGTGGACAGCCAGCGGCAGTTCGACTCCGAGGAGAATCTGGATCTCCTTGAAGCCGATGGCCTCGGCCGCCGACCGGGCCTCGGCCGGGACGGTTTCGATCGCGCCGACGATCCCGCGCAAGACCGGCATGATGCCGTAGGCCAGCAGCGCCAAGAGTGTCGGGGGGCCGCCGAAGCCGAGGATCGGGAGCGCCAGTGCCACCACTACGACCGGCGGGACGGCCTGAGCGAAGGCCGCGAGCGTGTCGATGGCCGGTCGCAGGGAGGCGAAAGCCGGACGGGTGGCGGCGATACCGAGACCGAGGCCGAGCAGGGCGACGACGAGGAAGCCGGTGCCGGCCAGCAACAGGTGGTTCAAAGCGAGATCGAGGAGGCGTTCCGCCGCCAGCGGGCGTGCTCCACCGCCCGTGAGCAGGCGGGCGAAGGCGGGATGGCTCGCCGCTGCGAGAGCGAGGCCCAGAAGCAGCGGCGCGAGCGCCGGTCGGAATACCGCGATCATGACGACCAGCGTCGGCGCAAAGCCGCCTCGACGGTGCTCAGACCGGATTCGGTGGCGAGCGAGAGCCCCACGACGGGGACGGCGCCGAGCACGATGAGATCGGGGGCGAACTGGGCCATGCCGTCGAAGACGAGCCGACCGAGCCCGCCTGCTCCGACCAGGGGTGCCAGTGTCGCGAGACCCAAGGCCTGCACCGCCGCCACGCGCAGACCGCCGATCAGGATGGGGGCACCGAGCGGCAAACGCAGATCGACGAAGATCTGGCGGGGTGTCAGGCCGATGGCGCGGGCGGCGTCGAGCATCGCGGGATCGGGCGCTCGCAAGGCACTCTGCAATCCCCGCCAGAGCGGCAGAAGAAGATAGGCAGCGATGCCGATGAGGGCTGGACCGGACCCAAGAGCGGACAGGCCCAGCCCGCGAAGAGCCGGCAGCATGGCCAGCAGCGCCGATGCTGCGGCGACGAGACCACCGAGCAGCGCGACGGCCGGAACAACTTGAAGTCCGCTTACGAGCAGATCGACGACCGCGCGTCCGCGCCGCCAGGAACCGAGCGCCGCGACAACGAGAGAGGCCAAGACCAACGCGCCCCCCGTCAATGCGAGATAATCGAGGATCGCCTGGATCAGGCCATCCCGCCTTCCTCTGAGTTCCACCGTGAGGGAAAGGGCATCCAGGAGGCCGGATGCACCGAGGGACACGACGACGAGTGCGATACAGGCGGCGACCAGCCAACCGGGCGCCGGGATACGGATCGCGCGAGCACCTTGCAGCATTCCGAAGCACAGGCCGAACCCGGTGAGCCACGCGCCTGCGGCCAGGCGAGCCCGTGCCGCCGCCGGCTGACCGGCCAGCAGGTCGTGCGCCCCGCTCCCGAGTGCCGCTAGCAGGAGGGCGAAAGCTCCCGCGCAGGTGACGAGGGCGAGAAAGCCGGCAATGCGCCCCCGGCCTGTCAGCGCCAGACACGGACCGAGGGCCACGAGGATGAGCAACGGCCAAAGCGCCGCGCCCAATGCCGTCGTGGAGGAAATGGCTTCGCCGCTGACGAGTCGGTTCGGGGCGAGATGAAGCAGAGGCATTCGCCAGAGGATGAACGGCAGGGCGAACGCCGCCGCGACGGAAAATGAGTTTTTGAAAAAGGGCCGCCCCCACGATTCGGCAGCAATGATCATCTGCGGGCGCTCATGCGCTCGGCGAGCCATGCGGCGGCGACCGCTTCGGCCTGACGTCCCTCCACCGTGATCGCCCCGTTGAGGCGGCGCAAGGTCGCGGCATCGAGCGCTTCGAAGACCGGGTCGAGGGCTGCACGGATCTCAGGATACGCTTCGAGGACGCGCGCGCGGATCACCGGTGCCGGCTCGTATACGATCTGCGCACGCTGAGGGTCACTCATCACGGTGAGGTCGAGGGCGGAGATCGCTCCGTCGGTGCCGTAGACCATTCCGGCATTGATTCCGCTGATCCCCTCGGCTGCCGCCCGAGCGGTGACGGCCGTATCGCCTCCGGGCAGGCTGACGATGCGGGTGATCGGCAGGTGAAAATCATAGGCCGCCTCGAAGGCCGGAAGCGCGGCGGGACTTTCGACGAATTCCGTCGAAGCAGCGAGCCGGATGCGATCGGCCCGCACGGCGCGCGCGAAATCCGTCATGGTTGCAAGGCCTTCCGATCGGGCGAGCGCGCCGTTGACGGCAATGCACCACGTGTTGTCGGCACGAGCTCGGGCGAGCCAGCTGAGGCCCTCCGCCGCATCCAGCCGCCGCGCCATCTCATAGGCAGTCTCACCGTCCTTCCAACCCGGATCGGTTTCCGTGCCGGCGAAGAACGCGACGTTGCCGGTATATTCCGGATAGAGATCGAGCTCGCCGCCGATCAGGGCAGATCGTACGATCAACGTCGGCCCGAGCCCGAGGCGTCTCTCGACCCGGAAGCCAAGTCCTTCCAGAATCGTGGCGATCACGTTGCCGAGCAGAGTGCCCTCGGTGTCGCTCTTCGAACCGACGACCAGCGATTTCGAGGTCGCTCCGGACGCGCCGCGAGGCAGGAATCCAGCGGCGGCGGCCGATCCGGCAAGGCGGGCCAGCCCTCGCCGGGTGAAGCCAGGTCGGGACGGAATTCGCGCCCCCGTGCCGACCCGTGAGCAACAGGTCGGACGAAATGTATCTCTGAATAACATTGCGGCGGTCACGATAGCATACCGGGCCCGTCGCGGTGCTTGACACGCCTGGCTTTCCAAGCGACCCCTCCCAGGACCGGGGCAGGATCCGGAGGGGGCCGGGTCCGTCAGCGGGCGAAGTCACCTCGGTAACAATCCGGGATGCGACCGGACCGGCCGAGGCCGTGCCGCGACGATAACGGATCTGAAGGAAGACGACCCGGCGTGACTGTGGATTCGAACGAGGATCGTCTGGCGGGCGCCCGCGTGCTTGTCGTGGAGGACGAGGCCGCCATCTCGATGCTGCTCGAGGACATGCTCCTCGATTTCGGCTGTGAGATCGTCGGGCCGGCCGCGCGCCTCGCGACTGCCCTCGAGATGGCGCGTGCGGAAGACTACACGGTCGCCATTCTCGATGTGAACGTGGCGGGCGAGCCGATCTATCCGGTTGCCGAGGCCATCGCCGAGCGGAACCTGCCGATCGTGTTCTCGACGGGCTATGGCGGCGCGGGGATCCGCGAGCCGTTCCGTGATCGTCCGGTGGTGCAGAAGCCGTTCAGCCAAGCGGATCTCAAGCGCACCTTGATCGCCGCGATCGTCAGCGCTCAGGGCTGACGGCGGCCATATTTTTCCCGAAAGTCATCAGCGACTTCGGGACAGAGTCGCGGTCAATCGTGACCCACTCATCGATGGATGCAGCTGATCCGTCGATCCGACACCGTCACGGGCATTCACGCACTCACAATCCTTCGAGTTCGAAGACGTTGGGCAGGTGTCGAGGCCATGTCCGAGGCATCACGAACACGGCGTCGGCACGCAGGGTCTCATCCGGTCCGATCGGATGGCGGGCAAGCCAAGCACGCGCCGCCCGCGACATCCGCGCCCGTTTGCGGGCATCGATGGCGATTGCCGCCATCTCGAAGCTGGGCCGAGCCTTCACCTCGACGAAGGCGATGACCCGCCCGCGACGGACGATCAGGTCGATCTCGCCGCCCGCTGCGGCGTAGCGCCGGGCCAGCGGCCGGTAGCCCTTCGCCATCAGGGCAACGAGCGCCCATGTCTCGGCGAAGAGGCCATGGCGATGGGTGGCGCGGCGCCGATCGCGGATCGTGTCAGGACGAAGCTTCGTCATTGCTGCGTCGGGCCAGGGCCAGGGCGCGGGCATAGACGATCCGCTTGGGCTGTCCGGTCTCGTCCGCGACCAGGGCAGCGGCGTCCTTGATCGAGTGACGGGCGAGGGCTGCCTCGATTCGCGCGTCGAGGCCGGTATCGACCTCGCGGGCCTTGGCGTCCTCGGGTTCGGCGCCGATCACGACCACGACCTCACCCTTGGGCGGTCCTTCCTCGGCGAAGGCGCGGGCGAGGCCCCCCAGGCTGTCGCGGCGGATGGTCTCGTAGAGCTTCGTCAATTCGCGGGCGACGGCCGCCTGGCGGTCCGGGCCGAGCACGTCGGCGGCATCCGCCAGCATTTCCGGAAGGCGATGGGGGGATTCGAACACCACCAGGGTGCCGGGGATCGGCGACAATGCCTCCAGACGGTTGCGGCGCGCCCCGGATTTCTGCGGCAGGAACCCTTCGAAGAAGAAGCGGTCGGTCGGCAGGCCGGCGGCGACGATGGCGGTCATGACCGCCGACGGACCGGGGATCGGTGTCACGGGAACGCCCGCGGCGATCGCGGCCTGCACCAGCTTGAAGCCCGGATCCGAGACGAGGGGCGTTCCCGCATCCGAGACCAAAGCCAAGGTCTCACCGGCCCGAAGCCGCAGCACCATCCGCTCGCGCACCGCCTCGTTCGAGTGCTCGTGATAGGACAGGAGCGGTGTGGTGATCCCGTAATGCATCAGCAGCGTGCGGGTGACGCGGGTGTCTTCGGCCAGCACCGCGTCGGCGGCGGCGAGCGTCGCCAGCGCGCGGAACGAAACGTCGCGCAGATTTCCGATGGGTGTCGCGACGACGTAGAGGCCGGGCGCCGGTCGCTCCGCCTCCGCGGCGAGGCCGAAGGCGGTGAAGGTGGCCGGCCGGTCCCGGCGGGCTTCCGAGTCGCTGCGCTGTGTCATCGGCGCGACAATGGCACGCCGCAGCGTGTTTGCGGACCGTGGAGAAGGCCGGCCTCACATTTACTTTTCGAAGGGCTCTCCGCATCGTGACCGACAGTTGCGGGCATCGGGAGGGTCGGCAATGACGCGGATCGGCGGGTGGCGAACGGGATTGTACGGCGTGGCGCTCGTCACGCTCGGCCTCTCGGCCTGCGCCGGCGGATCCGACGTCCTCGCGCCGTCGTCGCGTCCGACTCCCGCACTCAACGCCGACGCCCCGCCCCCAACCAATCAAGGTCAGCGCATCGGGACCGGATCGATCAAGGTCGCGCTGATCGTGCCGTTGACCGGCCAGGGCGCAGCGGTGGGAGCGGCTCTGCGCAACGCCGCGGAACTCGCCTACGACGACTTCCAGAAGCCGGATCTGCAGATCCTGGTGAAGGATGACCGCGGCACGCCCGACGGCGCCCGCGAAGCGGCGCAATCGGCCCTCGCCGACGGGGCCGAGATCGTCCTCGGGCCGCTCTTCGCCGCCAATGTCCAATCCGCGGGCGCCGTGGCGCGGGGCGCCGGGAAGCCGGTCGTCGCCTTCTCGACCGATGCCGGCGTCGCGGCGCGCGGCGTCTACCTCATCAGCTTCCTGCCGCAATCGGAAGTCGACCGCATCGTCGAGGAGGCGACGGCGGCCGGGCGACGCTCCTTCGCGGCCCTGATCCCCGAATCCACCTACGGCAATGCCGTCGAAGCGCAGTTCCGCGAGGCCGTAGCGCGTCGCGGCGCCCGCCTCGTCGCCATCGAGCGCTACCCGACCGGCGCCCCTGGCCCGGCCGTCGAGCGCCTTCGCACGGTGATGGTGGGTTCGGCGGCCCCCGCCGACGCGTTGTTCGTGCCCGACACGCCCGACGGACTCTTGGCGGTCGCGCCGGCCCTGACCAAGATCGGCTTCTCGCCCACACGGGTCCGCCCGATGGGCCTCGCCCTGTGGAACGACCCTCGGGTGCTGTCGCAGCCGGCCTTCCAGGGGGGCTGGTTCGCCGCCCCCGACACGGCGGGCTTCTCTGGCTTCGCCCAGCGCTATCAAGCCCGCTACGGTGCGTCTCCGCCGCGGGCCGCCTCGCTCGGCTACGATGCCGTCTCGCTCACGGCGGCGCTGATCCGCCAATACGGGACGCAACGCTTCGCCGACGCGACGCTGACGAGCCCGGCCGGCTTCTCCGGCCTCGAAGGGACGTTCCGCTTCCGCCCGGACGGCCTCAGCGAACGGACGCTGGCGGTCTACGAAATCCGAAACAACGCGGCCGCCGTGGTGAGCCCGGCGCCGAAAGTCCTGGGTCCCTCGGGGATCTGAACCTTACGCCGCCAATTCCGCCACCACGGCGTTCAGCACCGGGGCGCCCCGTGGCGTGACGCCGATGCGTCCGTCGTCGCGGCGGGCGACCAGCCCATCGGCCGTCAGCGCGGCGAGACGTCCCGTATCGAGCGGGCGGCCCTTGAGGGCGGCGTAGCGGGCGGGGTCGATGCCCTCGGCAAGCCGCAGACCCATCATCAGGAACTCGTCGCCCTGATCCTCCGCCGACAGGGCCTCGGTCTCGACGATGCCGTGGCCCTCACCCTCGACGCGGGCGAGCCAGGCTTCGGGCGCCCTCTCGGTGAGCGTGCCGGTCCGGCCCTCCGGCAGGACGAGCCGCCCATGGGCACCGGGGCCGATGCCGGCATACTCGCCGTAACGCCAGTAGAGCTGGTTGTGACGAGATTCCGCGCCGGGGCGGGCGTGGTTCGAAATCTCGTAGGCCGGCAAGCCGTGGGCCGAGCAGATATCCTGCGTGACGTCGTAGAGCGCCCGCGACAGGTCATCGTCCGGCGTGACGAGCCGGCCGGTGCGGGCCAATCCGAAGAACGGCGTGCCCGGCTCGATGGTGAGCTGATAGAGCGAGAGGTGTTCGGCCGCATGGGCGATCGCCTCGCGCAATTCGCTACGCCAAGCCTCCGGCGTCTGGTCGGGCCGGGCATAGATCAGGTCGAACGAAAAGCGTTCGAAATGTTCGGCCGCGACGCGCACGGCGGCGAGGGCTTCCTCGACCGAATGCAGCCGGCCAAGGCGCTTGAGATCGCCGTCGTTCAGGGCCTGGACGCCGAGCGACACCCGGTTCACGCCCGCCGCGCGATAGCCGCGAAAGCGGCTCGCCTCGACGCTGGTCGGGTTGGCCTCGAGCGTCACCTCGGCATCGGCGGCGATCGTCCATGCGCCAGCGACCGCATCGAGCAGGCCCGCGACCGTCTCCGGCGCCATCAGCGAAGGCGTGCCACCGCCGAGGAAGATGCTGGTGACGGTGCGCCCAGGAACGAGCTGTGCCGCATGCGCGATCTCGCGCCGGAAGGCGGCAAGGAAACGTGGCTGGTCGACGCCCGCATGGCGGACATGGCTGTTGAAGTCGCAATACGGGCACTTCGCTGCGCAGAACGGCCAGTGCAGGTAGACGCCGAAACCCGCATCGCGGGTCGGGTGATCTGGCGGTGTCATGACGGGCATCGGGCTTCTGGCGGGTTCATCCGCCCTCATCTCGACCACAGCTTGCTGTGGCGGCCCGCCCGTACGAAGGTCGCGACCGGGCAGCGATATTCGGGAGAGATCTCCCGTTCGACGATGTAGGTCCTGCGGTCGGGAAGCGAAAGCCTATGCCGGCCGTCGCAGGCAGGCTGCCGCCAGGGTCACGAACGCTCGAGCCCGGTGCGACAGGGCTTCGCCGCTTTGCCAATCGACGCCGTGCTTCTCCTCGGACGAGATCTCGCCGAAGGTCCGATCCATTCCCTCGGGTTGGAACATCGGATCGTAACCGAAGCCGAGATTGCCGCGCGGCGCCACGAGGTCGCCGAAGACGCGGCCCTCGAACAACTCGGTATGCCCGTCGGGCCAAGCGAGCACGAGGGCCGAGATGAAATGGGCGCGGCGGTCCGTGGCCCCGCGCTTCGACAATTCGGCCTCGATCCGGGCCATCGCCCCGGTAAAATCCTTGTTCGGGCCGGCCCAGCGGGCGGAGAAGAGGCCTGGCGCACCGTCCAGGGCATCGACGCAAAGCCCCGAATCGTCGGCGAAGGCCGGCAGACCCGAGGCTTCCGCGGCGGCGATCGCCTTGATGGCGGCGTTCTCGGCGAACATCGTGCCGGTCTCGTCCGGCTCGGGCAGCCCGAGTTCGCCGGCGGACACAGCCTCGACGCCGAAGGGCGCGAGCAGCTCGCGCATCTCGACGAGCTTGCCGGCATTGTGGGTGGCGATGACCACCTTGCCGGACAGGATGCGGTGGTGTTCGCTCACGCGATAGCCTTCCGTTGCAACTCGACCAACTGAGCGACGCCGCCCTTGGCGAGCCGCAGTAATTCGAGGAACTGCTCGTCCGAGAAGGGCTCCATCTCGGCGGTGCCCTGAACCTCGACGATACCGCCCTTGCCGGTGACGACGAAGTTCGCGTCGGTCTCGGCCGCCGAATCCTCGGCGTAATCGAGATCGAGCACCGGCTTGCCCTTGTAGATACCGCAGGACACGGCCGCGACATGGTCCTTGAGCGGATCGACCGAGATGATCGAGCGGGTTCGCATCCAGGCCAAGCAATCGTGAAGGGCGACCCACGCTCCGGTGATCGAGGCGGTGCGCGTGCCGCCATCGGCCTGGATCACATCGCAGTCGATCGTGATCTGGCGCTCGCCCAGAGCCGGCAGATTGGTGACGGCCCGGAGCGAACGGCCGATCAGACGCTGGATCTCCTGGGTGCGGCCCGAAGGCTTGCCCGAGTTCACTTCGCGCCGGGTACGCTCGTGGGTGGCCCGCGGCAGCATCGCGTATTCGGCCGTCACCCAGCCCTTGCCGGATCCCCGCAGCCACGGCGGCCCGCGCTCTTCCAGTGAGGCGGTGCAGAGCACGCGGGTATTGCCGAACGTGACGAGGCAGGAGCCTTCCGCGTAACGGGCGACGGCCCGCTCCAACGTGACGGCACGCAACTCGTCGGGCGCGCGCTTGGACGGCCGCATCCGCAGGACACTCCAGGATCGAGAACGGAAGTCGGCGCTCTTAGGCGCTGCCGCGCCGGGCGGCAACTCCGCCGGCCTTCCGAATCGAGCGCAAAAAAAAGGCCGCCGTCGGTCCGACGGCGGCCTCGTGTTTCACGCGCGACCCGCGAGCTCCGCGCCGTTCGCGCTGCCTCAGCGCCAGTGATGATGGCGGTGATGGTGGCGCATATGGTGCCGCATCATGTGGCGACGCATCATGTGACGGTGATGATGGCGCATGTGGTGACGGTGCATATGCCGGTGATGCCGCATGCGATGGCCGTAGCCGTAGGCGACCTGTGTCGCCTCACCGGCGCTGGCCGTGGCCTCGGCCGGAACGGTGATCGGCGCCGCTTCCGCCCGATGCGGCGAGGCGGCCAGGCCGAACCCCGACAGGGCGATCGCGACGGCCGCGACCTTGATCATCTTCCATTTGGCGCCGAGCTTCACGGGCATTCTCCACAACACAGAAATTTCTTCGTTGGCACCGCGAGCCGGAGCGCACGGTCCCCCGCTAACCGACATCGCGGGAAGAACGATCCCTCTAGGCTGCAGGAGCGTTGACGGATGGTGGATCGGATCGACCGATCACGATCGAACCGAAGTCCCGAGCCATCGTTAGCGTTCTGCCGTGTGAGGTGATCGTCGCAGATCGGTCGGCTCGAATCCGAACCCAGGCGTGACCGCCTCGGAGGAAGCCCTGCGGCTCGCCCGTCGTGAAGGATTGATCGCGGGCGACCTTACGCCCACAATCGCATGTCAGATTGAGTTGGTCGTGTCCGAGATCCCGTTCAGCACCGCGCGTCATTCTTCCCAGGCGCTCTCCGCCCTCAACGAGCGCGCCCGGGAGATCTTCCGGCAGATCGTCGAGAGCTACGTCACCACGGGCGAGCCGCTGGGATCGCGCACCCTTGCCCGCATCCTGCCGATGAGCCTGTCGCCGGCCTCGATCCGCAACGTGATGGCGGATCTGGAACATTCCGGCTTGATCTTCGCGCCCCACACCTCGGCCGGAAGGCTGCCGACGGAGATGGGTCTGCGCTTCTTCGTCGATGCCATGATGGAGATCGGCGACGTCGATCGCGAGGAGAAGGCGCGAATCGAGGCGCAGATGCAGGCCGCCGCCTCGCGCCACACCTTCGACTCGGCACTGGCCGAGGCCTCGACCCTGCTCTCCGGCATCTCGCGCGGCGCGGGCGTGGTGCTGACCACCAAGGTCGATGCCGGCCTCAAACACGTCGAGTTCGTGCGCCTCGACGCCGACCGGGCGCTGGTGGTTCTGGTCTCGACCGACGGCACCGTCGAGAACCGCCTGCTCGACCTGCCGCCGGGATTGCCCGCGAGCGCCCTGCAGGAGGCGTCGAACTTTCTCAATGCGCGGCTGCGCGGACGCACCCTCGATGCCCTGCGGGCCGATATCGAGGCCGGCCGCAAGGCGATGAAGCGCGAGCTCGACGCCATCACGGAGCGGCTCGTCGATGCCGGCCTCGCCACCACGGTCGGCCCCTCGGAAGCGCGCCAACTCATCGTCCGGGGCCAAGCCAACCTCCTCGACGATCTCCGCGCCGCCGAGGATCTCGAACGGATCCGCCTGCTCTTCAACGATCTCGAAACGCAGAAGGACGTGATCGAACTCTTGGCCCGGGCCGAGCAGGGCGACGGCGTGCGGATCTTCATCGGATCGGAGAACAAGCTCTTCTCGCTGTCCGGTTCGTCGATGATCGCAGCGCCCTTCCGCGACAGCGCTCAGAAGATCGTCGGCGTGGTCGGCGTCATCGGCCCGACCCGCCTGAACTACGCCCGCATCGTGCCGATGGTGGATTACACGGCCCGCGTGGTCTCGGGCCTGCTCGACCGACCACGGTGACGCCCCCGGTCGAAACCGGTGAACTGCTGCCGCGTGTCTAACGTTGTCGCTGGACCTTGCCGATCCATCGACTTCGGAGACGCTCCGTGCGTTCCAACGCCTTGACCTGCCTCGCCCTCACACTCGGACTCGCGCTTCCATGGGGCGCGCCCGCCTATGCCGAGCCCGCAGCGCCCTTCATGACCACGAGCCCGGCCGGAACGGTGCGCGGTTCGAAGATCGTGGGCGTTCCTGTGATCGGCATGGATCACGTCCGGGTCGGCGAAATCGAGGATGTCCTCCTCGACGGCTCGGGTCAGATCCGGGCTGTGGTGATCGGTGTCGGCGGCTTCCTCGGCTTGGGTGAGAAGTCCGTCGCCGTTCCATTCGATCAACTCTCTTGGAACACCGGCGATGTCTCGCTGACCAGCGGGCCGTCCTCGGTGGTGAAGGTGGACGAGGCGCCGAGCCAGAAGGCTGCGGACAAGGCGGGGCCGGAGACGATGCCCGGTTCGCAGACTTCCAACGAGGTTCTCGGTGCCGTCCAGAACCAGCATAGCGGCCGGGTGACCGACGCGACCGGGTCCGTCGAGCCGCAGCGTCCTTCCAAGCATCCCGCGACCGTGCTGGCGGGCGATAAGATCGTTCATGCCGAGGTTCGGCTGACGAAGGCGCAGCTTCAGGATGCGCCGGCCTTCACCTTCAAGGCAGATTGATGCGTCCGACCGAGAGCAAAACGGGAGGTCCCATGCGGGCCATCGCCACCGCCGTGCCGTTCTGGGCTTTGACGGTCCATCAAGGGCTGGCGCAGCAGATGAATCCGGCGCCGCCGATTCCGGAGTCGGGACCGTCCGGTTCGAGCTCGCCCGCGGCGACCGCCGCCGCGATCGACTTCAACTGGGTCTGGATCAGCCTGCTGATCGCTCTTGCCGCTCTTGGCCTCTGGCTTTTCGCCCGGCGGCGGCAATCGGGACCGCCGCGATCGTAAGATCGCACAGTCGAGGCCGCCTTCGACGGCGGCCTCTTCATGCTGACACCAACGGCGCTCGACGGATTATTTGTTCGCCTTGCCGGCGCTCGGGAAGAACAGGGCCTCGCCGCCGATCTTGTAGTTCGCGATCGCCGTCTGCCCCTCGGGTGAGACCAGCCAATCGATGAATGCCTGACCCTCCTTCACCTTCACGTTGGGATGCTTTTCGGGGTTCACCAGCATCACGCCGTAGGGGTTGAACAGGCGCGGGTCGCCCTGGACCAGAATCGTCAGTTCGCCGCGGTTCTTGAACGAGAGCCACGTGCCGCGATCGGACAGAATGTAGGCGTTGAGCGCCGAGGCCGTGTTGAGGGCCGGGCCCATGCCTTGTCCGACATCGCGATACCAATCGCCTTTGACGGCCGCGAGGTCGATTCCAGCCTCTTTCCAGGCCCGCAATTCGGCGCTGTGCGTGCCGGAACGATCACCCCGTGAGACGAACGGAGACTTGGTCTCGGCGAGCTTACGGAACGCAGTCTGGACATCGGCGCCCTTGATGCCGGCCGGGTCCGATGCGGGACCGACCACGACGAAGTCGTTGTACATCACGTCCTGGCGCGCCTTGGCGAACCCTTCCGCGACGAACTTATCCTCCGCCGGGCGGTCATGGACCAAAACCACGTCGGCGTCGCCCCGGCGGGCCGCGTCGAGGGCCTGGCCCGTGCCGAGCGCCACGACCTTCACCTCGATCCCGGTCTTGTCCCGGAACAGGGGCAGGACGTGCTTGAACAAGCCCGATTGTTCGGTGGAGGTCGTCGAGGCGACGACGATGGATTGCGGATCGGCATGAACCGGAGCGCCGACTGCGAAGCCGGCAAGGAGACCGAGGGTCAGGAAGCCGCGGCGAAGGAAGTCCAAGGCAGTTCTCCGGTCAGGTAGGCCCGGGCTTCGGGCGTTCGGGGGGAGGAGAGGATCGAGCGGGTCGGGCCCTGTTCCACGGCGCGCCCTCCATCGAGCACGACGACGCGGGCGGCGAGGCGAGCGACCTGCCCGAGATTGTGGGAGACGAGCAGCACGGTAGTGCCGGCCTCGGCCATCTCGGCCACGAGATCCTCGACGATGGCGGTCGCGGTCGGGTCGAGGCTCGCCGTCGGCTCATCGAGCAGCAGCAGCGCGGGGCGCAGGGCCCAGGCACGGGCGAGAGCGAGCCGCTGCTGCTCACCGCCCGAGAAGCGCGTCGCGGCATCCCCCGCACGATCGGCGAGCCCGACCCGTGCCAGGGCCGACGCCACGCGCTCCGCCCGTTCCCGGCGGCAAAGCCCGAGGGGAGCCAGCGCCAGGGCAACGTTGGTGGCGGCGCTCGCCCGCACCAGGGCGGTGCGCTGGAAGACGAAGGCCGAGCGGCCCGCAGCCACATGCAGGGTGCCGGAATCGGGACAGAGCAAGCGGTCGATCACCCGGAGTGTCACGCTCTTGCCGGCGCCGTTCGGCCCGATCAGAGCGGTGACGCCGCGGGCGGGCACGGCGAATGTCAGACCGTCGAGGATCGATCGTCCGTCGAGCGCGAGACGCACGTCGTCGAGTCGAATGACCGGCGGCACCGTCATCCGTAGGCCCTCGCGGCATGACTTCGAAGGAACGCGGCGACGGCATTGACGGCGACGACGAGGCCCATGAGCACGATGCCGAGGGCCAGGGCGAGGCTGAGGTCGCCCTTCTGCGTCTCCAGGGAGATCGCCGTCGTCATGGTCCGCGTGTGGCCGTCGATGTTGCCACCGACGACGAGCACTGCACCGATTTCGGAGATCGCCCGGCCGAACGCCGCCAACGCCGTCGTCACCAGCGAAAAGCGGGCATCGAAGATCAGCACCATCGCCCGTCGCGGGGCGGAGAGGCGCAGCGAGCGCAGCTGCTCGCCGAGATGGGCCTCGGCATCCGCCACCACCTGTCGCGACAGGGCAGCGACCAAGGGCGTGGCGAGCACCGCCTGAGCCGCGATCATCGCGCCGGGGGTGAAGAGCAGGCCGAAACTTCCCAACGGGCCGGAGCGCGACAGGACGAGGTAGAGGACCAGCCCGACGATGACCGGCGGCAGGCCCATGAAGGCATTGAGCAGGGCCACCAGCGCATCGCGTCCGGGAAAGCGGGCAACGGCGACGAGGGCACCGAGGGGAACACCGAGCGCAAGGCCGATGCCGACTGCCGTGAGACTGACGCGCAGCGAGAGCCACGCGATCGCGACGACGTCGCGGTCGAGGGACCAGAGGCGGATCAGCGTCTCGTGGAAGGTCTCAGTCATCGACAAAGCCGGCGCCGAGGGATGCGCCATGCTTCGCCGGATGCTACGTCCCTAGCGATTAAATCAATAGGAAAGGGCTTGCATATGAGGGTGAGCCTCCGGATCGACGGCCGCGCCGGTGGAGGTCGGGCCGACATCCCCCTCGCGCCGACTCAAGCCCTACTGGAAGCGCTCGACCGCAGCGGCTCCCTCCAAGGCGTCGCGAGCGAACTCGGCATCTCCTACCGCTCGGCCTGGGGCCAGCTCGCAGCCCTCGAGCACGCGCTCGGACGCCCGGCGGCGGTGAAGACCAAGGGCCATGGCAGCGCGCTGACCCCGCTCGGAAACGGTCTGCTCGCCCTGCTGAAAGCGTCGCAGGTCCGGCTCGGGCCCGCTCTCGCTGCCGAAGAGATGGCCCTCGCCGATGGGCTGCGTCGCCTCTTGGAACCCGGAATGGCGCGCATCCGGCTCGCGGCAAGCCACGATCCTCTGTTGCTGGACGCTCTCGAGACGCGTCGGGACATCGATCTGATGATCGCCGGCAGCCTCGATGCGTTGGCACGGCTGCGCGAAGGTGCGGTCGATGCCGCGGGATTCCATTACGGGGCCGAGGGACCACCCCCGGCCCCCTTCGACATCCTGTTCTCGGATCCCGAATGGTCCGTGGAATCGCTGTTCCGGCGGGAGCAGGGATTGCTGTTCGCGCCGGGCAACCCCCTCGGTCTGACGGACGTCGCCAGTATTGCCGAACGCAAAGCTAGGTTCGTCAACCGGCAGCGTGGCGCGGGCACCCGCATCTGGTTCGAACGATTGTGCCGGGAAGCGGGCGTGCCGCTCGACTCGATCGTCGGGCATCACACGGAAGAGTTCACGCATCAGGCGGTGGCGGCCCTCATCGCCACGGGCGCGGCGGATGTCGGGATGGGGACCCGTGCCGTGGCCGAGCGCTTCACCCTCGACTTCCGCCCGCTCGGCTGGGAGACCTATCACCTCGTGGTTCGTGCGACGCTGCCGCCGGAGCGTCTGGCCCCGTTACGGGAGCAGATCCTGAAGCGCGCCCAATCGGCCCCGGGCTACGCGCCGCCGGCGGCTCACCAGAGCAAAGCGTGAGGGTAGAAGGCGAGGCTGTCGCCCGGCACGACACCGGTGGCATCGTCGGGCAGTTCGACCAATCCATCGCTGCCGGTAAGCGACGTCAGCACGCCCGCCCCGTCGCGGGGGTATTTGGTTGCGACCAGGCCGTCTCCGTCCCGGACGAGATTCACGCGCACGAATTCCCGGCGGCCCTGTTTCTTCTTGTAGGCGAAGCCCGCCCGCACCGGATAGGCGAGAGGGGCCTCGTTGCGCGCGCCGCCGAGCCGCGCCAGGAGCGGGCGCACCACGAAGAGCAGCGTCACGTAGACGGCGACCGGGTTACCCGGCAGGCCGACGAAGGGCGTTCCGCCGACGAGTCCCGCCGCCACCGGTCGGCCCGGTTTGACGGCCAAGCGCCACAGAACGAGCTGGCCCAGCGTCTCGACCGCCGCCTTCACGTGGTCTTCCTCGCCGGTCGAGACGCCGCCGGAGGTGAGGATCAGATCGTGGTCCTGCGCCGCGCGGGCGAGATGATCCGGCAAGGTCGTGGCATCGTCCCGCAAGATGCCGAGATCGGACACGGTGCAACCGAGCCGCGCCAGGAGGGACGCCAGCAGGACGCGATTCGAGTCGTGGATGGCGCCCGGGCGCAAGTCGGCTCCGGGTTCGGCGAGTTCGTTGCCGGTCGAGAACAAGGCCACGCGCAGCCGCTGCCTCACCGGGATGGTCGCATGACCGGTGGCGGCAGCGAGTGCGAGATCCTGCGGGCGTAGCCGCTGACCGGCGGGGATCGCCAGCGCATGCTGAGGCAGATCCTCCCCCGCGGGCCGGGCATTGGCGCCGAGTTTCAGCCCCGGCGGCAGAGCGACGCGTTCGCCCTCGCGACGGACGTCCTCCTGCATGAACACCGTGTCGGCGCCGGGCGGCATCGGCGCGCCGGTGAAGATGCGGATCGCGCCCCCCGGCCATTCCGCGTCCGCCGGGGCGCCCGCGGGCAGGCGGCCGGTCACCGGCAGCACGGTCTCTCCCCCCGCGGTCAGGTCGGCGTGGCGCACGGCATATCCGTCGACCGCGGAATTGGTGAAGGGCGGCAGCGCGTGCTTCGCAAACACATCCTCGGCGGCGATACGCCCGTCCGCCTGTGCCAGCGGCACGGTTTCGCTGCCGGCGATCACGGGGAAGCGCTCGGCGATCTGCGCCACCGCCTCCTCGAGCGGAAGGAGCTTTCCGCCGAACGCGAAGCAATCGTCGGTGAGCTGCGCCATCACGGAATCTCCAGGCGAGCGAGCACCGATTCCAGGGGCTCGGCGCGGGCGAGCACGAGATCGGCAATGGACTCCACGTCGTCGAGATCGATGACGGGCACACCGGCTTCCGGGAAGGGGACGTCGCTGGCGATGCCGACGATGCGCGGATCGTCGGGATGGAGCGGCGGTCGTCCGTTGCCTTGACGAAAGATTTCGAGCTTCGGATGACTCTCGCGCTTGAAGCCTTCGACCAGGGCAATGCCCGCCGGTGTCAGGCGTCGCAGGAGATCGGGCAGGCGCGCCTCCTCACCCTCGCCGACCTCGCGGATCTGCGCCCAGCGTCGGGACGAGGAGACGATGACCTCGCTCGCACCCGCTTGCCGGTGGGTGTGCGAATCCTTGCCCGGATGATCGACATCGAAATGGTGATGGGCGTGTTTCAGGGTCGCGACGCGAACCCTGCGGGCGACCAGCACCGGAATCAGCTTGGCCAGCAACGTGGTCTTGCCGGCGCCGCTCCAACCGGCAAGTCCGATCACCCGCAAGCCGCGCGATCCTGGCGCCATCATGGGGCGTCCCCCGCAGGTGTGAAGCCGAGCGCTTCCAGAACAGCGGCCGCTTCCGATGTCCTGAGCAGGGCGAGGAAGGCCGCGAGGGCTGGCCGATCCTCAGCTCCGGCGGCGTAGGCGAAATCGTAGTGTTCCTCCGTCAACGGCAGAAAGTTCAGGCCGTAGGCGTCAGCCACGCTGGCGATGGCGACGCCCCAATCGGCCCGTCCCTGCGCGACGGCCGCCGCAACGGCATTGTGCGAGCGCGGCTGGTTCCAGAAGCCCGTGGGCCGCGCACCTCCGACCAGACCGTCGATGAGAAGGCGCGTGCCGGAACCGGCATTGCGGTTGACCATCACGGCATCGGGGTCCGCGAGGGCGGCAGCGACGCCATCTGCGGCCTTACGGCCCTCGAAGCGGCCATCGCCGGCCCGGAACACCACGCCCTGCAGGCGCCGCCAGCCGGGAGCGAGCCTCATTCCGGCATCGAGCAACGGCGCGTTGTAGAGGCCCGTCTCGGGATCGAGCAGATGCATGGCTGCCAGATCGCACTCCCCGCGCCGCAGGGCCGCGAGGCCGCCGGCCGACCCGACCCAGACAGTGCGGGCCCGGTAGCCTCGGTCGGCCAGCAGCCCCACGAGCCGGTCGAGTCCGACACAATGGCTCCCGACGATGGTGAGGTCCGGCGCCCGCACGCCCGCGCCCAGGCGCACCAGTGACACCGCCTCGTCCGCCTCAAGCCCGGACCGGGGGGCCGGGATCGCGAAGAAGCCGTCGGCCTGCGAGAAGGCCGTGACCGAGCCCGATCCTTTCGGTAGCGGCAGGGCCACCGGGCCATCGGGGCCACGGCTGAGCGAGGCCATCACGAATTCGGTGCGGCCGAGTTCGGACGGGACGCGCTGCGGCACGCGGGCCGCCACCGCCGTCTCCTCACGCGGCAGCAGCCCCGCGAGCGCACGGATCAGCGGCACGACGAATTCATGGAAGGTGAACATCGCCGAGGTCGGAAAACCCGGCAGAACCACGACCGGCGTCCCGGCCGCCACCGCGAGGCAGAGTGGTTTGCCGGGTTTGAGCGCCACGCCGTGAACCAGGATACCGGGAGCGCCCAGGCGGTCGAGGATGCGGTGGGACACGTCGCCCGCCCCCTTCGAGGTGCCTCCGGATAGGACGACGAGGTCGTGCCCGGAGATGGCCTCGCGCAGGGCCTGTTCGAGCGCCGCCTCGTCGTCGCGCACGATACCGAACGGAGCCGGCTCGCCCCCGTTCTCGGTCACGGACGCCGCGACGATGGCTCCGTTCGAATCGTAGATCGACCCAGGCGGAAGCGTCGCGCCCGGGGCGACCAATTCGTCGCCGGTCGAGAGGATCGCGATGCTGGGACGGCGCACCACCGGCACGGCGGCGAGACCGCAGGCCGCGAGCATCCCGATCTCGCGGGCCGTGATCGGCAGCCCCTTCCGCAGCACCGTTTCGCCCAGCGCCATATCGGCACCCGCATAACCGACGAACTGACCGGGCCGGACCGGCGCCGAGAGATCGATGGCGAGCGCCGCCTCGTCGAGCTCGGTGTGCTCCACCATGACGACGGCGTCGGCCCCGCGCGGGATCACGCCGCCGGTGGCAATCGGGGTCGCGGTTCCGGGTGCAACCGAGAGAGACGGGGAGACGCCGCAGGCGAGGATCTCGCGGTTCAAAGCGAGGCGTCGGGGCCGCGCCGCACCCGCGCCCTCGGCGTCGGCAGCGCGCACCGCGAACCCATCGACCAGGGCGCGGTCGAAGGGTGGGACGTCGATCGGCGAGGCCACGTCCTGCGCCAGCACTCGACCGAGCGCCTCGGCGAGCGGCACCGTTTCGGCCGACAAGGCGGCGTGGGGCACCGCGGCCCGGAAGGCGGCATGCGCCTCGTCCTGGGTCGCGACGCTCAGGAATTGCTCCTGGCGGGCCGCCGCCGTGAGGCGACGGACGAAATCCTCGGTTTCGCGGGGCTCGCTCACAGGTCCAGAACCTCGACCTCGGTTCCCTCGGGATAGCCCTCACGCTCCGGCGGCACCAGCACGGCGGCATCCGCCCGGATCAGTCCGCGCAACGGCAGATCGGCGCTCCCGAGCGGCTCGACCTCCCCTGCGCCATGGCGCCCGAACACGACCTCGCTCAAGCCGATACCGGAGGCAATCTTTCTGCGCAGCCGCGCCCGCCTCGAGATGGGAGGAACACCACCGGACAGGGCCGTCATCAGCGGGCGCCCGAGCGTCAGAAACACCGCCATCGCCGCCTCGGGTGAACCCGGCACCAGGATCACGGGCCGCCCGCCCGCCACGCCGATTCCTGAGGTCTCGCCGGGTCGCAGAGCGATTCCGTGCGCCAGGATCCGGCCAGCGCGGGAAAGGCCGGCAGCGCTGCGATCGGTACGGCCGAATCCGGTGCCGCCCAGAACGAGGATGGCATGGGCGTCCGTGTCGAGGATTGCCGCGGCGATGGCGTCCTCCGAATCCGCCACGGCGACGGTCCTGGCCGTACCGCCCTCCCGGGCGATCGCGGCGGTCAGGAAGGCGGACAAGGCCTCCGGTCCGGGCGCTCCGGTGACGATCAGCGTCACGCGCGGACGCCGAACCCGGATCTCCGACAGGGCGCAAAGCGCGAGGGCGAGGACATGACGCGACGCGATCCGCTCGCCTGACGCGACCACGACATCTCCCGACGACACATCGTCGGCGCGCTCCCGCACGCCCTCATGGACGAAGACGTCCGACACGGCATCGCGCCCTTCCAGCCCCTCGGGCGGAAGCACGGCATCGGTACCGTCCGGAAGGTCGTCTCCGGCCTCGACCCAGAACGGTGTCGCCAGCAGCCGCACCGGGGCGTAGGGCGATGCCCCGCCGAGCTCGGTTGCCGCCACGGCGTAGCCATCGCGCGACGCCCGCCTCCGCTCCGGAACATCGCGGGGCGCAAGCACCGGCTCCGCGCAGACATGCCCGGGAGCATCGGACAGAGGAATCGCCTCGCTCGGGACGGGGCCTGCGAGCGCGAGCAGAAGCGCGCGGGCCTCGACGAGCGGCATCAAGGCCGCGGAGGCAGCCCGCATCATCGTGGCGCCCGAACGCGCGACCGAATGGATCGACGGGGGGATCGTCTCATGCACCGAGCGATGCGCCATCCCTCCCGGATGATCAAGCATGTGGGGAGCGGCTGGGACATCGCGGCCCACCCGCCTCGCGCTGACAGTCGACGGGTGTCTGGTTATGGTCCCGCGCCCTCGCTCGACCGTGCCCCGATGCCCAAACTGCTATCGCTCCTCGCCTTCACCCTTGCGGTTGCCCTCGTCGGGCCGGCCAACGCCCAGATGCGGGGCCATGGTGGACCGGTGCGGGCGCTCGCCGTGACCGGCGATGGGCGGCTCGCCATTTCCGGTGGGTTCGATCAGGCAGCCATCGTCTGGGGGCTCGACACGGGCACGGCCCTCTCCGTACTTCGCTTTCACGAGGGGGCCGTGAACGCCGTCACGGTGCTGCCGGACGGACGCTTCGCCACCGCCTCGGAGGACGGTCGCATCGCCCTGTGGCGGCTCGGCCTTGCGGAGCCCGAGCGCGTGCTGGAGGGCCATGCCGGGCCCGTCGCGGCCCTCGCGGTCGCCCCGGACGGAACGAGCCTCGCCTCCGCCGCCTGGGACGGCAGCGCCCGCCTCTGGCCTTTGGCGGGCGGCGCCGCGCGAAGCCTCGAGGGGCACCGGGGCAACGTCAATGCGGTGGCCTACCTCACCGATGGGCGCGTCGTCACGGCCGGTGCCGACGCGACCGTGCGGATCTGGTCGGCCGAGGGCGAGCCGCTGTCCAACGTGACGCTGCCGAGTGCCGTCAGCGCCCTCGCCGTCGCGTCCGATGGGGAGATCGCTGCCGCCGGGGCCGATGCGACGGTGCGCTTTCTCGATCAGGCAGGCGGCGTCCGCGCCCCGGTGGAACTCGGACCGGCGCCGGTGATCGCCCTCGCTCTGTCGCCGGACGGAACGCGAATCGCCGCCGCCGGAGCGGGCGGAACGGTGGCGGTGATCGATCGAGCGAAGGCGCAGGTTCTCTACACCTTGATCGGGCCCGGCTTGCCGGTCTGGTCGGTGGCATGGCGCCCCGACGGCTCGGAACTGATCACCGGCGGCGGCGACCGCCTCGTGCGCCGCTGGGACGCGGCGACCGGTGCGCCGATCGGTCCCCTCGCCATGCCACGGCCCGTCGACGCGCTGGCGGCCTTCCACGGCGAGCGCGGGGCCGAGGTGTTCCGCGCCTGCGTGGCCTGTCATTCCCTCAAAGCCGACGAGGGACCCCGCGCCGGCCCGACGCTCGCCGGGATCTTCGGCCGTCGCATCGCCAGCCTGCCGGATTACCGGTACTCCGACGCCTTGAAGCGCATGGACATCGTCTGGACGCCGGAAACCGTGGCCCGCCTGTTCGAGGTCGGCCCCGCGCGCTACACGCCCGGCACACGGATGCCCGAGCAGACGATCAACAGCGCTGCGGATCGCGAAGCGCTGATGCAATTCCTCGAGAAGGCGACCCGGTAACGGGAGGGCCTTTGGCCCGTCACCGTCGCTTCCGAAGGGACGGCGCGTTTCCGCGCCGTCTCAGGAGGCCGGGCCGCTCGTCTCACGCTCACGGAAATAGTCTTCCGTGGTGCGCGGTTTCGCCCGCTCTGGAGCGTGGGGATCGAAACCCTGGTTCAGGGCAGCCTCGACGCGGCAATCGTCGCACATCATCAGAGAGCGGATCCGGGCCTCGCCGGCCTCGCCCGTGAACATCCAATGGCGGTCACGCAGCTTGTCGATCACCCGCTCGATGCTGGCGCGGGTGCCGAATGGCTTGGCGCAGGCGATGCAGGCGAAGGGCTCTTCCTCCTTCACGATCCGGCGCGGGGCGGCCCAAGCGACGAAATCGATCTGAGGCTTCAGGTCGATCACGTTCTCGGGGCAGGTCGCGGCGCACAGACCGCACTGGACGCACAGGCTCTCCTCGAAGGCGAGAAGCGGACGGTCCGTGCTGTCGGTGAGGGCATGCGTCGGGCAGGCGCCGACGCAGGAAAGACAAAGCGTGCAATCGTCCACGCGGAAGTTCAATCCGCCGAACGGCGCTCCGGCGGCCAGCGGCACGGCATCGACCGGCACGGGCGCGGCGGCATGCATCTCGCGGAAGGCGAGGCGCAGCATCTCCCGCTTCCCGCCATCCGGAACGAAACCCGCGGCAGTGACGGCCGTGCGCCCCGGAGTGAGATTCCGCAACGCCGCGCCGAGGGCATCGGGGTCGTCGGTCTCGATCGCCGCGACCAGACCGGAGCCGTAGCCGAGGGCTTCCGCCAGCGTCTCGGAGAGGGCGATGGTGCGGTGGAGGGCGTCGAGGTCGTGCTTCGGCCGGGCACGGGCGAGCAGCCGCACGCCCGCGGCGCCGTAGGCGAAGAGCGCGGCGAACACTTCCGGGCCGAGTTGGGTCACTTCATTGACCCGCACCGGCAGGACATTGGCCGGAAGCCCTTCGCCGTAGCGGCCGAGCGCGTCGATCAGCGGCTCGCCGTGCTCGCCGTCATGGAACAGGACGACGGCCTCCGTCCCCCCTGCCGCGCGATAGGCGCGCATCAGGCTGCGCAGCCGCCGCATCAGCGCGTCGCTCGGGGGCAGAGCATAACCGGCCGCCCCCGTCGGGCAGACGGCGGCACAGCTGCCGCAACCGGCGCAGATATAGGGGTCGATCGCGACGCTATCGCCCGCGGAAGCGATGGCGCCGGTGGGGCACACGTCGAGGCAGCGGGTGCAGCCGGTGATGCGCGAGCGCGAATGGGCGCAGAGTTCGGCGCGGAACTCGACGAAGCGGGTCTTGTCGTACTCGCCGACGAGGTGGGACGCCGCCGTGACGGCGCGCTCGACCGCGACCGGATCGCGCGGATCGGCCCGAAGGTAGCCGCTGCGCAATTCATGCGCGGGAAACAGCGGCGTGCCGCCGGTGAAATCGATCACGAGATCGCAGGTCGAGGTCGCGCCGTCGCGGGGCACGCCGAAATCGAGCTGCGTGCGTGAGGAAGGGGCCGGGAGCGCGTAGTCGTCGATGCGCAGTTCGAACGCGCCCAGATGGCCCTTCGCGCTTCGCACCGTGCCCTTGAGGATCGGAAACTCGTTGCGATGGAGCGGCGCCACGGCGCCGGGGCGCGAAAGCAGCACCGTGACGTCGAGATGCTCGGCGAGGCGCTTGCCCACCTCGACCGCAACCTCGTCGCGGCCGTAGATGAGGGCGACGCCGCGGCTCTCCATCGGGACCGTGCCGGCCGTCGGCAGCGGCTCGGCGGCCGCGGCGAGGAGAGCCGCCATCTTGGGACCGGAGCGTGCGGCCTCCGACGACCAGCCGGCCGTCTCGCGGATCTTGGCATAGGCGACGCGGCCCTCCGCGCCCATCTCCTCGGCCACCTCGTCGAACAGCGGCGCCTGAAGCGTGCAGGAGACGGTGATCGGCGACGATCCCGTGAGGGCTTGCCGAAACCGATCGAGCTCGCGGCCGCAGAGCTGATCGGCCGTGGTCAGACGTCCGCCGCAGCCCTTCTCCAGGCTGGCGGTATCGAGCGGCATCGTCCTCTCGCAGGAACAGGCGAACACGAGACGATCGGACACGGGGGAACCTGACTGCTTCAATGGGTGGCCCCTTCGCGGAGGGACCTTCATTTCATATACTCATACCGATTCCAAACTACGAGCCATGGCTCGGCTCACGGCCCAGGGTGCGGACGCGACGCCGCAGCCCCGAAGACGATTGCTGATGATTTCCATCTCCGAGGACCGCCCGGCGGACCTCATCCTTCCACCGGCCTTCACCGCCCGCATGGCAGAGCCGGCTGCGGACGTGCATGCGCAGGCCTGCCGCAGTGCCGAGGAGGGCGCGGAGCCGGGCACGTTGCTGCTCGGCGAACGCGACGGAACCGTGACCCTTGCCGTGGTGCTCGCCCCGGACGAGCCGCTGGCGCCCGCGCGCCGCGCGTTGTTTGCCGGAATGTGGGCGATGGCCGAGGCCATCGGCGGCTTCGGCCCGCCGGAAATTCCTGTCGTCATCGCTTGGCCCGACACTCTCCACTTTAACCAGGGGCGCCTCGGCGGTGGCCGGCTCGGTTGGCCCGATGGGTGCCGTGAGGACACCGTTCCGGATTGGCTCGTGTTCTCGGCGAGCCTCATCGCCTCGAAGCGCCATGCGGGCGATCCGGGGCTGACGCCCGATTCCACCTCGCTGGAGGAGGAGGGCTTTCCGCCCGATCTCGCCGGGCCCCTCGCCGAGAGCTTCGCTCGGCTTCTCACCAAGGCGTTCGAGATCTGGAGCGAGGACGGTTTCTCGGTTCTGGCGCAGCGGTATCTTGATCACCTCGTCCTGCCGCCGGGCGCTCGCGTAGAGATCGACGCCGTGGGCGATCTGAGGCTGCACCGGCCGGATGCACAGGTCGAATCGTGGCCGCTCCAGCCCGTTCTGGACGTGCCCGCTTGGCGCGACCCCTACACCGGGACGGTGCGGCTGTGAGCGGCTTGAGATTGCCGCGTACCCTGCGGCTCGACCCCTCCGACACCTTCGTCTTCGCGGACGCCGCCGAACCCGGCGAGTGGGCGGTGACCGGTTCGTTCCTGTTTCTCGACGCCGATCCCGACACGCTGACCGGCAAGGCTCGGGCGGCGTTCCGATCCGGCTTCGTCGGCGTGCGCTCCCTCGGCTTTTCAACCCTGGTCGTGGTCAGCGAGGCGAGCGCGGCCGAACGTGCGGCGGCGGTGGAAGACCTCGCGCGCCACATCCTGGAGCGGTTCGGAGCGCCGGACCTCGCGGCGGCGCGCGGCGCCGCCGAGGAGGAGATCGCCGTGTCGGCCTCGCTCTGCCATCTGCCGGTCGGCAGCGTCGTCGCGCTGCACCGCACTGCGGAAGGCGGGGAAATCCGCGAGAACTTCCGCACGCTTCACCAACGGGCGCCGGGTGCCGACCCGCTGCATGCCCGGGCCTTCCATTTCATAGAGACCGATGAGGACGCCGCCGAGGAAGAGGCCGACCTCGTCGGGCTCCTCCGCGACGCCGCTCCGGGACGCTGACACGATGACCGAGTTCTGGGTTTCGAGTGGCCACCACCTGACGCAACGCCACGAAGGCGGCGGGTTGGCCGTCACGGATGAACTGATCCTCGCCTATCTCGCCCGGCCCGAATTGATGCCGCCGGACGAGGCCTGCGCCGCCGAACGGGCGCTGCACGCATCGTTGATGGCCGAGCCCCGCCGCCCGGTCTCGGCCGAGGATCTGCGCGCCATCGCCGACGCGGATGCGCGCGAGAATTGGGAGGTGATGCTCGCCTTCCGGGATCGGTTGCTCGCCGCCCGCTCGGTGGAGGCGGCCTATCTCGCCCTGGTGCGCGGCGGCCTGCAGAACGTGCCGGGTCTGTTCCTGAACCAGCTCTGCCACCTGATCCTGCGCAACGCGCTCGACGGCTGCGACGACCCGCATGTCCTGCGAGCGGCCGAGCTGTTCTTCCGCCCGCAACGGGTCAGCCTGCACGAGGGTGCGGTGCTGCTCGCCGATGCCGAGGTGATCGAGGCGCGTGAGGGATCCTCCCCGCTCTCGCCCCTCGTCTCCATGCTCGGCAAGGAAGCGGCCAACGAACTCGACGTGCTGAACGACGACAACGCCTGGACCTACTGGAGCCGGTCCGACGCGTTCACGATGGCCTTGAACCTGAACAGCGCCAAAGCGCGCGCCGGGCTGGCCCGCGCCATCGAAGCCTATGTCGGCCATCTGCTCAACACCGCGATCCGCGTCGAACTGCGCGACGGACTGGAGGATCCGGACTGGCGCTGGTTCGTGGGGCTCGACGCCGAAGCCACCCGGATCGGCAATGCCCTGTGGAACGGCGACGCACTCGATGCGGCCGCCCGCGAGCGACTCCTGGCCGTCTTCGCCCTGACCTTCGCCGATCAGGCCCGCGTCGATCCGCGGGTCGGGGAGAGGCCGGTCTATCTTCTGCTCGCCATGAACGCCCAGAAGACCGTGACGTTAAAGCCGCACAACCTCGTCGTCGGCCTGCCCCTGGCCCTCGACCGCGCCGCCTGAGGATTTCACATGACGCCGCAGGATCGCTTCGAGGTCGGCATCATCGTCGCCCGTCGACGCCTCAAGGGACCGTGGGCGAGCCATGCCTGGCTCCCGGTCGCGGCGCTTCCCGCCGCCCCGGACGCGCCCGCCTGGACCCAACTGGGTGAGACCGATGACGAGGCGACCTTCTATGCCGGCGCGTACGAAGTTTCGCTGCACATGGCCGAAACCGCGCATTACCGCGACAACCTCGTATCCGGACGACCGTCCCTCTGGGTCTCCCTGCGCAACACGGGCGAGGAGACGTACGAGATCGCGACCGTGACGGCCGACCCCTACGAGGGCGAAGCGATGGCGGAGGGGATCGGCGAAATCGTCGAGGCCGTGCCGATGCCGCCGGAGATTCAGGCCAAGCTGCTGGCCTTCTTCGAAGCCTTTCACATCGAGCGCATCTTCGAGAAGCGCAAGCGCGACCGGGCCGACCCGGAAGCCCTGGCCCGCAGTGCCCGCATCGAGGGGAGGGGGGAATGAGCGACGGATTCCTCTCCCGTTGGGCCCGGCGCAAGGAGGCCGTGCGGGTCGCCGAGCAGACTGCGACCAGGGAAGCATCGCTCACGCCCACGGCGCCAAGCGTGGGGGATTTGGACGGAGCGGTTGAACTCCAGGCGATTTCACCGCTCCCATCGTCCCCGCATGGCGCGAGCGGGGCGCCGGACGATCGCCAAACGATCCCCGAGCTGGGCGCCGATGCCAATGCTGAGCCGGATCTTCTCGCAGACCTCCCGTCCCTCGACGCGCTGACGCCCGAGACCGACCTCACGCCATTCCTGAGATCCGGCGTGCCCACGGCCCTGCGCAACGCGGCTTTGCGTCGGATGTGGTCGCTCGATCCCGGCATCCGCGATTTCGTGAGCGAGGCGCGGGAATACGCCTATGACTGGAATACGCCGGGCGGCGTGCCGGGTCTCGGGCCGCTTCTGCCGAGCGACGACGTGAAGGCGATGCTCGCTCGTCTGTTCCGCGATCCCGCCGAAGCGAAAGCCCCTCCCGGCGAACACCCGGAAGAATTGATCGACGAATCGAATCCCGCCCCGGCCGACGCGACGCCCCCCGTCGAGGTGGCCCTGGAGGACGAACCGGTTCCCGGTGAGGCGTTGCGGCCAGCCACGGCGGCGATCCCCTCGGCGGCGCAATCCGAAGTGGCAAGAGTTCCGTCGATGGAACCGCGCATGCGGCGACATGGAGGCGCGATACCGGTCTAATTCTGACAAAATCTGATTGCGGCCAACTCAAACGCTTTTTATTATCGGTCCAAACAAGCGGTCCGGGCATGGGCCCGGAGGGACGATGGGTTCGGTGGCGTCGGTGTTGGCACATTCTGCCGAAGGGGTGTCGGGGTCGGTCGCAGTCGTCGACGATATCGACCTGCTTCGTGCGCAGCACTACGATCTGCTGGCGACCCTCCTCGGACGTGCGCCCGACGTGGCGCTTCTCGATGTCCTGAGAACGTTGGAAGGCGGTGAGGGCGCTCTCGGCCGTCACCTGTCCGATCTGAGCCGGGCCGCCGCCACGACCTCGGCAAACGCGGTCGAGCGCGAGTTCTTCGCGCTCTTCGTCGGCGTCGGCCGCGGCGAGCTTCTGCCTTACGCATCCTACTATCTCACCGGCTTCCTCAACGAGCGTCCCCTCGCGCGGGTGCGGGAGGATTTGTCCCATCTCGGCATCGAGCGGGGCGAGGCGATGAGTGAGCCGGAAGATCACCTCGCCATCCTCTTCGAGGTCATGGCGGGGCTCGCGTCCGGTCGGTTCGAGGCGGAGCCCGGAATGCAGGCCCGCTTCTTTGCGCGCCACATCGAGCCCTGGGCGACGCGCTTCTTCGCCGACCTCGAACAAGCGAAGGCGGGCCGGTTCTACCGGACCGTCGGAGAGCTTGGACGGACCTTCATCGAGATCGAGACCGAAGCCTTCTCAATGGAAGGCTGAGGCGGCGAACACCAGAACCATCGTCGTCGCGGAGAGCGACGGCGGGGAACAAATTCGAGCCTCCGTTTTCGGGGGCGGAACAGAAATCGACGCGGAAGGATCATCTGAGATGAGCCTCCGCCAGGGGAGACAGGACGATGGGACAGGACGGGAAGACGCTCGGTCGTCGGCAGTTCTTCCGGGCACTCGGCGGCAGCACGGTGGTCGCCGCGGCGGCCGTCGCGTCGCCGATGGGGGCGACCGAGGCTCAGGCCTACGACCCCGGCAACGAAGAGACCAAGAGCCGCTACCGCGAGAGCGACCACGTCAAGGCGTTCTATCGCACCAACGGATACGAGACCTTGAAGAAGAACATGGACCCGGCGTCCACGGGCACGAAGTGAGGCGGCGATGCTGATTAAGCGTAGAAGCGGCGAAGCGTCCCGCTCCAAGCATCAGGCGGTGGCCGCCGGGCTCGCCGCCGGCGTTCTCGACCGCCGCGCCTTCCTGCGTCGCTCCGGTCTGACGGCCGGTGCGCTCGCCGCGGCAGGCACGATCCAACTCGGCGCCGTGCGCAAGGCGCAGGCCGCCGGCTCTTCGGCGGTCGGTCCGGACACCGTCATCAAGAAGAACGTCTGCACCCACTGCTCGGTGGGCTGCACGGTGACGGCCGAGGTCGTCAACGGCGTTTGGGTCGGCCAGGAGCCGTCCTATGCCAGCCCGATCAACCGCGGCACCCACTGCGCCAAGGGCGCGGCCATCCGCGAGCTGGTCTCGTCCGACCGCCGCCTGAAATATCCGATGAAGCTCGAGGGCGGGCAGTGGAAGCGGATCTCGTGGGATCAGGCCTACGAGGAAATCGGCGACAAGCTGATGGCCATCCGTGAGAAGAACGGCGCCGATTCCGTCTATTGGCTCGGTTCGGCCAAGTTCACCAACGAGGCGTCCTACCTGATGCGCAAGTTCGCGGCCCTCTGGGGCACGAACTCGATCGACCATCAGGCGCGCATCTGTCACTCGACCACGGTCGCAGGCGTGGCCAACACCTGGGGCTACGGCGCCCAGACCAACAGCTACAACGACATCCGCAACGCCAAGACGATGATCGTGCTCGGCGGCAACCCGGCCGAAGCGCATCCGGTCTCGCTCCAGCACGTGCTGTCGGGCAAGGAGATCAACCGCGCGAACATGATCGTCATCGATCCGCGCTTCACCCGCACGGCGGCGCACGCGACCGAATACGTCCGCATCCGCTCCGGCACCGACATTCCGGTCGTCTACGGCATCCTCTGGCACATCTTCCAGAATGGCTGGGAGGACAAGGAGTTCATTGCGCAGCGCGTCTACGCCATGGATGACGTCCGCAAGGAAGTCGCCAAGTGGACGCCCGATGAAGTGGAGCGGGTCTCCGGCGTGCCGGGCGAGCAGCTCAAGCGCGTGGCGGAGAAGTTCGCCAAGGAGAAGCCCGCGACGCTGATCTGGTGCATGGGCGCGACCCAGCACACGGTCGGTACGGCCAACGTCCGCGCGCTCTGCATCTTGTGCCTCGCCACCGGCAACGTCGGAAAGCCCGGCACCGGCGCCAACATCTTCCGCGGCCACACCAACGTGCAGGGCGCGACGGATCTCGGCCTCGATGTCACGACGCTGCCGCTCTATTACGGCCTCGTCGAGGGCGGCTGGCGGCACTGGGCCCGCGTCTGGGACGTGCCCTACGAGTGGCTGCAATCGCGCTTCGACGAGGTTCCCGCGCAGGCGGGCCGCAAGGCCCGGACCCGCAAGGAGAACATGGAGGCGCCCGGCATCACCTCGACCCGGTGGTTCGATGCCGTGAACCTGCCGCCCGAGCAGATCGACCAGCGCAGCCCGGTCAAGGCCTTCATGGTGTTCGGCCATGGCGGCAACACCGTGACCCGCATGCCCGAGGCGATCGAGGGCATGAACAAGCTCGAGCTGCTCGTTGTCGCCGATCCGCATCCGACCACCTTCGCGGCGCTCGATGCCCGGCAGGACAACACCTACCTGCTGCCGATCTGCACCTCGCTGGAGATGGATGGTTCGCGCACGGCCTCGAACCGCTCGATCCAATGGGGCGAGCAGATCGTCCAGCCGGCCTTCGAGTCCAAGAATGACTACGAAGTCCTCTACAAGCTCGCGACGAAGCTCGGCTTCGCCGACAAGCTCTGCAAGAACATCAAGGTCGAGAACGGTATTCCGGTCGCGGAGGATATCCTGCGCGAGATCAACCGCGGTGGTTGGTCGACGGGCTACAGCGGCCAGTCGCCGGAGCGGCTGAAGGCGCATATGCGCAATCAGCACAAGTTCGACCTCATCACCCTGCGGGCGCCGAAGGACGATCCGGAAGTCGGCGGCGATTACTATGGCCTGCCCTGGCCGTGCTGGGGTAAGCCGGAGTTGAAGCATCCCGGCTCGGCGATCCTGTACAACACCAACCTTCACGTGAAGGAGGGCGGCGGCACCTTCCGGGCCCGGTTCGGCACGGAGCGCAACGGCGCGACGCTGCTCGCCGAGGATTCGTTCTCGAAGGGTTCGGATCTGACGGACGGCTACCCCGAGTTCACCTTCGGGGTGTTCAAGAAGCTCGGTTGGGACAAGGATCTCACGGAGGAGGAGCGCGCCACGATCCTCAAGATCGGCGGCGAGAAGCCTGATACCGTGAGCTGGGCGACCGACCTGTCCGGCGGCATCCAGCGCGTGTGCCTGGAACACGGCGTCTCGCCGTTCGGCAACGGCAAGGCCCGGGCCAACGCCTGGAACCTGCCCGACCCGGTGCCGGTCCACCGCGAGCCGATCTACTCCCCGCGCCCCGACCTCGTGGCCAAGTACCCGACGCGGCCCGACGAGCGGCAACTGCGCGTGCCGAATATCGGCCTCACGGTGCAGAAGGCGGTGGTCGACAAGGGCATCGCCAAGGACTTCCCGATCATCCTCACCTCCGGCCGTCTCGTCGAGTACGAGGGCGGCGGCGAGGAGACCCGGTCCAACCCGTGGCTCGCTGAGCTGCAGCAGGACATGTTCGTCGAGATCAACACCGGCGACGCGGCTGATCGCGGCATCAAGGACGGCCAGTTCGTCTGGGTCTACGGCCCGGAGAACAGCTCGAAGGCCAAGGTGAAGGCCCTGGTGACGGATCGCGTCGGTAAGGGCGTGGCCTTCATGCCGTTCCACTTCTCCGGTTGGTACCAGGGGAAGGACATGCGCGACTATTACCCGAAGGGCACCGACCCGGTGGTCCTGGGTGAGAGCGTGAATACTGTGACCACCTACGGCTTCGATCCTGTGACGGGCATGCAGGAGACGAAGTGTACCCTGTGCCAGATCAAGGCGGCGTGACGAGGAGCGACTTGAACCATGGCCCGCATGAAGTTCCTCTGCGACGCGGATCGCTGCATCGAATGCAACGCCTGCGTCACCGCCTGTAAGAACGAGCACGAGGTGCCGTGGGGCATCAACCGTCGCCGCGTCGTGACGCTGAACGATGGTAAGCCCGGCGAGCGCTCGGTCTCGATGGCCTGCATGCACTGCACCGACGCGCCCTGCGCGGCGGTGTGCCCCGTGAACTGCTTCTACACCACCGCGGATGCGGTGGTGCTGCACTCCAAGGACATCTGCATCGGCTGCGGATATTGCTTCTACGCGTGCCCGTTCGGCGCGCCGCAATATCCGCGGGTCGGGAACTTCGGTTCGCGCGGCAAGATGGACAAGTGCACCTATTGCTCGGGCGGCCCCGAGGCGGATTTCTCGACCGCCGAGTACGAGAAATACGGCTCGAACCGCCTCGCTGAGGGGAAGCTGCCGCTCTGCGCCGAGATGTGCTCGACCAAGGCGCTTCTGGCGGGCGACGGCGAGATGATCGCCGAGATCTACAAGCAGCGGGTCATCAAGCGCGGTTACGGCTCCGGCGCCTGGGGCTGGAAGACGGCCTACCGCGAGACCGTCGCGATCTGACGTTCGGTTCGAGGGTTTTTGCCCTCGAACCGTATTCCCACCCTCGACCTCATCCTGAGGTGTCGACGCGAAGCGGCGCCCTCGCAGGAGGGCTCCAGGGATCGCGAAGGTTTCTTGAGCCCTCCTTCGAGGCCGCTTCGCGGCACCTCAGGATGAGGGGGATGGATGGGACGCCAATGTCGCGCGGGCTCGGCGGCGTCTCGACAAGGATTCGGAAAGGAACGCCGATGCGGCGGGCAGTAACCTTCCTCAAGACTTTTCTTCTAGCCGCGATGCTCGTCGCAGGTCCGACGGCGCTCGCGCCCGCCCTCGCGCAGAACCCGATTCAGGCGGACGGCGTGAACCCGATGGGCGCGCGACCGACCGCGGATTCGGTCAACGAGGAATTTCTGTTCAAGCAGTCCGACAAGATCCAGGGTCGGATCTCGATCCCGGACCAGAAGGCCGCCAACCTCATCCAGCCCCAGGGCCGGGAATACCGGAACTTCCGCGAGAGCTGGCTTCCGTGGATCGGCGGGCTCGTCATCCTCGGCATGATCGCCGCGCTCGGCGCCTTCTTCCTGTTCCGTGGCCGGATCATGATGGAGCACAGCCAGGAATCCGGAAAGAAGATCCTGCGCTTCAACGCCTTCGAGCGCTTCACGCACTGGATGACCGCGACCTGCTTCATCATCCTGTCGCTGTCGGGCCTGAACTACATCTTCGGCAAGCGCCTGCTGATGCCGCTGATCGGCCCCGATGCGTTCGGCGCGCTGGCGCAATGGGCGAAGTACAGCCACATCTATCTCGCGTGGCCGTTCATGCTCGGCGTTGCCTTCATGTTCGTCCTTTGGATCAAGGACAACATCCCGAACAAGATCGACATCGCTTGGCTCAAGGCCGGCGGCGGCCTGATCGGCAAGGGCCATCCCCACGCCGCCCGCTTCAACGCCGGACAGAAGGGCGTGTTCTGGATGGTCGCCGGCTTCGGCGCCGCGATGAGCGTCACCGGCCTGATGATGATCTTCCCCTTCGCCCTCACCGACATCAACGGGATGCAGTTGATGCAGGTGGTCCACTCGGTGATCGGCATCGTCTTCATCGCCGGCATCCTGGCCCACATCTATATCGGCTCGCTCGGCATGGAGGGCGCCTACGACGCCATGGGCAGCGGTAAGGTCGATCTGGCTTGGGCGCGCGCCCACCACGACCTCTGGGTCGAGCAGGAGCAGGCCCGCACCGCCAGCGGCCCGCAGCTCAAGGGTCATCCGGCTCCGGCCGAGTAAGTCCAGGGGCGGCGGAAACCCGCCGTCCCGGCCAGCCTTTCGAACTGGAGCCACTTGGGCTCCTCGGAAAGAACCGCCCCCATGAAAGCCTTCGCCGTCGCCGTGATCGCAGCCATCTCCCTCGGGGTGTTGGCGATGTTCGCGCTCAACAGCAGCCAGAAGCTCGCCTATCAGGCCTTCGCGACCTCGGGTGCGCGCGTGTCAGAGCCCGGCACCAACCTCGTCGGCCCGCGCTGGAACGGCGCCCCGCGCCCCGACGAGTTCGAGTCCGAGCCGCACGGCAAGGCCGAGGGCGAGGCCTCGAACCCCAAGCGTTCGTGAACCGTCCCGATCACCGTTCCGTATCCAGGGACCGCCCATGATCTCGTCCTTCCTCGCCCGTCGGTTGGCGGCTGGTCTTTCAGCTTTCTCCTTCAGCGTCGGCTTGGCCGTCGCACAGGACGCGCCTCCCCCAGCCCCGGAGCCGGGTAAGCCGGCCAATCTGTGCCAGGAGCTGGTGGCTTTCGTGAAACAGCCTGAGCCTGCCAAGCAGGCGGCGGTGACGCCGCCCCAGCAGGCGACCGCCGTGTCGAACCCCTCCGGCAACACGGCGGGCGCGAAGCCTGCTCAAGCCGCTGGCACCGAGAAGTCCGCTGGCCTGAGCGGCCCGGTCAACGAAGGTGGACCGAAGTCGGAAGCCAATCGTCCCGCGGATGCGAAGCCCACGGACCCGCAGACCGCTGCGACGACGCCGAACGCTGCGACCAACCCGGCGACCGATCCCCGCGCTCGCGCCAACGCCGATGCCAAGGTTCCGCCCGCGCCCGCCACGCCCGCCCCCGGCCCGAAGCCTGATCAGGCGACGATCGAGAAGATCGAGGCGGCAGCCGCCGCCAACGATCTGCCGACTTGCCGCTCCGCCGCTCGTGCCATGCGGGTTGCCGGTGTCATCATGCCCCCGCCGCTGCTGGCTCTCTCGGCGCTCGATCTCAAATACTCGCAGCCGTAGCGGCCTTGCCTCCGTCCAGGCAGGGACGGTTCAATACGGGATCCTACTCCCCGCATCCGGGGAGTAGGGCGAGCCAGAACAGCGAACGCTCATTCCGTCAGCTTCGGCGGCGTCCCCCGCCGACTGCAATCGCCGCGACGGTCGCGGCGACGCCGATACCAAGAACCGATGACGCCAGCGGGTGTAGGCTCGCCCGCGTATAGGCGCTGGTGCGCTGGACGTAGCCCGGCTGGTCACCGCGCTCGCGTCCGGCATTGCGCGGCGCGTGCAACGCCCCTTCCGGTTCACGCGGGGGATCCTTCCGCTTCTGCATGGCGATGATCGCCGGTGCGAGCTGATCGAAGGCACCGGGCGCGAATTCCTTGCCCGCCGTGAACAGCTTCCCGCCACCACCGACGACGATGTCGCGCACCGGATGCTCGGCGGCATGCAGGATCGCCGCGGCGACCTCCCGCGGTGGGTAGATCGGCGGCGGCAGCATCGGCTCGCGATCCATGTAATTGCGCGCCCGTGCCGGCAGCGGCGTGTCGATCGAAGCGGGCTTGACGAGCGTCACCGAGATCGGTGCTCCCTCCGCGATCAGCTCCATCCGCAGGGTATCGGTGAAGCCCTTCACCGCATGTTTCGAGGCGGCGTAGAGCCCCTGGAACGGAAAGGCGAGATCGGAGGCGATGCTGCCGACATTGACGAGCGCGCCGCCTCCCGCCCGCAAATGCTCGGCCGCCACCAGAGAGCCGTTGACCGTGCCCCAGAAATTGGTGCGGATCAGGCGCTCGTGATCGGCCTGCTCTATCTCGCGCAGGGGGCCATAGACCGTCAGTCCTGCGACGTTGACCCACGTATCGATGCGCCCGAACGCCGCCACAGCCCGTTCGGCCAGATTTTCGACATCGGCGCGTTCCCCCACATCCGTCACCACGGCGAGCGCATCGGGGCCGAGTTCACGGGCAATGTCGTCGAGCACGTCACCGCTGCGGGCTGCGAGGACCACCCGGGCCCCTCGTTCTGCCGCTCGCCGTGCGGTCGCCAGACCAATGCCGCTTGAGGCACCTGTGACGACGACGACCTGATCGCGCAATGATTTCAATTTCACGGGCGCAGTTCCTCACTTCGCTCGGACGGCAATCTCGCTGCGATTTCAGCTGAGATCCTGAGCGGGAACCACCCGTTCGATGCCCCTGTTCCGGGCGTTGCGGCCGCACCACAGCGACGAGCGCGGGCCACTCTCGTTAACCATCACTTCATTGGCTGCCCCTAGCGGAGCGACGTGCAAACGAGCGCGAAGACGCGCGCCGTCACGGGTTCGGGACCGGACGCCGGTTCAGCCCAAGTCACCGCATCACACGAAGCGCCCATCATGACCGCCGCGGATCTCGGCTTCCTCCTGGCGAACGCCGTCCTGCCTCACCTCGACCTCTTCGGGGCCCTGGGGCTCAGCCTCGGCTTCGCGTCAGGGCTCATGCCGAGGCGGGATTGGATCCTGGTCACCGCGGCCGCATGCTCCCTTTGCTTCGCCCTGCATTTCTTCCGCTTGGGCGCCTATACCGGCACGGCCATGTGCACCGTTTCGATCCTGCAGAGCTTGGTCGCGGCCTACGCCATCGGCAACGGAGAACGCCCGGCCTGGATCGTGCCGCTCTTTACCGGCTCCAGCGTCGTCGCTGCCGGATTGACGCTGGCCACCTGGAATGGCTGGCCCTCGGCCTGTGCCGGGATCGGTGCGCTCCTGGCGACGCTGGCCCGCCTGCAGGCCGAGCCGCAGGCCATGCGCCGCCTGTTCCTGGGTGCCTCGTCCTGCTGGGCCGTCCACAATCTGCTGGTCGGCTCGGTATTCGGCCTGACCTGCGATTGCCTCACGCTCTCTGCCCTTGCCATCGCCCTGAAGCGCGGCTCCCGCACCCGGAACGCCGGCTTGGCTTCGGCCGCGTAGAGCGCCGTCTCTTCGAGCGGGTAACGGCCTTCATTAAAAGGCGAGGCGACCTGAAGCCTTAGGGTCATCTCGAATCTTAAATCCGAGACCATTCTCTAACGTAACAGCCAGCGAAGGGAGCGACGCAGGGCCGGCGTGGCATCGTGCTCGAACCACGCGCCGTGGGCAAAAAGCACCCGCTGAGGTGCCAGCGCGACGAGCGCAGCAGCGGCCCGCGAAGCGGCCCGACCGCCGAACCGTATGGCGAGGCGCAGATAGATCGGCGCACGCCCATCCGGTGCTGTAGCCCCGATGAGATGCATCGGCAGCCGGAGAGGGAAGGGAAGCTTTCGAGGCTCGAGGTTCAACACCAGATCGGTGAGGATCAGGCTTCGCGAAACGGGGTGGAAGAAGGCGATCTCGCGGAAACCGAAGCCACCGGGAATCACGGTTTGGCGGATGTCCGCGGCCCATTCCTCCGGGCTTTGCTCCCCCAGATCGCGATCGATCCGCAGCGCTCCCGCCTCGATCTGACGTCGTACCTGACCCCGACGGCGCAGTTCCGGCGGGGCCCAGGTGATGGCGGCAGGACAGCGCCGCTGCCATGCCCCGAGGAACATCCAGTGGGCGATGTTCGGGGCAACGAGGTGCCGAATGGGTCCGATGGCCTCGATGGACCGGGCGAGAGCCTCATCGAATCGCGTGGGCGAGTGAAGCCAGACCGAGCCGTCGCCCAAGCGCAGCACCGTCATCCGCACCGGCAATGGCAGGATGCCGGGGAGGGGACCACTGTCGACGATCCAGAGGTCGGGCGCGACCGGCTTCAAGGTGTCGAGGGGCGGATAGGTCGGATCGGTCAAGGCATCGCCGTGGCATCGTCTCGGCCGTCCCGGATGGACGCTCACAGGATCGGCGTCCACAACATCGGTTCGATTCTGACTGCCGGAGCGTCGGCTCAACCTGCAGCGGGCGCCCGCAACATGAGATTGGTGATCCGGTTCGACAGGCGCAGGGCCGAGGCGGGCCCGCCGAAATTCCAGATGTTGCGCTCGATGAGCCCGACACGGCCCGATCGCAGAGCCGGCACGCGCTGCCACGCGGCGCTGCGCGTCTTGGCGTCCAGCGAAACGTTTGGCCCGGTCATGCTCACGAGCATCACATCGGCATCGTCGAGACCGAGCAGTTCCTCCGATGTCAGCGGGCGTACGCCCTCGCGGCTGCGTTCGGACGGCCAGAATCGCAATCCGAGCCGCGATGCCAGACCCGCGGACAGACTGTCGCCAGTGAAGACCCAGTAGGTGTCCAGCCCGGCCAATTCCTGGAGAACCACAAGGCGCCGATTGCTGCGTCCGGCCGCCGCGAGGCGTGCGGCATCCCGATCGAAGCCCGCCGACACCTCAGCTTCGGCCCGCACGGCTTCGGCATCCCGACCGACGAACTCACCGATCATCCTCTGAAGTGCGAAGGCGGAGTCGAGACGCGTTCTGGGTGGCTCGGGGGCAAAGTCGAGGAGGACGGTCGGAGCAATGCTCTCGAACACGTCGAAGAGCGGTGCGTGGCGGTAGGTGAGTCCGAGGATCAGGTCGGGCTTGAGGCGGGCGATGGCTTCGAGGCTCGGCTGCTGACGCGTGCCGACATCGGCCACGTTGGCGAGGCGTTCGGTCTGGACATTGATCCAGCCGGGATAGAGCGCCGGATCGGACATGCCGACGGGCGGACGACCGACCGCCACGAGCATCTCGGCCAGAAGGAATTCGAGCGCCACGACCCGTCGCGCTGCGGTCGGCAAGTTTGCCGAGCGGCGAACCACGAGGTCAGAGGCGGAGGCCGCGCGAAGACCAAGCCCGGCTGCCGACGCGAGCCCCCAGGCGAGGCAATGGCGGCGATTCGGCAAGCCGGTCACTGTGTTCCCCTTCGGCCGCGGGACATCAACCAGAGGAAGTAGGGGGCCCCGATCAACGCCGTCAGCGCACCGGCCGGAATCTCCTTCGGCGCCAAGGCGACCCGTCCGAGGATGTCGGCACCGATGGTGAGGAGCGCCCCCAGAAGCATCGCCACCGGCAGCCGATCCCCGTGAGCATGAAAGCCGACGAGGCGGGCAAGGTGGGGTGTGAGCAATCCGACAAAGGCCAACGGGCCGACGATGGCCACCGCCGCGCTGGCGAGCATGGCGGCGAGCCCGAGGCCGAGGGCCCGCAACAGTGCGACGTTGAGACCAAGCCCGGCAGCCGCGTCCTCCCCGAGCGTCAGCAGATCGAGCGGCCGGCTCAGGAGCGCCAGCGCCGGCAGGCTCACCAGGAGCCACGGCAGCAGCGCCACCGCGTCCGGCCAAGCCCGGCCATAGGTTCCACCCACGAGCCAGATGAGGGCACGGGCGGGTTGCGCGCTGGTCTCGACGATGACGGCGTAGGTCAGGGCCGCGAACAAGCCGCTGAAGGCGAGGCCGGTCAATGCCACGGGGAGCGGGGCGAACCGGCGACGACGGTTAATGAGCAGGATCAGCCCCAGCGTGGCGAGCCCCCCTACCAGCGCCAACGCGAAGGTCTCGGGCCGTCCGATCAGGGGCCAAGTGAGAAGCCCGACGAGGGTTGCGAGCGCTGCCCCTTGCGTGACGCCCAACAGCTCCGGCCCGGCCAGAGCATTGCGCACCACGCTCTGGAGAACGACACCGCTGGCCGCCAGCATCATGCCGGCGATCGCCGCGACCGCGATGCGGGGACCGCGAATGCTTAAGATCAACGCCGCCTCGTTGTCGCCGCCCGCGAAGGCCGTAACCCAGCGGGCGGGGGCGAGCCACGTCTCACCCCAGGCAAGGCCGAAGGCGGACAGAGCCGCCAGCGCCAGACCAAGGGCGGGCGCCACGACAGCGAGGGAAGCGACGCGGGTCGAGGCGGCGGCCTCCGTCCGATCCGGCGGCGAGAGCAACTGTCCGCGTACCACCAGAATCAGAAGCAGCGGCGTGCCGACGAGAGCCGTAGCGACCGCCGTCGAGAGCCCCGCCGAAAAGCCGAGGCCAGCGACCACGCCATCGGCGGCGAGCAGAAGGCCACCGCCGACCAGCGCCGAAAGGACGATGAGCGCGGTCAGCCGTCGGATTCCTGCGGCGCGGACAAGATTCGGGGCGATCAGGCCGACGAAGCCAATGGGCCCGGCGAGGGCTACGGCGAAGGCAGTCAGCGCCGTCGCCGTGATCACGCCCGCGAACCGAACCGGCAGCACAGCGACGCCGATGCCGGTGGCGGCGTCATCCCCCAGAGCCAACGCATCGAGTCCGCGCACCAGGAAGGGAAGCGCGACGAGCGGAGGCAACAGCCAGCAGGCCGCCTCGACAAGACCATCGGCGCCGGGCTGATACAGCGCCCCGCCACTCCAGAGTGCGAGGCCGGCAATATCCTGTTCGAAGAGAGCCAGCATCACGGTGAGGACGGCGCTGAGAAGCAAGGCGCAGGCGCCTCCTGCGAGGAGCAGCCGGAGGGGAGGGGCACGCCAACCACCGGCCGCCAGCAAAGCCAAGCTCGCGGCGCCGAGACCGCAGACGAAAAGGAGCGGGGGGCCGGCAAAGCCTGCCAGCGCCGGCACGGTCAGACCGATGAGCACACCGACCTGTGCTCCGGCCGTGACCCCGAGGAGGTCCGGCGCCGCCAAAGGATTGCGCGTCACCGCCTGAAACAGGGCGCCGGCCATACCGAAGGCCGCACCCGCCGCGAGCCCGGCGAGAACCCGCGGCAGCCGCAATTCCCACAGCAGGAAGCGCGCGGCCTCCGCCTCGACCGGGCCGGGCGCAGTCGTGAGGGCGTGCCAAGTCGGCCAGAGCCGGGCCAAGGCGACGAGCGCCACGAAGGCGGCGATCGGGAGCCCAATCCGGAGACGGGGTATGGGCCGAACCAAGGTTGGCCGCTCGGCTGCCAGGACCGTCACGAGCGGAATTCGTGGGACCGGTGCCGCACCGGAGCGAAAGCCGGGACACAGAGAGGCGCCGCCGATTCCGGGTGGTCGAGCCGCCACATCTCGACGCCGTAGACCTCGGCCAAATTGTCCGGCGTCAGCACTTGGTCCGGCGGACCGTCATGGAGGATGCGGCCCGCCTGCATCAGCAGCACCCGGTCCGCCAAGGCCGCAGCCTGGTTGAGGTCGTGCAGCACGCAGACGATGGTGATGCCCCGCTCGCGATTGAGAGCCTTGAGGGCCAGGACCAGCTCGACCTGATGGCGCACGTCGAGCCAGGTCGTCGGCTCGTCGAGGAGGAGCACGCGGCATTGCTGCGCGAGTGCCATGGCAATCCAGGCGCGTTGCCGCTCGCCCCCCGAGAGGGCCGTGACGTCACGGGCGGCATGCTCGCGCAGGCCCGTGGCGGAGAGAGCGTCGAGGATCGCGGTGCGATCGGTCGTCGAGAGCCCGCCGATCAACGGGCGATGGGCGTGACGCCCATAGGCCGCCAGCTCGAACACCGTCAGCCCCGCCGGGACCTCATTGGCCTGAGCCAGCAGCGCCAGCGCGCGGGCCCGCTCACGGCGTCGCAACGTGCCGAGCGCGCGCCCGTCAATCCTCACGCTGCCGGCTTGGATGGGCTGCAATCCGGCCAGAGCGCGCAGCAGCGTCGACTTTCCGCATCCATTCGGACCGCACAGGGCCGTTACGCCGCCCGCGGTGATCGCCACCTCGAGGCCGTCGAGAACCCGCCGCCCGCCATAGGCGACGGTGAGCGTCCGACCTTCGAGCGCGATGGCGCCGCTCATGCCGTCACGCTCATGCTGCTCGGCTCATCCCGTGGGCCTCGGCCATGGCGACCACGACCTTGCGCGGTCCCGCATAGGGTTCGCGACCGTGCATGATCAGCATGTTGTCCAGCATGAGCACGTCACCCGCCTGCCACGGGAAGCTCACCTTCTCGGCATCGAGCACGGCGCGCACGGCATCGAGCTCCGCATCGGGAATCGGGCTCCCGTCGCCGAAATACACGTTGCGCGGGAGTTCGTCTTCCCCGACCGTGTCCAGCAGCACTTCGCGCTCCACCGCGTCGAGGGCCGAGACGTGGAACAGGTGGGCCTGATTGAACCATACATCCTCGCCGGTGCGGGGATGCTTGGCCACCGCTTGGCACAGCTGACTGGTGCGCAGCTCACCATCCTCCTTCCAAGTGAAGTCGATGGCGTGATCCCGGCAATAGGACTCGACGGCGCTTCGATCCTCGGTGTTGAACACCTTGGTCCAGGGCAGATCGAGGCCGTTGCCGAAATTGCGCACGTAGCGAAGCCCATTCCGCGCGAACCGGTCCCGCAAATCCGGGTCGAGCGCGCGGTAGATCGCACGGCTGTCCGCGAGAGGGGTCGCTCCTCCTTCAGGGGAGGCGGTGACGCAGTGGAACCAGATCCGCAGCGGCCAGTCGCGCGTGTAGGATTGCTCGTTGTGTAACGGGATCTCGCGATGCGCCGGATATTCGGTCGAGGAATAGACACCGCTCTCGACCTTGCTGCGCGGCGTCGAGCCGAACTCATAAGAGAGAAGCGGATGGCCGAAGGCGGCGGCGAAAGCCCGAAATGCCTCGACGCTCTCGACCGTGTAACCGCGCAATAGGACAGCGCCGACAGCGCCGAGCGCGTCGCGAATCTCGGAATCGCGTGCGTCCTTCGCCCGGATCAACGGGCCATCGCCTTGGAGCAGGACGGGAAGTGCGAGAGCGGTCATGGTCGGCTTCCTCGATCAGCGGCGGTTTCAGGCGCGGCTGGCGTCACGGTCCATCGCCTCGCGCAGGCTACGCGGGCGCATGTCGAGCCAGACGGACTCGATGTGCTTCAAGCAGGTGGCCTTGTCCCCGCTGACGCCGACGCGGCGCCATCCTTCGGGAGTCGGCTTGAAGTCGGGCCAGATCGAGTACTGGTCCTCGTCGTTCACGACGACGTGGAACTGGATGTCGTCGCGGTCGAAACTCATCGGATTCACCCTGCTTCGATGACGCTCGGCTTCGAACACACCGCCAGAAGCGGGGTCCTTCGAAGCGACTCGAAGCGGTGACGACCCGGGATCCGAAAAATTTAGGCGTCCCCATCCGCTCTTGGGCGACTCTGTGCTCCAGTCTGGAATAAGTAAAATATGCAGCTTTGTCCGCTTCTCGACGCGGGACGATTTGTTGATTGACGCTCGGAGCGATCGTCTCTTAGTTAGTGAGGTGTTTTATCTTCGACCCAGCAACAACTCTCGCCCTTGGATGTGATCCAACGTGCGCGGACGGACCAATCGGATTGGCCGGATGTGTTGCTCGATGTGCCGACAGGAGCCGATCCGCGATGATGTTCTCCGAGGCCGCGGTGGCATTGTCGGATCCCGAACGGCTCGTCGCCGATCTCGTTGATCACATGAATGCTCACGATGTCGCTCACGACCGGATAGGACGCCGCGTCGTGGTGCATCTCGGCCTCGGCGATGCCACGCTCGAGCCGGATGGGGGCATCCTCCGGGTGCGGGTCGAAGCGCCGGACGAGGGGGGCCTGGAGATGATGCGCTCCGTGGTCGCGTCCAACGTCGTCGACTTCGCCGGAGGCGATCCCCCCCAGATCGTCTGGTCGGGCTTCACGGCGGGGGCCGAGACCTTCTCGAACTTTCGCGAGCTTCGACTCGTCGAGGGCCGATCGCTCACCCCGCGCCTTCGTCGGCTCACCTTTACCGGTGCGGATCTCGGCCGCTTCGCCGATCATGAGAACCTGCACGTGCGGCTCTATCTGCCGCCGCCGGACGTGGCGCGTCCGGAATGGCCCCGCCCGGGACCCGACGGGCGCACGATCTGGCCGGACGCCACTCGGCGCCCGGATATGCGCTACTACACGATCCGCCGCGCCGAGGCCAAAACGGTAGAGATCGATTTCGTGCTGCACGACGCCCCTGGCCCCGGGGCGCGCTTCGCCCTGCATGCGGAGCCCGGCGCGATCTGCGGCATCGCCGGCCCCCTAGGTCGGACCGCGTCACCCGCCGCCTGGACATTGCTCGTCGGCGACGAGACGGCCCTACCGGCCATTGCCCGCATCCTGGACGCCATGCCCGCCGATGCGCAGGGCATCGTGCTGCTTGAGGCGGAGAGCGAAGCGACGCACTATCCCCTGCGTGCCTTTGAGGGCGTGCCTGTGCGGTGGCTCGAGCGACGGGCAGATGCCGAGAGCCCGCTTATCGACAGTGTGCGGCGCCTCGAATTTCCGATGACGGCCGACGTTTTCGTCTGGGCCGGCTGTGAATCGACGATCGCCCGCTCTCTGCGCCGCATTTTGCGCAGCGAGCGGGGCTTGAGCCGAGAGAAACATCTTGTCGTGGGCTATTGGGACCGGGATGAGCCGACGACGCGCTGAGATCGATTTTCGCGGGCTCGACGCCTCACTTCATCAATGCAAAAGCTTGAATGGCTGCCGGCGTCATGATGACGACGAACAAGACCGGGAGGAAAAAGACAATCATCGGGACCGTCAACTTCGGCGGCAGTGCAGCGGCTTTCTTCTCCGCCTCGTTCATGCGGATGTCCCGGCTTTCCTGGGCCAGCACGCGTAAGGCCTGCCCCACCGGTGTGCCATAACGCTCTGCTTGGATGAGGGCTGTGGTGAGTGACTTCACCGGCTCCAGGCCCGTACGCAGGGCCAAGTTTTCGTAGGCCACACGCCGATCCGGCAGATATGACAATTCTGCATTGAGCAACGCCAATTCTTCGGCAAGGACGGCCGATTGCGTCGCAATCTCGAGACTGACCCGACGGAACGCGTTTTCCGAAGACATTCCCGATTCGACGCAGATCAAGCACATATCGAGCGCATCGGGCCAAGCTTGACGGATCTGTGCCTGCCGTTTGGAGGTGAGGTTGCTTAGGTAGAGTTCGGGCAATTTCATACCGATGAAACCCGCCAGCACCACGAGCCCGGCACGAATCATGAGAGGCTGGTCGAGGACTTGCAGCACGAACAAGTAGAACAAGGCCACAATGGTGACGCCGATGGGCATCACGAGGCGAAAGAAGAGGAAGGCTGTTTCGGCGCCCGCGCCGCGGTGGCCAGCCAGAACCAGTTTTGCCTTGGCTGTCTCTGTCCCGAGCCAGCGTGTGAGGTTAAACTGCTCCACCACCCGCTTCATGTAAGCCTTGGGCTCCGTGCGCAGTGTTACGCGATTTGAAAGCCGCTCCCGCTCACGCACCCGCATCTGCTCGCGCTCGTCACTCACGAGCTTCATGCGCTTGCCGAGTTCATCCGTTTCCAGCAGCGGCTGAACGAGCGTGTAGACTGTCGCGGCAGCAGCAATGCCCGTCAGCACGGCGGCGATAGAGCGCGGCTGAAAAGCCGTTTCGACCATCTGTTCCAGCATCACTCGCCTCTTCGTCCCCTCCGCGCCACCGCTCCGGAACCCCTCACTGGGCTCGTGGTATCACTGCAAGCATGTTGCAGTTCCGGGAAGCATGCTGGTGGCCGCGTCACACCGTGCGATGCACAGAATGTCTATTGCCCCTTAAAATAACGACTATCTTCAAACGTCGAAGTTAATCATTTTCCGCATCATCAAGATCCCGAGACCCATCCAGATACCAGATGCTGCGAGCGCCACCTTTCCGATCCAGGTCGTCCACAGGAGAGAGATGTAATCAGGATTTGAAAAATAGGTCGTTGAAGCCACCACGAAAGGAAGCGCCGCAATAATTCCCGCAGAAACCTTTGCCTCCATACTCATAGCTGCAACCTTGCCCGCCATCTTCTTGCGCTCGCGTAGAACGCGCGACAAATTACCAAGGGCTTCAGATAAGTTGCCGCCCGCTTTGGCTTGAATACCGATCACTACGGCGAAAAAATTGACCTCCGTCACCGGCACGCGCTCATACATGCGTTGAATCGCCTCCGACATCGACAGGCCAAGTGTCTGAGCCTCGTTCGCAGCCTTGAACTCCGATTTCAGCGGCTCTTTCGCCTCGCGGGCGATGATCCGGAGGCAATCGCCGAGGGGAATGCCGGACTTGAGGCCACGGACGATCACGTCGATGGCATTGGGCAATTCGTCGATGAAGCCAGCGATGCGCCTCTTCTGCAGGTGCTTCAGCATCCAGACAGGGACACCGAGGCCGCCCGCGAACATCGCCAGCAATGCAACGTAAAAGTTGTCGGAGACTAAGAAAACGCCGAAGGCAAGCGCCACGGCAATCAGCACCGAGACAACCTGATATTTTCGTGGCGTCCAATCAAGGCCCGCTCTGGCGAGCTTCAGCTCCAAGGTAACTTTGGTGCTGTCCTTTTTCGCTTCCAGTTCCTTGAGGCTCTTAGCGACCTGCTCCCGTCGATTGGAAGCAAGGGCGCGCTCGGCGCTGACGGAACGGCTTTGGCCGACCGACTTACGACGCTGCTCCGCTCGGCGCTCGCCGGAAAGCAAGGGCATGAGCGTGACATAGGCGACAGCCCCCGCCGCCACGGCGACCAAGCCTGCCACAAGAGGAAGGTTCGGTATGCTCATGCCGCCTCTCCGGCCAGAGCAGCAGCGTCGAGTGCCTCCGCCAGCGCGCGCTCCTCGCCGTAATACCGCGCGCGATCCCAGAAGCGCGGGCGACCGATCCCGGTCGAACGGTGACGACCGATCAATCGGCCGCTCGCATCCTCACCGAGCACGTCGTAAACGAACAGATCCTGGGTGATAATGACATCGCCTTCCATCCCCAGCACTTCGGTGATGTGGGTGATGCGTCGCGAGCCGTCGCGCATGCGCATGGCCTGGATGATGACGTCGACCGAACCGGTGATCATCTCGCGCAGGGTCCGCGAAGGCAGCGAGAAGCCGCCCATGGTGATCATCGATTCGATACGAGCGAGACATTCGCGCGGCGAGTTCGAGTGCAGCGTTCCCATCGAGCCGTCATGGCCGGTGTTCATGGCTTGCAGCAGATCGAACGCCTCCGGACCACGCACCTCGCCGACGATGATGCGCTCGGGGCGCATACGCAGGCAGTTCTTGACGAGATCACGCATGGTGATCTGGCCTTGACCCTCAAGATTTGGGGGCCGTGTTTCGAGGCGGACCACATGTGGCTGCTGAAGCTGCAATTCGGCGGCATCTTCGCAGGTGATGATGCGCTCATCGTTCTCGATAAAGGCCGTGAGGCAGTTGAGCAGCGTTGTCTTTCCCGAACCCGTACCTCCGGATATGACGACGTTGCAGCGAACCTTGCCGATGATCTGCAAGATTTTCGCACCCTCAGGCGAAATGGCGCCGAAGCGAACGAGTTGATCGAGAGTCAGCTTATCCTTTTTGAACTTACGGATGGTCAGGGCCGGTCCATCGATGGCGAGCGGGGGGGCGATGACGTTGACGCGCGAGCCGTCGGGAAGGCGTGCGTCACAGATCGGCGAAGATTCATCGACGCGGCGCCCGACCTGACTGACGATACGCTGGCAGATGTTCATCAGCTGCTGATTGTCGCGAAACCGCACATTGGTGAGCTGGATCTTGCCGGCGACCTCGATGAATGTCCGATCAGCACCGTTCACCATCACGTCGGCGATGTCGTCCCGGGCAAGCAACGGCTCGAGCGGGCCATAGCCCAACACGTCGTTGCAGATATCGTCGAGCAACTCCTCCTGCTCTGCGATCGACAGCACGATGTTCTTGAGGCCGATGATCTCCGTGACGATGTCGCGGATTTCCTCACGGGCCGATTCGCTATCCAGGCGAGCGAGCTGAGCGAGATCGATCGCCTCGATCAGCGCCCCGAAGATCATGCTCTTGGTACGGAAATACTCTTCGGATTTGTGCGCGGCAGGTGGCGGTGCCGGTTTCGGAATCGGTGGTGCTTCCGGACGCGCGGGGCGCACCTCATCCTGCAGCACCGGCGCGGGCGGCAGGGCCTTCCCCACCGAAACGACAGGTGCGGCCGGAGCAGCGGGAACAGAGTTGGAGCGACGTCCGAACATGGCGCTATTCGCCCTCACCTGACGAGAGTGAAGAGGACGACATTCCTACGATGCCTTCTTGCGGCCCAAGCGCGCCAAGAGCGGTTCAAGGATGTTCGCCCGCGCCCGTTTCACCTCGCTCCGGCCGGTGACGAGACTCGCGATTTCCGAAAAGATCTCGGCGGCCTTCGCCCCTGCCTGCACCTCAGCGATCATCTGACCGTTGTTCGCCGCCGTGCCGAACAAAGCGGGATCGAACGGAATGCTGGCCTGCAAGCCGGCATCAAGGGCCTTCTTGAAGTCGTTGGCGGAGATTTCCGGGCGCTTGGGCATCCCGACGCCGTTGAGGATGACCCGCGCTTGAGCATCGTTGGGCCTGCTCGCCTGAAGCAGCGCGAGCAAATTCTTCGTGTTGCGTAGAGACGTGAGATCTGGTGAGGCGACGATCAGGATTTCGTCGGCGGAGACAAGGACGCGACGGGTCCAAGCCGACCAGCGATGCGGGACATCGAGCACGATGCAGGGCACCGCCGCCCGCAGCAGATCCGTCAAAGCGTCGAAGGCCGGCTCGGTCAGATCGATGGTGCGATCGAGAGTGGCCGGAGCGGAGAGCAAATTCAGATTGTCCGCGCATTTGGACAGCAAGCGGTCGAGCAGGTTGGCGTCGAGGCGTTCGGGAGCGAACACGGCCTCGGCAATGCCCTGGGGCGGGTCCTGGTTGAAGTTGAGGCTCGCGGTTCCGAAGGCGATGTCGAGATCGGCGATCACGGTCGCGGTGCCGTGCTCCCGGGCGACTGTCCATGCCAGGTTGTGGGCGATCGTCGAGGCACCGACCCCGCCCCGAGCACCGTAGACGGCGATCGTGCGACCGACGGGCTTGGCTCCCGGCGCTGCAAACAGATCCGACACCGCCGTGATCAGCACGACGGGCTCTACCGGTGCAATCAGGTACTCGCTCACGCCACGTTGCATAAATTGCCGATAGAGCAACACATCGTTGACATGTCCGACCACGAGCACTTTCGTGCCCTCGTCACAAACCTCTGCGAGTTGGTCCAGGCATTCGAGCGGACGCGATTTCGGCCCAACAAATTCGATCAGGATCACGTTCGGCGTCGGAGCGTGGCGATAGGCTTCGACCGCGGCGGCGCCACCGCCCATCTGCACCTTCACATGCGCTTTCTGCATCCGCCGGTCGGAGACGATGCTCTCAATCATCGCCGCCGTCTCGGACGTTTCACAGAAGGCCTGGATCGTGATCCGGGGCACCGGGGCGATCGTCCGCTCTGTAGCCTCGTGAATGTCCGGCATGACGCGTGTTTCCGGTTCGATAATCGCACATCACAGGGGGGGCGAAGCGCGGGGGTGCCGCTGCTCAGTTCTTCACCTCGTTCGCGACGTTCGTCTTCCCATCCTGCCGCCAAGCGGTTGATGGATCCTTGCCATTGCGCAGATCGTCGATGTCGCGAGTGCGCCGGACGGTGTCGATGCGGCCTTCGGGGCGACCGCGGACGAGGTCGATCGGATCGGCGATTTGAGAGGCGACGTTCGATTGCATCGAGCAGCCCAGATTCCAGTGCGGCTCGTTTGACCAATCGGCACGAAGGTCGCTCGTACCGAGATCCCGGGGCCATAGCCCGCATTTGCTCGATACCTTGGCCTGCATGCGCTGGAAGGTGAGGCGGATTGGGGACGCGAGGGCGGGGTTGGCGATCGGATAACCACCGATCAACCATCCGCCCGGCGGCACGCCTAGATTCCCACCGACGCGACGAATTGCTGCGCCGGTGCGCTCAACCGGTCCGACCAGGGCCGGGGCAACGCCGCGCGGGAGTTCGAGAGTGATCAATCCGCGTCCGTAGCGGCGATACTCGACGAGAAACGCCTCGAGATCGGCCGATTGGCGGGGATCAAGATGGCCGATGCCCGTGGGAAAGACGTCGAGGGTTCGATCGGAATCCGCCAGCACGATCGGATGGCGGGTGCGAACGTCGATCGGGTAAGTCGAGCCGGTGGTGGCAACGCGGTCGGCCCGACAGGCGCTGAGCAACCCAGCGACCATCAACACCGCGACCGCGGATATCGGGCGAACAGGGAAGTGAGCGGGGAAACGCATCGGTCTCTCGATTCTGCTGAAGCGGCTCTGCGCCCGCGATCCGACTGGTCCGGCAGGGCCTTGAGTGGCCCGGCGCCGGTGCTCGCATCGACCTAGTCGGCGATGAAGCCGACACGGCCACGATAGGAGGGTCCGAGCGTGCCGCCCCCGACCGTTCCGTAGAGTTTGTTGAATCGTCCGAGCAGCACGGCCTGACCATCCGGCGCATCGACGAAGTTATCGTCCGGCCGTTGGACTTGGCGCGCTTCCATCGCCTGCGCGATGTAGGGCGTAACCATGATCATCAGCTCGGTCTCATCGCGCTGATAGTCGCGCGAGCGGAACAGAGCGCCCAAAATCGGCAGGTTCATCAGCCCCGGCAGGCCGCCGATGGCAGCGCGGTTCTTCTGCTGGATCAGACCCGCCGTCATCATCGTCGCGCCGGAAGCGAGTTCGACCGTCGTTTCCGAACTGCGCTTGGTCGTCGCAGGAATCGCCGTCGACCGCCCGTTGCCGGCGAAGGCGAAGTTGAAGCTGTTCTGCCGGTCCAATTCTGTCACGTCGGTCGCGACACGAATGGAGATGCGGTTTTCCGCCAACACAACCGGGGTAAAGGATAGGCTGACACCGTAGGGCTTGTAGACAACAGAGATTTGACAGCCCGTCCCAAGAGCGTTCGCGGCGCAGGCACCTGGGACGGGGATCTCACCGCCCGCTGTGAACTTGGCGGCTTCTCCAGAAATCGCTGTCAGCGTCGGCTCGGCGAGGATGCGCGAAACGCCAGCCTGCTCGAACGCTTTGAGCGTCGCTTTGAGCGAGAATCCACCCGCCCGCACGGAAGCGGTCAGAGCATTTCCATCCGGCGAGTAAGAGCCAGTGATTGGAAACGGCGTCGCATTGCTCAAAAAACTCCCCGGCGCTGATGCGACTGAATCGACAGGATTTAATGCCGCCCAGTTACCGGATGTACTGATGCCGAACTGCTTGATGATGGTACGCGAGACTTCCACAACAGTGACGCGCAGCATCACTTGATCTTTATTTCGCACAGTTAAGTTGTTAATGACGGCACCGCGCACACCACCGACTCCACCCGCGATGCCAACAAAGGCATTGGCGATATCAACGGCTTGCTGCGCTTCCGATGCCGACCCGACATTTCCGGATAGTACGATCGAATCGCCAACCGCTTTCACATCGAAGCGACCATTCGGCAAGCTTTGGTGAAGCGATTGCCTCAAGACGTTGATGTCACGAGCGATGGTGACATCGAGAGCAGCAATCTGGCGGCCTTCGGCATCCATGACGAAGATTGAGGTGGCGCCGTTCTCGATACCAATGAGGAAAAGTTTGCGACTCGATCGCACCACCGCGTTGGCGACGGCGGGATTTGCTACGAACACTTCTTTCGCGTCGCGGGGTAAGTCGACGATCAGGGAACGGCCCTTCGTCAGCTCAATCCTGCGCGATACATTGGCCTCAGCGGCGCCGATGGTCAGAACGGGTGAAGACGGCGCAGCTGATTGAGCGATAGCTGCAGAGCAACAGCCAGCAACAACGGTCAACGCACAGGCTTGGCTGTGAAATCGAAGGGACATCGGCATCGTCCTCACCGGCGCTGTTGCTTGGCGACGCCAAACCGAACCACCGTCATGGTTCCATCGGGCTCGGCATCCGCGACCGTGGCGGTCTGATTGGCATCCTGGACGCTGCGCAACACAAGCGAGAGCTGTCCGATCTTCTGCGCAAGCGTCACAGCCTCAGCTTGGCCTGGCGTAAGCGCCAGAGTCGCAGTCTCGGCGGTCACGACATTCGCGCCACCTTTTTCTTGGACGATCTGACCGACTGCCAGGACTCGGATGTCCGTTAACAGCGTCTCGGCGAATTGATCATTACCGCTACCGCTCTCGTCCCGGGCGGTCTTAATCACATCGACCCGATCGTTTGGCAAAATGAAACCGCCCGCTGAACTCGAACCGCGGTTATCGGTGGTGATGGCCACAGCTCGCATGCCCGGAGGTAGGATCGCCGACATGAAACCGCTGCCGGCTTTGACCAAACGTTCGGGGCGGATCGGCTCGTTGGCAGAGAACGGGGTCCGTACGATCGACCCAACTGCGTCCTCAAGACCGTGGGGAGCGGCTTTGCGCTCGACATAGGTAGACGACAAGGCCTGCTCGGGCCAGGACATCCAACGGAGGTCTTCGGGCTTCAGGGTTTGACCCATCGGGAGATCGGCCGCCGCGACGAGCACCTCGGCAAGCTGAATCTGCGGCGCGGGCTCCGCGCGAAGGACCGGTTCTGGAGGCTTCTCTTCACCGCTCATCAGTAGAGCAGCGCCGCAGCCCGCGACGATCGCGATGGCCAGTACGGCGAGACGGGCTGGTTTCATGACGAGTGCGGACCATTCGACGGCCTTACCGCCGTCCGATTCCGACCCTGAACCAAGATTCGTGTCTTTATGGTTAATTATCTATCGTCACGACGACATAGTCTGTTTCCCGCGCCGACGATCACGCAGATGATGACGGCGGACCTATCTGGCAAACACAGTCTCGTGCGTGGAATTTTATGTCAGCGCGAATTACATCTCAAATAAAAATACATATTTGCAATGCATATGCTATGTATATGCAAGCCTCTCCCAGCCAAGTGCATTTGGCATCACAATCAAGGCTGCCGTTGCCAGAGCGATGCCATAGGGAATTCCAGATGTTGAATCGTGTAGCTTGACTACAAAAGGGATGCGTAGTGTGATTTTTGGGAGCGGAAAAGTGCGAAGATACACTATCGCAAGCGTCAAGGCGCCCCCAATGATTGCTGCAACAACTAAATAGTCGACAAGACTTGACAGCCCAAGCCATAATGCTGTCGTAGCCGCGAGTTTTGCATCGCCACCCCCAACCCAACCGCGAGCAAACATCGCGAAGGCTGCTATCAGCGTCAATACTCCTGCCGCGACGTGCCAACCCATATCCTGGAACGACATATTCGAACTCAACGCATAAACGGCAAAACTCGCCGCAAGAAAGCTCGTGACCCGATTTGAGATACGCATCGTGAGCAAATCGCTTGCAGCTGCATAAGCCATGATAAATGGGAACAGCATACAGACCAAAATATAATCTAAGCTGAATGACATCACCATTTCCCCTTCATGCAGAAATTTGGGAGTTATATAGCTGTAAATGAAATATTGATCTGTACTGCATCGGCACCCTTAGATCTCGAGTGATGATTTATGTTTTACACATCGACCTGGCTACCACACTTCAAACAGTCGTAAGGGATGGAGGGCGGCCAATACGGCCTTCCACTCCATCCCATCAGACTTCCTTATACTATATAATACTGATACAGCGTAGCTGGAAATGATGCTTATTGTGCGGAAGAGATACCGCTAGCCTTAGTGTTGAGAGCCGCGCCCATCGTCGAGAAAGCAGAGGTAAGGCTTGTCTTGAAAGCCGTAAAGATCGTCACGACAGCGATGCCCATCATCGCAGCAACCAGGCCATATTCAATCGCGGTGGCGCCGGACTCGTCGGCGACGAAACGCTTGGCGATAGCTTTCATGGTACTCTCCACTTGACCTTTGTTTGACGTGTCGGTCGAAAATCTGTTCATGCACCGATCGGCGACGGGCTTAGAATTAGCTCCCATGAGTTGCTTTTGAGTTAAACCATTCGATGAACCTTGAGAAACGGGGCCCGTTTGAAAGCTGCGTTAACGGTCGGTTTCACCAATTGCATAGCGACGGAAGATGCGAAGAGGCAGCACCGCAAACGAGCCTTAGCAGTTCTTTCACCACTTTTCGGTTGTGCTGTGGGTCGCGCGCTGCCCGCTCGCCCCGCTCGTTCTTGGGGTCTGGCAGGCGGCGCATCCCGGCAATGACCCGCCGGCTCACCGGACCGGACCGACCGCCCATGCCCTGCTCGCGCCTCGCCCGCTCGACCCTTCTCGCCGCCGGTCCGGCGCTGCTCGCCCTGTTCGGTCATGCCGTCGCGAACGAGGCGGTGCCGCAGAACGTGGTGTCCGTCTCGGTGGACAACGCGAAGGTGATCCGGTTGCCCGAGAAGACCGCGACGGTGATCGTCGGCAATCCGATGATCGCCGACATCACGCTCCAGCGGAACGGGGTCGTCGTGCTGACGGGCAAGAGCTTCGGCAGCACCAACCTGATCGCGCTGGACCACAAGGGCACGATGCTGGCCGAATCGACGATCAGCGTGCAGGCGCCTCAGGCTTCGATCATCACCGTGCAGCGCGGCCTCGATCGCGAATCCTATTCCTGCACGCCGAACTGCCAGCCGTCGGTGCAGCTGGGCGACGCCCAGAAATATTTCTCGGACACCAGCGCCCAGGCCGAACAGCGACGCTCGATGGCGGCGGGCAAATAGCCCACCGTCGACGCAGCGCGGGGGACGTCAGATCGTCTGATTGTAAGCGCCCACTTCCGGGTGCTGCCGCAGCACGCCGTCGACGGCTTTGAACATCGCGTGCAGCCGCGCCTCGGAGACCGGGCTCTCCACCACGACGACGAGTTCCGGCTTGTTCGAGGAGGCGCGCACCAGGCCCCAGGTGCCGTCCTCGGTGGTGATTCGGACGCCGTTCACCGTCACGAGGCTGGTGATCGCCTGACCCGCCACCGGCTCACCTCCCGCCTGCATCGACCGGAAGCGCTCGGTCACCGCGTCGACGACGCCGTACTTCACCTCGTCGGCGCAGTGGGGCGACATGGTCGGCGAGCCCCAGGTCTTGGGGAGGGCCCGGTACAGGTCGGCCATCGTTTGGGTCGGATTGCGATCGAGCATCTCGATCACCGCGATCGCGGTCAGCAGGCCGTCGTCGTAGCCGCGGCCGACCGGCTCGTTGAAGAAGAAGTGCCCCGACTTCTCGAACCCGGCCAAGGCGCCCAACTCGTTGACGCGGCGCTTGATGTAGGAATGCCCGGTTTTCCAGTAATCGGTCTGGACCGCGCGCGATTGCAATTCCGGATCGGCCGCATAAAGCCCGGTCGATTTTACGTCGACCACGAAGGTGGCGCCCGGGTGAAGCTTCGACAGGTCGCGGGCCAGCATGACCCCGATCTTGTCGGCGAAGATCTCCTCGCCCTCATTGTCCACCACGCCGCAGCGGTCGCCGTCGCCGTCGAAGCCGAGGCCGACATCGGCGCCGGTCTCCTTCACCTTGGCCGCGATCGCATGAAGCATCTCCATGTCCTCGGGGTTCGGGTTGTAGCGCGGGAACGTATAGTCGGGCTCGACATCGAGCGGAATCACCTCGACGCCGAGGCGCTCCAGGAGGGCCGGGGCGAAGGCGCCCGCCGTCCCGTTGCCGCAGGCCGCGACGACCTTGAGCTTCCGCGAGATTGGCTTGGCCCGCGCGACCAAGTCCGCGAGGTAGACCTCTGCGAAGCCCTCGATAAACGCGTAGGTACCGCCGTCGCGGTACTGAAAGGTGCCGCCGGTGACGATCTCCTTGAGGCGGCCCATCTCCTCTGGGCCGAACGTCATCGGGCGGTTGGCGCCCATCTTCACGCCGGTCCAGCCGTTGTCGTTGTGGGATGCGGTGACCATGGCCACGCAGGGACAGTCGAGGGCGAACTGGCCGAAATAGGCCATCGGCGAGAGCGCGAGACCGATATCCTTCACCCGCAAACCGGCTGCCTGCATCCCGGCGATGAGCGCGAGCTTGATCGAGGACGAGTAGCTGCGGAAATCGTGTCCGGTGACGATCTCGGGGCGCACCCCGAGTTCGTGCACCAGCGTGCCGAGTCCCAAGCCCAAAGCCTGGACGCCCATCAGGTTGATCTCCTGCGGGAACAGCCAGCGGGCGTCGTATTCGCGAAACCCCGTCGGCTTGACCAACGGCAGCTGCTCGAACGCGAAGGTGTTCGGATCGAGCTTCGGCACGGGCTTGGGGAACATCGCGGGCCCTTCGCGTCGGTGGGTGCGGAACCGCCGATGCATGTAGCCCGCGCTACCGGCCAGGGAAAGCGCGGCGGCTCTCCCTGGCCGGGCCCTCAGCCGGTCAGAATACGCGCTTCTCGCGGATGCTGCCGTCGAAGCCGACATGGAGCAGGCGCTCGCGTCCGTCCGTGCCCTTGGCGGCCACATCGAGATGGCGCGGTCCGCGCCCCGCGATGCGGACATCCGTGTAACCGGCCGCCTCAACCTTCGCCTTGAGGCCCGGGACGTCGATCTCAGGGCCGAGACCGACCTTGTCCTTCATCCAGTCGACGCCGCCGGGGGGCGGGCCGCCCGCGGGCTTGAGACTCGTCGTGGTGCCATCGGCCCGGACCAAGGCAGCGGCGTGGAGGAAGCCGTTCTCGAAGCGGCCGCGCACCGTCACGGTCTCGCCCTTACGGACGAGATCGCCGCCTTCGCCCTGACGGCCGGTCTCGATCAGCGCCCGGCCAGACGTGTCCTGCAGGATGAACTTGTTGCCGAAGATCTCGGCCACCTCGCCCTTGGCCGCCACGGCGCCGGACGGAGCCAGCGCCGAGATCGCCACGGGCTCCAGCGGGGTCGTCGCGACGTCGCCCTTCTGGGCGAAGGAGAGGCCGACGGCGCCGAGCGCCAACGGAACGGCCAGGGCACCGACGACGAGGCCGCGGCGGGCGCCGGAGCGGCGCGCTGCACGGGCGGGCTCGGCCTCGGTGGGGGTGGTGACGGGGGTGGGGATGGGCTGCTCGGTCATCGTTCTCGTCTTTCCTCTGGGATCTCGAACATGCTCCGGCGACCGCTTCGCCGCCGGGATGCAGCGTGTTTAGGAGACGGCCCGAAATCCGGCCTGAACCTGCCGGTTCAGTTCCCGTTAAAGGTCAGCGCCTACAGCGCGCCGCCCTTCGAGATCCCGCGGGAGGCCCTTGGACGCCGATGAAGCTGCTGCTCGCCGAGGACGATGCCGCTTTGGCCGCGGAGCTGTTGCGGGCCCTGCGCGCCGAGCACTTCGCCGTCGACCACGCGGTGAACGGCGAGGATGCGCGCCATCTCGGCGAGACCGAACACTACGATGCCGTCATCCTCGATCTCGGACTTCCGGTGGTGGACGGCGTCACGGTCCTCCGCGACTGGCGGACGGCAGGGCTCACGCTTCCGGTCTTGATCCTGACCGCGCGGGACGGCTGGAGCGACAAGGTCGCGGGATTCAAGGCGGGCGCTGACGATTACCTGGTCAAGCCGTTTCGTGTGGAGGAACTGGTGATCCGCCTGCGCGCGCTGGTGCGGCGCGCTAGCGCCAACGGCGCGACGCGGATCACCTGTGGCCCCCTCGTCTACGATTCCGGTCTCGGCAGCTTCGAGCGGGACGGCCTGCCGCTGCGCCTCACCGGCCTTGAATGGCGCGTGCTGTCCTGCCTGATCCTGCGCAAGGACGTGGTGGTGCCGCGCGATCAGCTGATCGAGCGCGTCTATGACGGCGATGCCGAGGTCGATTCGAACTCGGTCGAGGTCATCATCACGCGGCTGCGCCGCAAGATCGCCCCGGCCCGAATCGAGAGCGTGCGGGGTCACGGCTGGCGCCTTCATGCGGAGCCCGACGCGTGATGGGACGGCGCAGAGGTGCCTCGCTGCAGCGGCGCCTGTTTCTCGGTGCCCTCGTCTTCGTCACGCTGGCCCTCGTGGTGGCGGGCCTCGCCATCGGTCTCGTGCTCTACCGCTTCGCCCGCGGGCAGATCGATGCACGGCTCGATGGCGAGATTTTCGCGATATCCGCTGACCTGAAGACCGGCAAAGACGGTCCCGTTCTGTCGTACGCCCATGACGGGCCGCCCTTCGATCGCCCACGCAGCGGGTGGTACTGGCAGGTTCGGACGGGGGAGGGGATCCTGCGCTCCCCCTCGCTCGGCGAGGCCGAGCTCACCGTGCCGCGCGGCCCCGAGCGGGAGGATGGCCGACCCGCTCCTGCGGACGGAACGGGGCCACGGGGTGAGGGACTGATCCTGCGCGTGCTGCGCCTAGCCGGTCCCCGCGATGCGCCCGAGACGGTGATTGTTGCCGCTGCTCCAGCGGCAACCCTGCACGGCCCGCTGCGCGAAGCGGGCAAGACGCTGACGCTGGCGCTCGGACTCCTGGGCATCTGTCTGCTGGCGGGCATTGCCGTGCAGGTGCGGCTCGGCCTGCGCCCCCTCGATACCTTGCGCCGCGAACTCGCGGCGGTGCGGGCCGGCCAACGGGACCGCGTGCCGGAGGAACAACCACAGGAGATTCGGCCGCTGGTGACCGAATTGAACCTGCTGCTGGACCAGAATGCAGCCAATCTCGAGCGTGCCCGCGCCCATGCCGCCAACCTTGCCCACGGTCTGAAGACACCGCTCGCGACCTTGGCCATGGCGGCGGAGCGCAGTGCCGAGCCCGGCCTCGCCCCGCTCGTCGCCGCCATGGACCGGCAGGTCCGCCATCACCTGCGCCGGGCCCGGGCAGCGGCCTTGGGCGGGCCCTCGCGTGCCCGAGCCGATCTCGCCGGGCAGACCCGCGATCTGGCCGCCGCCCTGGCCCGGCTGCACGCCGAGCGCGGCTTGGCCATCGAGACGGAAATCGCGCCGGGTACGAGCGTGGCCTGTGATGCCCAGGATCTCGACGAGATGCTGGGGAACCTGATCGACAATGCCTGTCGCTGGGCACGCAGCCGCGTTCGCATCGGAGCAGCGCGCAGCGGAGCCCTGATCGAGTTGCGCGTCGAGGATGACGGACCCGGCCTCTCGACCGATCAGGTTGCCCATGTCCTTCAGCGCGGTCGTCGCCTGGACGAGAGCGTGCCGGGTGATGGGTTCGGGTTGCCGATCACGCTGGAACTCGCCGAACTCTACGGCGGGGATTTGAGCTTGGAGCGCTCGGACCTGGGCGGTTTGCTGGCGCGCCTGCGCCTTCCGGTGTGAGGAAGAATCGGTTCGACCCGCCGCCGCACCCAAGCGGCGGTGGGTCGATCGGAGCCCCTACGGCAGACCGTTTCCGCCCGCGGCGCCGTAGACCTGCCCGGTCGCGTAGCTGCCATCGGAGGCGGCAAGCTGCACGTAGATGCCCGCGAGCTCGACCGGCTGACCGGGCCGGCCGAACGGTGTCTTCCCCCCAAACGTCTCGAGCTTGTCCATTGAAGCGCCACCGGACACCTGCAGCGGTGTCCAGATGGGACCGGGCGCGACTCCGTTGACCCGGATGCCCCGAGCGGCGAGCTGCTTTCCGAGGGAGCGCACGAAGTTCGTCGTAGCGGCCTTGGTCTGCGCGTAATCATAGAGGTCGGGCGTCGGGTCGGTCGCCTGCTCGGAGGTGGAGGCGATGATCGTCGAGCCGGGCTTGAGGTGCGGAAGCGCGGCCTTGATGATCCAGAACGGGGCGTAGATGTTCGTTTTCATCGTCCAGTCGAACTGCTCACTGGAGATGTCGAGAATCGAATCGTGTGCCTGTTGGCGCGCGGCGTTGCTGACGAGAATATCGAGCCCGCCCAGGCCCTGAACGGCCCGCTCGACCAGAGAACGGCAGAAGCCTTCGTCGCGCAGGTCGCCAGGGATGGCGATGCCCTTGCGCCCCGCCTGCTCGATCAGGCGGATGACCTCCTGAGCGTCCGGCTCCTCGTCGGGATGGTAGTTGATCGCGACGTCGGCGCCCTCGCGGGCGAAGGCGATGGCCGCGGCCCGGCCCATGCCCGAATCGCCGCCGGTGATGAGCGCCTTCCGTCCGGCGAGGCGGCCCGAGCCGCGATAGCTCGTCTCGCCGTGATCGGGCTTCGGATCCATGCGGCTGGCCAGACCCGGCCAGGGCTGCGACTGCTTCTTGAAGGGCGGCTTCGGGTATTTGTCGATCGGGTTGATCAACGGGTTCGATGCGGGCTCCTGCGCCGCCGCTGGCCCGGCGGCAGCGACCGTTGCGGTCGCCGCCATGGCGAGACCGCCACCGACGCCTCCCACAAGTTGGCGTCGGGAAAGGGGAATTCGGTTATGGTCGTCCGTGGCCATGGTCGCTCCTCGTGCAATGCCGATGGGAACGGCACCACCCGGTGATCGTTTCGGAGCGCGTTGCCGCAGGGCGGAGGCAAAGTCCGGATGTCCCGGGGGACACGAGCCCCGCTTGTGAACGGTGGACGCGCGATGGCGGGGGGCGGTTCGACCGGCCCGCCGTTGCCAGAATGGGTGTTTGCGTGTAAGCGCGCCTCGCGCCCTTGAGACACCCTTGGAGGCACGGGCGCGCTGGGAACGGTCGGGCCGTCCGCTTCGGGCGGCCTTTGTCGTTGGGCCCGGCTCCATTTTTTATCAGAAGGATCACGCCATGAGCGCTTCCAAGTCGCTTGAGGCCGTGGCACGCGACCGGGTCGGCAAGGGGGCCGCCCGGGCCGTTCGTCGCCAGGGCCAGATTCCCGCCGTCATCTACGGCGGCAACCAGGCTCCGCAGGCCATCGCCGTCGACCTCATCCGCACCCGCACGCTGATCTATGCAGGCGGCTTCAAGACCACGCTGTTCGACATCAGCGTCGGCGGCAAGAAGGTCCGTGCGATCCCGCGCGACTACCAGCTCGACCCGGTCTCCGGCGTGCCAATGCATGTCGACTTCCTGCGCGTCGTGGCCGGCCAGACCGTGACCGTCGAGGTGCCCGTGCACTTCGTGAACGAGGACGAGGCCCCCGGCATCAAGCAGAGCGGCGGCACGCTCAACGTCGCGCTGCACACCCTCTCGCTCGACGTGGCGCCCGACCAGATCCCCGAGGCCGTCGAGATCGATCTGACCGGCCGCCAGATCGGCGACGTGATCCACGTCTCCGACATCAAGATCCCGGCGGGCACCTACACCGGCGAGGCCACCGACACGGTCGCCAACATCCTGCCGCCGACCGTGCTCGGCGCCGAGGTCGAGGCCGAGGAGGCCGCGATCGCCGAGGCGCAGTCCGCCGAGGCCGCCGAGGAGAAGGCCGAGGCCGAGGAGACCGAGGGCGGCGAGGACGAGAAGTCCGACGCGTCCGACAAGGAGTGATCCGGTCCGGGCGCGGCAGCGCGCCCGGTCGATCAGAGAGATGCCTCGGCCGCCCGGCCGGGGCATTTTCATGTGTAACGGGGCATTCGCATGCGGCTCATCGTCGGCTTAGGCAATCCCGGCCCGCGCTACGCACGAAATCGCCACAACATCGGCTTCCTGGCGGTCGACGAGATTGCCCGCGTCCACCGAGCGAGCCCGTTCCGGCGCCGCTTCCAAGGCGAGGCGGCGGAAGTCGTGCTCGGTTCCGAGCGCGCCATTTTGCTCAAGCCGCAGACCTATATGAACGAATCCGGCCGCTCGGTCGGCGAGGCGCAGCGCTTCTTCAAAATCGCGCTGGCCGACGTCATCGTGCTGCACGACGAGCTCGATCTCGCCCCGGCCAAGCTTCGGGTGAAGCTGGGAGGCGGCAATGCCGGCCATAACGGCCTGCGCTCGATCACGGCGCAATGCGGCAACGATTACCGCCGCGTGCGCCTCGGCATCGGCCATCCCGGTGACAAGGCGCAGGTCCATGCCTACGTCCTCAACGACTTCGCCAAGGCGGAGGAGCCCTGGGTCGAAGATTTGTGCCGGGCCATCGCCGACCACGCCGCCGTGATGGCCGCCGGAGAAGATGCGAGCTTTCAGAACAAAGTGCATCTCGCCATGGTCGGACGCGGATGGGACGCGGTGAAGACGCCCGCCGAGGCCGGCAAGGCGAAGGCCGCGTCCAGGGACGCGAATTGACACGACGGCACCAGACCCCGATGGAGCCCACAACCGGGTGCGGCTCCCGACCGATCACGACGGACCTTTAGGACCAGCCATGGGCTTCAAATGCGGCATCGTCGGCCTGCCGAACGTCGGCAAGTCGACCCTCTTCAACGCGCTGACCCAGACGGCGGCGGCGCAGGCCGCCAATTATCCGTTCTGCACCATCGAGCCGAATGTCGGCGAGGTCGCGGTGCCGGATCCGCGCCTCGACAGCCTCGCCAAGATCGCCGCGTCGAAGGAGATCATCCCGACGCGGCTCACCTTCGTGGACATTGCCGGCCTCGTCCGCGGCGCCTCGAAGGGCGAGGGGCTCGGAAACCAGTTTCTCGCCAATATCCGCGAGGTCGATGCCATCGCTCACGTCGTGCGCTGCTTCGAGGACGGCGACGTGACCCACGTCGAGGGCAAGGTCGATCCCATCGCCGATATCGAGACGATCGAAACCGAGTTGATGCTGGCCGATCTCGACAGCTTGGAGAAGCGCGTGGTGGCGCTGGAGAAGCGCGCCAAGGGCTCCGACAAGGAGGCCAAGGAATTCCTCGACCTCGTCAACCGGGCGCTCCCGCTGCTGCGGGACGGCAAGCCGGCGCGCCTCGTCGAGCGCAAGGATGACGAGGAACGCCTGTTCCAGCAGCTCGGCCTGATGACGGCAAAGCCCGTGCTATACGTCTGCAACGTGGACGAGGGCGATGCCGACAAGGGCAACGCCCATTCCCAGGCGGTGTTCGATCGGGCGAAAGCGGAGGGCGCGGTGGCGGTCGTCGTTTCGGCCAAGATCGAGAGCGAGATCGCGGTGATGCCGGTAGCCGACCAGGGCGAATTCCTGGAAGCGGTCGGCCTGACCGAGCCCGGCCTGAACCGGGTGATCCGCGCGGGCTACGATCTGCTCGGCCTCGTCACCTACTTCACCGTCGGCCCCAAGGAGGCTCGCGCCTGGACGATCACCAAGGGCACCCGCGCGCCCGCCGCCGCCGGGGTGATTCATACCGATTTCGAGAAGGGCTTCATCCGGGCGGAAACCATCGCCTATAAGGACTATACCGCCCTCAACGGCGAGTCCGGCGCGCGCGATGCCGGCAAGCTGCGGCTGGAAGGCAAGGAATACGTGGTGCAGGACGGTGACGTCCTACATTTCCGCTTCGCCAACTGAAGCCGCCTTGCACCTCTATCCGCGCCACGCCTGGGACCTGACGCCGTCCGAGGCGGTGGCGCTGCAGAAGCGCCTGCGCGGGGAGGTGGCGATCGACCGGCCGATCGATCTCTCGTCCGTCCATCTCGTGGCGGGCGTCGATGTCAGCGTGAAGAACGAGCGCTCCCGTGCTGCGGTCGTGGTCGTGACGTTTCCGGGTTTTCTCGTGGTCGAGATCGCCACCGCCGAGCGCCCGACACCCTTCCCCTACGTGCCTGGGCTCCTCAGTTTCCGTGAAGGGCCGGTGCTGGAGGAGGCGTTCGGACGGCTGAGGGCCGAGCCCGACGTGTTCCTCTTCGACGGCATGGGCACAGCCCATCCCCGTCGCATCGGCATCGCCTGCCATATGGGCCTGTGGCTGGAACGCCCGACCATCGGCGTCGGCAAGACGCGCCTCGTCGGTACGCACGGACCGCTTGCCGAGGAAAAGGGTGCCTCCACGCCGCTGATCGACCGCGGCGAGACCATCGGCGCCGTCCTCCGCACGCGAACGGGCAAGCACCCGCTCTTCATCTCGCCGGGACACCGGGCCGATCTCACGAGCGCGGTGGCTCTCGTGCTTGCCTGTACGCCCCGATACCGCCTACCGGAGCCGATCCGGCTCGCTCACCGGGCGGCGGGAGATTTCTGAGGTATTCGAGAGATTTACTTCGGGCTCGAACCGGTCGTGGACCCCGCAGCGGCATCCCGCCCTACGAGGCATCCTCGGTCAGCTTTCTCCGCCCGGCCCGGACAGGTTCGATCTGCGAGGCATGACGCACCCGCGCCAACGCTTCCCCCGCCTGTCGGGCCAGAGCTTCGATGCGTGCGAGCGCGGTGGGATCCAGCCACACCATGGCGCACCAATAGGCCCCCAGGGCCGCTACGGGGTTGGGCGAGCCGATCGGAACCATCACGAGGCTGCAGATGGCCTTGTTCACGTAGCTGGCATGGGGCACGCGGGAATCGGACGCGATATCGGTGATCACCACCATCTCGTCGTTCAGCATCGCCCAACCCGAGATGCAGGCGTCGAGCGGGAAGCGGGAACCGCACCAGAGGGGTTCAATCGCGTCCTCCGCGACGTAGCGGCACGACGTACCCTCGCGCAGGACCACGGCAATGCCATCGGAACCGGCGATCCACCGGGCCGTGAGCCGCAGCACGTCGATCACCTCATCCTCGGATCCGGCTTCCGCCATCAGGGCGGCGGTTCTCGTCAGCGCCGGATCGTGCCTGTCATACGCATTCACCATGTTGGCACGCTAGCGCGCTTAGCGCGGGGCGTACAGGCGACCCCAGGCCGCCGGAACCATCCGTACGGTCCGGCACAGTGTCGATCCGCTCTCGGGTCGAGTCAACGGCGACGCCGGGTCGAGCCCGTCGAGAGCGACTGGGCCTGCGCCATCGCATCCGCCCGATCCCCCTCGCTCGCCGAGGCCCAGGCCTTGTCGTAGAGATCGACGATCCAGGCATCGGACGAGCCCTGCACGCCCGCGCGGGCCAGCGCGAGCCATGTCAGGCCCTTGACCGTCTGACGCGGCATGCCGGTGCCGTTCACCAGCAGGTCACCCAGCAGCGCCTGGGCCGGGCGATGGCCCTTCTCCGCAGCGAGATTGAACCAGCGCGCGGCTTTGCGCGGATCCTGCTCTACGCCCGTGCCTTCGAGGTAGAGCCGGGCGAGATTGTACTGCGCGTTCGGATCACCGAAATACGACGCCGCGTAGTTGAACATCTCGTAGGCACGCTCGGGGTTCGGGCGCACGTAAGTGCCCTTAATTCCCTCGAGGAAGTAGGTCCCGAGCGCGTTGAAGGCGCTCGCCAGCACCCCGGAATTCGGCGTGTCGGGCGCATCGTCGGTGGTGTCGTCGGCGATCCGCGTGAAATACTCGAACGCCTTCAAGTCGTCCTGAGGCACCCCGTCGCCCGACGCGTACATGCGGCCGAGTTTCCATAGGGCCAGGGTCTGGCCCTGGTCGGCGGCATATTCCAGCGCGCGAACAGCGCCCTGCTTGTCACCCGCATTGTAATCGCGCACGCCCGAGCGCAGGGCGTCACGGCCCGACCGGAACCCCTTCTCCGGGACCGGGGTGCGGACGGTGGCATCGAGTGCGGTCGTCGGACCATTGGCGGCGAGCATCAGCGTGAAGCCGAGGAAGCCGGCGAGAAGGGCCGCACGAAGCCGACCTGGATCGGCCCCGGCCGGCCACATGGGCCGGAACGAGACAGTCCTAGATATCGGCATAGATGTGCGTCTCCTGGGCACCGCCCGGATGCGTGACGGCGCCATTCACGGCGGGCCCCACGGTCTGCGCGTATTTCCAGAGATAGCCCGAGGTCGCGGCATTGCCCCGCGGTGTCCAGGCGGCACGACGCTGGGCCAGTTCCTCGTCGGAAAGGGCGACGTCGAGAGTGCCCTGGATCGCATCGAGGGTGATGATGTCGCCGTCGCGCAGGAGACCGATCGGACCGCCGATGGCCGCCTCGGGACCAACATGGCCGACGCAGAAGCCGCGGGTTGCGCCGGAGAAGCGCCCGTCAGTGATGAGCGCCACCTTGTCGCCCATACCCTGTCCGTAGAGGGCGGCGGTGGTCGAGAGCATCTCGCGCATGCCGGGGCCTCCCTTCGGGCCCTCGTAGCGGATGACCAGAACGTCGCCCGGCTTGTAGGTGCGGTTCTGCACCGCCTCGAAGCAGGCCTCCTCGCCGTCGAAGACGCGGGCCGGCCCGGTAAAGACTTGGCTCGAGGCCGGCATGCCTGCGACCTTCACGATGGCCCCCTCCGGCGCGAGGTTGCCCTTGAGGCCGACCACACCGCCGGTGACGGTGATCGGCTTGTCGGCCGGGCGGACTACGTCCTGATCGGGATTCCAGGCGACCTTGGCGAGGTTCTCCGCGATCGTGCGGCCGGTGACGGTAAGGCAATCGCCGTGCAGGTAGCCGTGGTCGAGCAGTGTCTTCATGAGGAGCGGGATGCCGCCGACCTCGAACATGTCCTTGGCGACATAGCGGCCGCCGGGCTTCAGATCGGCGATGTACGGCGTCTTGCGGAAGATCTCCGCGACGTCGAACAACGTGAATTCGATCCCGCATTCGTGTGCGATTGCGGGCAGGTGGAGCGCCGCGTTGGTCGATCCGCCCGAGGCCGCCACCGTCGCCGCGGCGTTCTCGAGGCTCTTCCGGGTCACGATGTCCCGTGGGCGGATATTCTTGGCGATGAGTTCCATCACCTTCTCGCCCGCCGCGGCGCAGAATTGATCGCGGATCTCGTAGGGAGCCGGGGCGCCGGCGGAATAGGGCAGGGCGAGGCCGATGGCTTCGGACACCGTCGCCATGGTGTTGGCGGTGAACTGCGCGCCGCAGGCGCCCGCCGACGGGCAGGCCACCCGCTCTAACTCGTCGAGATCGTCGAGGCTCATGTCCCCGACGGCGACCTTGCCGACCGCCTCGAACAGATCCTGCACGGTGACCGGCCGACCGCGGAACGAACCGGGCAGGATCGAACCGCCATAGATGAAGATTGACGGCACGTTGAGGCGCACCATGGCCATCATCATGCCGGGCAGGGACTTGTCGCAACCCGCGAGCCCGACGAGCGCATCGTAGGAATGGCCGCGGATCGTCAGCTCGACCGAATCGGCGATGACCTCGCGGGAGGGCAGGGAGGCGCGCATGCCGCCATGGCCCATGGCGATGCCATCCGTGACCGTGATGGTGCAGAATTCGCGCGGCGTGCCCTTGGCGGCGGCGACGCCCTTCTTCACCGCCTGCGCTTGGCGCATCAGCGAGATGTTGCAGGGCGCGGCCTCGTTCCAGCAGGAGGCCACACCGACCAGCGGCTGGTGGATCTGCTCGGTGGTCAGGCCCATGGCATAGAGATACGAGCGGTGGGGTGCCCGCTCGGGTCCCTCCGTCACGTGCCGGCTCGGCAGCTTCGACTTATCGGTCTGACGCGCGTCCATCGCTGATTGATCGCCGATCTCTGCCCCGGTCCCTGTACGCATCCGAGGTCGCGGCGCCTCCCGAGAGAGGTCTCGCGAAAACGTCGTTCGACGTCCTCGAAACTCCGCGATAAAGCGTTGGAGCGACAGCACTTACCGCGACCCCGGAAGTCGTCCCGGTTTATGGTGGGATTGCGGCGCTCGAAGGCACGCCCCAAGGCAAAGTCTGGTTGGTTTCGCGGTGTGTCGGGCCCGCAACAGCTACGCTTGCTTCAATTCACGTCCTGAAATTTCGTATCGAGCTTCATCCGCCTGCACGTTGAGCGCTCATCACTTGAAACCGCTGTGCGGCTTCATCCGGTTTTTCGGGTGATCAAATCCAGTCACACCGAGCATCAACTCGACGATTCGCCCCATCCCTGACGGATCGACCGATCGCGCGGTGACTGTGAGGATCTAGGCTCGGTCTTGGCTATCCGTTGTCGACGACGCTGAGGTCATAGGCAGGTCGCACCCGCAACGACCGACGAGCGCTGTCAACTGCCATGAAAGCTGGAGGACGAGAAGGGAGGCCGATCGGCCTCCGTTCCGATGCGGTTCCGACGCGGGACGCTGCGGCGTCGGAGCGATATGTCAGCTCGGCGGCGCCAGGGCCTCGGGTGAGTCGGCGGCCTCGATCAGCCGGTCGCTCTCGTCCTTCAAGCCGACCCCGGTCAGCCCGCGGGAGAAGGCTTGAGTCAACAACCAGTTCAGCTTGAAGGCGGCGAGGTCGTGCGAGAGACCGGCCGGACGCACATTCGAGATGCAATTGCGCTCGGCATCCGAACGGCCAACCTTGGGATCGAAGGTAACGTAGAGGCCAAGACTGTCCGGCGAGGACAGGCCCGGTCGTTCCCCGATCACCACCGCCACGGCGCGGGCCCGCAGGGCTTCCGCCGCCTCGTCGCCGAGGGCGACCCGTGCCTGCGTCGCGATCACCACCGGGGCGAGCCGCCAGCCAGCGTTGTCCGCGTGCGGTTTGAAGGCCCTCAGCATGGCGGCAGCCCCCTCATGAACCGCCCGGGCTGACAGACCGTCGGCCACGACGAGGGCGAGATCGACCGATTCATGGGTCGCCTCGGCAAGGCTGGTGCGACCCTCCGGCGAGAGGCGGCGCCCGTAATCGGGCCGGCGAAGATAGGTCGCGCGATCCTCGGCGCGGGATGTCACCGTGACGGTGGGCAGCCCGAGCGCTTCGATCTCGGCGGCAACCTCCGCCGCATCCATCGCGGTGTGCACCGCGTCCCGTGCCTGCGCATGGGCGAGACCGAACTTGAGCACTTCACGGGTCGGCAGGCCTGCGCCGGCGCGACCCAGCCCGATGCGGGCCGGCGTCAGCGCGCCGAGGCGACGCCAGAGATCGTCGGTATCCCCGATCATGCGGCGAGCTCCGGTGCGACGGATATCAATCGGGATGCCGCATTGCCGGGCAAAAGGGTGCCGGTGGCATCGGTGAGCCCGATGCGGGCCAGCCATTCCTCGAATTCCGGGGCGCGCTTCAGGCCCAGGACCTCGCGGATGTAGAGTTGATCGTGGAACGAGGTGGATTGGTAGTTCAGCATCACGTCGTCGGCGCCGGGAATGCCCATAACGTAGGTGCAGCCAGCCGCCCCGAGCAGGGTGAGCAGCGTGTCCATATCGTCCTGATCGGCCTCGGCGTGATTGGTGTAGCAGACGTCGACACCGAGCGGCACGCCCATCAGCTTGCCGCAAAAATGATCCTCGAGGCCGGCACGGATGATCTCCTTGCCATCGTAGAGGTATTCGGGCCCGATGAAGCCCACCACCGTGTTGACGAGGAGCGGCCGGTAGCGTCGCGCCACCGCGTAGGCCCGGGCTTCGAGCGTCTGCTGATCGATGCCGTGATGGGCATCCGCGGAGAGGGCCGAGCCCTGTCCGGTCTCGAAATACATCACGTTGTCGCCCAAGCTCCCGCGCTTGAGGGCGAGCGCAGCCTCGTGCGCCTCCTTCAGGATCGGCAGCGTGACGCCGAAGCTCGCATTGGCCTTCTGGGTGCCGGCGATCGACTGGAACACGAGATCGACCGGCAGACCTCGGTTCATCGCGTCCAGTGTCGTGGTCACGTGGGTCAGCACGCAGGCTTGCGTCGGAATTTCGAGGCGGTCGATGATTCCGTCGAACAGGCGCAGCAGGCCGGCCATCGTCTGGATCGAGTCGGAGACCGGATTGATGCCGATGACCGCATCGCCGCAGCCGTAGCTCAATCCGTCGAGAATCGAGGCGGTGACGCCGGCGGGATCGTCGGTCGGGTGGTTCGGCTGGAGCCGCACGGCCAGCGTTCCCGGCAAGCCGATGGTGTTGCGGAATTTCGTCACCACCCGGCACTTGCGGGCGACGAGGATGAGATCCTGATTGCGCATGATCTTGGAGACGGCGGCCGCGATCTCCGGCGTCACGCCGGGCGCGATGCGGGCCAAGGTCTCGGACGTGGCGGTGAGCAGAAACTCGCGAAAATCGCCGACCGTCAGGTGAGCGATGTCGGCGAAGGCCGCCTCGTCGTGATCGTCGAGGATCAGACGGGTGACGTCGTCGTCCTCGTAGGGAATGAGCGGGCGTGCCAGGATCTCCTTCAACGGCACGTCGGCGAGGCACCAGCGCGCGGCCATGTTCTCCTCGGCCGATTCCGCGGCGATGCCCGCGAGGCAATCGCCGGAGCGGATCGGCGTCGCCTTGGCCATCAGCGTCGCCAAATCGGCAAAGACATGGGTCCGCGGGCCGACGGTATGGCGATAGGGCATTCAGTGGCTCTCCTGCTCCGATCCCAGGATGCAAGGATCGGGGGAGATGTCGAGGCGCGATGCCAGAATGGGCATCGGGCCGCCTGTCAACGACAGGCTCACCGGATTTCAGGTCGTATCCCGCGAGGAGACGCGAGCCGCGGGTTTTATGAAACCGTTTGGGCGAAGGGCGCCGTCGTCAGTTCGTCGCGGGTGCGGCGCGCCCCGCAGCACGGATGCGCTCCAGCACGCTCGCGTAATTCTCTGGCGTCAGGATACCGACGAGCTTGTCGCGAATGATGCCGTCCGGACCGATGACGAAGGTCTCGGGAACGCCGTAGACGCCGAGGTCGATGCCGGCGCGACCCGTCACGTCGGAACCGACCGCGGAGAACGGCAGTCCGTGACGTTCCAGCCAGCGGCGACCGGCATCCCCCGGATCCTTGTAGTCGATGCCGACCAGCCGGATGCCGGGTTCCTGCGCGAGCCGCATCAGCATCGGGTGCTCGACCTGGCAGGGTGCGCACCACGAGGCGAAGATGTTGAGGACCGTGACCTGACCCTTGAGGTCGGTGCTGCTGAGCCCCGGCACCGATATGCCTTTGGCTTGCAGGCCCGGCACGGGACCGAGCGCGAAGGTCGGCACCGGCTTGCCGATGAGGGCGGATGGCAGGGCCTGAGGGTCGGCCCCCGAGCGCAGGCGGACGAAGAAGACCACCGCAAGCACGGTGAAGACCACCACCGGCAGCAGGACGAGGAGCGAGCGCCGGGGGCGCTCCACCGTCGGATTCACGCTCACCGGTTGCTGCTCCGCTCGTCCTGGAGTTCGGCCAATGCGCGGAGCTGAGCCCGCCCGTCGCGCCAGCCATTGAGAATCAGGGCGCCGAGCACGAGCGCCGTGAAGCCGAACGCGCCCGCGATGAACGCTGTGTAGGGTCCGAACGCCATCGCTGGTCTCTCAGATCGCTTGACCGACGGGCAGCGATACCGCCGCCCGGGTGACGGGCGCCTGCACGCCCGCATCCAGCCGTTCGGCCTGGCGGATCAGCAGCGCCCGGACTCGGCGCCGGTAGATTTCGGTACGCATCGCCTGGAGATGCAGCGTCACGCCGAGAAGCGTCATGGCCAGGATCATCTCGAGGAGCGGGTAGAGCATCGACGCATGCAATGTCGGGCCGCCCATCCGGAGGATCGAAGCCGGCTGATGCAGCGTCGACCACCAGTTCACCGAGAACTTGATGATCGGCAGGTTGACTGCGCCGACGAGGGTGAGGATCGAGACCGCACGCGCGGCCCGGTTCGGATCCTCGATGGTGCGCCACAGGGCGATGATGCCGCAATAGAGAAGGAACAGCACCAGCATCGAAGTCAGTCGTGCATCCCAGACCCAGTAGGTGCCCCACATGGGCTTGCCCCAAAGGGAACCGGTGACAAGGCAGATCAGGGTGAAGGCCGCTCCGATCGGCGCGGCAGCGCGCTGCGAAACGTCAGCGAGGGGATGGCGCCAGACCAGCGAGCCAACGGCCGACAGGGCCATCGCTCCGTAGAACCCCATTCCGAGGACCGCCGCCGGCACGTGGATGTACATGATCCGCACCGTATCGCCCTGCTGGTAATCCGGCGGTACGGTGAAGAAGGTCAGGAACAGACCGACCGCGATCATCACGGCCGAGAGTCCAGCGAGCCAGGGCAAAGCGGCGCCCGACCAGCGCAGGAAATGGCCCGGTTGGGCGAGGCGGTTCCAGAGAGCGGTCCACATGCCACTCTCCATACCGCTTGCTGCGGCGCACCAGCAATGCGCGCGTTTCGCGCGGGTGGGATCACAAAGGCTTGTGTGCGATGCGCAACATTTGAGCAGCGTCGTTCGGAACGACAAGTCCGTCAAAGGATTGTGGGCTCACTCGCGCATCGATCGCAATGTCCGTTGTCGATCGAGCGCCCGTGTTGCAGTCCAAACCTCAAGGCACGGCCATGCTGATCCGCACCGGCTACGACATCGCGTTCGAAACCTTCGCCCCAACTCCGATGACGTTGCTGCTGAACGTGCATCCTTCCCGCAGGAAGGATCTGCGCAGCCCCGAGATCATCACGACCGATCCGCAGGTGCCGCAGCGGCAATCGCTCGACGCGTTCGGCAATGTCTGTACTCGGCTTCTGGCGCCGGCCGGACGCATCACGCTGTCGGCCGATTTCCTCGTCGAAGACTCCGGGTTGCCTGACATCGTCGAGCCGACGGCGCGGCAGCTCCCGGTGCACGAGTTGCCCGACGACGTGATGCCGTTTCTCCTCGGCAGCCGCTATTGCGACACCGACAAGCTGTGCCCGACGGCGTGGCAGCTCTTCGGCCAAACCCCGGAAGGCTGGGCCCGCGTGCAGGCGATCGTCGACTACGTGCACGAGCGCATCCATTTCGACTACCAGCAGGCCGACGCCACCCGCACGGCCTTCGACGGCTACACCCAGCAGGTCGGGGTCTGCCGCGACTTCGCCCATCTGGCCATCGCCTTCTGCCGCTGCATGAACATTCCGGCACGCTACTGCACCGGTTACCTCGGCGATATCGGCGTGCCGGCGGTGCCCGATCCGATGGACTTCTCGGCGTGGTTCGAGGTGTATCTCGATGGGCGCTGGTATACGTTCGACGCGCGCCACAACACGCCCCGCATCGGCCGGATCGTGATGGCGCGTGGGCGCGACGCCACCGATTGCGCGATCTCGACGAGCTTCGGCTCGGCGCGCCTCGTCCGATTCGACGTGCACACCGACGAGGTGACGCAGTCGGATGCCGTTCGCATCGAACAGGCGGCGTGACCCGCAATCCGCTCCCCTCCTGAACGGGAGGGGAGCGGCCCACGGCCTCTTCGGATTTCTACTCTTCGAGCCGACGCACGGCGCCCTTCGCCGCGCTGGTCGCCAGCATCGCATAGGCCCGCAAGGCCGTGCTGACCTTGCGCTTGCGCGGTGATGCCGGGCGCCACCCCTCCCGTTCGCGCAACGCACGGCGCTCCGCCAAGACGGTCTCGTCCACCGCCAAGTGAATGCGGCGGTTCGGGATGTCGATCTCGATCCGGTCCCCCTGTTCCACGAGGCCGATCAGACCGCCCTCGGCGGCCTCCGGCGACACGTGTCCGATGGAAAGACCCGACGAGCCGCCCGAAAAACGTCCATCGGTGACGAGCGCGCAGGCCTTACCGAGCCCCTTCGATTTCAGGTAGCTCGTCGGGTAGAGCATCTCCTGCATGCCCGGCCCCCCACGGGGGCCTTCGTAGCGGATCAGCACCACCTCACCGGCTTTGACTCGACCGTTCAGAATGCCGTCGACGGCCGCATCCTGGCTCTCGAAGACATGGGCCGTTCCGGTGAAGGTGAGGATCGATGCGTCGACCCCAGCGGTCTTCACGATGCAGCCGTCCTCGGCCAGGTTGCCGTAGAGCACGGCCAGGCCGCCATCCTTGGAATAGGCATGTTCCGCATCACGGATGACGCCGCCCGCCCGGTCGAGGTCGAGGTCGTCCCAGCGTGATTCCTGGCTGAAGGCGACCTGGGTCGGCACGCCGCCCGGGGCCGCGCGGAAGAATTTCTGCACCGATTCGCTGCGGGTCACAGTCACGTCCCAACGATCGAGCGTCTCGCCGAGGTTGCCGGCGCCGACATTGCCGACATTGCGGTCGATCAGGCCGGCGCGGTCGAGTTCGCCGAGGATCGCCATGATCCCACCGGCACGATGGACGTCCTCCATGTGGACGTTGGCCACCGCCGGGGCGACCTTGCACAGCACCGGCACGCGGCGCGACAACCGGTCGATATCCGCCATGGTAAAGGGCACCTCGCCCTCATGCGCGGCGGCAAGCAGGTGCAGCACCGTGTTGGTCGAACCGCCCATGGCGATGTCGAGGGTCATCGCGTTCTCGAAGGCCGCGAACGAGGCGACCGAGCGCGGCAGCACGCTGGCATCGTCCTGCTCGTAGTAGCGGCGGGCCAGATCGACCACGAGGTGCCCGGCCTCCACGAACAGGCGCTTGCGGTCGGCATGGGTCGCCAGGGTCGAGCCGTTGCCGGGGAGGGAGAGCCCCAGTGCCTCGGTGAGGCAGTTCATGGAATTGGCCGTGAACATCCCCGAGCAGGAACCGCAGGTCGGGCAGGCGGAGCGCTCGATGACGGCGACATCCTCGTCCGACACCCGGTCGTCGGCCGCCGCCACCATCGCATCGACGAGGTCGAACTTGCGGGTGATGCCGTTCATGACGACCTTGCCGGCCTCCATCGGCCCGCCGGAAACGAACACCGCCGGAATGTTGAGGCGGAGCGCCGCCATCAGCATGCCGGGGGTGATCTTGTCGCAATTCGAGATGCAGACCATGGCGTCCGCACAATGCGCGTTGACCATGTACTCGACCGAGTCGGCGATGAGTTCGCGAGACGGCAGCGAGTACAGCATCCCATCGTGACCCATGGCGATGCCGTCATCGACCGCGATGGTGTTGAATTCCTTGGCGACACCGCCCGCCTTCTCGATCTCGCGGGCGACGAGCTGACCCAAATCCTTCAGGTGGACATGGCCGGGCACGAACTGGGTGAACGAGTTCACCACCGCGATGATCGGCTTGCCGAAATCCGAGTCCTTCATGCCAGTGGCACGCCACAGGCCGCGGGCGCCGGCCATGTTGCGGCCATGGGTGGTGGTGCGGGAGCGATAGGCGGGCATTTTTGCTGATCGACTTTTCCAGCCGGATCGGCCGATGGGCCGGTCCTCCAAGACACGCCCTCATCCTGAGGTGCGAAGCGAAGCGGAGCCTCGAAGGAGGGCTCCAGAAGCCGCCGTGATCCCTGGAGCCCTCCTTCGAGGCCCCGTAAAGGCGGGCACCTCAGGAGGAGGGGTTCGGGTGGGACAACGCGGCTAGTGTCAGACCACCGCGGCGTGCTGCGCGTGCAGCCGGACGGAGGCCGCCGAGAGCTTGTTGAGGGCCGACAGATAGGCCTTTGCCGAAGCGACCAGGGTATCGGGATCCGCGCCGCGAGCCGTCACCGAGCGCTCGCCGGCCTTCAGCCGCACCGAGACCTCGGCCTGTGCATCGGTCCCCTCGGTGACGGCGTGGACCTGATAGAGCTCGAGGGTCGTGTCGTGCGGGACCATGGCGTGGATCGCGTTGAACACCGCGTCCACCGGCCCATTGCCGTCGGCCTCCTCGGTGAACGTGCGCCCGTCCATCTCGATCTTCATCGTGGCGCGCTGAGGCCCGCGGGTGCCCGCGATCACCGAGAGCGAGACCAGCCGGATCCGGTCATGCGCGGTCGCGAGATTCTGATCCACCAGCGCCTCGATGTCCTCGTCGTAGACGTGCTTCTTCCGGTCGGCCAGATCCTTGAAGCGCTCGAACACGTCCTGCATCTGGTTGTCGGACAGCGAGATGCCGAGTTCGGACAGCTTCGATTTGAACGCGGCCCGGCCCGAATGCTTGCCCATCACCAGGGAGGTCTTGGACAGACCGACGGAGGCCGGCGTCATGATCTCGTAGGTCTCGGCGTGCTTGAGCATGCCGTCCTGATGGATGCCGCTCTCATGGGCGAAGGCGTTCCGGCCGACGATGGCCTTGTTGTACTGGACCGGGAAATTGGCCGCGTGGCTGACGAGCTTGGAGGCGCGCGTCAGCATCGTGGTGTCGATCGCGGTCTCGTAGGGCATCACATCGCCCCGGGTGCGGATGGCCATCACGATCTCTTCGAGAGCCGCGTTGCCCGCCCGCTCACCGATCCCGTTGATCGTGCACTCGATCTGACGCGCGCCGCCCTCCAATCCGGCCAGCGAGTTCGCCACCGCCAATCCCAGGTCGTTGTGGCAATGCACCGAGAACACCGCTTTGTCGGCGTTCGGCACGCGCTCGCGCACCTGGCGGAACATCGCGCCGTATTCCTGAGGGGTCGCGTAGCCCACCGTGTCGGGGAGGTTGATGGTGGTGGCGCCCGCGCGAATCGCCGCCTCGACGCAGCGGCAGAGATAGTCGATGTCGGTCCGGGTCGCGTCCATGGCCGACCATTCCACGTCCGCGACGAGGTCGCGGGCCTGGGCCACGGTCTTCAGGATGATCTCGATCACCTCGTCCTGCGTCTTGCGCATCTGGTGGGCGAGATGGATCGCCGAGGTCGAGACGAAGGTATGGATGCGCCCGTTCTGCGCATGGCGCACCGCCTCGCCCGCGCGGGCGATGTCGGCGGGGATCGCGCGGGCGAGCCCGGCGATGGTGGCGCGCTTCGTGCGCCGGGCGATCTCGGAGACGGCCTCGAAATCCCCGTTCGACGCGATGGGGAAGCCTGCCTCGATGATGTCGACGCCCATCCCGTCGAGGAGCTCGGCAACGGCCAGCTTCTCGTCGAGGGTCATGGTGGCGCCGGGGCATTGCTCGCCGTCGCGCAGCGTCGTGTCGAAGATGACGACGCGGTCCTTCGGGGTGGTGTTCGTCATGGGTCTGTCCTCGCGGTCGGCGCGCTCGACCTCGTGAGGAGCGGCGCCGGAAAAGCCTGTATCCGGGTTGGCGCGGCATCCCCTGAGAGCCCAGGCGCCCACGCCCGGACGGCCCTCAGGGGCGGCTAAGAAGCAGGCCGACGAGGATGAGCGCGCGCGACGATACGGCCGCGGAAGCGGCGCCGTCACTCGTCTGCGCGGAGCGGCCAGGGGCCACGCTCTCTCTCCTCAGGGGCTGACTCGCCGGCAGACCGCCCGCGACCAGGGTTCGCGTGTGTATCGATTGGTGGGGAGTGTGACAAGCACAGCCGCGCCGAGCGATTGACCCGTCTCTTCGAGCACCGCACAAGTTCGCTCGACGAAAGCTTGGCCTTTCTCGAACGCGCCGCCCCCGAAGGGAGACACGCCTTGACCCTGCCTCGCTCCGCCGCTCTCCTCGCCGGCCTCGGTCTGTCGCTCGGCGCTTGCCAGTCGAGCGCGCCGCCGCCGATTGCGGCGGTGGCCGCCGCCCCGGCACCGGTGATCGCCGATCTGGCGCCGGGCGCCGGTTGTGCCCCGACCATCGCCCGCACCCAATCCATCGTCGCCGGCGACGTGCAGACCGGCGATCTGTCGGAGGCGGTCGGCAAGCGCTTCGGTGCCGATCTCGGCAAGGCGGCCGATGCCTGCGCCGCCGGACGCGACGCCGAGGCCTTGCGCCTGCACGCCGCGGCCAAGGCGCGCTACGGGTACCGGTAAGTCTCCGCCCCCGGCGCAAACCCTCCGGGTAGGAGCGAAAGGAAGCCGGGTTCCGACTCGGTCCTCTCTCAGTCCGGAAACACGCTCGCCAGATAGGCCTGAACGAAGCCGGGCATTCGCGCGGCGTCGATATCGGCGCGGGAGCGGGCGATGACGCTGTGGGCGAGTTCCGGCTCCGCCTCCTCGCCGCGATGGGCGTCGATGCGGGCCTTCAGCGATTCGGCATCGAGGTCGAACCGTACCGGGCGCAGGAAGGCGAGTTGTCCGTCGCCCCGCAGGAGAACCCAGTCTCCGGCCGCGTCCTCGGGCAACGAAAGGCCCGTCTCCTCCAAGAACTCGCGCTCGGCGCTGCCGGCCAGATCGACCGTATCGTCGTCGCGCCGATCGCCCGGATCGGGCGTGCCGCAGGGGAAGTAGATCTGACCGGCATTGGCGGTCTGCGCGCCCATCACGCCGAGCACCACCGCGCCATCGGCGCTGAGCGGCACGATCGCGGCAAAGGCGTTGGCGACGAGCGCATCCGGCACGCCCGCATCGCGAAAGGCGATGAAGCGCGAGTACCGCACCTCGAAGAACGCTGCCTCGCAGGCACCGTCCTCGATGGCGCAGCCGCTCGCCAAGTAGACCGGGCCGTCGAACAGCTCCGGCGTGGCTTCCAAACGGCGTTGCCAATTCCGCTCGATCGACGCCTCGTTGTCCCTGGCCCAGACCCATTCGTAGGGTACGAGACGAGCGGCGATGCGCGTCAACGGCGTCAGGGTAAAGCCGGGAGCCGGCAGGCTCGACCCGTCAATCGACATGCAATGTTCCCTCGGCGATCAGAACCGCGGCGCCACCGATCTCGGCCGAGCGCAAAGCGCCCTCGGTGATGACGAGTTGAAGCGCGATCGCGCTCGGGCGACCCATGGCGATGCCCTGGCGGATGAGCACGTCGTGGGTCCCGTCACCCAAGGGCTCGAATTGCATCAGCACGCTGGCGAAGGCCGCCGCGGCGCTGCCCGTGGCCGGATCCTCGCGCACGCCGAGCCGCGGAGCGAACATCCGCGCCTGATACTGATGGCCGATGCCCTCGGGATCGAGAGCGTAGAGATAGAGCGCGTCCGCCTCCCTCCTAAAAAGCCGGGCAAGACCGGCTTCGTCGATCCGTGCCCGGTCGAGAGCGTCACGGCTTGCCAGGGGAACGAAGGCGAAAGCGGGCCCCGCGGAGTGGCGGCTGGGATGATGTCGATGGAAGCCGATCTCCGAGTGACTCAAGCCAAGCGCAGCGGCCAGCGCCTCCGCCTTGGGAGCCTCGCCGAGATAGGTCGGCAGAACCGGCAGCTTGAAGCGCGCGCGGCCGGAGCGCCCATCCGCATCCGCCTCGACCACGCAGGAAACGGTGCCGATGCGCTCTTCGAGACCGAACGCTACGGCGTCCGCCGCCTCGACCTCGGCCCGCTCGGAACGGTCGCGCAGAGCGAGGAGCAAAGCCGTCCCGACGGTCGGATGACCGGCGAAGGGGAGTTCGCGGGCCGGCGTGAAGATCCGCAACGCCGCCCTGTGGCGCCCCTCCGCGGGAGCGGAGACGAACACCGTCTCGGACAAATTGAACTCGCGGGCGATGGACTGCATCGTCGCCTCATCCAATCCATCGGAGTCCAGCACCACCGCCAGCGGGTTTCCGGCAAGCGGCGTGCCGGTGAACACGTCGAGGATGGCGTAGCGGCGTTTGGGCATCCGGAATGTCCTCGTCCTCAAACGGCTTCGACCGGGAAGGCGCTCGTCGGCGCCACGAACTCGTCCTGCGCCTCCACCGTCAGCAACTCCTCCGCGCCCGCCTCCGCCGTGCGGCGCAGGAGACCGTGGATCGACGCCGCCGCCATGCCGAGGGCCAGAGCCGCCGAGCGTGTGCGCCAGTAATGCACGAGATAGAGCGCGGCGACCGCGTCGCCCGCGCCCGAGACCGCCTTCAGATCGAGGCGCGGAGTCCGCACCCGCCAGAATGCCCCGCCTTCGCCCGCCATCATGTCGATGGTCTCCGGCGGCGTCTCGGCGGTGGTCAGCGAGGTGACCAGCACGACCCTCGGGCCCAAAGCCTGGACGGCATTCACAGCCGCCTTGGCGGCGGCCAGCGTATCGGTCGGTCGCCCGGCGATGAGATCGAGCTCGAACTGGTTGGGTGTGAGGATGTCGGCCGCCGGTACCGCTTGGCTCCGCATGAAATCGGCGATGCCCGGGCGAACATAGACCCCGGAATAGGTGTCACCGATCACCGGATCGCAGCAATAGATCGCCTCGCGATTGGCCGCCCTGACGGCGGCGACCGCCCGCAGGATCGCCGTGCCGATATCGGCCGATCCCATATAGCCGGACAGCACCGCGTCACAGTGCTTCAGCGCGCCGCGTTCGGCCACGCCCTGGATCACCTCCTCGACCGCCGGTCCATCGAACACCCGACCGCGCCAAGCCCCGTAGCCGGTATGGTTGGAGAACTGCACGGTGTGCACCGGCCAGACCTCCACCCCGAGCCGCTGCATCGGGAACACCGCGGAGGCGTTGCCGACATGGCCGTAGGCAACGTGCGACTGGATCGACAGAACCTTCATGCAGGGCGTTCTCGGCGCTCCGGGTTACGGCGTCCACTGCGTTCGTAACCCGATTGGCCCTCCGGTGCATCCCGTGCCCTTGCTGCCGCGTTGCGGACCGGACAAGGGACGCCCTGAGGCACCGGAGACGGCATGGACTTCGAGACGATCAAGCAGACGGTGCTCACCTTCGTGGAGACCCACAAGGCCTGGGCACCGGTCGTGACGGCGGTCATCGCCTTCTGCGAGTCGCTGGCGTTCCTGTCGCTGCTCGTACCCGCCACCTTCATCCTGCTCGCCATCGGCGCGCTGATCGGATCGAGCGACCTGCCGTTCTGGCCCATGGTGATCGGGGCCGGCATCGGCGCCGGCATCGGCGATTGGGTGTCCTACGAGGTTGGCCATTACTTCAAGGACGACGTGAAGCGGGTCTGGCCGATGAAGCGCTATCCTGAGATGACCGACAAGGCCGAGGATTTCCTCCGACGCTGGGGTGCGGGCGCAGTGGCGATCGGGCGCTTCATCGGTCCGGCCCGCGCAGTAGTGCCGCTGGTGGCGGGCTCCTTCGGGGTCAATCGCATCCCGTTTCAGGTCGCAAACTGGCTATCGGCCTTCGTCTGGGCCTTCCTGATGCTGGCCCCCGGAGCCGGTTTGCTGACATGGTTCAAGCATTGAGATGCGCCGCTTCCCGCCCGAACGGATCGTCTGCCTGACGGAGGAGACCGTCGAGACGCTGTATCTGCTCGGCGAGGAGCATCGCATCGTCGGCGTCTCGGGCTACGCGGTGCGCCCTCCGCGGGTGCGCAAGGAGAAACCGCGCGTCTCGGCTTTCACGAGCGCGGACATCCCGAAGATCCTCGCCCTCGACCCAGACCTCGTCCTCGCCTTTTCCGACCTCCAGGCCGGGATCGCCGCCGACCTCGCCCGTGCGGGGATCGCCGTTCACCTCTTCAACCAGCGCGACGTGGCCGGCTGCCTCGCGATGATCCGCACGCTGGGCGCCCTCGTCGGCGCCGCGGAGCGGGCCGACGCCCTGGCCCGCTCCTACGAAGCGCGTCTGAGGGACGCCGCTGCGGCAGAAGCCGAACGGCCACGCCTTAAGGTCTATTTCGAGGAATGGGACGAGCCGATGATCTCCGGCATCGGCTGGGTCTCCGATCTGATCGGACATGCGGGCGGCTGCGACGTCTTTCCGGATCTGAGCCGGGCCCAAGCCGCCAAGGACCGCATCGTCACGTCGGAGCAGGTGATCGCCGCGGCACCCGACGTGATTCTCGCCTCTTGGTGCGGAAAGCGCGTCAATATCGAGCGCATCCGCGCGCGGCCGGGCTGGCACGACATCCCCGCGGTGGCGGCCGGGCGTATCTATGAGATCAAGTCGCCGCTGATCCTCCAACCGGGCCCGGCGGCGCTGAGCGACGGGTTCGATGCGATCCGCGCGGCCCTCGGATGAGCGTGGTCGGAAATTACCGGTGGATGCGTAGCGTCCCCCCGGGCCCAACCCGGAAGCGCGGGAGCGACCCGCATCAGAAGCCTGAAACATTGCCGCAGGTGACAGCGGCGGCTGGCGCCTGCCAGGATAGGCCGGTCACGATTCGGCCTCACCCGCAAGCCATCGCCCCGCCATGTCCACAGCCCTCGCGTCGCCCGCCCTCGCGCACGTGGTTCTCCCGCCCGATCGGCGGCAATCGCCGACGGCGCTCAACATCCAGCGCGGGGTCCGTCGCCTGTTTGCCGAAATGGGCTGCGTAACCTTGCCGGAATTCTCTCTCGCCAATGGGCGTCGGGCCGACGTGATCGCCCTGTGCGGAGCGGGAAAGCTCACCATCGTCGAGATCAAGTCGAGCGTGGCCGATTTCCGTGCGGACCGGAAATGGCCGGATTACCGCGATTACTGCGATCGGTTCTACTTCGCGATTCCCGAGAGCGTACCCGAAAGCCTTATCCCGGAGGATTGCGGCCTCATCGTCGCCGATGCCTTCGGCGCTGCGATCCTGCGTGCGCCCCCGGATCATCCCCTGAGTGGACCGCGACGCAAGGCCGTGACCCTGCGCTTCGCCCATCTCGCCGCCGGATTGCTGCACGCTTTGGCCGATCCCGGAGCGATCCGCGAGGGCGCGCTCTGAGATCGATTCGATGCGGTCACGCTTATGGGGCGCCTCAGGCCGCGCGGACCGTGTCGAGGAAGCGCTGAACCTCGGTACGCAGGTGTTCGGATTGCTGAGACAGGCCGGAGGCCGCGCCGAGCACTTCGTTCGCCGCCGTGCCGGTCCGCTCCGCCGCCTGGGCGACCGTTACGATGTTGGCGGTCACCTCACCGGTTCCGGCCGCCGCCTGGGCCACGTTGCGGACGATCTCCTGCGTGGCCGCGCCCTGCTGCTCGACGGCCGCGGCGATCGAGGTGGCAACGCCGCTGATCTGGCGGATCCGGTCGGTGATGCCGTCGATCGCGCCGACCGCCCTGCCGGTCGAGTCCTGGATCCGGCCGATCTGATTCGAGATCTCGTCGGTGGCCCGCGCGGTCTGGTTGGCGAGTTCCTTGACCTCGGCCGCGACGACGGCGAAGCCGCGACCGGCGTCGCCGGCGCGCGCCGCCTCGATCGTCGCGTTGAGCGCCAGCAGATTGGTCTGTCCGGCGATCGTCGAGATCATCGCCACCACGTCGCCGATCCGGGTCGCAGCGCCGCTCAATTCCTGTACCAGGACGGCGGTTTCGCTCGCTTCGGTCACGGCGCTCCCGGCGAGCAGCGCCGAGCCGTCGACCTGTCGACCGATCTCCTGCACGGAGGCCCCGAGTTCCTCCGCCGCTGCGGCGACAGTGCCGACATTCGCGGCGGCTTCCTCGGCGGCGGCCGCCACCGACGTCGATTGTCCCGCCGTCTGCGACGCCGTACCGGCCATGCTCCGCGCGGTCGCTTGGAGCTGCGTCGCGGCCGCTCCCACAGAGGCGACGATCCCGCTCACAGCGCGCTCGAAGCCGTCGGCCATGGCCAGGGTGGCGGCCTTGCGCTGGGCTTCCGCACCGGCGCGGGCGAGAGCGGATTCCTCTTCGAGAGCGCGGCTGCGGATGAGATTGTCCTTGAACACCTGAACGGCGGCGGCCATCGCACCGATCTCGTCACGACGCTCCTGGTACGGTGTCACGGCGGTGGCATCGCCCGAGGCGAGGCGGTCCATCGCCGCCGTCATGGCGGTGATCGGTCGGGCGATGCGCAGCATGGCCATCATCGAAGCGGCGACGGCGACCGCGACGGCAAGGGCCATCGCCACGTAGGACGCGACGCTCGCCGCCTCCGCCTCGGCCACGCTGACAGCAGCGCTGTGTTTCGCGCCGCGCTCGTTCAATAGGACGTCCTGCATGATGACCTCGCGCATCGCCGCGTAGGTCCGGATGTTCTCCGCTGCGACGAGAACCGTCAGCGCCTCGTCGAACTTGCCGGCCTCGACCAGTGACTCGATCGGCCGGTTCATGACGAGATACTGTTCCCACAAGCGCAGGAAGGGCGCGTAGACGCTGCGCTCTTCCTCGGAGGAGATCAGCGGCTCGTACCGGTTCCGGGCGGTCGACACGGCCCCGAGCGACGCGAGGTAGTCGGTCCGATGCGTGGCGCGGCGCTGAGGATCAGCGGATGCGGTGATGTAGCGGTATTGGAGGATGCGGACCTGATCGATTTCGCTGCGCAGCCCCGCGAGTGCGGTCATCGATGGCAGCCAATTGGTCGATACCTCATTGGCCTCGTAGCGGATCCCCGACAGCTTGATCGTCGAGAGTATGCCCTGCCCGCAGGCTATGGCCGCCATCAGGGCGAAGAGGCCGGCGAGGGTTGTCTTGAGAGATATCCCTCGGCGCGTTCCCGAACCCGAACCCATGACGATTCTCCCGACACGCTCGTCACGGCCGCGGCCGGTCTGGCGCGCCGTCGGAGCTCTCCCCCGCGGCGAGACGACAATACCGGGACGCTCAACGATTGATGAAGACGGCGACTGACGACCCGTGTGATTTCGAGCCGGGATGCGCCAGAAAATGCGCGCTCATCGAGCAACTTTCGACGTATTAATACAAAAACGCCGCATCTACATTAAATTAACTGCCTTATTCATTTCTAGGTAGTATCTGTATACATAATTTTGCAGCGACGGGTTGTTCGGAGGTGGGTAGCGGCGCCAAATTTTGCCTCTTCACGTCTCCGTGACAGGTCAAATTCTCTCGGACTAATCCGTCCGGCCAGTCGTGGCCGTCTGACAGGCTTCCAGGACAAAAACCCGGATCGCCGAAGAGAGATTGCGCCCTTCGCGCGCCGCATCCACGGCGCCGACGAGGGCCTGGACCGATTGGCCCCGGGTTCGAGCCAGGGCCTGGAGGGCCTCCCAGAACTCGGTCTCGAGCGAGATGCTGGTGCGATGGCCCGCGATACTGACCGAGCGCTTGACGATGCCCGGCTGCGGTGCCGCGCTCATTCCTTGTCGGGATCGGTCAGACGGTGGCCTTCGTGGCGGGCGGTCTCAATGGACTTGCGCGTCTCGGCCAGGGTCTTGGCCTTCTTGGGACGGCCGAACAGAACCCGGTTCTCCGCAGCCTTCGCCTCCCGCTCGGCCTTCTCGCGCGCCTTGCGCACCTGCCGCAGGTTGATGATCTCGGCCACCCCGTCCTCCGTCATCGCCCGGCGCAGGGTATCGCCCGCGCCGGGCCGGAAGTTTGCGCTTATTCGGCGCCCGGCGCCAGCATGGTTTCCGGCCGCACCACGCGCTCGAATTCCTCTTCGGTGACGTAGCCCAGTCGCAGAGCCTCGTCCTTGAGCGTGGTGCCGTTCTTGTGCGCGGTCTTGGCGATCTCGGCAGCCTTGTCGTAGCCGATCGACGGGGCGAGGGCCGTCACCAGCATCAGCGAACGGCTCATCAGATCCGCGATGCGATCCTCGTTGGCCTTGATGCCGACGACGCAATTGTCGGTGAAGCTCACTGCCGCATCCGCGAGCAGCCGCACCGATTGCAGCACCGCGTTGGCGATCACCGGCTTGAACACGTTGAGTTCGAAATGGCCCTGGCTGCCGGCGAAGCTCACCGTCGTGCCGTTGCCGATGACCTGCGCGCAGACCATCGTCAGCGCCTCGCACTGCGTCGGATTGACCTTCCCCGGCATGATCGACGAGCCGGGCTCGTTCTCCGGCAGCGAGAGTTCGCCGAGGCCGGAGCGCGGGCCGGATCCGAGCAGGCGGATGTCGTTGGCGATCTTGAACAGGCCCGAGGCCAGAGCCGAGAGGGCGCCCTGGAGGAAGACGAGGGCGTCGTGGGTCGCCAGCGCCTCGAACTTGTTCTCGGCGGAGGTGAAGGGCAGCCCGGTCAACTCGGCGACCTTGGCGGCGAAACGATCCGCGAATTCCGGATGGGCGTTCAAACCGGTGCCGACGGCGGTACCGCCCTGCGCCAGCGCCAGCACGCCGGGCAAAGTCGCGGCGATCCGGGCGCCGCCGAGGGCGACCTGCGCGGCGTAGCCCGAGAATTCCTGGCCCAGCGAGACCGGCGTCGCATCCTGGAGATGGGTTCGGCCGATCTTCACGACGCTCTCGAACGCCTTCGCCTTGGCGTCCAGCGCCCCGTGCAGGTGCGTCAGGGCCGGCATCAGGCGCTCCTGCACCTCACGGGCGACCGCGATGTGCATGGCCGTGGGGAAAGTGTCGTTCGAGGATTGGCCGCGGTTGCAATGGTCGTTGGGGTGAACCGGCGATTTGCCGCCGCGCTTGCCGCCGAGCCGCTCGTTGGCGAGGCTGGCAATGACCTCGTTGGCGTTCATGTTGGACTGGGTGCCCGAGCCGGTCTGCCAGACGACCAGGGGGAACTCGTCGTCGTGCTTTCCGGCGACGACCTCGGCGGCCGATTCGGCGATGGCGTCGGCGACCTTGGCGTCGAGCCCGCCGAGATCCTTGTTCACCAGCGCGGCGGCCTGCTTCACGATGCCCAGCGCATGGACCAGGGGCGCCGGCTGCCGCTCGGTGCCGATGCGGAAATTCTGGATCGAGCGCTGGGTCTGCGCGCCCCAGTAGCGGTGGGCCGGCACCTCGATCGGACCGAAGGTGTCGGATTCCGTGCGGGTCTCGACGCGGGACTCGGCAGCTGGGGACTCGTGCGGCGACATCGTGGCCTCTTCGTTGGCTCGGGCGTGCCCCTACTTAACGAAGCCGAGGCTCGAGCGCGATGGCGCCCCGCGGAGGGGCGTGACGCATCTCCCGCTCCGTCACCGCGAAGGTTGTTCGGCCGATGCAGGACACGATTTCCCTTACGGCCGAGACCCTCACGGCGCGCCCGCCGTTCCGGCCGCAAGTGCCGCCACCGCTAACCCGGCCGCTCGGTCTGTTCGCCTTCCTCAAGGCCGTGCGGGAGAACTCCATCGCGACCTGGATGGAATCGCATTTCGAGGATTTCGTCGTAGCGGGCGAGGGCGCGATGGGGCGCATCACGGTGGTGAGCGAGCCCGATCTCGTGCGCTACCTCCTGGTCGAGAACGGTGCGAATTACCGCAAGGACGACCTGCAACGCCGCGTGCTCGCTCCCGGTCTCGGAAACGGCCTGCTGACCGCCGAGGGTGACGAGTGGCGCCTGCAGCGCCGCACCATGGCGCCGATCTTCTCCGCGCGCCACGTCGCCGGCTTCCTCACACAGATGGATGCCGCCGGCGCCCGGGTCGCCAAGCGCCTCGCCCGCCGCGACGGCGCCAGCATCGATGTCGTGCTGGAGATGACCCGCACCACCCTCGACGTGCTGGAGCGGACGATCTTCACCCAGGGCCTGCCCGGCGATCCCGATGCTCTCGGCCGCGCCCTGACGCGTCTTCTCGAATCGATCGGGCCGATCGACCCGCTCGACGTGTTCGGCGTCCCCGGCTTCGTGCCCCGGCTCGGGCGGCTCAAGGCGCGGCCGTCATTGCGATACTTCGCCGAAGTCGTCGACGAACTTCTGGATCGTCGCAAGGCGGCGCTGGCCAGGGGCGAGGCGCCCCACGATCTGATGACCCTGCTTCTGGCGGCGCAGGATCCCGAATCCGGCAAGGGCCTCTCGGACCTGGAGGTGAAGGCCAACATCGTCACCTTCATCGCCGCCGGACACGAGACGACCGCCAACGCCCTCACCTGGGCGCTCTACTGCATCTCGCAGGACGAGGCGGTGCAGTCCCGACTCGAGGCAGAGGTCGATGCCGCCGTCGGCGGCGACGGCACCATGCGGCTCGACCGCCTTCCCTTCACGAAGGCGGTGATGGAAGAGACCTTGCGGCTGTTCCCGCCGGTGCCGTTCCTCAGCCGCCAAGCGCTGCGCGACGATCGCATCGGCCGTGTGAAGATCCCCCGCAACTCGACCGTGATCATCGCGCCCTACGTGATGCAGCGGCACAAGAAGCTGTGGGAGGCGCCCGACGCGTTCATCCCGGATCGGTTCTTCGGCGAGCGGCGGGACGCGGTCCGACGCTTCTCCTACCTGCCGTTCGGTGCCGGCCCCCGGATCTGCATCGGCCAGAGCTTCTCGCTGCACGAGGCGACCCTCGTCCTTGCCCGCGTCATCCACGCGGTGCGGCTCACCCTGCCGGAAGGGCATCCGCCGGTCACGCCACTCCATCGCGTGACCTTGCGCCCGAAGAACGGCTTGCGAATGGTCGTCACGCGGCGTCATTGACGCCGATGTGGCACCGCTTCCGAATGCCCGCGATGCCGACTGAAGAGTTTGCCTGCCCATGAAAAGCCTGCCGATCCTCGCCGTCCTCGCCGCCGCCTGCGGTGTGGCTACTCTCGCTCTCGCCGAGGGCTCCCATCACCACGATCACGGGACGACGTCCTCATCCAGCAAGGAGGTCGAGACCTCCGCGACCCGTGCCTTCCGGAAGGCCGACGCGCAGATGCACGGCGAGATGGCGATCCGCTACACCGGTGATGTCGACGTCGATTTCGTGCGCGGCATGATCCCCCATCACCGGGGCGCCGTCGCCATGGCGAAGGTGGCCCTGGAGCATTCGAAGAACCCGGAGATCCGCAAGCTCGCGGAGGAGATCGTTCGTTCGCAGGATGGCGAGATCGCCTGGATGGAGAAGTTCCTGAAGGAGCGAGGCGTCACCCAACCGCGCTGACCGCCGCGGACGGGATCTCGCCGGCCGGCCTGCGACCGTTTCGCACTGCACTGGCCGAGTTCCTCACATGGGCTAATTGAAATGCTTCCAGATTGGGAGCCGACCCATGGGACAGCACGACAGCCTCACCGTTTCGCTGCGCGTCAACGGCGAGCCTCACGACATCGCCCTCGACGACCCGCGGGTGACCCTTCTCGACCTGCTGCGGGAACGCCTCGGACTCACCGGATCGAAGAAAGGCTGCGACCGCGGCCAGTGCGGTGCCTGCACCGTGCTGGTCGATGGACGGCGGGTGAATTCCTGCCTCAGCCTCGCGATCAGCCTCGACGGCTCCGAGATCACCACCATCGAGGGTCTGGCTCAGGGTGACACCCTTCATCCGGTCCAGGCCGCCTTCATCGCGCATGACGGCTTCCAGTGCGGCTTCTGCACGCCCGGCCAGATCATGAGTGCCGTCGGCCTCATCCGCGAGGGACATGCGGGCGACGATCCCGAGCGGGTGCGGGAAGCCATGAGCGGCAATCTCTGTCGCTGCGGCGCCTATATCGGCATCACCGAGGCCGTGCTCGACGCGCAGGCCAGGATGGCATCCGACCGCCAGGGAGAAGCCGCGTGAACCGCTTCGACTACGTTCGCGCCCAGACCGTCGCGGAAGCCGTGTCGGCGGCGTCCGAGCCGGGTGCGGCCTACCTCGCCGCCGGGACCAACCTCCTCGACCTGATGAAGGGCGGTGTCACGCGACCCAATCGGCTCGTCGATGTTACGCACCTGCCCGATCTCGATCGGATCGAGCGCCTGCCCGACGGTGGGTTCCGCGTCGGCGCCCTCGTGCGCAACAGCGACCTCGCCTACGATCCGACCTTTGCGAAGGCCTATCCCTCCGTGGCCGAGGCCTTGCTGTCGGGGGCGTCGGCGCAGTTGCGCAATGCCGCCACCGTCGCCGGCAATCTGATGCAGCGCACGCGCTGCCCGTATTTCTACGACCCGGCCAGCGCCTGCAACAAGCGCGAGCCCGGCGCGGGTTGCGAGGCGCGGGGCGGCGAGACCAGGCTCCACGCCATCCTGGGCTGGAGCGAGCACTGCATCGCGACCCACCCGTCGGATTTCTGCGTATCTTTGGTGGCCCTCGATGCCGAGGTCGAGATCGCGGGCCATGAAGGAACGCGCAAAGTCTCGCTCGACGCCTTCCATCGCCTGCCGGGCGATGCACCGCAGCACGAAAGCGTGCTGACGCCGGGCGAATTGATCGTCGCCCTTCACCTGCCGGCCGCTTCGGCAGCGTTCGCCGACCATTCCCGATATATGAAGATCCGCGACCGGACCTCCTACGCCTTCGCCGTCGTCTCGGCCGCCGCATCCCTACGCCTCGATCACGGACGGATCGTGGAAGGCCGTCTCGCTCTGGGCGGCGTCGCCTTGAAGCCCTGGCGGGCCCGGGAGGCGGAAGTCGTGCTGGCCGGGGCCGAGATCTCCGAGACCCTGTTCCGGCAGGCGGCGGACGCGGCGCTGGTCGCGGCCAAGCCCTCCGGCGACAATGCCTTCAAGATCGAACTCGCCCGCCGGCTGATCGTGCGCACCCTCGCGCGCGCCGCCGCCGGGACGCCGGCGCGCATGCCCGCGCTGCCGGCCTCCGCCTTCGCCTCCGAGAAGGACACGCTCCATGCCTGATATCGCTTACGAGCAGGCCCGGCACGGGTCGAGCATCGGCCAGCCGCTGACCCGACGCGACGGCTTCCTGAAGGTCACGGGCGGCGCGACCTTCGCCGCCGACAATCGTCCCGAGGGGATGCTGCACGCGGTGCTGGCCGTGAGCCGGATCGCCAAGGGGCGCGTTGCGCATCTCGACGTCGCGGCGGCCGAGGCCCATCCCGGCGTCGTCGCGGTGATGACGCCGCAGAACGCCCCGAAGCTCGCCGCCGATCCGGACGCCAAGAACGATCCCTTCACCTTCCGGCTCGATCTCCTCCAGAACGATCGGGTTCGCTATGCGCATCAACCGATCGCCGTCGTGATCGCCGAGACGCTGGAAGCCGCCACCGAAGGCGCCGAATTGCTGGCCCCCCGATACGAGACCGAAGCGCCCCGCATCGGTCTCGATACCGCCGAGCCTCATAAACCGCAGGCTGTCGGAGCGGGCGACAAGACGGCCGCCACAAAGGGCGATATCGAGGCCGGTCTCGCGGGAGCCGCGCGGCGGATCGAAGCCGTGTACGAAACGCCGGCGCAGTACCACAACGCCATGGAACCCCACGCCATCGTGGCGCAATGGGACGGCGACCGCTTGACCGTGGACACGCCGAGCCAGGGCATGACGATGGCGACGATGCGGCTCGCCGGTCTCTTCGGGATCGATCCCAAGAACATCCTGGTCCGTTCGCCCTTCCTGGGCGGTGGCTTCGGTTCCAAAGGTTTCCTGTCGGGCCCGCAGGTTCTGGGCGTGATGGCGGCCAAGCTCGTCGACCGGCCCGTCAAACTCGTGCTGCGCCGGGAGCAGATGTTCGGCCCCGTCGGCCATCGGGCCGAGACGCGTCAGACCCTGCGCCTCGGCGCAGACGGGTCCGGCGCCCTGACCGCCCTCGACCACCATACGCTCACCGCCACCAGCAGCCACGACGATTTCTACGAGCCGGCGAGCGCGCTCTCGCGCTATCTCTATGCGGCACCGACGCTCTCGACGACGCATTCGGGTGTGCGCGTCGATACCGGGACGCCGCTTTTCATGCGCGCCCCGGGTGAGGCGTCGGGGAGCGCGGCCTTGGAAGCCGCCATCGACGAGATGGCCGAGGCCTGCGGCGTCGATCCGCTGGTCTTCCGCCAGATGAACTATGCCGAGGCCGAGCCGATCTCCGACCGGCCGTTCTCGTCGAAGGCCTTGCGCGAGTGCTACGAGCAGGGAGCCGCGCGTTTCGGTTGGGAGCGCCGCTCGGCGGCGCCGCGCTCCATGCGCGACGAGGCCGGGCGATTGATCGGGTGGGGCGTCGGCACCGCCCTGTTCCCCGCCCTGATGATGCAGGCGGAAGCACGCGCCGAGATTCGTGCGGATGGCAGCGGTGTTGTCGCCATCGGCGCCCACGACATGGGACAGGGGGCCTGGACGGCGCTCGCACAGATCGCGGCGGATGGACTGGGTCTCGATCTGGATCAGCTCGATTTCCGCAGCGGCAGCTCGGATCTACCGAACGGCGGGATCGCGGGCGGCTCGGCCCATACCGCCACGGCGGGTTCGGCGATCCACGCCGCCGCCGCCGCCGTGCTGGCGCAGCTCTCGGACTTGGCCACCAACGACGAGAACTCGCCCCTCTTCGGTGCCGGCAATGCCGGCGTCTATGCCAGCAAAGGCCGCTTGATCCGTCGCGACGACGAGAGCCGCAGCGAATCGTTCACGGATATCCTCGCGCGTGCGGGGCGCGCGTCGATCTCGGCGTCCGGCAAGGGTGCGCCCGATCCGGCCGCCCGGGAATCCTATGCCATGCATGCCCACGGGGCGGTCTTCGCGGAGGTCAGCGTCGATCCCGATCTCGGACAGATCCGGGTGACGCGGCTCGTCGGGGCCTTCGCGGCGGGACGGGTCGTCAATCCCCGGCTGGTGACCAGCCAGTATTACGGCGGCATGATCTGGGGTGTCTCGTTCGCGCTCCACGAGAACGCGGTGGTCGATCCTCGCACCGGCCGGGTGATGAATCCCAATCTCGGTGAGTACCACGTGCCGGTGAATGCCGATGTGCCCTCGATCGAGGCGATCCTGGTCGAGGAGAACGATCCGCACGTGAATCCGCTCGGGATCAAGGGTGTCGGCGAGATCGGCATCACGGGAACGGCCGGCGCCATCGCCAATGCGGTCTATCATGCGACCGGCGTGCGCGTCCGCAAGATGCCGATCACTCTCGACAAGCTACTGGGGTGAGATTCCGACCATAGCATTGGCCTAAGAGGTCGGAGACAACGTCAAGAAGTTGTTTCGAAGAATATTTCAGAGCACCGTACCGTATGAAGTATCCGGTACGGTGCTCTCAATACGGCCGTTCCAACGGGCCGCGCGCCTTCGACAGGGCCTGACGGGACAAATTCGGCGAACCCGTCAATCAACGCGCAGCCGCCCTGCGGCCTTCAGCGAGGCCGTTCCCATTGCCAGAACACCGATCCGGTGAACTCGAAGACCGGTTCGCCGCGCTGATTTTTTGCTGTGTTGTGGTGCGTGGCGATGCCCCAACCGGGTCGTGAGGCCAAGGCGCGCCGGTCGGTCAGTTGGCAGGCATAGGAAATGGTGTCGCCGGCATAAACCGGGCGCAGCCAGCGCATATCCTTGAAGCCCGGCGAAGGACCGAGTTGCGGCACCGGACCGGAGCGGGCGGTGAAGGCGACATCGCGGGCGAAGGTCGCGTGCAACCGCTTCATCCAAACGGCCGCTGTCTGCCAGCCTGACGCACAGAGACCACCGAAATGCGTGGCGCGGGCGGCTACGGGATCGAGGTGGAAGACCTGGGGATCGTACTCCTTTGCGAAACCGATGATGGAACCGGCCCCGAAACGATGGGCACCGAGATCGCGCACGTCGCCGATCTCGGCCTCGGCGAGAAATGGGAAGTCCCGAGCCTCCTCGGCCTCAGGCAAGGGCGTCACCTCCACGTCCGTTGTGACCGCCCGCGGCTGCGGCACCGCTCCCGCGCGGGCAAACATCACCGCGAAGGCCTGGGTCATCACCCGGTCGCCGGACGCATTCGTGAGCGTCATCGACAGGCGGGCGAAGCCGCGATCCGGTTTCGAGGCCGAGGCTCGGACATCCTCGACACGAACGACGGCGCTCAACTGGTCGCCCGGCAAGACCGGCCGGATCCAGCGGAGGGCGTCGATGCCCGGCGAGCCCATCGAGGTGGAGCGCGAGATCAGCGCCTCGGCGAGCAGCCGCATCCCAAAGGCCGCCGTCTGCCAGCCGGAGCCGATCAGGGTGCCGACGAAGGTGTCCCTCGCCGCCGCCTCATCGAGATGAAAGGGCTGCGGATCGTAGTCCCGCGCGAAGGCGACCATCGCCTCGCGGGTCACGGTGATGGGACCGGCCGTATATTCCTGACCGGGAGCGAGATCGTCGAAGGTGAGAAGAGCCATGGCCTGCCGTGCGGCGTAACGGGTCCGCGCCGGGCTACCATGCCGCGTCGGATGGGTGCCAGTGCGCCGAGCTGTGCCGCGAGAAGCCCGATCCATGCCGCCCATTCGCTAGACCGATTGGGAGTTCCAGGAGCAACTCTGGGACGGAGCGTATTCCGCCCGCCGATCAAGACGAACCTCGCAGGCTGAAACCTCAGCCCGATACTGTCAGGAGCCAGTCAAAGAGGGCCGTATCGTCCGGGCCGATCTGCTCCGCGCGCACCATCGTGGCAACAGGCCCCTACGAGCGCACCTCGCGCTTGGCGACGAAATTCAGCTCATCGACCAGCACATCCTTCACCACATCGGAACCCAACCGCTCGTTGACCTTGCTGCGGATCTGGGCGAGGCGCCCATTGATGTCGTACCGAGCCAGCTTTCTGAAATCGATCGTGGTGTCGCCGTAGATCTGGCGGAACGTTTCGTCCACGACGAAGGCGTTCGGCGAGACGGGCAGCGTGTGCATCAGCTTGGCATCCGCCGTGAAGACCAGCACGGCGACGATGTAGCCTTGGACCTTCCCATCGGTCACCATCGGAATGTTGATGGGGGCAAGCTTCTGGTACTGGAGGCCCTCCAGATACGGCTCGGTCGACTTCTTGAAGAAGCCTCCGCCGTAGGTCACGGCCGCGTAGCAGGAGGCGATGGTGACGGCGCAGATCCACAGGCCGCTGACGAGGACGCGCATGGTTCAGCGTCCGGGATGCGCCGAATAGGTGCCGTCGGAATCCGCCGCCCGCAACGTCGCGGCCAGCGTGTCGCCGATCTCCTCCACCGCCCGCAGATGCCGGGCCACAGCCTCCTGGTTGCGCGCCAGCTTGTCATGGAGCCGGGCCAGGACGATGCCGGTGGCGCCGTCGATCTCCTCCGCCGGAACCGAACGGGCGAGACGCGTCAATTCAAGGAGGCTTTGGCTCTTGGCGCGATTGACGGCTTCCAGATCGATCGCGGCGTTGAGCGTGAGGGCCTCGGTCTCCGCCTCGATGGTGGCTTCGAGGCGCTTGAGGGATTCGAGCAGCATGGCGTGTCAGACCTTTCCGGCGACGCCCGTCGCCGCGGGAGAAAGCGTCGGTGCCCGAGTCGGTTGGGAGGCCTCCAGCATCCGGGCGATCCCGATGCCGCCGGATTTGGCGATCTGCTGACCGATTTGCTCGGCGAGCATGGATTTCCAGAGATTGCCGGTATGGCCCTTGCCGTAGACCGCCTCGGCCTTGTCCGGCAGCATCGTCTCGATGAATTGCTGAAGAACCTGCCCCTCGAACTTGCGGTAGGGATCGGACGCTTCCTTTAGCGTCGTGTCGTTCTTGAGGTTCGTGAGCGTGCCCCTGGCATCGAGAGGCATGTGGAGGCTGTAGCCTACGTCACGGGCCGCCTCGGCCGCGATGCCGGCGAAGGCCGCTGGATCGCCGGGTTGCGAGAGCTTGGCCGCGGCCTCCTGATACCGCGCCGGATCGGCGGCACGGGCGACGTCCATCACGATGTCGGAGGGAGGGGTGATGCTCATCGCGGCAAAGTCCCTGGCACCTGTCTCGAATCTGCGCCCTATCGCGGGCCTGCTGCCCGCCGCGTGCTGTCGTCGCCACCCCTCGAAGCGGGGAGGGGAAAGCACGCGGACGACTCTAGCGCCGCTGGCTTACGGCAGGCTTGCGTCGCGGCGTTGGGCCAGCCCGTCGAGGCGCTCGATACCTTCGACCCGCTCGCGCTCCTGCCGCAGCAATTCGGCGACGCGCTCGGCGCCGCGTTCCGCCCGCTTCTGGGCGAGGCTCTGTTCACGCACGGCCTCGGTCTGTCGGGCAGCGGCCTCCTCCAGTTCGGTGGCGCGGGCAGCGAGCGACCGCAGACGGCGATTAGCGGCTTCGAGGAAGAGATGACCGTGGCTGTCTCCGCCGAGGGCTGCGAGCAGGGCGGCGCGATCCACCTCCAAGGCCGCGGCATCGCCCTGGATCGCCGCCAGCTCCCATTCGGCCGCGCGGCGCATCTGCGCCTGAACGGCGCTGAGACGCTCGGCGCGCTTGAGACGCTTGGTCAGATCCCCGGTCGCGGCCATGGCCTCAGCCGCGCCTCAGCCAAGCGGCGTATCCCGCCAGGAACTGGGTCACGAGTTCGTCCGCGACGCTGTAGAGCAGGATCAGCGCACCGAACATGATGAACGGCGTGGCCACGAAGTAGACGGGAATCGTCGGCGTCAGCTTGTTCACGAAGCCTGCCGCGAGGTTCACCGCCACGGCGTAGATGACGAACGGGGCCACGATGCGAAGGGACAGGGTGAAGGCTTCGCCGATCTGATCGGTGATGCGGACCAGCGCCGTCTGCGTGCCGAGACCCTCCCCGGGTGGGATGCGGGAATAAGAATCGACCAGCCCGCGAAACAGCTCCCAATGCAGATCGGCGGCGAACATCAGGGCGACCGCCGAGAAGACGATGAACGACTCGACCGCCGGAACTGCCTCGGTGCCCTCCACCGGCGTCCCCGGCATGCTGCCGAAACCGACCATGGTCGAGGCGGCGTTCAGGACGGTCTCCAGCACGAAGACGAAGATGCGGCCGAGAAAGCCGATCATCAATCCGGTGAAGGTCTCGCTGGCGATCCAGGCCAAAGTCTCGGTCGGCGCATGGCCCGTCACCTTGGTCTGGAACAGCGGCAGCAGCAGCGGCGTCACGGCGAGGGAGACGCCGCCCGCCACCAGTAGCCGCACCTGCGCCGGCACCCGCGGGCTCGACAGGCCGGGTACGATCAGCAGGCAGGCGCCGACGCGGCAGAAGATCAGGAAGGTCGCGAGAAAGGCCTCGCCGCCGACGAGGCTTCCCGCCAGGGCCATCATGAGATGGTGCCCAGGGATTTGATCTCGACGCCGCGGGCGATCTCGAGATGCGAGAGCACCGGCAGGGTCGGGAAGATGCGCTCGACGATCATGCGGATATAGGGCCGCGCATCCGGTGCCACGACGAGGGCGAAGCTGTGGACTTGGCGCATCCGCTCGCGGATCGCCTCGCCGGCCTCGGTGCCGAATTGCTCGACGAGGCGGGGATCGATGTCGAACTCGATGACCTCGCCCTTCGCGTCGCGCTTGAGGGCTTGATGGAAGGTCAGGTCCCAATTGGCCCCGAGGCGCAGCACGTGCAGCGTGCCGTCCTCGGCGAGATCGCCGCAGATCTGCTGCGCCACCCGCATGCGCACATGCTCGGCGATCTGCTCGGCCCGGCGGGCATGGGGGGAGATTTCCGCCACCGCCTCCAGAATGAGGTGCAGATTGCGGATCGAGACGCGCTCGGACAGCAGCAATTTCAGAACCGCCTGCAGACTCGAATGCGAGATCTGCGATGGGCTGATCTCATCGAGCAGGCGCTTGTATTCGGGATCGAGCCGATCGAGCAGCGCGCGCATGTCCTTGTAGGACAGGAACTGGGGCAGGTTGTTGCGGATGACCTCCGAGAGATGGGTCAGCAACACCGAGGCGCCGTCGATCGCCTCGAAACCAGCGCGGCGGACCTCGGCGGCATAGGCATCGACCACCCAGAGCGCCTTCATGCCGAAGGCGGGCTCGCGCACCTCCTCGCCGGGCACGTCCGGGCGCGGTCCCTCGCCCACGACCACGAGGAGTTCGCCCGGCCGCATTTCCTGGGTCGCCGCGACGGTCCCGTGGATGCGGATCTGGTAGTGTTTCGCCGGCAGGGTCAGGCTGTCGGTCAGCTTGATCTCGGGGACGACGAAACCGTACTGGCGCGCAAACTTGCGGCGCATCTTGGCGACGCGGTGCTGCAACTCCGTGTGGCTCGTCTGAATCTGCGCCGAGACCTGACGGCCGAGACACAGCTCGATTTCCGGAGTCTTGAGCTGCTCCTTGACCGAATCCTTGGCCTCGGCCTGCTTCGCCTCGGCCTCGAGTTGGGCCTTGGCGGCGGCGAAGGCGGTGCGGGCGGCTTGGCGCTTCGGGATGGTGATCGCCACGAAGCCCATCAGGCCCGACAGCGCGACGAAGGGGAGGAACGGCAGGCCGGGGACGAGGGCGAACATCAGCATCAGGGCGGCGGCCACCATCAGGGCGCGGGGATAGGCGCTGAGCTGACCGAGCACGGCTTCTTCCGCAGTGCCGCGGGTGCCCCCCTTCGAGACGAGAAGACCGGCGGCGAGGGAGACGATCAGCGCCGGGATCTGCGACACGAGGCCGTCGCCGACCGACAGCTTCACGAAGACATCCGCCGCCTGACCGAGCGGCATGCCGTGGCGGGTGGTGCCGATGATGACGCCGCCGAACACGTTGACCGCAATGACGATGAGCGACGCCACCGCCTCGCCGCGCACGAATTTCGAGGCACCGTCCATGGAGCCGAAGAACGCGCTCTCCTCCTCCAGTTCGCGGCGGCGGCGCTGCGCCTCCTTCTCGTCGATCAGCCCGGCATTGAGGTCGGCGTCGATCGCCATCTGTTTGCCGGGAATGGCATCGAGCGTGAAGCGAGCGCCCACCTCGGCGATACGGGTTGCCCCCTTGGTGATGACGAGGAAGTTCACCGTGATCAGGATCACGAAGACGACGATTCCGATGACGAAATCGCCGCTCATCACGAATTGCGAGAAGCCCTGGATGACGTGGCCGGCGGCGTCGACCCCCTTCTGACCGTTCGCCAGGATCAGGCGCGTGGTGGCGATGCCCAGGGCGAGCCGCAGCAGGGTCGCGATCAGGAGGACGGTGGGGAAAGCCGAGAATTCGAGGGGCTTCTGAATCCAGAGCGCCACCATCAGGATCAATACCGACAGGGCGATCGAGAAGGCGAGGCCGATATCGATCAGCACCGCCGGCACCGGCAGGAAGAGAACCGCCAGGATCGCGACGATACCGGCCGCGAAACCGAAATCCCGCCGTGACCGCTTCTCCGGGACGAGCGCCTCGCTCACCGCCATGTCGACACCGCTGCCAGCCTCATGGAGCGGTCATGGCCGAGCAAGCTTGCGTGGGGATGGGGGGCGGACCCGGCGAACGGGAGGCGCTCAGCCCAAGTTTTCGTCGCGGTTCGTCAGGTCTGGTTCGGCTTCAATTGGTAGAAGATGTGCCGGCCGATCATATCCTTGCGCTTGAGGCGACGGGACCAGCCCGGCTTCACGTAATCGGCGTGGTAATGCGTCGCCCCGCCGACTTCGCTGAGATAGGTCCGGCCCTCGATCACGGCGCTGGCGATGCGGGTCGCCGTCTGCCACGAGCCGGCATCGGTGATGCGCAGCGACTTGCCTTCACAGGCGAACGAGAACTGGCACCCCATGAAACGGTGGCGGTTCTGATAGACGACGCCGCAGACGCTCTGCGGATAGAGGCCGCTCTTGACGCGGTTGAGCACCACTTGGGCGACCGCGGCCTGTCCCTCCTCGGGCTCGCTGCGGGCTTCGAAATAGACGGCCTCGGCGAGGCAGCGCTGCTCCTTGTCCATGGCCTCCGGCCCGATCAGATCGGCGTAGCGATGCTTGGCGTCGGGGGCGGCATCTTCCGGTTCGGTCACCGGCGCACGGTCGAGGCGCGGCGAGAAGCCCGGCATGACAAGGCTGCCGGCGGCGACCTCGATCGGTGTCGCGTCGGCCGGCGCGGGCGTGACGGAGGAAAGGGCGACCGCGCGGGGCACGGCAGGGGTCGATCCGTCGGAATCGGCCAGGGACGGCTGAGTGCCATCGTCCGGATCGCTGTCATGCGTCGAATCCGGCGTGGCGACGATGCCCGCGGCGATCATGTCGGAAGTCCAGGCCGAAGGGAGACCGCCTGTCGTGGTGACGTCGTGATCGTAGAGGCGCTCCGGCGGCATGGTCGCGTCCGTGCCGGCTGTGGCCGTGAACGAAATCAACAGGCCGCTCGCGAGCATCCACGGCACGACGGCCGAGACGATGAAGCGCGGCCCAAGGCCCAGTCCTCGCACGCGTCTCGTACGCAACGCCGACATCCCACGCTCATGCCAGGCCCGAGGATCGCAGCGTAGCGCACGCAGCAATCACCGTTCCCCATCAGCGTCAGTTTAATCGCGAACGTGGTTGCCGGACGGTTAAGTCCTGGGCTCCATGCGAGGAGAACCTGTCAGCGGGACGGCTGTCCGTGCCGCGCGGCAAAGCCGCCGACGACGATCGTCAGGTAACCTACCTGCCCCTGCGCTTCGACGATCATCCGTCCAGCCTGGCGCTCGCTGCGGTCCGCCAACGCGAAACCGAGCCCGAGCAGCCCTGAAGCGGTGACGAGGCTTGCCAAGATCCAGAGGAAGGCGTGCTGCATGGCCCGCGGGGACGGCGCAACGGCGCGCGCGTCGAGAAGGGCGATGGGGGAATCGGGATGGGGCATGTGGCAAGTCCCGCGAGGACCCGGACCAAACGACAGGCCGGCGCTCCCGCGCGTGGACTCCCGCTAGCATTGAACGCGCCAGCACGACACGGGTTCAGGCGGTCATCCGCAAAAATATTGCGTAGCTTCGCGACCCTAGGCCAGTAGAGGCGCCCCGGAGGCTCCACTCCGGGACGCCGAGCCTCTTACTCGGTCTTGCCGAGCGCCGATTGCGCCGCGGCGAGGCGGGCGATCGGCACGCGGAAGGGCGAGCAGGACACGTAGTCGAGGCCGACTTCCTGGCAGAAGCCGATCGAGGCCGGATCGCCGCCGTGCTCGCCGCAGATGCCGAGCTTGATGTTCGGACGCTGCGCGCGGCCGCGCTCCGTCGCAATCTTCACGAGTTCACCAACGCCTTCCCGGTCGATCGATACGAACGGGTCGACGGCGAGAATTCCCTTCTGGGTGTAGGGCCCGAGGAAGGTCGCGGCGTCGTCGCGGGAGATGCCGAGGGCCGTTTGGGTCAGATCGTTGGTGCCGAAGGAGAAGAACTCCGCCGTCTCCGCGATCTCGCCAGCCTTCAGCGCCGCCCGCGGCAGCTCGATCATCGTGCCGACCTGATACTCGAAGGTCGCGCCCGTCTCCTCGGCGACCGCCTTGGCCATCGCGTCGATGCGCGATTTGACGATGTCGAACTCCATCCGGGTGAAGACCAAGGGAACCATGACCTCCGGGGTCACCGGGGCGCCGGTATCCTTGGCAGCCTGCACCGCGGCCTCGAAGATGGCGCGGGCCTGCATCTCGGCGATCTCCGGGAAGGCGATGGCCAAGCGACAGCCGCGGAACCCGAGCATCGGGTTGTGCTCGGACAATTCGCGAGTGCGGTGGCGGATCTTATCCTCGCTCACGCCCGTCGCGGCCACGACCTCCTGCACCTCCTCGTCGGTATGCGGCAGGAACTCGTGCAGCGGCGGATCGAGCAGGCGGATTGTGACGGGCAGGCCCGACATGATCGTGAACAGCTCGACAAAGTCCTGGCGCTGATAGGGAAGAAGCTTCGCCAAGGCGGCGCGGCGCCCCTCCGCATCGTCGGCCAGGATCATCTCGCGCACCGCGACGATGCGGTCGCCCTCGAAGAACATGTGCTCGGTGCGGCACAGACCGATCCCTTCCGCGCCGAACTTGCGGGCGGCCCGAGCATCGGCGGGGGTGTCGGCATTGGTTCGCACCTTCATGGTGCGGACCGCGTCGGCCCATTCCATCAGCGCGGCGAAGTCGCCCGACAACTCCGGCTGGAGCATCTTGACCTCGCCCTGGATCACCTGACCGGTCGAGCCGTCGATGGTGATGACGTCGCCCGCCTTCAGGGTGACGCCGCCGACCGTCATGGTCTGCGCCTTGTAGTCGATGCGGATCGAGCCGACGCCGGAAACGCAGGGCTTGCCCATGCCGCGGGCGACGACGGCCGCGTGGCTGGTCATGCCGCCGCGCGTCGTCAGGATGCCCTCGGCGGCGTGCATGCCGTGGATATCCTCCGGCGAGGTCTCGATGCGCACGAGGATCGACTTGCGCTCGGCCTTGCGGGCGGCCTCGGCGGCTTCGGAGTTGAACACGATCTCACCGACCGCCGCACCTGGCGAGGCGGGGAGACCCGTGGCGATCACCTTGCGCTCGGCATCCGGGTCGATGGTGGGGTGGAGAAGCTGATCGAGGGCACCGGGCTCGATGCGCTTGATCGCCTCGTCCTTGGAGATCAGACCCTCGCCCGCGAGTTCGACGGCGATGCGCAGGGCCGCCTTGGCGGTGCGCTTGCCGTTGCGGGTCTGGAGCATCCAGAGCTTGCCACGCTCGATGGTGAACTCCATGTCCTGCATATCACGGTAGTGCTTCTCCAGCACGCCGTAGATGCGGGTCAGTTCCGCGAAGCTCTCGGGCATCGCCTTCTCCATCGAAGGCTTATCCGAGTTGGCCTCGATGCGGGCCTTCTCGGTGATGTCCTGCGGGGTGCGGATGCCCGCCACCACGTCTTCGCCCTGCGCGTTGATCAGGAACTCGCCGTAGAGCGCGCTCTCGCCGGTGGAGGGGTTGCGGGTGAAGGCAACGCCGGTCGCCGAGGTGTCGCCCATGTTGCCGAACACCATGGCCTGGACGTTCACCGCCGTGCCCCAGCTCTCCGGGATGCTGTTCAGCTCGCGGTACTTCTTGGCGCGCGGAATCATCCACGAATCGAACACGGCGCCGATGGCGCCCCAGAGCTGGTCCTCGGGCTTCTGCGGGAAATCCGAACCGTGCTCGTCGCGGACGATCTTCTTGTAGACGCCGATCAGGTGCTTCCAATCGTCGGCCTTCAGCTCGGTATCGAGGCTGAGATTCTTGCTGTCCTTGTAATGCTCCAGGGCCTCCTCGAAGGCGTGGTGCTCCACGCCGAGCACGACGTTCGAGTACATCGTGATGAAGCGACGGTAGGAATCGTATGCGAAGCGCTCGTCGTCGGCGTCCTTGGCCAGGGCCTCGACGGTCTCATCGTTGAGGCCGAGATTCAGCACTGTGTCCATCATGCCCGGCATCGAGGCGCGTGCGCCCGAGCGGACCGAGACGAGGAGCGGCTTCTCGGCATCGCCGAAGCGGCGGCCGGTGAGGGCACCGACCTTCTCGAGCGCGGCCTTCACCTCCTCGGCGAGTTCCGACGGATAGGTCTCACCGTGCTGATAGTAGTAGGTGCAGACTTCCGTCGTGATGGTGAAGCCGGGCGGCACCGGCAGGCCGAGGTTCGACATCTCGGCGAGGTTGGCACCCTTGCCACCGAGGAGGTTGCGCATCGACGCCTCGCCCTCGGCCTTGCCGTCACCGAAGGAATAGACCCATTTCGTCATCAGGCTCTCCGCTCGACGGATGGCGCGAACGCTCTTCCAATTCCCGTTCCGTCTGGCTCATATCGCCCGAACAGAACATGAAGGCCGCCAACGGGGCGCCCGAGAAGCATTCTAACGCATCGTTCCCGCGGGCGTGGCGCATCTGATCCCGCAGCGCAAGAAGAAGCTTTGCACTGCGCACAAGCGCTGGTGACGAAGAGAGCCGTCTGTCAGAGGCACGACCGGTAGGTCAGGTGAAGGACTTCAGCACGCCGAGCCCGATCAATCCGACCGCGATCAGGTAGATCGCCACGATGTAGTTCAGGAGCCGCGGCGCGATCAGGATCAGCACGCCGGCCAGGATGGCGATGATGGGCTGAACGTGGGAGATCGTGATCGTCATGGACATCCTTCGCTGGTCGTAAGGCCGATCACGCGCGGTACTTGCCGCCGCGCTTCACCAGCACCCGTGTCCCCACCGGCACCCGCTCGTAGAGATCGACGATGTCCTCGTTGAGCATGCGGACGCAGCCGGACGACATCTGTTCGCCGATGCTCCAGGGCTCGTTGGTGCCGTGGATGCGGAACAGCGTGTCGCGGCTGCCCTGGTAGAGATACAGGGCGCGGGCACCCAACGGATTGTCGACGCCACCCTTGCGAGAGCGGTCGATGTCGGGATTGAGCGACACCATGGTGGTGGTCGGCGTCCAGTCGGGCCACACCCCCTTGCGGGCCACGCGCGCCTCCCCCTTCCACGAGAAGCCGAGCTTGCCGACGCCGACCCCGTACTGGATCGCACGCCCCCCTTCCTGAACCAAGGCGAGCTGGCGCTTGTCGATATCCACCACGATGGTGCCCGGCGCCTCGGGACCGGCATAGGCGACCTCCTGGCGGCGGTATTTCGGATCAAGCCGGGAGGTATCGACCAGCGGCACGTCGTGCGGCTTGTCCGGCATGGTGCCGATATACCAAGCGGATTCGTCGTCCAGGGCCGCCATCGAGCCGGGGGCCGTGGATTTGCAGGCCGCGAGCGGCAGGAGGCAGAGGGCGGCGAGCAGGGTCCGGCTGTTGGACAGGCGGGCGGTCATGGCCACTCCGTTGCGGGCACCGGGGAACGGGCGTCGAGGAAACGTCATGTTTCATGACTAGCCCCAGCCGGGCCGTTCGGGTGTGACCTCCGGGCCGCATGGCGGCGGGAACGCGCCCGACCGGGCGCCTCGCCGAGGGACGGCCTCGCATTATTTGATGGCCGATCGCTTGCCGGAGTTGCGCGTGATGCCCGAAACCGAGACCCTGACCGTCGAGGATGCCCCGGCCGACGCCCTCGCCCTCGCACCCGCGATCCATCTCGATCACTGCGTCATCCACGTCTCCGACTGGGAACGCGCGACCGCTTTCTACCGCGACGTCCTCGGCGCGGAAGTGATCCCTGCGGGAAAGGGCATCGCCTTCCGCTTCGGCGGCGTACAGCTCAACGTGCATGGTCCCGGCCAGATCGGAACGCCGCGGGCGGAGAAGCCGGTCATGCCCGGCGGCAGCGATCTGTGCTTCCGTTGGTCGGGATCGATCGAGGAGGCGATCGCGCATCTGACCGCCCAAGGCGTGGCGGTCGAACTCGGGCCGGTCGAGCGCCAGGGGGCGGCGGGGGCCGGCATCAGCGTGTATTTCCGTGATCCCGACGGTTCGCTGATGGAGTTCATCACCTACCCGACGCCGTGAGCGGCTCGGCGCCTAGCCGCCGCCGCGCTCGGCCAGCCGCTGATTGGTCTGTTCCAGGCGCAACGCCAAATCCCGCATCACCGCGATGCCGATCTGGGGGAACTGGGCGAGCAACTCGAGAAACACGTCGCGGTCGATGCGCAGGGCGGTCGTCGCGCTGTTCGCGGTGACCGTGGCGGAACGGGGCTGATCGGCCAGGATGCCCATCTCGCCCACCAGCGCATTGGCGCCGAGAAGGGCGAGCGGGACCGGTCCGTGCGGGCCGTCGATCGTCACAGCCGCACCCCCTTCGAGGATGAGATAGGCGGCGTCCGCCGCCTCGCCCCGGGCGAAGACGAGCTGTCCCTCTTCGAAATGCACTCGCTCGCTGGTGAAGGCGAGGAGCTTGAGGCGCGCAGTCTCGACCTCGCGGAACAGCGGAACCTGCCGCAGCGACGTCACCTCGTTGTCGAGGGTCATTGCTTCCTCCGATCCGCCGCAAGAAGCGGCGTAGGAAAGCGCCGCGCCTAGACGCGTGCGCAGACCCTGTCAAAGCCGACGCTCCCGCACACCCTAGTCGCGCCGTTTCGTGGCAAGCCCGATCTCACCCGGCGCGGGCGGCTCGCGCTTGGCGCTGGCATTGGGCTGGGGCGAGTCGATCGGCTCCTCGCGGGTCGTCGGGGTGCGGCTGTCCTCCGGGGCCGGCCTCGGTGTCGAGGGTGCCGGTTGCGCCCGCGAGGGCTTGGCCGCAGCGTCAGGCTTTACCATATTCCGATTGGTCATTTCTGGTGTCCTCCGGAGGTGATGGGGCCTGTGCAAGGCCTGTTCACAAGTCTGCGCAAATTCTCGTCTCAGCGCTCGTAACGTCTGGACTGGACTGGGGTTTCGCACTCGACCGTGATCGATACGGCCAAGGAACCATCGATTGCGCTGAAGGTTGAGAAACGTGTGAAGAATCGAGCCTGAGGAGGCGTCAATGGCAACTGGAAACTCGACCTCGAAGCGAGGTTTCGCGTCGATGAACATCGAGCGTCAGCGCGAGATCGCCAGCAAGGGCGGCCGTTCCGTCCCGGCGGAGAAGCGGTCTTTCTCGCAGGATCGCGAACTCGCTTCGTCGGCTGGCCGCAAGGGCGGACAATCGACCGGCCGCACCGGCGAAGCCTGATCCGGCAGGGGGGCGCGCAGCGCGCGCGACGCGCCGTGCCACCCCGGTCGACGATAACCAGAAACGTCAGTGATCTTCGACAGGCGCCCCCGGCGTCTGTTTTTGTTTGTCCGGCCCCTCGGCATCGGCACGTGCCAGTGCCCGCCATTTCAGAACCAGAGCTTCGAAGCTCTCGAGTTCCCGCCCCGTGAATTGCCCCAGGGTTCGCGCCACGTAAGCCGCCTGCGCTTCGATGCCGCGGGTGGCGAGAGTGGCGCCGGCAGTCGTCAGATGGAGGGCGTGCGAGCGCCGGTCACCCGGTATCGGCCTTCGCTCGACGAGGCCGGCTTCGACCAGCCGATCGATCAGGCCGGAGACATTGCCCTTCGTCACGTAGAGCCGTCCGGCCAATTCCTGCTGGGTCAGACCCTCCCGCTCGGACAAGGTCGAGAGCACGTCGAATTGCGGAATCGAGAGACCGGTCTCACGCAGCTCCGCCGCGACCGCCGCGGTGACGCGACGGCCGAGGCGGATGAAGCGAAACCAGACGCGCAGCGGATCGGGCTCGCCGCTCGGCTCGGGACGGGGGGGCTGCGACATGCTGCGTCAAGCTATAGCAGAGCGAAGTCCGGCGGGCAGCCGAGTGGCGCGGTCCGCCCCCAGGCGATACAAGTCGACTTCGACCACAGCCTCCTGAATCCAAGGTCACGCTCCCGGCGATGCGCCGTCACATCCTCGACGAACCGGTGACGCGCGCGGGGCGCTACGCCCGCACGCTCGCGATCTTCTCGTTCCTGGTCACCGGCATGGCCGTGCTGATCGTGCGCAGCCCGTCCGCCGACGCGATGCCGGCCCTCGCCGTTCTCGGCAGCGGCGTGGCTCTCTCGCTCCTGGCGGTCGCCTTCGCCCTGTTCGCCTTCGTGCGAGTATGGCGGGAGGGCGCGGGCGGCCTCGGCGCGGCGCTGGGTGGGCTGTTCGTCGCGAGCCTCGTGCTGGCCTACCCGGCCTACGCGGCCCTCAAGGGTGTGCGCCTGCCGGCGATCACCGACGTCTCGACCGACACCGAGCGTCCGCCGAGCTTCTCCCGTTCGCGGCAGGCCTTCGCGGCGCGCGAGGGCCGCTACCCGCCCGATCCCGGCGCGAAGGCCAGGGAGCTGCAGCGGGCGGCCTATCCGCAGATCGCGCCGCTGACACTCGACGTCGAGGCAGATCAAGCCTTCGAACTGGCGCGCAAAGCGGCGGTGAATCGGAAGTGGCAGATCGTCGAGGCGATCCGCCCCGGCGGCCGCATGGGCAATGGCCGGATCGAGGCCGTAGCCCGCTCCCGCCTGCTCAACTTGGCCGCCGACATCACCGTCCGGGTGCATCCGCGGGCGGACGGCGCGCGGATCGATGTGCGCTCGGCCTCGCGGATCGGAACGCGCGATCTCGGCGACAACGCCGATCGCATCCGTTCCTACCTGGATGAGGTCGCCAACCTCGCCATCGCGCTCAAATAGGTCAGGCGGGCCGGAAACGGGCATCGATGAGCGGTGCCCCGTCGGTGACCACCAAGCCGCGCTCCACCAAATCCTCGAGATGGGCGAAGACCGAGAGCCCGGCTGCGCCCAGCAGCTTGGGGCTGAGTCCCTGATAGATCGCCCCGACGATGGCGCGGATGTCCTCGTCGCCCGCAGCCAGTCGTGCCCGGATCGCCGCCTCCCGCTGGCGCCGATGGGCCGCGAGGCCGCGAACGAACCGGCGCGGATCCCGGACCGGCCCGCCATGGCCGGGCCAGTAGATCACCTCGTCGCGCGCGCGCAGGCGATCCAGCGACGCCATGTAGGCGCGCATCGAGCCATCCGGCGGCGCGACGATCGAGGTCGACCACGCCATCACATGGTCGCCGGAAAACAACGCTCGCTCCTGCGGCAGAGCGAAGGCGAGATGGTTCATGGTATGGCCGGGGGTCGCGATCGCCGTCAGTGTCCAGCCGTCGCCCTCGTAGCTCTCGCCGTCCGCCAATTCGCGATCCGGGCGATGATCCCGGTCGGCGCTGGCGTCGAGCATCGGCAACTCGTTCTCCGCCAGGTCCCGCGCCGCACGGTGAGGTCCGCAGCCGATGATCGGCGCGCCGGTCGACGCCTGGAGCAGGCGTGCCCCCGGAGAATGGTCGCGGTGGGTATGGGTGACGACGATGACGTCGACCCGCTCGGGACCGAGATCGGCGAGCAATGCCGCGATGGTCCCGGGATCGGCCGGTCCCGGATCGATCACCGCAACACGACCCCGTCCGACCACGTAGCTGCAGGTCCCGCTGGCCGTGAACGGGCCGCCATTGGGGCAAATCCGCCGTCGCACCAGCGGGCTCACCGATTCCATCCGCCCGGCGGCGGGCAGGGCGGCATCGAAAGCGGGGGAGGGGGCGGACGCGTCCGGCGCCTCTTCGTCGTGTCGGCTCATCAGGGGCTTCGGCGAGATTCGGATCGCGGGGACTCGGAGATGCCGCCTACGATAGCCGGCGGCATTCGCCAAATGCGATACTTTCACTGACCGTACGGAGAGGGGGCGACCACCCGCACCGATGTGAAGCCTGTGCCCGCTCCGGGCAGTTCCGAGAAGCCGGTGACGGATTCATGCGCGCCGGAACGGTCGATCCGAACCTCGGCAATCTGGATTCGGCGGGCGCGCTGATCGGCAAGCCGCAGAACCTGTCGGAAGGCAGCGGCCTCGGCATCCCGGCGGATCGCGCCGACCCGCCCTTCGATCGAGCGACGCCGCTTCTCGGCGATCTCCGCCTCGCGGTAATCGGTCAAAACCGGACCGTTCGGAGTGAGGGCCGTCACGACATCGGCGCTGTCCTCGGTGGCGAACACGTCCCCTTCCCGCACGGTGCGATCGTCGCCCGGACCGAGCAGGCTGCCCGATGCGGCAGCGGGGCGGCAGGCGCATTCGGCCACGCGGGTGCGCCGGTAGAGACCCGCGTAAGCAGCCGAGCGATACGATTGGCCAGTCAGGCTGACGGCCTGTTCGTAATCTGCCCGGCCCGAGGCCAGGGTGAAGAGCTCCGTACGGGCGCCGGGACAAGCGGCGGCACAGGCCGCTTGGTGGATCGGCAAATCGGCAGCGGCACGAAGCCGACCGACAGGGAAAGGGAGGCCATCGCAGAGGCGAACGCAGACCGTCTGCGTGCCTTTCAGCGCCGGGGGGCCGAACCCATGGGTCGCTGCGGTCAGCACAGGGCGCGGCGTACGGGCGCGAACACGCTGCGTCCGTTGCGCGAGCGAGGGTCCGGTCCGAAGCGTCCGGGCATCGGGTAACGACGCGTAACGCCGCTGTGCTTTCGGCGAGATCGTAACGGGCGCCGCGGCCACGGGGGTCGGCGTTTTCGGTGCTCCGAACAACGCATCGAACATCTCGGTCAAAAGACTGCGCTCGGAGGCCCGCACCAACGAGGTCGTTGCGCCTAAGCCCATCATCCCCAACGCGAGACCGATCACGGCGCGTCTGGACACAAGACGGAGCCTGCTCGGAAGCCGCGAACGGGAAGGCGTCCGGCCCCACGCTCCGGGCGCACGTTTGCCGAAAGCCATGTCTGTCCCGCTCCCGATGCCGCGCGTCGGTGGCAAATCTTCACGCGCCGGGACAGCTATGAACGCCCGCGCACGAGGGACAATTGCGGGAAATCACCGAGTTTTCCGCCCGAGAGGTCGCATCGGTGAGACCCACACAACGCGCCAGTGCCAAGCTCCTGTTCCGGCACAGCTAACGGGATCGCTGCACGAGCGGTCCACTCGACATCGAAGACAATCGAATGTGGATGATGACCCTCAAATGCGAAACGCCGCCCGGTGGGGCGGCGCCTCAGATCTCCGTGCCCGACGTAGGCCGATTTAACGCCGCCGGCCGGTCTTGACGCGTACGGGGATCGGCTGAAGTACCGGCTGTGGCGTGAGAGACGAGAGCCGCTCAATGGCGGCATGCACGGCTTTCGCGAGAGCGGTCTTGAGAGATCCCGGCTTGGTCTGTGCAGGCACGCCGAACGCCTCCTTCGGAAATCCTTGAGGGCCATCGCCCCTGAGGGCCATCGACAAATACTTGGTGACGAACGGCCCGTCACGCCACCCGGTTCCGCCCGGCATTCCGCCGCAGCCCTCAACCGCCGGGTACCGACGTGGCCCCGGAAAATCGTGTGGGCGGAGACGGAACCCGCACCGCCAAAAGGAACTGATGGCGAAACCTTGACGTTATTGCGGTCATGAGGCTGCTGCAGATGCCGCGCCAGTTCTTGGAAGGAAATCTAAAATGCTCGGTTGGGCCGTTACATTCCTCGTAGTCGCCCTGGTTGCCGCCCTGCTGGGATTCGGCGGCATTGCCGGCACTGCCATGGAAGCCGCGAAACTCGTGTTCTTCGTCGCGATCGTGTTGTTCGCCATCTCTGCCGTGATCGGCCTGATGCGCGGCCGCTCGCCGACGCTTTAAGTACACCTGATCAAGTGCTGCCGCGGTCCGATCTCCGCGACGCAATTTGATTGATGGAGCCCTCGGCGGACCCGAACCCGGGTCAGGCCGGGGGTTTTTCTTTGAACGCTTGCGGTCGTCTTGCATTCCGCAGACCGCCGTCACGCCGCCACGAGCAACGCCGCTCCGGCCACGCCGGAAAGCGCCAAGCGCAACCGGCTCATCCAGTTCGGCACCATTCCTCGGCGGGCGAGATCCTGGTCGACGAAGCCCCAAAGCAGCACCAGCGCGCCGAGCATGCGCAGGTCCCAAGGGCTGGGGGCAGCCAGGGCCGCCCAGGCCAGGAGGGACGGGACGATCGCCAGAAGATAGTCCGGCCAACCGGCGCCGCGGGCCGCGGCGACCCCCCAACGGATACCGCCGAGAAACGACGCGATCACGGCTCCGTAGGCCGACAGGATCGTGCGCGGCGAAAGGCCGATCGTACCGAGCCCGCCGTCGGACCCACTGACGGCGAGGGCCGAAAAGCCGATGAAGGGAATCAGTCCGGCAATACCGAGGAGAACTGCGCTCATCGGAACCGTCGTCAGCCGCGACATGCCGTCTCCCGGTTGTTGCTCGTACATCGCATTGCCGACCCGTTCGCTCGCGGGTCCATCTCGGAAGCGCAGCGCCTACTCACGCAGATCGGACCGCGTCCCGCAACCGGGACCATTTGCTGCACCGCAAGAGATGGGCTGTGAGTCCGCGACGCATCCATCCCCTTTTCGCGTACCGAAGCATGGCGGTGGATGAAGCAGCACGGCAAGATCGCCGCGAACCAGAAAGTGACGTGTTCCTGATACCGGATCTCGATGGTGCTGCGTCCCTCCGCCCTGCGTTCCGCCCTCCGCCGCCTGCGCAGGCCCTCGGCGGATGTCTGGACCATCTGGCGCCGTCGCGCTCTGTTCTTGGCGGGCGGCATCAGCGTCGGGCTTGCCGCCGTCTTGATGGCCTGGGCCGCGGATGCCGCTCAGGCGGGATTCCACGGCCTTCTCGACCTGTCCCCATGGCTCGCCCTGATCATCTGCCCGGCAGGCTTCGGTTTGGCGGCTTGGCTGGCGCGGGCGGTTTTCCCCAACTCGCAGGGATCCGGCATCCCTCAAGTCATCGCCGCCCGCGCCCTCGATGATCCGGAGGCCCGCCACGCCCTGGTCTCGCTCAAGGTCGCGGCCGGCAAGGTGACCGTGATGGTGCTGGGTCTGCTGTGCGGCGCATCGATCGGCCGAGAGGGGCCGACCGTGCAGGTTGGAGCGGCGATCATGGCGGCCTTCGGGCGGCTCAGCCCGGAACGGGCGCGCGTCCTGTTGCTCGCGGGCGGCGCAGCCGGCGTCTCGGCAGCGTTCAATACCCCGCTCGCCGGTATCGTCTTCGCGATTGAGGAATTGGGTCGCGCCTATGACAGCCGCGGCAGCGGGCTCATCGTCGCCGCCATCGTGACCGCCGGCCTGACTTCCTTGGCGATCCTGGGCGACTATACGTATTTCGGGACGAGCGAGGCGAAGCTCTCGCTGGCCACCGGCTGGCTCGCCGTGCCGCTCGTCGGTGGGGCAGGGGGATTGCTGGGCGGATTGTTCAGCCGCACCGTCATAGCCGTCGCCCGCGGCCTTCCAGGCAGGGTCGGGGCTGGAATCGCCCGCTACCCGATCGCCTTCGCCACCCTCTGCGGACTCGGCGTCGCTCTCTGCGGGCTCGCCTCCGGTGGCACCGTCTACGGCACCGGCTACGAGGAGGCGCGGGCGATCCTGCACGGCGAAAGCCAAGCCCAAGCCGATTTCGCGCCGCTCAAGTTTCTGGCGACGCTGCTCTCCTCGATCAGCGGGATCCCGGGCGGCCTGTTCGCGCCGTCCCTCGCCGTGGGTGCCGGGCTCGGTGCGGAGGCCGGTCTTCTCCTCCCCCAGGTCCCGATCGGGGCGCTCGTGCTGATCGGCATGGTCGCCTACCTGACCGGTGTGCTCCAAGCTCCGATCACGGCCTTCGTGATCGTCACCGAGATGACCCAGAACCACGCGATGATGATTCCGCTGATGCTGGCAGCGCTCATCGCCGATGCAGTGTCGAAGTCGGTATGCCGCGGCGGCCTCTATCACGCGTTGGCCGAGGTGCTGGTGTTACGGGCCGCGACCGTGCCGGAACGATAATCGGCGGCGGACGGAACGCCGCAGGCTCTGCGACGATTATCGCGACGCTTACGCTTCGGAGTTTCGCGTCATGACCCTTCTGAAATGGGCCCTCATCGCCTTCGTGATCTCGCTGGTCGCGGGTGCCCTCGGCTTTACCGGCATCGCCTCCGGCGCCAGCTCGATCGCCCGCATCCTGTTCGGTCTCTTCCTCGTCCTGGCGATCGTCATCGTGGTCATCGCCCTCGCCGTCGGCCAAGCGGTGTTCTGATCCCCGTGAGCGCCGCTCTGCGCGGGCGCGTCGCCCTCGTCACCGGCGCCACCTCCGGCATCGGGGCCGAAACAGCTCTCGGCCTCGCTCGTCTCGGGGCGCGGGTCGGGATCGTCGGCCGCGATCCCGACCGGACCGAGGCCGTGGTTGCCCGTATCCGCCGCGAAGCGGGCGCCCAGGCCGACGCGTTCGTTGCCGATCTTTCCGAGCAGGCAGCGATCCGTCGTCTCGCGACGGAGGTCAAAGGCCGCTATTCCGCCCTCGATATCCTCGTGAACAACGCGGGCGCGATCTTTTCCGATCGCCACGTCACGGCGGACGGACTCGAACGAACCTGGGCGCTCGATCATCTGGCCTACGTGCTGCTGACGCACGAATTGAAGCCATGCCTGTCCGCCGCGTCGGCGGCCCGGATCGTCAATGTCGCCTCGGCCGCCCATACCCGCGGGCGTATCGATTTCGACAATCTGGACGGTGCCCGGCGCTACGCGGCGATGCGATCTTACTGTCAGGCCAAGCTTGGCAATTTGCTGTTCACCTATGCCCTGGCGCGCCGTCTGAGCGGGACGACGATCACCGCCAATGCAGTCCATCCCGGCGTCGTGGCCAGCGGTTTCGCGGGCAACACACACGGTCTGCTGCGCCTCGCCTGGGGCCTGATCCGCCCCGTATTGATCACACCGGAGAAGGGCGCCCGCACTTCTCTCCATGTCGCGTCCTCACCCGCGGTCGCGGGCGTGAACGGTCGCTACTTCGTGCGATGCCGCGCAGTCGCATCATCGGCGATGAGCCGGGATGAGGTGCTGCAGGAAAGGGTCTGGACGCTGAGCCGCCGGCAGGTCGGCATAACGGACTGATTGGCGGCGGCTCCGCGGGGCCGCGCCCCCTTACGGGCTGGAGCGAGAACCCCGAGCCGTCGCGCTCAGAAATGGCTGAACGATTCCGCCGTGAAGGTCATCGCTGCACCGGACGCATCAAGCACCCGCGGCGGCGCCTCACCCGGTTCCACAGACCCGATTTCGGTCGCCCGCACACCGGCCTGGTCCGCCTCGTCGAGAAAGGCCGCAAGCCTCTCCGGCGGCACGGCACAGAGAATCTCGTAATCGTCGCCACCAGTCAGCGCGATGGTGAGGCGTCCGGCATCGCCTCCGATCACGGCCCGTGCGGCCGACGACAGCGGCACCCGTGCGGCTTCGATCTGGGCGGTGAGGCCCGTCCCGGCCAGCATCTTGGTGAGATCGCCGACGAGACCGTCGGACACGTCCATGGCGGCGCGGGCGTGGCGCCTGAGAAGCGGGGCGAGGGACAGGCGCGGCCGCGGATGCAGGTAGCGATCGCGCAGCGCGTCGAGAGCGACGGCGTCGGGCGTCGTCACCGTCGAAAGCCGTAGCGCCAGTCCCAGAGCCGCATCACCGATGCTGCCGCTCACGCAGAGGCGGTCGCCGGCCCGGGCCGTCTGCCGACGCACCATGCAGCCCGCCGGAACTTCGCCGAACGCCGTGATTCCGATGAGCGCGGGCCCGCCGGATCGGACGGTATCGCCGCCGAGAAGCGGGCATGCGTGATGGCGCGATGCCGTGCCAAGCCCTTCCGCGAAGGCGGAGAGCCACGCCTCGGTCCAGTCGTCGGGCAGGGCTAAGGTCAGCAGAAAGCCGCGGGGGGAGGCACCCTTGGCCGCGAGGTCCGAGAGATTGACGCCGAGCGCCTTGATCGCGATCGAACCCGGCGGATCATCGGGAAAATAATGCACCCCGGCGACGACGGCGTCGGCGGTCACCACGAGATCATGGCCGGGGGAGGGGGTCAGGCTGGCCGCGTCGTCGCGCAATCCCTCCGCACCGGGGCCGCTCAGCGGTGCGAAGTAACGCGCGATCAGAGCGTCCTCGCCCGCGCGCGCCACGACGGCGTCAGGCCTTCTTCGGCGCGGCCGGGATGCCGAACTCGGTCGATCGCGTCTCCCGGCCGACCCGGTCGAGCACCGCGTTGACCAGGCCGGGCTCGTCGCCGGAATAGAAGCTATGGGCGACGTCGACATATTCGGAGATCGCCGCGCGGGCAGGTACGTCGCGGCGGAACATCAGCTCGTAGGCGCCCGCTCGCAGGATCGCGCGCAGAACCACTTCGAGGCGGCGCAGCGGCCAGCCCTTGGTCAGGGCAGCGTCGAGCTTCGGATCGATGGCACGCTGCTCTTCGACCGCGCCGCGCAGGACGTCCCGGAAGAAAGCCGTCTCGGCCGGCGGGTGGACGACGCCGTCGACCTCCTGCCCGATCCAGAACGCCTCGAACTCGGCCAGGGCCTCGATCACGCCCTTGTCCGAGATCTCCATCTCGTAGAGCGCCTGCACGACGGCAAGACGGGCCCCCTTGCGAAGGCTCAGGGGAGCGGACTTCGGCTCGGGCTTGGCGGCCTCCGGCACGGCCGGGGTCTCGGCGGGCTGACTCATCGGGTGGGTTCCAGATTGGCGGCGCGCTTGATCGCGACGAGGCTCAAGGCCGCCTCCGCCGCGCCGCCGCCCTTGTTCATCTGCGAGACCCGAGCGCGGATAAGCGCCTGCTCCATGGTCTCGACGGTGAGAATGCCGTTGCCGAGCGGCAACCGCTCCGCGACGGAGAGATCCATCAGCGCACGGGCGCTCTCTCCCGCGACGATGTCGTAGTGGCCCGTCTCGCCCCGGATGACGCAACCGAGCGCCACCGCCGCGTCGTAGGGCTCGCCGCGCCGCTCGCCGGCCTTGAGCAGGATCGCCATGGCAGCGGGAATCTCAAGCGCCCCCGGCACGGTGAAGACCCGCGCCTCGGCGCCGACCGCTTCGATCGCGGCGCGGGCACCGGCCAGCAATTCGTCGGCGATGTCCTCGTAATAGCGCGCCTCGACCACCAGCACGCGGATGCCCGCGAGGCTCTCGAGAATGGCTTTTGGCGCAGCCGCGTCGCGGTTCTGGGCTACCATGGCGTCGGACGGGTCCGGGGAGGGGGTGGGGCCGGAGGGTTAGCCCAGAAGCCTTCCACACCACAAGCGGTGCCAACGCTCATGCGGCGATGCGCAGGGTGCCACCCTGAGCCAATTGTGAGAGCCTGGGCGAGATCGGAGGATCGGGAGGCGACATGAGCGAGGAGCTTGAAGCGGCACTCGCGACGATCAGCGCGGAACTGAGTGCCACGCAGCAGCTCGTGACGATGCTGCCGGTCCAGCATTCGCTCGATCGCTCCCGTACGGAGCCGTCCCGTGCCATCGATGAATTGGAACGCGAGTTCGCACGGATCCTGGCGGAGCTTTCGGACGGTGCGGCGAATGCCGTCGACAAGCAGCATTTCCCCCCTGGTTCGGGAAGCGCTCGAAGCGCAGCTCGACAGCGCCCGCCAGCTCGCGCACGCGCTGGCGGTCAGCGCGTCCCAAAACGTGACGCGCTGAAGAAAGGAACGCCGCGCCATTCTCTTCGGAGATCGCTTTCCGTTCAGAAAGGGCGATCAACGATTTCGGACCGGCGCCCCCCAGAAGACGCGCGGGATCACTGAATAAGGTTAACTAGACGCAAGCCAATCGAATTATCTGTAAATATCGCCGAATCATCTCATCATACCGTCCCGGTGGCGTGCAGACAGGCGTTGTTCCGCCTTTGATTTAACCGAAATGAAGTTCTAATTGTCGGAAGCTCCAGCCACGAGACGGCGGTCGCGCGGCGGCTGCGCCTTCGGAACAGGCTGTCGGCATGGGCTTCGCGAGCGTTCGACGGGCGGAACTTCCCACCCCCACTCCGGTATGCGCGCCCAGCCCACGGCCTGTCCCATTGGTGATCGATCTCGACGGCACGCTGCTGCGCACCGATTTGCTGCTCGAAGGCGCCGTCTCGATCCTTCGGCGCAACCTGTTCATGGTCTTCGCCATGCTCCTGTGGCTGCCGCGGGGGCGCGCCTACTTCAAGCGGAAGGTTGCCGAGCGAGCCACCCTCGACATCGCGACGATGCCGTCCCACGCGGAATTGCTTGCGCATATCGAGGCCGAGCGAGCGACGGGCCGTGAGATCGTCCTCGCCACCGCCGCCGACGCGCTGATGGCTCTCAAGGTGATGCAGGCGTTTCCGGTCTTCGACCGCGTGGTGGCGAGCGACGGGATCCGCAATCTGAAGGGCGAGGCCAAGGCCCTGCAACTCGCCGCCCTCTACCCGCAAGGCTTCGATTACGCCGGCAACGCCGCTGCCGACCTCCCGGTCTGGGTCAGGGCGCGGGCGGTGATCGCGGTGGAAGCGCCGACCAGGGTGACGCTTGCGGCGCGGGCCCTCGGCAAGCCGATGCAGGAATTTCCCGCCGCTTCGCGAGCCCGCGCCCTGGTCAAGGGTTTGAGACTGCACCAATGGGCCAAGAACGGCCTCGTCTTCCTGCCCCTCGTCCTCGGCGGCAGGGCGGGCGACCCGGCCGCCTGGGGGTTGGCTCTGGCGGCCTTTCTCGCGCTCGGCCTCGTCGCCTCGGCGAGCTATCTTCTCAACGACTTGCTCGATCTGCCGCATGATCGCGCCCATTGGTCGAAGCGCGAGCGTCCGCTGGCGAGCGGACGTCTGCCGCTGGCCACGGGCATTGCCGCCCTCATCCTCGGACTGGCAGGCGGCCTGGCCGTCGCGTTCGCGGCGGGCGCGGCGGTCCTCGCCGGTGTTCTCGCCTATCTGGCGCTGACGCTGACCTACTCCGCTTGGCTCAAGCGCGTGCCGATGCTCGATGCGCTGACCCTCGGCAGCCTGTTCACCCTGCGCATTGCCGTGGGCGTCGCGGCGATCGCCGTGGCTTGGTCACCCTGGCTCCTGACCTTCTCGATGTTCCTGTTCACCTCCCTGTCCTTCGCGAAGCGCCATACCGAACTGCGCGGAGCGGCCAAACGCGGGCGCTTCGGCAAGCTCTCCGGGCGCGGCTATCAGAGCGCGGACGAGCCGGTCGTGCTGGCCTTCGGGATCGCGGCGGGGCTCGCCAGCATCGTCATCTTCATTCTCTACCTCGCCAACGAGGCGTTTCGGCACGCGGCTTTGGCGGCGCCCCTCGCACTCTGGATGTTCCCGATGGTCCTGGTCCTGTTCATGGGCCGGGTCTGGTTGCTGGCCGGCCGCGACGAGCTGCACGACGATCCGGTCGCCTTCGCCGTGAAGGACCGCCCGAGCCTTGCTCTGGCCGGGATCGCCGGCCTCGCTTTCGGCATCGCCGCCTTCGGATTGCCCCAGGGTCTTCTGCCGGCCTGGGGGCTTTGATGCGGCTCGCGCAAAACCGCGAAATCCTTCGCTTCCTGCTCGCCGGGGGCTTGGCCGCGGCGCTCAACTGGATCGCGCGCATCCTCCTGTCGCTCGTCATGCCGTTCGAGGCGGCCCTGCTCCTCGCCTACGTGATCGGCATGGCCGCGGGCTTCTGGCTCTACCGCCGCTTCGTGTTCCATGGAGCGCGCGCCGGCTCGCTGCGTGGACAACTCGCGGTGTTCGTCGCGGTGAACATGGCGGGCGCCGGTGTGGTGCTGACCGTCAGTGCCGGCCTCGTGGCCGGGCTGACACCGTTGCTGCCGCGAGTGCCGCTGGCCCTGGTTGAAGCCTTCAGCCACGGGGTCGGCATCGCGGTGGGGGCGGGGGCGAACTATCTCGGCCACCGCCTCTTGACCTTCTCGGCGCGGTCGAGCGAGCCTCAGACCCTGTAGACCGACAGCACCGCGAGGACGGCGAGGTTCGCGGTCACGCCCCAGGTGACGAGGAGCGGCAGCGCCGCGAAGGCCGCCGGGCGTCCCGTTCCGAAGCCCTGCCCGTCCCCTGCGCGCGAATGCGGCCTCGCCATCAGGACGATCAGGATCGGCAACCAGTCGAGGGCGTAGCGCTGGGTCGCGATCTGCTCGGCGCCGTTCGAATGGTAGAAGAGGGTGATGCAGGCGATGGTCGCAATCACCGCCGCGCCGGCGAGGAAAACCCGATCGACCTTGGCGTAGAAGGCCAACAGAACCCAGGGGCTCGTGACCAGAAGAGCCGTTCCGGCCTTGTCGAAGCCGGTGAGCGCCGTGAGCTGCGGACCTCCGAATTCGAAATGGAAGCCCTGCAGGAACAGGTAGAGCGTGTTGAACAGCAGATAGTCGCGGGAGAACAGACCCGTCTCGCTGATGCGCCGCCAGATGAAGGTGGTCTGATCCGGATTGTTGATGAAGGCGTAGCCGGTTTCGGTCGGACTGCCGAAGCGGGCGATATTGTAGGTGAAATAGACCGCCAGCGCCGCGGCGACCGGTATCGCGGCGAGGATCGCCGGCTTCGCCAATCCTGTAAAACCGCTCATAAGCGGTCGCTCCCTTGGGAGGCACAGGAAGAGGAGAAACAGCGGGTAGAAGATCGCCATCTGCCGGCACAGGAAAGCAAGGCCGATGAAGAGCCCGGCGAGCGGCAGCGAAGCCCGGCAGATCGCGGCCCAGAGGCTGAGGCTGACCATCAGGAAGCCCACCGCCTGCGCGTAGAACCAGACACCGTCGGCGCGCAAAGTGACTTGGTAGAGGGGGCTCGCGAAGGCGAGGGCGGCGAGGAGCCATAGCGTGTCGCTCGGCGCCGTGCCGAGGCCGCGCAGGATCGCGCGCCAGACCAGCAGACTGAGTGCGCTCAGCGCGAGTCCCAGGATAACGAAGCCCTTGAAGCCGGGAAAGCCGAACACGGCCACGAACGGCATCGCCAGAACCGCCGGCAGCGGCGGAAAGATGACGTAGGTCCGCCCCTGAAACAGCGCGCAGTCGATCTCCGGGCAGGTCTCGATCCAGAGCCGCCCGTGCAGGAACGCGTCGGCCAGCGCGCCGTGCGAATTGAGGCCGGGATCACGCAAGGCGCCGCGCAGGAGGATCAGGGCCAGAAGAGCCGCCCCGGCGAGGCCGGTCATCACGGCCAGTAGCCGGTCGCGCCGCGCCTCGAACCCGTTCGCCGTCATCGCCGCTGCCCTTCGCTCGCGAATCGCGGAAGTCAGCTTCCGTGACGAAGGGTTAAGGACGATTCACCGTGCTGCCCACGACCGTAGCGGGGCGGAACCGCCGGCCGCGGGTATCTTCGGTCAGGCGCGTGTCAATCCGCGCGCTTCGGCAAGGCGCGCGGCGTAGCGGGCGATCAAATCGACTTCGAGATTGACCCGGTCCCCGGCCCGACGCTCTTCCCAGGTCGTCACCGACAGGCTGTGCGGGATCAGCAGCACGGAGAAGTCGCTGCCCGCGACCGAATTGACGGTGAGCGAGGTGCCATCGAGGCAGACCGAGCCCTTCTCGGCAATGAACCCGGCAAGCGCGGCCGGGGCCCGGAGCGTAAAGCGCTCGCTCGCCCCCCAGGGGTTGTCCTCTCCGGTCACGGTCTCACGTGCCACGATCTCAGCCACGCCGTCGACATGGCCGGTGACGAGATGGCCGCCCATCTCGTCGCCGAGCTTGAGCGAGCGTTCAAGATTGACCCGGGTGCCGTCGCGCCACGCTCCGACGGTGGTACGGGCGAGCGTCTCGGCGGCGGCATCGACGGCGAAGCGGCATCCCGTGCCGTGCGGTTCGATCGTCACGGCGGTCAGACAGGGGCCGGAACAGGCGATGGAAGCCCCGAGCGCGATGCCGGCGGGATCGTAGGCGCTCTCGATCACGATGCGCCGCAGCCGATCCGTGCCGTCGATCGAGACGACGCGGCCGACATCCGTGACGAGCCCGGTGAACATCTCAGTGCCTCTCGTAGGTGATCGCCTCGTCCTCGCCATAGGCCTGCGCTTCGACTTGGCGCAGCGTGCCTTCGGCCAGGCGGCGGGCGAGGCTCGGTCCGATCGCCGGCAGGCCACCCGCGCCTCCGAGATCGATCGGGCCCGTGATGAGCGTGCAGGCATCGACGAGATCGTGCGCGGCGAGGGCGTCCGCAAGCGCGGGCCCGCCCTCGCTACAGATCCGCGTCAATCCGGTCTCGGCCAGGGCGATGAGCGCCGCGCGCAGATCGATCCGCCCATTGGCATCGGCGGCGACGGGCAGAAGCTCGACGCCGAACGAGGTGAGCATGCGCCGCGCATGGGCCGGGCTGTTGGGACCGGTGACGACGAGGGTCGGAATATCGCGGGCGCCGCGCACCAGATGTGTGGATGGTGTCAGCCGGAGCGTCGAGTCCAGAACGATCCGCACCGGCGACCGGTCTGATAGGCCCGGCAAGCGCACCGTCAGCGACGGGTTGTCGGCCCGCGCCGTGCCGATCCCGACCATGATGGCATCGGCATGGGCCCGCCAGAGATGCACGGCGCCATCGGCGATTGCACCGGTGATCTTCAGCCGATCGCCGCCCGAGGGGGCCGCGAACCCGTCGCGGGTTCGGGCGAGCTTGAGATGTACGCTCGGACGCCCGCGCGTGATGCGGGAAACGTGACCGCGATGATCCCGAAGCGCCTCGTCCCGCAACAGCCCCGTTTCGACCGTGATCCCGGCCTCCCGCAACAGGGCATGACCGCGGCCCGAGACCCGCGGATCCGGATCCTCCATTGCGGTGACGACGCGAGCGATGCCCGCACGGATGGTCGCGTCGGTGCAGGGCGGCGTCCGGCCGTGATGCGAGCAGGGCTCGAGGGTGACGTAGAGTGTGGCCCCCCGCGCCGCCTCGCCCGCCATGGCGATGGCCAGCGGCTCCGCATGCGGGCGACCGCCCGGCGCAGTCGCCGCTTGACCGACGATGCGGCCATCCGCGACCACGACGGCACCGACGCTGGGGTTCGGCCATGTCAGACCGAGATGGCGGCGCCCGAGGGCCAGGGCGAGGCGCATGGCGCGGTGGTCCAGGGCGTGCGTCGCGCTCACAGCCGACCTCGTCAACTTCGCGCCCGCGCCGAACGGCGACGCGGGGCCGCCACAGCCTCCGGCGTCCCCTCGACCGGGGCGGCATCGGCGACCGGGTCGCCTTCACCGGCAAGACGCCCCCCCAGGGTCCCGAGGAGATCTTGGAAGTCCTGGGCTTCGCGAAAATTCTTGTAGACGGAGGCGAAGCGCACATAGGCCACGTCATCGAGGCCCTTGAGCCCTTCCATCACCGCCTCGCCGATGGCTTCGCTGGTGACCTCGCCGTCACCGGTGCTCTCCAAGCGACGGACCACCCCCGAGACGAGACGCTCGATCCGCTCGGGCTCGACAGGCCGCTTCCGCAGAGCCACATCGATCGAGCGTTGCAGCTTGTCCCGGTCGAACGGCATCCGCTTGCCGGACCGCTTGAGCACGGTGAGTTCGCGCAATTGCACCCGCTCGAACGTCGTGAAGCGCCCGCCGCAATCCGGGCAGATGCGACGACGGCGGATGGCCGCGGAATCCTCGCTCGGCCGCGAATCCTTCACCTGCGTGTCGGGACCCCCGCAGAACGGACACCGCATCGCGCGTCTTCAAACCCTTGCTCTCTCCCGGTCGTCCGGGACGCCTCTGTGCCCCAGCCAGGACCGGATTGCCAGGATGAGAATGTCTCATCGCAAACGAGAGCGGCCGCGGATCGCTAAGATCCGCGGCCGCGCCGGCATCCGTTGCCGGAAACGATTACTGGTAGATCGGGAAGCGGTCCGTGAGGGCGTGGACCTTCTGCTTCACGGCCGCTTCAACCGCCGCGTCGCCACCATCACCCTTGGCCCCCAAACCGTCGAGCACCTCGACGATGAGCGAGCCGACCTGCTTAAATTCCGCGACGCCGAAGCCGCGGGTGGTGCTGGCCGGGGTGCCGAGGCGGATGCCGGAGGTGATCGTCGGCTTCTGCGAGTCGAACGGAACGCCGTTCTTGTTGCAGGTGATGTCGGCCCGCGACAGCGCGGCTTCCGCCGCCTTGCCGGTGAGACCCTTCCGCTGCAGATCCACCAGCATCAGGTGGTTGTCGGTGCCGCCCGAGGTGATGTCGTAGCCGCCGGAGATGAGGGTATCGGCCAGCGCCTTGGCGTTGTCGATCACCTGCTTGGCGTAGATCTTAAACTCGGGCTTCAGGGCCTCGCCGAAGGCCACGGCCTTGCCGGCGATGACGTGCATAAGCGGGCCGCCCTGCAGGCCGGGGAAGATCGCCGAGTTGAACTTCTTGGCCAGGGCCTCGTCGTTCGTCAGGATCATGCCGCCGCGCGGACCGCGCAGGGTCTTGTGCGTCGTCGTGGTGGCGACATGGGCGTGGGGGAACGGCGACGGATGCAGACCGGCGGCGACGAGGCCGGCGAAATGGGCCATGTCGACCATGAAGTAGGCGCCGACGGAATCGGCGATCTCACGGAACTTGGCGAAATCCCAGTGACGCGGATAGCCGGAGCCGCCCGCGATGATGACCTTCGGCTTGTGCTCCTGAGCGAGCTGGGCGACCTGCTCCATATCGATGCGCTGATCGTCGCGGCGCACGGTGTAGGAAACCGGCTTGAACCACTTGCCCGACACGTTCGGCGGGGCGCCGTGCGTGAGGTGACCACCGGCGGCGAGGTCGAGACCGAGGAACGTATCGCCCGGCTGCATCAGGGCCATGAACACGCCCTGGTTGGCCTGCGAGCCCGAATTCGGCTGCACGTTGGCGAAGCCGCAATCGAACAGGCGCTTGGCGCGGTCGATCGCCAGTTCCTCGGCAATGTCGACGAATTGGCAGCCACCATAGTAGCGGCGGCCCGGATAGCCTTCCGCGTACTTGTTGGTCAGCACCGAGCCCTGCGCCTCGAGCACGGCCCGCGAGACGATGTTCTCGGAGGCGATCAGCTCGATCTCGTGCTGCTGGCGGCCGAGTTCCTGGGCGACCGCCTTGGCGATCTCGGGATCGGTCTGGGCAAGGTTGGCAGAGAAGAACGTATCGAGGGCGGTGTGGTCGGTCGCGGTACCGGCGCTCATGTGAGGAGCCTCTTCTGATGTTTCCTGATTAAACCCGCCCGTTTGTCGTCGGCATGCACGGGGGTGTTTTTCGAGTCCATTCCTACACGGCGGAGCATGACAGGCCAAGCGCAGCTGATTTTGCGACTTCCGTCAAAAATTTTCACAGGAGCGTCATCGAATGCAGCACCGCATAGGTTCTTGCACACAGCAAAACGCCCGGCACCGGGCCGGGCGTTCGCCGAAACGGTTTCTTGCGAGACGGTTCAGGCAGAAAGGCGGCTCTTCACGTCGCCGAGGCTGGCACGGAGCAGGTCCTGTGCGGCAGCCCCCTGGAGCCGCTCGCGGAGGATCGTCTCCGAAACCCTCACCGCGGCATCGGCTGCGGCGGCACGGACCTGGGCGGCGGCCTGGACTTCCGCCTGCGCGATCTTGGATTCGGCGGACTTGGTGCGGCGGGCGACGAAATCGTTCAGACGGGCTTGACCCTCGGCCGCGAGGCGCTCGGCCTCCTCGCGGGCGCTTGCAACGATCGCCTCGGCATCCTTCTCGGCCTGGGCGCGACGACGCTTGTAGTCGTCGAGAACGGCGGCGGCCTCTTCCCGAAGGCGGCGCGCCTCGTCGAGTTCGTGACGCACGCGCTTGGCGCGGGTATCGAGCCCGCCGGTCATCATGCCGAAGCCACCGACCTTCCACACGATGGCCAGGAACGCCACGAAGGCGACGGCGACCCAGAATTCTGCGGTCAACAGCATGTCGGTCTCAAACCCTTGGTCGGCCTGTCCCGGTGCGTCGGCCCGGGTCCGGTTCGTCGAGCGGGGCCGGCACCATGGCCGGCCCTCGGGATCAGTTCAGCGCGGGCGTGGCGTCGAGGGCCCGGTTCAGGGTCGCCGGATCGGGCGCCTGACCGGTCAGCCGCTCGACGATCGCGGAGGCGGTCTCACCGGCGATGGAGCGGACATTGCCCATCGCCTCGGCGGTGCGGGCGCGGATCGTGGCGTCGGAGGCGGCCAACCGCTGGTTTAGCTCGGCCTCGAGCGTCTTACGCTTGGCATCGGCTTCCGCCGAAAGGGTATTGCGGGTGTCCTGAGCGATGCCCTGAGCCTTGGCCTGCGCCTCGCGGAGGGACTTCTCGTAGGCGGCGCCGGCGGCGTCGGCCTCGGCCTTCATGCGTTGCGCCTGGTCGAGATCGGCGGAGAGCCGGTTCGAGCGGTCGTTGAGGATCGCCTCGATGCGGGGCAGCGCCACCTTGGACATGAGGTAGTAGAGCAGGCCGAAGGCCAGAGCGAGCCAGATCAGCTGCGAGAGAAAGGTATGGCTCTCGAAGGGCGGGAAGGCCGCGCCGTGCCCGCCGGGCGCATGCTCGGTATGGGTCTGGGTGCTCCCGGGCGGAACGATCTTGGTATCCGCATTCGGGGAGGGGGTCGTGAGGGGATTCTTCTCGGCCATGGCCCTGTCCGGTGACGTCGGAAGGCCGGCTCCGCGGGCGGAGCGGCCGGATCAGCGAGCGGGGGAGGGAAGATCGGCTGAAGGCGCGACCTCCCGCTCCCCCGATAATCGACGCGTCAGACGGCGAAGAGCAGCAGCAGGGCGACCAGCAGCGAGAAGATGCCCAGCGCCTCGGTGAGCGCGAAGCCGAGGAGGAGGTTGGTGCGCTGGCTATCGGCGGCCGACGGGTTGCGCAGGGCGCCCGAATAGAACTGGCCGAACAGGTTGCCGAGGCCGATGCTGGCGCCCGCCATGCCAAGGCAGGCGAGGCCGGCGCCGATGTACTTCGCAGCGACGGGATCCATGAAACACTCCTGAGGTTCGAACGAGGGTTCTCGGGGGAAGGGTCCGACCGATGAGGATCAGTGGCCGGGGTGAAGGGCGTCGGCGAGATAGACCGCCGTGAGCGTCGCGAAGACGTAAGCCTGGAGGGCCGCGACGAGGAACTCGAGAGCCGTCAGCGCGATGGTCAGCGCGAGCGGCAGGGGCGAGAGCACGCCCCAGGCGCCGGCCACCAGTAGCTGGACCACGAAGAAGGCGAAGATCTTCAGCGCGATGTGACCGGCCAGGATGTTGGCGAAGAGACGCACCGAGAGGCTGATCGGACGCGACAGGAACGACACGATCTCGATCGGCACCATGATGAGGAGCAGCGGCTTCGGCACGCCCGACGGGACGAACACGCCGAGGAAGTGGGTGCCGTGCTTGGCGACGCCGTAGATCACCACGGTGAGGATGACCACCAGGGCGAGGCCGAAGGTGACGATCAGATGGCTCGTCACCGCGAAGGCGTAGGGGATCATCCCGAGCAGGTTCAGGATGAGCACGAACATGAACAGGGAGAACACCAGCGGCAGGAAGCGTTTGCCCTCGGCGCCGGTCGCCTGGTGAACCGTATCGGCGATGAATTCGTAGAGGGTCTCGGCCAGCGCCTGCAGGCGACCCGGCACCACGGAGCGGCCCGAGGTGGCCACGATGGTGAGGAGCGCGATGATGCCCACCGCAACGAACATGTAGAGAGCCGATTGCGTGAACGCGATCTGCTGGTTGCCGATATGCCCCAGCGAGACGAGCGGCTGCAGCTCGAACTGGTGGATCGGGTCGACACTGACCGCCATGTGCTCGCTTCCGCCCTTCTTCGAGTCGCGCCGGGCGCCTGGCGGCTCCCGTGTTGCGCGTCGCCCTTACACGATGCCGGGCGAGTCTCAAGACCCTTCCGGTCGATCTTTCTCAGCTTTCTGGCCGCTGAAGCCGCTCACCCGCATGACGTTGTAGATACCGGTCACGAAACCGAGCATCAGCAACACGATCATTCCCCAGGGCTTGGTGCCCAGAAGATGATCGAACAGGTATCCGAGAATTCCTCCGGCGATCACGCCCGCGATGAACTCGGTCGAGAGGCGCATGGCCTGCCCAAGCGGAGCCGATCCGCCGGGCGCACCGTTGCGCGCAGGCCCGCCGGGAGCGGCTTTCGGCCGCCTGCCCTCGAGCTGCGTCTCGAGACGTCTGAGCCTCGCGGAGAGATCGCCGTCGTCGGGAGCCCCACCCGGCCCACTCCCGCTGCCTGAAGGATCGCCGCTCACGGGCGACCCCACATGTCGTCGGGAGCGGAGGGAAAAGGCTCGCCCCCTCGGCGCGGCGCACCATAGTTTCGCCATCCTGACGAGTCAAGGCGCGGCTGGCTCAGCTTAAGCCGTTGATTTTGCATAGCAATCCGAGTTTTTCCGCACCTTTTCGAGGCCGATCGGCTACGCGCCGATGATCGGCTTGATGATCTTCTCCATCTCTTCGATCGACAACGCGCCGTTATGCTTGGTGCCGTTGATGAAGAACGTCGGTGTGGAATCGACCTTGAAGGTTTCGAGGCCGCGGGTCTTCACCGCATTGATGGCCGCGTAGGTGTTCTGATCCTTTAAGCAGGCTTCGAACTTCTCTTTCGAGAAGCCCGCCTGCCGCACGATCTGCTCGAGGGCATCGACCGGAGACTGCGGCTTACGCACGAAGGCCCAGTTCTGCTGCTGATCGAACAGGAGATCGGAGATCGGGTAATACTTGTCGTTCCCGTCGCAGCGGGCGAGCATGAAGGCCGCCGTCGACAGCGGGTCGAGCGGGAACTCGCGGAGCGTGAAGCGCACCTTGCCCGTATCGATGTAGCGCTCCTTCAGGACCGGATACGTGGTCGCGTGGAAATGGGCGCAGTGCGAGCAGGTCAGCGAGGCGTATTCGATGATCGTGCACTTGGCATCCGCCGGCCCGAGCCAGACGTCGCCGAGCGGACCCGGCTGCATCAGGGCGGCCGTGTCCGCCGATTGCGCCACCGCATCGGCAATGAGGCGGGGCATGAGGATGGCCGCGCCGAGGGCGAGACCGGTGGTCTTGAGGGCGTCGCGCCGGGTGATCATGGCAGGGACGGGCTCCTTGGGGGCCCAATCCGGGCCCGGGACATGCGAGGTATAGGCGGAACGGCGTCGCACGGGCCGCGGACGCGTCGCCGCACGGGTCGAGCGCCCCTTACCACGGCGAGCGCGCGCGAGGCAGCCCCGGTCTCAGGTGCGTCCGGCCACCACGGCGATGCCGAGCCGGTCCAGGGCGTCGCGCAGGGGATCGTGCTCGATGCGCGAGACCGCCAAGGCCACCTCGCCGCGCCGGGCGGGATCCAGGGGTGGGACCGGTCGGCGGCGGAGGGGCCGGCGCAGGCGGTCCTGCCGGAGCACGATCTTGCCGATACAGGCCCAGCCGTAATGCGCATTGACCCGCTCGATCACCACCGGGGCGAGATGCTGGAGTTCGAGAGCGAAGGCGCCCTCCACCCGAACCACCAGGGTGCCGGGCTCCGGACGCCCCTCGGCGTCGCGGCGGGCGCGGCGGGGCCATTCGAGCTTGACGGGCTGGCAGGCATCCGCGAGGCGCGATCCGACGATGCCGGGCCAGACCGCCAGGATGTCCGCCGAGGCGAAACCCTGCGCGGCGAAGGCGGGACCGACACAGTCACCGATCAATTCGGCCAGGGGTTTCGCGCGCGCCATCGGAGATCCGGTGGGTGAGGGAACGGGATTGTAGCCCAAGGTCGTGCGCGTCGGGAGTCGCGCGGGGCCGGGACGCCTGTGTGACCGATCTTCCCTACCGGTTCCTCTCGATTTGCAGTTCGCGCGCCGATCACGACGCGAGCCCGGCGCCCTGCGCGGCGAGCCGCCGATTCTTCCGGAAAGACGGTGCGTCGCGGATTTTTGTCGTCCCGGTGGATAGCCCGACCGCTTTTGCGGTCGGCGCGGCCCGGCTAAGGGTTCGCGCCATGTCCGCGCCCGCCGCCTCGGCCGACGACCTGCTCGCCTGGTACGACCGGCACCGCCGCGCGCTGCCCTGGCGCGCCCTGCCGGGACAGCGCTCCGACCCCTACCGCGTCTGGCTCTCGGAAGTGATGCTGCAGCAGACGACGGTTGCGGCGGTCAAACCGTATTTCGAGAAGTTCCTGACGCTCTTTCCTAGCGTCGATGCGCTCGCCGCCGCCCCGGAGGAGTCGGTGATGTCCGCCTGGGCCGGGCTCGGCTACTATTCCCGAGCGCGTAATCTCCATGCCTGCGCCAAGGCGGTGGCCACAGCCGGACGCTTCCCCGATACCGAGGAGGGCCTGCGCAAGCTCCCCGGCATCGGCGCCTACACGGCGGGCGCCATCGCGGCCATCGCCTTCAATCGCCCCGCGGCGGCGGTCGATGGCAATGTCGAGCGGGTGATGACGCGCCTCCATGCGATCGAGACGCCGTTGCCCGCGGCCCGTCCGCAGATCCGCGCGCTCACGCAAGCGCTCGTGCCGTACGACCGACCGGGCGATTTCGCGCAAGCCGTGATGGATCTCGGGGCGACGCTCTGCACGCCGCGACGCCCCGCTTGCGCACTGTGCCCGTGGATGCGCCCCTGCCACGCCCGCGCCGAAGGTTTGCAGGAGACCTTTCCGCGCAAGGTGAAGAAGGAGAAGGGGACCTTGCGCAAGGGCGCCGCCTTCGTCGCCCTCAGGGCCGGCGACGAGGCGATCCTCCTGCGCACGCGACCGGCAGAAGGTCTGCTCGGGGCCATGGCCGAACCGCCGGGCAGTCCATGGCTGCCCGATTACGATCCGGCCAAGGGCCTGCTCGACGCACCGCTGGATGCCCGATGGAAGCGTCTTCCGGGCGTCGTGAAGCACGGCTTCACGCATTTCCCGCTGGAACTGACGGTGTTCTTCGCCCGCGTCGCGGCGGGCACGGTGGCCCCGGACGGCATGCGCTTCACGCCCCGCGAGAAGCTCGATACGGAGCCGTTGCCAGGAGCGATGAAGAAGGTGCTGGCCCATGCACTGACCGGCCCGGCCCCGGTCACCACGGCATCGGTGCCACCCCCGCGAGAACCGGATCTCGCCACCCCGCCCGAGCCCGAACCGGCCAAGCGTCGCGGACCGCTGCCGAAGCCGCCCTCATCCCGGCCGTCCGACCTGGCGCGGATCGTCAAGAAGGCGCCCAAGCCCCTCAAGACGCGCTGAGCCAAGAACCAATGGTGCCGCCCCGACCGGGACTCGGATCGCGCGCGTGCATGCCGATCCGCGGGAGCACGGCAGGAGCAGGCCAACCCGGCGTTGCGCCCAGGCGCCGGATCGGTTATCCGTCCCGCCGATTTCCCTTTCGGAACCGTCAGGATCGCGGTGCCCTGCGCACCCCGATCCGTCTTTCGTTCCCGCCGGGGATGTCGGCCCTCGACCATCGCTTGTTTCAGCATGCGTCGGCCCTCCGAGAGGAGGTTGGCTCGACCGGATCGTTCCATCCGGCGGCCGGCGATGACGGGGGTCCTTGCCACACTTGCCGTCGACGCGGCCTCCCGCGGGAGGCCATCTAGGAGAGAGAATGTCCGCTGGTCTGAACGTTTTCCAGCCGAGCCGCGAAGATTTCGCGAGCTTGCTTGAGGAGAGCTTCCTCAATCACGAGATCACCGAAGGTTCGGTCGTCAAGGGTCGCGTCGTCGCGATCGAGAAGGACGTCGCCGTCATCGACATCGGCGCCAAGACCGAAGGTCGCGTCGCCCTCAAGGAGTTCAACGGCCCCGGCCGCGACGGCGATCTGGCCGTCGGCGACGAGGTCGAGGTCTATGTCGACCGCATCGAGAACGCGCTCGGCGAAGCCGTCATCTCGCGCGACAAGGCGCGCCGCGAGGAGAGCTGGGTCAAGCTCGAGAAGGCCTTCGAGGCCAATGAGCGCGTGACCGGCACGATCTTCAACCAGGTCAAGGGCGGCTACACCGTCGATCTCGACGGCGCCGTGGCGTTCCTGCCGCGTTCGCAGGTCGATATCCGCCCGGTGCGCGACGTGACCCCGCTGCTCGGCACACCCCAGCCGTTCCAGATCCTCAAGATGGATCGCCGTCGCGGCAACATCGTCGTGTCGCGCCGCACCGTTCTCGAGGAGAGCCGCGCCGAGCAGCGTTCGGAGCTGGTGGCCAACCTTGAGGAAGGTCAGGTCATCGACGGCGTCGTCAAGAACATCACCGAGTACGGCGCCTTCGTCGATCTCGGCGGCATCGACGGCCTGCTGCACGTCACCGACATGGCATGGCGCCGCGTGAACCACCCGTCCGAGGTCGTGACCATCGGCCAGACGGTGAAGGTCAAGATCATCAAGATCAACCACGAGACGCACCGCATCTCGCTCGGCATCAAGCAGCTGCTCGCCGATCCGTGGGAGGGCATCGCCGCCCGCTACCCGGAGGGTGCCAAGCTCAAGGGCCGCGTGACCAACATCACCGATTACGGCGCCTTCGTGGAGCTGGAGCCGGGCATCGAAGGCCTGATCCACGTCTCCGAGATGAGCTGGACCAAGAAGAACGTCCATCCGGGCAAGATCGTCTCTACCTCTCAGGAGGTCGAGGTGCAGATCCTGGAAGTCGATTCGGTCAAGCGCCGCATCTCGCTCGGCCTCAAGCAGACCCTGCAGAACCCCTGGGACGCCTTCGCCGAGAAGCACCCGGTTGGCTCCGAGGTCGAGGGCGAGGTCAAGAACAAGACCGAGTTCGGCCTGTTCATCGGCCTCGAGGGCGATGTCGACGGCATGGTTCACCTGTCGGATCTCGACTGGAACCGTCCCGGCGAGCAGGTGATCGAGGAGTACAAGAAGGGCGATATCGTGCGCGCCCAGGTTCTCGACGTCGATGTCGAGAAGGAGCGCATCTCGCTCGGCGTGAAGCAGCTCGGCGGCGATCCCTTCGCGGAAGCCGGCGAGATCAAGAAGGGCCAGATCGTCACCTGCGAGATCGTCGAGGTGAAGGATTCGGGCCTCGAAGTGAAGCTCGTCGACACCGACATGCAGACCTTCATTCGTCGCGCCGAGCTCGCCCGCGACCGTGCCGACCAGCGCCCCGAGCGGTTCGCCGCCGGTGAGAAGGTCGATGCCCGCGTGGTGCAGTTCGACCGCAAGGCCCGCCGCGTGCAGGTCTCGATCAAGGCCCTCGAAGTCGCCGAGGAGAAGGAAGCGATGGCCCAGTTCGGCTCGGCCGATTCGGGTGCCTCGCTCGGCGACATCCTCGGTGCCGCCTTCAATAAGAAGAAGGGCGGCGACGAAGAGTAAGGCGAAGTGCCCCGGGCCATCGGCCCGGGGAACCCTTCGGCTCACGCGACGTCCCGTACCAACGGCCCGAAAAGCTCCGCTTTTCGGGCCGTTTCCGTTTGCGTTGTCCGCCTCTCTTGGCGATGCCGCCTTGATCGTCCCCCGTGCCCTTCGGAGCAGGAGGGGCATGCCAGTCACCCTCCGGGCGAGTACGGTCGCGTCGTTCGAGCGGGTTGTTGTGTCATCGGGAACCGCCCGCCACGCGCGGCGTGAGTGAGGATCGCGTGTCGAAACCCTCTCAGGACGATGGCCCGGTCGATCGGATGCGAATCGGCATTCGCAGGCGGCTTGACGGCCTCTTGCGCGGCCGACGACGCAGCGACGCTCTCCCGATCGATTTCGACCCGGACCTCTATCTCGATCTCAACGCCGATGTGGCCATGGCCGTCGAGGCTGGCCACATCGCTTCGGCCGCCGAACATTGGCGCCATTTCGGTCGCCGCGAGCGTCGCGCCTACCGCTTGCCGATCCCGACGGCGGCCCTTGGCGGGGATATCGTCGGTGCGGGGACCTTCCGCTATCCGTATCGGGCGGTCGGCAGCCTGCCGCGGATCGAGTTCGCCGAACCCGCCATCGGTGGGGATGACGAGGCAATTGCGCGTCGCCTCATCGCCGCTTGGCGTCACTCCGCCGCCGCTGCGCCGGACGCCGTCGAGGAGGGAATGTGGGCCGCCCGCACACAGGGCTTCTCGGCCTTCCACACGGCGTTGCACGGCGGGGACGCGCCGGCTTTGGCCGCGATGCTCGTTGACCTGTTCCAGTCGCACCTCGCGCACGGCATCGCCATGGGCCGTACCACCGCGACGCTCGCCCGCCACGCGCCCGACACCTTCGCCGCTGGATGGCACGATCGCCTGCTGAGGTTTGCCGAGGCCCTCGCGGTCGAGCCGGTCCGCTGCCCCGAACAGGGCGACTTCACGCGACCGTTGGAATCCATCGCGGGACTCGAACGCATCGAGGCCGCGCTCGGATTTCCGCTGACCTTTCCGAATGTCGGTGCGCCCTACGGCGTGCGCCTCGGCGGGAGCATCCTGCCCGAGCACGCCTTCAGCCATGCCTACGCTGCCCGGCGCATCCGTGATCTTCGGCCCGGTCCGCGACTGGCCGAGATCGGCGGCGGATTCGGCGGCCTCGCTTGGTATCTGCACGATGCCGCGCAGAGCTACACGATCCTGGATCTGCCGTTCACCAACGTGATCCAGGGATGGTTCCTGCTCAAGGCCGGGCTCCCCGTCTCCCTCTCCGGCGAGACCGATGCGCGGATCAGGATCCTGCCGTGGTGGGAGATCCATCGCGACGAGCGATACGACCTCGTCATCAACCAGGATTCGATACCGGAGATGCCGCCGGATACGGCCGAGATGTATGTGGGCCGGATCCGCGAAATCGCGCCGCTCTTCTACTCGATCAACCAGGAAGCGGCGGCCGTGAACACGGATGCGTTCCGGCAGGGTGTCGTGCCCGACCTCGTTGCCCGAGACGGCGGCTATCGCCGCCTCAGCCGGAATCTCTTCTGGCTGCGCGACGGCTATGTCGAAGAGGTCTACGCCCGCCGCGGGTAAAGAGCCCGCGCTGACACGCCCCGCGGCATCAACCCCTTGCCGCCCCGCCATCGGCGGGTCTAAACACGGCCGCAAGGTCGAGCGGCCTGCGCGAATCCAGATGCGTCAAGGACTTGGCCGCGAGTCGGGCCAGGGTGACGCCCAGGCTCGGACGCAGGTTGCCCGAATGGACAAGTGTGGTTCGCCATCCCGCGGCGCATCCTGCGGCGGGCGAATCGCGAGGCGGCCCGAATGAGGCCGAACGCCAGGGAGTGGACCGTCGGATGGCCGCAGACGCCGAGTTTCTGATCGACCGCCGTCGTCTGCGCCGCAAGCTGACCTTGTGGCGGGTGATCGGCATCGGCGCGCTCATCGTTGCCGTGGGCGCTGTCGGCTACCGGGCCCGGATCGGCGAGGGACGATTCTTCGCGCCCAAGCGGGATCAAATCGCGCGCATTTCCATCGGCGGCTTCATCGCCGGCAGCGAATCCACCCGCAAGCTGATCGAACGCGTCGGCAAGGCCGACTCGGTCAAGGGCGTCGTCCTCTCGATCTCGTCGCCCGGTGGGACGACGACGGGTTCGGAGGAACTGTACCGCAACATCCGCGCCCTCGCCGACAAGAAGCCGGTCGTCGCTTTCGTGGACGGCACGGCAGCCTCGGGCGCCTACATCACGGCCATTGCCGCTGATCACATCGTCGCCCGCGAGACCGCCCTCGTCGGCTCCATCGGCGTCCTGTTTCAATATCCCGAAGTGTCCGGCCTGCTCGATCGGGTGGGCGTGAAGGTCGAGACGGTCAAGTCATCGCCGTTGAAGGCCGAGCCCTCGGGCTTCGCTCCGACCTCGCCGGAGGCCCGCGCTGCCCTCTCGGCGATCGTGATGGACACCTATGGCTGGTTTCGCGGGCTCGTCGCCGAACGTCGCGGCATGAACGAGCAGCAGCTCGCGGCGGTGGCCGATGGACGCGTGTTCAGCGGGCGCCAGAGCATTCCGCTCAAGCTCGTGGACGAGCTCGGCGACGAGCGTCAGGCGGTGGTTTGGCTCGAGCAGAAGCGGGACGTGCCGAAGGACCTGCCGGTGAACGACTGGAAGCCAAAATCCGAGGGCGGCTTGACCCTCTGGTCATCCCTCGGCGGTGCTGCGGACTTCGCGGGTTTCGCCGGACTTGCTGCACGGCTTCGGGCGGTCGGCGCCGAGACGGCTGCGTTGGAGCAGGGCGGCCTGCTCGCCGTCTGGCGTCCGGCGCCCTGATCCGCCCCCGCATGCCGCACCTGCCCCGCATCCGGAAGATGGCCGTATGATCAAGTCCGAACTCGTGCTCAAGATCGCCGAGCAGAATCCGCATCTCTATCAGCGGGACGTGGAGACTCTCGTCAACGCGATCCTCGACACCATCGCCGACGCGTTGGCACAGGGCGACCGGGTCGAGCTTCGCGGTTTCGGTGCTTTCTCGGTGAAGCGCCGGGAAGCCCGGCGCGGTCGCAATCCCCGCACCGGCGAATCGGTCGCCGTGTCCGAGAAGGCGATCCCCGTCTTCAAGACCGGCAAGGAGATGCGGCTGCGCCTGAACAAGGCCGGCATCGGCGAGGAGCGGGCCGAGGCGTGAGCCCTCTGTAGAACTGCCCCGTGACGGCGACGGTGTCTCGCCCTAACTCACCCTGAGAACAGCACCCGCCGTTGCCGGTCGGGCGCCAAGGCCCTTCACTCGCGCCGTCCGAGCCGTCCAGGCTCCCGCGGCGGCTCGCACCGGGCGTCGCCCCGGTACGCGCCGGCCGGGTCGGCGAGACCGATCCGTCGGAGACACGTTGGAATGATTCGTTTCCTGAAAGCTCTGGTGCTCCTGCCGGTCGCGATCGTGGTCGTGCTGCTGGCGGTCGCCAACCGTCAGGCCGTGACCCTGTCCTTCGACCCGTTCTCGCCGGAGCCCCTGTTCAGCGCGGTTCTGCCGCTCTACGCGGTGCTGTTCGGCGCCGTCGCCCTCGGCGTCGTATTCGGCGGCATCGGCAGCTGGCTCGGTCAGAGCGGCACCCGCCAGAGGGCCCGCTACCACCGCCGCGAGGCCGACCGTCTCGCCAAGGAAGCCGCCACCCTGAAGACCTTCGGCGCGCCCGGCGTCGAGCCCGGCTACGCGCCGGTTTCCGGCCACACGGCGCTGCCGGCTCCCGCCGGGCGCTGAGCGTTCACCCTCCCGTCCCGATGTCGAACGTGCGCGTCAAGATCTGCGGTCTCTCCACGGAGACGACGCTCGACGCCGCGCTCGATGCGGGCGCCGATCTCGTCGGCTTCGTGCATTTTGCCAAAAGCCCCCGCCATCTCTCCCTTGAGGCGGCGGGCCGCCTCGCAGGCCGGGCGCGCGGTCGGGCGGAGCGTGTGCTTCTCCTGGTCGATCCCGACGACGACCTGCTGGCGGCGGCCATCGAGGCGGTCGATCCGGATTTGATCCAGTTGCACGGCCGAGAATCGCCGGAACGCGTGGCGTTTCTGCGTAGGCACGGTGGGCGGCCAATCATGAAGGCGCTCGGCATCGCGCGCGCCGAAGATCTTGCGGCTTTGGCGGTCTGGTCAGATGTGGCCGACCGGCTGCTCCTGGACGCCAAACCGCCTCCCGGCGCGGCGCTTCCCGGCGGCAACGGGATCGCCTTCGATTGGGATCTGCTGGCGCAGTCGCGTTTGCCGGAGCACACGATGCTGTCGGGCGGACTCGATGCTGCCAATGTCGCCGAAGCACTGGCCCGCACAGGTCTCTCGGCGGTCGATGTCTCTTCGGGCGTGGAGGTTCGCCCGGGCGAGAAGGATCCGGCCCGCATCGCCGCCTTCGTAACCGCCGCCCGTCGCCAGCCGGCAATGAGGCGACGCGGCTAACGACATCCCCACGCAACGAGCCGAGAAGGCTCCGTCGCCGTCGATCCGCGGACCAACGAAAGTAGCCCGTCACTTCGCCGATCGGCAGCTCGCAGCTCGGGGCCCATTCCGGACCGGTGCTAGAGGCTTCCACCTGGTTCAGGCGAGCCGACCGAGAGTACGTCTCTGGCCGGCAAACCCGCCCCGACAGGATCCCGAAGCTCCAGGAAGCACGGGACGTCGCATTGCGGCCGGCCTCCCATGGGTCTAGCACGCGCAATCAGAAAGATTGACGCCTGATCGAGGACTGCCCGTCGTGACCCTGAACCCCGCACCGAACTCCTTCCGCACCGGGCCGGACGAGCGCGGCCGCTTCGGCATCTTCGGCGGCCGCTTCGTGGCCGAGACGCTGATGCCGCTGATCCTCGATCTGGAGAAGGCCTACGAGGACGCGAAATCCGATCCGTCCTTCAAGGCGGATATGGAGAGCTACGGCACCCATTATATCGGCCGCCCGAGCCCGCTCTACTATGCCGAGCGCCTGACCGAGCATTTCCGCGCGCAGGCACCGAAGGGCAACGGCGCCAAAATCTACTTCAAGCGCGAGGAGCTGAATCACACCGGCTCGCACAAGGTGAACAATGTGCTCGGCCAGATTCTCCTGGCCCGCCGCATGGGCAAGCCCCGGATCATCGCCGAAACCGGCGCGGGCCAGCACGGCGTCGCGACCGCGACCCTCTGCGCCCGCTTCGGCCTGAAATGCGTGGTCTATATGGGAGCCGTCGACGTCGAGCGGCAGGCGCCGAACGTGTTCCGCATGAAGATGCTGGGCGCCGAGGTCGTACCGGTGCAGTCCGGCACCCGGACCCTCAAGGACGCGATGAACGAGGCCCTGCGCGATTGGGTCACCAACGTGGCCGACACCTTCTACTGCATCGGCACCGTGGCGGGTCCTCATCCCTACCCGGCGATGGTGCGCGATTTCCAATCCGTGATCGGTCACGAAACCAAGGCGCAGATGCTGGCCCTGGAGGGGCGCCTGCCCGATTCGCTGATTGCCTGCATCGGCGGCGGCTCGAACGCGATGGGCCTGTTCCATCCCTTCCTCGACGACCGCGAGGTCGAGATTTACGGCGTCGAGGCCGCCGGCCACGGTGTCCAGAGCGGCCTGCACGCGGCCTCCCTGACGGGCGGCAAGCCGGGCGTGCTGCACGGCAACCGGACCTACCTGCTCATGGATGCCGACGGGCAGATCGCCGACGCGCACTCGATCTCGGCGGGCCTGGATTATCCGGGCATCGGCCCGGAGCACGCCTGGTTGCACGAGGCCGGCCGCGTCACCTACCTCTCGGCGACTGATTCCGAGACGCTGGAGGCGTTCAAGCTCTGCTCTTCCCTGGAAGGGATCATTCCGGCGCTGGAGCCGGCCCATGCCCTCTCCAAGGTCGCCGAGCTGGCTCCCACAAAGCCGGCCGATCACCTGATGGTGCTCAATCTCTCGGGGCGTGGCGACAAGGATATTCCCCAAGTCGCCCGCATCTTCGGCCAGACGCTTTGACGTCCGCCCGGAGCATCCCGCGAAGAACCTGCAGCTCGAGGGCTGCAGGCCGTTGACACCCCCGCCACCTTCTCCCTATATCGCCGCCCACCGGGGGACGCCGCAGCGCCCCCCGCGACGGTGGCGGGGTAGCTCAGCTGGTTAGAGCAGAGGAATCATAATCCTTGTGTCGGGGGTTCAAATCCCTCCCTCGCTACCAAAATTCTTCGATCAGTTATCGAATGATTCTGCCAAGCCCCGGATCGACTGTCCGGGGCTTTATGCTGTCCGGCCTATCCCTAAGCTGCGACGTCCGCACTTTTTGCCGGTGCATCTCACCGAGATTATGCCGGGTCATGCTTCCGGATCCGATCGTCTCTCACCGTGTTTGGCGGTGGCAGGCCCAAGCACAAAACGGGTTCTCCCGAAGGTCCTGGGGAAGCGCTGGCAGCACCTGGCAGCATGAACCGCCGCTCCTGTTCCTGAGGCCGTAAAGTGCCTGCTGCTGCATCCTGAAGGGGTTCCACCAGGGCCAACATCGGCAGCCGCCCAGGTTTCTCTGTTGCCCCGCCGGCATCATCGCTCGACGGTACCCTCACCCACGACGATCAATGGCAGGGCCGATCGCTTCGTTCAGCTCTCCTGGCGCGGATGAGCCTATAGCAGCCCTCTATCGTCTCAGATCAGCGTCGCGCGCAGGCACCTGCGTTCCCTTCCCCTACGATGGAAAGCGGCCCGGCGAAGGTATCGGTCGTCAAACCTCAAAAGACGCCCCAAGGCAGATCGAGAACGATCTATTGAGCCACGAAGGTGGACGTCATTTCTGCCAAAATCGAATCATGGGGGATACGTGGCCTGCACGTTACATTCTTCACTTGCAGCAACAAGCAATATGAGACCCTGCGCCCACATGTTTGGCCGCAGTAGCAACACAGTTCCTCTTGGATTTTAGCAGAGTTACCACTATCGTAGTTGACGAAAGATAATATTTTTCCGCATCCGTAATGATATCGCCGAACGAGGAAAACACCTCAACGGGATGACACAGGCTGCACCGCATATCACCGACTGCCACCGATGTTGACCATCCGAAATCGGTTTCTTGTGTCGATCCGCTTTTTATAAGAAAATCAGCATGAGCAGATGCGGATGCGACCAATGCTTTCAAAAGTTGTTGCGCGGCATCTGTTGAGCGTTTTCGTTGTTCTCGTCGCCCTGCGCGTTTCGGCTGCTGCCGAACCGATCGTCGTTGTCGGAAAAGATTTTACGGAACAGGGTCTCGTCGCAGAACTGACGCGACAGCTTCTCGCCTCGAAAGGCTTCGATGCCCAAAAGGTCCAAGGCTTGAGCACCTCAGAGATGCACGCGCATATGCGGGCGAGAAGAGGTGACATTTATTGGGAATATACGACCACGCGCCTCTCGCTGGTCTATGGCGACCGGGCGAACTACGACAAGGGCGCGGCCTATGCCCGGCTGCGAGAACTCGATCTGTCGATCGGATACACTTGGCTGAGACCGACGGACATCAACAATACCTATGCCCTCGCGATGCGCACCCAATCGTCGGAGGTGCTGAAGATCGCGACGATCTCCGAACTCTTTGCAGCCATCGGAAGAGGAACGAATCTGATCGTTGGCATCAACAAGGAGTTTGCAGAACGTCCGGATGGGTTGGAGCCGCTCGAACGCACTTACGGCAGTCATTTTCCCCGGGAGATCGTCAGGCAGGTCGACACCGACTATATCTATCAAGCACTCCGGATATCCGGCGTCGATGTCGGCGTCGTTTTTTCCACGGATGGACGTATCAGCGGCTACGATCTTCAAATCCTCCGTGATGACAGAGGCTTCTTCTTCAATTATTTTCTCGCACCGATCATCAAGACCGAGACGGCGCAAGCTCATCCGACGCTAGTGCAGATCTTGGAAGCATTGTCGTCGAAGCTCGATAGCGCGACGATCACGCGGTTGAACGCCGAGGTGGACGTCAAGAGGCGGCTGATCAGGGACGTCGCCGCTGAATTTCTTAGGGACAGCGGTCTCATCCAGGGCAATCGATGAGCGGACAGGCGTTCACCGCATCCCCACATCCCTCCACCGAGCAAAATCATAGCATCGGTCCAGCCGAGCCAAGATCGCCCCCAACCTCGATGGCTGCGATGACAAGGTGCCGTCCACGGACGGCACCCTTCACCACATTCAGTACATCGGAGTGCCGCCGGTGACCGGGACGAGAGCACCCGACATGTAGCTGCCCTCGCGCGAGGCGAGCAGCACGTAGGCGGGAGCGAGTTCCGCTGGCTGACCGGCCCGCCCGAGCGGCGTGTCGGCGCCGAGTTGCTCGATCTGCTCCGGCGTCTTGGCGATCGGCTGGATCGGCGTCCAGACCGGCCCGGGAGCCACGCAATTCACCCGAATACCTTTGGGAGCCAGGAGGTTCGACAGGCCGATGGTCAGGCTGGCGATCGCCCCCTTGGTTGCGGCGTAGATCAGCATCGAGCTGTCCGCGACCTTGGCCTGCTGACTCGTCGAATTGACGATGGCCGAGCCCGGGCGCAGGTGCGGCAGCGCGGCCTGGGCGAGGTAATACATGGCGAAGACGTTGGCGCGGAACGCCCCTTCGAGATCGTGGGACGTCACATCGTCCAGACCCTCGTTGATGGTCTGTGCGGCCGCATTGTTGACGAGGATGTCGAGGCGGCCGAGCTCGGACACGGTGCGCGCGACGATGGCGCGGCAATGGTCCTCGTCGCGCAGGTCGCCCGGCAGCAGCAGCGCGCGCCGGCCGGCCTGCTCGACCCACCGTGCCGTCTCCTCGGCATCCGATTGCTCGACGTCGAGATAAGAGATGGCCACGTCGGCTCCCTCGCGGGCATAGGCGATGGCGACGGCGCGGCCGATACCGGAATCGCCGCCGGTGATCAGCGCGACCTGATCGGTCAGCAGACCCTTGCCCACATAGCTCGTCTCACCGTGATCCGGCGCGGGCGTCATCTTCGAACTGAGCCCCGGCCGCTCCTGCTGCTGCGCTCCTGGGAAAGGGGGACGCGGACCGGCCTCCCGCGGATCGATCGTCATGGTGGCTCCTCGATAGCGCCTGGGGGGCTCCTCGGGAGCGCCGCCTGCGGTATCCGGTAACGTGTCGGGCCCCACTTGGTGGCCGCGACAGAATGGTGCCGAGATGTGCAACCTCTACAGCCTGACGAAGAGCCAGGATGAGATCCGGCGAGCCTTCCGGATCGACGACGACCGCACCGGCAACCTTCCGCCCTTGCCCGGCATCTTTCCCAATACCGCTGCGCCGATCATTCATAACCACGAGGGTCGGCGGGTGCTGGCGATGCATCGCTGGGGCATGCCGTCTCCGGCCTTCGCGCTCGAGGGCAAGCGAGTCGATCCCGGCGTGACCAATGTGCGCAACACCGGCTCACCGCATTGGCGCCGCTGGCTCGGCCCCGAGCATCGCTGCCTCGTGCCGCTCTCCGCCTTCAGCGAGTTCAACAAGGCGGAGGGCGGAGATGTGTGGTTCGCCCTCGGTGCGGAACGCCCGCTCGCGGGCTTCGCCGGTATCAGGACCGAGGGTTGGACCTCCGTGCGCAAGCTCAAGGATGGCGAGACCACGGACGACCTCTACGCCTTCCTGACCTGCCCCCCGAATGAGGAAGTCGGCGCGGTGCATCCGAAAGCGATGCCGGTGATCCTGACCACGGAAAACGAGTGGGAGACATGGCTGCGAGCGCCATGGTCCGAAGCGAAGAAACTCCAACGTCCTCTGCCAGATGGTTCTCTCACCCTGGTCGGGCGTGGCATGAAACACGACGATGCCCGCTGATCGCAGGACCGATGACCCCTTCGGCCGGATGCACGAGCTAGTGAGGCGCGCCACGACCAAGACCGACACCGGCCCTACGCTGTTCGACGAGGTTTCCGCGCGCCTGCCGCTCTTCGACGGCCTCACCGGAGACAGCGTCGAACGTCTCAGTTCATCGGGCTACGGGCGCGGATTGCTGACGGCGTCGCTCCGAGCACGGCTGCGAAAGGCGGGCTTTGCCGATATGGGCGCGCTGGTCCGCGCCTCGCCGACGGATCTTCTGGCCGTGCGAAAGATCGGTCCGCTGCGGGTCGCCGCATTGCGAACCCACCTGCTCGGCGAACTCGCCAGAATGGTGCCGGGCGCCCGCGCCGATCACGACACGGAGGCAACCCAGCGGCGACGGCTCGAGCGCCTGCGCAATGCGCCAACCGCTACGCTTTCCCTCGAACCGTCCCTTCGCGCGCGGCTCGCTCGGGCCTTCACGACCGGGGCCGACTTGGCCCAGCGACGCAGGACCGAGATTGGGACGAACCTCGGGATTGCCTCGGTCGATCTCGACCGGATCGTCGTCGCTCTCATGCGGGCGGTGCAGCCGGCCCCGTCCCCGGCAACCTCGGATATTCGTACACGCGACGATGGGGTGGAGCAGGATGCAGGGGACCGGCTGGATCGAGCCGAATTGCTGAAAGAGCGCGATCGGGAATGGGACGCGGCAGCCCCCGCCGCCGAGGCCCGGCCCCGCGGCAGGTCCTGAACCAAGGTCGGCACCCATCGGCAGCCTGTCCCCGCCGCGTCGTCTCGGCTATCTTGGCCGTATGAAGCGGCATCTCGATTCGTCCACGCTGCGACGCCTCGCGGCAGGCCTCATCCTCGGATCCGGCCTCGTCGGAGCAACACCGGCCCTGGCGCAGAGCGTCCTGCCGTTCGCGGGCTTCGCGCCGCTGCCCACCTTCGCTTGGTCGACACCGAGCGTCGACGGCGTTTCGCGCTGGTCCGGCTCCTACGCCGCCCTGTCGACCGGCTACGCGTTTTCCTCGTCCAAGCATTTCGGCAGCTATGGCGGCCCGACGATCGGGTTCGAGGGCGGCCGAATGTGGCAGGAAGGGCGGTTCGTCTACGGCATCGTCGGCGGGGCCGATCTTCTGATACCCGGCACCGGCGGTCTCACGCCGGGCGTCGGAGGTTTCGGCTACGCGCGAGACTTTGCCGGCGCCTTCCAAGTGCAGGTCGGGACGCTGCTGACCGACAACGTCCTGCTCTACGGCAAGGCCGGGGCGTGGGCGGTGCACGAACGGCTGCGCTTCGGCGGCAATGCCGCCGCACCGCTCTACACCCGCGAGGACATTGCCGTACTTCCCGATGCGCGCGTCGGCGTCGAATGGGCGATCACCGACCGGCTCTCGGTGGCGGTCGAGGCGGGCGTGGTCGGCAACCGATTCCGCTGAGGGTGGGAAGCGATCGCCCGGCGCGCCCTTCATCCTGGGGACGCAGCGAGCAGGCGACGCTATTGACAGGCCGGGCCGCGCCTGTCGCCCGATCAACCGCCCCGTGGGGCGAACAGGATCACCGCCATTCCGACGAGGCAGATTGCACCGCCGGCCAAATCGAAGCGGTCGGGCCGGTGGCCCTCCACGGCCCATAACCAGCCGATCGACGCCGCGACATAGACGCCTCCATAGGCGGCGTAGGCGCGACCGGCGGCTTCGCTTTCCACGAGGGTGAGCAGATAGGCGAACAGAGCCAGCGAAGCGAGGCCCGGCACGATCCATCCCATCGAGCGGCCGAGGCGCAGCCAAGCCCAGAAGGCGAAGCAGCCGCCGATCTCGGCGAGCGCGGCGGCGGAGAAGGCTAGGAGCGAGCGGGTCATGGCGTGCGCTTGCACCGGACCGGGCCGATGGCCAAGCCGGGTTTCGGCGTCACGCATCGTCCTCGGGTGCGAAGACCTCGCCGCGCTCGGCGAGGCGGACATTGTCCTCGTCGGCCCGAAGCTGTCGCGCGGCGCGATAGGCTGCGACGGCCCGGTGGAGCTGAGCTGCCTCCGGATCCGCCGGTTCAATGTCGGCGGGATTGCCGCGGTCGGCCAGTGCCTCCACCTCGCGATCGACCGCCGCCCGATCCTGCGGAGCGAGCTCAATCGGATCGGCGAACCCCATCCGGCGCGCCACCAGAGTCGCCAGAGCCTGCCGCTTCTCTTCCCAATCCGCCATGGCGCCCTCGGCCGCTCCGGTGAGACGATTCCACGCCCCCGGAATCATCGCGCAGCGGCAGGCGCGGTTCCGAACCCGGTGGACCCGCGGGCCGAGTCGATCGTTGCCCTGCCATGATCGAGGCACCCGACAGGTCGAGCGACGCGCGCGAACGCGCATTCCACCCCGGAGCGGCGGCCCGCAAGCCGACCCGGCTGTGGCGACCGCGCCGGGTGCTCGTGACCCCGGCGGCCTTGGAGCATGCTCATGGCCGCGCCATCGCCGAACGGGCGGAAGGGCAGGGATTGCCGGTGGAATACCTAACAAGCAACCGGATCAGCGCGAAGCAGGGCGACCCGGGCCGCCCCTATGCCGAGGCGAAAGCGACGCTGGCGATCGTCGTGGCGCCGCCCTCGAAGCTCAAGCTTCAGCCGATCCCGCCAAGCGCCGATTGGCGCTTCGATCTCGCCGAAGGTTGTCCGGCACATTGCCAGTACTGCTACCTTGCCGGGTCCCTGTCGGGACCGCCGATCACCCGCGCCTATGCCAATCTCGATGCGATCCTGACCAATCTCGATGCTTATGTCGGTCGTGGCAATGTCACCAGCGCGTCCGCAGAGCGCGCGGCGGAGGGCACGACCTTCGAGGCCTCCTGCTACACGGATCCCCTCGGGATCGAGCACCTGACCGGGTCACTCTCGGCAGCGATCCGGCATTTCGGTGCTTGGGAAGCGCCGGTCCAGCTGCGCTTCACCACCAAATTCGCCGCGATCGAGCCTCTCCTCGACCTGCCGCATCGCGGGCGTACCCGCATCCGCTTCTCGGTCAATGCCGCCCCCGCTGCCCGCTACGAGGGCGGCACCGCGCCGCTGGCCGAGCGCTTCGCCGCGCTGGGCGCCATGGCCGGTGCGGGCTATCCGGTCGGCCTCACCATCGCGCCGATCCTCCCCGTGGAGGACTGGCGAGAGGCCTACGATGCCCTGCTCGCCGATGCCGCCGAAGCGCTGGCCGACGTGCCCGCGCCCGACTTGACGCTCGAACTCATCACCCACCGTTTCACGCCCGGGTCGAAGGAGGTCCTGGAAGGCTGGTATCCCGGCTCCGACCTGCCCATGCGCGAGGCCGAGCGCAGCCGCAAATTCACGAAGTTCGGCTCGGTGAAGTACGTTCTCCCGGCGGACGTCATGCGGGAGATGCGGGCCTTCTTCCACGAGCGGATCGGGATGCGGCTGCCCTTCGCGAAAATCTTGTATTGGACGTGAGCTGGTCTGGGATCGTCCCGATCCAAGTGACCCGCGGGCGACGATCGTCTCGCAGTACGTAGCTTTGCTTTCCAGACAATTCGTTCGTGGCACGCCTTCTCCCAGGTCGCGGTCGAAGCGCGAGACCGCTCCGCTTACCGCTGCATGCGCGCCTGTCCGGTTGGGCAGAGTTCCAGCAGCACGCACCGGTCACAGGCCGGCTTGTGGTGGAAGCACACCTTCTGCCCGTGCAGCATCAGCACCTCGTGGTTGTCGTAGAGGGCTTGGGCCGACCAATCGGCGGGCAATTGCGCCCGCAGGATCGGATGGCTCGGCCCGACATCGACGCTCTTGCCGATCAGCCCCGTGCGCTGTGCGACGCGATGGTGATGACTGTCGACGGGCAGCGCGGGCATCCGCAGCGTGCTGAAGGAGAGCACCGCCGCGCTGGTTTTCGGGCCGATGCCGGGGATTGCCTGGAGCCAGGTGCGGGCGTCCTCGACGCTCATGTCCGAGAGGAAATCGAGATTCAGCGATCCCTGGCGCTCGCGGATGGCCGACAACACCGCTTTGATGCGCGGTGCTTTCAGCTCCGGCCAAGTGACGCCGCGGATCGTCGCCTCGATCTCTTCCGTCGGCGCCGCCTCGACCGCCTCCCAATCCGGCCAACGCGCCCGCAGCGCCTTGAAGGCGCGGCCGGAATCGGCGTTGCGCGTGCGATGGGACAGAAGCGAGGAGATCAGCTCGGAGAGCGGATCCAGGCTGTGGAAATACGGGATCGGGCAGTGATAGACGCCACATAACCGGCGGTGAATATCGAGTGCCTTGTCCCGCAGGGCCTCGCTCGGCGCGGGCGGCTCGGCCCGGCGGGCGCGGCGCGGGGAGGGGGTCTCGAATCCGGGCAGCATCGACATGTGAGCCGAATCCACCAATGGAGTCTCCGGTTCCCCCGCGCCGGTGAAGACTATTTCGGCAGGGCGTAGATGTTGATGTCGAGCTTGTCCTCCGAGCCACTCTTGAGGTCGCTGACATATTCCTCGACGAAACGGTCCTGAACGTCGATCTCCTTCACGTCCAGATAGGCGGTGAGGGTCTCGTAGGTGCCGTCGATCTCCTCGTAGGTCCCGTTGTGCTTGAAGCGCAAAGCCCGACCCGAAGGCGTTGACCCGAAGCGCACGCCATCGACTGGGCCACCGCCCGCGGGGGCCGCCTCGATCGGGATCATCGCCTCGTACTGGAAGCCGTCCTCTTCCGTCTTCGTGAAGACCGAGAGCGGGCGACCAGCCGCCTTCAGGCCGGCCTTCGCCAAGGCCGCCTCGATCGTCCTGAACGAGCCCGTCAGGCTCGCGACGGCGTCCTCCCACTTGGTCTGGCCCGAGAGGATCGCCGCCGGCTTGGCCGGCAGGGTCACCTCGTCGACGTCGTTCGCCTCGCCGGAATTCGGCACCAGGGTCGGCAGAGCGGAGGGGCCGGGCTTGGCGATCGGCGCCGGATCCGAGCCGCCGGGATTGCGCACCGGCGCCTGCTCGGGGGCAGGCATCGCCGTTCCGGGGCCGGATTTCGAGGGATCCGGGGATGTGGTGAGGGGCAAGGGGTTGGTTTCCGCCGGTGAGGGCGCATTGGTGGGGGGCGGGGCGCCCTTCGGCGCGTCGCCGGGCGCGGGCGTCTGGGCCAGGGCGGCGAGAGGGCCGAGGACCAGGAGACTGACGGCAACGAGGGTGGAACGGGTCAAGGCGCGAGGCTCCCAAGGGTCCGCGGCGCAAGCGCGGGCCATGGCATCAGGTTAGGGCCGAACGGGCCTTTCCGCGAGGGTGCAGAGCGGATGCGTCTCACGATCCGCGACGCGCCCGCCGGTTTACCCTATAGGGCAACGAACAACCTCCCTTCGCCGCTCCACCTGCAAAGAGGTCGCATGAGCCCTCTCGCAAACCGCCGCTTCCTGAAAATGCACGGCGCGGGCAACGCCATCGTGGTGCTCGACCTGCGCGGCACGAACCTGCGTGTCTCCGCATCCGAAGCGCGTGCGATCGGGGCCGATCCCCGTTCGCGCTTCGACCAATTGATGGTGGTGCACGATCCCGTCAGCCCCGGCACCGACGCGTTCATGCGCATCTACAACACCGACGGCTCGGAATCCGGCGCCTGTGGCAACGGCACGCGATGCGTCGCCTACGCGCTGCACGACGACCCGGCCATGGCGCGACCGGCCGAGGGCGGACGGCTGACGCTGGAGACCAAGGCGGGGCTCGTCGCCGTGCGACGCGTCGGCGAACTCTCCTTCACCGTCGATATGGGCAAGCCGCGTCTCGCCTGGGACGAGATCCCCCTGGCCGAGCCGTTTCCCGACACGCGCCGCATCGAGCTTCAAATCGGGCCGATCGACGATCCCATCCTTCACTCGCCCGCAGCGGTCAGCATGGGCAATCCGCACGCGATCTTCTTCGTCGACCGTGATCCCGACAGCTTCGATCTCGGCCGGATCGGACCGCTGCTTGAAGCGCATCCGATCTTTCCCGAACGGGCCAACATCTCCATCGCCCAGGTCACCGGCCCCGACACGATCACGCTCCGGGTCTGGGAGCGGGGCGCGGGGCTGACCCTGGCTTGCGGAACCGCCGCCTGCGCCACCGTGGTCGCGGCCTCGCGCCTGCGGATGATCGGCCGCTTCGCCCGCGTCGCCCTGCCGGGGGGCGTCTTGTCGATCGAATGGCAGGCCGACGACCACGTGCTGATGACAGGCCCGGTCTTCCTTGAAGGGGAGGGCACCTTCGCCCCCGGCATCTTCGAGAGGGCGGACGGATGAGCGTCGAGACGCTGACCTTCGGCTGCCGGCTCAACATTGTCGAGTCGGAGGTGATGCGCGGTCGCGCGGAGCCCGGCGCCGAGGGCCGAGACCTCGTCCTCGTCAACACCTGCGCGGTCACGTCGGAAGCCGGCCGGCAGGCCCGCAAGGCGATCCGCCGTCTGGCCCGCACCCGTCCCGGCGCCGAGATCGTGGTGACGGGGTGCGGTGCGGAGGTCGAGCGCGCGGCCTACGCGGCCATGCCGGAGGTCGCGCGGCTCGTCGGCAACGCGGTGAAGCTCCGCCCTGAGAATTGGGGCGAGACCGCGGACATCATGGCCCCGCGCGCGGCCGAAGCGAGCGCCATCGATCGGATGGCCGGTCACACTCGCGCTTTCGTCGCCGTGCAGAACGGCTGCGATCACCGATGCACCTTCTGCGTCATTCCGTTCGGCCGCGGGAACTCACGCTCGGTGCCGGTGCCGGATGCGGTGGCGCAGGTCCACCGCATCGTCGAACATGGCGGGCGCGAGGTGGTGCTGACCGGGGTCGATCTCACCGCCTATGGCCGCGACCTCGATCCCGACTTGACCCTGGGACGCCTCGTGCGGACGATTTTGCGGGAGGTTCCGGACCTCACGCGGCTGCGCCTGTCCTCGATCGATTCCGTCGAAGCCGACAGCGATTTGATCGCGGCCTTCGCCGAGGAACCGCGGCTGATGCCCCATATCCATCTCTCCCTTCAGGCCGGGGACGACCTGATCCTCAAGCGGATGAAGCGACGCCATTCTCGCGCCGACGCGATTCGCTTTTGCGCGAGCCTGCGGGCGCTGCGCCCCGGCCTTGTCTTCGGTGCCGATCTCATCGCTGGTTTCCCGACCGAGACGGAGGCGCAGTTCACCCGCTCCCTCGATCTCGTGGCGGAATGCGGGCTGACGCATCTGCACGTCTTCCCCTACTCGCCGCGCCCCGGCACGCCGGCCGCCCGCATGCCGCCGGTCTCCCCGGACGCCGTTCGCACCCGCGCCGCCCGGCTGCGCGAAGCCGGCGCGGCCGCGCTCCGGCACCATCTCGACGGCGCCGTCGGTACGGATCGCCGGGTGTTGACCGAGCGCGGCGGCATGGCTCGGACCGAGGATTTCACCGGAGTGCGTCTCGCCACGGAGGTGCCGTCGGGGGAGATCCGGGACGTGACGATCACCGGCCATGACGGGCAGGTGCTGCTGGCCGCCTGAGACCATCCGCCAAGGGCTTTTCGGACATCTCGCACGTTGCCGCAGGTCTGATCTCGTCTTCGTCCTACGGAGCCGCCGATGCCTCCGACGCGCCTGCATCACCGGATCGGAGCGCGTCCTCGTCCTTCGGGTGAGCGAGGCGGATCGAGCGCTGCCGCCTCACCGAACCGGCACGTTCGCCGCCCAGGGCACCGTCATCGGTGAAGCGCTAGATCAAGGAATTGCTTCCAACGTCTTCGTCCTCCGGCTTGGGGCCGCAGGCGAGAAGGCCGCTGCGCATATGCACCGGCGCGGGCGAAACGACCGTGATCGGGTCGCGTTTCGGATAGAGTGGCAGACTCAGGGCGCGGGCGTGAAGCTGTAAGCCGGTCCGCTCCGTATCGGCGATGCCGTAGATGGCATCCCCCTTTATCGGCCAGCCCATGGCGGCACAGTGGACGCGGAGCTGATGCGTCCGCCCGGTGACCGGCTTCAGTTCCAGCCAAGCCAAGCCATCGGCGCGGCCGAGAACACGAAAATGTGTCAGCGAGGGCAGGCCTGCCGGATCGACCTTCATCCACCAGCTGCGCGGATCGTCGGATCGACGGGCGAGGGGAAGGTCGATACGGCCTTCTTCCGGCGGAGCCCCCTCCACCAACGCCCAGTAGGTCTTCTCGACCTTTCCGTCGGCGAAGAGGCGGTTCAGCCGCGCGAGGGCCTTGGCGTGGCGGCCGAGCACGAGGCAGCCCGACGTATCGCGGTCGAGCCGGTGCGCGGCCTCCGGGCGACGGGGCAGGCCGAAGCGAAGCGCGTCCAATCGATCGGTCAGCGTCGGGCCGCCCTTCGGCCCGGGATGGACCGGAAGGCCCGCTGGCTTGTCGATGACGAGCATCAGGGCATCGCGGTAGAGGAGGGAAAGCCCTATCTGCGGGTCAACGCTGCGGTTCGGCGACGATGCTCGGGGATCCATCCCCGGTGGCTAGTGCGCCGGACCATCGGGAGCAAGGTTTTCGAGGATGAGCGACGACGAGAAGCCCGGCTGGTTCGGGCGCCTGTTCGGGCGAAAAGCTCCCGAGTTGAAGCCGTCCGAGGAATCGGTTCTCCCGGAGCCGACCTCGCCGGCATCCGAATCGGAGGGCGTGCCGGACTTCGCCACAGGTGCCGAAGACGTCTCGCACGTGCCGCCCCCGGTGAGCGAGCCCTCTCCCGACGACCCGAATAAGAATCGCATCCCCGACGAGATCGAGGGCGCCGACCTCCAGCCCGAGCCGCAGCCGCCGGTCGAGGACGTGGCCTTCGATGCACCGTCGGATGAGGCGCCGGAACCGGTGCCGGAGCCCGAACCGGCGATCCCCGAGCCTGCGGCCGCTCCCACGGAAAAGCGCAATTGGTGGTCCCGCGTCACCGGCGGTGAGACGCCGCCGGCGGAGCTGACAGCGCCCGCCGAAGTCGACATCCAGCCCGTCGACAGCGCGGCGGCCCTCGCGAGCGACGCCGTTCAGGGCGCCGTCGAAGGTACGGAGAAGCGCGGTTGGTGGTCGCGCCTCACCGGCGGATTGATGCGCACGTCCACGGCCCTGTCCGACCGGGTGACGGGCCTGTTCACCAAGCGCAAGCTCGACGCGACGACGCTCGAAGATCTCGAGGACGCGCTGATCCAGGCCGATTTCGGCGTCGAGACCGCGACACGGATGGCGGAGGCCGTCGGCAAGGGACGCTACGAGAAGGGCATCTCCCCGGACGAGGTGCGGTCGATCCTGGCGACCGAGATCGAGCGGGCTTTGGATCCCGTAGCGGTGCCGATCACCGTCGATCCGGCGAAGAAACCCTACGTGATCCTCACGGTCGGCGTGAACGGCGCGGGGAAGACCACGACCATCGGCAAGCTCGCGCTCAAGTTCAAGGCGGAAGGGCGCCGCGTCATGTTGGCGGCGGGCGATACGTTCCGCGCCGCCGCCATCGAGCAATTGCGGGTCTGGGGCGAGCGCACCGACGTGCCGGTGATCAGCCGGGCGCAGGGATCGGATGCGGCCGGTCTCGCCTTCGATGCGTTCAAGGAGGCGCGGGAAGCCGGCGCCGACGTGCTCCTAATCGATACGGCGGGCCGCCTCCAGAACAAGGCCGGTCTGATGGACGAGCTTGAGAAGATCGTCCGGGTGATCCGCAAGCTCGATGCGGAAGCGCCGCACGCCACCCTGCTGGTGCTCGATGCCACCGTGGGGCAGAACGCACTGAGTCAGGTCGAGCTGTTCTCGCAGGCCGCCCCGGTCTCGGGCCTCGTCATGACGAAGCTCGACGGTACGGCGCGGGGCGGCATCCTCGTCGCCCTCGCTGCCAAGTTCGGCCTGCCGGTCCATTTCATCGGAGTCGGAGAAGGTATCGAGGATCTGGAGCCGTTCGCGGCCCGGGACTTCGCCCGTGCCATCACCGGCCTGCCCAGGGAGGAGCGCGTATGAGCCTCACCGACACCGGAACCGAGCGGACCGGCCTCAAGGTCGAGGGTGTGCCCCCGCGCCGCCACCTGCCGCCTCTGCTGAAGCTTGCCCTGGAAATGGGCCCGCTCGTCGTGTTCTTCTTGGGCAACGCCTATGCCGAACGCTTCGGCGTGCCGCCCGAGAGCAAGCTGTTCGTCGCGACCGGCGTCTTCATCGCCGCGACCGTGATCGCCCTCGCGGTGCACTTCGCCCTGCTGCGTCGATTGCCGATCATGCCGATGGTTTCCGGCGTCGTCGTGCTGGTGTTCGGGGGTCTCACCCTGGCGCTTCAGGACAAGACCTTCATCATGATGAAGCCGACCATCGTGAACACGCTGTTCGGCCTCGTCCTCCTCGGCGGGCTCGCCTTCGGGAAGCCGCTGCTCTCGGTCGTTCTCGACAGCATGTTCGCCCTCTCCGACGAGGGCTGGCGAAAGCTGACCTTCCGCTGGGGCTTGTTCTTCCTCGCGCTGGCCGCCCTCAACGAAATCGTCTGGCGCACACAGACCGAGGATTTCTGGGTGAACTTCAAGGTCTTCGGCATCATGCCGCTGACCATCGCCTTCGCTCTCGCGCAGACGCCGTTGCTCCTGCGTCATGAGAAGAAGGACGGCACGGAAGCGGCGTAGTTGTCCCGATTCAGGCAATCCGCCGCGGCATCCGGAACGGCAGCATGAACTGCACGGCCGGGTGCCTGAAGCGCCCGAGCGACAGGCTCTCATGCACCGGTCGCACCTGTTCGCCGTCGAGCGTCGAGGCGAGGAGCGAGCGGGCGTAGAACGGCGTGTCCTCGAAGGTCTCGACCACGCGGGCCTGCCCGTCGTCACTGCGGGTCGAGCGCGGCATTTTCCAGAAGTTCGTCCTCGGTAGCGCGGCGGCTAGCGGCGCGGGCATTTCCCGCCGGCGGCCGTCGCCGTCGAAGCGCAATGTGAGGTTCTGGCTGCTGCCGTCCTTTCGACGGACGTCGTAGAGAATCGCCGAGCCGCGCTTCATCGATGCCCGACACCATGTCCAATCGGTGAAGGCGTCCTCCAGCCGTCCGTCGCCGTCATTGGTGTCGAGATAGCCGCTGCCGCGCCACGCGAGATCCGGCGCCGTGAAGGCCGCCTCGACCTCGCAGGACGGCGCCATCGGCCACCAGCGATGCAGCCCTTGGCTGTCCAGGGTGAAAGGCTGCGCCGTGATGGCCTGCGGGCGCACCCGGACGGTGCCGCGTAGCGCCCTCGGGATCGGCGCGGAGCGCTCGTCGAGATGGATCGTCAGCACGCTCCCATCCCACCGGAGTGAGGACGGGCCGATGGCGATGGAGGCGGCGTCGCGCGCCAGGGACCGAGCGTTGCGTTCGGTCATGGCGAAGCGTTTGTCGGCCCCGTAGAGCACGACGTTGATGGCGCAGTGTGCGAAGGGGTCCTGCCGCGCATCCCAGACGTAGTAGGGCGAGAAGACGCTGCCGATGAAGGCAATGATGGTGAGGCCGTTGCGGCCGTCGTCGCTCAGCGCGTCGACGTACCACCAGACATAGCCGCCCCGCGCCACGTCGGCGTCGAAGCGAGGTCCTCGATCAGTGCCGCCGCCGCGAGCCGGCCGGACTGCGCCGCCATCGGCACGCCCGGACCCGGATGCACGCTGCCCCCCGCGAGGTAGAGCCCCGGCACCCGCGTCCGCGCGCCCGGTCGCTTGAAGGTCGCCGTCCAGCCGTGGGACGCCCGACCGTAGAGGGCCCCCCCGGTCCCCGGAAACAGCCCCGAGAACCCGTCCGGCGTGGTCACCGTGGCGGGGGCCGCCGAGTCCAGGCTCAGCCCGCAGGCCGCCAGCTTCCGGGTCCAGCTCGTCTCGCATGCAGCGATCTCCTGCGGTGTGAAGCGGCGCTCACCGCCATCGGCGGGCGCATTGACGAGGACGAGCAGGCGCTCGGGTCCCTCGGGAGCTTGGACCGTTTCATCCCGATCCTGAGCGCAGACATAGACGGTGGGGTCGGGCGGCAGACGCCGTCCGCGCAGGATCGTGTCGAATTCGGCGCGGTAATCGGCGGAGAAGAACACGGTGTGATGGGCCAGCGGGAAGCCTCGCACCCGCGCATGCAGGCAGAATGTCACCGCCGAGAGCGACCGTTCGCGGGGCGGCACGCGATCCCCCGCCGCCGCAACGTCGGGTCCGAGCAATCCCGCGCCGAGCGCCGCCACATCGCCGCCCGCGATCACGGCATCCGCCGCGAGTCTTTCCCCGTCGGCCAGTTGGACACCCGCGACGCGTCCACCCTGGGTCAGGATCCGGGCCACATGGGCCGAGGGGCGGATCCGCGCACCGCGCCGTTCGGCGAGATCGGCCACGGCGCGGGCGAGCTGGCTTAGGCCGCCCTCGACCGTCCAGATACCGGACTGTTCGACATGGGCCACCAGCATCAGGGTGGCAGGCGCCGCGAAGGGCGACGCCCCGCAATAGGTGGCGTAGCGGCCGAACAATTGGCGCAGGCGAGGATCGCGGAAATAGTCGCCCAAGGCCGACCAGAGGGTCGCGAAGGGCTGGATCCGCCAGAGATCGCCGATGCCGCTGAGGCCGACGCGCTTTCCGAGCTCGACCGGGTTCGGTCGATCGGAGCGGATGAAGGGCCCTTCCAGCGTGCGATAGACCTCGGCGGCTCGCGCGCAGAAGCGGCGGTAGCCATCGGCCTCTCGCGGGCCGGCAAAGGCGGAGACGGCCTCGGCCGAGGCATCGATGTCGGCAAACAGATCGAGTCGCTCGCCCGCGCTCCAAGCGTGACGAGCCAGCAGCGAGGCGGCTTGCAAACGAACTTCGGCGGCGAGCGAGGCGCCGGCTTCGAAGAACAATTCCTCGAACACCCAACGCATGGTGAAGACGGTCGGCCCGGCTTCGACCGGTACGGTGCCGACGGCCACGGAGCGCATCTTTCCGCCGACGGTGTCGGCGCGCTCAAGCACCGTCACGTCGAATCCCCGTGCCGCGAGCGTCAGGGCTGCGGCGAGACCACCGATGCCGGCGCCGACGACGATGACGCGCTTCTCCGCCACGACTCCCCCGGTATGCCCTCAGGTCAGCGTTGATCCCGATCCCGGAAAGTGTCAATCTGAGATGACATACAAAGAGACAACATGAGTTGACATAGGGAGAGCGCCATGGATGTCGGCCGGCGGATCGAAACAGCGCTCGACGTGGCGGTCTCGCATCTCGAGGCGCCCGGAGCGCCGCCGCAGCTGGCCGAGGCCATCCGCTACGCCGTCTTCCCCGGCGGCCACCGCATCCGCCCGCGCCTCTGCCTCGCGGTGGCCCTCGCCTGCGGCGACGACGATCCGGCGGCCTCCGATGCGGCCGCAGCGGCGATCGAGCTGCTGCATTGCGCGAGCCTCGTCCACGACGACCTGCCCTGCTTCGACGATGCCGCCGTTCGCCGTCAAAAGCCCTCGGTTCATGCCGCGTTCGGCGTGCCGCTGGCGGTCCTCACCGGCGACGCGCTGATTGTCGCCGCCTTCGAGACCCTGGCCCGCGGCGCCGCGCGCCGGCCGCAGCGGCTCGCCGCCCTGGTCGGTCTCGTCGCCCGCGCCGCCGGCTCGCCGGCCGGCATCGTCGCCGGTCAGGCCTGGGAATCCGAGGCGCATGTCGACTTGAGCGCCTACCAGCAGGCGAAGACCGGCGCGCTCTTCGCAGCCGCGACCGTCGCCGGGGCTGCTGCCGCCGGGGCTGCCCCGCTGCCCTGGCGCCTCCTCGGCGAATGTCTCGGCGAGGCCTATCAGGTCGCCGACGATCTGCGCGACGTTGCCTGCCGCCAGGAGGAAATCGGCAAGCCGGCCGGACGCGATGCCACTCTTGGGCGACCCAACGCGGCGGCGCTTCTCGGCTTGGGCGGTGCGCTCGACCGCCTCGCGCGACTCACCCGCGAGGCCATCGAGGTGATTCCGGCCTGCCCCGGCCTGGAAGCGATCCGGGCCGAGATCGAGTCGCAGAGCCGACTGTTCCTGCCCGCCTCCCTCCGCCCTGCCATGGCCTGAGGCGACGAACCCATGACCGCCGCGACGGCCCGCACCGAACCGCCGGCGGCGCCCCGACACGGCTGGCGCGAGCGATGGCTCGCCTTCCGCAACGGACTTGTGGCGCGCCCGGCCTTCCAACGGTGGGCGGCGGGCTTCCTATTGACCCGCGGAATCGCGCAACGGAACACGCGAGCGCTGTTCGATCTCTGCGCAGGATTCGTCTACGCGCAGGTTCTGTTCGCCTGCGTGCGCCTCGACCTCTTTGGTTTGCTGCGGCCCGGACCGCTCGCGCCCGAAATCATCGCGCGCCGGCTCGACCTGCCGCCCGAACGCGCTCTGACGCTCCTGAAGGCCGCCGTCTCCCTGAAACTGCTGTCCCGACTTTCGGATGGCCGCTTCGGCCTCGCCGACCTCGGGGCCGCGATGATCGGCAATCCTTCGATCGCCGCGATGGTCGAGCACCATGCCATGCTCTACGCCGACCTCGCCGACCCCGTCGCGCTGCTGCGCGGCCCGTCCGATCAAACGCGCCTCTCGCGCTACTGGCCCTATGCCGAGGGCGTCGAGGCCATTCGACCCGACTCGGTCGCGGCATACAGCGGCCTGATGGCGGCCTCCCAGGCCTTCATCGCGGGCGACGTTCTCGACGCGCTGCCGCTGAGCGGGCGCACCTGCCTCATGGATATCGGGGGCGGCGAGGGCGTGTTCCTGAGCGAGGCGGGTCGGCGACATCCGAACCTGTCCCTGTGCCTGTTCGACCTGCCGCCTGTTGCGGAACGCGCGCGCGTCCGCTTCGCCGCTGGCGGTCTCGCCTCGCGCGTCACGTGCCATGGCGGCAGCTTCTTGGACGGGAACCTCCCGACCGGCGCCGACGCGATCTCGCTGGTGCGGGTCGTTCACGATCACGACGACGACGTCGTCGAAGCCCTCCTGCGCGCCGTCCACGCGGCACTTTCCCCCGGCGGGCTCGTCGCCATCGCCGAGCCTATGGCCGGGACCCCCGGCGCTGAGCCGGTCGGCGACGCCTATTTCGGCTTCTACCTCTTGGCCATGGGCAGCGGGCGCCCGCGCCGAGCGGACGAACTCACCGCAATGCTCACCCGCGCCGGCTTCACCGACATCCGCGAGCGCCCGACGCGCCGCCCCCTGCTCGCCCGGATGATCACGGCAAAGCGCTGATCGGTGTGTAAAGATAGCTTGACGCACATCAGTGTAAGTCTAGGATGACACTAAGCGCTCTTCCAATCGGCAGAGTCGCAATGATCGGGGCGGAGGCGGGGACATGGAGGCTTTGGCCGTCGTCCTTGAGCGACCGGAGCACTTGGCGCTCAACCGCCTCGCGCTGACGCCCGCGGCCGGAGGTGACGCAGTGGTCGCCGTGTCCTGGAGCGGGATCAGCACCGGCACCGAGCGCCTGCTCTGGTCGGGCCGGATGCCGCCCTTTCCCGGTATGGGCTACCCCCTCGTCCCCGGCTACGAATCCGTCGGTACCGTGATCGCGGCCGATCCGGCTTCCGGGCTCGCTCTCGGCCAGACCGTGTTCGTGCCCGGTGCCCGCTGTTTCGGCGAAGTGCGCGGCCTGTTCGGCGGCGCCGCCTCCCATCTCGTCGTCCCTGCGGCGCGCCTGGTCCCAGTCGATGCCGGCCTCGGCGACCGAGCCTGCCTGATCGCGCTCGCCGCCACCGCCTATCACGCCTTGTCCGGCGTCACGCCCGGCACCGCCAACCTCATTGTCGGTCACGGCGTGCTCGGGCGTCTTCTGGCCCGGCTGACCCTGCTGGCGGGCGGCCAGCCCGTGGTGTGGGAGCGCGATGCCGTGCGGCGAGAGGGTCGCTTCGGCTACCCGGTCCTCGTACCCGAGGACGACACGACCCGCGACTACGCCACCATCACCGACGTGAGTGGCAGCGGCGGACTTCTGGACACGCTGATCGCCCGCCTCGCGCCGCAGGGCGAGATCGTGCTCGCCGGCTTCTACGAGGCGCCGCTCGCCTTTGCCTTCCCGCCTGCCTTCATGCGCGAGGCCCGCATCCGCGTCTCGGCCGAATGGCGCCCGGACGACCTCGCCGCGGTGAGTGCTCTGATCCGGAGCGGCAGCCTGTCGCTCGATGGGCTGATCACCCACCGCCTGTCCGCGGACCGGGCCCAGGAGGCCTATCGCACCGCCTTCACCGATCCGGCCTGCCTCAAGATGATCCTCGACTGGAGGGCCTGCTCATGAACGTCCAGCTGAACAAGGCGTCGCTGAACGCCGCGGAGCGGCTGCGCGAGGAGGCCGCCCGCGAGCCGGATCCCGTCGCCACCGGACCCGTGAAGCGCGAGACCCAGATCGTCGCGATCTATGGGAAGGGCGGCATCGGCAAGTCGTTCACCCTGGCCAATCTCAGCTACATGATGGCCCAACAGGGCAAGAAGGTGCTGCTGATCGGCTGCGATCCGAAGAGCGACACGACCTCGCTGCTGTTCGGCGGCAAGGCTTGCCCGACGATCATCGAGACCTCCACTCGCAAGAAGCTCGCGGGCGAGCCCGTGGCCATCGGCGACGTCTGCTTCAAGCGCGACGGCGTCTACGCGATGGAGCTGGGTGGACCTGAGGTCGGGCGCGGCTGCGGCGGCCGCGGCATCATCCACGGCTTCGAACTGCTCGAGAAACTCGGCTTCCACGATTGGGGCTTCGACTACGTCCTGCTCGATTTCCTCGGCGACGTGGTCTGCGGCGGCTTCGGCCTGCCGATCGCCCGCGACATGTGCCAGAAGGTCATCGTCGTCGGCTCCAACGACCTTCAATCGCTCTACGTCGCCAACAACGTCTGCTCGGCGGTGGAGTATTTCCGCAAGCTCGGCGGCAATGTCGGGGTCGGCGGCCTCGTCATCAACAAGGATGACGGGACCGGCGAGGCGCAGGCTTTCGCGGAGGCTGCGGGCATTCCGGTTCTGGCCTCGATCCCGGCCAACGAGGACATCCGCCGCAAGAGCGCGAATTACGAGATCATCGGCCGGCCCGACGGGCGCTGGGGTCCTCTCTTCGCGGAACTCGCGCAGAACGTCGCCGAGGCCGCGCCGCATCGACCGACCCCGCTCACGCAGGACGGCCTGCTCGGGCTGTTCTCCAGCGCGACGACCGGACGGGACGTGGTGCTGGAGCCCGCGACGCTCGAGGACATGTGCGGGGTCTCGACGCTGGTGAAGCCGTCCCTCGAAGTCGTCTACGACGAGGTCTGAGGCATGGCCGTCTCCCTCGACATCGCAGCCCTTCGCGCCCGCAGCCCGGCGGAAGCCGTCAACCTGGACGCCACCAAGGGCGACGGGCTCGGCTGCCACGCGGGGAAGGACGCGATGCGGGCGGCTGCCGAAGCGGCCGGCATGTCCGAGACACTGGAGCAGCTGCGCCAGGATTATCCGGCGGGACCCCACGACCAGCCGCAGAGCATGTGCCCGGCCTTCGGGAGCTTGCGCGTCGGCCTGCGGATGCGGCGCACGGCGACGATCCTGTCGGGCTCGGCCTGCTGCGTCTACGGGCTGACCTTCACCTCGCATTTCTACGGCGCCCGCCGCTCCGTCGGCTACGTCCCGTTCAATTCCGAGACGTTGGTGACCGGCAAGCTGTTCGAGGACATCCGCGAGGCGGTCCACGCCTCGGCGAGACCCGAGGATTGCGACGCCGTCGTCGTCATCAATCTCTGCGTCCCCACCGCGTCGGGCGTGCCCCTCCGTCTGCTGCCGAAGGAGATCGATGGCGTCCGCATCATCGGCATCGATGTGCCGGGCTTCGGCGTGCCGACCCACGCCGAGGCCAAGGACGTGCTGGCCGGCGCGATGCTCAAATTCGCCCGCGGCGAGGCCGAGCAGGGGCCGGTCCAGGCGCCCCGCGGCGGCCGGTCCGAGCGCCCGAGCGTGGCGCTTCTCGGCGAGATGTTCCCGGCCGATCCGGTGGTGATCGGCGGCCTCCTCGAACCGCTCGGGCTCGCGGCCGGGCCGGTGGTGCCGACGCGCGAGTGGCGCGAACTCTACGGCGCCCTCGATGCCGGTGCCGTCGCGGCGATCCATCCGTTCTATACGGCGAGCATCCGCGAATTCGAGGCGGCCGGCCGCCCGATCGTCGGCTCCGCCCCGGTCGGCCATGACGGAACCGCCGAGTGGCTCGCCGCCATCGGTCGAGCCTGCGACGTGCCGTCGGAGACGATTGCGGCAGCGCAGAACCGGCTGCTGCCGGCCATCCGCGGCGCGCTCTCAGCCATGCCGATCAAGGGCCGCATCACGCTCTCGGGCTATGAGGGCTCCGAGCTTCTGGTCGCCCGCCTCCTCGTCGAGAGCGGGGCCGAGGTGCCTTACGTCGGCACCGCCTGTCCGCGCACGCCCTGGTCCGAGCCGGACCGGGTCTGGCTTGAGGCGCGCGGTGTCACCATCCGCTACCGGGCTTCGCTCGAAGACGATCTCGCGGCCTTCCACGAATTCCGGCCCGATCTCGCCATCGGCACGACGCCGGTGGTGCAGCATGCCAAGGAGCGCGGCACGCCGGCCCTCTACTTCACCAACCTGATCTCGGCCCGCCCCCTGATGGGGGCCGCCGGTGCCGGCTCGCTCGCCCGGGTGATCAACGCTGCGCTCGCCAACAAACCGCGCTTCGACGCCATGCGGGACTTCTTCGAGGGCGTCGGCACCGGGCACGCCGCCGGCATCTGGCAGGAGATCCCGACCCGCAAGGCGTCGCCGAAGGCCGCCGCGCCCCTGAAACCGATCGGGGAGATGGCCTGATGCTCGTCCTCGATCACGACCGCGCCGGCGGATATTGGGGCGCCGTCTACGTCTTCACCGCGATCAAGGGGCTCCAGGTCGTCATCGACGGCCCGGTGGGCTGCGAGAATCTGCCCGTCACCTCGGTGCTCCACTACACCGACGCGCTGCCACCGCACGAATTGCCCATCGTCGTCACCGGTCTCGCGGAAGAGGAACTCGGCCGCCACGGGACGGAAGGCGCGATGAAGCGGGCGCATGCCACGCTCGATCCGGGCCAGCCGAGCGTCGTGGTCACCGGATCGATCGCCGAGATGATCGGCGGCGGCGTCACCCCGGAAGGCACCGGTCTCCAGCGTTTCCTGCCGCGCACCATCGACGAGGACCAGTGGCAAGCGGCCGACCGGGCGATGTCCTGGCTCTGGCAGGAATACGGCGCGAAGCGCTTCGCGAAGAAGGGCATTCCGGCCCGGCCCGAGCGAAAGCGCGGAGAGAAGCCGCGGGTCAACATCCTCGGCCCGGCCTACGGCACCTTCAACATGGCCTCCGATCTCGCCGAGATCCGCCGCCTCGTCGAGGGCATCGGCGCCGAGGTGAACCTGACCTTCCCCCTCGGCTCGCATTTGGCCGACGTGCCGAAGCTCGTGAATGCCGATGCCAATATCTGCCTCTACCGCGAGTTCGGCCGGATGCTCTGCGAGAGCTTGGAGCGGCCCTACCTGCAGGCGCCGATCGGCGTGCTCTCGACGACCAAGTTCCTGCGCTCGCTGGGGGAGATCCTCGGCCTCGACCCGGAACCGTTCATCGAGCGCGAGCGGCACACGACGATCAAACCGGTCTGGGACCTGTGGCGCTCGGTGACGCAGGATTTCTTCGGGACGGCGAGCTTCGGCATCGTCGCCACCGAGACCTACGCCCGCGGCGTACGGCACTTCCTCGAAGTCGAGATGGGGCTGCCCTGCCATTTCGCGTTCAGCCGAAGCGCCGGCACGAAGCCGGACAACGCCGCCGTGCGCGAGGCGATCCGCACGAACCCGCCGCTCGTCCTGTTCGGCTCCTTCAACGAGCGGATGTATCTCGCCGAGGCGGGCGGGCGGGCGGTCTACGTGCCGGCCTCCTTCCCCGGCGCGATCATCCGGCGGCACACCGGAACGCCGTTCATGGGCTATTCCGGCGCGACCTACCTCGTTCAGGAAGTCTGCAACGCCCTGTTCGACATGCTCTTCCACATCCTGCCGCTCGCCCGCGACATGGATGCGGTCGAGGCGACACCCGCGCGAAGCCATCGCGAATTGCCGTGGGACAGTGCGGCGCGGGAAAAGCTCGAAGCCCTGGTCGAGGCGCAGCCGGTGCTGGTGCGTATCTCGGCCGCCAAGCGCCTGCGCGACGCCGCCGAGCGGGCCGCCCGCCGGGCGGCGGCAAGCCACGTCGCGCCCGCCCATGTCGAGCGGGCCCAGGCCGACCTCACGATGGGGCCGCCGCGTGAGCGCCGCTTCCCCCCTCGCATCCCCCTTTCACCGTCCGGCGCCAGCCAATCCCGGACCCATCGCGGAGAGCCCGTCCATGCAACGCTCCCTGACCGCTCCGTCGCGCCAGCACAGCGAGGCGATCCAGTTCCGGATCATCCTGGCGGCGACCTATCCGTTCTTCCTCGCCGCCGCCCTGGTGCAGCGGGTACTCCCGGGTCACGCGGAGCCGCGGCGCGGCCTGCCCGCGATCCGCCGCTCGGTCTTCAGCGAAGCCAAGGCCATGGCGGTCTCGGCGATCCCCTTCGCCTTCATGGGCTAGCCGCATCGGCCAGACGATCCGACGGGCGAAACACACTTCCGTGCGGTGTCACGGGGGATCCTACGCCGCGATGTCATCGAGTTGCGGCGTCACCCGCTGCGTCCCTCAAGGGCGCGGCCCAACCAGCGGAGGTTCAATCGATGGCCAACGGAGTGACCACCGAAAGACCGAGCAGCCTGTCGGGGCTGACGGAACCGGAAGCCAAGGAGTTCCACGCGATCTTCCTGACGAGCTTCATCATCTTCACGGCGATCGCCGTGGTCGCCCACATCCTCGTCTGGCTGTGGCGCCCCTGGCTTCCCGGGCCGAAGGGCTACGCCATGCTCGACGGCGTGACGCAGGCCGCGCACGGCTTCGTCTCGATGATCGTCTGAGGAGGCTCGCATGCACAAGGTTTGGCTTCTGTTCGATCCGCGCCGCACGCTGGTGGCGCTCTTCACCTTCCTGTTCATCCTGGCGCTGCTGATCCACTTCATCCTGCTCAGCACCGACCGGTTCAACTGGCTGGAAGGCCCGAAGGACGCCAAGGCGGCCGCCGCCCACAGTCTCGTCCTCCCGACCATGCCGGGCTGACACGACACCTCCGCCGCGGACGGGCCTCGCCTGCCCGCGGCATTCCCTCTCCGACCACCCGGGAGGAACCGCCCCATGGCGATGCTGAGTTTCGAGCGCAAATACCGGGTCCGCGGCGGCACCTTGCTCGGCGGCGACCTTTTCGATTTCTGGCTGGGCCCGTTCTACGTCGGCTTCTTCGGCGTCACGGGGATGTTCTTCACGGTGCTCGGCACCGCGCTGGTCATCTACGGCGCCGCCATCGGCCCGACCTGGAACATCTGGCAGATCAACATCGCCCCGCCGGACCTGAAATACGGATTGGCGCTGGCGCCCCTGAAGGAGGGGGGCCTGTGGCAGATCATCACCTTCTGCGCGGTCGGGTCGTTCTCGTCCTGGGCCCTGCGCGAGGTCGAGATCTGCCGCAAGCTCGGCATCGGCTACCACGTGCCGTTTGCCTTCTCGGTGGCGATCTTCGCCTACGTGACGCTCGTGGTGATCCGTCCGTTCCTGATGGGTGCCTGGGGCTACGGCTTCCCCTACGGCATCCTCAGTCACCTCGATTGGGTGTCGAACACCGGATACCAGTACCTGCACTTCCACTATAACCCGGCGCACATGCTCGCGGTGACGTTCTTCTTCACCACGACCTTCGCGCTGGCGCTCCACGGCTCGCTGATCCTGTCCTCGACCAATCCGCCCAAGGGCGAGACCGTCAAGACGCCGGAACACGAGGACACCTATTTCCGCGACACGATCGGCTACTCGATCGGCACCCTCGGCATCCACCGGCTCGGCCTGTTCCTGGCCCTCTCGGCGGGCTTCTGGAGCGCGGTCTGCATCGTCATCAGCGGCCCGTTCTGGACGCAAGGATGGCCCGAATGGTGGGGCTGGTGGCTCAACCTGCCGATCTGGCGCTGAACCGACCTCGTCGGCCGGCGTCCGCGCCGGCCGCTTCATCCGTGGAACGATCGATCGACGGGCACGAGGGTCACCTCGGGCGACCGTAGGTCCAGGGAGGGAGAACCCGTGGCCTACTATCAGAACATCTTCACCGCGGTTCAGGTGCGCCCGCGCGAGCCGGAACACGGCATCCCGGTGGCCGTCGACAACCGCGTCGGCCGACCGTTCAACAGCTACCTGTTCGGCCTCATCGGCAATTCGCAGGTCGGGCCGATCTACGGTGGCTATCTCGGGGCGCTGTCGCTGACCTGCGGGCTCATCGCCTTCGAGATCATCGGCCTCAACATGCTGGCCTCCGTGAACTGGGACCCGATCCAGTTCGTGCGTCAGCTACCCTGGCTGGCGCTGGAACCGCCGCTGCCTAAGCACGGGCTCAAGGTACTTCCGCCGCTGAACGAAGGGGGATGGTGGCTGATCGCCGGCTTCTTCCTCACCGCCTCGATCCTGCTGTGGTGGGTGCGCATGTACCGCCGCGCGAAGGCGCTGGGACTCGGCTCGCACACCGCCTGGGCCTTCGCCGCAGCGATCTGGCTCTATCTCGTGCTCGGTTTCATCCGCCCGCTGATGATGGGCTCGTGGAGCGAGGCGGTGCCCTTCGGCATCTTCCCGCATCTCGATTGGACCGCTGCGTTCTCGCTCCGTTACGGCAATCTGTTCTACAACCCGTTCCACATGCTCTCGATCGCGTTCCTGTACGGATCGACGCTGCTCTTCGCCATGCATGGCGGGACGATCCTCGCGACGAGCCGCTACGGCGCGGAGCGTGAGATCGACCAGATCGTCGACCGCGGCACGGCCACCGAGCGCGCTGCGCTGTTCTGGCGCTGGACCATGGGCTTCAACGCCACGATGGAATCGATCCACCGCTGGGCGTGGTGGTTCGCAGTGCTGACGACGATCACCGGCGGGATCGGCATCCTGCTCACCGGCACGGTGGTCGACAATTGGTACCTCTGGGCGGTCAAGCACGGCGTCGCACCGGCCTACCCGCAGGTCTACGGGCCGATCACCGATCCGCTGAGCACGCCGGGAGGGACGCCATGAAGACCCTGCTCCTCGTCGCGGCGGCGGTGGTCGCCGCGTTCCTCACCATCGCCCAGTTCGGCACCGCCGGCTGGACCCGACCGCCGATCCTGGCCCAGCAGCACGGCTTCCGCGGCACCGGCATGGATCAGATCCAGACCAAGGCGGGGGCGGCCGCGCTCAAGGCCGCCAACGTCGCCCCGGATCCGGCCGAACCGGTGGAGCAGGGCAGCGAGAAGGCCGGGACGACCTACGAGAACGTCCAGGTGCTCAAGGACGTCAGCGTCGAGGAATTCAACCGGTTGATGACCTCGATGACCGAGTGGGTCGCGCCCGAGCAGGGCTGCACCTACTGCCACAACACGGAGAACATGGCCGACGACAGCCTCTATCAGAAGAAGGTCGCCCGGCGCATGATCCAGATGGTGCAGCACATCAACACCAGCTGGAAGGAGAAGCATGTCGGCGAGGCGGGCGTGAACTGCTACACCTGCCACCGCGGACAGCCGGTGCCGAAGAACATCTGGTTCGAGAACCCGGGTCCGAACTACAAGACCGCGTTCACGCCGCGCAACAACGGCCAGAACATGGCGTCACCTTCGGTCGGCCTCGCCTCGCTCCCCTACGACACCCTGAGCGAGTTCTTCGGCAAGAAGGACGTCGACGAGAACCTGATCCGCGTGAACGCCACGACCGCTTTGCCCGAAAGCAAGGGCAAGCCGATCCAGGCCGCGGAGAAGACCTACGGCCTGATGATCCACATGTCGTCGGCGCTCGGGGTGAATTGCACCTATTGCCACAACACCCGGGCGATCTCGAACTGGTCGCAGAGCACGCCGCAGCGCACTCTGGCCTGGCACGCGATCCGGATGGTGCGAGACCTCAACGGCAACTACATCGAGCCGCTGACCTCCACCTTCCCGGCCAACCGCCTCGGACCCACCGGCGACGCGCCGAAGCTCAACTGTGCCACCTGTCATAACGGCCAGAGCAAGCCCCTTGCGGGTGCCCACGTGGTCGAGACCTACCCGGAGCTCACGCAGGTGACGGCCGATGCGGCGGCGACCCAGGAACCCGGCAAGGCTCCCGCCCAGGAGCCGACAAAGGAGCCGTCTCCGAATCCGCCGCAATAGGCAATTCGGCGAATTGAACCAGGCACTCGTTCATTGCGCCGCCGGCCCGTCTCCTCGGGCCGGCGGCATTTTTCATCACACCCAAGCCGCGAAGGCAGACAACTTTCCGTGTTAAGTGGCCACGTGTCACATCACCCGGATCTGTTCAATGGCTTCCTATAGAGCATAAAATCGGTGGACAGCTGGATCGCACTATCCGAATACATAGATCTTTGTTTTTGTTACAAATAAGTATATTTTTTCCAATAGATGTTATCACCAGATTATTGCATAGTCGTGGACGTTCATTGACATATGAGATAAACTAAGACCCTTACACTATATGAAATTATAGAACTCCGCCAAATCAGCTGGATATTTCTATATACAATAAGAATTGTGCCGGTGTGCGCAAGCCTTGATCGCGGCAACATTGCTCATCGGCGCGATACGCAGAGCCATCGCTTAAATTTGGACGCATTTACGAATATGAAGGCTGGACGTCCGAAGCATTTGGGCGGCGCATGCCACGACGGTGGTGGGGCGTACGCCGGAGGACGGGGGGCCAGAGCGGTGAATCGAGGGCGCGACCACAACGAGATCGCTGCCGCATTGAGGCAGTGCAAGGCGGCGTTCATCGGCGTCGCCGTGATGAGCGGCCTCGTCAATATCCTGTACCTCACCGGCTCGTTCTACATGCTGGAGGTCTATGACCGCGTGATCCCGAGCCGCAGCGTGCCGACGCTGATCGGCCTCAGCGTACTCGCCCTCGTACTGTACGGCTTTCAGGGCGTGCTTGAGGCGATCCGCTCGCGCATCCTCGCGCGGATCGGCGCTGCGCTCGATGAATCGCTGAGCGCGAGGGTCTTCGACATCATCGTCCGCGCACCGCTGAAGGGTGCGATACCCGGCGACGGTCTGCTTCCCCTGCGCGATCTCGATCAGATACGGAGTTTTCTATCGGGAACCGGCCCGTCGGCGTTCTTCGACCTGCCGTGGATGCCGATCTATATCGGCATCTGCTTTCTGTTCCATCCCTATATCGGCATCGCGGCGATTGCCGGCTCGCTGATCCTGGCGGGCCTCACGTTCCTGACCGACCGGGCAACCAAGGCCCCGACCCAGGCCGCTACGGGACACGGCCTCCGCCGCAACGGGCTCGCCGATTCGAGCCGTCGCAACGCCGAGGTCTTGGCCGCGATGGGCATGCAGCAGCGCCTGGCTGCCCGCTGGGCCCTCGCCAACCGCGAATACCTTTCCGCCAACCAGACCGTGGCGGATGTCGGCGGCGGATACGGTGCCGGCTCCAAGGTGTTCCGCATGGCCCTGCAATCGGGCGTGCTGGCGCTCGGCGCTTGGCTCGTCATTCATGCCGAGGCCACCGCCGGCATCATCATCGCCGGCTCGATCCTCGTCTCCCGCTCCCTTGCGCCGGCGGAACTCGCCATCGGCAATTGGAAGGGGTTCGTTGCCGCCCGTCAGAGCTGGCGCCGTCTCACCGATCTCTTCGCCAAGCTGCCCGCGACCGAGCAGCCGCATACTCTGCCGGCTCCGACCCAGACCATGGCGGTGGAGGGTGTCAGCGTCGCTCCGCCCGGCACTCCGCGCGTCGTCGTTCAGGATGTCAGCTTCACGCTGGAAGCCGGCCAGGGCGTTGGCGTGATCGGCCCGTCGGCCTCCGGCAAGTCCTCCCTGGTGCGGGCGATCGTCGGCGTGTGGCCGCCGATCCGCGGCAAGGTGCGCCTCGACGGCGCGGCGCTCGATCAGTGGTCGAGCACCGACCTCGGCGTCCATGTCGGCTTCCTCCCGCAGGAGGTGGAGCTGTTTGCCGGAACCGTTGCCGAGAATATCGCGCGGTTCGAGCCGAACGCGCCGTCCGAACTCGTCATCGCCGCGGCCCGCGCCTCCGGCGTCCATGACCTGATCCTGCGCCTGCCCGAGGGCTACGACAGCCGCATCGGCGAGGGCGGAGCCGGCCTCTCTGCCGGCCAGCGCCAACGCATCGGACTGGCGCGCGCCCTCTACCGCGACCCGTTCCTCGTGGTGCTCGACGAGCCCAACGCCAACCTCGACAGCGAGGGCGAGAACGCACTGACCCAGGCGATTCTCAGCGTCCGTCAGCGCGGCGGCATCTGCATCGTCGTCGCCCACCGTCCCAGCGCCTTGGCGGCCGTCGATCTGATCCTGATGCTGGCCGATGGGCGCGCCCAGGCCTTCGGGCCGAAGGACGAGGTGCTGAAGCGCGTGTTGCGTCCGGCGCCCGCGCCGGTGGCGGCACCGGTCGCCGCGCAGCAGGTCGCCAAAGGCAACATTCCCGGCATGCAGGAGAGCGCCTGATGTCCTCGAGCCTCGCTCCGATGGTCGGCCTCAATCCGGCTCTGCCGCGACCGACCGCTCTGGGTTCGATCCGCCGCCATCTCGCGGTCGCCCTCGGCCTCGGCGTCGCCCTCGTCTTCGGCATCGGCGGCTGGGCGACCTTCACCCATGTCTCGGCCGCGGTGATCGCACCGGGTCAGCTCGTCGTCGAGACGGATGTGAAGAAGGTCCAGCATCCGACGGGGGGCGTCGTCGGTCAGCTCCTCGTGCGCGAGGGCCAGAAGGTGTCGGCGGGCGATGTCCTGATCCGCCTCGACGAGACGCAGACCCGAGCCAATCTCGACATCGTCCTGAAGGCCATGGACGAACTCGCCGCCCGCCAAGCCCGGGACGAGGCCGAGCGTGACGGCCACAAGACCATCGCTTTCCCCGATGAACTTCTCTCGCGGCTCAACACCGACCCGACAGTCGCCCGCCTCATCGACGGCGAAACGCGGCTGTTCGTCTCCCGTGTCGCCGGTCGCGAGGGCCAGAAGGCGCAGCTGCGCGAGCGCGTTCAGCAGCTTCGCCAGGAAATTCTCGGCCTCACCGATCAGGCGGCGGCCAAGGACCGTGAGATCGTCCTGATCGGCCAGGAACTGAAGGGCGTGCGCGAGCTCTATTCCAAGAATCTCGTGCCGCTGTCGCGCGTCACGGCGCTGGAGCGCGACGGCGCGCGGATCGAGGGCGAGCGCGGCCAGCTCATCGCTTCGACGGCCTCGGCCCGCGGCAAGATCGCCGAGACCGAGTTGCAGATCTACCAGATCGACCAGGAGATGCGCACCGAGGTCGGCAAGGATCTGGCCGATATCCGCGGCAAGTGGTCGGAACTGCGCGAGAAGCGTGTCGCTGCGGAGGACCAGCTCAAGCGCATCGACCTGCGCGCACCCCAGGACGGTTACGTCCACCAGCTGACCGTGCACACGATCGGCGGCCTCGTGACGCCGAGCGAGCCGGCCATGCTGATCGTCCCCACCGCCGATCAGCTCCTCGTCGAGGTCAGGGTGCAGCCCCAGGATATCGACAATGTCCGTGTCGGACAGAAGGCGACCTTGCGCTTCTCCGCGTTCAACATGCGCACGACACCGGAGGTCGACGGACAGGTCATGCGCGTCTCGGCCGATGTGACCACGGATCCCAAGACCGGGATGAGCTATTACACCGCCCGAATTCGCATCGACGACGGCGAGAAGAACGCTCTCAACGGTCTCCGGCTCGTGCCCGGCATGCCGGTGGAATCCTACACGCAGGTCGGCGAGCGCTCGGTATTGTCCTATCTGGTGAAGCCGCTGACCGACCAGCTGGCGAAAGCGTGGCGCGAGCGCTGAGGCGACACCTTGCCTGCGAAGGCTTTTGTCTGATATGGCGGCGGCCTTCCCGCGATGTCATGAACCGCCATCGCCGGAGTGCCGTCCGCGGCGCTCCGTTCCGAGAAACACTTTCTGACAACAGGCGGCCGGTCTCGATCCGTGCCGACGTGAGACCGATGAAGATTCGCAACTCGCTCAAGTCGCTGCGCGGCCGTCACCGCGACAACCAACTCGTGCGCCGCAAGGGCCGGGTCTACGTGATCAACAAGACCCAGAAGCGCTTCAAGGCCCGCCAGGGCTGATCGGCCGCGCCGCCGCCCGCTGCGGGCGCGGCGCCCGGGCGCGTTGACGCCCCCGGCGACCGGGTGGATGCTGGCGACATGCCTGCCCACCCGCTCCCGAGCCTGACCCTCCTCCTCGCCCTGATCCTGGCGGGGACAAGCGCGTCGGCCGCGCCGGCCAATCCCGAACAGGGCAGGCGAGAGCAAGCGGAGAAGGAGCGCAAGGCGCCACCTCCCGTCAGCCTCGACGATCTGTACAAGCGCTTGAAGGAATCGGACGACGAGGCCGAGTCCAAAGCCATCGCCACATTGATCGAGCGCCGCCTCGGCCGCTCCGGAAGCGCGACGGCCGACCTCCTCTCCGACCGCGCCCGCCAAGCCATGGCCGGCAACGAATTGCCCCTCGCCGTCGAATTGATGGACCGGGCCGTCGCTCTGGAGCCCGACTGGGCCGAGGGCTGGAGCCGTCGGGCCACGTTGTTCTGGCGGCTATCCGATTCGGCGAGTGCCATCGCCGATCTTCAGCGCGCCCTCGTGCTGGAGCCGCGCCATTTCGAGGCCTGGGCGGCCCTCGGCAAGCTCTACCTCGCGGCGGACGACAAAGGCCGGGCCATGGACGCCTTCCGTCGCGCGGAATCGCTCTATCCCCGCTGGGACGTCCTCAAGAAGGCGATCGACCGCTTGCGGCCCGAGGTGGATGGTCGCGACCTCTGATCCGGTCGCCGTGATCCGTGTCTGACCCCTTCGTCATCCTGCGCTTCGCCGCCGGCTTCCTGGCCTTGGCCGCCGGCCTAATCATCCTCGTGCTCGGTCTTGCCGCTGCCGCAACGCTGCTGATCGCCGCCAGGGTCGAAGCGCGCCATCCGCCGGCCGTGCATCGGATTCCCGTTCCAGGCGGGTCGGTCGCTTATCTCGAGGATGGCCCGCGAGACGGCCCACGGGCAACGATCGTGCTGCTGCACGGCGCATCGGCCAATGCCCACGACCCGATGGAAGGCGTCGGCCGGCACCTTGCCGCTGCCGGATTCCGCGTCGTCTCCTTCGATCGTCCCGGCTATGGCGGCAGCGATCGGCTTGCCGGGGCCGAGGCCGCGACGCCGGCCTTCCAGGCCAGAATGCTGGCCGACGCCATCGACCGGCTCGGCCTCGGACCGGTGATTCTCATGGGCCATTCATGGTCCGGGGCACTGGCTCTGCGGATGGCCCTCGATCGGCCGAAGGGCATCGCCGGTTTGGTTCTCGTCGCACCGGTCGCCATGCCGTTCCCGCCGATGCCCCTCCCGTGGTGGGCCGACCTCGCGCTGAAACCGCCGGTGACATGGCTGCTGACCCACACAATCGCGGTACCCCTCGGCCTGTATTACCTGCCCGGCGTTGCCCGTGGGGTGTTCCGGCCCGAGCCGCCGGTGGAGGATTATGTCGAGAAGAGCCGCGCCGCGCTGATCCTCAGACCGGGATCAGCGCTCGCCAACATCCAGGATCTGGCCGGCCTGCCGGCGGCTCTGGCGCAGCAGGCGCCGCTTTATGCCTCGCTCCGAGTACCGACCGTGATCGTGACCGGGGAGGGCGATCCGGTCGTCGTCACGGCGAAGCAGGCGGAGCCGTTGAGCCGTGCCGTGCCCGGCGCGCGCCTCGTGGTGCTGCCGGGCGCAGGGCACATGATCACCTACACCGCCCCCGACGCCCTGGTACGGGAGACGGAGGCGCTGCTCGAGCGGCAGTGAGGTTTACGCCTGTTCGGCGTGCTCCCGGGTCACAAAGGCGATGCGCACCATGTTGGTCGCGCCGGGAATGCCGAAGGGCACGCCCGCGACGACGATGACCCGGTCGCCGAGTTCGGCAAAACGTTCGCGCACGGCGAATTTCGCCGCCCGGAACGCCATGTCGTCGATGTCGCTCGCATCCTTGGTGACGATCGGGTGCGTGCCCCAGACCATGGTGAGCCGGCGGGCCGTCTCGCGCTTCGGCGTCAGCGCAATCACACTGGCATTCGGCCGCGAGCGGGCGAGGCGCTGGACCGTCGAGCCCGAATGGGTCCAGGCCATGATGGCGCGCAGGCCCAATGCTTCGACGATCTGGTGGGCGGCCGCCGCGATGGCGTCCGAGGCGGTCGGCTCGGGGGCGGTGCGCTGCGCCGTCAGGATCGACCAGTAGAGCGCGTCCCGCTCCACCTGCTCGGCGATGCGGCTCATGGTGGTGATCGCCTCGACCGGGAAGGCGCCGGCTGCGCTCTCGGCCGAGAGCATCACGGCATCCGCGCCCTCGTAGACGGCGGTGGCGACGTCCGACACCTCGGCGCGGGTCGGCACGGGCGCGGTGATCATCGATTCGAGCATCTGCGTCGCGACGACGACCGGCTTGCCGAGACGACGGGCGCCGCGGGTGATGCGCTTCTGCACGCCCGGCACCTGCTCCAGCGGCATCTCCACGCCGAGATCGCCGCGGGCGACCATGATGCCATCGGAAATCTCGATGATCTCGTCGAGGCGTGTGAGCGCCTGCGGCTTCTCGATCTTGGCCATGACCAGGGCGCGGCCAGCAGCGACCTTCTTGACCTCGGCGACATCCTCGGGACGCTGAACGAAGGATACGGCGATCCAGTCGGCACCCGCGGCGAGGCCGGCTTCGAGGTCCGCCCGGTCCTTGTCCGTCATCGCCGGCACCGGAATGACCGTCTGGGGCAGCGACACGCCCTTGCGGTTCGAGATGCGGCCACCGACCTCGACGCGCGTGACCGCACGGCCCTCGCTGACCTCCGTCACGATCAGGCGCAGCTTGCCGTCGTCGATCAGGATGGTGTGCTCGGGCTCGAGCGCCGAGAGTATCTCCGGATGGGGCAGGAAGACGCGGTGCACATCGCCTGGGGTCGGATCGGAATCGAGCACGAAGCTCTGCCCGTTCTCCAGCTCGGCCGCGGTATCGACGAAGGTGCCGAGCCGCAGCTTCGGGCCCTGGAGATCGACCAGGATGCCGATCGGCCGCTTCGCTTCACGCTCGATCGTGCGGATCACCTCGATCCGCTCCGGCAGCTTGGCGCGGTCCAAGTGGCTCATGTTGATGCGGAATACGTCCGCGCCGGCCTGGAACAGCTTGGTGATCATCTCCGGCGTGTCGGAGGCCGGCCCCAGGGTTGCGACGATCTTGGTACGGCGCGAGCGCTTCAATCCAGCCTCCATGACCCGCTGGACCCGCCGGTCGCGGGAGCGCGAGGGCGGGAACGGCCCGGCTGCCGCGCGGCGAGATGGGGCGCTGGCGGCCGGACGGGGGCTTCCGGCGCCAGAAGCATCCCTGAGCCCTACAGGTCAAGGTCGTCCTGCCAAGCGCAACGGCCGCCCATTTTGCCAGTCATCGGCCGCCGACAATCGGCAGTCGAAACATTCGAATGTTCAGCGTCCTGGCCGGTGGGACCGGCGTGCACCGCAACAAGAGGCAGGCGGTCGCTGCGTGTTGCTTCGTTGCCATAGGCAGCGTGGCCGTAAGGCTGCTACGGTTACGCTACGATATCAGCTCTGCAAGGCGGCACCTCGTGATCAAAGCTTTCCTCCTCGGCGGCGCAGCGGCGCTCGCGACCTCCGCGGCCCTGGCTGCCGACCTGCCGCGCCGGGCCGAGCCGCCGCCGGTCTTCTCGCCGGTTCCGGTCTTCACCTGGACCGGCTTCTACGCCGGCCTGCATACCGGCTACGCCTTCACCGACAACCCGAACATCCGCACGGTCGGCAATCAGGCCGGCACGGCTCTGAACGTTGCCAACAACTTCCGCCCCGCCTCGCTCAAGAGCGAAGTCGACGGCTTCTCGAAAATCGGCGGCGGCTTCGGCTATAACCTGCAGTTCACGCCCGGCTCCGGCTTCGTCGTCGGCGCGGCGTTCGACATCACGTGGACGGATCTGGAGAAGAACCGCGGCTTCCTCGGCTCGCCGAACACCGTCGGCGGCCTGTTCCCGGCCACGCCGAACGCCAGCGTCTACACGCAGAACCTCGACTATCTCGGCACCGTGAACGGCAAGATCGGCTACGCCTTCGATCGGTTCCTCGTTTACGGGACCGGTGGTCTGGCCTTCGGTCAGGTTGCCTACGGCGCCTCCTTCTTCGGCACCGCCGCGCAGGGCCAGCCTCTGCAGTTCGTCGGCGGCTACGACAAGCAGTTCGAGACCGGCTACAACTACGGTGGCGGCATCGAATACGCCATTCCGGCCGAATCGTTCCTCAACTACTTCGCATTCGGTCGCTTCCTCGGCATCAAGTCCGACGTGACGATCAAGGCGGAATACATCCGCTACGATCTCGGCGGCCGCAGCATCGTCGTGCAGGGCGTCCTGCCCGGCAACGCCGCCACCAGCTACACCTCGACCTTCAAGACCGAAGGCAGCCTGATCCGCGCCGGCTTCAACTACAAGTTCAGCGCCTACTGATCGGCTTCCGCTTATTCAGCGAGAACGAACGGGCGCCCCTCGGGGCGCCCGTTCGCGTTTCAAGGGGACTCGCCTGGATCGAACGGACAGGGTGAATTCGCGCGCCCGTCGATGGCAAGGTCAGCGCCGTTTGTCCGCTGAAGCTATCCCGAACAGCGTGCCTGGGGCTTCGGCGCCGCCATCCCTCATGGCTTCTTCTTCTTGTTCTTCTTCTTGGCGCCGTCCTTCCGTTCCTTCTTGCCCTCAGCCTTCGTGTCCGCGGCGGCAATCTTCGTCTCGACCGGCGCATCGTGATCCACCCCGTCCCACGTCGCGGCGAAGGGGCGGCTCACGAGGGCCCTGGGTGGCGGGGCCGGAGGTGAGGTGGGCTCGGTTGGAGCGGTCTCGCCGCGGCGCAGCGGTGCTTCCCCGGCCGCAAGCGCGGCGAGGCGACGACGGTGCCAGCCGGGCGTTGCCTCTTTCAAAGTCGGATGATGGGGATCGAGGCGGGTGACCACCGCCTTCACCTCCGCATCGGTCAGGCCGTCGGCGATCAGGGCGAAGGCTTCCGTACCGATCACGTCCCGGATGAGGCGAAGTGCCGGGACCTTCAGGGTTCGGGCCTTGAGCTGACGCATCACGAGGGAACGGGCGGCCTTCGGCACCTCGGCGCGGATATCGGGGAAGGCTTCCGGTGCCGAGGCCATGGCCTGCAACACCGCGTATCCGTCGACATCAAGCGCCATGGAGGATGTCCTTCACTTCCGCGACGAGGGGGATCAACACGTTCGGCACATGCGCGCCGTACTTGGCCGAGAAGGTCGGCGGCGTCCCGCCGACCGGGACAAGGGCATCGGCGAGTGCCGCAGCCTGGGGTATGCGGGTATCCAGCAGGCGAAAGCCTGCATCCGCCGCCGCCGCCTCGGCGACGAGCCGGGCGAGCGTCTGCTGATGCTGGCGCACCTGCGCCTGATAGCGGGTGACGAGCACATATGGCTCGCTCTTGGGGCGGATATGGCTGCCCTGGCGTCCGCTCCGCCGCCAGATCGTCTCTACGAAGGCGTTCAGGCCGTAAGTCGAGAGGAAATCGGGGATCGATGTGACGAGGACGAGGTCGGCGGCGCGCACCGCGACCTCGGTCATCGGCGAGATGCCGGGCGCACAATCGAAGAAAACGTAATCGTAATCCTGAACCAGCGGCGCGAACTCGTCCTGGAACAGCGTCCAAAGCCGAGCCTCGATGTCGTGCATCGAGAACTTCCGCTCGGTCAGCTCGTACAGGATCTCCCGCTCGACCAGTCGCAGATGCGGACCGGAGGGTAGCAGCGCGAGTTCCAGCGGCCGGTTCTTGTGCATGGTCAGGCTGACGCCGGGCTGAATGCGGGCGCGCAGATCGGGCTTGTGCCGGGTGATGAGCTTGAGGGCGAGATAAGCCTCGAGCGTCCGCCCGCGGCCGATCATCTGCGCCAGCAGGTCGTCGCCCGCGAGACAGACCGAGACGGAGGCCTGCGGATCGAGATCGACCACGAGAACCCGGGCCCCGTCGGCGGCAAGCGCCTCGGCCAGCATCACGACCGTCGTCGTCTTGCCGACGCCGCCCTTCATGTTGGCGACCGCGATCAGCTTGCCGCTCACGAACGCGCCCTCCCACGTTTCTCGGTGCCGACATCGGCGCAAGGCAAGACAGACATATGTCAGCCTTCGTCTTCACGCAGCGATGCAGAGCCCGACCGATCTCGATCAATCCACAGCGGCATCCCCCCGCGACCGGCGCAGATCAACACGTTGACGTGCGCAGGCGGGGGGGAACTACTGAGACCGGGGCCGATTGGTGCCGTGATCGGCATCTTGGCCGAATCGCGACGGAGACCGACGCCTGTGATCTTTCCGGCCACCACCGCCTTCTATGCCGGCCTGCTCGGCCTGATCTATGCCGGGATGTCCGGCTGGGTGATCGGTGGACGGCTGACCGGCAATGTGTTGTTCGGCGATGGTGGACAGGACAGCCTGCAGCGGCGCATCCGCTCCCACGCCAATTTCATGGAATACGTGCCGATTACCCTTCTGCTGATCGCCCTCTACGAGGCGGGCGGGGGCGCGCAAGGTTGGGTACGCGGCCTCCTGATCGTGCTGGTGATCGCCCGAATCCTGCACCCGATCGGCATGTTCGCCGCCGCGAACACGCCGCGCCAGTTCGCCTGCCGCGGCGTCGGCATCCTTGCAACGCTCGCGGTCATGACGGTCGCTTCGATTCTGCTGTTGCTGCGGACCGCCTGAGGCTCTCTCGGTCTCGCCCCTGCCATGCTGGGCTGAGAATGACCGCGGCTTTCGTGCTGCCGCCTGGTCCGCGCGCCTCGCTCGGCCAAGGCGTCACGCAACGCGTCTAGGCAAGATCGCCGGCGGCGCCTCGTCGGTAGTCAGGATCAGATCGGCCTTCGCCCCAATCCGGTGCGAGGTATGATCGCCACCCGACAGCTTAGGCGTGAGTTGCCCATCCTGGCGGAACTGTTCCGATCAGCGACGGGCACTGGAGACGCTGACACCGAACCAGGCCGCCGTCGAGCGGCTTCCGCTGGCTCATCCAGATCGTCTTCGGCCTGTCGATCGCGTTCGCGGCCAGCTCCTTCTTCCTGTCGTTCTTCTTGTTCGGCGATGGGGCACTGATCTGATGGCCGGCGCGGTGCCGGGTTTCGCCGTCCCCGTCCACCGCGCGCTGACCGAGCATATCCTGCTCGGCGGCTTCTCCGCGGACTCGCCATCCTCAACGGAACACCGGGGGCGGCGCTCGGCCTGCGCCGCTGGCTGGTCGGCCTTGCCGTCTGGGCGGGGTCGGCCATGTCGCGGCGGTGTGGGCGGGAAAGCGCGACCCGTTGTTCGTCGATGTGGTGCGGCGGCATCTCCACATCCCCGGCTATCTCGGGGGCTAACCATGCTTGTCTTCGATCACGCTTGCCGGTCGCGTTCCGGTAACCTCTACGAACCGCAAGAGGTAGCCATCGGGGTCCTGCACGAGCACTTCGATCTGACCGTGCTCGATGTCGCCATCGCGATACCAGGCTTCACTGGCTTCGCGGAAAGGGCGGATACCGGCAGCTTCCAGACGACCGAGAATCGCAGCGATGTCCGCTACCTCGATCTGGAGGTTCAAGCCCCTACCGAATGGGGCATGAAGGGGTCCCGTGATCCAGCACTCCGCATGCCGCTCTTCAAGCATGAGTTGCGCGCCGTCGAGATCAAGATAGACGAAACCATCCTCCGGTCTGGCGAAGCGAACCGAGAACCCGATCAGGTCGCAGTAGAAATGCTGACTTCGCGCGAGGTTCTCGCATATGAACTCAGGCACCAAAGGCGCCCATCCCTTATCGTTCACGACCACTCCCCGTCCCACGTGGGGAGCGGAGTATGCTGAACCTGCGGGAGCTCCGAAACCGGGCACAGCGCCTCGCCAACTTCCTTCCTTGGTTGGCGCTAGAGCTGCACCCGAGCGTGTTGGGGCGGCTCGGGGTATGACGCATACTTCAATCCCATCGAGCAAATCTTCGCCAAGTTGAAGGGCCTGCTCCGAACCGCTGCGGCCCGCCCTGGCCCAGATCTGTGGTACACCATCCAGCAGGCCTTCACTCACTTCACAGCTGCCGAATGCCGCAACTGCATCGCTGCCGCCGGTTACGATACCGACTTGGCCTTTGCTACGTGAGCGGGCACGGCTCTAGTGGCTTGACCGGGGTCGTCGAGTTGCACGTGGCAATGAGATCATCGTTAGACCGCGGGTTCAGAGAGACGGCTGACGGCCCGCCCTACTCGGCGCCAGCGAACATCTCGTCAAACGAGTAGCCGGACCCGCGCACGGTCCGAATCGGATCGCTCTGGCGGGGACGGTTGATCGCCTTGCGCAGGCGGCCGACATGCACGTCGACGGTGCGCTCGTCGATATAGACGTCGTGGCCCCAAACGCCGTCGAGCAATTGCTCCCGCGAGAAGACCCGGCCGGGGCTCTGCATGAGATATTCGAGCAGCTTGAACTCGGTCGGCCCGAGATGGATCTCGCGCCCCTGGCGGCGGATGCGATGGCTCACCCGGTCGAGCTCGATATCACCGGCGGTCAGCATGTCGGCGACGTGGGTGGGCTTGGAACGGCGCAGGAGCGCGCGCACCCGGGCGAGCAGTTCCGGCACCGAGAACGGCTTGACCACGTAATCGTCGGCTCCAGTCGACAGGCCGCGCACCCGGTCGGCCTCCTCGCCGCGGGCGGTGAGCATGATGACCGGGAGCCGTTCGGTCTCGCGGCGGGCACGGATGCGCCGGCACAGCTCGATCCCCGACAGGCCGGGCACCATCCAATCGAGCAGCACGAGATCGGGGGTGGTCTCGTGCAAGCGAAGATCGGCCTCCTCGCCGCGGCTCGCGACATCCACCACGAAACCTTCGGCTTCGAGGTTGTAGCGCAGAAGCGTGGTCAGCGATTCCTCGTCCTCGACGATCAGGATGCGCGCGCTCGTCATCGCCCGTCTACCCATTCGCATGCATCGCCTCGGGCCTTGTCCGTCACCGTGACGGTGCCGGAGCGGCGCGCGGGAATCCAGTCCCGCCGCAGGGTCATGCCCTGCGAAGACGATTCTTGCCTCATTCTACATTCCAACCGGTCGCGGGTTCAGGCGCCCGGCACGACCGTCGCGTAGTTCGACGCGTCATTCTTGGGTCGCTCACCGGCGGGGGCCTCGCCGGTGGCGAGATAATGGATGGTCTCGGCGACGTTGGTGGTGTGGTCGCCGATGCGCTCGACGTTCTTGGCGCAGAACAGCAGATGCGTGCAGAACGAGATGTTGCGCGGATCCTCCATCATGTAGGTCAGGAGTTCGCGGAACAGCGAGTTGTAGAGCGCGTCGATGGCACCGTCGCGCTCCCACACGTCGTGCGCGGCGGTCGTGTCTCGGCTCGAATAGGCATCGAGGACGTCCTTGAGCTGTTCCTGCACGAGGTCGCTCATGTGCTGGACGCCGAGCACGATCTTCTGCGGCTGGGCCTGATCGCTGATCGCGACGACGCGCTTGGCGATGTTCTTGGCGAGATCGCCGATCCGCTCCAAGTCGGCGGCGACGCGGATGCCGGAGATGGTCTCGCGCAGGTCGATGGCCATGGGCTGACGCCGGGCGATCAGCAGCACCGAACGCTCCTCGATCTCGCGCTGCAACACGTCGAGGCGCTTGTCGGCGGCGATCACCGCCTGGGCGAGGGCGGTATCCCGGCGCACCAGCGCCTCCGTGGCCTCCGAGAGCATCTTCTCGGCCACGCCCCCCATCTCGGCGATGGAGCGGCGCAGGTTCTCGAGGTCGTTGTCGTAGGACGAGACGATATGTTCGGACATCTTCGGACTCTCCGGTCGGGCGTTGCCGCCCGTCGCCTGGTCGATGGGTTGCGCGGGCGGGCCGGTCAGCCGAAGCGGCCGGTGATGTAGTCCTGCGTCTGGCGCTTGGCCGGGTTCATGAAGATCTTCGAGGTCGCGTCGAACTCGATCAGCTCGCCGAGATACATGAAGGCGGTGAACTGTGAGATGCGCGCGGCCTGCTGCATGTTGTGCGTCACGATGACGATCGTGAACTCGGACCGCAATTGCTCGATCAGCTCCTCGATGCGGCCCGTCGAGATCGGATCGAGGGCCGAGGTCGGCTCGTCGAACAGGATGACCTCCGGACGCTGGGCCACGGTGCGGGCGATGCAGAGGCGCTGCTGCTGACCGCCCGAAAGGCCCATGCCGGACTGCTTGAGCTTGTCCTTCACCTCGTCCCACAGCGCGGCCTTCCGGAGCGACTGCTCGACGCGCTGGTCGAGTTCCGCCTTCGGCAGCTTCTCGTAGAGCCGAAGGCCGAACGCGACATTGTCGTAGATCGACATGGGGAAGGGCGTCGGCTTCTGGAAGACCATTCCGACCCGCGAGCGCAGCTCGTTGAGATCGATCTTGGGGTCGAGGACGTTCTGCCCGTCAAGCAGGATCTGACCCTCGGCCCGCTGCTCCGGATAGAGGCTGTAGATCCGGTTGAAGGTGCGCAGCAGCGTCGACTTTCCGCAGCCCGAGGGGCCGATCAGCGCGGTGACCTGCCGGTCGCGGAAGTCGAGATTGATGTTCTTCAGGCCGTGGAACTGGCCGTAATAGAAGTTCAGGTCCTTGACGGCGATGCGGACCGCCGCGGCGTGATCGGCCGGGTTGCGGCCGTCGAGCTGGCTGCGGATCGCGGGGGAGGCGCTCATCGGAGGTCTCTCGTGGGGTAGGAGGTCGGGACTGTGGCCGCGCGACGGTCAGCGCTGCCGCTGTTCCTTGATCACGAAGCGGGCCGTCACGGAGAGGGCCAGGATGGTGACGGTGATGAGCAGCGCCCCGGCCCAGGCGAGACTCTGCCAGTTCGGGTAGGGCGAGAGGGCGAACTGATAGATCATGACCGGCAGGTTCGGCACGCCGCCGAGCAGATTGGCGTTGAACCACGAATTGTTGTTGAGCGCGGTGAAGAGCAGCGGGGCGGTCTCGCCGGCGATGCGGGCAAGCGCCAGGATGATGCCGGTGACGATGCCCGCGGAGGCCGCCCGCCAGGTGATCGCCCGGATCACCAGGGAGCGGGGGGCACCGAGCGCCGCACCGGCCTCCCGCATCGGACCCGGCACGAGGCGCAGCATATCCTCGGTGGTACGGACGATGACCGGCACGGCGATGATGGCGAGCGCCACCGCGCCGGCCCAGCCGGAATAGGTCCCCATCGGCCGCACCATCAGGGTGTAGACGAACAGGCCGATCAGGATCGACGGTGCCGAGAGCAGCACGTCATTGAGGAAGCGGATGACGTCGGCGATCTTTGAGGTCTTGCCGTACTCGGCCAGGAACGTCCCGGCCATCAATCCGATCGGCGTGGCGATGACGATGCCGATGAAGGTCATCACGAGGCTGCCGAGGATGGCGTTGGCGATGCCGCCGCCTTCCGAGCCGGGGCCGGGGGTCGGCGCGGTGAGGAGGGTCGGGGTGAAACCCTTCACACCCTCGACGATCAGCATCAGCAGGATCGAGCCGAGCACGACGATGCCGAGCAGGGTGGCGAGGGTGCTGGCCACGATCAGGATCCGGTCGGCGACCCGGCGGCTCGAGCGCACACGACTGACGGCGGGCGTCCGGCCGGTCGCGGTGATGGGGTTGGTGGCGTCCATGGTCGGCGCTCGTCCCGCTTGAGGCTCAGGCGATATCGGTTCAGGCGACCTTCGCGCGCCGCACCAGCAGGCGCGCAATGATCAGCACGAAGAAGGTGATGATGAAGAGCAGGCAGCCGAGCGCCATCAGCGAGGAGAGCTGCAGGCCGTCGGCCTCGTTGAACTCGTTGGCGATGCGCGAGGCGATGGTGGAGCCGGGATCGAAGATCGAGGCGGAGAGGCGGTTGGCGTTGCCGATCACGAAGGTGACCGCCATGGTCTCGCCGAGCGCACGGCCGAGGCCGAGCATGATCGCGCCGATGATCGACACGGAGGCCTGCGGCACGAGGACGTGGCGGACGACCTCCCAGGTGGTGCAACCGATCCCGTAGGCGCTCTCGCGCAGCACGGTCGGGATCTGATCGAGCATGTCACGGGTGATCGAGGCCACGAAGGGCACGATCATGATGGCGAGGATAATGCCCGCGGTCAGCACGCCGACGCCGGAGGGGATGCGGGCGTAGAGGATGGTGCCGACGATCGGCATGCCCTCGACGAGGTTCGACACCGGAACCTGCACGAAGCGGGCGAAGAGCGGGGCGAACACGAACAGGCCCCACATGCCGTAGATGATGCTCGGCACCGAGGCGAGGAGCTCGATCGTCATGGCGACGGGCTTGCGCGCCCAGCCGGGGCAAAGCTGCGTGAGGTAGATCGCGATTCCGAGGGAGATCGGCACGCCGATGACGAGGGCGAGCAGGGCCGCGGCCACGGTGCCGATGATCGCGGGCAGCGCCCCGAACTGCTCGGTGCCGATGTTCCAGGCCGACGAGGTGAGGAAGCCGAAGCCGAATTCCGTGAAGGCCGGCCACGCGCCGTAGATGATGGAGCCGAGGATGCCCGCGAGCACCAACAACACCAGCAGCGCCGAGGCGTAGGACAGCCCCTGAAAGAGCCGGTCTCCGGTCTTGCTCGGGGCGGTGCGGGGGGCCACGCCGCTCTCGCGGGCCAGGGCGACGGATTGGGTCAAGGCGGTCATCCGCGAATGCTCATCGAGTGCGAGGCGTGTAGCGCGCTCGTGGGCGCGAGGCGAGCCGGCGCGAAAAGGGCCCCTTGGAAAGGGGCCCCGGTGACGCCTCACATGCTGCCGAAGACTGGCTTGCCGTCCTTGCCCTTGATGGTCTTCCACTCCTCGTGGATCAGGCCGACGACGTTGTCGGGGAGCGGCACGTAGTCGAGCTCGGTCGCGAGCTTGTCGCCGTTCTTGTAGGCCCAGTCGAAGAACTTGAGCACGTCGGCGGACTTGGCCGGATCAGCGGGCTCACGGTAGACCAGGATGAAGGTCGCGGCCGTGATCGGCCACGCGTCGTCGCCGGCTTGGTTGGTCAGGGCGATGCCGAAGCCGGGGGTCGACTTCCAGTCGGCGCTGGCCGCGGCGGCTTGGAAGGCCTTGTCGTCGGGCTGCGGGAACTTGCCGGCCTTGTTCTGGATCAGGGCGTAGGCCAGCTTGTTCTGCTTGGCATAGGCCGACTCGACGTAACCGATCGCGTTCGGCACCTGCTTGACGGTGGCGGTCACGCCCTCGTTGCCCTTGCCGCCCTGGCCGACCGGCCAGCTGATCGTGGTGGCGGCGCCGAATTCCTTCTTCCAGCTCTCCGAGACACCCGAAAGGTAGGTGGTGAAGATGTTGGTCGTGCCGGAGGCGTCGGAGCGGTAGATCGGGGTGATGTTGGCCTCGGGCAGCTTGAGGCCCTCATTCAGCTTGGCGATCTTCGGGTCCGACCACTTCTGGATCTTGCCAGCGTAGATGTCGGCGACGATCTCGCCGGTCAGCTTCAGCTTGCCGGGCTCGAGGCCGGCGATGTTCACCACGGTGACCACACCGCCCATGACGGTCGGGAACTGGACGAGACCGTCCTTCTCCAACTGAGCGGGCTTGAGCGGAGCGTCGGTGGCGCCGAAATCGACGGTCTTGGCCTGAATTTGCTTGATGCCGCCGCCGGAGCCGATCGACTGATAGTTCAGGCCCGTTCCGCTGTCCTTGCGGTAGGCCTCGGCCCATTTCGAATAGACCGGGAAGGGGAAGGTGGCACCGGCGCCGGTGATGTCGGCGGCGAGCGCCGAGGTCGCGAGCTGAGCGGCGGCGAGGCCGACGGCCAGGGCGTAAGCGAAGGGTTTCACAAGCATCTCCGTAACGGGTCGGGCGCTGCCGGAGGCGGAGAGCGATCCCGGGCGTCCCCACCCGTCAAGAACCGGCCTCCCGCCACGACGGAACAGCCTTAGCCAGCCGACGCGCCGCCTCTATGACGGCCACATGACGGGGACATGACAGCGCCGGCCACTCCCATGCCTTCGCCGAATTTCGCTGCGGATGGGACCGCTTGGCGGCTTTCGGGCGTTGAGGGAAGTCGGGGCGCTCCGGCCCGGTTCCGGTCGGGTGGGCTGCGTAGGGTCCGACACCGCAGGAGGACGACAGCGTGGCGGAGCCATCCCGCAGAAACGATCGCCCGGGCGATCCGACGCCAGGCGACCCGCAGACTGAGGATACGACCGAGGCGCTCGATCCGCAGGAGGCGGTCTATCGCGCGCTGCATAGCGAGCGTGATGCGCTCGAACGTGCCCTTACCCTGGCCCAGCAGACTCAGCGATTCGGTGAGGCGGACGACGTGGAGGCAGCCCGCCACAACGAGGTGGCCCTGCTGAAGGACCTCGACCGGGTGATGACCCTGATCCGCGCCGCGGAGATCCGGCGCAGCCAGCCGCTGGCGCGACGCTGGCAGTAGCGCCCGATTCGGCGATCACACGCCGCGGCGGCGATCCCGTTCCTTCTGGCGCAGCCGGAGCAGCAATTCGACTTGCACGTCGGTGATCGGCCGCGACTCGCAGGTATCGACGTAAGCCTCACGGAGCGCGTGACCGAGACGGTCCCGCGTCTCGTCGCTCAAGCCCGGCATGGCCGCTTGTGTGAGGGTCTCGGCGGCATAGTCCGTCGCAAGATGTGCCATGGAGGACCGAAGCGATGATGAATGTTCCGTCACCGCAGGGATGCGGATCTGCAACCGAGAATGAAACCTGCCGCAAGATGGTTAACAAGAGTTTAACATTCCCGGTCCGATCAAGAAATCTGACCGCCGGAGCGACTAATTGAATCCCCGTCGCGTTCCGTCGAACGCGACGAAGGATGAGATTTGGTCAGCCGATCAGGAGCAGATCGAGCAGGACCGCGGCGATGCCGCCGGCGACAGCGATTCCGAGCAGGACCACGCTGCTGACTTGATCGACACTGTTCACGTCATGACCGACGCGATGGGGGAAATCGTTGGCGGACAAGAGCGGCTCCTTACTTCTGCCTCGGCCGACAATCGCCGAGGGCGCCTTTCGGTTTCAGCCCATGACGCTCGGTGCCCCTGCGGCGTTCATCCCGTGGAGGCCGATTTGCGGATCTGCTCGATCGCTGCGTCCCGGTCGAAACCGGGCGACAGCAGCTCGTCGAGGGTGAAGGGGGATTGACGCGGCAGGGTGAGATTGACCCGCCCTTCCAAAGGTTGAAGGTCTGGTGACTCCGCCATTTGGATCGCGAGAGTCCAGGCGCCGTCCATGCGGAGTTCGGCCGGATTCGGAGGATCCTCGCGCAACTCCGCCAAACCGGTCCCCGCCGCCTTACGGAAGGGAAGCCCTTGGTGATCATCCGAGATCAGGGCCGCCTTGATCAACGCGGCCAGGACATCCCTGACCCGATTCACGCTCTCGTTCATCCGTCCCTCGTGTTCGAGCATCGCCTATAGGGGGCAAAGGCAATGCCAAGGGATCAGTAAGGCGTTCCGGTCGCGCGCTTCGCCCGCAACGCCTCGGCGTACCACGTGAGCTCGTCGAGGAACTTGTGAGCGGCCTTGGGCAACCACTCCTCCGTAGGTTCCCCGGTCTCTGTCAGTGCCTTGTGCACGCGCGGGATCGGCAACAGCGACGGGATGCTTGGGGCACCGAGTTCCGCCATCATCGCCCGCAACTGCATCGCCGCACGCACGCCGCCATATTGACCGGCGGAGTAGCAGCAGATGGCGGAAGGGCGCCAGTAATACTCCTCCAAGAAATAATCGAGCGTGTTAGAGAGAGCTGGCGGGATCGAATGATTGTACTCGGCCGAGATGACGATGAAGGCGTCGCAGCTCCGATAGAGAGCAGCCAGCCGCTCCAGAGGCTCGGGCGCTTCGCCCTTCGGGTATTCCTTGTACATGCGATCGAGGAGCGGAAGGTCGAGTTCGGCCGGGTCGACCAGCGGCGCCGCATGACCGCGCGTCTCGATCTGCGCGACGAGGAAGCGGGCGGCGCGCAGACCGTTGCGGTCCGCCCGCACCGAGCCGAGAATCACGGGGATCGTCAGGGACATGGTCGGGCCTCGGCTTTCGGAACGAGCCCGAGACTATACGAGTCGGACCGTCGCCGTCAGGCCGCCGCCGGCTGCCCCTCTCGCCCTTGATGCTTGATCATCCCCGGACCGGAAGCGGCATCGAAAGCGGCGATCGCCTCCGCCGGCATGGGTCGTTGGAACAAGTAGCCCTGCATCGATCGACAGCCGACCGATCGCAGCAGTCGTTTCTGCTCGACGGTCTCAATTCCTTCCACGACGCAGTCGAGGGCGAGGTGGCGGCAAAGGTCGAGGATTGAGCGGATGATGTTGAGAGACGTCTCGTCCTCGGTGCAGCGGGAGATGAAGCTGCGATCGATCTTGAGCCGATCCACCGGCAGACGCTGGAGATAGCTCAAGCTCGAATATCCGGTGCCGAAATCGTCGAGGGCGATGCGAACGCCGAGTGCCTTGAGCGAGGTCAATGCCCGCCGGGCATCGACGAGATCGCGCATCAGGCCGCTTTCGGTGACCTCGAAGACGATCCGGCTCGGATCGATCTCGCTCGCCACGACCAGGGTGGTCAGTGCGTCGACACCCTCGGGGCCGGCGATGTCGTGGGCCGAGAGATTGAACGACAACCGACGCTCGACCGGCCAGCCCCGCATCGTGTCCAAGGCTTTGGTGAGTAGAATCCGGGTCAAGTCCCGGATCAGGCCGCTGCGCTCGGCCACCGGGATGAAATCAGCGGGCGAGACCGATCCGAGGGTCGGACTGTTCCAGCGGGCCAGCGCCTCGTACGCCTCGACGCGTCCGTCCGCGACGTCGATGATCGGTTGATAGAGCAGGTGAAACTCGGCGGCCAAGTCAGCCCGTCGCAGCGCCTGCTCGACATCGGCATGACGGCGCAACTCCGCCTCGTGCTCGGGCGCGAAGCAGGTGGACGAGCCCCGGCGGCGGGCCTTTGCGTGATAGAGGGCGAAATCCGCCCGATCCACGAGCGTCTCCACACGCGTCGCCGCGTCCGGGAACACCGCGAACCCGATGGAGGCCCCGATCTGCGCCTGTCCTTCCCGCAGATGATAGGGTCTGCCGAGATCAGCGCAGATCCGACGTCCGATTTCATCCAGATCGATCCCGCCCTCGACGATCAGCCCGAACTCGTCTCCGCCGAGACGCGCCGGCCAGCCGAGGCCGACCGATTCAAGCCGCCGGGCGACTTCGCGAAGCACCGCGTCCCCTGCGCCGTGGCCGAGGCTGTCATTGACCGGTTTGAACCCGTCGAGATCGATAACGCCGACGCCGAAACGCCCGCCCTTCGCAAGGGCGGTCTCCACGGTCTCTTCCAGTCGCGCCACGAAGGAACGGCGGTTCGGGAGACCGGTCAAAGGGTCGGTATGGGCGAGGCGACCGTTTTCCTCCGTTAGACTCACCAGATCACAGAAATCGCGATACGCGAACTGATGCATGACCAGAGAGCCTAACAGCACTACAACGTAATTCACGACCGTCATTTTGACCAACGGCTCGCCGATGGCGACATAGTAGACACAATAGGGAAGGGCGACTGTCGCCAAAATATAAGAAGCGCTACGCAGTTGCGAGAGGCACTGCATGCAGAACATCACCGTGATGCCCAGGAAGAAGAGGATATGGATGTCGTTCGCAGGATTGCCCCTGCCGAATAAGGTCGTCGCCCATATTGCAATAGATAATGCGAGCAGGAAGGCGAAAAAGTTTACGATTCGTAAGCTGACGAATGCGTCCTCTCCCTGAGGTGGCCGTCGCGCCATGTGCAACCAGACCGCCGCACTGATCACGATCACCGTGATGAGGACCGCGGGCGGCCCGACAATCGACCAGAAGGGCGCCTGCCCGTAATGGGCATAGGCAAGCCCGGCAAGATTGAAGCTGAGAACCGCGTAGAGAATCAGGACCTGGCGGGCGAAGGCTCGGAATTGTGCCTCCGCCAGAACCGGGTCGTTCTCGCGGATGTCGTAGAGGCCCAGGAGGTGCCGGAGCCCCGGGATCGTCATGGTCGCCTCGCCCTCAACACGTCGGAGACCCGATAAAAACTATCATCTGTTAAAAAATAGAGACTTCGTTCCCCCGCGATCAGTTGGACCCCCGCAGAATCCCGAGGATGATCACATCGCTTTTGGGAAGGGCAGGATAAGTCGGTCAACGGACATCGGCCGCTGAACCGATCCGGGCCGGCGACGGGATCTTCCGGTAGGACAGCAGGCCCTCGTATCGGCGGGATGTAGGTGCCGCCACACCACTACGGCATCACCACAGCCGGACATCGAGGTCGGCCCCGAAACCGAAACGCCGGCACCTCGGACAAGGCACCGGCGCTGCAGCAGGGTTTTCGGAGAGGCAAGACGGGCCGGAAAGTCGGCCCGCTCAGCTCTCAATCAGAGAGAGTAGTACTGCACGAACTCGATCGGATGCGGGGTCATCTCGTAGCGCAGCACTTCGGTCATCTTCAGCTCGATGAACGAATCGATCTGATCATCCGAGAACACCCCGCCGGCCTTGAGGAAGGCGCGGTCCCGGTCGAGATTCTGCAGCGCCTCGCGGAGCGAACCGCAGACAGTCGGAATCTTCTTCAGCTCGCGCGGCGGCAGATCGTACAGGTCCTTGTCCATCGCCGGACCCGGGTCGATCTTGTTGATGATGCCGTCGATGCCGGCCATCAGCAGGGCGGAGAAGGCGAGGTAGGGATTGGCCATCGGGTCGGGGAAGCGGACCTCGACGCGCTTGGCCTTCGGGTTCGTCGTCCACGGGATACGGCACGAGGCCGAGCGGTTGCGGGCCGAGTAGGCGAGCAGAACCGGCGCCTCGTAGCCCGGGACCAGGCGCTTGTAGGAATTGGTGGACGGGTTGGTGAAGGCGTTCAGCGCCTTGGCGTGCTTGATGATGCCGCCGATGTACCACAGGCACTCCTGGCTCAGATCGGCATACTTGTCGCCGGCGAAGAGCGGCTTGCCGTTCTTCCAGATCGACTGGTGCACGTGCATGCCGGAGCCGTTATCGCCGTAGACGGGCTTGGGCATGAACGTCGCGCTCTTGCCGTAGCTCTGGGCGACGTTGTGGATGCAGTACTTATAGATCTGCATGTGGTCGGCGAGCAGCGTCAGCCGGTCGAACTTCATACCGAGTTCGTGCTGGGCCGAGGCCACCTCATGGTGGTGCTTCTCGACCTTCACGCCCATCGACTGCATGGCGGCCAGCATCTCGCCGCGCATGTCCTGGGCCGAATCCTGCGGTGGAACGGGGAAGTAGCCGCCTTTGGTCTGGACCCGGTGGCCGAGGTTGCCGCCCTCGTAATCGGTGAAGCCGTTGGTCGGCAGCTCGGTGGAATCGAGCTGGAAGCCAGTATGGTAGGGATCGGCGCCGAACTTCACATCGTCGAACACGAAGAATTCGGCCTCGGGGCCGACGAAGATGTCGTCGCCGATCCCGGTCGAGCGCAGATAGGCCTCGGCGAGCTTGGCGGTGCTGCGCGGGTCGCGGGAATAGGGCTCGCCGGTGGACGGCTCGAGCACGTCGCAGACGATCGACATGGTCGAGGCCGAGAAGAACGGATCCATGCAGGCCGTCACGGGATCGGGCATCAGCAACATGTCGGACTCGTTGATCGCCTTCCAGCCGGCGATCGAGGAGCCGTCGAACATCGTGCCGTCGGTGAAGATCTCCTCATCGACGAGGGAGACGTCGAAGGTCACGTGCTGCCACTTTCCACGGGGGTCGGTGAACCGGAAATCGACGTATTTCACGTCGTTGTCCTTGATGGCCTTCAGCACATCAGCGGCCGTTTTCATCGTAAGCGTCTCCTCGGTCGTCTCAAAAGCGGAGCGGCGCAGAATGCCGTCCGGGGCCGGGGCTGATCCCGGCCGGTCCGTCGGATCGATGGAGGGGGGAGGGCGTTCGCCTCAGAGGCCCGCGCGCCTTCGGCGTGGCACGGATCCTGAAGCGGACATCCTCCTCGCGCCCCCGGGTCGATCCGGCCGACGGGCGCGGACGATACTGCCCGTGCCCCACGGTTGCCAGCCATCCTGAGACAAAAATCTCCACCGAAGCGGGTGTCTGACGGGTCAAACGGCCTCCGGGCGGCTCCTCAAGACCGCGGCGGATTTTCGCGGGAAGACATGGCGCGTTTGTGGGCAGTTTGGCACGCCGCATGCTAGAGGGCTGGCCGGAGCGATCGGTATGGGCCCGACGCTTCGAGGGTTGGGCGAAAGCCGTGCCCGCCGGCGTATCGGCGCCCGCTTGACGGCAGGGATATCCGCCGGAGGCGACGATACGGACCGGAGGGGAAGGCGGACAGGGCGCCGGACCTTGAGGGGCTGCGTCAGACGGAATTCGTCGATCAGGAACGAGAGACTCGAAATGACAAAGTATAAGCTCGAGTACATTTGGCTCGACGGGTACACCCCGGTTCCGAACCTGCGCGGCAAGACGCAGATCAAGGAGTTCGACAGCTTCCCGAGCCTTGAGCAGCTCCCGCTCTGGGGCTTCGACGGCAGCTCGACCCTGCAGGCCGAGGGCTCGTCGTCGGATTGCGTGCTCAAGCCGATCCGCCACTTCGTCGATCCGGCCCGCACCAACGGCGTGCTCGTGCTGTGCGAAGTGATGATGCCCGACGGCAAGACTCCGCACCCGTCGAACAAGCGCGCCACCGTGCTGGACGATGCCGGTGCGTGGTTCGGCTTCGAGCAGGAGTACTTCCTCTACAAGAACGGCCGCCCGCTCGGCTTCCCTGAGTCCGGTTACCCCGCCCCGCAGGGCCCGTATTACTGCGGCGTCGGCTCCTCGAATGTCGGTCCGGTTGCCCGCAAGATCGTCGAAGAGCATCTCGACCTGTGCCTGGCCGCCGGTATCAACCACGAGGGCATCAACGCCGAAGTGGCCAAGGGCCAGTGGGAATTCCAGATTTTCGGCAAGGGCTCCAAGAAGGCCGCCGACGAGATGTGGATGGCCCGCTACCTGCTGCAGCGCCTGTGCGAGACGTACGAGATCGACATCGAGTACCACTGCAAGCCGCTCGGCGACACCGACTGGAACGGCTCGGGCATGCACTGCAATTTCTCGACGACGTTCATGCGCGAGACCGGCGGCAAGGAGTACTTCGAGGCCGTGATGGCCCAGTTCGAGAAGAATCTCGACGACCACATCGCCGTCTACGGCCCGGACAACCATATGCGGCTGACCGGCAAGCACGAGACCGCCCCGTGGAACAAGTTCTCCTACGGCGTGGCCGACCGTGGCGCCTCGGTGCGCGTGCCCCACTCCTTCGTCAACAACGGCTACAAGGGCTACCTTGAGGATCGCCGCCCGAACTCCATGGGCGACCCCTACCAGATCGCCAGCCAGGTCCTGAAGACGATCACCGAGGTTCCGCTCCCGGGCGAAGCCGCCGCGAAGGCCGTCGCCTAAGGATCTCCGAGGTCGATTGACCGTGTGCAACAGCCGCTCCCGTCACCAGACGGGGGCGGTTCTTTTTTGGGTCGGTCTCTTTCCTCACCCGTCGATAGCTGCGCCTAATGGGGTACCTAGGAGAGCTTCCGGAGAGCCGCGCACTTCGACCGAACGCACGTTGAGACGGTCGCTCAGCGCCATGGCCATGAGGAACTGAGGTATAGGGCGCCTCGGCTTCAGGTACCGAAAATCGACCAGCCGGTCCGTTTCACCAGCATCTCCAGGGCGATGCGCCCGAGATGCGAGTTGCCGGCAGCGTCCAGCCCTGGCGACCACACGCAGATTGAGGCTTTCCCCGGCGCCACCGCCAGGATGCCGCCGCCGACCCCGCTCTTGCCCGGAAGGCCGACGCGATAAGCGAAATCGCCCGAGCCGTCGTAATGCCCGCAGGTCAGCATGATCGCGTTGATGCGACGCGCCCGCTCTGCCGAGATCACCGAATGACCGGAAAGCGGATTGCGCCCGGAATAGGCCAGAAACAGCCCGGCGGTGGCGAGCTGACGGCACGTCATGGCGATGGCACAGTGGTGAAAATAGACGCCCAGCGTGTAGTCCACCGGGTTCTCGATCACGCCGAACGAGCGCATGTAGTTGGCGAGCGCCGCGTTGCGGAACCCGGTGCGCTTCTCCGAAGCCGCCACCGTCTCGTCGATGGTGATGCCGGAATCCTGCGCCAGGAACTGCAGGAAGCGCAGGATTTCGCCGAGCGCCTCCCGCGGCTGGTGCCCAGACAGGATCACGTCGGTCACCGCGATGGCGCCCGCGTTGATGAAGGGATTGCGCGGGATGCCCTGCTCGCGCTCCAACTGGACGATGGAATTGAAGGGGCTGCCCGAGGGCTCGCGGCCAACCTTGCGCCAAAGCCGGTCGCCGACCATGCCGAGCGCCAAGGTCAAGGTGAATACTTTGGAAATGCTCTGGATCGAGAAGGGCGTATCGGCGTCGCCGCCCGCCGCGACGCGCCCCGCTCCGTCGATCACGACGAGGCCGAATGCCCGGGGATCGACCCCTGCCAATTCGGGGATATAGCTGGCGACTTCGCCGCGATCGGGCCGGGCCCGCATCTCGTCGGCGATCTCTTTCACGATGAGGTCGAGATCGGGCACAAACTTGCTCGCGTCGCCGCCGCGCCTCGTCGGACGCGCAGCCGCCCGTTCACGAAGCGCGCCAAAGTCGTTCGTTGTGGGGGAAGGAGCGTAGAGCTGCCGAAAGGGCCGCCCTGTTAGATCGCGTCAGCGCCGGTTTCGCCGGTCCGGATGCGGATGGCTTCCTCGATCGTCGAGACGAAGATCTTGCCGTCTCCGATACGCCCGGTCTGAGCCGATTTGCGGATCGCCTCGACGGCGCCCTCGACCATCGCATCGGACAGAACGATCTCCAGCTTCACCTTCGGCAGGAAGTCGACGACATATTCCGCGCCCCGATAGAGCTCGGTATGTCCCTTCTGCCGCCCGAAGCCCTTCGCTTCGATGACGGTGATACCCTGGAGGCCAACTTCCTGGAGGGCCTCCTTCACCTCGTCGAGCTTAAATGGCTTGATGATCGCCTCGATCTTCTTCATCCCGGCTCGACCCGATCCACACGTCGTCACTACGTCGCAGGTGTATCATCGCAGGGGCGTGACCGCCACGGCGATTTGCGATGCCGGCTCGGTATGCTGCGCATCACGCAGGCACAAACTGCGGATTATGTAGGCATATGCGGCTTTTTGGATGAATTTATAGGCACATTGTGAGCGCGATGCATGCATGATCCGTCCGCCGCCGAGAGCGCGAACCTGGCACTGCTTACCGTTCAGGCGATGCGCCGGGTCGATGCGGCGGCCATCGGCTCCGGTACATCCGGTCTGACGCTGATGCAGAGAGCCGGTGCCGCCGTCGCCGACAGAGCCCTGGCCATGGGCGGAGAAAAGATTTTAGTCCTATGCGGACCGGGCAACAACGGAGGCGACGGCTTCGTCGCCGCCCGATTGCTGGTGGATGCTGGACGTTCGGTCGAGCTGCAATTGCTCGGTGATCGGGCATCCCTGGCTGGCGACGCCGCTCTCGCCGCAGCCGAGTGGCCCGGGCCGGTGGGCCGAGCAAATGCGTCATTGCCGGATTGCGACCTCGTGATCGATGCCCTGTTCGGGGCCGGTCTGTCGCGTGACTTGGAAGGGAACGCCCGCGCCCTGGTCGAGGCCGTGAATGAGGCCGGGCAGCCCGTGCTGAGCGTCGATGTTCCGAGTGGTCTCGACGGTGACACCGGCCGTATCCGCGGCGCGGCGATCCGGGCGCAGGAGACCGTGACATTCGTCGCCCTCAAACCCGGCCATCTGCTTCAGCCTGGCCGGTCCCTGTGCGGGCACATCACCCTCGCCGATATCGGCACGGGGCCCGCCGCGCTGGGGGCCGGATTGGCGGGTGCGCCGAGACTGTTCCGCAATGCGCCGGGCCTGTGGACGCTGCCCGCCCTGAGCGCATCGAGCCACAAATACACCCGCGGTCACGCCCTGGTTCTTTCCGGCCCTGCCTTTAAAACCGGCGCCGCACGTTTGGCTGCGCGCGGCGCGCTGCGGGTCGGCGCGGGACTCGTCACCATCGCCTCGCCCGCCTCGGCGCTCCCGGAGAACGCGGCCCATCTCACCGCGATCATGCTTCGCCCGTGCGAGACCGCCGACGATCTCGACGATCTGCTCGTCGATGACCGCCTCAACGCCCTTCTGCTCGGCCCCGGCCTCGGGACTGGCCCGGCGACCTGCGAGCTGGTGGCCGTCGCCGCCTCCGCTGGACGCGCCCTGGTTCTGGATGCCGACGCCCTAACGAGCTTTCGCAGCGAGCTTCGCACGCTCGCCCGCCATCTCCGCGACGGCGAAGCCCGGGCGGTGCTGACGCCGCATGAGGGGGAGTTCGGTCGCCTGTTTTCCGGCACCGAGGTGCTGGCGCAGGATTTGACCAAGCCGGAACGCACCGCGCGGGCGGCACATCTCGCCGGCGCGGTCGTCGTGCTGAAGGGTGCCGATACGGTGATTGCCGCGCCCGACGGGCGGATCGCAATCAACGACCACGGCTCGCCCTATCTCGGCACGGCCGGCTCCGGCGATGTGCTCGGCGGACTGATCTGTGGGCTGTTGGCGCAGGGCCTGGAGCCGTTCGAGGCGGCTTGCGCGGCCGTCTGGCTCCACGGCGATGCGGGCCTGCGCCACGGGCCGGGCCTCATTGCCGAGGATATCCCGGAATTGATGCCGGCAGTCCTGCGCGATCTGGCTCCCAGCGTCAGCTGACCTCGAAGCTCGTCCACAATCCCGTATCGAACCGCTCCAGCACCGTCGAGGACAGGAGCCAGCGACCGGGATTGTCGGCGACGAAGGCGATCTGGGCGTGCCGATTCTCCGGAATCTGCATGGTATCGAGCCAGTAGGGCTCCCAGCCGTCATCGAGGAGATGCAGCAGGCGGAAGACATGGCCGTGCAGATGGAGAATCTGAGGAAAGCCGGTGTCGTTGCGGATCGTCAGGACGACGACTTGTCCGCGCTTGACGGTGAACAGGGGAGGGGCGCCGGACGCGCCACTCGCGCCGTTCACCTGCCAGATCTTCGCGGGGTCGCCGACATAGGGCGTGTCGTCGCCTGGCTTGGCGCGGTCGGGTTTGACGCCGCCGGTCAGAACGAGATCGCGGCGAAACGCAGTCTGCAGCCGGATCTCATCGGGAAGGCGCTTGTTCTCGGGAATCGACGCGATCGGGCTGCGACCCGCCTGCGTGACCGGGTCACCGGCGACGATCAGGTTCGCCAAAGGCAAGCCCTGTCCGAGGAGGGCCATGATCGCACCGGCCGGGCCGGACTGTGTCGGCAGGTCGAGGAGCAGATCGTAGCGCGTGCCCGGTGCGAAGGGCAGGGTGGCCTTGAGCGGCTCGAACGTGTCGGCGGGCTGCCCATCGACGGCGGCGACATAGACCTTCACGCCGTCGAAACGGATGCGGGTCGCGCGGGCGTTGCACGCATTCGCCAGACGGAGACGCAGGCGGCTGCCGGGACGCCCCTCCAGCTTCAACGGGATTGCCTGGCCGTTCAACGTCACGGCGCTTCCCAGGCGTCCAGCGGAGGCGGCGAACGCCACTTGGCCGAACGGAAGCAGGGCTCCGGCCTCGTCGAGGCGCCAATCCTGAAGCAGCAGCGCCACGTCCTGCTCGACCGGGGGCGGGGACCTCTCCTCGACGACCAGAAGGCCGGCCAGCCCGCGGCCCGACGGTTCGCTCGCCCCGCCGATCACGAGGGGACGGATCAGGAACGTGCCGGCATCCGGCGGCGTGAACTCGTAGGTGAAGTCCTGTCCAGGGCCGATCGGAGCCTGGGTGACGCCACCGACACCGTCCATGGGATTGCGATTGCGCACACCGTGCCAATGCAGGGAGAGCGGCTTGTCGGTGCCGTTCTCGAGCCGCAGACGCACCGCCTCGCCGAGCTTGATCCGTATGACCGGCGGTGCGGCGCCGTCGCCGAGGCGCCACACCTGGGTCTCCGCGGCGGGCTCCGGCCTGAGCCGGGCTTGAGCCGGACCCGCCTTGAGCGACATCGTCTCCGACGGTTTGGCTTCGGGAACGGGCGCGTCGGCGGGCTTGGCCGCCGGAGCCGATTTGCGAGCCGGCGACTGGGCCGGGGCGGGGAGGGGTGCGAGCATGAGCGCCGCACTTCCGACGATCAGCGCGCGGCGGGACAGATCGCCCGCTGTCCGCGCATCCTCCCGCATCGGCTCGTTCGGGGCCTCGGGGGCGGACATGCGCATGGGGGCTCGTGCGGCTGGTGGGGCAGTGGCCCGCGTTGTAGCTGCGCCCTTCAGCGGGCGCCAATCGTCCCTCAGGATAAAAGCGGCGCGAGCGATCATCGGCGCGGATAGAAACGGGGTCGTACGCCTGGACGCAAAGAGCGCTCCCCGGCTGGGCTCGACGAGGACACAGCGTCTCGTGGTGTGCGGCGCCAAAGCCGCAGGCGCGGTTGACGGCGTTTGAGGTCGACCCCGAACAAATTTTTGCTGCGGCCCCGAACGCGCGTGCTATAGACGCGCGCTTCGAAGGCCCGGACAGGGCCATGTCGCTCAAGCGCTCGCGGGCGTGGCGGAACTGGTAGACGCGCTGGATTTAGGTTCCAGTGTCGCAAGACGTGGGGGTTCGAGCCCCTCCGCCCGCACCAAGTCCGCATCGGGCCGGCATCGGGACCGGACCGGTTCCTGCCGGGCCTTGCGCTGTTTGGGCTCCCGCCAGGGTTTCCCACGGCGCCGCGGCATCGAGGACGAGATTGCGGTTTTTAAAAAAAGCGGACGAACGACGATGCAGGTGACCGAGACGACCTCCGAGGGGCTGAAGCGCGAGTTTCAGGTACTCCTCCCCGCCACCGAGCTTGAGGATCGCCTCAACACCGAGCTCTCGAACATCAAGGGCAAGGTTCAGATCAAGGGCTTCCGCCCCGGCAAGGTGCCGGTCGCGCACCTGCGCAAGGTGTACGGCAAGTCGGTGATGGCCGACGTGCTGCAGAACGCCGTCAACGAGGCCAACCAGCAGATCGTCGCCGACAAGGGCCTCAAGCTGGCTCTCGAGCCGCAGATCGAGTTCCCGAAGGACGAGGAGCAGAACATCATCGAGCGCGCGCTCGATGCCAAGGGCGACCTCGCCTTCAAGGTGAAGCTCGAGGTGCTGCCGAGCTTCGAGCTCGCGGACCTTTCCGACGTCTCCATCAAGAAGCTCGTGGTGAAGCCCTCCGATGAGGAGATCACCGAGGCGCTGGAGCGCATGGCCAAGGATGGCCGCTCCTTCGAGGATCGCGACGAGGGCGCCGAAGCGCAGTCCGGCGATCAGGTCGTGATCGATTTCGTCGGCCGCATCGACGGCGTGGAGTTCGAGGGCGGCAAGGGCGAGGACGTACCGCTGGAACTCGGCTCCAACACGTTCATCCCCGGCTTCGAGGACCAGCTCGTCGGCACCAAGGTCGGTGACACCCGCCTCGTGAAGACCGCCTTCCCCGAAGGCTACCAGGCCGAGCAGCTCGCCGGAAAGGACGCCGAGTTCGACGTGACCGTCAAGGCGGTCAAGGCGCCGGGTGAAGCCAAGATCGACGACGAGCTCGCCAAGCGCTTCGGCATGGACGACCTGGAGAAGCTCAAGGAGGCCGTCTCCAAGGCGATCGGCTCCGACTACGAGGCGCAGTCCCGCCGCAAGCTCAAGAAGGAGCTGCTCGACGCCCTCGACGGCAAGTACGCCTTCGAGCTGCCCCCAAGCCTCGTTCACCAGGAGTTCGCCGCGGTGTGGGCCCAGGTCGAGCAGGATCTAAAGAATCGCGGCAAGACCTTCGAGGAGGAGGGCACCTCCGAGGAGAAGGCGCAGAGCGAGTACCGCAAGATCGCCGAGCGTCGCGTGCGCCTCGGCCTGGTGCTTGCGCAAGTCGGCGAGACCGCCGATATCAAGATCTCGGATGACGAGGTCAACCAGGCCCTCTTCGCTCGGATCCGGCAGTTCCCGGGTCAGGAGAAGCAGGTCTACGACTTCTACCGCAACAATCCCCAGGCGCTCGCCGAGCTTCGCGCGCCGCTGTTCGAGGAAAAGGTCGTCGACCACGTCCTCGGTCAGGTCCAGGTCGTCGAAGAGCCGGTCTCGAAGGAGACGCTCTTCGCCGAGGACGACGAGGCCGACGCCGAGGGCGCGTCGAAGGCTGACGAGCCCAAGGATGTGACGAAGAACGAGGCGGCCGCCGAGACGGCTGCCGGCTGATCGACGCCTAGCGGCTCCGCGGCGGGCGACGATCGTAACGTGATCTTCACGGGGCGCCTGCCACGCGGGCGCCTCGCGAAGCACTGAGGATCAGACGGCGTTAAGGCGCGCCGTGTTCGCTGTAACCACCGGCCCCGGACGATTCGTCCGAGGCCGGATTCCGGAGCCGAGGGCTGTCATGAGAGATCCGGTCGCATATTTTCATAATTCGCTCGTCCCGATGGTGGTCGAGCAGTCGAGCCGCGGCGAGCGCGCCTTCGACATCTATTCCCGGCTGCTGCGCGAGCGGATCATCTTCCTGACCGGACCGGTCGAGGACCAGGGCGCCTCGCTCATCGTCGCCCAGCTCCTGTTCCTGGAAGCCGAGAACCCGAAGAAGGAAATCTCCTTCTACATCAACTCGCCCGGCGGCGTCGTGACCTCGGGCCTGTCGATCTACGACACCATGCAGTTCATCCGCTGCCCGGTGACGACGCTGTGCGTCGGCCAGGCCGCCTCGATGGGCTCCCTGCTGCTGGCCGCCGGTGAAGCCGGCCACCGCTTCGCCCTGCCGAATGCCCGGATCATGGTCCACCAGCCCTCCGGCGGCTTCCAGGGGCAGGCGACCGATATCCTGATCCACGCGCGCGAGATCGAGGCGCTCAAGAAGCGCCTGAACGAGATCTACGTGAAGCATACGGGTCGCGAGTACGAGACCATCCACCAGGCGCTGGAGCGCGACAACTTCATGACCGCCGACGCGGCCAAGGAGTTCGGCCTCATCGACGACATCCTCCACAAGCGCCCGGAGCCCGCCGCCGCCTGACGCGGACGGTTCGGCCCGTGATCCGGGGCGCCTCGGGTGAGGCGTTCCGGGCACGCCCGTTAGCCATGCGGCCTTTCGGCGCTTCGCCGACCCCCGGGACTGGTTGATCCCGAGACGGCAGCATGGTTGCATCGGGATTCGAGCGCCTCACTCCCGACGCATCCGCGCGGTGTGACTGTTTCTTTAGGCGGATGCGCTTACATCCTATGACGAAGCGCGTGCCCTGCTGGCTGGGGCTGCGCCCGCGAACCGGAGACCGACATGAGCAAGACAGGCGGCAACGACTCGAAGAGCACGCTGTACTGCTCGTTCTGCGGCAAGAGCCAGCACGAGGTCCGCAAGCTGATCGCGGGCCCGACGGTGTTCATCTGCGACGAGTGCGTCGAGCTGTGCATGGACATCATCCGCGAGGAATCGAAGTCCTCGCTGGTGAAGAGCCGCGACGGCGTGCCGACCCCGAAGGAGATTCGGCGGGTCCTCGACGATTACGTCATCGGCCAGGACTTCGCGAAGAAGGTCCTCTCGGTGGCGGTGCACAACCACTACAAGCGGCTTGCCCACGCGACGAAGCACAACGACGTGGAGCTCGCCAAGTCCAACATCATGCTGATCGGGCCGACCGGCTCGGGCAAGACGCTGCTCGCGCAGACGCTCGCCCGCATCCTCGACGTTCCCTTCACGATGGCGGACGCGACCACCCTCACGGAAGCCGGTTACGTCGGCGAGGACGTCGAGAACATCATCCTCAAGCTACTCCAGGCCTCCGACTACAATGTCGAGCGGGCGCAGCGCGGCATCGTCTACATCGACGAGATCGACAAGATCTCCCGCAAGTCGGACAATCCGTCGATCACCCGCGACGTGTCGGGCGAGGGCGTCCAGCAGGCGCTCCTGAAGATCATGGAGGGCACCGTCGCCTCCGTGCCGCCGCAGGGTGGCCGCAAGCACCCGCAGCAGGAATTCCTGCAGGTCGATACCACGAACATTCTGTTCATCTGCGGCGGCGCCTTCGCGGGGCTGGAGCGGATCATCTCTCAGCGTGGCAAGGGCACCTCGATCGGCTTCGGCGCCAGCGTCCAGGCCCCCGATGACCGCCGCACCGGCGAGATCTTCCGCTCGGTCGAGCCGGAGGATCTGCTGAAATTCGGCCTCATCCCCGAATTCGTCGGCCGTCTCCCGGTCCTGGCGACCCTCGAGGATCTCGATGAGGAAGCCCTCAAGAAGATCCTGCAGGAGCCGAAGAACGCGCTGGTGAAGCAGTACCAGCGGCTGTTCGAGATGGAGAATGTCGAGCTGACCTTCCAGGACGAGGCGCTGAGCCTCGTGGCCCGCAAGGCGATCGAGCGCAAGACGGGCGCCCGCGGTCTGCGATCGATCCTGGAAACCATCCTCCTCGATACGATGTACGATCTGCCCGGTCTCGACTCGGTGGAGCAGGTGGTCATCGGCCCGGAGGTGGTCGACGGAAAGTCGAGGCCACTCTTCATTCACGGCGACCGCAACAAGGACGCCCCGGCAAGCGTCAGCGCCTGACGGGTATGAAGTGAGGGCCGCCCGGCCATGCCGGCGGCCCTCTCTCGTTCCGGGGTGTCGCGCTTGAAACCGCGCCGACGAAGGACCAACTCAGGTCCATCGCAGCCGGCACGCTTTCACCCCTCTACAAGGTGCGAGCTGCGCTACCAGCCGCAGACGTATCATTCGCCTCCGACCCTTCGCGGCCCGGTCGGCACCTGGCAGGATGCTTGCTCGATTCGAGGAGCGTATGCCCGGCGTCAACAGATAAGGGAAACTCCATGACCCAGTCGAAATCGCGCCAGCCGGTCGTTCCCGGTTCGACGGGCTCCTACGCCGTCCTGCCGCTGCGCGACATCGTCGTCTTCCCGCACATGATCGTCCCGCTTTTCGTCGGTCGGGAGAAGTCGATCCGCGCGCTCGAGGAGGCGGTGCGTTCGGATCGCCACATCCTGCTCGCGACGCAGATCAACGCGAGCGACGACGACCCGGCGACCGACGCGATCTACAAGATCGGCACGCTCGCCTCCGTGCTTCAGCTCCTCAAGCTGCCCGACGGCACCGTGAAGGTGCTCGTCGAAGGCGCTGGTCGCGCGCAGATCGAGGAGTTCGTCCGCTCCGACGAATTCTACGAGGCACGCGCGCTGACCCTCGACGACGACCTCGGTGATCGCGTCGAGGCCGAGGCCCTCGCCCGCTCGGTGATCTCCGAGTTCGAGAACTATGTGAAGCTCAACAAGAAGATCTCCCCCGAGGTCGTGTCCGCCGTCACCCAGATCGACGAGCCCTCGAAGCTTGCCGACACCGTCGGCTCGCATCTGGCGGTGAAGATCGCCGACAAGCAGGCGATCCTCGAAATCCCCACGGTGGCGGCACGCTTGGAGCGTGTCCTGTCCCTGATGGAGAGCGAGATCTCCGTGCTGCAGGTGGAGAAGCGCATCCGGACCCGCGTCAAGCGGCAGATGGAGAAGACCCAGCGCGAGTACTACCTCAACGAGCAGATGAAGGCGATCCAGAAGGAACTCGGCGACGAGGACGGTCGCGACGAGCTGGCCGAGCTGGAAGAGAAGATCGAGAAGACCAAGCTGACCAAGGAGGCCCGCGAGAAGGCCACCGCCGAGCTGAAGAAGCTTCGTCAGATGTCACCGATGTCGGCCGAAGCGACCGTCGTGCGCAACTATCTCGACTGGATGCTCGGCATCCCGTGGGGCAAGCGCTCGAAGATCAAGAAGGATCTGCTCGGCGCCCAGGCGATCCTCGATTCGGATCATTTCGGCCTCGACAAGGTCAAGGACCGGATCGTGGAGTACCTCGCCGTCCAGCAACGGACGAACCGCCTCACGGGCCCGATCCTCTGCCTCGTCGGCCCGCCCGGCGTCGGCAAGACCTCGCTCGGCAAGTCGATCGCGAAGTCCACGGGCCGGGAGTTCGTCCGGATGTCGCTCGGCGGCGTGCGCGACGAGGCCGAGATTCGCGGTCACCGTCGGACCTATATCGGTTCGATGCCCGGCAAGATCGTCCAGTCGATGCGCAAGGCCAAGACCTCGAACCCGCTCATCCTGCTCGACGAGATCGACAAGATGGGCATGGATTTCCGCGGCGATCCGTCGGCGGCCCTCCTCGAGGTGTTGGACCCGGAGCAGAACGCGACCTTCAACGACCATTACCTCGAGGTCGATTACGACCTGTCGAACGTGATGTTCGTGACGACCGCGAACACGCTCAATATCCCTGGGCCCCTGATGGACCGCATGGAGGTGATCCGCATCGCCGGCTACACCGAAGAGGAGAAGCTGGAGATTGCCCGCCGCCACCTGATCCCCGAGGCAATGAAGAAGCACGGGCTCGGGACCGACGAGTGGTCGATCACCGATGACGGTCTGATGATGCTCATCCGCCGCTACACGCGGGAGGCGGGCGTCCGCAACCTCGAGCGCGAGATCTCCAACCTGATCCGCAAGGCGGTGAAGGAGATCCTGATCACGAAGGTGAAGCAGGTCGAGGGCAACCCCGACACCTTGCCGGTCTTCCTCGGACCGCCGAAGTTCCGCTACGGCGAGATCGACGCAGACGATCAGGTCGGCGTGGTGACGGGTCTGGCCTGGACCGAGGTCGGCGGCGAGTTGCTGACGATCGAGGGCGTCATGATGCCCGGCAAGGGCAAGATGACGGTCACGGGCAACCTTCGCGACGTCATGAAGGAGTCGATCTCCGCAGCGGCCAGCTATGTCCGTTCGCGGGCCATCGATTTCGGCATCGAGCCGCCGCTGTTCGAGCGTCGGGACATCCACGTCCACGTGCCAGAAGGGGCCACCCCGAAGGACGGGCCGTCGGCGGGTATCGCCATGGCCACCGCGATCATCTCGACGCTCACCGGCATCCCGGTGCGTCGCGAGGTGGCGATGACCGGCGAGGTGACCCTGCGGGGTCGCGTCCTTCCGATCGGTGGCCTCAAGGAGAAGCTGCTCGCGGCGCTCCGCGGCGGGATCAAGACGGTTCTCATCCCTGAGGAGAACGCCAAGGACATCGCCGAGGTGCCCGACAGCGTGAAACAGGGGCTCGAGATCATCCCGGTCTCCCGGATGGATCAGGTTCTAACGCACGCCCTCGTGCGCCAGCCCGAACCCATCGAGTGGGACGAGCCGCTCCCGGCCAAGACCCCGGCGCGGGACGACGACGGGGCGACCTTGATCGCTCATTAAACTCGATCGAGTCCGACTGATTGCGAAAGGCCCCCGACGCTCAGCGCCGGGGGCCTTTTTCGTGCTGGAGATCGCAGGAAATCGAGCTTGAGCCTTGCGTGTCCAGCCCCGCTCTCGTAACCCTGCGGCGCAGGCGAGCGGGCGGTTAGCTCAGTTGGTAGAGCGTCTCCTTTACACGGAGAGGGTCGGGGGTTCGAGTCCCTCACCGCCCACCAATATTATCAATATGTTAGACTGCCTCAGGAGATTAGGGACCACCCGTCTCCCTTTTCACTACACAAGAATGCTTCCCTCATTGTTGCACTGAGCCTCCCGGGGCACGTGCCTGCCGTTAGCTTAGAGCGTCTAACAGAACGGGCACGGAACGGTTGGGCGTGCGTTGGTTGTGATGGCTCGTCCGCTTCTGCCGCCGCCCCGGCCACATCCGAAGGGCGGGCGGCGCCCGATCGAGAACCGGGCGGCGCTGACCGGGATCCTGTCGTGCTGCGCTCAGGTCTGCCCTGGGAGATGCTGCCCGCCGAGATGGGCTGCGGCTGCGGGATGAGTGGTTGGCGCCGCCTGAGCGACTGGCAGGAGGCCGGCGTCTGGGCGCGGCTGCATCAGGTGCTGCTGGAGCGCTTGCATGCAGCTGAGCAGATCGACTGGAGCCGGGCGAGCCTGGACAGCGCGTCCGTCCCGGCCAAAAAGGGCGGCCTGCCACCGGCCCGAACCCGACGGATCGGGGCAAGCCGGGCACCAAGCGCCACCTCGTCACCGACGCGCGCGGCACGCCGCTCGGCTTCTGCCTGAGCGGGGCCAACCGGCACGACAGCGTGATGATGGCCCAGACCCTCGAGGCCATCCCGCCCCTGCGCAACGGCCGGCGCGGACGCCCACGACACCGACCCGACAAGCTGCACGCCGACAAGGCCTACGATGCCAAAGCACGCCGCCAGGAGTGTCGGGCGCGCGGGATCGTGCCGCGCATCGCCCGCAAAGGCATCGAGTGCAGCCAGAGGCTCGGCCGCCATCGCTGGGTCGTCGATCCTTCGACAAGCTCAGGATGAGGGCACCCACGCTTGGTTCAATCGTTTCCGCCGCCTGCCCATCCGCTACGAGCGACGCGCCGACATCGACGAGGCCTTCACCAGCCTCGCCGCAAGCCTCATCACCATCAACCAGATCAGACGGTTCTGTTAGGCGCTCTATATCTTGAAGGAGGGGGGATGCCATGCCTCGCAAACGCTTCATGAACAAACAGATCACCTTTGCCCTGCGGCAAGCGGAGAACGGCGCGAAGGTGGACGAGGTCTGCCGGACGATCGGCGTATCCGAGTCGACCTTTGATCGCTGGAAGAAGCAGTTCGTCGGCATGGGCGTGCCGGAGATCCGACGGCTCAAGCCACTGGAGGACGGGAACAGCAAGCTGAAGCGGCTGGTCGCCGATCTGACGCCGGACCGCTTCATGCTGCGGAACGTCCTCAAACGAAAGTGGTGAGGCCTGCCGCTCGCCGTGAGGTCGTTGGTCAGCTGCAGGGGGCCTACGAAATTAGCGGGCGTCGGGCCTGTCTGGCTACCGGCTTCGGCCGTTCGTCCCAGCGCGACAGGAAGCGCTTGGACCTTCAGGCGGGTTTGCGCATGCGGCAGACGGAATTGGCTGCCGCACGGGTGCGCTACGGCTACCGGCGGCGGCACATCCTGTTGCGACGGGAGGGCTGGGAGGTGAACCATCAGCGCGCCGACCGGATCTACCGCGACGAGGGGCTCTCGATCCGGTCCAAGATGCCTAAGCGCAAGCGAGCCCGGCGCTCTAGCTAGGGACGACCGGCGATCGGTGGAGCCAACGAGGTCTGGGCCATGGACTTCATGTCCGACCGCCTGTTCAACGGGCGTCCGTTCCGGATCCTGACGGTGGTCGATTGCCACACGCGAGAGGCGCTCTCACTGATACCGAGAGCCAACTTCCGCACCTTCCAGGCGACCGAGGCTCTGGACGCCTTGGTCGGGCTGCGAGGTTGGCCCAAGAGCCTGCGGGTGGATACTGGACCGGAGTTCGCCGGGCGCATGCTCGACCGATGGGCCTCCCTGAACGGGGTCGAGATCGACTTCTCCCGACCGGGCAAGCCGACCGACAACGCCTGTATCGAAGCGTTCAACGGCCGTCTTCGAGTGGAGTGCTTGAACGCCTCGTGGTTTCTGTCGCTGACAGATGGCCGTGAGCGCATTGATGACTGGAGGTGCCACTCCAACGAAGATCGACCTCACACGGCCTTGAGCTGATTGACGCCTCGAGCCTTCGTCGAACAAGCTGTCATAGCCCGATAACTTGCATGGGCCGTGGAATACAAACCGGGGCAACTCCAAATGCCCGAAAAACTTGCGCTCAGCGCGGATCAGTTTGGTGGGTCAGGGTCAGCTCCCTCGTAGCTCACAACTTCGGACCGGATGAGCGCCTCGGCGACGCTCTTCTTCGGCAGGGCTTCCTCGCGGCGCCGGAGCTGTCCTTCCGTTAGGGCATGCAAAAGAAAGACAGTCATCCAAGTTACTGCGCACGCTCATAAGGTTTGAGCATGCCACCGCATCACATGCATCCGACCCAGCGGCACGGAAGGCCACCGCAGAGGCGCGGATGGCTGCAGGCATTGCGATCGCATCGTTGTGGACAATAGAGAACGAATTGAATTTTATTATCTGAGAGTCGGCACAATTTCGCATCTCTTAGGCAGCCGGACACCGGCGATTGGCACTCGATGTTGAAAACAAACGTGCCGATTTGCAGGATTACTTTCGAATTCGCTTCGTTCATAACGAGAGCGAATTCGCGAGGCGACGTTGCAGGTTATCCCGATAGACGATCTTTCAGTCTGGGACGCGGCGGTGTGGGCGCATGCAAGCGGCACAATCTTCGCAGCTGCGGGCTGGGGTACCTACAAGGCACGATGTGGCGCGGACATCGCCCGCCTAGGCGTTTCCGACGAGAATGGCGATCTACTTGGCTTAGCGCAGATGCAGGTCCGCGCTCGCGGCCCGGCGCGGCAGATATACGTCCAGGGCGGACCGCTCCTGACCGACAAGGGTGAGCGTCATGGCGAGGCCGTCATGCGCGCGCTTCTCACATACCTTGCGCTCGGGCCGCTCGATCTCATGATCGTCGATCCCGCACGAGCGGAGAGCCCTGGCGCGGTGCTCGGTCTCCTGGCAGCCGGCTTCGCGCCTGTCACCGCGGCTGGTCGCCATACCCTCGAGGTTGATCTCACCCACGGTCTCGAGAAGGTGCAGGCTGAGATGGAACAACGATGGCGCAAGGCTTTGCGAAAGGCCCAGCGCAACACAGAGCTCAGCTTGCACTTCCTCGATACGGTGAACGAGCGGCTCGCCGCCTTCGACGCTTTTGCGGAGATGTATAAGGCTCTGAAGCTACGGAAGGGCTTCTCGAACAACTTCGACGCTTCCGCTTATCGCGACCTCGCAGCAAACGATCCGCATCTCGTTATGCTGGAAGTCCGAGATGGTGGCGAGCGGTGCTTGGTTCGCATCGCGCATGTGAGCCGCAATCGCTTCACGGATTTTTTCACCGCCTCGACCGAGCGAGCCAAAGTGAACGCTGCCGCCTACTTGGCAGTATGGGGCTTCATCTGCCGTGGGGCAGAGGAGGGCTGCCGAGTATTTGATTTTGGCGGGATCGATCCGGCGAACAATCGCGGTGTTTATGATTTCAAGCGCGGACTGACCCGCAACGTCGTTCCAAGCAGCTCACTCTGGCTCTACAGCCGCACCCGCACCGTCAGGGCGGTAGCCGGGACTTTGCTGTCAAGATGAGCAAGCCCTGAGTTCCTCGATTACAGCCAGCACTGCACCTCAACAATTCTTCTTAAATGGCCACGGACAGCAAGGCATTAACATCGTGACGTTCGCAATCTTGATGGCAGCAGCTGCTTCATCGCTGAAAGGGCTGTCATCGCGTGCGTCGGGAGAAGCGATCTATGTGCGTCGAGTCAGCAAGACGATCCGATGGGACTGGTCGATGTGCTAAAGGTTCACGGTGCATCGAGCCCAGCAATCGAACCCAAATTAAGGCCACCTCTGACTCGTCGTATTGCGTGATGATCGGATATTCAACGGGAACGCACCAAACTGCCGACTTCGACTGAAAGTGGGGGTTCGGAAGGTCTAGTTTAAGGCAGCGAGTCGAGCCTCAGCTGACACCGGATCCATCATAGATCTTAACTTCTTATTGGGTGCGAAATCAGTCCACCATGCCCAATCTTCCCGGAAGATCACCGGTATAGGCAGATGCGGCGGTGTCTCATGAAACTTCCGCCTGATGATCCGGCACACGGCGATGTCCAGGATCCTTAGTCCCACCGACTTGTGCAGGACGAACCGGGTGCCCTTGTTTGCCGCCTCCAAAGACAGACTTGTGGCGACGCAGGCCAACGACAGCACCACGAACAAGAGGAGCGTCGCGGGCCAGTGCATGACCCGCGCGACGCCGCCTGAGCAATAGAATTCGAGGCGGTTGGGTTGGACATGACGGCCCAACAGGATCCCAACTGACTCCATCGGGTCGGTGCGGCGGCGAGTCCCTCGTGGCACGCCACCGGCATGCTCTCGGGACAGGCATGGCCAGTGCACGCGTCAGGTTGTCGACTGCGACTCGGCCAGATGCTGTTCGATCAGGTCATCGAAGCGCGCATCGCCCTTGAAGCCCAGATCGAGCGCGCGGCGTGTGTCGAAAGCCTCCGGCCAAGTCTCGACGATCGCCTGGATTGCCGGGTTCGGCTCGCGCCGGATCAGCGCCACCGCCGCGTCGCCGCCCACCCGGCGCAGGGCCTCGATTTCGTCGGCCACCGTGGCCGAGAGGCCGGGCATCGTCAGGCTTCGGCGCAAGCCCAGGGGACTGAGGTCGATGCGGGCGGCGTGCAGGAGGTACTCGGTGGCCGAGCGCGGGCTCGCGAACCAGTGGCGTACGGTGTCGGGGACCGGAAGGATGGCCTCCTGGCCGGCCAGCGGCTCCCGGATGATGCCCGAGAAGAACCCGGAGGCCGCCTTGTTCGGCTTGCCCGGCCGGACGCAGATGGTGGGCAAGCGAAGCCCGATGCCGTCGAAGAAGCCACGCCGCGTGTAGTCGGCGAGGAGAAGCTCGCCCATGGCCTTCTGCGTGCCGTAGGAGGTGGCCGGCGTGAGGATCATATCGTCAGGAATGACGCCCGGCAGCGGCGGCCCGAACACGGCCAACGACGAGGTGAAGATCACCCGTGGGCGATAGCCCTCGGCGACATGGGCATGCCGGATTGCATCGAACAGGAGGCGCGTGGCGTCGAGGTTGACCCGGTAGCCCTTTTCCAAATCGGCCTCGGCCTCGCCCGAGACGATTGCCGCGAGGTGGAAGATCACGTCCGGCCGGCCGATCAGCGCGGCTTCCGCCGCGCCCGGACTCGAGAGGTCGGCGGCCGCCGTGACGACCGAGCCAGAAAAGCCCGCCGGCGCCGTCGGCTCCACCACGTCGACGAGCGTGAGGGCGCGGGCATCGCCCTGCGCGGCGAGAGCATCGGCAAGACGCCGGCCGATCATGCCGGCGGCGCCGAGGATTAGGGCATGCATGGATTGTCTCCCTCCAGGACGGGATTCAGAGCATCAGGTCGAGGGCGCGGGCGAAGAAGTCGCGACCGCCGAAATTGCCCGATTTGAGAGCGAGCAGCATGGGATCGCCCTGTCCCAGGGTCCGCAGCACCGGCACCCCGGCGGCGATCTCCGGCCCGAGTTGGAAAGCCCTCAGCCCGAGCCGGTCCACGACGGCCCCCGAGGTCTCGCCACCCGCCACCACGAGACGGCGCACACCGCGCGCATTGAGGCCCTCGGCGATGCGGGCCAGCGCATCTTCGAGGGCATGGCCGACCCGGTCGCCGCCGTAGCGGGCCTGGAGCGTCCGCACGGTCTCGGGCTCGGCGCTGCTGGCAATGAGGATGGGGCCCGTCCCCACGCGCTCGCCGGCCCAGGCCAGGGCGGCCTCGATCTCGGCATCGCCCGCGAGCACCCGCTCGGGGTCGAGGCGACGCACAGGCATCACGGCTTCGGCCGCCGCGATCTGGCCGAGGGTCGCCTGGGAACAACTGCCGGCCAGGCAGGCCGCAAGCCCCCCGACCGGGGCGCCGACATCGGCGGCGCTGTCCGGCGCACAGGCGCGCCCGGCCGCGACCAGGGCGCGGGCGAGACCGAGGCCGAGGCCCGAGGCGCCCACCGAGACCCGATGGGCGAGGGCTGCCCTGCCGAGGGTTTCGAGGTCGGCCTCCGTCACGGCATCGGCGATGGCGGCGCCCACGCCTTCGGCGGCGAGCGCGTCGAGGCGCTTGGCCACCGCCTCGTGGCCCCGGACCACAGTAGCGAAATCCACCAGCCCCACGGGCGAAGCGCTCTGGCGCGCCAGCACCCGCACGAGGTTGGCGTCCCGCATCGGATTGAGGGGATGGTCCTTGAGCGGGCTCTCGTTCAGCGGGACCGCGCCGACGAAGAGGTTGCCTTGGTAGACCGTGCGCCCCGTCTCCGGGAAGGCGGGGGTGACGAGGGCGATGGCTTCACCGGCCTCGCCGCGCAGGGCGTCCATGACGGGACCGATATTGCCCGCGTCGGTGGAGTCGAACGTCGAGCAGATCTTGAACAGGACGTGGGCGGCGCCGCGTCCGCGCAACCAAGCCTCCGCCGCGCGGGAGCGCGACACGGCCTCTCCGACCGGGATGGAGCGGGTCTTGAGGGCGACGACGACGGCGTCGATACCGGCCAGATCCAGATCGTCGGCGGGGATGCCGATGGTCTGCACCGTGCGCAGACCGCCCTTGGTGAGCGTGTTGGCGAGGTCCGAGGCGCCGGTATAGTCGTCGGCCACCGATCCGAGGGCGAGGCTCATCGGCCGACCTCCCCGATCTGAGCGGCGCGATAGGGCTCGAACCAGCCGAGGCCTGCCTCCGTGCCGGCGGCCGGGTTGTACTCGCAGCCGACGAAGCCCGCGTAGCCGAGGCGGTCGAGTTCGGCGAACAGGAAAGCGTCGTTCATTTCGCCCGTGCCGGGTTCGTTCCTTGCCGGAACGCTGGCCGTCTGGACGTGACCGATCATCGGCATCAGGTCGCGAAGGCGGGTAGTCACGTCCCCGTGCAGAATCTGGCAGTGATAGAGGTCGAACTGCAGTTTCAGGTTCGGCAGCGCCAGCTCCGTGATCAGGCGGGCGGCGGCGCCGAAGTCGTTGAGGAAATAGCCTGGCATGTTGCGGGCGTTGATCGGCTCCAGCACCAGATCGAGGCCTTCGCGCCCGACGCGCTCGGCCGTCCAGGCCACGGCCCGGCGATAGGCCCGCCTCGCCTCGGGATCGTCCGCCGCGGCCATGCCGGCCATGAGGTGGAGCCGGGCGACACCGGTCGCCTCGGCGTAGGTCAGCCCGGTCTCGACGCCCGCCTGCAATTCGGGGAAGCGGTCCGGCAGGGCGGCAAGACCGCGCTCGCCCGACGCCCAGTCGCCCGGCGGCAGGTTGAACAGCGCCTGGGTCAGCCCGTACCGCGCCAGGCGCTCGGCGATGGCCTCGGGCGGATGGTCGTAGGGAAACAGGAATTCGACCGCGGTGAAGCCCGCGGCGGCGGCGGCGGCGAAGCGGTCGAGGAACGGCCGTTCCGTGAACATGAGCGTGAGGTTGGCGGCGAAGCGCGGCATGGGCGCGGTCTCCCTTCAGTCCTTCGGCGACGGCAGGACGGCGCCGGCCACCTGCGCGTAGAGGCGGGCCACAGAGGCGTCGTCGTCCCGGCCCATGCCGGAGCCCGAGGCCATCAGGAACATCTGCAGCGCGGCGGCGGCCACCGGCACGGGGTATTTCTCGGCCCGCGCCATGTCCTGCACGATGCCGAGATCCTTGACGAAGATGTCGACGGCGCTCTTGGGGCTGTAATCGCCCTCCAGCACGTGCGGCATCCGGTTCTCGAACATCCAGGAATTGCCGGCCGACGCCGTGATCACCTCATAGACCTTGTGCAGATCGAGGCCTTGCTTGGCGGCAAAGCTCATCGCCTCGCTGGCCGCGGCGATGTGAACCCCGGCAAGCAGTTGATTGATCATCTTGAAGGCGGCGCCCTGCCCAGCCGCATCGCCGAGTTCATAGAGCTTGCCCGCCATGGCCTCGAGCGCCGGCCGGGCCGCGTCGAAGGCGGCTTTGGTGCCGGAGGCCAGGAAGGTCAGTTCGCCCTCCGCCGCTCGGGCGGCCCCACCGCTCATCGGCGCATCGAGGTAGTGGCGCCCCGTCTCTTCGAGTCGAGCCGCGAGGCGCCGGGCGATGGCCGGGTCCATGGTCGCGGAGGACACGAACACGGCGCCCGGCGGCATCGCGGCGGCGGCTCCCTCGGGGCCAAACAGGACGGCCTCCGTCTGTGCCGCGTTCACGACGACGCAGACCACGACGTCGACACCGTTCGCGGCCTGGGCCGGGGTCGCGACCCCGCGCCCGCCCGCAGCTTCAAAGCGGGCCACCGCCTCCGGATCGACGTCGCAGGCGGTGACCGAGAATCCCGCCCGCAGGAGCGAGCCGGCCATGCCGGCACCCATCGACCCGAGGCCGATCACCGCAACGCGACCTGTCTGAGGGGTGATACTCATCGTGTAGGATCCATTCTCTGAGATCGAAGCAGCGAGATTGGCGGTCTCGCCGCCGCGGACGGGGTATCCCTTGCAGCCGCGGGGGCCAGGCAGGGCGACGGTCGAAAGACGCGCTAGCGGTTCACGAGCCGCTTCGGCGTCAGGAACACGCAGACGGCGCCGACCACCAGCATCCCGGCCAGGGCGTACATGCCGGCTGCCGTGCTGCCCGTGGAGTCTCGCAGCGTCCCAATCACGTAGGGGCTGGCGAAGCCCGCGAGGTTGCCGACCGAGTTGATCAGCGCGATGCCAGCCGCCGCGCCGGTACCGGTGAGGAAGGCGGTCGGGAGCGACCAGAACAGCGGCGCGCAGGTCAGCACGCCGCCCGCCGCGACCGAGAGGGCTGCCACCGCGACGACGGTGCTGCCGGTGCTCGCCGCGACGATGAAGCCGACCGAGCCGAAGAGCGCCGGCACGATCAGATGCCAGCGGCGCTCACGCATCCGGTCGGCGCTGCGGCCGAGCAGGATCATCACGAGGACGGCAAACAGGAACGGGATCGCGCTGACGAGACCGATGTTGAAATTGCCTTGGATCCCGGAGGCTTTGACGATCGTCGGCATCCAGAACGTCAGGCCGTACTGTCCGGTGACGAACGCGAAGTAGATCAGGCTCATGAACCAGATCCGTCCGTTGCGGAACACGCTGGTGATCGAGTGCGGGCTCTCGACCTTGCTCGCGCGCTCGGCCGCGATGTCGCGCTCGATCACCGCCTTCTCGGCCGGAGAGAGCCACGCCGCGTCGGCCGGGCGGTTGTCGAGGTAGAGGAACACGGCCACGCCCACGAGCACGGCGGGAATGGCCTCGATCAGGAACATCCACTGCCAGCCGGAGAGGCCGTAGGTCCCGTTGAAGGCATCCATGATCCAGCCCGAGAGCGGGTTGCCGAAGATGCCGGAGACAGGAATCGCGGACATGAACACTGCGATCACCCGCGCGCGGCGATGGGAGGGAAACCACGCCGTCACGTAGAGGATCACGCCCGGATAGAAGCCTGCCTCGGCCAACCCCAGCAGGAAGCGCATGATGTAGAACGAGGTCGCCGAGTTCACGAACATGAACGCCCCAGAAATGATCCCCCAGGTGATCATGATCCGGGCGATCCAGACCCGAGCACCGACCCGGTCCAGGATCACGTTCGAGGGCACCTCGAACAGGAAGTAGCCCACGAAGAACAGGCCTGCGCCGAAGCCGTAGACCGTGTCGCTGAACTGCAGCTCCTGCGACATCTGAAGCTTGGCGAAACCGACGTTCACCCGGTCCAGGTAGGCGATCACGTAGCAAAGCATCAGGAACGGCACGAGGCGCCAGAACACCTTCGTGTAGGTCTGCTCGACGAATTCGTTCGGCGGCGCGGCGGCCCCCGAGAGTGCGGCGGCTGGCGTGGTCATGGGCGTTCTCCCGGCTGCCCGTCCAGGCGGGCGGCCTATCGGCACCACTCGAAGTGGCAGTGCTCGAATCGATACGTATGATGTTTTGGCAGCGCTGCCAATTTATATTTGGCAGCGCTGCCAAAATCGGTTGTGATAGGCAGGCCCGGTTGTTATGCAGAACCTCAGCCGGAGGGAGCAGGCATGACCCTTCACCAGGTGCCGGGCCGCCTCGTGACGATCGCCGATGTCGCCCGCGAAGCGCAGGTCGGCGAGAGCACGGTCTCCCGCGTTCTGCGCGGCCAGGGTTCCTACTCGAAGCGGGCAGGCGAGCGTGTGCTGGAGGCGGCCGCCCGGCTCGGCTACGTTCCGAACCGGCTCGCCGGCTCTCTCGCGGGCAACGCCGATTCGGTCGGCTCGCAACTCGTCGGGGTCGTGATCCCGTCGCTCACCAACATCGTTTTTCCCGATCTGCTCCGCGGGCTTACCGGTGATCTGGATACCACCGGCTTCCAGAGCGTCATCGGGGTGAGCGACTACGATCCCGCCCGCGAGGAGACGCTGGTCGAAAGCCTCCTGTCCTGGCGCCCGTCCGCCCTCGTGCTGACCGGGCTGGAGCACACGGCGCTGACGGTGACCCGTCTGCGAGCCGCCGGCATCCGGATCGTCGAGATGATCGACACGGATGGGCCGGGTCTCGATATCGTCGTAGGTTTCTCGAACCGCGCCGTGGGGCATGCCAGCGCCCGTCATCTGATCGAGCGCGGCTACCGGCGCATCGGCTATGTCGGGCACGACTTGAGCCAAGATTTGCGAGCCGCGAAGCGGTTCGCCGGTTTCGAGGCGGCACTCCGCGAAGCAGGGCTCAGCCTGCACAGCCAGGAACTCGTGTTCGATCGTTCGTCAGCCGCCGTCGGCCGCGCGGCTCTGGAGGCGCTGATGGCGCGGGCGCCGGACACGGACGCGGTCTATTTCTCGAACGACGACATGGCGCTCGGCGGCTATTTCGGCTGCCTCGGACGCGGTTGGGCCGTGCCCGGGCGCGTCGCCCTGTTCGGCTGCCACGCCCTCGACATCACGGCCGCGATGCCGCAGCCGCTCTCCACGATGCGGACGCCACGCCTGGAGATCGGCCGTGCGGCGGCCCGGAGCCTCGCCGACGGCGCGCCCGCGGGGACGATCGATCTCGGCTTCGAACTCTGTCAGGGGGCAACCGCATGAGGACTTCGGAATGAGCAGCTCGGACGGCAAGCTGCGCGAGGAGATCTGCCGCTACGGCCGCTCGCTCTTCGAGCGGGGTCTGACGCCGGGCTCGTCGGGCAACATCTCGGTCCGTCTCGACGACGGCGGCTGGCTGGTCACGCCGACGAACGCCTCGCTCGGCTTCCTCGATCCGGCCCGGATCGCCCGGCTCGATGCGGCGGGCCACCTCCTATCCGGCGACAAGCCGACGAAGGAGATTCCGCTTCACGCCGCCCTCTACGAGAGCCGGACCGAAGCACGGGCAATCGTGCATCTGCACTCGACCCATGCGGTGGCGGTGTCGATGCTGCCGGAAATCGATCCACGGGCGGTGCTGCCCCCGTTGACGCCCTACTACGTGATGCGGACCGGCGGCACGGCCCTGGTCCCGTATTTCCGACCGGGCGACCCGGCCGTCGCGGACGCGATCCGTGGGCTCGCCGGGCGCTACAGTGCGGTGCTGCTGGCCAATCACGGTCCGGTGGTAGCGGGCGACAGCCTGGAAGGCGCGGTCTTCGCAACGGAAGAACTGGAGGAGACAGCCCGGCTCTACCTGCTTCTGCGCAATCTCAATCCCCGCGCGCTCTCACCGGCCCAGGTCGACGACCTCGTGGCACATTTCGGCCTGACGCTGCCGGATCACCGCGGTGATTGCGGATGATCCGGCGCGGTCCGCGCGGGAGGAACGCGCGCAGGGCGCTCCCGAATGGCCGGCAGACGGTCTGCGCGTCGTGGCGCTGCCGTGGGGACCAAAGCCGAAGACGTCATCCATTCGAGCGAGTTTCGGCTGACATCCTCGCCGTGGGCTCAAGATAAAACCAAATACAACAAGATAAACAACGGGAGGAATATCATGCGCACGAATATGGCCGTTGCCGGCGTGCTCGGCTACGCACTGTGCCTCACACCTGCACAGGCACGCATCACGAGAATCGACATTGCCTCAGTCGAGCCATTCGCGGACGGCGCCGAGTTCGGAACCGCCGGGAGCTACGAGCGTGTGATCGGCACGGCCCGCGGCGAGCTCGATCCGTCCGATCCTGCGAATGCCGGCATTGTCGACATCGCGCTGGCGCCCCGCAACGCCCGCGGCATGGTCGAATACAAGACCGACCTGTTCATCCTTCGCCCGAAGGATCCCGCGCGTGGGAACGGCACGCTGCTGTTCGAAGTGCTGAATCGCGGCCGCAAGTTCCTGTTCAACTGGGTTCTCGATGCGCCCGCCCAGGCGGTTCAAGCCGTCAACGACCCAAAATCCGCGGCCGATGCCGGGACCGGTCTCGTCCTGCGTCGCGGCTACACCCTGGTCTGGTCGGGTTGGGAGGCGGACGCGCTGCGCCAGCAGGGCGGCATGGCGATCGATGTGCCGGTGGCGACCCGCTTCGGCCAGCCCATCGTCGAGACCGTGCGGGACCAGCTCGTGAGCGCCACACGCGGTCCGCCGGAAGCGCCGTTTTTCCTCACCTTCAAGACGGCGAGCCCGGACAAGGACAATGCCCGCCTCACGGTTCGGCGCCGGGAATCCGATCCGCCGCGACCGGTGCCCGCCGAGGCATGGCACTACGCCACGCCGCGCCAGATCGAGTTGCTGCCCAAGGGCACCAAGCCGCTGCCCGGCTCACTCTACGAGTTCACCTATCAAGCCACCGAGCCGAAGGTGCTCGGCATCGGTTTTGCCGCCACGCGGGACGTGGTGGCGCATCTGCGGACTGAGGCCTCTGGCGATGCCAACCCGGCCGGAGGCAGCATCAAGCAGACCCTCGCGCTCGGCATCTCGCAGAGTGGGCGCTACCTGCGTGATTTCATCCAGCAGGGCTTCAATCGCGACGAGGCTGGGCGGCGCGTGTTCGACGGCGTCCTGTCGCACATCGCCGGCGTGGGCGGGGTGTTCCTCAACGCCCGCTTCGGCCAGCCGTCGCGCACCAACACGCAGCACGAGGATCACCTCTACCCGGAGAACGCGTTTCCGTTCTCGGCCGCGGCCCAGCACGATCCGGTCACGGGGCGGACGGGCACGATTCTGCGCGGCGACGGCTTCGATCCCCTCCTGATCGAGATGAACACCGGCACCGAGTACTGGCAGAAGGGCGCTTCCCTCCTGACCACGGATCCGATCGGACGCCGCGACGTCGCGCTGCCGGACACGGCGCGGGCCTATCTCGTGTCGAGCGGCTTCCATTACGGGCGCGCCGGCATGACCTCGACCAAGGGCCCCTGCGCGAACGAGCGCAGCACGCTGAACCCCGCACCCGCGATCCGGGCGCTGCTCGTCGCACTCGAAGAGTGGGTGAAGGAGGGCAAGGCCCCGCCGGAAAGCCGCGTGCCACGCATCTCGGACGGGACCCTGGTCGAGGCGGCCGAGATCGGCTTTCCGTTCATGGTCGGCGTGCCCGTGCCGACGGCACCGAACGCCATCGCCCGGTTCGGCACCTACGTCGATCCGCGCCCCGAGGCTGGGCCGCAGTACCGGCCGCTGGTCCCGCGGGTCGATGCGGATGGCAACGACGTGGCGGGCATCCGCCTGCCCGCCATCGCCGCCCCCCGCGCGACCTATACGGGCTGGAATCTCTACGCCGATCCGTTCCCGGCCGGCGCTCTGTGCGACCGGGAGGGCAGCCAGATCCCGTTCTCGCCCAAGCAGGCCGACCGGATCGCGAAGGGTGATCCCAGGCCCTCGATCGAGGAGCGCTATCCGGATGCGAACGCCTACGTCGCCGCCGTCACGAAATCGGTCGATGCACTCGTCGCCGATCGCCTGCTCCTGCGCGAGGACGGCGACCACATGATTGAGGCCGCCCGGCCGCGAACCCCGTAACGGTTTTCTGCAGCCGAGCAGGCATTCACCAATTGCCTGTTCGGCTATGCGTCCGAAGCGACGCGAGGCTTGGACGCGCGAAGCGCGGCTACGGTCTCCTTGCCGAAATACAACGCCCCTCCCAAAGTCTGGATCGGGTTGTGAGCTGCTTAGGCAGTCTAGTAAATTTCACTGAGAATACCAAAACCATTAGGAGCGCGAAATGTGCGATTTTTACTTCATTTGTTGAATGCTTTCCTAAAAAATATCTCGTTGTAGAGCTATTTACCGAAGTTTAAGAGATAAAATTTTCGATATGTATTGATTTGCCGAGCGTCAGGTCGGCAACCGCCCTGCGAAACCTGCGGTTCTCGCGCTGTAGATCCTTCATCCGTCGGACCTGACTGGTCTTCAGACCGCCAATCTCCTAACGCCAGCGTTTCGTAGGTAACCTCCAGCACAGCCAGCGTACGGATTACCTAGGTCACGCTCTGGGCCTGCGCGATCAACACGTCCGCCTGCTGCAGCTTGGCGACGACATTCTCCGGCTAGTGCCACTACGTTCCCGACTGTCTCACCTTGTCTTGGCCCGCAGGCCATGCCGCAGGGCGGACCACTCACAGGGGGCGAATTAACTGCAATCCGACCAAACGGAGAGGCTTCCACTGAAGTGGAAATGCTTGCGATGCTGCGGATATTAGGGGCGATCGCGTGCGGGTGGCGACAGGCGATATGGCTTCGGCGCGCTACCATGCGCAGCTGCTGATCACCGAGGATTCGGCAGCGTTGCGGCGTGGAAATCAGTCCACCGATACGAACAAAAGTCGATGCTCGGATGTTACGTATGAAAACTTAGATCGTAACGCTCCATTTCCAATCAGCTGAACGGAACAGCCTCAGCGCAGGCCGTAAACCGTATTGAGATGCGGCATGTCGCAAGGCCAAGGCGCCGGTGCCCCAACGTTGAATCGGAAAATGCAGTCTCGGCTGGCAAATCTCACACACTAATTGCCTTTCAACCAAATGCATCATTTGATCGTTATGTAGCCTCTCGCCTGCCGCACGATGATCTGTAAGTTGAAAACGCAGAGCATCTACGCTTTTGGCACTCACTCGTTGGCCTCGTTGGGCAATCTGAGAGGGCGTCAATTAGCTATTTTGCCAAGTCCGACATACGGGGAGGGGTAGTCATGCCGCAGTTTACCTACAACTTCAGCGATCCCGCCGGCAGTAGCTTCACGGTTACGACAGAAGACAATACGACCGTATTCACGTCCCCGAGCGGGCAACAGGCTGAGGGATTTGCAATCACGGGGATCAGTGGCACATTCAACGGCCAAGAGATTACTGGCCTGTCAGGCCCGGCCGGTTTCAGTCAAAGTGACACCGATGCAAATGGCGGCGGAGCGTCCGGACCTTTCAATAACATCATTTTCATCAACGACACGCAGGCCGAATTCGGCACAAGCTCGCGCGGTGTCGATTCGAATGGTATCGGGTTCCGAACCGCAACGACTGACTATGGTGTCTTCACCGACGGAACCGAGTTTCGCTATCAGGCAAACGGGAACCCGACACCTGCAACCCTCTCTTCCACGAACGCCCCCTGTTTTGTCACGGGCACGATGATCCGTACGACTCGGGGTGAAGTGGCAGTGGAGGATCTGCGTGTGGGGGATCTGGCCGTTACCGCTTCAGGGTCGGTGCGTCCGATCACTTGGATCGGTCACCGCGAGGTTGCCTCCACAAGCGGTTCAATCTGCTTCAGTCATCAGCCGGTGCGTGTGCGCGCCAACGCGTTCGGTCGCGGCCTTCCTGTGCGGGATCTTCGCTTGTCGCCGGGCCATCCCGTTCTCGTCGGTGCAGATGCGGACAACGAAGGGGGCTACCTCGTCCCCGTGATGTGCCTCATCAACGGTACGACGATCGCGCGCGAACCGGTTTCTTCGGTGACCTATTGGCATGTCGAACTCGAATGCCATGATATCCTGCTAGCCGAAGGCCTTGCTGCAGAAAGCTACCTGGATGGAGGCGAACGCGCTTTCTTCGAGGAAGCCTCCGACCATGCCCTCCACAATCCGGACTTCGTTGTTCCGGGCTGGGATGCTCGGTGCCGCCCAGTTGCGGTGGATGGGCCCGTGGTCGAGGCCGAGCGGGCTCGTCTTGCTGGGGTCTTCGCCGGAAGCCTCACCGCCGATTGCGCATGGGAAGACGCCGCGCGCTTTCCTTGGCTCGCTGCCTGAGACAGCACGCGCCGGAGGCCGGGTCGTGAGACCCGGCTTCCCTCCTTGAACACCGTTCCAAACCGTCGAGCGGCAGACGAGCGGCAACTCAGGACAAAGCTGAAACGTGTGCCGTTCGTGCGGGGTGCAGAAACGGGCAGCACGAAAATCTACAAAGGTGTGATCATGCGCAAGAGCGACAAGCTTCACACCGTTCCATTCAAAGCCCTCGATACCGTGGCTTCAGGGCAGACCCGAGCCAACGAGTTGAACGAGATGTTAGGAGAATTTGCCGGGTTCGGCCGCGCCTGACTGTCGAGACTGTTCTTCCGCGATCCATTGCCAAACCTGAATGTCGCTCACAAGCTTGGCTGGGCAGACGAAGCTGAAGAGAGAGTCATTAAAATCGCCACGCATGGCTTTAGCGTTATATTGAGCTCACACGATTTGACTGTGACCATATCGGGCAGCTGAGAAGAAGTTTCCGCGCTCGCCAGCCGATTCGATGTGGACACGGTTTTCATTAATTGGCCATAACTCTGCAATTATTCACTCAGAAACTCTGCGTAATTTTGCCTCAAACTCGAATAAGCTTATCTAGTTCGAATTAGTTCTAAAGATCTATCCGATTCGGGCTCTGCGTGTAGGAGGGCGGATCTGAATTTCATGTCTGCTACGCGGAGAGCGGTGCGAACGGTCGCGCCCTTACGGCTCATAAAGCTGCCGGTCACCGGGCATGAGCCGGGGCATCAACACTCAATCGACACAGGTTTGGAAGGCTACACGGTCGATTGGCCTGTGGAACACGAACGAGGTCATGAACCAGATAAAACGCAAATTTATCATGAAGTTGTTTGTTTCCGGGCCTGCGACCAAATTTTGCTGGCTCAGGAAAATAGCGATCACATCATTGTGACTTGGTACGGGGGCGAACAAATATTGATTTTCAGCCATCTTGCAGCCGGAAACTGCTCAGGTTTCGGTTTCAAGCGGGGGAGCGATGTCTGTCGATGCGGCGACGAAGGGCCATTTGATGGACTTAACTGCGAGTATTGTCGGCAATTATGTGTCCAACAACACAATTGCGACGATACAAATGTCTGAATTTATATTGGATATTTATGCAACCTTGGCTTCAATTGTGCAAAGTGATCCAGCCATAGCAAAGCCCAATACGCCGAGCAAACCGACCAAAACTCAAATCCAAACTTCGATCACCCCAGAGGCAATTATTAGTTTTATCGATGGCAAACCATACAAGTCGCTCAAACCGCATCTCAATGCGAATGGGTATAATGCCGACTCATACCGCGATCACTACGGCCTACCGTCTGACTACCCAATGGTTTCTCCACATTACTCGGAGAAGCGCTCGAAAATTCGAACCAAAATAAAAACTCGGTAGTATGCTTTAAATGCAATGTCGAATAGTTTTATTGAATAGCTCAATAAATACCGGGACAATTGTCAAATGTCTGTGCCTCAATGCAACTTATATTTACGATCTGAATTTGCAAAGAATTCTCGAACGGTAAATTATCGTCATATTTGAAGCACCTGCGGTGAAGTCGAAGTCGTCAGCAAACCGTAACGCTTCAAGCCTAGTGGAAGGCGGCGAAACTTTCAGACGCTGTTCAACGCTCCAGCATGCTCTCAAGATTCAGGAGCGGCTCCGAAAAGTCGCTCCCAGGTTCTCTATTGAGCCGTTGCTATCCTACAATCAGGTTTCGACTGTTTCGACAATGGCGTTTAGGCCCTACGACGGTTGAAGTCGAGTACCGTCAGAAATCCACCGACGCCGATAGGATGAAAGTTCGGGGCGCGCCGACGGCGAGAAACCCGCGGGCGGCGGACGCCCAATATTTCTCGTCGAGCACATTTCTGACCGTGGCCCGCAGGACCACCGGCTTACCGTTGACGCCCTCGAACGTGTAACGCAGTCCCGCATCAAACCGCGTCCAGTCCGGCACTGTCTGTCTGTTGGCCTGATCGAAGTACACCCCACTCGTGTAGATTGCCCGGCCCGTCAAGGTGAGCCCCGGCGCCAACCACGGCGGCAGGTCGAGTTCGCCGTAGAGGTTGAATGTCGTGCTGGGGACACCGGGCGCGATATTGCCATTGAAGTCCGGTACCCCGTTCTTGTCCTTGTCCTCGGTGTTGACCAGCCTCGCATCGATGAAGGTCACGCCGCCGAGCAGCCTCACGCCGGGCAGGGGCTCTCCGAACAGGTTGAGTTCGAGGCCACGGTTCCTCTGGAGACCGCTGACGGTGAAGGTTCCGGCATCGTTGAACGCGTTCGGCTGCTCGATTTCGAACAGTGCGGCCGTGACGGCATAGGTGCCGAAATCGTACTTCGCACCGATCTCCTTCTGCTGACTCACGACAGGGGGAAACACTTGACCTGGATTGGAGACGCCCGTGCTCGGTGCAATTGGTCCTTCCGTGAGAGCCTCGATGTAATTGCCGTAGAAGGAGAGATTGTCGAACGGGCGGAGCACCAGGGTGATGGCCGGGCTGAACCGGCTTTCGAGATAGTTGGTCGAGAGGCTCCCCTGAGTTGCGACCGGTCGGGTGACGTAGCTCTTCAGCCCGACCTCTTGATAGCGGCCGCCCAAGGTCAGGAGGAAGCGATCATCGCCACCGAAGGAGAGCGTATCGGCCACGGCGACGCTCCGAACGGTGAGATCGTTGAAGAGCGGTTGCTGGCCGGATCGCGGAAGGCCGAAAGTCGCGACCGAACCGAATGGAAGATAGTTCGGCTCGTAGATATTTGTCGTGAAACTTGGAAGCTTCGGAGGGAAGTAGCCTCTCGAGTAATTCTTATTATTGGCTTCGGTGGCAGAGACACTGAGCTGATGGCCGATGAAGCCGGTTTGGAAATTGGAGCGGAGGCCCACTTCCCCGGTCAGCCCATGCAATTGGATGGGAGCGATAGCGAAAGTATTGGTCGCCCGCCCGTTCGAGTTCGTGATCAGATAGTACGAGCTGAGGGAATCCTCGCTGTAGCGACTGATACCTCCCGCTGCGTAGAGCGTGGTATCGGGCGTCAGGTCATATTCGACGCGACCCACCGCCATATTGTATCGGCTGTCGTTGAATTCGAAGCTGCTCGCGGTGTTGCGCCGATTGGCGGGATTGCGGGGGATGCGGATATCCGCCACCGCTGAATTGAAAAGGGACGTCGGGGCGGTGATGTTCTGCCGGCTATGCACCAGATCGAGCGAGGCCCGGACCCGCTCGCCGCGGTAGTCGAGTCCGAGCGCTGCGACCCCGACCTCGATCTCGTTCTTGTCGAGCGCCGTGGCTCCGTTCCGGTACGCACCGTTGAAGCGCACGCCCCACTCCTTGAACGTGCCGAAGCGTCGGCCAAGGTCGGCATGCGTCCAGATCTGCGCGTCGCTGATATACGTGGTCGTGAGCCGGGCGAGGGGCTCGTCGAGGGCACGCTTGGGAACGAGATTGATCGTACCGCCGATCCGGCCGATGCCGCCGCTCAGAAGGGCTGTGGGCCCGAGCAACACTTCGACCCGCTCGATCCCCTCGACGAAATGGCGACGTGGGCTGACGAGGTAGAACAACCCGTCGAAGGCGGTATCGAGATTGGTCACCGAGTAACCGCGGATGAAGTAGGAGTCCCGCTCGCTGAAGGCCGGCGCATCACTGCGGACGGAAGGATTGTTCAGCGTGACGTCGCCGATGGATTGGGCCTCCTGATCCCGGATCAATTTCTCGGTATAGCCGGTGACGCTGAACGGCGTCGTGAGCACCGAGCGGTTGCCGAGCATGCCGAGGCGGGTCCCCGTGGCGACCTGCCCGCCGGCATAGGGGGCGGGCGGCTGACCGATGGTGCCGGACCGCGGCGGCTGACCAGTCGTGACCGTGTTGCGGCCTCGGGCATCGCCTTCGACCCGCAATTCATCGAGTCGCACCGAGCCGACCGGGTCCGGGCCGAGTTGCGCGTAGCGCGGATTGACCAAGGTGATCGTCGTCGCGCCGGCCGGCCGATAGGTCAAACCCGTCCCCTTCAGCAGCTTGGCCAGCGCATCGATGGGGGAGAACTCACCGTCGAGGCCCTCGGTCTCCAACGTTGCCGTCAATTCGGTTGGGTAGACCAGTTTCACGCCCGCCTGCTCGGTGAAGGCGACGAGGCCGTTCTCCAACGGTCCCTTGGGGATGGTCAGATGGACGCTGCTCCGCTCCCCAACCAGGCGCTCGGCCGGCGGGCTGGGTTGGGCCGCGACCGCCTGAGCCATCGCCCCAAACGACACGCCAGCGAGGGCGATCGCCGCCACCCGGCTCCGTGAAACTATGCTGATCTGCGCTGCCATGTTCTTGCCCCTCGATCGGTCGGGGCGGGCGTTTCGCGCGCTCTTGCCCCGTTACGGACCAAGATCAACGAGCTCGCGATCTCCTGACGTCGGCGGCAGATTTTTTTTCGCGCTCCCTCAGAAAGGCGCGCCGACCAGGACCAGCAACGGAGATACGCGATGGAGGGAGACCCCCATCGTGGCAGCGATCACCGCAAGGGCGTCGTCCGTGTCACGGGTGTCGAACGCTCCGGTCACACGCCGCTCACCGAGGCGGCGGTCGAGGAGGAGGATACGCCCATGGCGATAGCGACCGAGTTCAGTCAAAACCGCGGAGAGCGGCTGACCGGCGAAGAGAAGCCGATTCTCACGCCAAGCCATGCTGCGCTCCACATTCGCTGCGGCTGCGGTCAGGGAGGCGTCGCTACCGCGGTGAACGGCTTCGCCGGCCGATACCAGCGAGCGGCGACCCGCCTCGCCGACTTCGACACGGCCCTCTGCGACGCCGACCGGCTGATCGGTGCCGTCGGCGCGCACGAAGAAGCGCGTCCCCACGGCCCGCGCGCTCAATCCTCCGGCCTCGACCGTGAAGGGTCTGCGAGGATCCGACACAACATCGAAGTTGGCCTCGCCGCGGAGCAGCGAGATCCGGCGCTCTTGGGGCGTGAAGCGCACGATCAGAGCCGTATCGGTATTGAGGTCGATGCGGCTGCCATCGGGAAGCATCGCGTGCGTGATCTCGCCAACACCGCTCCAGAGATCGGCCCGCAGCCGATCCACGAGACCGTACCGATCGGCCAATATCCCGCCGAGCGCGGCGGCGAGAGCGATGCCGGATACGGTTTTGGTCACCCGTCGTCTGAGCAGCCGTCCTGCGGCTTTGTCGGAGCCGGACTTGGCTTCGGGCAGCTGCCCGAGCCTGTGCCAAAGGGCGTCCATCTCGTCGTAGGCATCCGCGTGCAGCGGATCGGCCGAGCGCCAGACTTCGAACGCGGCCCGGTCGGCCGCGGTCGCGTCCGCTGACGACAGACGGGCAACCCACCCGGCGGCCTCCTCGAAGACCGGATCGTCGGATTCGACTCCGCTCCCTTCGGTCTGCTCGTTGCCGGCCACGGCCGTTCCCCCGGTTCGCGCCGTCTGCCAGGCGATGCGCTTCTCTGCTTTAGATCAACGAAGCGCCGAACTCCTGAGGCCTTGCCTTCAAAAAAGTTCCGATTGCCGAGCTCGGCAGTGCAGAAGCGCCTTGATGAGATGCTTCTCGACCATGTTTCGCGAGATGCCCAGGCGAATCGCGATCTCCCCATTCGCGATGCTCTCGAAACGGCTCAGCAGAAACACCTCACGGCAGCGCGGCGGCAATTCATCGATGGCGAGGGCAAGACGCTTCAATTCCTGACGGGCGATCACCTGCCGTTCCGGAACAGCCAAGCCGTCGACGGCGTCCGCGAGATCCACCTCACCGTTGTCGCTGAAGAGGCAACGTTCGAGCCGATGGCGGTTGCGCGTTCGCAACGCGACATTCCGGGCGATCCGAAAGAGGAGCGCCGAGGGATGCTCGACATGGGTGCGCGACAAGGCCGCGATCATGCGCAGGTAGGTTTCCTGCGTCGCATCGGCGGCATCGACGGGGTTGCCCAGCATGCGCAGGAGGAAGCGCTGCAGCTTCAACCCTTCCCGGCGATGAAGAGCATCGACCGATACTCCGCTCATGACTCCAATCCTGTCGGTGACGGACCTCCTGGCCGCTCAACGCCGTGACGCATCGCCGATCGTCAGACAAGACAGCTCAAATCATGCCCGGATTTTAGGGCGCTTCTAAACAAGGCAAGCTTCAAAGATAAGATACTGGGCGCAATATAGGAAATAGCTTGATTTGAATTGATCGAAATTGCTGCGGCCCGAAATCCGCTTGCTCTTTCCGGAACAGTTGCGTTTTTGCGACAGGCATAGATCGCAGCTTCACAATCTGAAATATATAAATTTTACGACAAATATAAACTATCAATTTGTGTTTTATTTGATGTTAGACATGCGCATTCGATCTATCGCGAGCTTCAATCAATGCGGATTTAGAAAATATTAATATAAAATATCTTCATATCTGAGGGTATTATTCGAAATTATATTCATACTTCCTTAATACCGTGCGCATCAGATCTGAATTTAATTTGTTTCTATGTCATATATATCTGCAATACAATATCAATACCGATATTTCTCATACATTATGTTACTAATCAATCGACTTGAAAAGCATGAAAATATTAAACCAACACATTTATACCAAATTTGCCCGCCAATGCTACAAGTTGCCGTTTAAGATTGGTTCTAGGGAAATATATTACCGATCATCATGGCACGCCCTGATTTCGAAAGATTCACAAGCGACACAATTACATCAGGAATCAAAGCGACCTTTCGCGACAAAAAAGGGAAGATGCTCTGAACAGCTTGGCCGAGCAAAGACTGAAAGGCGTTCACCGAATGTTTGCAAGCGCTTGCCGCTCAAAACGGAAGCGCAGTGCCGCGCAAAAAGGGCTGCAACGAATTTGTGATCGACTGGGTTAATGCCTAGCTCAGGCGAACCGGCTCGAGCGACAGGAGAGCCATCGATGTCCGTCACAACCATTCTGCTGATTTTGCTCATCCTCCTCGCATTCGGCGGTGGTGGTTTCCTCGGCGGCGGCGCTTATCGGGGTCCCGGCTTCGGCCTCGGCGGCATCCTGCTCATCATCTTGATCGTGCTCCTGGTAACCGGCAGGATTTGAGGCAGATTCCCGCGATCTACAGTGGCCTGATCGCTCTATTGGCGGTCTTGTCGGATTGAGGATGCGGGTCGTCCCTCCCAGCTACGGCCGGGAGGGACGTTGCCGCTTGATGGGTTCCGGAGCCAGCCTCGGTGCCACGGGAACCTGGCGATGAGCCGGACCCGGCATCAGAGGCACCGGTGCTGTTCGATGTGCCTGAGCGGCTCTTTTCGCCCGCCGATGGCGCGCTGCCCGATGCGCCGGGCGTTGAACCCGAGCCCGCATCGTTCGCACCCGTCGCGTTGGCCGTGCCTGAGCTGCTAGCCCCAACCGATTCTGATCAGGAGCTTGAGCGGCCGGCAGCAACTTGCGCGACCGTTGCGACCAGAGGCAGACCTGCGAACGGTGCTACTGTCATCCCCATTCAGTTTCTTATCTTTGATGCCTGCTGGCGACTGTATAAGTTCAGCCGAACGCGGCCGTTCAAAAACGTAAGAATTAATCAAACCGCTATATTCCGAGGGTTATGGTACAAAACGATCAATCACGCCGTCGATATAGATTATATATACTTATCAATAATTCAATCAAGGCCGATTTCAAAGCAATCGCTCGAATATTGGACGTCATGTCGGAATTTTAAACGCGTTAATATTGCGCGGAAACTCTTCGTTAAATAGCTTGCACCCTTCATTCATCGACATATTCCAACAGAATCCATCACCGCGCCGAGTATAAAGATGCGTTACAAAATGACATCCAAGCGAGGCGTGACGACCACTTACCTTAACAAATTCTTCACGACCACCGTTCAGACTCTCCGCATCCTGAGCGATCCCTCACCCTTTGCCGGGGTCATCGACCAATCGTGCGAAGGTCGATGCTGAACGGATGACGAGGATCCATGTTGCGCATCTTGATGACGATCCTCGCATTGTCGCCCATCGCGCAGGCACAGGCTGAATTCCGCGCCTATGCCCCTTATCGGGTTGCCTATCGGCAACCGACTGCCGCACTCGTAACAGATAGTCCGGAAGCCGAAGCTCCCCCAGACCCCGTGCGCGAGGCGGCCAAAGCGCAACAGGAAGCTTTCGATCGAAAGATTGCGGACAGCAGCGATCGGGCCGTGAAGTCGATCTGTTCACGCTGCGCAGATCCTCAAATCTCCGTCGCATCGGCATCGCCACGGCAGCGTCAGGCGCGCGCACGCGTCAATGCGGATGGGGTGATGATCGCAAATCCCGGTCTGGCCCCCCTCGACTGAGTGGATCTCTGAAGATCCTCTCTCGCCATAGCGCGCAGCGGGTTCTGGATGGGGTGAACCTTCGCATCTAAGAGGGAGCGGGAATTGTCATGGTTCATATCCCGACAGTCATCGGCCTCGCCCCTGTGAACCCATAGGCAGCACGGGACCGCGTCACAAAAGGGTCAAGCTCGCGCAGCACCCTCTGCCTTCCGTTCGGTCGGCAGAATGTACGGGATACGGGCATGACGGTTCGTCGGACCATTAGAGGCAGCACCCACGGGTCGCTGCATCAGGCGAACAAATTTCTGCGCTTCCTTTCGGTCCTTCTCATTTCGACAATTGGCCTCGGGATCTTCCAAACCCCTTGCGCATCGGATTCGGACGACGATGCGGATCGCGAGGAACGGGTCGTGTTTCGCCACTACGTCTGACCGAGGGGAGGGACCGCCGGCGCATCGGCGCTTCCTCGATTTCGGCGCGATTGGCTGAGATGAATCGCGCAAACACATCATCCGCGCGACGGATTTCATGAACCTACAGCCCCCGACCGCCCTGATACGGCGAAGCCAGACGGATATCTATCTGCAGGTCCTCAACGCATTGATCCTCCGGGACATGCGCAGTCGCTTCGGCGGTTCGTACTGGGGCTATCTCGTCCAGATGCTGTGGCCGGTCGCCCACGTCATCCTCATCGTCGGCATCATGGTGTTTCGTGAGGTGCCGTCACCGATGGGCGATTCGACGATGCTCTTCGTTGCATCGGGTGCGTTTCCCCTTTTGGCTTTCAAGTATATCTCGCGCGAGATGATGAAGGGATATCTGGTCCACAAGAGTCTCACGTGGTTCCCTCAGGTCAAACGCATCGATACGATGGTGGCCCGTGCTGTCGTGGAGATCTGCAGCAGTTTCATGGGCTTCGGTGTCATCTGCCTCTTCCTGCTGGCATTCGGCGTCGATCCGATCCCGGTCGACATCACGACCGCCATGACGGGTTATATCGCCGCCATCGCCCTCGGAATTTCCGTCGGCACCGTCAATGTTGGGATTGTTTCGATTTTCCCGCCTTGGCAGATCATCTACATTCTTGTTGTTCTGCTCGTGTATTTTTCCAGCGGGTTGATGTTTGTTGCCGCCTACATGCCGGAGCAGATCTATTCGCTGATGAGGTGGAACCCGTGCGTACAGATCGTCGAATGGGTCCGCCTGGGCTATGAACCGAGCCTCCCGATTCAAATTGATTATCTGTACATTCTCGGCTGGATCTTCGGCAGCCTCACCGTCGGCCTGTTGATGGAACGGTACGTCATGGAACGGTGAAACGACGGCCGGGACGCTCCGTCAAACCAGACGGAGCGGGCGGCCGGGTGTGAGGCCGAGTCTCGCGGCGACATTCGAATTGAGCACCTCACCGGTGATCTCGGCGATGTCGGACAGGCTGAGATCGGCGACCATTGCGGCCATGGCCTGTCCCGAACTCGGGGCAAGGACGGCAAAGCGGGTCGGGGCCTTGTTAGGGCTGGAAACGCGGATGACGTAGGTCCGCACTGCCGAGGCTCCATGTCGGAACGGATGGTTCGATGTGACCGCCGGCTTCGCGCACAGCGTGTGCAAAGCCATTGAGCCCCGAACGTCTCACATCCCGCGAAGCCCCGATAAATAACAAAGAGCAAGGCGATCCGCTGAGAACGCACACTCGTTGGAGCGGGTGAGCGGCAGACCAAACCTGTTGCCTCGAAGAAACAGCAGCGGCTTTCGGCCTTCGAGCCGATTGGTTGGAAAGCCTCCCGGGCCGACATGGGAGGGGGGCATGGCGATCGTCACGACATGCGCCGTGAACGACCCTTGGCCTGTCAGGATCTCATCGCAACCGAGAGGGTCCCAGCGCGGCACAGGTGGCGTGCCTTCAGGCCATCCCGCTTCTTAACGCTCGAGAAGTCCCGCCGACGAACACGCTGATCGGGCCGTTCGATCTGCCTGAAAGCAGGCGTGCCCCCCGCAAGGCTGGCGGGCGGCACGCTTCTCGTTCGACTGGGCGATCTACCAAGCCACCGTATAAGCGACCTCGAACGAACGGGGCCGTCCGAGATACCAGCTCGTGTTCATCCCGCCGGCGGCACGGCCATCGACGGCATAAACCGTATCGAGCAGGTTGAAGACCCGGAACGACAAGCGGGAAGACGGGGTGACCTGCCGATCGAGGCCGAGCGTCACCAAGGTATAATCCGGCCTGCGGGCGAGGTTGGCGAAATCGCTGAAGACTGCGCCGACATACTGCACCCCGACCCGAGCCTCCCAATCGCGGGCGAAGGCCCAGTTGACCCAGAGATTGGCGACCTGCTCCGGCACGTTGATGGGACGGTTTCCGGCGAAGGAGACGCCACCCTGACTGAAGGCATCGTATTCAGCGTTGAGCAAGGCGAGATTGGCATCGACGCGCAATCCAGGCGCGGGCAGCCAGGACAAGGCGGCCTCGGCACCGTAGGAGGATTGCTGGCCGACCTGGACCGAGACCGTAGGCCGAGCGGGGTCGTTCGAAATCAGGTTGTCCTTGACGATGCGGTAGCCGGCCAGCGTCCACTCGACGGCGCCGCCGAAGGCGAGCCCCTTCGCCCCGACTTCGACTTGGCGACCGGTAGAGAGTTCGAAGCCCGCGAGCGATTGCGAGAGCGAGATCAGGCTGTTCACCGGGTCGGTGGCGGTGGCGTATTGCGCGTAGAGCGTCGTGTCGGGCGCCACCGCGTAGACGAGGCCGAAACGATAGCCGAGGGCGCGGAACGAGCGCTCGAAGGACGTGCGGTTCAGCAAATTGACCCGCGACAGGTGCGGGGCATCGAAGCGCACACCCGCCAGAAACGACAACCTTTCGGTCAGTTCGAGCCGGTTCTCGGCAAAGACGGACGCTTGGTTCGTGCTTGTGGCGTAAGCCGGGACCGCCCGACCATTGGCGGGGAAGAACCCCGGATCGTATCCGATCAGCGGGACGCTCGTGGGCGTCTCCACGAAGTCGCCGCTGAAGTTGTTGGTATGGCGGAACGCGATATGGTTCACATCGAAGCCCGCCGTGAACTGGTTCGCCAACCCGAAGGCCGAGCCCCGGACCGTCGCATCGAAGCGATTCCCGATCTGTTCCTGACTATGGTAGATTTCGAGATAGTCCGACCGATCGACCAAGCCGGTCGTCGGGTTGTAGGCGGTCTGCTCCACATCGAACCAATGGCGGCGGCTCTGTAAACGGTAGGCCGTGTTGCGGACGGTGATATCGGCGGACGGCGTCCATTCGGTGCGGAACTGGGTCCAGTTGTCGTTGTAGGTGATCTTGGAATCGCGGACGTTGTAGTTGTTGAAGCGCACGGCATCGAGCACGCGCCCATTCACCAGCGGCGTACCCCAGTAGCGGGTCGGCTCCTGGTAGCCGAGGTCGTGGCTCACAGTGAAGGTAAGGTCGGGCGTCGCCCGCCAGGTGAGGGCGCCAGAGATCGCGAGATTGCGGAACTCGCCATTCGGCGAGATCCAACCATCGGCGCGGTTGCCGCTGATATTGAGGCGGTAGGCCATCGACTCACCGATCGGCCCGGTCGTGTCGACCGCCGCACGAGCCAGCCCGTCGGAACCGAGGCCGACACGGGCGACTTTGAGCGGCGTGAAGAGCGGCTTCTTCGAGACGACATTGACGATCCCGCCAATCGCCCCCTCTCCGTAGAGCACCGAGGCCGGCCCGCGCAGGACCTCGATGCGCTCGACATTCCACGTGTCGAACGGGAAGGTCAGCGTATTGGCCCCAACATAGAGCCGCGTGCCGTCGAACAGCGTCTGGATCGAGTTCTGCCCGGCGAAGCCTCGCGCGGTAAAGGCGCCGATGCCGAAGCCGGGCGAGCCGAAGGCAGTGATGCCCGTGCCGTTCTGCGAGACGGCCTCCAGCACGGATGATTGACCGCGCAGCCGGATGGTTTCCCCGGACACGATATCGAGGCTGGCCGGTGTCTCCAGAGGGGTCAGGCCCAGCCGGCTCGCGCCGCGCGACGGCGTGCGAAGATTGAGCCCGACCGGTGAGGCCTGGGTCAGGCTCGGCTTGCGCAGCAGGGCGGCCGCCTCCGCACCGACGGCGTCGGCGGGCGCATTGGCCGGAATGCCGGCGATCGCGATCTCGTCGAGGTGGGTCTCGACGGGTGCCGCGACCTGGGACTTTGCGGCCAAAGGAAGAGACGTGGAAAGAGCAGCAGAGAGGGCGGCGAGGAACGGCCTCGCTCGGCGGCCTGCGGGATAGGACATGATGGCAACAGCCTCGGACGGCAACAATGGCACGTCACCGCGAACGAGGCCGTGGCACGAACTCGCGCCTTAGCACCCGCCGAGGCACCCCGCCCAGCGCGTTTCGCGTGTGACCACGGCGGACGGCAGGTCTCCTGGCTCGCGGGTCGCCGCCCCCCATCGTCTTCCCAGGCGAGGCGCCAAGTGACGTGGTGATGGGGAACTCTCCGCTCACAGTTGCGGGGGCAGCCGCGGGTTCGGGACCGATCCCTCACCGCGTTCCCTTTTGATCCCTCGCGGGAACCGTCTAGTATTAGACTAAAAGGCGTGGGGCCCGGTGGTCAACTGAATTTGAACAGGTTTCAGGGGATTTCCCGTGGATCATCAAATCCATGGTATCGCGCACTGGACAAGAAAAAAGGCCGCCCCAATGGAGCGGCCCGAAGTCTAGGGAGGAAACGCCCAAGAAGGGCAACGGGACCGCGACGCCATCGCGATCTCGCATGCAGATCAGTCTCACGTTGCGCTGCACAAAACAATCCGGGAGTGATGATCGCAGCTATGCACCACATGCATGATGGGGAGGGTCGCGGCTGCCCCCACGCGTCGTGATGAGCGCGCGAAACGGCGGGTCGTCCCACCCGGCGCAGGATGGACATCTCATTTCGCGGCCGAGGAACGGAAGCACCTTTGATCACCGCACGCAAAGGCCCGGTGTATTGCCGAATTTGTGCGCATGATCGGCACCGGATGGATGGTGCCGCCTGATTTGATTGTTCTCGAATGCGAATTCGTGATTGAAAAGTGATTGGATCGATGCCGATCGCAGCTTTTACCTCACAAATCAGTGGAGCGAGCACAAACACGTGACGCGCCCAGGGTTTCAGTCCCGCAAAGTTGCATAAGCTTTGCTTAGGTTCGGAAGCGACGAATCCGAGGCCCCGACGATCATGCGGATATCAGCACTTCTTCCCGTTCTCCTCTCGACACTCCCATCTCCGGCGGAGTTGATGGCCATGGAGTCTCATATCGCGGCGGTCGAGTTCTCCGTTGCGGCCGATCAACTGATCGGCGAGCGCGTGACCCTCGAAGATTGCCATCTCGTGTTCGCCACGGAGAGCGAGGCGACCTGTCTCGGTTTCACCCCGCAGCCGGTCGCGGCCGAGGCAACGGCTCCCCTACGCCGGGTGCTGATTCGGCTGGCGGATGTCGGCGAACTCGCACAGCGGCAGGCCCGGGGCCTGTGCGAGGGCGGGGCGCTCGATGAGGCCTGCCATGTCAGTGTGTCCGGCGTGGTCGAAGATCAGTCGAGCGATTTCGGCGTCAGCGACCGGCACGTTCTCGGCTTGCGCGAGGGGACGATCCACTGGCCGGATTGACCGGTTCGTCTCGCCTTCGCCGATGGGAAACCCACTCAAGGCCCCGGCGTTGACGGGCCAGGGAGTTCCATCATGACCATGCGCATTCTGCTCGCTGCGGCTCTCGGCGCCACCGTTGCAACCGCAGCCACAGCCCAAACGCCGCAGACCGGGACCGGCGGCGGTCCCACCTCGACCGTCACGGCACCGAACACCTCCGCCGTTGGACGGACCATGCCCCCCGCCGGCGGTGGGCTGGATCGGATCGATCGCAGCGAGTCGCGTTCGATCGAGCGGGAATCCCGCACCGAGCGGCGGAACGACAAGATCGATACCGGCATTTGTATCGGCTGCGATAAGTAGCCGGCCGTTCCGTCGACCGGTTACTCCGACCAGCGCAGCGACGCCGCAGCGGCCAGGGTGCCGATCACCCCCGCGATCAGGCTGAGCGCGCCGAGTACGGCGAGGGGGGTCGTGAACGGCACGGTGCCGCCGAGCGCCGCCTCCGTCGCCGACACGCCGAAGATGAGGGTCGGAATCATCAAGGGCAGCACCACGATCGCCAGGATCAGGCCCCCGCGACGGATGGTGGCGGTGAGGGCCGCCCCGACCGCGCCGATGAAAGCGAGCGCCGGTGTGCCGATCAGCAAGGTCAGGGCCGTTGCACCCATGGCCGTCGGCGAGAGCGCGACCAGCAGGCCGAATAACGGGGCGCTGAGCGCCAGCGGCAGACCGGTGGTCAGCCAATAGGCGGTGACCTTGGCGAGCACCACGAGTTCCAGCGGCACCGCGGCGCCCGTCATTAGGTCGAGGGAGCCGTCCTCCTCATCGGACTGGAACAGGCGGTCGAGGCCGATCAGGGTCGCCAAAACCGCGGCCAGCCACAGGATCGCCGGGCCGATCCGCGACAGCAGGTTGAGATCGGGACCCAGCGCGAAGGGCACCATCACGACGATCATCAGGAAGAACACCAGCGAGAGTGCCCCCGAACCGCCGACGCGGGCAGCCAGCCGGAGATCGCGGGCGAGCAGCGCCGAGAAGGCCCGCATCATGCCCAACTCTCCTCGATCCGCTCGTCGAGCACCTGTTCCGCCGTGGCCGGACCGATCCGCAATTCACGGGCATCCTCCAGTCCAAGCGCCTGATGCGTCGCGGCGACGACGAGACCGCCCTCCGCCCGGTGTCGGCCCATCATCGCGGCGAGCACATCCTGGGAAGCGAGATCGAGTGCGGCGGTCGGTTCGTCGAGCAGCCAGAGCGGGCGGCGGCAGACGAGCAGCCGGGCGAGGGCGACGCGCCGCCGCTGACCGGCCGAAAGGTAGCCTACCGGCAGCCGCGCCACGTGCGGGAGCCCCATCGCCGCGAGGGCCTCGCCCGGCGTCAGCTGCGCGTCGCCCAGAAGGTCACGGGCGAAGTCGAGATTCTCCTGGGCGGTCAAAGCGGATTTGAGGCCGTCGCGATGGCCCACGACGTGCAGGCATTCGGGGAGACCCGCGTCGCCGATATCCTCTCCACGGATCGTCCCCGCATCGGGTTTCAAACGGCCGGACAGCATGGCGAGTAGGCTCGATTTCCCCGCGCCGTTGCGGCCCGTGATCATCAGGGCCTCGCCCGGTCCAAGGGTGAACGAGAGCCCGGAGAAGATGCGTCGACCGGAACGCCGACAGGCGAGGTTCTCGACGATCAGCCGCACGGATTGCCCTGTGACGCCACGCGTCCATCCTCCGACCGCACGGAACGACCCAGCGGAAACGGGAACCCGATAGCCTAATGCGCGGCGAGAGGCGAACCGCGCCGCTTTCGCGTCGACGATCGCAAGGGCCCGGGCCGGTGGGGGCCTGACCCAAGGCGGATATTCAGCCCGATGCCGCGACCCCGTCCCAAAGGTGGCGAGGACCGAGGGCGATCCGGCATCCGTCGCCGACCGTGCGCCGCTGAAAGAGCATCACGCTTGCATCAGGTGCGAACACGGGCCGCATGCGGGTGGCTCGTCGGTGACTGCTTCAGGGCACCGCCGACGAAGGCATCTTAAGGGGACGTTACCCGCCGCAGACTGAGGTCTCCGTTTCAATCATGGGACGGCGTCACTGCCCGCGTAAGAGGCAGTAGCGGCCAATTTCGAAACGTTCTATAGACCGGGCAGGCTGCGCCGCGCGATTTTCTCAGGGCGTCCAATTCGCCCCTCGCGCACCATCCTGAGTGTCCTCTCGGGCACTCTTCCCGGGCGCCCCCGGGGCGGCGCGCGCTCGTTAGAGCGCATACGGCCGAACACCTCTCGTGGCGCAGGTTATGCCTACGCCGTGTTCGACAACGCCAGCTTCAGGATGAGACCCGCCGTGGCATCGCTCGACAGTTTCAAAGCCCGCCAGACGCTTCAAGTCGCGGGCAAGACCTACACCTATTACTCGATCCCCGAGGCGCAGAAGAACGGCCTGGCCGACGCCGCCGCTCTCCCGTTCTCGATGAAGGTGATCCTCGAGAACCTCCTGCGCTTTGAGGATGACCGCTCGGTCCGCAAGGGCGACATCGAGGCGGCCGTCGCGTGGCTCGACAACAAGGGCAAGGCCGAGACCGAGATCGCCTTCCGCCCCTCCCGCGTGCTGATGCAGGATTTCACGGGCGTCCCCGCGGTGGTGGACCTCGCGGCGATGCGCGACGCCATGGCGGCGCTCGGTGGTGACCCGCAGAAGATCAACCCGCTGGTGCCGGTCGATCTCGTCATCGACCACTCCGTGATCGTCGACGAGTTCGGCACCCCGAAGGCGCTCGCGGACAACGTGGCGCTGGAATACGAGCGGAACGGCGAGCGGTACACCTTCCTCAAATGGGGTCAGTCCGCATTCCGGAACTTCTCGGTCGTGCCGCCCGGCACCGGCATCTGCCATCAGGTCAACCTGGAGTACCTGTCGCAGACGGTGTGGACGCGGTCCGAGGACGGCGCGGACGTCGCCTATCCGGACTCGCTCGTCGGCACCGATTCGCACACCACCATGGTCAACGGCCTGGCCGTGCTCGGTTGGGGCGTCGGCGGCATCGAGGCCGAGGCCGCGATGCTCGGCCAGCCGCTGTCGATGCTGATCCCCGAGGTCATCGGCTTCAAGCTGTCGGGCAAGCTGCCCGAGGGCACCACCGCGACCGACCTCGTGCTCACTGTGACGCAGATGCTGCGCAAGAAGGGCGTTGTCGGTAAGTTCGTCGAATTCTACGGCCCCGGCCTCGACGACATGGCGGTGGCCGATCGCGCCACGATCTCGAACATGGCCCCGGAATACGGCGCCACCTGCGGCTTCTTCCCGATCGATCAGAAGACCATCGACTTCCTCAAGGTCACCGGCCGCGACGACGACCGCATCGCCCTCGTCGAGGCCTATGCCAAGGCGCAGGAGATGTGGCGCGACGCAGAGACCCCGGACCCGGTCTTCACCGACACGCTCGAACTCGACATGGGCACCGTCCGCCCGTCTCTCGCCGGCCCGAAGCGCCCGCAGGACCGGGTCCTTCTCGACGCCGCCAAGGCCGGCTTCGCCGACGCCATGGAGAAGGAGTTCAAGAAGGCTGCCGACATTTCCAGCCGCTACGCGGTGGAGGGCACCAATTTCGACATCGGCCACGGCGACGTGGTGATCGCGGCGATCACCTCCTGCACGAACACGTCGAACCCGAGCGTGATGATCGGCGCCGGGCTGCTGGCCCGCAACGCGGTCGCCAAGGGCCTGCGCTCGAAGCCGTGGGTGAAGACCTCGCTCGCCCCCGGCTCGCAGGTGGTGGGCGAATACCTCGACAAGTCGGGTCTGCAGGAGAGCCTCGACGCCCTCGGCTTCAACCTCGTCGGCTTCGGCTGCACCACCTGCATCGGGAATTCGGGTCCGCTCCCAGCCCCGATCTCGAAGGCGATCAACGACAACGACGTGGTCGCGGCGGCCGTGCTCTCGGGCAACCGCAACTTCGAGGGCCGCGTGAACCCCGACGTGCGGGCCAATTACCTCGCCTCGCCGCCCCTGGTCGTCGCCTACGCGCTCGCGGGCTCGCTCCAGATCGACATCACCACGGAGCCGCTGGGCCAGGGCTCCGACGGTCAGCCGGTCTACCTCAAGGACATCTGGCCGTCCTCGGAGGAGGTGAGCCGCTTCATCGAGGAGAACATCACCTCGGCCCTGTTCAAGAGCCGCTACGCCGACGTGTTCGGCGGTGACGACAACTGGAAGGGCGTCGAGGTGACCGAGGCCGAGACCTTCGCCTGGGACGGCGGCTCGACCTACGTGCAGAACCCGCCCTATTTCGAGGGCATGGAGATGAACCCGGCTCCGGTGAAGGATATCGAGGGCGCGCGCATCCTCGGCCTCTTCCTCGACTCGATCACCACCGACCACATCTCGCCCGCGGGCAACATCCGCGCGGCCTCGCCCGCCGGTGAGTATCTGCAGTCGCACCAAGTCCGTGTGCAGGACTTCAATCAGTACGGCACACGGCGCGGCAACCACGAAGTCATGATGCGGGGCACCTTCGCCAATATCCGCATCAAGAACCAGATGGTGAGGGACGAGAGCGGAAACGTCGTCGAGGGTGGCTGGACGCTGCACCAGCCCGATGGGGAGAAGATGTTCATCTACGACGCCGCGCAGAGATACGCGGCGGAGAATACCCCGCTCGTCATCTTCGCCGGCAAGGAATACGGCACCGGTTCGTCGCGCGACTGGGCGGCCAAGGGCACCAAACTCCTCGGCGTGCGCGCGGTGATCGCGGAGAGCTTCGAGCGCATTCACCGCTCGAATCTCGTCGGCATGGGCGTGGTGCCGCTGGTGTTCCAGGGCGAGACCTCTTGGCAATCCCTGGGGCTCAAGGGCGACGAGACCGTCACCATCAAGGGCCTGGAGGGCGAGTTGAAGCCCCGCCAGACCTTGACCGCCGAGATCACGTCGGCCGACGGCTCGACGAAGGAAGTGCCGCTGACCTGCCGGATCGATACCCTCGACGAGCTGGAATATTTCCGCAACGGCGGGATCTTGCCCTACGTGCTGCGTTCGCTCGCGGCCTGAGGACGACCCGTCGATCGGGGCGCTCCTGAGCGCCCTGGAAATAGGCTTCTCCCGAAAGGGAGGGGCCTTTTTCGTATCGGCGCGCTATGTCGTGGCGTGGCAGGACTCGGAGACACGGCACGCATGATCTTGGAAATCGCGCAGATCGACGTGAAGGTGGGATCGGAGCCTGCCTTCGAGGCCGGCATCACTCAGGCCGCGGAGATTTTCCGCGCGGCGAAGGGCTGCCGCAGCTTCACGGTGCGTCGCTCCATCGAGAAGCCGCAGCGCTATCGCCTGCTGATCACGTGGGACACCCTGGAGGCCCATACGAAGGACTTCACCGGCTCTCAGGCTTGGAAGGACTACCGCGCGCTGGTCTCCGACACCTTCGAGAGCCCGCCCCAAGTCGAGCACACCGAACTCGTCCTCGAGGCGTTCTGAGCGGAAGAGGGGAAACGCGCTGATGAAGATGTATGGCAATTGGCGCTCGGCGGCGGCCTTCCGCGTGCGCATCGCGATGAACCTCAAGGGTATCGCCTACGAGGAGATCTTTCTCGATCTCGACGCGGGCGAGCAGTTCAAGCCCGACTTCCTGGCCATCAATCCGCAGGGCGCGGTCCCTGCTTTGTTCGATGGCGATGGCCCGCCTCTCACGCAATCGCTCGCGATCCTCGATTACCTCGAGGAGACACAGGGCGGTATGAAGCTCCTGCCAGCCGATCCACGGGAGAGGGCGCGCGCGCGTTCCCTCGCGCAGGTCGTCGCCTGCGACACGCACCCCCTCTACGTCCCTCGGGTGCGCACCTTCCTGATGGAGCATTACGGTCTGCCACGGGAGAAGATGCTCGACTTCCTGCGCAACGCCTTCACAACCGGCCTGAACGTGCTGGAAAAGCGACTCTCGACCGAGGCCGGCACCGGTCGTTACTGCCAGGGCGATGCGGTGAGTCATGCCGATCTCTGCCTGATCAGCCTCTGGGTCGGCACTGGCATCTTCGGCATCGACACCGCGCCCTATCCGACGGTCAAGCGCATCGCCGAGGCTCTGCTCGCCCTTGATGCCGTCGCCAGGGCTCACCCCTTGCGGCAGCCCGGCGCACCGGCGCAATAAGACCACCACCTGTCCGCCCCGCGCCCCACCCGCGCACGGTTGGTGTGGGCCGTTGCAGGATTGCTGGTGTAAGATCATTCCAAACTGGCAAAAGGGCCGTCCGCGAGGCGGCCCGTTCGTGGAGTGGGGCGAGGATGGTTCCGAGCGAGTCGGTCACCGATCTGCACAAAATCGTCGTGGTGGGGGGAGGGGCGGCCGGGCTGGAATTGGTGACGGCGCTGGGCAACAAGTACGGCAAGTCCGGCAAGGCCCATGTCACCCTGGTGGACCGGGCCCGCACGCATATCTGGAAGCCGCTCCTGCACGAGGTGGCCGCCGGCTCGCTCGATGTGGGCCATCACGCCGTCGACTACCTGCACCACGCCCACGCCAACCACTTCCGCTACCGCATCGGCGAGATGACCGGGCTCGACCGCGAGCGCCGTGTGGTCCAGTTGGCTGCCAGCACCGATAGCGAGGGACGCGAGGTCACCCCGGTCCGCTCGATTCCCTACGACACGCTGGTCATGGCGGTGGGCTCGACCACCAACGATTTCGGCACCCCCGGCGTGCAGGAGCATGCCATCGCGCTCGACACGCAGGAGCAGGCGGTGCGCTTCCACCAGCGCCTCGTCAACGGCATGCTCCGTGCCCACACGCAGGCGGGCCCGGTCCGTCCCGGGCAGCTTCACGTTACAGTGATTGGCGCGGGCGCGACCGGCACCGAGCTCGCGGCGGAGTTGCATCGCACGACCCGGGAGGTCGCCCAGACCGGCCTTGATCGGATCGATCCGGCGAAGGATCTCAAGATCACCCTGGTCGAGGCCGCCGACCGCATCCTGCCCGCGGTCCCGGCCCGACTTTCCTCCGAGGTGATGACGCTTCTCAGCAAGATCGGCGTCGAAGTGCGGGTGAAGGCCCGCGTGACCGAGGTGCGGGCCGACGGCGTTCAGCTGGCCGATGGCGGCTTCATTCCGTCCGAGCTCGTCGTCTGGGCTGCGGGCGTGAAGGGCGCGGGTTTCCTGAAGGATCTCGGCGGCCTCGAGACCACCCGCAACAATCAGCTCGTCGTGACCCCGACCCTCCAGACCACCCGCGACCCGGACGTGTTCGCCATGGGCGACTGCGCCTATCTCGTCGAACAGGGTTCGGACACGCCCATTCCGCCCCGCGCCCAGGCCGCCCATCAGCAGGCCGCCCATCTGTTGAAGCAGATCCCCAATAAGATGGCCGGCAAGCCGCTCAAGCCGTTCAAGTATCGCGACTTCGGTTCCCTGGTGTCTCTGGGCGAGTACACCACCGTTGGAAATCTGATGGGGTTCATCCAGGGCAAGAACATGTTCATCGCCGGCCTCTTCGCCCGGCTGATGTATCGCTCGCTCTACAAGATGCACGAGACGGCGGTGAACGGCTTCTGGAAGACCAGCCTGGACGCGCTCGCCCGTGCGATCACGCGCCGGACCGTGGCGCGGGTGAAGCTGCACTGATCCTGCGCAAGACGGAGGTTGTGGCCGGCCATTCAGCGCAGCGGCACGATCGAAGCGGGCGCTCCCAAGAGGGCGGGATCGACACGCGCTTGAAGCGTGATGGGCCGCGCCTCATCTTCCTGTCCGGCCGGCTCGCGTGAGGATGGCCGGAAGGAGATGCCATGGTCCTGATCAGCGTGATGTACCCGAGCGACAGCGGCACCCGCTTCGACATGGGGTATTATCTCAAGAGCCACATGCCACTGGTGAGCCAGCGTTGGTCGTCCAAGGGGCTGCACGACTACACGGTGCTCAAGGGCGTTGGCGCACCGGATGGGGGCGCTCCGGTCTATCAGGTGGTAGCCAATCTTCGCTTCGAATCCGCCGACGCCTTCAAGAAGGCGGCCAGCGAGGACGGTCCGGAAATCTTCGGCGACATCCCGAACTTCACGGATTCCCAGCCGGTGGTTCAAATCAGCGATTTCGCCGAGTAAGCGATTGCCCGGGCCGTCCTCACGGCCCGGGCAGCGTGTTTGAAGAGGGAAGGGCGCCGATGATCGACATCATCAAGCAATTGCAGGAGGCGAACCCCGCCCTCGGCACGACGATCATCGTTCTGCGCGCCGATTCGCGGGCACTCGACGGCACCGATCGGCTGACGCCCGAGGCGCAGGCCTGGATCGACGCGAATGCGCCCGACGCGCGTCTCTCGCAGGAAACCGTGTTGCTCGCGCCCTATCCGGGCGGGACACCGTCCGAGCGGCGCGTCACGGTTCTGGCCTTCTCCGATTCCCGGCAGCTTGCCGCCTTCGCGACGGCCTGGACCGTGGACCCGATCGAGGAAGAGGATGCCGCCTGAGGCTGTCGCTCGTTCGGCCGGCCCCGTTTCTTAAGGGTCGGCTCGATCGAGTGTGGCCCGTCTTTTCCGAGACCGAATGCGCGACGGATCATCCGTCGTCCCGGATCGGACATCCGGGACGACGGTGAGGCGCGCTCAGACGATTTTCTCGGCAGCCAGGATCATGTCCTTCATCGCGGCCGTGGCCGCCTTGTAGGCGGGGGTGCCGACGTCCCAATTGCCCTGGGCGATGGCTGTCACCATGCGCGCGGCTTCCTCGTGAGCCTTGGCCTCGGCCGTCAGGAATGCTTCGATCGCCGCCGAAGGAGCGGAGCCACCCTTTGCCGCTTCCGCAGCCCGCTTGGCCGCACGGCCCCGCAGGGTCGCAGAGGCCTGATCGGCGGGGGAGAAGCCGACGAGGATCGTGGCGAGCGCCCGCTTCCACTGGCCGATATCGGCCGGCAGCCGCACCAGTTCGTAATGGTCGATGCCGACGGGCTCCTCCAGCCCCTTCTGCGCGAGCGCCTCGGCCTTGGCGAGCCGGCTCGTGATGCTGTCGATTTCGGTGCGGGTCTTGGCCGCCTTCTCCGCAATGCTCTGAACGCTGCCCGAAATCTCCGAGGTGGCGCTGCGTTGCTGGCCGAGGGAGGCGGCGAGCGCCGCGTTCATCTCGCTGGTCTGAGAGATGCGCTCGGCTGCGCCCTCGACGCGCCCACCGAGTTCCTCGACGACCGTGCTGCCGGACGCCACGGCGGCGCGGCTCTCTTCGACCGCCTTGGCGATCTGGCCCATCTCACCCTGGAGGGTGTTGAGCCAAGTGCGGATCTGCTCGGTGGAGCGGGCGGTCTGGCCGGAGAGCGACTTCACCTCCGCGGCCACCACGGAGAAGCCGCGCCCCGCCTCGCCGGCGCGGGCCGCCTCGATGGTGGCGTTGAGGGCCAGCAGGTTGGTCTGGCTGGAGATCGTCGCGATGGTTCCCGCCATCGTGCCGATCTCGGCGATCGCGTTCTGAAGCAGCTTCAGCCGCTCGTCGATCTGGTGGGTGCGGTCACGGATCGCATCCATGGCGGCGCGGGCGTTGCGCACATCCGCCGTGCAGCTCGCCATCGCCTCACGGGCGGCAAGCGCGCAGGCTCCGGCCGATTCCGACGTATCCGAAACCTCGGCGATGGAGGCGACCATCTCCTCGATGGCGCTGGCGATGGTCTGCGTCGATTGTGCGACCTCGCCGATATCGTAGGTAGTCCAGCCGATATTGATCGCGGCTTCGGACGCTTCCTTGGCGACGGAGGCCAGATTCGTTCGTTCGGCCTTGAGACCGGCGCTGCGAGCCCGATTCAGCCCGTCGAGGGCCGTACCGACCGGCGTACCGGCAAGGGCAGGCTCATCGACGCGACCGCTGGTCTTCGTCAGCCGCTCGATCGCCGCCACGAGGCGCGCATCATCGGGCAGTGTACCGGATTGGCGTTCCGGGACCGGCGGCGTGACGGTGCCAGCATCGCGGCGGAACTTGAGTGGCAGCATAGGAATCCCGGTTACTTCGCCATCCCGGGTCGAGCCGGGACGACGGATCGTAAAAGGACGATGAGCCGCTCGGGTCGGACGCTCGGTGCGGCTATCGTCCGCTGGCCGATACAGTGTCAGCGCGTCGTTAAAATTCGATTTCCGAAATTCATCTGGGATATTCTGTCAGCTGCCTTGGGCACACAACCCTCGCCTGCATAATCACGTACAATCCTTGCGGGTTTGAAGCCCGCCACTCATGCGATTTTTGTGCGTCGCAAAAATGTTATGCTCAGTCGTAGCATATCTGGACAACGGATCGGACGATCCCTAACTTAGGCGGCACAATGCTCACTTTGAGCATAAAGGAGTCCGCGATGTTGCAGGCTGGATCCGCCCCCCGCGAGGACGTCGGCCGGGCCTTCCCGCTGCCCGAGCTGTATGCGCGCGTCAGCCGCCACGTACCGGCCGTGGAATGGCCGGCGCTCGCGCCCGACGTGGAAGCGATCCTGCGGCTCAAGCGCGAGCGGAACGCCGTGGTACTCGCCCACAATTACCAGGCGCCGGAGATCTTCCACACGGTGGCGGACATCGTCGGCGATAGCCTGGCATTGGCACGCGAGGCCGTTAACGTCGATGCCGACGTGATCGTGCTGGCCGGCGTCCACTTCATGGCGGAAACCGCCAAGCTCCTGAACCCGAACAAGACCGTGCTCATCCCGGACATGGGCGCGGGCTGCTCGCTGGCGGACTCGATCACCGCCGCCGATGTGCGCGCCCTAAAGGTGCGTTACCCCGGTGTGCCGGTCGTCACCTACGTGAACACCTCCGCCGCGGTGAAGGCCGAATCCGATGTCTGCTGCACCTCGGGCAACGCCGCGGACGTGGTCCGCGCCCTGGGCGTGCCGCGCGTTCTGATGATTCCGGACGAGTTCCTGGCGCGCAACGTCCAGCAGCAAGTTCCCGAGGTCGAGATGCTCACCTGGGCCGGCCACTGCGAGGTGCACGAGCGCTTTACCCCCGCCGACATCGCCGAGGTGCGTGACAGCTATCCCGGCATTACCGTGATCGCCCATCCCGAATGCCCGCCGGAGGTCGTCGAGGCGTCCGATTTCTCGGGGTCGACCGCGATGATGATGAATTACGTCACCGAGAAGCGTCCCGCCCAGGTCGTGCTCGTGACCGAGTGCTCGATGGCCGACAACATCGCCGTGGCCAACCCGGATATCGAGTTCATCAAGCCCTGCAATCTATGTCCGCACATGAAGCGGATCAGCCTCGCTAATATCCGGCACGCTCTTGAGACGATGACTCACGAGATCACCGTCGAGCCCGCTCTCGCGGACCGGGCGCGCCTCGCCGTCGAGCGGATGCTCGCCGTGCAGCCGACCAAGACCGTCTCGCCCGCACCGGCCGCGGCGGCCGCCTGATGAGCATCGTCGCCCGCAGCCCCGCCGACCGCGTGATCGTGGTCGGCGGCGGCGTCGCCGGTCTCGCGACCGCTCTGCGGCTCGCCCCGTGCCCCGTCACGCTCATTACCGCAGCCCCCCTCGGCCTCGGTACCGCGACCGGCTGGGCGCAGGGCGGCATCGCCGCTTCCATCGGCCACGACGATGCGCCAGCCCTGCACGCCGCCGATACCGAGGCCGCGGGCGCCGGCCTGACCGAGACGGACGTCGCTCTGTCCGTCGCGGAAGCCGGCCCCGGATTGATCGATTGGCTGATCGATCTCGGCATCGGCTTCGACCGCGCGGCGGACGGGGCGCTCGCCCTCGGGCTGGAGGCTGCCCATTGCCGCCGCCGCATCGTGCGGGCGAGGGGCGACTCGACCGGAGCGACCGTGCTGCAAGGGCTGGTGCGCGCCGTGCAGGCCTGTCCGTCCGTCGAAATCGTCGTCGCGACCCTGCACGATCTGCTCCGCGACGCGGATGGGGCGGTGCGGGGTGTGATCTGCGCCCGCGACGGGGCGGCATTTCGCCTGCCCGCCCGCGCCGTCGTCCTCGCGACCGGCGGGCTCGGCGGGCTCTACGCCTCGACCACCAATCCCCGCGGCGCCACCGGCCGTGGCCTGCTCGCGGCGGCCCGGGCGGGCGCGGCCCTGCGCGACCTCGAATTCGTGCAGTTCCACCCGACCGCCATCGCCTCGGGGCGTGATCCGATGCCGCTTGCCACCGAGGCCCTGCGCGGCGAGGGCGCGGCGCTGATCGACGAGCACGGCGAGCGCGTCATGGCCGGCGTGACCGGAGGCGACTTGGCCCCACGCGATGTCGTCGCACGCGGCATCTTCCAGGCGCTGGCTCGGGGCCGCACGGTCTATCTCGACACGCGCGGCGCTCTCGGTCGATTCATGCCGACGCGGTTTCCGACCGTTGCGGCGCTCTGTGCCGAAGCCGGAATCGACCCGGCGGTGCAGGCGATCCCGGTGCGACCGGCGGCGCACTACCACATGGGGGGCGTGCTCGTGGACGCGTTCGGCCGCAGCAGCGTCTCCGGCCTGTGGGCTTGCGGTGAGGTGGCCTCGACCGGCCTGCACGGCGCCAACCGCCTCGCCAGCAATTCCCTCCTCGAGGCACTCGCCTTCGCCCCCCGGATCGCCGCGGCGATCACCGACGCGGCTCCGGCCCATGCTCCGGTCAGCCCCGCGCCGCTGCCCGCGTCATTTCCGGTCGGGGAGGGCGCGCCGGACGAGGTCCGTTCGGTGATGGAGCGGCATGTCGGCGTGGTGCGCGATGAGAACGGTCTCTCCACGGCGATCGAGCAGTTGGACCGCCGTGCCCGCCTCGGCTGCGCCGCGGCCGAGACCGGCCTGATGATCGCGCGGGCGGCGCTCGCCCGTCGCGAGAGCCGTGGCGCTCATTGGCGAAGCGATTTCCCCGAGCAGCTTCCGGCTTACCACGCGGTGACGACGCAGGCCGATGCGATCGGGATGCCGGCGAAGCAGGAGTTCACCGATGCCTGACGATCGGCTCTTGCCGCTCCCCCGCATCCTGATCGAGCCGGTGGTGCGCGCCGCACTCTTGGAGGATCTCGGTCGGGCCGGTGACATCACCACCGACGCCATCGTTCCCCCATCCGAGCGGATGGAGGCAGTGATCGCGTCGCGTCAGGACGGGGTGATCGCCGGCACCGACGCGGCGGCGATCGCATTCGAGCTGATCGACCCGACTCTCTCTGTCACGGTCGAGCATCCCGACGGGGCCCGTGTCGTGCCTGGGGATGTGGTGATCCGCCTCTCCGGCCCCGCCCGCGCGGTCCTCACCGCCGAGCGCGTCGCCCTGAACCTTCTCTGCCGCCTCAGCGGCGTCGCCACCGCCACAGCCTCCCTGGTCGACGCGGCGCGCCCGCACGGCAAGGCCAGCATCGTTTGCACGCGTAAGACCACGCCGGGCCTGCGGGCCTTGGAGAAGCACGCGGTGCGGGCGGGCGGGGGCTCGAACCACCGCTTCGGCCTCGACGACGCGGTTCTCATCAAGGACAACCACGTCGCGGTGGCCGGCGGCATCGTGCCGGCGATCGAGCGGGCCCGCGCGCGGGCCGGGCATCTCGTGAAGATCGAGGTCGAGGTCGATACGCTGGCGCAGCTCGAAGAGGCGCTGCGCGTCGGGATCGACGCCGTGCTGCTCGACAACATGAACCCCGAGACCCTGACTCGAGCTGTCGCCATGGTCGATGGTCGCGCCATCACCGAGGCATCGGGCCGGATCAATCGCGACACAGTCGGCGCAGTGGCTGCCTCCGGCGTCGATCTGATCTCCGTCGGATGGATCACGCATAGTTCGGCGATCATCGATCTGGGGCTGGACGCGGCCTGAGCCCGTCCTTGCCTATCGGGAAGTGCTCGCCGTCTGCTCCTAGGTCTCCGGGCGTCCGAGCCCTGGCCCCGACTACCCGAAAGAATAGACGGGTGCTCTCGGTTGCCTCGGTCCGCAGTGCGGCGAGGCCGAGCGTGACGGCCCGTATCGCCCATGCGGCAACGAGAGATCGGGCGATGGTGCGGTGTCCTTAAGCTCAGGTCGCGGGGTCGGACGCTGCGCGATCCGGTCTGCTGGGTCCGAGTGAGCCGACGCGACGATCCGCGCCGGACGATCATCGTATTAAGCGAACTTGCGGCTCGTAGATGCGATGAAGTGGCCATCGACCGGAGGGTCAGCGGGTCGAGGGACGAAGGGAGCCGGCGTTCGTCGGACCGCGGTCCGGCCGAGCCCTGCGAACGACACGCTCGAGGAGCGGTTTCCTTCCCATCGCACGGCCAAGCTGACATAGTGTTGCCACACGGTCACGAGGCGCCCCGAACCGGTGGTGCGGTGCAAATCAAGCTTGGCTTTAACCGGCGAGCGTTTACGCCTTGGCGATGATCCGCACGGCATCGTGCGTCCTGAGTTCACCGCGTTCCCGCACATTCCGCCTGTCCCCGAGAGGACCTGATGCGCCGTTTCGTCACCGCCCTGAGCGGGCTTGCCTGCGCGACGATCGCGCTGGCCGGCCCCGTTGCCGCCTACGAGATCGACCCGCTGACCCGCCAGCCGCTCTCCGACGTCCTGACCGTCCGCGTGCGCGCACAGGCGGTCCCGACCGCCAACGCGGCCCTGCCGAGCGCCGACCCCTTGCTGCCGAGCTCGGCCGCGGCTGCCGTGCCGCAGGCCACCGCCATCAGCCGCGAGACGATTCCGTATTCCGGCCCGCACAGCCCCGGCACCATCGTGGTCTCCACCGCCGAGCGGCGCCTCTACTTGGTCCTGCCGGGTGGGGAGGCCATGCGCTACGGCGTCGGCGTCGGACGCCCCGGCTTCACCTGGGGCGGCGCGCAGACCATCACGATGAAGCGCGAATGGCCGGATTGGCGTCCCCCGGCCGAGATGCTGCGCCGTCGTCCTGACCTGCCGCGCTACATGAAGGGCGGCATCGAGAACCCGCTCGGCTCCCGCGCGATGTATCTCGGCAACACGATCTACCGCATCCACGGCTCCAACGAGCCGGAGACGATCGGCACCGCCGTGTCGTCGGGCTGCATCCGCATGACCAATGAGGACGTCGCGGATCTCTACACCCGGGTGAAGGTCGGAACCCGCGTCATCGTCCAGCGCTGAGGCGCGTCAACGCCGTCGAAACATCGGGGCTGGCGGCGACGCCGGCCCCGATTGCATTTCACGGCTGCGTGAGACCGGAACATCGAGCCTGCGCCTCCCGTTGCGCCAGCAACCGAACGGGAGATGAAACATGGTCGATTCCAGCACCATTCGTGAGCACGCCACTGTCGTCGGGTCCGACGGCGGCCATGTCGGCACCGTCGATCACGTCGACAAAGGCGAGATCAAACTGACGAAGAAGGATTCCGAGGCGGGCGGCCTGCACCATTACATCCCGCTCGACTTCGTGGACTCCGTCGACGGCGATCAGGTGCGGCTGAACAAGCCAGCCGATGAGGTCAAGCGCGAGTGGAGCACCTCCGGCGCCGCCTGACCCTTCGAGACGGGCGGCGCTTTGCCGCTCCGCCCGTCTGGTCGCCATTCAGTGGCAGCCACAGTTTCCGCTGCCGCACCCGCCCCCGCTCTGGCCGCCCTTGGCCGGTGCGGCAGCAATCCGGTCTCGGTTCAACCCGCGCTCGTCCAGCTCCTTGAGGTAGGTCGCCCATCGATTTCGATATTCGCGACCGAGATCGTAAAGATAGCCCCAGCCGTAGATGCCGGTGTCGTGCATATCGTCGAAATGCAGCTTGACGGCATAGTTGCCGATCGGCTCAACCGAAAGAATGGCGACGTCGCGCTTCCCGCCGATCACCTTGCGCTCTGCCGGCGAATGGCCTTGCACTTCGGCCGATGGGCTGGATACGCGCAGGTATTCGGCCGGGAGATCGAACCGCCCGCCATCGTCGAACGCCACCCGCAGGATGCGCTTGTCCCCGGTCAATCGAATTTCTGTGGGCCAGCGCTCGCTCATGGGACAAGTCTCACGTATTGGCTCGCGTATCTGATCCACGCCCCGCGCGGTTGTGGGCGGGCGCGTAAACCCTCATATGGCCGAAGATGTTGGATCTGTCAGCCGACAAGCCGCGTGCCGCCGAGACCGCCCATGACGAGGCGTCGACGCTGCTGAGACCGGCTCCCCTGATCGACCCGTTCCAGCGGGCGATCACCTATCTGCGCCTTTCGGTCACCGACCGCTGCGACTTCCGCTGTGCCTATTGCATGGCCGAGGACATGCAGTTCCTGCCCAAGCGCGACCTGCTGACGCTGGAAGAACTCGACCGGCTCTGCGGCGTCTTCGTCGAGCGCGGCGTACGCAAGCTGCGGATCACCGGGGGCGAGCCCCTGGTGCGGCGCGATATCATGCAGCTGTTTCGACGGCTGTCGCGCCATCTCAAGAGCGGCGCTCTCGAAGAGCTGACGCTCACCACGAACGGCTCGCAGCTCGCGCGGTTTGCCTCCGAGCTTGCCGATCTCGGTGTGCGACGGATCAACGTCTCGCTCGATACGCTTGACCCGACGAAGTTTCGCGAGATCACCCGGCGCGGTGATCTCGCTACCGTGCTCGGCGGGATCGAGGCGGCGCGCGCCGCCGGTATCAAGGTGAAACTCAACGCCGTGGCCCTGAAGGGGGTCAACGAGGACGAGATCGCGCCGATGCTGACCTGGGCGCATGAGCGCGCCATGGACATGACGTTGATCGAGGTGATGCCGCTCGGCGAGATCGACGGCGACCGGACCGATCAGTTCCTGCCGCTCTCGGTCGCCCGCGCGCGGTTGGAAGAGCGCTTCACCCTGACGCCGCTGCCGGACCGTACCGGTGGCCCGGCTCGCTATGTCCGCGTCGAGGAGACCGGCGGGCGGCTCGGCTTCATCACGCCGTTGACCCATAATTTCTGCGAGAGCTGCAACCGCGTGCGCCTCACCTGCACCGGCAAGCTCTACATGTGCCTCGGACAGGAGGATGCCGCCGACCTGCGTGCGGCCCTGCGCGCCTCGCCGGACGACGCCCTCGTCACCCGGGCCGTGATCGAGGCGATCTCGCGCAAGCCGAAGGGGCACGATTTTGTCATCGAGCGCGCCCGCCCGGCAGCCGTTCCGCGCCATATGAGCGTGACGGGGGGCTGAGCTTTCAGCCCGCCACCGGCTGCAGCACCGCCCGCATCTCCGCGTTGTCGAGCCAGCCCCGCACCCGGTCGCAATGCTGCGCGATTTTCGGTGCCGGGGCATAATGCGCGAGCGAACCCTCGACCATTGCCTGTAGATCGAAGCAGCGAATGGCATCCAAGAGGAAATCGAAGCCGCCGGCCGGCGGTTTGAAGGTGGTCCCACCGGTGAGCCCGTATCGCGCCGCGATCTCCGGATAGACCGGCCAGACGATGCCGCTCAGCGGATCAGTGAGGACCTCCTCGCAGCGAACCGGGCGGGCCGGAATATCGGCCCGTGCCAGAGCTTCGCGGGCGAGATCCTCCATCACGAACAGCTTCGGATGGTTGACCGTGTGCATGAAGCAGCCGCGCCGCATCCAGCCGGCGAACAGGCGCCCGAGTTCAAAGCCATGCGCTCGGCTCATCGCCAGGAGCGAGTCGCGCGCGCCGAACCAGCCGTCGAGATAGCCGATCTTGGCGAACACCTCGGCCCGGAACAGCGAGACGATCTCGCGCGCCGAGTAGCCGCAGGCGAAACCGTAGACGATCAGTGCCGAATGGTAATCACCCATCGGCGAACCGAAATTGCGGCCCTTGTTGCTGATGTAGACGATATCCGGATGGAAGGCCGGGAAGATGATGCTCGGCACCGGCACATAGGCACGCGCGGCATCGCGCAGGCGGGCGGGCGTCAAAGAGCCTAATTGCCCCTTCTCGAAGGGCAAGCTGACGGTGAGATCGGCGCCCGCCGCCATCGTCAGAATTCGTTCGGGACTCGACTCGAACTCAGCGACGTTCGCCGGTTCTACCGTGGCGACCTCAGCATCCGGCGCAAGGAACCGAAAGCACCCGCCCAGGACCGCGACCTGACAATTGTGGCCGACGACGAGGATACGCCTAGCCACGGCTGTGCGCTCCCGCCCGCCAGAAGCTCCTCGTCGCAAACGATGGCAGCCTGCTCGGCGAATTCGCGCCGCGCCTCGTGGAGGCTGCGGCACGAGGCGGGGAGGGCATCGGCGTCCCCGCCTTCGGTGAGATGGCGGAAAAAGACCCGCATGACATGGTCGACACCGTCCTTGCTGACGGATCTGAGATCGCTGTCGAGATAGCGAAACGCGCCCTCGGGTGAGGTGACGATCTCGTAGGAAGGGAAGTAGAGCGTATCTGAGCGGGTATCGGCGAGGCGCTGCGCGGCGACCCGCAGGACTGCCTTGCTGTGCACGGTCGATTGCAGCACGTGCCGCGGCGCGTAGGTCGCCACCAGCGGCACCGGCGACACGGTGAGGATGAGGCGAGCCTGCGAATTCACCGCCTTCAGCGCGTCTGCGAAGGCGGTGAGATCGGCGATCACTTCCTCGACCGGCTGGTTGGCGAACAGGTAGGCGGCCGGATCGTAGCGGCCGGCCGCGACGCCGGGGCATAGCGGGAACGCCGCCCCGTCGGAGGCCGCCTGCCATCCCTCGGTCAGGCCGAGGGTGAAGACGAAGACGTCGAGCGTCTCGAACAAGCGCCGCACCTGCGCAAGATGCGCCTGCCGTTCGATCTCGACCGCCTCCGGGGAAGCGAAGCCGTCCGGCTCGATGCGCGGGCGAAACGGATCGGCGAAGCGTCCGTCCGGCCGTGTCCAGACCCGGTCCTGCGGGACGAAGCGGCCATAGGCCCGTTCGATCAATTGGTGCAGCTGGCGGGCGGTGTAGACGTTGCCGTAGCGCGCCGAGAACAGCCGATAACCGCGCCCCCGCGCCGCTTCGGGCGTCGTGCCTTCCGGTGCGTCCTCAGTGACGAGATAGCGGTAGCCACTTTCCTGAAGCCGCTCCGCGATATGCTGCGCAAAGCAACTGCCGGCCGTGCCGATCCGTGTCTGTCGTGTCAGGCGGAACGCGTCCGGGACCGCAGGTCCCACCATCGGATCTAGGGCGAAGAGAGGAACGCTGCCGACCGACCGCTCCCAGAAGGCATGGTCGGGCAATCCCGAATAGGGGTTCTTATGCGGGGCGCGGTCCTGCATCGGCAGGTGGACCGTAATGGAGCGGGGAGGGGGCGGCAATGGCACCCTGTAAAGCGACGCCGAGCGAAACCGATGCCGAGTTCCCGTGTCGACCTTCCGGCTTTCAGCATGCGTCGCTCGCTGAGATCGCCAGCGCAACAAGCAACCGAGCAGCGTTCAGTGCCCCCGGATTCCAACACCGGAACGGTGCGGATCGCGCGCCCTGGACACTCTTCGCATTTTGAATGCGACCGCGTCGGCGATAAAGCGGGCCTACGATCCGATCAAAGGCTGAAGAGACGATACCCATGGCCAATGTCGCATTCCTGGGGCTCGGCGTGATGGGCTCGCCGATGGCGGGGCATCTCGCCAAGAAGGGCCACACGGTCACGGTCTACAACCGGACGGGATCCAAGGCCGAGGCCTGGGTCGCGGCCAACGGAGGCCGGACCGCCGCGACGCCCCGTGAGGCGGCACAGGGCTGCACCGTCGTCTTCGCCTGCGTCGGCAACGACGACGATCTGCGATCGGTCGTGCTCGGAGAGGACGGCGCCTTCGCCGGCATGGAGAAGGGTGCGATCTTCGTCGATCACACCACCGCTTCCGCCGAAGTCGCCCGTGAATTGTCGAACGCGGCGGAGGCCGCCGGTCTGCGCTTCGTCGATGCACCGGTCTCCGGCGGCCAAGCCGGGGCCGAGAACGGCGTGCTGACCGTGATGTGCGGCGGCGACACCGCCGCCTATGAGGAAGCCGAGCCGGTGATCGCTGCCTATGCCCGCTCCTGCCGATTGCTCGGGCCGGTCGGGTCGGGCCAGCTCACCAAGATGGTCAATCAGATCGCCATTGCCGGCTTGGTGCAGGGCTTGTCCGAGGCGATCCACTTCGCCAAGCGCGCCGGGCTCGATGTCGAGGCGGTGCTGGAGGTGATCTCCAAAGGTGCGGCCGGCTCCTGGCAGATGGAGAATCGCGGCAAGACCATGAATGCGGACAAGTTCGATTTCGGCTTCGCCGTCGAGTGGATGCGCAAGGATCTCGGCATTCTTCTCGCCGAGTCGCGCCGCAACGGCGCCCGGCTGCCGGTGACCGCTCTGGTCGATCAGTTCTACGCCGAGGTCGAGGCCATGGGCGGCAAGCGCTGGGACACCTCCGCGCTCATCGCCCGGCTGGAGCGCTCAGGCGGCTGACGGCGAGATCGCGCGCCGCCTCCGGCGGCAGCCAGTGCCAGTCCGCCCCCATCTGGTGGCGGAACCACGTGTGCTGCCGTTTGGCGTAGCGGCGGGTGTCGCCCTGGCCCCGCCGGATCGCCTCGTCGCGGCTGATCGTCCCGTCGAGATGGGCGATCAGCCCCGGCACGCCGTGAGCCCGCATCACCGGCAACAGGGGATCCAGCCGACGCGCCCGCAACGCAGCGACTTCGTCGAGGGCGCCGTCGTCCATCATCGCGAGGAAGCGCGCATCGATCCGTCGACGCAGCGTGTCACGTTCGACCTCAAGAAAGAGCTTCAAGGTTGCCCGTCCGGCCAGCGGGCCGGGCTCGCGGCTCTCGTGGAACGCGCCGATCGGCCGGCCGGTGGCAGCGAAGATCTCCAGGGCCCGCATCACACGCATCCGGTCGGAGGGGCGCAGGCGCGCGGCGCTGACGGGATCGCGCTCGGCGAGCCGCGCATGCAAGGCCTCGGTCGGTCGATCCTCCGCCTCCAACCGGACGGCCTCGCGGATGGCAGCCGGAACCTCGGGCAGATCGGACAGACCTTCGTCGAGCGAGCGGAAATAGAGGCCGGTGCCGCCCACGAAGATCGGAAGCCGGCCGGTTGCCTCCGCCTCGGCGAGAAACGCGGCGGCTTGGCGCTGAAAATGACCTACGGAAAAGTTCACGGCCCCGTCGACGCTGCCGTAAAGGCGATGGGGAGCGAGCGATTCCTCCTCCGGGTTCGGCCGCGCCGTCAGGACGCGCAGGTCGCCATAGACCTGCATCGAGTCGGTGTTGATCACCGTCCCACCGAAGGCACGGGCGAGCGCCAAGGCCAGGGCCGACTTGCCCGACGCCGTCGGCCCTGCAATGAGAACCGCGGGCAGGCGGCCTTCCTCGCGTCCCTGCGCCACAGGCACGGCGGCGCCTCCATCAAGCTCTCGCACCACGCACTCTCATGACACTCTTCGCGACGCTGATAGCAAACCCGTCCCGGCCCGCCATCACCGATGCGGTGCTCGCCGAGACCCGCCGGGTGCTCGCCACCGACCATCAACCGCGAATCCTGCACGGCGAGGTCGCCGCGGAATTGCTCGTTCCGGCGGAGCCGGACGAGGCGGCGGCCCTCACGGAACGCCTGCGCCACGCCTTGCAAGGGGAGCCTATCGACGTGGCGGTGCTGGAGGGTGGCCCCCATCGGCGTCGACGCCTGTTCCTGGCCGACATGGATTCGACCATGATCGAGCAGGAATGCATCGACGAACTCGCTGACCTCGTCGGCATCAAGCCGCAGGTGGCCGCCATTACCGAGCGGGCCATGCGCGGAGAGATCGCGTTCGAGCCGGCGTTGCGGGAGCGGGTCGGACTGCTCAAGGGTCTCTCGGTCGATGTCATCGACGGGCTGATCCGGGACCGCATCCGCCTGACGCCGGGCGGGCGAACCCTCATCGCGACGATGCGGGCGCACGGAGCCCATACCTGTCTCGTCTCGGGGGGCTTCACCCTGTTCACCGGGCCGATCGGAGCGATGCTGGGCTTCGAAGAGACGCGCGCCAACACGCTCGACGTGGCGGATGGCCATCTCACCGGACGGGTGGTCGAGCCCATCGTCGGGGCGGAGGCCAAGCGTGCGACGCTGATCGAATGGCGCCAGCGGCTCGGCCTGGCCGAGGCCGACACGCTGGCTGTGGGGGATGGGGCCAACGACCTGCCGATGCTGGGCGAAGCGGGCCTCGGCATTGCCTTTCGGGCCAAGCCCAAGGTCGCGGCGGCGGCGCGGGTGCGGATCGAGCACGGCGACCTGACGGCGCTCCTCTACCTCCAGGGATACTCGGCCGCCGAATTCGTCGGTTGACCGGACGCCTCAGGTCTTTCGCCGGGCGATGAGCCCGACCAGAACCAGAGACACCGCAAGCGAGGTCGAGAGCGCGACCGTGTAAGTGACCGCCATGCCGGTTGTCGGCGCGAGGCGGATCACCGCGAGGTTGAAGGCACAGAGTCCCACGGCCCCTGAGACGGTCCCGCGGATGGTGGCCACGGCCTCGGGACGTCCGTTTTGAGCGTGGACGAAGACGATCAGCGGCCACGCGATCACCGGCACCGGAGCGAGGAGGCCGCTGACGGCGGGCCCCAGCAGCGGTGCGCCGAGCGTCACCAGCACGACGAGTCCGGTCGAGACGGCGATCCGCGCCGGGAGATCCCAGGGCGGCAAGCGGGCAGCCCGCGTCCCCGCAGGTGCATCGCGGGTGAGCACCAGCATCAGCCCGGTCAGGACGAGATCCAGGAGGACAAGAACCGTCTCCGCGCCGATACGGCCGGCGGCGAAGGCCCAGAGGATAAAGCCGGACAGGCCCGCCAAGCAGGACAGCGGAACCGAACAGTGCCGGCTCGCCTGGAGATAGGTGAGATAGGAGGCAAGGACCGCGCCCACGCCGACCAGCGAGCCGTGAGCGGCCTCGCCGGCAAAGCACAACCCCTGCTCCGCGGCGAGATAGATCGAGATCGGCCCGGAGGTCAGGGGCAGGCCGGCGGCGACGCCGCCGGCGAAGCTGCCGAAGCGCCGGTTCACGTAGGTGACCAGCGCCATCAGTAGCGGCGTGACGGTCAGCTTGACGGCAAGAAGTCCCACCGCCACGCAGCCGACAGATCGGCGTCAGTCGAGCCCGATCGCGACGAAGCGCACATCGCCACCCGTGCTGGCGACCAGCAGCAGCACGGATTTGCGACCCTCTTTCTTCAGGGCCTCGACCCGCTTAGTGACGTCGGCGGGGGCCGCCACAGCCTCCTGTCCGACTTCGACGATCACCTCGCCGGGCTGGATGCGCTTGTCGGCCGCGGTGGAGTTCGGATCGACCTTGGTGACGACGACGCCGCTCTTCACCGTATCCTTGATGTTGTAGCGACGGCGGGCCTCGTCCGAGAGGCCGGACAGGTTCAATCCGAGGATTTGCCGGTTTACGGTTTCCGGCTCGGGCTGCTTCGCGTTGGCGACCTGGGTCTTCTCGCCGTCCTCGAGACGTCCGAGCAGGACCGACTTCGACTGCTCCTCGCCCTTGCGCACGACCAGCACATCGACGGTCTTGCCGACCGGGGTCGCGGCGACGATGCGGGGCAGCTCGGTGGACGACTTCACGGGCACGCCGTTGAACTTGACGATGACGTCGCCGACTTCCAGGCCGGCGGTCTTGGCCGGGCCCTTCTCGTCGATGCCCGCGACCAGCGCGCCCTTGGCGCCGCCCTTGAGGCCGAGCGCCTCGGCCGTGGCATCGTCCACATTCTGGATGCGCACGCCGAGCCAGCCTCGGCGCACTTCGCCGAACTGGCGCAGCTGATCGATGACCGGACTTGCCGTACCCGACGGGACCGCGAAGCCGATGCCGACCGAGCCGCCGGAGGGCGACAGGATCGCGGTGTTGATGCCGATGACCTCACCGTCCATGTTGAACAGGGGCCCGCCGGAATTGCCCTTGTTGATGGCCGCGTCGGTCTGAATGTAGTTGTCGTAAGGACCGGACTCGATGTTGCGGCCGCGGGCCGAGACGATGCCGGCGGAGACCGAGCCACCGAGGCCGAACGGGTTACCGATCGCCATCACCCAGTCGCCCGGGCGCATCTTGTCGGAATCGCCGAACGGAACGGCCTTCAACGGACGCTCGGCGGTCGGCTTCACGCGGAGCAGGGCAAGGTCGATCTTGGAATCCTTGCCGATGATCTCGGCCTTGAGCTTTACGCCGTCGCTGAGAATGACCTGGATGTCATTGGCATCGCCGATGACGTGGTTGTTCGTGACCACGATGCCGGACGCATCGATGATGAAGCCGGAGCCGAGCGAGTTCGATTTGCGCGACGGCGAGCGCGGGCTGTCCTCATCGCTGCGCGGGGTGCCCTGCTGTCCGCGACGCTTGAAGAATTCCTCGAAGAGATCCTCGAACGGGGTTCCCTGAGGCAGCTGGGGCAGGCTGCGACCGGTGCTCTTGGCCTCCACGGTGGTGGAAGCAGAGATGTTGACGACGGCGTCCGTCACCTTCTCGGCGAGGTCGGCGAGCGATTCAGGGCCCTTCGCAAGGGCGGGAAGCGGCAGCGACGTTGCGGCCACCGCAACACCGATCATCGCGGCGGTGAGCGCCGAGGCGGCGCGTCGGGCGATGGTCGAGCCGGACGACGGCCGACGGCCCTGTTCGGCATTCGCGGCGAATCTCGCTGCGGGCATCATCGGCGGTTTCCTCACGTTCATGAACGCGGCCCGTTTCGGGCCTGCCCCTCTATAAATTCGGCGGCCGGCACCCCGATCAAGAGTGCCGGCCGCGGATGCCGCAGGCTCAGGCGGCTTAGCGGACCGTACCGGTCGTGCCGGGGCTGGCCTCGCCTTTCGCCGCTTCGCCCTTGGCCGCCTCGGGCTTGCGGCCCTGCGGATCGGAGAAGTAGCGGAAGAAGTCCGAGTTCGGACTGACCACGAGCTTCGTATCCTGCCCCTTGAGCGCGGATTCGTAGGCCTGCATCGAGCGGTAGAAGGCGAAGAAGTCGGCGTCACGACCGAAGGCTTCGGCGAGGATGCGGTTCTTGTCCGCCTCGCCCGCGCCGCGCAGTTCTTCGGCCTTCTGATTGGCCTCGGCCAGGATCACGGTGACGTCGCGATCCGCCTTGGCGCGGATCAGCGTTGCCGCCTGATCGCCGTTGGCGCGGATATCGGTCGCCTCCTTCTTCCGCTCAGAAGTCATGCGATCGTAGACCGCCTGACTGTTCTTCGCCGGAAGGTCGACGCGGGTCATGCGCAGATCGACGATCTCGACGCCGAGCCCCTTGGCCTCGCGGTTCACGCTGTCCTGGATCTCGTTCATCAACTTCGCGCGGTCGGTGCGCACCAGCGCATCACGGCTGGAGCGGGCGAGCACGTTGCGCAGGGCCGAGTTGGTGAAGCTCGCCAGACGCTGGTTCGCCTGGGCCACCGTGCCGACCGACTGATAGAATTTCAGCGGGTCGACGATGCGGTAGCGGGCGAAGGCGTCCACTTCGAGGTTCTGCCGGTCGGCCGTGAGCAGCGGCTGGACCGGTAGGTCGAGATCGAGCACGCGCTTGTCGAACAGCACGACGCTGTCGGCGAACGGCACCTTGAAGTAGAGACCCGGCTTGTTCTGGCCGACCGGATTCAGGACGTCGCGCACGCGGCCGAGCTGGAGCACCAGCGCCTGCTGCATCTGCCCGACGGTGAAGACCGAGGCGTAGAGGCCGACCGCGATCGCTGCCGCGACCACCATCAGGCCCGTGCGGAGGGCGGGATTGTTCATCGGTTCGTCGCTCCGCTCGCAGCAGGGGCCCGCAGGGTGTCGGTCAGGGGCAGGACCGGCAGCACGCCGGCCGCTCCGCCGGCACCCGAGACACCGGAGCCGCTCTGGTCGATGATCACCTTGTTCACGGAACCGAGCACCTTCTCCATGGTCTCCAGGAAGATGCGCTCGCGGATCACGGCGGGCGCGGCCTTGTACGACTCGTAGACCTGGCTGAACCGGGCGGCCTGACCGGTCGCGTCGGCGGTTGCCTGGGTGCGGAAGGCTTCCGCGCCCTGGACCACTTGGCTCGCCTTGCCTCGGGCCTGCGGCACCTCGCGGCTGGCGTAGGTTTCGGCCTCGTTGCGCACCTGCTGGGCGTATTGCTGCGCGGCGTTCACGTCGATGAAGGCCGGACGCACCTCAGGAGGCGGGTTGACGCTGGTGAGCTGCACCACCTCGATGCGCACGCCCGCGCCGTACTCGTCGAGCGCCGCCTGAAGGATCTCCTTGACCTCCTGGGCGATGCTGGACTGCTCGTTGGTCAGAATCGGCTGAATGTTGCGCCGACCGATCACCTCGCGCATGGCGCTCTCGGCGATGGCCTTGATGGTGCCGTCGGGGTTGGCGAGATTGAAGACGTAGTCTTCGGCTTTGAGCGGATTGACGCGCCACTGCACCTCGAAATCGAGGTCGACGATGTTCTCGTCGCCGGTGAGCATCAGGCTCTCCTCCGGTACGTCGCGGGTGCGCGTGGCGCTCCCACCGGTGACGTAACCGATCGGAATCGAGTTCACGACGCCGACATTGGGCTTCTGCACCGTGCCGATCGGATAGGGGAAGTTGTAGCGCAGGCCCTCACCCGTCGAGCCGGTATAGCGGCCGAAGATGGTGTTGATGCCGACTTCGTTGGGCTTCACGATGTAGAAGCCGGTGAGCAGCCACGCCCCGAGCACGAGGCCCGCCGCGATCAGGATGCCCTTGCCACCGCCGAAGCCGCCGCCCGGCATCACGCCGCGCAGCCGGTCCTGTCCGCGCCGGAGCAGATCCTCGAGATCGGGGGGCGTCTTGCCGCCGCCCCTGCCACCCCAGGGACCGCCGCCGTTGCCGCCGCCGGGACGGCCCCAGGGACCGCCACCGCCGCCGCTCTGATTGCTCCAAGGCATTCTCGACGTGAACTCCTGCTCAGGCCGCGCCCGCACGGGGCGGATACGACAAATTTCTCAAGCCGCGAGAACGCGTTTGCGGCGCCAACCGGACGCCGCGCACCTGAGTGGCCACGAACGGTCCTGTCAAGGCTGGCAGGTGGGCGCGCGGCCCGTCAATGGCAACCGCACCGACCGACCTCGCCCCCATCGGAACCCTGCGGCCAATGCGCCCCGGTTCGATCAACGGCTGGACCCGCGTTCCCAATCCACGAAGCTGAATGGAAACTCGTCGCGCTCCCCCGCCGGATGCCGTTCCCGCAAGGTCACGTGGAAAAGAGACCGGTCGAAAGCGGGGAAATGCACATCGCCCTCCGGGCTCGCCTCGACCTCGGTGAGGTGCAACCGGTCGGCATGGGGCAGGGCGAGTGCGTAGATTTCCGCACCGCCCGTCACCATCAATTCGTCGGACCCGGCGGCGGCCACCGCCTCTTCCCAGCTATGGACGATCTCGGCGCCGTCCAGGGTGAGGTTCCGGTCACGGGTCAGCACGAGGCTGCGCCGTCCGGGCAGGGGCCGCCCGATGGAATCCCAGGTTCTGCGGCCCATCAGGATCGGCTTGCCGAGGGTCAGCGCCTTGAAGCGCTTCAGGTCACTCGACAGGCGCCAGACGAGGTCGTTGTCGCGGCCGATGACGCCGTTGCGGGCAACGGCCGCCACGAGGGAGATGCGAGAGGCCATCAGACCGCCACCGGTGCCTTGATGGCGGGGTGGGGGGCGTAGTCCTCGATGGCGATGTCCGCGAAGGTGAAATCGAACAGGGAACGGACCTCCGGGTTGAGCCGCAGCCGGGGCAGGGGGCGCGGCTCACGGGAGAGCTGGAGGCGGGCCTGCTCCAGATGGTTCACGTACAGATGGGCGTCGCCGAAGGTATGGACGAAATCGCCGGGTCGATGGCCCGTCACCTGCGCCATCATCGCGGTCAGCAGAGCGTAGCTCGCGATATTGAAGGGTACGCCGAGGAAGACGTCGGCCGAGCGCTGGTAGAGCTGGCAGGAGAGGCGCCCATCCGCCACGTAGAACTGGAACAGGCAGTGGCACGGAGCGAGCGCCATCCGATCGAGATCGGCCGGATTCCAGGCCGAGACCACGAGTCGGCGCGAATCCGGATTACGGGCGATCTCGTCGAGGACCCACGCGATCTGGTCGACCGTCCCGCCGCCGGGCTTCTCCCAAGACCGCCACTGACGCCCGTAGACGGGGCCGAGATCGCCCTGCGCGTCGGCCCACTCGTCCCAGATCGTGACGCCGTTCTCGCGCAGATACCGGACGTTGGTGTCCCCTTTCAGGAACCACAGCAATTCATGGATGATCGAGCGCAGATGCAGCTGCTTCGTGGTCACGAGGGGAAACCCCTCGGCCAGATCGAAGCGCATCTGATGCCCGAACACCGACAGCGTTCCGGTGCCGGTGCGGTCCTCCTTGCGGATGCCGTCGGCGAGGATGCGGGTCAGGAGATCGTGGTACGCGCGCATGTCCGGTCAGGTCTGACGGGCCGCGAAGCGGATGTCGAGTCATCGTCGCAGTCAGCGTAAACCGGGCCCGATCTGGTAGACGACCAGAGCGAGGTTGCTCCACGCGTGCAGCAGCATGCAGGGCCACAGCCGTCCCGTACGCCAGCGCAGCCAACCGAGGGTGAGGGCGAGCGGCAACAGGGTCAGGGGCCGGGCTAGGGCGTGAAACGCGTTGGCGTTCCTGGGGGCCGGCTCCAATCCGATATGGGCGAGGCAGAAAATCAGCGCCGTCGTGACGATGGTCGCGGCCGGCCCAAGGAACCGGCTCGCCCGCGCATAGACCTCGCCCCGCAGGAGCAGCTCCTCCGCGACCGGGGCGAGCAGGATCACGAAGGCGAACCACAGGGCGACCATGGAGGGCGACAGGAACGGCGAGATCCGCACGCCCTGGGCGAAATTGACCTGGAGCGCCGCGGCGGTCGCCGTGACCCAGGCGATATGGATGAGGGGCCAGAGCGGCAGCAACCACAGAAGCCGCCGGGTCGAGGCGCGGGGTATGGCCGGGGCGGCGAAGCCCAGCCGCGCCCACACGGCCCCCGGCCCAGCGCCGCGGCAGGCCCAGGCGGCGAGCGCCACCACGAGGAGCGCCATCAGCCCCTGCCGCAAGGCATCCGTCACGACTCCACGGGCGGCGAGTTCGGCCAGCGGCAGGCGCGGACGCTGAAGCGTCGGGGTGAACGGGTCGATACCCAGACGCCAATCGCCCACGAGCCGGACGAGGGCGATCGCGAGGAGCGTCGCGGCGATGAGGACGACGAACGGCACCGCCACGAGCGCGAGGATGCGCCCCATCCACAGGAGCGGAGCGACGGGGGAGGGGGAAAACCGCGGCGAATCCGTAGGGGAAGGTAGGGACGCGCGCATGCCATCGGGCGGCATATCGGCCACGCTTGCAATGCGGAGCGGATCTGAGCGCGGATCGCTCTTCAAAACCGCCGTCAGCCCCTCTATATTCCCCTTGCCGGTCGCAAGGCCGGCTATGGCGATAAACGTTCTTCGCAATAAACCTATCGGACCCGGGGGCGGTACCCGGCGCCTCCACCCGAACCCAGGACCGATGGCCGCATGGCCATCACGCGGCAAATTCCTGGGCTCCGGCGGGGGCGAAATAGGATCGACGAGGGCGTAAAGGGAGCACTTTCGCTCGGCATGGTTCCGCCGTTATCGGGCCTTTGCAATAGTTGCCAACGACAACTTTGCTCCGGTGGCTGTCGCCGCGTAAGCGGTGCCAAAAACCGACCTAAAGTCCTAGCGGGTAGCACCGCATAGGCGGGGTTCGGAGGTACCTGGCAACAGAAACCTCCACTTAATTTCCACGTCCCGGCGCTGCCGCCCTCCGGCCGTGACCGGACAAGCGAGCGCCGATGGCCGAAGATCTGATCCGTTACGATCTCCTGGTTCAGGATGCCCTGCGCGGCGTCGTGCGCAAGGTGCTGACCGACGCGGCCCGCGAGGGCCTCTCGGGCGAGCATCATTTCTACATCTCGTTCCGGACCGAGGCGCCGGGCGTGCGCATGTCGCAGCGTCTGCGGGAGAAGTACCCGCAGGAGATGACGATCGTTCTTCAGCACCAGTTCTGGGATCTCGGCGTCACCGAGCACAGCTTCGAGGTCGGCCTGTCCTTCTCCGGCGTGCCGGAGCGGCTCCTGATTCCCTTCGACGCGCTGTCCGGCTTCTTCGACCCGTCGGTGCAGTTCGGGCTTAAGTTCGACCTGAACGACGGCACCGAGGGCGAAGAGACCGCCGAGGTACAGCCGGCCACGCCGAAGATCGGTCCACGCGGTGCGGCGTCCGAGCCCACCGAGATGAAGCCCAAGGGGACCGGCCTTACCCCCCTCGCCGCCGGCCCGAAGATCGTTCCGGCGCTGCCGGCGACGCGCGAGGGCAAGGAGACCGAGGACGGCGTCAAGGCTCCGAAGCCCGAGGCGGCCGAGAAGGGCGACAAGGAAGCCAGTGCCGAGGTCGTCAGCCTCGACGCGTTCCGCAAGAAGAACTGACCCAGTCCCCAGCCGTTTGGCGTTTACCGCAGTTGGGAAAATCCCCGTCGTGCCCTCACGAGGCGGGCAATTTTGGTATCCAGAACCGGGATAAATCGGTAATTCACACGGGCGGCCTCGAGTCGCTGGCGGGGGTCACGCGTGTGAAGGGGCGAGGCAGCTCACAGTCCTGGCTCATCGTTGCGCTCTTCCTGGCGGTGGGCGGCCTCGTATTGGCGGTCGAGCCACGGCTGCTGGAGCGCGTCCCGAGCCTCGCACTTCCCTCAGCGAGAACAGTGTTCAGGGCGGAATCGCCCGCCCATGAAGCCCCTGCCGTGCCGAAGCCCGCGTCGCGCACGGCCATCGAAGGTGGGCGCATCGTCGTGAAGCTCGCCCCCGGCGAGCGCGAGCGGATCGGCGTCGAGACCCTGGATGTCGCCCCGGGCAACCACCGCATCGAGATCCAGGCCTATGGCAGCGTCCTCGATCTTGCCCGGGTCACCGAACTCACGAATGCCTATGCCAGCGCGCAGGCCGCGCTTCAGACTGCCCAGGCCAAGGCCGAAGTCTCGAAGAGCGCTTTTCAGCGTGCCCGCAATCTCGGCCCCTACGCGACCCAGGTGCAACTGGAGACCGCCGAGGGCACCTACCAGACCGATCAGGCGAGCCTCTCCGCGGCCCAATCGCAATTGCGAACGTTGGCGGCCACTGCCCAGCAGGAATGGGGACCGGTGATCGGGAAGGCGATCATCGAGCGCGCCCCGGCGGTGACGCGCCTGATCGAGAGAACCGATTTCCTCGTCCAAGTCACGCTGCCCCCCGGCGAGGTGCTGAAGGGCCAGCCCAACACGGCTTTTGCCGAAGTCCCGCCACAGAGCGAGCGCGTGGCCCTGCGCTACGTCTCGCCCGCCACCCGCACCGATCAACGCATCCAGGGGGTCAGCCTCTTCTACGTCGTATCGGGTGACAGCGGGCTGCTGCCGGGCATGAGCACCCTCGCCTTCATCACCGCGGACCGGGCGGCACACGGCATCCTCGTGCCGGAAGACGCCGTGGTGCATTGGCAGGGCGGGGCGTGGTTCTATCGGGCGATCGGCGAGGGAGGGTTCGCCCGCCATCCGCTCCCGTCGGGCGCCGCGATGTCGGCGGATGCCTACGTCGTCGGCGACATCACCGAGGAGACCGAGATCGTCGTCCGCGGGGCACAGGCGCTGCTGTCGGAGGAGGCGAGGGCCCAATCGCCCGCGGCCGTGGACGACGACGATTGAGTCCGCCCGTGTCACCGGCCACCGGCCCGCAGGCCGCCCTCGTCGCCTTCGCGGTGCGCTTTCCCGGCGTGGTGCTGGCGCTCGCCCTGGCGCTGCTCGTCTACGGTGCGATGGCCCTGAACGAGGCGAAGTACGACGTCTTTCCGGAATTCGCCCCACCCACCGTCTCGGTCCAGACCGAGGCACCCGGCCTGAGCCCGGAGCAGGTGGAAGTGATCGTCACGCAGACGGTCGAAGGCGCGATCAACGGCCTTCCCGGCATCGCGACACTGCGCTCCTCCTCGATCCAGGGGCTCTCCGTCGTCACCGCCACCTTCACGACCGGGACCGACATCTATCGGGCGCGCCAGCTCGTCAATGAGCGCCTATCGACCATCGCGAGCCGGTTGCCGCAGGGCATCATGGCCCCGACCATGACGGCGCTGACCTCCTCGACCGGGACGGTTCTGGTTCTTGGTCTGACATCGACAACGCGATCGCTCCTCGACCTGCGCACCGTCGCGGATTGGCGGCTGCGGCTACGGCTGCTCGCGGTTCCCGGTATCGCCGAAGTGCTGGTCTATGGAGGCGATCTCCGCTCGATCCAGATCCAGGTCCGGCCGCGCGATCTCATCCGTTTCGGGATCGGCCTCAACGACGTGCTCGTCGCGGCGCGCAAGGCGACCGGCGTGCGCGGCGCCGGCTTCGTCGACACCACCAACCAGCGCATCGCCCTGCAGACGGAAGGACAATCGCTCACGCCGGAGGAGGTCGCCCGCACGGTGCTGGTCAACGAGGGCGGGGCCAGCGTCACCCTCGGCGATGTGGCCGATGTGCGCGACGCCCCCGAGCCGTCGATCAGCGCGGCGCAGATCGACGGCGTGCCCGGCGTCCTGCTCTCCGTCGGGGCGCAGATCGGCGCCAACACCGTCGAGGCCACCGCGCGGGTCGAGGCGGCGCTCGCCGAATTGCGGCCGAGCCTGGAGCGCGAGGGCATCGTGCTGCGCACCGACCTGTTTCGCCCCGCGAATTTCGTCGCTGTCGCCAACGGCCACGTGATCCAGGCGCTGGCGCTGGGCGGCCTTCTCGTCGTGGTCGTGCTGTTCCTGTTCCTGCTCGACTGGCGCACCAGCCTCATCAGCGCGGTCGCCATCCCGCTCTCGCTGATCGCGGCGGTGGTCGTCCTCGCGGCCATCGGCGAAAGTCTCAACGCGATGACGCTGGGCGGGCTCGCCATCGCCATCGGCGAGGTGGTGGACGACGCGGTCATCGGCGTGGAGAACGTCGTACGGCGCCTGCGCGAGAACCGGCGGTCGGACATGCCCCGGCCCGGACCCGCCATCGTCTTCGACGCGGTGATGGAGGTGCGCACCTCCGTGGCCTACGCGACCCTCGCCGTGCTGCTTGTCTTCCTGCCGGTCCTGGCGCTGACCGGAGTGGCGGGCCGGCTGTTCGGGCCGCTCGCGCTCACCTACATCCTCGCCGTTCTGGCCTCGCTCGCGGTGGCGCTGACGCTCACCCCCGCCCTCGCCGTCCTTCTGCTCGCCCGGCGCAAGCGACTGCCCACGCACGATCCGCTGCCCATGCGGAGCTCGCGCGCCGCCTATATGCGGCTGCTCGCGCGCATCGACCGCGCCCCGAAGCGGGTGATGGCGGTGGGGGTCGTGGCGGTGGCCGCCGCGGGGGCGGTCGTGCCCTTCCTCGGCGGCGCGTTCCTGCCCGATCTGAAGGAGGGGCACCTGATCCTCCACATGGCCGCGGCGCCCGGCACCTCCCTCGAGCAGTCGCTGCGGCTCGGGCAGCATCTGACGAAGGCGCTGAAGGAGGTGCCCGGCGTGCGCGCCGTGGCGCAGCAAGTCGGGCGGGCCGAGGCCGGCTACGATGTGGGCGGCACCCATTACAGCGAGATCCATATCGATCTCGCGGCGGGACTCGATGGCGAAGGCCAGGAGGAGGCCGAGGCCGGCATCCGTGCCGTCATGGCTCGCACGCCCGGTGCGGGCTTCTCGCTCAAGACCTTCCTGACCGAGCGCATCGAGGAAACGGTCTCGGGCTTCACCGCACCGGTGGCCGTCAACGTGTTCGGCAACGATCTCGCCGCGATCGAGGCCGCCGCCCGCGACGTCGCCCGCGAACTCGCCGAAGTGCGGGGGGCGGCCGACGTGCAGGTGGTCTCGCCCGCGGGTCTGCCGCAGATCAACGTATCGTTGCGCGCCAACGATCTGCGCCATTGGGGCCTCGACGCGGTCGAGGTCCTCGAGATCGTACGCACCGCCTATCAGGGCGACGTGGTCGGACAGACCTACCAGGGCAACGCCGTCTTCAACGTCACCGTCATCTTGGAGCGCGCGGCGCGGACCCGATTATCAAATCTTGGCGACCTGCCGATCCGGGTGCGCGGGGGCAGCTTCATCCGTCTGTCCCAGGTCGCCGACATCTACGAAACCTCCGGCCGATACGCCGTCCAGCATATCGGCGCGCAGAGGGTGCAGCCGGTCACGGCCAACGTCGTCGAGCGGGACGTCGCCTCCTTCGTCGAGGCGGCGCGGCGCAAGATTGCCCGCGAAGTGAAGTTGCCGCCCGGGGTCTATGTGAGTTTTGCGGGCGCGGCAGAGGCGCAGTCTAAGGCGCGACGCGATCTCATCGCCTACTCGGCCCTCGCCGGCCTCGGCATCGTGGTGCTGCTCGCCGTCGTAACCGGATCGGTGCGCAATCTGATCCTCGTTCTCGTAAACCTGCCCTTCGCCTTCGTCGGCGGCGTCGCCGCCGTGGCGGCGACCGGAGCCGTCGTGTCTCTCGGCTCCATCGTCGGCTTCGTCACCTTGTTCGGCATCTCGCTGCGCAACACCATCATGATGGTCTCGCATTACGAGCACCTCACCGCCGTCGAAGGTCGCGCCTGGAGCCGCGCAACCGCGATCGACGGCGCGGCAGATCGCCTCGTGCCGATCCTCATGACCTCCCTGGTGACAGGCCTCGGCCTCCTGCCGCTGGCGCTCGGCGCCGGCGAACCGGGCCGCGAGATCGAGGGACCGATGGCGCTGGTGATCCTCGGCGGCCTCGTGACCTCGACCGTCCTGAACCTCCTGATCCTTCCGACGCTCGCCCTGCGCTACGGCCGGTTCGGCCGCACATCCCTTGCTGGCTAAGCCTTCAACGGTCCGGCTCGGAATGGAGCGGTTGCCTTCCACTTGACCGAGTACGCTGTCCAGACAGCTCTCGACTTGAGTGCGTCACTCTCAATACCCACAAGGCAAACGTAGTTTTTTAAAAACCTCCCTTGCGTCTTCCTGCAACACGTATGATCTTCGCGCACGGGGGCCTTAGGAGCGGACAAGCAGGATGACGGAAGAAAGCCAGAAAACGTTCAACGACTTCGTAGAATTAGCGAGTGATATCGTTTCGTCCTACGTGTCGAATAACTCAGTGCCTGCATCCGAGCTTCCGGGCCTGATCATCAACGTTCACGCAGCTTTGACCGGCCTTGGAACGGCCACTGCGGCGGCGCCCCCCGCTGAAGAAGCCATCGAGAAGCCCACGCCGGCCCAAGTCCGCAAGTCCGTGACCCCGGACGCCATCATCAGCTTCGTCGACGGCAAGCCCTACAAGACCCTGAAGCGCCATCTCGGCACGCACGGTCTCGATCCCTATTCCTATCGTCAGCGCTACGGCCTGCCGAACGACTACCCGATGGTCGCTCCGAACTACGCCGCGCAGCGCTCGGCGCTCGCCAAGTCGATCGGCCTGGGCCGTCCCGGTGGGCGGATCGAAGACGAGGTCGAGCCGGAGCCCGAGCCGAAGCCGACCCGTTCGCGCCAGAAGGTCGCCTGAGCGCCGCTCAAGCCCGAAGGAGCGCCCGCCTCGATGCCGATGCTGGCCATCATTCGACCGACCCAGCCCGCTTCCCGGGTACGGTCGTCGCTCTAGATCAATGACCGGCCCGTCCCGTGGGGCGGCCGGTGTTCCTGGGATGCGGGATGCCGCGGAGGCTCGCGAGGGACGAGGCATGGCGGGCGCCGCCCATCTGATAGTCGACGTGGCCGGCACGCCCTGTGCCCTGCCGCAGGCCGAGATCCGCGAAATCCTGCCGTTGCCGCGCCTGCACGCGCCGCCCGCCTCGGGCGGCCCGCTGGCCGGGTTGCTCAATCTCGGTGGCGAACCGGTGCCGGTCGTCGATCTTGCCCTGCTGTTCGGCTTGCGCGACGTCGCGGAGACGGACGACCCCTACCGTCACGTGATCCTTGCCCGCGGCGGGTCGCTCGGCCTCCTGGTCGACCGCGCCCTCGATGTGATGCAGGTGGCGGATGAGAGCCTGCGACCCGTCGAACCGGAGCGAAGCCTGAATGGCTGCGTCGTCGCCGAGTTCACCCGCGGCCACGAACTCGTTCATCGCCTGTCGCTACCGCGGATCCTGACGCTGGAGGAGCGGGTACGACTCGATGCCCTGGCCGCGGAGTCGCGCGACCGCCTCGCACGGTTCGCCTTCAACGAGACCATTCAGCCCGCGTGACTTGCCCGCCCGAACGTTTGCAGCGCGCCCCGCTCGCGGGCGCCGATCCCGGCTTTCCCGCTCTGAAGGAGCAGGTGATCGCCCGTACGGGCCACAACTACTACATCGACAAGGACGATCTCCTCCACGACCGGGTCCGGCGGCGGCTGAAGATCTGCGGTCTCCCGGATTGCACCGCCTATCTCGCGCGGCTCGAAGGACCGGGCGGGCGCGAGGAATGGGCGGCGTTGGAAGCCGAGATCACCATCGGTGAAACCTTCTTCTTCCGCTACGCCGAACAATTCGAAGCTCTGCGCGGTCGCATCCTGCCCGAACTGATCGCGGCGCGCGGCGATGTTCGCACCCTGCGCATCTGGAGCGCCGGCTGCTCGACCGGCGCCGAGCCCTATTCTTTGGCCATCCTGGTCCGCGACCTTCTCGGCGAGGCGTTGTCCGAATGGTCGGTCACGATTCTCGGCACGGATCTGAGCGTGGAGGCGCTCGCCACCGCCCGCGAGGCCGAGTTCGGCCCCTGGGCCCTGCGGACACTCGGCGAAGCCGACCGCCTGCGTTGGTTTCGTCGTCTTCCCGCACGGTCCGGCCGGCCGCACGGATCCTATGCCCTGCGTCCGGTCTACCGCCGCATGGTCCGGTTCGAGCGGCAGAACCTGCTCTCGCTGATCGACGCTGCGCAGCCTGCCGGTGGGGCGGCATCCCCGATCGGACCGACCTACGATCTGATCCTGTGCCGCAACGTGCTGATCTATTTCAATGCCGATCACGTGAACCGGATCGTGCGCGCCCTCGGACAGCGGCTTCAACCCGGTGGATGGCTGCTGATCGGTCACGCCGAGCCCAACCCCGCCTTCGCGCAATGGCTGGAACCGGTGGCCCTGCCCGGGACCGTCGCCTACCGCCCGGCGGGAACGGTTCTGGAGGTCGATCCACCGGCTCCCTTCCTGCCGCCCCTACTGGAAGCGTCAGTTGTCGAGCAGCCCGTTCCCCTCCCACCTCTTCCGGAACCGCCCCAAGACTTGCCTCCCGCCCCCATGCCGGAAGCATCTCGCGAACCCCTATCGGTCGATTCTGCAATTGAAGCGGCGGAACCCGCCGCGTTGATCGAAACGGTCCGAAGGCTCGCCGATGCGGGAGAGACCGCTCAGGCTTGGCGTCTCCTTCAGGAAGCCATCGGCGGGCGAGGCACGGAACCGGCTCTCCGCTATTACGAGGGCCTGCTCGCGCTCGATCTCGGCCGTGAGGTGGAGGCGGAGCGGGCTCTGCGGGGCGCCCTGTTCCTCGACCGTGGTTTCGTGATGGCGCATTATCAGCTCGGCCTGCTGCTCGCCCGCCACGGGCGTCGGGACGAGGCGGCCCGTGCCCTCGACAACGCGCTCCGGCTCGCGCAAGGACTACCGTCCGTCACGATCCTGCCGGAGGGAGACGGCGTGAGCGCCCATCTGTTGGCTGAGAATGCGCGGGGGATCCTCTCCGGCATCGGTGGGCCGCCCGCCCGGGAATCCGCCAGGGAATCGGAATGAAGGCCGCTCTCGATGCCAGCCGCGACGCCCTGCTCGACGCCCGTGCGGCGGCTCTGGCCGGCCGCTCGACGGAAGCGGCCCGCCCCATCGAAACGCACGGCTATCTCGTCTGTCTCTGCGGGCCCGAACGCTACGGCCTGCCGCTCGGTGCGGTCGCGGGCGTAACGCCGCAACGTCCCATCACGGCGCTGCCCGGCGCACCGGCGACCCTCCGCGGCATCTGCGCCATGGCCGGGACGATCGTCAGCGTTCTCGATCTCGCCGCCTGTCTCGGACTCGTCGCCGAAGGCGAGGGCGGGCATTTCGTACGGCTGCGGGCGCAGGAGCCGCCGCTGGCCCTCGCGGTGGATCGTGTCGTCGGGATTGCCCGCATCGAAGCCCGCCCGGCCGATCCCGCGAGCACCCTGGGAGGCGGACCGCTTCTGGGCTATGTCCCGCCCGGTTCCGACCGCACCGACGACGTCCGCGACGGCTTCACGATCCTCGACCTGCCGGCCTTGCTGGCTCGCTTCCTTTCCTGATGGCCCGGCTGAGGCCGGATCCCTCTCGCCGGAGTCTTCGAACGCTCGTGTCACCGACGCATCGGACCACACATTCTCCCGGGACCGGTGAGGCAAGCCTCCACGGATCGGCGTTCGCCGCTCCGGCGGTGAGACGATCCTTTCGCGGCTGGCACGAGATCGCGTCGAGCCCGGCCCGCTGCGGCGCGGCTTCGCCTCGCTCGAACGGGAATCGCTCTGTCGGGCAGCGCGGACACAACCATCGCGAAGCGGCCTTCGCCGCTCCCATCGACATCCGGGACGCCGTTCCCGACGGTTCCTGGATCTGAGAGAAGTCGAGCATGGCGAACACATTCGGCCTCAACCGCTCGCTGGGCGGCGCCATCGGTGCGATCGCGCTCGTGTCGGTTCTCAGCAGCGTTGCCGTGCAGGTGACGCTCGCTCAGTTGCACGACGCCACCGAGGCCCGCGGACGATCCAATCGTATCATCCGCGGCCTCGACGCGTTCCGCTCGGCCATGCTCGATCAGGAAACCGGGATTCGCGGCTACCTGCTCACCGGGCGGGAAAGCAGCTTGGAGCCCTACAAGACCGGCCGGCTCGCACTGGACGAGACGATCAATCGCCTCCGGGCGACGATGGGCAGCGACACCGACCAATCGCGCATGCTGGCCGATGCCGTCGTGGCGGCTCGGGCATGGCAGACCGATGTCGGGGAAGCCGCCCTCCGCCGCGCGGCGGATCCGGCGACGCGCCCCGAAGCCGTCCGGATCGAAGCCGACGGGTCGGGGAAACAGCTCTTCGATACCCTGCGCGAGAAGCTCGGCGCCATCGAGATGGCGGAAGAGCGCGTCCGCGCCAAGCAGAACGAGCGGGTCGCCGAGGGCGAGCGCAATTCCAATTTCGCCCTTTGGGGCACCACGCTGCTCACCCTCCTCATCTGCGCCGGGTTGGCCTTCGTCATCAGCCGCCTGATCGTTCGCCCGCTCGCGAGCGTGATGGCCTTCGTCGAGCGGGTCGGCTCCGGGGATCTGACCGGCCGTGTCGAGGCGACGGGCCTCAACGAGGTCGGGCGGCTGGCCACGACGCTCAACACGATGGTGGCAGGCCTCGGGGACCTAGCCCGGACGAACCGCTCCGCCACCAACGACCTCAACGCCGCCGCGGCGGAGATCCGCGCCTCGGCCCAGCAGCAGGCGGCCAGCGTCGAGGAGCAATTCGCCGCCGTGCAGGAGACCGCCGCCACGGTCGACGAGATCACCCATTCGGGCGCCCAGATCTCGAAGCGGGCGAGCGAAGTGATCGCCACCGCGCAGGCTGCGGCGCAAACCGCCCGCTCGGGCCTGCGCGCCGCCACCGACACCGCCAAGGCGATGGAGTCGATCCGCGAGCAGGGCGAGGCCGTGGCCGGCAACATCGTCGCGCTCAGCGAGAAGACGCAGGCGATCGGCGAGATCATCGTCACCGTCAACGACATCTCCGAGCGCACCCATCTGCTGGCGCTCAACGCCGCCATCGAGGCGGCGGCCGCGGGTGATGAAGGCCGCAGCTTCGCCGTCGTCGCTTCGGAGATGAAGCTGCTGGCCGATCAGGCCAAGCAGGCGACCGTGCAGGTGCGCGGCATCCTCGGCGAGATCCAGCGGGGCATCAACGCCTCGGTCATGCTGACGGAGGAGGCGGTCAAGCGTGCCGCCGCCGGCAAGACCCGCACCGACTCGACCGTCCGCACGATCGAGGAGATGGCCGCCCGGGTCGAGGAGGGCGTTCAGACCTTCCAGCAGATCGTGGCCTCGACCAACCAGCAACAGCTCGGCATCGAGCAGGTGATGGGGGCGCTCCAGAACATCCGGCAGGCGAGCCAGCAGACGGCAGCCGGCACCCGCGAGGTCGAGACCGCCTCGGCCAACCTTACCGAGCTGGCGCAGGGGCTGATGGCGTTGGCCGAACGCTACCGGCTCTGACGCGCGCTGATGGATATCCGTCAGCAACTGCTCGCCGCCTTCGATGTCGAGCATCGGGAGCATCTCGACGCGATCCGCGCCGCCCTCGCGGCCGAGGGCGGGGTCGATTGGCACGACGTGTTCCGACGGGCCCATAGCCTGAAGGGCGCCGCCCGCGCCGTCGATCTGCCGCCGGTCGAGGCCGTGGCGCATCAGCTGGAGGCCCTGTTCGAACGCATCAGCGCGGGACGGCATCCCCTCGACCGGGACGCCAGGGCCGCGACCCATCTCGCCCTCGACCGGATCGAGGCCTACGTGGCCGCAGGCGGCGCGGCGTCGATGCCGGACGATGCGCTCGCCGCCCTTGCCGCCTGTCTCGACCCCACCGCATCGACGCCCTCAGGTACCGGGACTTCGACGGCGGAGGCTGCGGCCCCCCCGCCCCCTGAAGCGATCCCGTCAGCCGCAAAGCTGCCCCCCTCCACTGCGCCGGAAGCGGCGGGCGAGCCGTCGCTCGCGGTCCTGCGCGTACCGGCCGCCGCGGTCGAGGCGCTGACACGGGCGAGCCATGGGCTCGGGGCCGCCTTGCCGACCCAGCTCGCGGCAGCCGAGCGGGCGTCGCGGCTCGCGGCCCATGCGCGGTCGCTGCGGGGCCGGACCGAGGCCGTCCAGCGCCAGAGCCTGGCCGGCGGCATCGACGAGGTCACCGCCCTGCGCCGTGCGCTCGCCGAGATCGAATCCGGACTTGGCGCCTTGGCACGCGAGGCCTCCGATCTGGCTCAGGGGCAGAAGGCGGCCAATCTGGCCGTCGAGACCGCCGCCGCCCGCGTCCGTAAGGAGACCGAGCGGCTCGCCCTGGTGCCTGCCGAGACGGTGTTCGGCGGTCTCGCCCGGATGGTGCGGGATCTCGCCCGTGCCGAGGGACGCGACGTGGAGGTGAGCGCCCGGGGCCTCGACCTCCCGGTGGAGCGGGCCATGCTCCAGTCCCTCAAGGATCCGGTTCTGCACGCCCTGCGCAACGCCCTGAGCCATGGCGCCGAGGCGCCGGAGGCACGGCGCCGCGCCGGCAAGCCGCCCACGTTGTCCATTTTGCTGACCGTCGAGGCCCAGGGCGGACGCCTCGTGCTCGGTATCCACGATGACGGGCGCGGGCCGAATCTCGACGCGATCGCGGCGACGGCCCGGGAGCGTGGTCTCATCGCTCCGGACGAGCATCCGGCGCCCGAGGCTCTGCTCGCCATGCCCTTCGAGCCCGGCTTCTCGACCGCCGGCGCCGTGGATGCCCTGTCGGGACGCGGCATGGGCCTCTCCGTGGTGGCCGAGGTCGCCCGCGCGCTCCATGGGCAGGCACGGCTCGCTCCGCGCACGCCGCACGGCACGTCCCTGATCCTGACTCTGCCCCTCTCGGCAGCCCAGCGCCCGGTGGTGATCGTCGAGGCGGGCGGATCCCGCTACGCCCTGCCGAGCGGCGCGGTCGAGGCTCTGACCCGACTCGATCCGGACACGCTGGAGACCGTGGCGGGCCGTCCAGTCGTACCGGTCGAGGGTGATGGGGCGCGGGCCGGTGCGACGCTGCCGGTCGCCTCGCTCGCCGCGCTGCTCGGCGTACCCGAGACGGCCGCCGAGGCCGGGACGGTGCCCGCGCTGCGGCTGCGCGGGAGCCAGGGAAGCGGTTTCGTGACGGTCACTCAGCTGCACGACGTGCGCCGTCTGCTCGTCCTGCCGGCCCCGCCGATCGGTGTCGATCCCGCTCTCGTGACTGGCACCGTGCTGCTCGGCACCGATATGCCGGCCCTGGTGCTGGATCCCGACGGGCTTCTCGCACGGTTCGGCCGCGCCGGTCCGCGGCCGGCGCAGGACCGTATGAAAGGATACGGTTCTGCCGACGGAACGATGGCAGAGAAACGACGTTCGACGATTCTTGTCGTCGACGATTCCATCACGACCCGCACCCTGGAGAAGAGCATTTTGGAAGCGGCGGGCTACCGCGTGATCGTCTGCGTCGATGGTCAGGAAGCACTCGACCGTCTGCGAGCGCGGATCGAGCCGGTCGATCTCGTCCTGGCCGACGTCGAGATGCCGCGTCTCGACGGCTTCGGCCTCGTCGAGGCCCTGCGCCGGGAAGACGATTTCGGGCGGTTGCCGGTCGTCCTGATGACCTCGCGCGGCGACGAGGCGGACGTCGCCCGCGGGCTCGAACTCGGAGCGGACGCTTACCTGACGAAGCAGAAATTCGATCAGCGCGCCCTCCTGGATACCATCGGTCAGCTGCTGTGAGCGGGGGGAGCGATCATTCCGCGCCGAAGGGGCGCGTGCGCGTGCTGGTGGTCGAGGATTCGCTCGTCGTTCGGATACTGTTGACGCACATCATCGCCCGCGATCCGCGGCTCGAACTCGCGGGGGCCGTCGAGTCCGGCGAGGCGGCCCTCGCCGTCCTCGATACGGTACGACCGGACGTGATCTCGATGGACATCCGCCTGCCGGGCATCGACGGGTTGGAGACCACCCGGCGCATCATGGCCGATCGGCCGACACCGATCGTCGTCATCGCCGATGCGGTCGAGGATTCGTCGCTCAAGATCTCGATGAACGCGCTGCGGGCCGGTGCCCTCTCCGTCGTCGAGAAGCCGGTCGCGACCACGAACGATGGATACGACGCGGTGGCCGGGCAGATCTGCACCCAGCTGCGCATCATGGCGGCGGTTCCCGTGATCCGACGCCGGCCGATCGGCGCCGAATGGGCCAGCCGCGAATTCGCGGGTCCCAGCGAGACGCCGGTCCCGTTCGAGCCGGTCATGGCGGCGCCGACCGTCCTCGCCATCGCGGCCTCGACCGGTGGCCCACCGGCGCTCGCCAAGGTGATCGGCGGACTCGCCGCCGATTTCCCGCTGCCGATCCTCCTCGTCCAGCACATGGGCGCGGCCTTCATGGAAGGATTCGCGAACTGGCTCGACGGTGTGGTGCCCCTGCCCGTCCACCTCGCCCGCGACGGCGAGATGATGCGGGCCGGGCAGGTCTACGTCGCCCCTGGAGACCGACACTTGGAACTCGGCTGTGGCGGCGTGCTGCGCGTCCACGACGCGGCTCCGGTCGGGGGACAGCGCCCGGCCGCGACGGTCCTGTTCGCCTCCGTCGCCCGGCAGGCCGGGGCTCAGGGCATCGGCGTGCTCCTGACCGGCATGGGGGAGGACGGCGCGACGGGGCTTCTCGACATGCGCAAGGCGGGGGCCGCGACGGTGGCCGAGCATGAGAGTTCGGCGGTGGTCTACGGCATGCCCGCCGCGGCGGTGCGTCTTTCCGCGGCCTCGCGGGTCCTTCCCCTCGATCAGGTCGCGCCCCATCTGCTGCGGCTCGCGCAACGGAGGCTGGCATGAACGCACCGATGGGTGCAGCTGCCCCCGAAGCGGCGGCGCGGGAGCACCGCCTGCTGCTGGTGGAGGATTCGGAAACGCAGGCGCTGGAATTGCGGCTCCAGCTCGAAGCCCAGGGCTTCTCGGTCCAGCGCTGCGCGACCGCGGAATCCGCCCTCGATCTCCTCAACACCGATCTGCCGGATCTGGTGGTCGCCGACCATCACCTGCCCGGCATGAACGGCGACGAGTTCACGCGGCAGATGCGCCTGTCGCTGCGCACCCGCGCGCTGCCGGTGGTGATGCTGACGAGTGCCCGCGACGGCGAGCGCCACGGCTTCGAGAGCGGCGCCGACGCCTATGTCGAGAAGTCGGCCGACCGTGATCTCTTGGTATTGCGGATCCGCGCCCTTCTGCGCGAGCGCAAGAACGGCGCGGCGGAGGGCCCCTCCGGCGCTGCCTTCCGCCGGGGCCGCGTGCTGATCGTCGATGGCAGCGCCACCTATCGCGCCTTCTTCACCGGCCTGCTCTCGCAGGAGGGCCACGCCGTCATCGCCGCCGCCGATCGCGCGGCGGCGCTGGCGGCCCTCGACGCGCCGGGGGCGAGCTTCGATTGCGTGACGCTCGACCTCATCGGCAGCCCCTATGACGGGATCGCCCTCTGTACCGAGATCGGTGCGCGCCGCCTGAAGGAGGTCGAGGCGGGCGGCCTCGGCTTTCCGCTGATCGGCATGGCCGGGGCCAAGCCCGACAAGAGCCTCCTGGTATCCGCCTTCGCGGCAGGTGCCGATGACGTTGTGTCGAAGGCCGACGGCGAGGTCTTGGCGATGCGGGTGCGCGGCCTCGTACGCCGCCGCCTTCTGGAAGAGGATAATCGTCGCATCTCCGGCGAGTTCGGGGACCGGGAGCGGGCCGTCGAGCGGGCCCGGGCCGAGGCGGAGGCCGCGGCGGCCCGGGCGGCTCTGGCCGACGCGCTGCAGCAGGCCAACCGCGATCTGGAGGATGCCAACCGCAAGCTGACGGAGGCGCAGGCGAAGCTGGTTCAGGCCGCCAAGATGGCCTCCCTCGGCGAGTTGGTGGCGGGCATCGCCCACGAGATCAACAATCCGCTCGCCTTCATCCTGGCGCATCAGGGCACCGTCGAGCGCATTCTGGGCGAGCTGCCCGCTCCGGAGGCCCCGGACAGCGCGCGGGCCCTCACCAAAGCCCGCGACCGGGTCGGCTCGATGCGGCTCGGTCTCACCCGCATCCAGGATCTCGTCCTCAACCTCCGAAAATTCTCGCGGCTCGACGAGGGTGAGCGCGGTCTCGTCAATGTGCCGGAAGCGATCGAGACCGTGCTGGCCCTCATCCAGCACAAGCTCGGCACCCGGATCGCGGTCATCCGCGACTTCTCCGGACGGACGGAGATTCACTGTACGCCCGCGCTGCTCAATCAGGTCGTGATGAACATCCTCGGCAACGCGGCCGACGCGATTCCGGGCGAGGGCACGATCACCATCGCGACGTCCACCGACGCGGAGACCGACATCATTCGCATCAGCGACACGGGGCCGGGCATTCCCGAAGATCTGCGCGAGAAGATCTTCGAGCCGTTCTTCACGACAAAGCCGGTCGGATCGGGTACCGGACTCGGCTTGGCGATTGCCTACAGCGTCGTTCAGGCGCATAGCGGCTCGCTGACCGTGGAGACGGCGCCGGGTGGGGGCGCATGCTTCGTCATCGGCATCCCGAGGCAGTCGGCAGCGGCATGAGCAGAGGCACGATCCTGGCCGTCGATGACGAGCCGGACATCCTGATCGCCCTGGAGGACCTGTTCGAGGACGAGTACCGGGTGCTCACCTCGGCCAAGCCCGAGGAGGCGCTCGCGATTCTCCGGAGCGAGCCAGACATCGCCGTCGTCGTTTCCGATCAGCGCATGCCCGGCATGACCGGTGATGCGCTGCTGGCCGAAGCCCGGCTGTTCCACGAGGCGCAGGCGATCCTGCTCACCGGCTATGCCGACATCTCGGCGGTGATCGCGGCGCTCAATCGCGGCGGTATCATCGGCTACGTCGCCAAGCCTTGGGACCCGACGCTCCTGCGCGCCACGGTGCGCAACGCCTATGAGCGCCACCGCCTCGGCCGGGACCTCGCCACCGAGCGCGCCCTGCTGCGCGGCCTCCTCGATCACGCCGAGGAGGCGATCTCGTTCAAGGATGCGGGCGGGCGCTTCGTGCGGCTCAACGCCCGCAAGGCGGCGCTCATGGGCGCGGAGGTCGAGACGAGCCTCGGTCGCACCGAATCCGCCATCACCGACGCGGCCGAGGCGCGGGACGCGGAGGAAACCGATGCGCGCGCGGTCGCGGCGGGCGAGGCGGGCTCGACGGTGATCGCCCGCGGCGTGCTCGGCGCCGAGCGCTGGTCACATGTCATCCGCGTGCCGATCCGCGGCGCCGGTGGGGACGTGACCCACCTCGCGACGATCGAGCGCGACGTGACCGAGCAGAAGAGCCTGGAGGCGCGTCTGCGCCAATCCGACAAGATGCAGGCACTCGGTACCCTCGCCGGGGGCATTGCCCACGACTTCAACAATCTCCTCACCGCGATCCTCGGCAGCCTGGAACTGGTCGGCCCCAAGATCGCCGACCAGCCACGCGTCAAGCGCCTCGTCGACAACGCCACGGGCGCGGCCCAACGCGGCTCGGCGCTGACGAAGCGCCTCCTCAGCTTCAGCCGATCCAACGATCTGAAGGCGCGACCCGTCGATCCCAATGCCCTGATCGAGGGAATGAGCGCCCTGTTCGGGTCGAGCCTGGGCAGCCTCGTCACCGTGATGCGCGATCTCGAACCCGAGACGCCCCATGCCCTCGTCGATCCCGACCAGCTCGAACTGGCGGTGCTCAATCTCTGCATCAACGCCCGTGATGCGATGCCCGACGGCGGGAAGGTGACGATCTCGACCCGCCGCGTCGAGATCGCGGACGATCCCGACCTGAAGCCCGGCGCCTACGCCGTGGTGACCGTGGCCGACGAGGGCACCGGCATACCGCCGGAGCTGCTGGAGCGGGTCTGCGAGCCGTTCTTCACCACCAAAGCGGTGGGGCAGGGAACCGGCCTCGGTCTCGCGATGGTGTTCGGCCTCGCGCAACAGGCGGGGGGACGCCTGCGCATCACAAGTACGGTCGGCGTCGGCACCCGGATCGAGCTGGCCCTACCGCAGGCCGAGGCCGTCAGCGAGGGCGACACTGCCGAAACCCTGCCGCCGCTGGCGACGGCGGCGGCACCGGCCCGCATCCTCGTCGTCGACGACGATCCGGAGGTGCGGCACGTGACGGCGTCCTTCCTCAGCGACTTCGGATATACCGAAACCGAAGCCAACGACGGGCACACGGCGCTCGCCCTGATGGAGGAGGGGACCGCCTTCGATCTCGTCGTCGCCGACCTCGCGATGCCGGGAATGACCGGGGTCGAACTCGCCGCCGCGATCCGCAGCCGCTTCGCCGGCGTGCCGGTCCTGCTGCTCACCGGTCATGCCGAGGCTGTGCCGATCCCCGACGATCTGCCGGTGATGCAGAAGCCGTTCGCGTCGGCGGAACTGGCCGCGCGGGTATCACAATTGCTCGCCGGAAGCGCCTGACGCGCCCGTCTCCCTAGCGGGCGCAGCGACGCCAAAGCGATTCGAGGGAGAACGGTTCGATCGCGAAACGTCCTTCGCTCCCCACGTCTCTGCGCATGTTGGCCCACGGGGGGTCTTGTGACGGACGCGAAGAACGCAGTCCGTTCACCGGCGCACCGCATCATCGAAATCCCCTGATCCGCGTCCCGAGCGCAACATTCCTGCGATCTTAGCAGGAGATGATTGCGCTTCGATCAGCTGAGGCAGAAGATCGATTTGCGTCGGCACGCGCCGGAACGCGCAACATTTGTCTTAAGGGGACCGTGATGAGCAGCGTGAATGTCGAAATGGTGAAGTGCGCCTGCCCGGACTGCGTCTGCGTGGTCTCGCTGGAAAAGGCGGTGAAGCGCGAGGAGAAGGCGTTCTGCTGCGACGAGTGCGCCGACGGCCATCCCGAGCACAATGGCTGCGACCACGCCGGCTGCACCTGCCACGGCTGAAGCGTCGAGGCCGGGCCCTGGTCAGGGGAGCGGCAATTCGTAGAGCCGTGCCGGGAGTCCTTTGAAAGGGGTTTCGACGCGGAACAGATGTCCGGCCATCGGGTCGATGGCCGGATCACGCCCGCGCAGGCAGGTCGTCACGTAGAGCGTCGTGAGGTCCGGCCCGCCGAAGGCGCATTTTGTGACGAGCGCCGTGGGAATCGGCAGTACGCGCTCGATGCTTCCGTCGGGGCGGAAGCGCGTGATGCGCGAGGCGCCGTAGTGGCAGATCCACAGATGCCCCTCGGCATCGAGCGTCAGGCCGTCGGGCTTGCCCCATCCATTCTCGAAGCGGATCAAGGGTTCCGCCGGGCCGATCTCGCCGCCTTCGAGGGTATGGGTCCGCACGATCCCCTCGGCCGTATCGATGGTGTAGAGCCGTCGCCCATCCGGGCTCGCCACCGGCCCGTTCGTCACCGCCGCGAGCCCGCCGAACGTCGCGAGCCGGGTGCCGTCGAACCGGTGATAGCTGCCGGTCTCGGCCTCCTCCGCATCGTCCATGCTGCCGAAATAGAGGCTGCCGTCAGGGCCGATATTGCCGCTGTTCAGACGGTTGCCCTCGGGAAAATCGTCGGGCCGCACGATCGGCCGGCGCGTCCCGTCGGCGAGGTTCAGCGCCGCCACGCCGGAACGGAAACCCGCCACGACGACATCCGGATCAGTCGTCGGTAAAGCAAAGCTCAGCTTCTCGTCGAGACCGAGCCGTTTGGTCTCGCCGGTCTGCGTCCAATGCCGCCAGATGGCGGGATTCTCGATGTCGACCCACAGAAGCGAGGCGTCGCGCGCGTCCCAAATGATCTCCTCCCCAAGGGTGCAACCGCAGGCCACCGCGACACGGGCAGGTTCGGGATGGATCGTCGGGGTCATCGCAGCTCCGCGAACTGAGAGGTCGCAGGTCAACGCCCGGCGGCCCGGTTTGTCACGAAGCCTTGAAGCCAGTTCGGTCGGCTGATCCCATCGAATCCTCGTCCTGAGATGCGCAGCGAAGCGGAACCGCGAAGGAAGGCTTCGGACGTCTCAGCGATCCCTCGAAGCCTCGTTCCCGGCCGCCGACGCGGCACCTTGGGATGAGGAGTTGGCAAGGGCGAGCCGGACAAAGCCCCTCAGCGAGTCTGCTCGGCGATGATCTCCGTGTTGATGGCGAAGGCCGCCATGGCGCCTTCCGCTGCCGCGACGACGGCGAACTGGACCCGGCGCGACGCGTCGCCGGCCACGAACAATCCCGGCACGTTGGTGCGCTCGTATTCGCGGGTCGGGACGACCCCGCGCTTCTCGTCGAGGTCGCAACCGAGTTCGGTGATGAGCGGGGAGGGGCTGCAGGCGAAGGGCATCACGAACAACGCCGCGCAGGGAATGTCGCTGCCGTCCCGGAAATACAGGCGATGCGGGCGGGCCCCGTCGCCGTCGAGCCGGTCGACCGAGGCCTCGACGATGCGGATGCCGTTGCGGGTGAGGCGGGCGCGGTCCTTGTCTGTAAGCTCCGCGTCGGCGCCATCGGTGCAGAGCGTCACGTCACGGCTCCAGGCTGACAATTCGAGGGCGAGCCCGCTTCCGCCATGTCCGCGTCCGTAGATCGCGAGGGGCCGGTCGCGCACCTCGTAGCCGTCGCAATACGGGCAGGAATGCACCCCCGTGCCCCAGTAGATGTCGAAGCCGGAGACCGGGGGCAGATCCTGGCGAAGGCCGGTTGCGAGGATCATGCGGCGGGCCTGCTCGCTTCGTCCGTCGGCGAGGCGCACGGAGAAAGCCTCGCCGTCGCGGGAGGCACCGATCACCTCGACATCGCGAATTTCGACGGTGTCGTAGCGGGCGAGATCGGCCCGTGCCTGCGCCCGCAACGCGGTGGGCGGGGTGCCGTCGCGCGCGAAAAGGCCCCAGGTCGCCGGCGTTCCGGCATTGCGCGGATGCCCGGCGTCGCAGAGCAAGACGCGGCGTCGCGCCCGGCCGAGGATCAGGGCGGCGTTGAGCCCGGCGGGGCCACCACCCACGATGATGACGTCGTACATGCCGTCTCCCGGGCTGACCCGGGAGACAAGTGTTCGGGCAGAAAAGAGTTCAGACGGAGTACGGCGATCAGGCCGCGCTCTTCACCGGCACGCCCTTCTCGGACAGGAACTGCTGGAGTTCACCGGACTGGAACATCTCGCGGGCGATGTCGCAACCGCCGACGAACTCACCCTTCACGTAGATCTGCGGGATGGTCGGCCAGTTGGAGAAGGCCTTGATGCCCTCGCGGATGCCCATGTCGTCGAGCACGTTCACGCCCTTGAACGGGACGCCCAGGTAATTGAGGATCTGGACGACCTGACCGGAGAAGCCGCACATCGGGAATTGCGGCGTGCCCTTCATGAACACGACCACGTCCTGCGACGCGATCTCGTTCTGGATCGTGGTGTTGGTGTCAGTCATCGCGTGGTCCTCGTCGAGCTTTCGTTCATGCCACTGGCCGTGAGGTCAGGACGGCCCGTCCGAATACAAGGCCGTACCACCCTGCGCGGCACATCTCCGCTTCAATCCTGGGGGACGCCCGTGGTCAGCGCAAGAGCGTGGAGCACGCCGCCCATGCGCCCCTGCAGCGCGCCGTAGACCATCTGGTGCTGGGCGACACGGGTCTTGCCCTTGAACGCGGCGGAAATGACCGTTGCGGCGTAATGGTCGCCATCGCCGGCGAGATCCTTGATCTCGACCTTCGCGTCGGGCAGCGCCTCGCGGATCATCGCCTCGATGTCGCGCGCATCCATCGGCATGGGGTGTCTCCCGTTTCTCGTGTCGCCCGGAAGTTCACCCTGGATTTCGGATCCAGGGCGATCCTCCGGAGTGTTGGTCCGCACCGGCTGTTCCCGAAAGCCGTCATCCACCTTTCGGGCCGATGCTCTAGGCCGCCGGAGCGGCGGGCTGGCTCGCCATATAGGTGGGGAACCAGCCCTCGTGGGCCGACTTCAACGCGGCCACCGCAATCGATTCTTGGCCCGGCAGGACGAGGCTGTCACCCCCGACGATGCCCACGGTCGCGGCGTCGATCCCCTGCGCCGAGGCGCTGTAGAGGAGATCGGCGGCCGCCTCGGCCGGGACGGCGATGAGGTAGCGGCCCTGATCCTCGCCGAACAGGTAGGCATGGACCGGCAGCTTTCCGTCCGGCACCGCGGGAAGCGTCGCGCCGATCCCCCCGGCCATCGCCATCTCGGCGAGCGCCACGGCGAGACCCCCATCCGACAGGTCGTGGACCGTGTCGGCGATCCCGGACACGATCAGGCTGCGCACGAAGTCGCCGGCCCGGCGCTCGGCAGCGAGATCGACGGGGGGCGGCGCCCCCTCCTCGCGGCCGGCGATCTCGGAAAGATACAGCGACTGGCCGAGCCAACCCTCGGTGCGGCCGATCAGCACCAGCACGTCCCCCTCGCGCTTGAGCGAGAGCGTCGCGTGCCGCTCCACGTCATCGAGGACGCCGACGCCGCCGATGGTCGGGGTCGGCAGAATGCCGACGCCGTTGGTCTCGTTGTAGAGCGAGACGTTGCCGGATACGACGGGGAAGTCGAGGGCCTTGCAGGCCTCGCCGATGCCCTTGAGGCAGCCGACGAGCTGGCCCATCACCTCGGGCTTCTCGGGATTGCCGAAGTTGAGGTTGTCGGTGATCGCCAGCGGGCGCCCGCCGACGGCGGTGATGTTGCGCCACGCCTCGGCCACGGCCTGGCGCCCACCCTCCACCGGATCGGCCTCGCAGTAGCGCGGCGTCACGTCGGTGGAGATGGCCAGCCCCTTCGGACCGTCCTCGATGCGCACGATCGCCGCGTCGCCGCCAGGCTTCTGCACGGTGTTGCCAAGGATGAAGTGGTCGTACTGCTCGTAGACCCAGCGCTTGGAGGCGAGTTCGGGCGAGCCGATCAGGCGCGTCAGGGCCTCGGCATTCGGGACCGGCGCCGCCACATCGGCGGCGGCGATCACCGGCTGGTGCGTGTTGGCGATGTGCGGGCGGTCGTAGAGGGGGGCCTCGTCACCGAGTTCCTTGATCGGCAGGTCGGCGACCGTCTCGCCGTTGTGCTTGATGACGAAGCGGAGCGTGTCGGTGGTGTGGCCGATGACGGCGAAGTCGAGACCCCACTTGACGAAGATGGCTTGGGCTTCCGCCTCCATGCCGGGCTTGAGCACCATAAGCATGCGCTCCTGGCTCTCGGACAGCATCATCTCGTAAGGGCTCATGCCCTCTTCGCGGGTCGGCACCTTCTCGAGATGCAGCTCGACGCCGAGATCGCCCTTGGCGCCCATCTCCACCGCCGAACAGGTCAGCCCGGCCGCGCCCATATCCTGAATCGCGATGACGGCGCCGGAGGCCATCAGCTCCAGGCAGGCCTCGAGCAGCAGCTTCTCGGCGAAGGGATCGCCGACCTGCACGGTCGGGCGCTTCGACTCGCTCTCCTCGTCGAATTCGGCGGACGCCATGGTGGCGCCGTGGATGCCGTCGCGTCCGGTCTTGGAGCCGAGATAGACGATCGGGTTCCCGACGCCGGTCGCCGCCGCGTAGAAGATGGAATCGGCCCGCGCCAGGCCGACCGCCATGGCATTGACCAGGATGTTGCCGTCGTAGCGCCGGTGGAAGCCGACAAGGCCCCCCACCGTCGGCACGCCGAAGGAATTCCCGTAGCCGCCGACGCCCGCGACGACGCCCGAGACGAGGTGGCGGGTGCGCGGATGGTCGGGCGAGCCGAAGCGGAGCGCGTTCAGGGCGGCGATGGGGCGGGCCCCCATGGTGAACACGTCGCGCAGGATGCCGCCGACGCCGGTCGCCGCGCCCTGATACGGCTCGATGAAGCTCGGATGGTTGTGGCTCTCCATCTTGAAGACGCAGGCCAGACCGTCGCCAATATCGATGACGCCGGCATTCTCGCCGGGGCCCTGGATCACCCACGGCGCCGAGGTCGGCAGCCCGCGCAAATGTTTACGCGAGGACTTGTAGGAGCAGTGCTCGTTCCACATCGCCGAGACGATGCCGAGCTCGGTCAGGGTCGGCTCACGACCGACGAGCGCGCGGAAGCGCTCGTACTCGTCGGGCGTCAGACCGTGCTGGCGCACGAGCTCGGGGGTTATCGGAACATCGTTGCGAAACATTCGCAGCCCTTGCTCAAAATCCTCGCCGCGCGAGCGTCCAAACGACGGCGCCGCTGCCCCGCCAGACCCGCGGCCGATCCCCGCAAGAACCGGCGCGACGCAGGCTTCGCTCTAGAGCGGAACGGGGGCGGCTGCAAACACGGAACGGCATCGCAACATGATCGCGCGCGATACGGTCTCGGCTTTTCCTCACAATTCCTTGACCGGTTCCAAGATGGCAAGCCCCTAGGTCTTCGTGGCCGGAGCCGCGATCCGGGCAACCGCCGCGTGGACCGGCTCGGGTCCGGCCACGAAGGCCGCGTAATCGAAGGCACCCGGCTTCCGGCTCGACATCAGGAGCTGGAAATGCATGCGGAACAGGTTCCAGCGCCGCCGCGCGACGATGGCCGGCTCGATCAGATCCTCGATGGACACCCGCAGCACCGCGAAACGCCCCGGCGGTGGCGCGGGCAACCCCGAGGCACTCACGGGATCGCGCAGGTGAATCGACAGCCAATCCCAACTGGCGCGCACGTCGAGCCAGCCGATGCGGGTCTCGCCGCCGATCCGGGCGAGGGCATTCCGCGTCCGCTCGGCCCGGGGATCGAGGGTGATCCAGGGAATCACGCTGCCGATCGTCACGAGAGTCACCGGCGTACCCCGCGATCCAAAATCGGGATCCTGGGCAAGGATGCGGTCGAGGACTTCGAGGGCGAGGAAGCTCGAGGAGGAATGGCCGATCACGACGATCTCGGAGGCGACCCCTTCGGCGGCGCGGATACGCTCGGCCCAGGGAGCCAGACGTTCGCGCATCGCCAGCTCACGGCCGGACGCATGGTCGTGGGTGAAGGCGGTGTCGTCGACGAGATGGGCGACATAGAGCGGTCTTCCCCGCGTCACCCGCATCACGAGGCTGAGGATCGCGTAGGCGAGAGGCGGTACGACGGCTGCGGTGGCGAGGCCCGGCCAGCCCGCGGGCCATACGATCGCGACGAGTCCTGCGGCGAGCGCGAGGCTCAGCACGACGAGGACCAAGTAGATGAGGTGGATGCCGAGGATGACGCGGTGGAAGCGCCGCGCCTCGCGCCGGAATGCCCTAAGATAGCCACTGCGCCACAAGCGCCACCAGAGGGCAGGCACCTCGGCGAGGCGGCGCATGTTCGAGCGGGGGAAGCGGGCACGCACGATATCGTCCCAGCGCAGCAGGCTGTAGCGCAGGCGGGTGACCGCGCCATCGACATCGCTCGTCACGTCCCAATCGAGACTGATCTCGTCGCCGGAGCGCACCGGTTCGCCGACCGTGATGCCGATTCCCCGCCGCTCCGCCGTGATGCGACTCTCCCGGCGGAACAGACCCCAATACGTCTCCGGCGGGCGCGGGTCGAAGCCCGGCAGGTAGAAGACCTGCCGCACCAGCTCGGAAGGGTCGGGGCGGGAAATGGCGTGCGGCCCTTGTTGCGACGTGCGGCCAGCGGCCGTTTCCGTTGCCTACACGATGGCGCACGGGGGGCGCGAGGGCAAAAGGGCAACGGCCCAGGCTTCCACATCACCGCCGTCATCCTCGGGCCCTGATCAGCGCCCCAGGCTGACGGCGTCCGGTGACCGCTCGCTGCGTCAGCCCGCCTCCAGCCATTCCTGCAACCGGGTCCAGCGGCGGCGCACGGTATGATCCTGCACCGCCGTCCGGATGGCCCGGGGCTGGCCGATCAGGACCACGAGGCGACGTCCCCGGGTCAGCCCCGTGTAGAGGAGGTTGCGCGCCAGCATGGTGCGGTGCTGCGTCACCACCGGAATCACCACGGCCGGGTATTCCGAGCCCTGCGCCTTGTGGATCGTGGTGGCGAAGGCCGGCACCAGCGTGTCGAGTTCGGCAAAGGGATAGACGACCGCGCGCCCGTCGAAATCGACGCTGAGCACCTCCTCCGCCATATCGATCGCGGCGATCGTGCCGAGATCGCCGTTGAACACGTCGCGGTCGTAATCGTTGCGGGTCTCCATCACCCGGTCTCCGGGGGCGAAGCGCCAACCGAAGCGCTCGACCAGCGTGGGCGGATTGGGGTTCAGGACCGCCTGGAGCCGGTGGTTCAGGTTGCGGCTGCCGAGGGATCCACGGATCATCGGCGTCAGAACCTGGATGTCCCGGGTCGGATCGAGGCCGAAGCGACGGGGGATGCGCCGGGCCACCGCCTCGATCAGGGTCTCGACGCCGGCATCCGGATCGTCGATCTCGATGATGTGGAAGTCGCTCGGCTCGCCCCGCGGCGGGGTCTCGGGCACACATCCGCTGTTGACCCGATGGGCGCTCGTCACGATCCGGCTCTGCGCCGCCTGGCGGAAGATCTCGGTGAGCCGGGCCACGGGGACGCGCCCGGAGGCGATCACGTCGGCCAGCACCTGTCCCGGACCGACCGAGGGAAGCTGATCGACATCGCCGACGAGGATCAGCGCCGCACGCTCGGGTATCGCCTTCAGCAGGGCATGCATCAGCGGCACGTCGACCATGGACATCTCGTCGATGACGACGAGATCGGCGTCGAGGGGATTGGTCTCGTCGCGCTGGAAGCCACCGTTGCGCGGGTCGATCTCCAGAAGGCGGTGGATCGTGCGCGCTTCGAGCCCCGTCTGCTCGGCCATGCGCTTGGCGGCGCGGCCGGTCGGGGCGGCGAGCAGCACGCGGACGCCCTTGGCCGTGAGGATGCGCAGGATCGCGTCGAGGGTGCTGGTCTTGCCGACGCCCGGCCCGCCGGTCAGCACGCAGAGTTTTGCGGACAGCGCGAGATCCACGGCTTCGGCCTGAGACGCGGAGAGCGCCTTGCCGGTCCTCGCCTCGACCCAGGGGCGGGCACGTCCGAGAAAATCGATCGGCGGCCAGGACGGCGTGCCCCCGGCACGGTCGAGGAGGCGGGCAGCGATGGCACGCTCGGCCCCGTGCAGGCCCTTCAGGAACAGGCAGGGCTCGCCCCGGAGCGTATCAGCGACGACATCCCGGCCCTCGCGCAGCGCCAGAGCGGCGGCGCAGCGCACCAAATCGGGTGCGACGTCGAGCAGATCGGCGGCCGAGCGCACGAGGGCATCGACGGGGAGGCCGCAATGGCCCTCGTCCATCGCTTTCTGGAGCGCGTAGGCGACACCGGCAGCGAGGCGCCGCGGCGCCTCGCGGGCGAGCCCGAGCCGGAGCGCGATCGCATCGGCCGTGCGAAAACCGATGCCCCGGATGTCGCGGGCCAAGCGGTATGGGTCCTCCGCCATGACCTTCAGGGATTCATGGCCGTAGGTGCGGAAGATGCGGGTCGCCCGCGCGGTGCCCACGCCGTGGGCGTGCAGGAAGATCATGATCTCCCGCACGGCCTTCTGCTCGGCCCAGCCCTTCACGATGCGGGCAGCACGGGTCTTGCCGATGCCCTCGACCTCGGTGAGGCGGCCGGGCGCGGCCTCGATGATCTCGAAGACGGCCTCGCCGAAGGCCGCGACGATGCGCTTGGCCATGAGCGGACCGATGCCGCGCATCTGACCCGAGGCGAGGTAGCGCTCGATTCCCTCGATCCCGGTCGGCGCCGTGACCTGAAGCGTCTCGGCCCGAAACTGGAGCCCGTGCTCACGATCGTTTGTCCAGCGGCCGGAGGCGGTCATCCACTCGCCGGCGGCGATGGCGGGCGCGTGCCCCACCACGGGAACGAGATCGCGCTTACCCCGGGCATGGACCTTCAGGACGCAGAAGCCGGTCTCCGGGCTGTGGAAGGTCACCCGCTCGACGGAGCCCGCCAGCACATCCATGCGTCACCGAATCCAGGTTTCGAAAGGACAAGTCCTTTCGCGGGTCCAGGGCGGAGCCCTGATCTAGGAGGGAAACCGGGGCTCTGCCCCAGTGCCCCGCCAAAGGGCTTGCCCTTTGGGAACCCGTTACGCGGCCCGTCCGCGCCCTGCCTTCTTGGCCGGCGGCCAGCCCAATGCCCGCAGGCGGGCCTTGGCGTAGTCGCGCACCTCCTCGCGGGTGCCGTGGGGCATGGCGTTGAGGATGCCCTGGCTGCGCTCGTCGAGCATGAGATCGGTGACGGCGTTGATCGATTCCGCCTCGTCGATCAGTCGCTTCAGGTCGGCTTCCTGCTCGGTCACCTCGTCGAAGGCGGGCGGGGCGTCGTAATCCTCGTCCACCGCGCGGATCGGCACACCGTGGTTCTGGCGGAACTCGTCGGCCTCCTCCTCGGAATAGACGAGCCCGTGCAACTCGATCAGCTTGAGGATCACCCGGTCCTTCGCCCGCTTCTCGGCCATGGCGTAGACGTAAGCCGCCTGCCGGCCCGAGACGCGGTAATTCACGTTCACCAGCGCCTCGCCGATGGACCACTCGACCCGCTCCTCCCCGGCCTTCTCGCCAGGCATGTGGCCGGTGACGAGAATCACCGCCTCGTCGCGCTCCGAGCGGATCAGCGTCGGCGGGTCGAAGCGGATGCGGGTGTGAGCGGCGATGCGCTCCAGCGTCTTGTGATAGATCACGGCGGTGCCCTGCACGCGCCAGACATTGCCCGCGAAGGGCTCGCCGTAGCGCACGAGGATATCGGCAATCTGCTTGTCGGCGGTTCTCATGGTGCGTCCCGATCTGGGGGCGGAGCCCGTGAGCGAAAGGTGCTGCGGCCGCGCTTGTTCGTGTTTTGTTCTGTTGACGATTTATATGTGGATAAGTGTGGACGACGCAATGCATCCGCCTGCGGCGGCCGGTCGCTGTCGCCTGTGGATAAGCCTGTTGAAGAAGGCCGGACTCGTCCCATCCGCCCCCCTCATCCTGAGGTGCTGCGAAGCAGCCTCGAAGAAGGACTCCAGGGATCGCTCGACTTCTGGAACCCTCCTTCGAGGCTCCGCTTCGATCCGCACCTCAGGATGAGGGAATTTGTTTGGATGAACCTCAGCCGGGTCCCGCCCCGCGACCCGCGGCGTCGCTCAGAAACTCGCGGATCGCGTCGGTGAAGCGCTCGCCATAGGCCTCGCGCTTGCGCTCGCCGACTCCGTGGATCGAGCGGAGCGCCCAGAGATCCACCGGCTTGCCGCGGGCCATCTCGATCAGGGTGCGATCGGGAAACACCATGAAGGCCGCGATGCCTTCCGCCCGGGCGATGGTGGCGCGCAGCCCTCTCAGGTGCTGGAACAGCGCCTCGTCGGCCTCGTTGAGGCCATCGGCGCCGTCCTCGGTGCGGGTGGTGCGGCGGCTGCGCGGCTCGGCCTTCTTCGGTTCGGGATCCGGGCGCACCTGCACGGTCTCGCGGCCGAACAGGATCGCCTCGCCCTTCTCGGTCATGACGAGGCCGCCATAGCCGTCGGTGTTCTCGGCCACCGCGCCGGCCGCGAAGAGCTGGCGCAGCAGCGCGCGCCAAGCGGTCACCGGCTTGTCCGCGCCGACCCCGAAGGTCTTGAGGGCGGCGTGGCCGTTGCGGCGGATCTGCTCGCTCTCCTTCCCATGCACCACGTCGCAGACATAGGCCGCACCGAAACGCTGGCCGGTGCGCACGATCGCCGAGAGCAGCTTCTGCGCGCTCACCGTGCCGTCGATCAAAGTGACGCCGCCGCGACAGAGATCGCAGCGTCCACAGGGCTGGCTCGCCTCGCCGAAATAGCCGAGCAGCGATTGCCGGCGGCAGGCCGCGCCCTCGCAGAGCGCGATCATCGCCTCGAGCTTGCGTCGCTCGACCCGGCGGCGCTCGTCCGGAATCTCCTTCTCGTCGATCTGGCGACGGCGGAGCGCCATGTCGTCGAGACCGTAGAGGGTGAGCGTGTCGGACGGCAGGCCGTCGCGGCCGGCGCGGCCGATCTCCTGATAATAGCCCTCGATATTGGTCGGCATGTCGGCGTGGCAGACGTAGCGCACGTCCGGCTTGTTGATGCCCATGCCGAAGGCGATCGTGGCGGTCATCACCACTCCGTCCTCTTGCAGGAACGTATCCTGGTTCTTTGCCCGCGTGCCCTGATCGAGACCGGCATGATAGGGCAGGGCGTTGAAGCCGTCGGCCTTCAGGGTATCGGCCAGTTGCTCCACGCGCTTGCGCGAGGAGCAGTAGATGATCCCACTCTCCGAGCGGCGGTTCTTCAGGAAGCGTTCGAGCTGCCGCGTCGGGTTGTCCTTGGGCTGAAAGGTCAGCCGGATGTTCGGCCGGTCGAAGGAATGGACGAAGGTCTTGGGGGGGCGGCCCGCGGGAAACAGCCGCTCGGCGATCTCGGCGCGGGTCGCCGCATCCGCCGTGGCGGTCAGCGCCAGGGTCTGCACGTTGCCGAGCGCTTCGCGGGCGCGGGCGATCTCGCGATATTCGGGCCGGAAGTCGTGTCCCCATTGCGAGACGCAATGGGCCTCGTCGACCGCAAGCCGGCACACACCCGCGCTCTGCAGCGCCTCCATGCAGCCATCCATCAGGAGACGCTCGGGGGACACGAACAGCAGGCGCAGATCGCGCGCGCGGATCTTCCGCCACGTCTCGCGGGAGGTCGTCTCGGCCACGGTGGAATTGAGGGTTGCCGCCTCGATGCCGAAGGCGTGCATCTGCTGCACCTGATCGTGCATCAGCGCGATCAGCGGCGAGACCACCACGGTCAGCCCGTCATCGACGAGAGCCGGCAACTGGTAGGTCATCGACTTGCCCGAGCCCGTCGGCATCACCGCGAAGACGTCGTCGCCGTCGAGCACGGCCCCGATCACCTCGTCCTGCCCGGGCCGGAAATCGTCGTAGCCGAAGGTCTTTTGGAGCGCGGCACGGGCCTCGGCGAGGCGAGCGGACATGAGGTCTCGGAGGGCTCAGGGGGGGAGGGGTGCGGACCAGCTTATCGCAGCCGGCCGATAGGCAGCCATATCGCAGATGACCGGCGATCGCGCGAGCCGATGCGCCGCAGGATCTGGGTCGGCTCACCCATCTCCCGGCAGAATTCGACCCTCGGCGACGCGGACGAGGTCGGCCCGGCCCTTCAACTCGCCGAACAGGGCCGGATCGGCGCCCGTCATCCAGACCTGGCTCTCCAAGGCCTCGAGGGCGTCGAACAATCCGCCGCGACGGCGCGGATCGAGATGGGCCGCCACCTCGTCGAGGAGGATCAGCGGCGAGAGGCCGCTCATGGCGCGCACGAGGCGGGCATGGGCCAGGACGAGACCGATCAGGAGTGCCTTCTGCTCGCCGGTGGAGGCCGTGGCCGCCGGCACGTCCTTGGGGCCGTGACGCACGACGAGGTCGGTGGTTTGCGGGCCGATGAGCGTGCGGCCGGCCGCACGGTCGCGATGGCGCCCCTGCATCAGCGCCCGCCGGAACCGGTCCTCGGCCTCCAAGGCGGGCCAGACCGCGACGAGGTCGTCGAGATCGCCCTCAAGACGGATCGACGCCCAGGGGAAGGGCGCGGCATCGTCCCGGGTCTCGGCGATGAGCCGGTCCAGGCGCTCCGCGGTCTCGCGGCGGGCGAGCGCCACGGCGACGCCGAGTTCGGCCACCTCGCGCTCGACCGCGTCGAGCCAGCGGGCGTCGTCCGGGCGCTCGTCGAGCAGGCGGTTGCGCGAGCGCAGGGCCCGCTCCATCGCCGAGACGCGGGCGCCGTGGCTGGCATCGACGGCGAGGACCAGCCGATCGAGGAAGCGGCGCCGGTCGCCCGCCGGACCGCGGAACAGCCCGTCGAGATCGGGCGTCAGCCAGACGATCCGCAAGAATTCCGAGAAGGCGACCGGCGAGGGAGCCGCCGCCCCGTCGATGCGGCAGACCCGCGTGCCGCGCGCCTCGTAGACCGGGGGCTCGTAGCCGGTGCCGAGCCGATGCTCGGCCTCGCCGCTGTCGAGCGTCAGCGAGACCGCGAAGCCGCCGGGCCCGGAAACCCGCGCCATGGTGGCGAGATCCGCCCGGCGCAGGCCGCGACCGGGGCAGAACAGCGAGACCGCCTCCAGCAGATTGGTCTTGCCCGCCCCGTTCTCGCCGACCAGCGCCACGAAGCGGCGCGCGGTCGACAGATCGAGATCGACGTGGTTGCGGAAATCGCGGGCGATCAGGCGGGTGAGGCGCGTCGCCGGGGCTGGTGCTTCATTCATACGGCAGCAGGCCGGACCGATCTCGGGCAGAATGGATGACGCGATCGATCAGGACGGCGTCGTCGCCGACACGGTGGAGAATCAGATAGGAACGGAACACCAGAACGCGGACTTCTGCCGCGATCTCCGGTGTCGGCCGGCCCTGGAACGGGGTGTGGGAAAGAGATCGGCACCGCTCGCGAAGTTCCGTGACGAAGCTCACGGCGCGCTTCGGATCGTCAACCGCAATGAAATCGCCGATATCCCTGAGGTCCGCTCGCGCCCGCCGCGAGATGACGACCGATCTCACGAGCCGGCCGCATCCCTCGTCTCGTAGCGCGCGGCAAGCGCGTCGAGAACATCCTCGACCGGCTCATACGCGCCGCTCTCGACGCCCTCGACCCATGCCGTGCGCAATTCCGATAGTCGCTCTTCGCGCAAGCGCAGGAGACGAATGCCGTCGACCACGGCCTCGTCGATCGAAGCGTAGCGCCCGGCCGCAACGAGATCATCGACGAAGGCCGCGTTTTCCGGGTTGAGGACGACAGGTTCGGACATGGGCTCCCTCGCGCCGGCCAATCTAACCGGTCGATCCGAGCGAGGCGAGGGACCCTTTCGCCTCACACCCGCATCGGCATCAGCACGTAGAGCGCCGGGGCCCCGTCGCGATCCTGGATCAGCGTCGGCGAGCCCGGATCGGCGAGCTTGAACAGGGCGGTGTCGCCCTGGAGCTGGGCGGTGATGTCCAGGAGGTAGCGGGCGTTGAAGCCGATATCGAGCGCGGCGGCCTCGTAATCGGCGTCGAGCTCCTCGGTCGCCGATCCGGCATCCGGGTTCGTCACCGAGAGGGCGAGCCGCCCTTCCGTCACCGAGAGCTTCACGGCGCGGCCGCGCTCGGACGAGATGGTCGAGACCCGGTCGACGGCGCGGGCGAAGGCGTCACGCTCCACCGTCAGGCGCTTGTCGTTGCCGGTCGGGATCACCCGCTGGTAATCCGGGAAGGTGCCGTCGATCAGCTTCGAGATCAGCGTCACCCCACCGGCGAAGGTAAGGCGGATCTTGGCCGGCGAGATCTCGACCTCGACGCTCTCGCCGCCGTCATCCACGAGCTTCTGAATCTCCGCCACGGCCTTGCGCGGGACGATGATGCCCGGCATGCCGCGGCTGCCCTCGGGCGCGGCGGTCTCGACCCGAGCCAGTCGATGCCCGTCGGTGGCGACGGCGCGGAGCTTGGCCTCGCCTTCGACCTCCACCGCGTGGAGGTAAATACCGTTGAGGTAGTAGCGGGTCTCCTCCGTCGAGATCGCGAACTGCGTCTTCTCGATGAGGAGCTTCAGCTCGGCCGCCGGGATCGAGAAGGAGTGCGGCAGCTCGCCCGCGGCGAGATCGGGAAAATCACCCTCGGGCAGCGCGCCCAGCGCGAAGCGCGAGCGGCCGGACCGGATCGTCATCTGCCCGGTCTCGCCGGAGGTCTCGAGCGAGACCTGCGCGCCGTCGGGGAGCTTGCGGACGATGTCGTAGATGACATGGGCCGGCACCGTGGTGGCGCCCGCATCCAGAACGTCCGCCGGCACGGTCTCGGTGACCTCGATATCGAGGTCGGTCGCCTTCAGCTGCAGGCCGTTCTCGGCGGTGCGCAGCAGGACGTTGGAGAGGATCGGGATGGTGTTGCGCCGCTCCACCACCCGGTGCACGTGGCCGAGCGATCTGAGGAGGGCCGCGCGCTCGACAGTGACTCTCATCGACGGATCCGTGATCTTTCGCAACAACGCCCGCCCGCCAGGAGGCTCGGCCCGGAGCCGTGAGCGGAAAAGGGCCGTATAGCTTGGCGAAGCCCCCTGCCGAAGGCAAGGGCACGGGGGCGCCTGTCCCGCCTCGCGGCATGCGAACGCACCCGCGCCAAGCGCGCGGGTGGCCTCGGGCAGCCGATCTCGGCGTGCACCGACGCCGGACTTTACCTGCAGCGCCCTGCGCCGTCGCGGAGCTCCGGCATTGGAGCCGGAATCAGAGCCGCGGAGACCGGCGCAGGACGTTCCCGCAGGGTCAGTCCTGAAGCATGCGCTTCAGCAACTCGACCTCATCCCCCAACACCGCGTCCTCGCCGATCTGCTTCTCGATCTTGCGCACGGCATGGAGCACCGTGGTGTGATCGCGTCCGCCGAAGCGGCGGCCGATCTCGGGGAGCGAGCGGAGCGTCAGCACCTTCGACAGATACATCGCGATCTGGCGGGGCTTGACGACGGCGGCGGTGCGCCGTTCGGACAGGATGTCGGAGCGCGAGACATTGTAGCGCGAGGCGACCAGTTTCTGGATGTCCTCGATCTTCACCCGCTTCGGCTCGCGATTCTTGACGAGATCGCGGATCGCCGATTCCGCGGTCTCGACCGTCACCGGGGCACCGGTCAGCGTCGCGTGGGCGAGCAAGCGGTTGACCGCACCTTCGAGATCGCGACCATTCGCCGTGATCGCGCGGGCCACGTAAGCCGAGACCGCCGGCGAGACTTCGAAGTTCGGGTGGCTCTGGCGCACGGCGGCGAGGCGCGCAGACAGGATCGACGTGCGAAGCCCCTCGTCGAGAGTGCCGATCTCGACGACGAGTCCGCCGGCGAGACGCGAGCGGACCCGCTCGTCGAGGGTCTCGAGTTCGGTCGGCGGCCGGTCCGAGGCGACCACGACCTGACGGCCGGAATCGATGAGGGCGTTCAGGGTATGGCCGAACTCGGTCTGGATCGACTTGCCCTGGATGAACTGCACGTCGTCGAGGATCAGCAGGTCGATCGCCCGCAGCTTCTCTTTGAAGGCGAGCGCGCTCTGCGTCTTCAAGGCGTTGACGAAGCCATACATGAACCGGTCGGCGGTGAGATAGATGACCCGCCGGCCCGATTCGCGGGCGGCATGTCCTGCGGCGTGAAGCAGGTGGGTCTTGCCGAGGCCGACCCCGGCATGGACGTAGAGCGGGTTGTACAGAGCGCCCTCGCCGTCGTTGCGGGCGATCCGCTCGGCTGCGGCATGCGCCAGCGCGTTGGAGCGGCCGACCACGAAGCTCGCGAAGGTCAGGCGCGCATCGAGGGGCGCCCCGTTGAGATCGACCGCGGCCGATTCACCGCGCGGCACCGCGATCTCGGTCTCGACCATCGGGCCGGGGCCCTGAAGCGCCGCGGGCGTCGCCGTGGCGTGGAGCCGAGTCAGCGGCCCGCTCGTCGGGCTGGGCTTGCCCGCATTGGCGACGGGGCGCGACGGCGCGGAGGGGCCACGCACGCCCACCTCGATCCGACCGACGCTCTCGGCCTCGGCCCGGAAGGTGGTGAGCACCCGGTCGAGATAATGCGATTCGATCCAGCTCTTCAGGAAGCGGGTCGGCACGGTAAGGCGGGCCACGCCGCCGGAGACCTCTTCCAGTTCGAGCCGGGCGAACCAGCTCGCGAACACATCCTCGCCCAGTTCGGCCCGAAGGCGCCGCTTCACCCGCCCCCAGGCGGCGGACACGTCGATCCCGTTCCTCCCATCGCCGCCATTCCCGCCGTCCGCCATGCTGCCGTCGAGGTGCATCGAAACTCTCCTCGCACCCGCCCGGCGGACCGGACGGCTGCGTACGCAAACGCTACACGAGAGGGCCCACCCGACTCAGGCGGGACCGAATGAACTCCGCGACGCTGTCAAGAGGCGCGTCGACGGCCATCGCTCAAGAAGGCTGTGTATCAACAATCCTCTATCGTTCTCCTAACAGCGGGACGATCGGGGACAACTTCTTCGCTGGCACGGAGACGTGATCGGGCCTTCGCCGAGTCGAGAGCGGGGGACCATCTTGGGGAAGACTCGCGCAGCATCGGTGCTCACCTTGTGCAGCGCCCCCGCTATCAAGGTTTTGTTAAGCTACACGTCGCGCCACGACTCGGCGAGTCGATAACGATTCGAACGTGGTTAATGGATATTTGCCAATGCTGGTGCGCCATGGCGCAAGAGGCAATCCGGAAGTATGGCGCGAAACCTGTGGACACCGGACCGAGTCCGGTGGATGGGCGCGCCCCTCATGGGGACAGCGAAGGCCTCGTTTCGCGCACGAAAAAAGCCCGGCACACGGCCGGGCTTGTGTCGTCCATAACGATGTCACCCGGCCGACGGCCGGGCGAAGGGGCTTAGGCGGCGATGGCCTTCACCCGGGCGGCGAGGCGCGAGACCTTCCGCGAGGCGTTGTTCTTGTGAACGATGCCGTGCTGGGCAGCGCGCATGATCTCCGGCTCGGCAGCGCGGAGGGCGGCCAGAGCGTTGGACTGATCGCCCGAGGCGATGGCCTCCTCGACCTTGCGGACGAAGGTGCGCATCCGCGAGCGGCGCGAGCGGTTGATCGCCGTGCGCTTGGCGATCTTGCGGGTCATCTTCTTGGCCGACACGGTGTTGGCCATGGGGCATCCTCGTCTGGTCGCGGCGGCAACGACCCGAATACGGGATTTTCCCGTGTCGGTCAGCGCAGCCTGAATGATTGGCAATGGCGAAGCGCCCGGTCACCGAGAGCGGCCGGTCGCGGAGCGGGTCCTATAGCGGTGCCCCCGCGCTCCGTCAACAAATCGTCACGCCGCGGCGGCCCTGCCGATTTCCTTGCCTCGAAACGCCGGAGAAGCGTTGCCAAGCGGAATTCGATCCGCTAATGCCGCCTCCGGTTCGGCGACGGCACCGCCCGCCGAACCCGCGCTGCGGTAGCTCAGTGGTAGAGCACCTCATTGGTAATGAGGAGGTCGAGAGTTCAATCCTCTCTCGCAGCACCATTTATTTCAACGACTTAGCTGACAATTTATGAAGTGCTCGCGGGTTCTGATGAACCCATAGCTCTTCCCTGAACCTGTCGTTAGGTTCAGCGCATGCCTGAATCGTCCCCCCTCATCTCCGAACTGTTCAAGGCGAAAGCCGTCACCGACGACGACGTGAACCGCCTCGTGGAGGCAGTGCTCGACGGCTCAACGGACCGGGCCCCGCTTGCCGATGGCTACGCGGTCGATCTGGCCGCAGCCGTGGAGGCGAGCGCTTTCGCCAAGTCGGTGCTGGGCAACAAGGACAGCGCACCGGCCACACGGCGTAGCGCGGCCCGGACGGCGATCCTGCTGGCGCGGGCCGAGAAGGCGTGAGCCTCGACGTCGAGGTCTGGGATTACACCTTCGGCGAGCGCGCCCCGGACTTCGTGCTTACGATCCGCGGCGAGACGATAGGGCGGGTCTACCACTGCGAGGTTCGACACGGTGGCCCGCGGTGGGTCTGGACGATCGTGTGCGCGATGCGGTGGGGGACTGTCGAGAAGCCCGCAATCCCGCTCGGGGGCGAGGCCGAGACGAAGGCCGAAGCAATCGAGGAGCTTCGCGCCTCATGGGCTGTCGAGCGCGAATGGCGGCGCCGACTGCGCGAGGTGACGGCGACGACGCATGGGTGCTGGTCGGGCAATCTGCTCGCAGCAGTGTGGTGGGGATACGAAGCGGAGGCCGGACGCGAAAAAGGCGCCCCGGCCGAAGCCGAGGCGCCTGGAGCGTGAACAGGTGTCAACGGCCGAGGATCAGCCGCGCGGACGGCCCGTGATCGCCTTGAGCATGATGTCCCGCGTCTCCTTCATCTCATCGCGTACCGAATTCACGAGGACGTCAATTCGCTGCTCCAAGCGCGTGATGACGTCGCCGGTGACGTAGGTCCGGGCGACCTCGATCTTGAAGGCGTTCAGCTTCTCGTTCAGCGACGCAATCTCGATCTTGGCCGCCGCCATGTCGATCGTCAGCGGAGAGACAGCGTCCTTCGTCCCGGCTCGGAACTTGCCGGTCACCCAATCGGCGAGCTTGCCCAGCCCAATCACGAACAGGGCGAAGGCGAAGAGCACGGGCCAGGTGACCGGGCCGGCCGAGAGGAACGAGGTATCCATCGGATCAGGCTTTCAGCAGGCGGGCAGCACCAGCTCGCGCCAGCGTCGTCAGCGGTGAGGAGACGAAGAAGGCGGTCAGGATCGTGGCCTCGATCGCCACGTACTCGGTCGGCAGCGGCTCGATGGGCCAGCCAAGCGCAAAGGTCTTCGAGAGGCACATCGCCCCGAAGTGGATCGCGGGCGGGATGCCGATGCCGTAGATCAGCCCTTTGAAGGCGGGGGCGATGGCCGCCTTCGCGGAGTTCGCCGCCATCTCCGCCTGAACGACCTGCACCGCCACATCGCGTTGCGTGTTCTGGCCGTTTTCCATCCCCTTGAGGATCGGCCCCAGCACCGAGTTGCCGAACACCTTGATCAGGCCCGAGCCGAAGGTGCCGAGAAGGCTTCCGATCGGGTTGGAGAGCCAGCCGAGGAGGTTCATCGCGGCGGCTCCCGCGCCGGCAGCGTCGCGAGCTTGGTCGCGTAGGCGCGGGCCGCGAGGCGGGCGACAGCGAGGACCGCCGCGACCTTGGTGCCCGGCAGCCACTCCGGCAGCAGCGGCGCTAGATCGATACCGGGCAGCGCGTCGAGGACGTCGGGCAAGGCCATCAACGCGGCCAGCAGGTAGACCCGCCAGCCGGAGGCAGCACGCCAGCAGCGGCGCAGGCCAAGACGGGCCCGTGCGAGGATAGGGCGGGGCGCCATGGTTCAGCCTTTCCGGAACGCCGAGTGGATCAGGTCGTAGAGCCCGGCCAGTCCGGAGCGGACCGCGCCGCCGGTCGCCTGGACCCCGGAACGAAGAAGCCCGCCGGAGGGGGCGGGCTGGGGAGCGGGAGCAGGCGGGACCTTCGTGATCGGCGCCAGCGGATCGGGTAGCGGTTTCGCCACCGGGACAGCCGCGGATGACGCCCAGACCGGATGGGGATCGCCCCGGCGCGCGCGTGGCAGCGCTTGGCTGTAGGGGGTCGCGGCCTGGTCCCGCTCGCCCTGCCGGCGCGGGATGATGACCGCGGGCTTGTTCCACATCAGGAACGCCTCGATCGCGCCCGCCATGTCGCCCGCGTTGGCGCGGCGCACGACCGAGCTTTGTGCAAAGCCGACGGGCCCGATGTTGTAGGCCAGCGACACGCAGGCGTCGAAGAACTCCTGCGGCCACGCCCGATCGGAGCGCAGCGCCTTGCGGACCGGGTCGACGTATTTCGCGACGGCCTGCGCGAACAGCGCATCGCTCTGCGCCTTCGTGATCTTGAGCCCAGGTGTGACCTTGATGAGCCCCGAGGCCGTGGTGACCCCGACGCCGATGGTCCAAACGTCGACCGAATCCTTGTAGGCGGTCAGCCGCTCGCCTTCGCGCGCCACGAGGGCCGCGCGTCCGATGGGGGAGAGGTCCATCGCGATCTCCGATGTGGGTGGACTAGATTTGGGCGAGCTTTGCCCGGATCGGCCGGTACGTTCCGAACAGCCGATCCCACGCGGTCGTGACAACGCCGAAGTTCACCTCGTCGCCGCGGTGGTGCATCGCGTGCCGGATCTTCAGACCGTAGAGCGGATGCCCAGGCGCGACCCGCCAGTGATGCACGGCGTGGTGGGCGGCGATGTAGGCGAGATACCCGAGGGCGATGCCCGCGAGGATGCCGGCCGACAGCACCAGGAACAGCGCCCCGAAGACGAGGAGCGAATGCCAGGACGTGACCCCGGTTCGGCCCGAGGGCTTGGCATGGTGCTCGTCATGGCCCGCCTTGAACAGGGGCAGGCGGTGGAACAGCACGCGGTGAATGGCGTACTCGGCGAGCGTCCAAGCGACGAGGCCGAGGACGATGCCCGGCAGCGTGGCGCCGCCGAACAGGATCAGCGCCAGCGCGAGCGCCGGCATCGACACGAAGTCGGCATAGTAGGCGAGGCGGGACATGATGATTCCGGGGTGGGCGGGATCAGAGAGGAGCCGCGCGCCCGCGCAAGCCCGCGAGTGAGATTGCCGGGGGCGACCGCTTCCCCTGCGCCGTCACCAGCTGCCCGCCGCGTAGGGGACACGCTTCCAGGTGTTCGTCGCGACGCAGCGGTACTCGTAATTGGCATCCCAGGAGTGTTGCCCTTTGGTGCAGGCCGTCACGCTGGTCGCCGGGATCAACGGGCTGGGCTCATAGATCTGCCCCGTCACGGAGAGGTTGCCGAAAACCCCGTTTCCGGCCCCGTCGATGGAGAAGCTCTTGCCGATGATTTGCTGGCCGGAGAAAGCGCCGTCTCGCAGGTCGATGCCGGCGGCTCCAGTCGAAGCGACGCGGATCGCGGCGAGGCTTTTTGCGCCGGCGATGTTCAACCCAACGGGGGCGGTCGATGCGTCGCTGATGGCCGCATTGGTGAAGCTGGCCGCCGTGAAGGTGCCGATGCCGAGACCGATGGTGCCGGTGGTGCCGATGTCGATCGTGGTATCGGCGAGGGGACCGACGAACCGGGTGCCGAACAACGAGCGGCCAGTCTCCTCAACGCCCTCGATCGAGATTGCGGACGTGGAGCGGTTCGACCCGGCCATCCGGATGTAGAGGCCGAGGCAGTTCGAGACGCCCGCGACGCAATCGGTGCCGGAATTGTTCGTGAAGTCGAGTTCGGTGTTCGTGTGGAACGTCGGGATCACGCCCCGCTGAAGCATGAAATTGTTGGCCTGGGACCAACTCTGTCCCCCGCCGGCGACCACCTCCGTCTCGTTGTAGATGCCGACCTTCGCGTTGATGAAGGCGTCGTTGACCCACGTCCACCGAACCGTGCCATCGGTCAGATTGAAGGGGAGATCGGTCGGACGCGAGCCCGGCAGCACCGCCGTCGCGCCCGTGGTGCCCGCCTGGATCACCCGATAGGTGGCGTTGCCGACGTTGACGTTGTCGCCGAGCGCGTAGGCCGTCGATTGCGTGTAGGGCTTGGCATAGCCCGTCTTGATCGTGGTGGTGATGCCGAGGGTCTGCTCTTCGGCTTGGCCGTCCATCTGCGTCTGCGCGGAGAGGAAGAGCGAGGCGCGTTGATGGTCGAAGAACAGCGGGTCGATCGAACCGTTCGGCGGCCCGTTTACGCATGACAGAGACGGGCAGAACGAGATGGCGTTGCCTGCGCCGAACATGATGACGTTCGGGTTTTTCTCACCGGCCATACTGAGATCAGCCGGCGATTTGGTCTTGATCTCGAATTTTCCGGGGGCTGAAACGAACTTCCCGGTCGCGGTGTCGATGTAGCCCATCGGGGCCATCGTCCCGCTGACACGATCCTTGACCGCAAGCGAGCGCTGGGAGCCGCTATTCTGTAGGCCGATCTCCGGCAGGATGAAGGTCTGAGCCAGCACAGGGGCCGACCCGAAGAGGCAGGACGCGACCGCCAGGGCGGCGAGTGCCGCGCGGAACATCGGGATCATGTGAAGTCCCTTCACTTCGGCTGGAGAGCGGCGGCGGCGAGCAGGCTTTCCACCTGCAAATCGGTCAGGCCGAGCGTGGCCTGGACGAAGACGAGCAGCGCGCACCCTGGTGAGACGAACGCCGTCGTCTGGTAGGCCCGGTGGACCGGGCTCGACGGATCGGCGGGGACGGCACCCGCGACCATCGCAGTCGAGCCGGGGAACATTCCCTCGAGCGCCCCGAAGAGCTGGCCCGTGGTGGGAGGCAGCGTCGCCAGGAGCTGCTCGCCGGTGACGTCGACGGTGACGGCCGTGCCTTGGCGCCCGATCCTCACCGTGCCCGAGGGCGATCGGACATCGACCGGGAACGTCGGGCGCAGGGGATAGCTCGGCATCGGGGCGACCTCAGGCGATTTCGACCGGCTCGCAGAAGATCTCTTCTGTCTCCGGGCCGATGGTGACGAAGACCCGCGCGTCGTAGAGGCCGGGTTCGAGGCAGAGCAGCGAGCCGGCGGGGAACACCGCCTCGACGATGCCGGGGTTGGAGACGACGAGCGAACCGCCCACGAGCGAGGCCGCGAGCACGGGGGCCGGCTCCTGCCTGCCCCAGCACCCGCGATGGGGCGCCCGGGGCGTCACCTGGAGCGCGACTTCGGAGCAGGCCGAAAAGTCGATCAGCCCGGCATCCGTGACGTCGAGGCGACCGCGCTCATCGGCGCTGCGGAAGACGTGCCGGAAGCGCCACTGCGCCTGCCGGGACACCGCGCCGAGGGTGTTCATGAAGGACGGCATCGGCTCAGAGCTTCAGATAGAAGGTGCCGAGGCGCATCGGCGAAAGGTTCGAGACCGGCACGTCGCCGCCGGGGTTGGGCTGCGAGACGCTGAACGTCTTCGCGCCGGGGGGCGTCGTCTGGGCGCCCTTCAAGCGGATGAGGATGTTCGAGACGTTGGCGATCGTGCCGCCGTCACCGAACGCCAGATTGATGAGCGCTTCGGGCGAGACGTAGCCGTGCGACGGGTAATCGACGGTCACCGTGCCCGACGGCAGAACGGCCGGGAGGTTCCGGTTGGTCAGGCTGGACAGGGCATCGCCCCCGACCTGCGCCGTCGCCTGCGCATCGCCAAGGAGCGAAAACCGCGCCCCCGACACCGTGCCGGTCGAGCCGGCCGCCGCGGGCTGGGACAGCGTGATCGTGGTGCCGGCGATGTCCGTCACCGTGGTGCCGGACGAGATGCCGTCCGCCGTCACCGTCATGCCGATCGCGAGCCGGGACGCGCTGGCGACGGTGGCAGTGGTCGAGCCGGCGGTGAGCGTCAGATCGGTGATCGTCTGCAATCGCCCGGCCGGGCTCGATCCCATGTCGTCGAGACCGGCCTGCACGAGGCCCTGCATCGTCGGGATGACGATCTGCTTGCCGGCCGCGAAATCGCTCGCCGCCGACGTGCCGCGCCCGCCGACCACCGAGGCGACCGTGTCGGGGAAGGTGTTCCAGAGATAGGCGAAGGCGGTCGCAGCGGACGCGGAAGCGAGCTCCGTCGCGCCCGACCCGGCGCCGCCGAGCGTGCGGCCGTTCATCCGCACCCAGCCGGGGAGGATTCCGGCGTCCATGCGCCACTTCACGTCACCGGTGCTGGCGACGGCGGACGGATCGATCGTCCCGCCGCCGCTGCCGCTATCCGTGGTCGGCGGTACGGAGCCAAGGCCATCGTCGCGCCACAGCGTTTCGCCGTAGGGGCCGAGGACCTGCTCCGCGTAGCGCACCTCCGGCAGGTAGATGCGCGGGAATCGGCCGTTGCCGTCCGCCTTCACCGGATGGGGCAGGGGCTTCGTCAGCCCTGGATCGGAATAGACCGTGAGCGGGCTCGTCGTACCGGCCGCGAAAAACGCGACGCTGGGCGACAGCAGCGGCCGACCCGAGGCGTCGAGGACCTGCTGTCGCGACTTCGGCCACGACTCGGTCGCCGACGCGGACGCGATCAGGCCCAGCGCGAGCGCGAGCCCGGCAGCGAGCGGATGATGCATGGGGAGGCCTGGAAACGAAGAAGCCCCGCACGGGGGCGGGGCATCAGGGTCCGGCGCGCAGCGCTGCGGACGGTGATCAATTCGCGGGTTTCGCCCGACGGGTCAAGGGTGTTGCCGTGCGGCTCTCGACAACCTCACCGCAGCACGTGCCGAACAGCCCTGGCTCTGGTCTTATAGCAGGGCCGGAGTGAACCCCCTCTGAGGGCAATAGCTTCAGGGTGCGGTCGTGCTACTCTGCGGCCATGCCTGCCACACGATCGCAAGCGCTCTGGTGCCTCGCGCAAATCGCGTTCATCGCGGCCCTAACGCACGGCATGTCGGTGCCGCCCGAAGGCTACAACGTGCCGATCAACCCGGCGCAGGTGATGGTCAGCTTCGGTGTCTCGGTCATCATGGCCGCGTTCTTCACCGCTCTCATCACCCGCCTATGGGACCGCGCGAACGCGAAGCTGCGTGGCCTCACGGGCATCACGGTCCCCGCCGCCGGCACCGCGTGCGCCGAGCACCACGAGCCGGTTCAAGAGGCTGATCGTGCTGGCGCCCGGCTTGGCGTTCGCGAGATCCGCAAGACGCCGTCCTCCCTCTGGCGAGGTCAGCAGCGCGGCTAGGCGGTCGACGTTCTTGCCGGCCTGCCAATCCTCGAACGCCTGCGTGATACGCTTCGGTAGATTGAGGCCGCCGGTGGCCAGAGCCTTGCCTGCTTCTGCTCCGATGCCGCTCTTGCGCATCTCCGCCAACGCCTCGTTGTTGAACGAGGTGCGGGAGCCGACGTTCTGACGCGTTCCGGTCGCTTCGAAGATGTCGAGCAGACGCGAGAACCCAGCGGCCAGCCGCTCGCCGTCCGGCAGGGCGCGGATCGCAGCGAAGATACTGTCACCGGCGAGGTCGTTGCCGCGGATCGCGGTGGCGAACTTGCTGCCAGCAGCACCATTGGGGCCGCTGACAAGATCCTTCGTCCGGGCTCCGAACTCGGTGCCGAGATAGGTCCGCACCAGCTCGCGTGCCGCGAGCGGGTTGCTGCGCGAGATCGCGCCGACGGCGGCTCCAACGTCGGCAGCCGAACCCTCGGTGGGCTTGGTCGGAAACAACGCTTCGATCGCTTTCTTCACATCCGGGCGCTGTGCGATCCGACCGAGCGGCGAGCGTTCCACGGCTTCGCGGCCCTGGTGGGCGACGGCAAGCCTCTGCAATCGTCCACGGGCTTCGGGCAGGAGCGCGAGGAGGTCCTCGTTCTGGCGCATCGCCGCGCGGATGCGCTCCGCTGTCGCCCCGCCCTCTCCGCTCACCCCGTCGAGGATGCGCGTCACCTCGCGGGCCTCGAAGGCGTTGCGCGCCGCGGGCGTAGCGTTGGCCAGGAACTCACGTGCCGCGGTCGCCCCCTCAAGGTGGGACGGCACCTGCTCGGCTGGCGTGTTCAGCCTGCGGGTATCAGGGTCGCGCTGCGTCACCCGTCCGAGCGGCGTGTTGCCGGCGAACGGCTCCAGAGGTCGGCTGTTGACCGCGAAATTGGCGTCCGCTGCCGCCATTTCGGGCGCCGTCTTCAATTGCTCGTCGAGCGCGGAACGTACGTTCCCCAATCGGCTCACCATCACGCCGTCGCCGGCTGCGCGTGCCTCCCGCAGGACCTGGTCGAGACGTTCGCGGGCTTGGTGCAGCCCATCAATGGTCAGATCCGTCTCGCGCACGCCGGACACCGGATCGGGCCGGTTGCCGTGCAGATCCCTTCGGACAGCTTCCAGAGCGCTTCGGACGCTGCCCTTCGCGGTATCAAGCGCCGCATCGATTGCGTCGATGGCCGGCTGAGGGTTGACCTGCCCGAAGCGCGGGGCCGAAATTTCTTCCGTGACCGTGGTCGGCACCATGCGGGAAGAGGGACCGCTGGCCGGCTCCTTCGCGGCCATGACGATCCGCTCGTAGGCGGTGAGGGGGTCGGTTTCGTCGCCGCGCATCAGCGCCGCGGCTGCCCGGTCGAGCGTACCCTTATCGACCGTTTTCGGGTCAACGCCGGCTTCGGTCAGCGCCCGACGAATGTCGCTCGTCGCTTGGCTCGCGGAGGCCTGGAACTCGTCGCGAACCGCGTTGAAGCCCGATCGATCATCGTTGCCCTGCCAGTCCCACGGATAGGTGCGTCGGCCGCGCGCTTCCTGCTCCAAAAGGCCGATCAGCTCATCGTGAATGTTGCGCTCCATGCCGCCACCGATGTCCGGCGGCAGATAGCCCTCCTCGATCAGGCGAGTGCGCCAGTAGGCGTCGATCCCCTTGCCATTCTCACGCACGAGATTGGCGACACCGGGCTGGTGGAAGCGGTCGAGCCCCGCAGCCTTCACGTCGCCGCGCTCGAGGCCGATTCCACCGTTCTCGGCGATGAAGCGGGCGAGCGACTTCGAACCCGCCGGCACCGGGGGCGCTTCAGGACGAGTCGGCGCCATCGAACCGATGGTGTCCGGACCTTGCGGCGGCGGGTCGTAGCGCAGCGGGGCGCCCGCGTTGTTGTCGAGGGTCTGGAGCTGCGGCTCGCCGGGTCGCTCGACGGTCACCGTGCGATCGATCCCGATCCGCTCCGGCGCCGCGCGGGCGGCGGGATAATCCCGGTTTCCCTGCTCGGACCGAACTGCCTCGCGTTCGTCGGCGACCTGGCGCATCTCGCGCTGGATCACCTGCCCAGCCTGGTCCGGCGAGACGCGCCGACCCGCCGCCTGCGTGGCGCGGATCACCGCCTGTCCCTCAGGGGTCGCGGCCACCGCGTTGCGTGCGGCGGCCTGGACCACCTCACCGGTGCGGGCGGCGGAGGACGAAGCCGGAGCGATGGCATCGAGCCCAGCCTGCCCCGCCGCTTTGATCTGATCCGGTCGAGCTGCGAAGAACTCGGAGAGCCCGCCCTGTCCCTCAACGACGCGCTGGAGGTCGCCGAGGCGGCGCGGTCCGACAACCTGCTGTAGGGCTTCCGCCCAGGTCAGCGAGACGCCACGCGCCGCTGCATCGTCCATCAGCGAGCGAACGGCTGTCACCTCGTCCGCCGAGATCTTGCCCACACCGGCATCGAACAGGCGCTCGGCCGTGCTGGGACGTCGCGTGAAGGCTTGCGCAGCGCCACCGGCCACGCCACCGACCAGACGGGCCACCGGCTCTGCGGACGTGCCCTTCGTGACCTGACCGGCGGATTCCGAAGCGAGCGCCGGCACAGCGGCGTTGCGAACCGCCGTCGCGACGGTCTTTCCCGCGCCGGGCACGAACTCGGCGAGCGTGCGCGCATACTCGCCTGCCGTGGTCTGGGGCTCGTAGAGCTTGCCCGTCGCGGCTTCGAGCGCGCCGATCGCGGTCTGGCCCGGCATCGGCAATTCGGACGGCGAGGGGAGCGCACCCTTCACCGCCTCGCGAGCCGCCGCGGTCTCGGCTTCCGTCAGCGGTGCCTTGCCCGCCAGTGCTCGCGCACCCTTGGCGACCTTGTCGGTGACGTAGCCGATGCCGGCCTCAGCCAGCCCAAGCACCGTCTGCGGCAGGTCCGGGAGACCCGCAGCGCCGCGGATGATGCCCGCGCCGGCCGACTGCACGACATCACCGACGACGGACGATTTCTCGGACGCTTTCGGTTGCGGGTTCGCGGCGAGCAGCTTCTCGAACGGATCAGAAGCTGGCTCGGCAACGCGCGGCTTCGGATTGGCCGCAACCAGGTCGTCGAAGGGGTCGCTCATCGGCCGAGTTTCTCCGGCGGGATGCCGGCATTCGCAAGCATCTCCTCAAGTTGCGGGCGCAGGTCGGGGCGTTCCTTCAACATCTGCTGTGCCCGGCCCAGGTACGTGTCCCAGGTGTAACCTGCGGGAGGCTTTCCACCCTCGACGCGCTTCGGGGACGCTTTCGTACCGCTGCCGTTGGCGCTTTGAGCGGCGGAGCTGCCCTGCTCACCCTGTCCCTTGCTGTATTTCTTGAAGTTCTCGAAGGGACCAGGGAGAGCGCGGATCGCCTGATCGGCTTCATTCTGCGCCATCTCTCCGCGCAGGGCTTTCCCGGCGATCTCACCGGCTGCTGCCTGATAGTCGAGCAGACCGCGGAAGGTATCCGCGACGATCTTGTTGCCCTCCGGCGTCTTGAGGAGGCTGGGAATCGAATTGCGGAAGGTGCGCATCTCCATGTCGGAGGTCGCACCCGATCCCGGCACGCGCATCTGCGGAGTGAGCCGATCAGCGATGGCGCCGAAGGCCTCCATCTCGCCAAGCTTACCGCCGGTCAGCCCATCCGCCACGCTGTCGAGCCCGATGGCCTTCGCGTACTGCGCCATGGTGAGACGGACCTGCGCACCCTTGCCGGTCGCGATCTGCGAGCCGAGTTCGGCCAGCGTCTCGACATCGCCGCGCATCCGCACCGCGTTGTCGCTGGCATCGACGATCTCGCCGTAACGCTTGGCCTGCAGCTCGTTCGCCTTCTCCGCGAACTTGCCGGCCCCCTTGGTATCGACGTTGATCGTGGTTTTTCCGCCACCGCCGATGTCGAAGGGTTTTCCATCAGCGCCCATGCCGGCGCCGGTCCCTTCTGGGATGCCATAGCCCTGCCGTTCCTCGGCCGTGAGGGGGCGCGGCTGCTGGCCAGCGATGATGACCCGCGATTGGGTCGGATCGGTCGAGTGCAGTGCGACCATGCCGACGCCCGGCATCGCCTGATAGGTGAACTTCGAGCTGTCCTTGTCCGGAGCAGTGAAGAGTACGTCACCCGTCGACGTGTCGACGAGGTTGTTGCCGACCGTGGCGGTGTTGCGCTTCGCCTGCCCGATCGGAAGGATTCGCCCGTCGCGACCGTTCACCCAGGCGCTTTGGCCGTTCACGTCCTTCAGCTCCCAGCCGTTGTCCTGGCCCTTCAGAAGCTGGCCGAACACCTGCGCGGCAACAGCCCGGGTGTTCGGGTTCTTCCATGCCGCGTTGAGCGCGGTGCGCAGTTCGGGCGTCATCCGCGAGGCGCTGGCACCGGCACCGAAGCCGGGGAAGGCCTGCGACGGCGCTTCCGATCCGGCTCCGGGAACGGTGAAACCGACGGGCCGCGCGCCGACGGCGGGTAGGTTCGCAGCATCCGGCTCAGCCGAGGCGACCTGCGTCGCGCCCGGCACCATTCCCATCTCGCGTTCCAAGGCCTGCGTCTCGGCTTCGTTTTCCGCGATGGCGACCGAGGAGCGGCGCGGCTGCGCAACTTCGGGGGACGGCGCCCCCGCGATCTGGACCGGTGCCTGTCCGCCCGCCGTCGGCATCTGCATCGCGGTCTGCGGCAGGGCCGGCACCGTCCCGGCCGGCACCCGACCGAGCGCGGTCTGGAAGCGCCGGACATACTCCGCACCGGTCGTGCCGAGCACGTCCTTGGCGTTGGCGCCCTGCGCGAGAGGGCGGCCGGTGAACCACACCGACGCCGCATCCTCCGGGTTCCCGTACTTTGCGACCGACTGGCCGAACTTCTTCTCGAAGATCGCATCCTGGATCTGCGGCGAACGAAGGAACTCGTCTGCCGAGACCTCGCGGCCGAGCGCCTCGCGCGACCACGCCGGCAGGTTCGATTCCATCACTTGGTAGGCGCCGAGCGCGCGCCCATACTTGGGATGCGTCGGGCCGACGATGCCGTATTTACCGCCGCTCTCATTGCTTTGGATCGCCGAGGCGTACCGGCCGATGTCCGTGCCCTGCGCGAAGGTCGGCAGCGAGGAGCCTGTCGGCGCTGATTGCGCGGCGCGGCCCTTGGTGAGATCGCCAAGCGTCGTGCCGCCACCCTGGTCGCCACGGCTGGCCTGGAGGGCGCTGTACAGGTTTTCGAGAGCGGCGGGCGCCTCTGCATCCTGTGCGTCCTTGCGGGCAGCCGAGTAGGCGTCGCCGAATGCGTCGCCGAGCCCCGACACCATCTGGAAGACGGTCGCACCGTTCATCGCGTCACCCGAAGATCGAAAAGGCGGAGCTGAGGTTGCTGCCGATGTTGCCCAGCGCGGCCGGATTGCCCGACAGCGCGCCCAGCCCCTTCGCAAAGAGGTTCACGCCGCCCATGAGCGCGCCGAACCGAGCTTCATCTGCGCGGTCGCCGGCCTTGTAGCCCTCGACGGTCTGGGCAGCGATGTCCCGGGCGGACTGCTGCGCGATCCCGGCCTTGCTGGCGCCCAAGCCGTAGGCGACGCGCCCGAGATCCCCGAACGTGCCCGCCTGCGCCGTGGTCGCGCCGTACCGCTTGGTATCGAGCCCGCCGAGACGGTCGAGCCACTGGCCGAAATCCTGGCTGGCGAGGCCGCTCGCATACTTCATCGCATCGGCGTCCGCCCCGCCCGAGGCGAGCGTGCCGTTCACCGCGCGGGCTCGTGCGAGCCCCTGGAGGCCCTGGTCGAGGTTGAACTGGTAGCCGGCCGACGGGGTATAGGCCCCCCGCGCGCTGTCCGCCGCAGCGGCACCGTTCACGCCGAGCGCATCCTGGTAGAGCGTGCTGGCCTTGCCGTAGCCACCCGCGAGATCGCCCAGCGTGGTCGCCGCCTTGCCGAACTGCTCCTTCGACTGGTCATAGGCCGTGTCGAGGTAGCCATAGGCGGTATCGGCGCCGTTCTGGATCTGCTGCGAGGCGGCGATCGACGCCTGGCGGCCACGTTTGCCGCTAAAAATGGACAAGGCACGTCCTCCTATCGATGGAGTGGTTCGGTCAGCGCGCGCTCAACGGACCAGCCGAGATCCAGGCGGGTACAGACCACGTTGGTTTTCAGGCCGAAGCGCTCAGCGGCCTCGCTCACGCACAGCCGCTCGCCGCGAAACTCGATGATACGGTTGTTCCGGCGATTGCGGCCTTGGACCTTCATCGTGGCCCAGCGACAATTCCCCGGTTCATAGCCCCTGTCGTTCTCACGGCGATCCAAGGTATGCCGAGCGGATGGGCGGGGCCCCATATCCTCCAAAAAGCACTCGAACCCGGTTTTGCCAGCCTCGCCGTCTTTCCACCGATCGCACATCGTGATCCCGCGCCCGCCGTAATCGGCAAAAGCGTGGGACTTCGGATCGCAGCATCGGTTTCTGGCCATCTGCCAAGCGGATATCTCGGGGGAGGCCCGACCACCCGCTAAGTGACCGTGGCGGGTTCGCGCAGCGGCCACGAATGACGCCTTCGCGCAGCCGCAACTTTTCGCGCTTCCCGCTCGGACGCGCGACGCCCGAGTGACTACCTCTCCGCCGCACTGGCATCGGAAACGCCAGTACGCCCGCCCACCATTCGCATGGACAAATTCGACTGCGGTCAGCATTCCAAATGACTGACCGGAAATATTCGCGACGCGTCTATCCATGCAGAATACTAGCACCGATAGCTTAAATTTACTTACCCTCCAGGGCGGCGATGCGGGCTTCGAGGGCGGCGGCGTAGGCCAGCAGCCCCGACAGGAAGGCGGCCCATTCCCGCGGCAGCGGAAGGGTCGCGATGTTCGGGATGGTGGGACGGGTGATGGTGGGGCCGGTCATTCGGTGCGCGCCTCGATGGCCATCGCGCCCCCGAGGAGGGCGCAGTAAACGGGATCGGACACGTCCACGCGCCAGATCCGGCCCTGCGCGCCCGTCATGCCGGTGCGCAGCAGGTTGATGCGGGTTCGGCTCTCACCCTGCCGGCCGAGGGCGCGGGACAGCGCATTGCCCCACCTCTTCCCACCGTCGTCCGACCACGAGATGAGGGTGCGGGGATCGCGGATGGTCGGGTCGGCGGAGAGGCGGCCGACACCGAGGGCGAAGTCGAAATCCGCCCGGGGGATCGCGAGACGCGATGGGAAGCCCTGCGCCGGCAGGCTCTCGACGCGGAAGCGCAGCGGATCGCCATCTTCGGTGAAGGCGGATTCGGTCACCTCGAGGAGGCCGGTGCCGACCGTATCGCCGACGAGCCAGCGGCCCGCGAACTTCACGCTCTGCGAGGCACGCCAGCGGGTCGCCTCGTGGCTGGCCCGCTCATGCCATTGCTGCGTCGTGAGATCGTAGACCCAGGTCCGCCCCGGCATCGAGACGACCCAGAAGGCGTGACCGGCCACGAGATGCACCGAGGCCTCGATCGCCTTGCGGTCCACCTGCGCCGCCGCCGCGAGATCGCGCTCGACGTCGTGGTTCGAGATGCGCGCGGGGCTGTAGCCGTTGAGCTGATAGACGACCGAATCGTCGCCGACCCAAATCAGCTCGTTCGACCAACCTTCCTCGTGACCAGCGACCGCCCACGGGCCGATCAGACCGCGCGGAATGCCGGTGATCCGGGCGAGCGGGAAGCCGTTCTGCTGCGCCTGTCCGCCGTAGACGCCGATCCCCGACGGTCCGAACAGGAATAGCTCGTCGCGGAACGAGATCCCGCGCAGAAGCCCGCCGGGGCGCGCCTGCTCCGTCGTCTTGTCCAGCGTGTTAAATTTCAGGCTGTTGAGGCCGGTCGCGTAGCAATCGCCATTGCCGGCGGTGAAGAACAGGAAGCCGAACAGCTCGCAGACCGAGTTCGGCGCCGGCAGGCCGTTGGGGTAGGAGAGCGGCTGAGGGGCGCCATCGACGGTGAGCCGGTAGGCGCCGAGTTCGGTCACCGCCACCGCGTCGGGCGTGGGCTGCCGATTGTTGCGGGCGATGGTGATCCGCTCCGACCCGGGAAGCGGGCCGACGGCCGAGACCGTGCCGTCCTCCGAGATCCGCACCAGCGTGTTGCGATAGGCGGCGAGCACAACGGCGCCGACCTGGCGCATCCCGCGGGGCCCCGTGACACCCAGGTCGACGAACCGGGAGAGGCCGGGCGAGCGTCGGATCGACACCGGCGCACGCGCACCGTCGCCGAGCTTCTCGGCGAACGCATTGATGAGGCGGCCGGCGCTCTCCGCGTCCGACAGACCGGGGCGGCTGGACAGGGGCCAGGAGATCGCGGGCAACGGACGGCCTCGATGTCAGGAGGGCTCAGGCCGGGAGGTGCGGCGAGCGGATCAGTTCAGCGCGACGGACCGGAGCGTGCCGGCGATGTTGCAGACGCGCTTGAGCGTGCCGGCGGTCGTGTTGCTCCAATCGGCGCACCGACCTGCAGGAATGTCGCCCGTGGTGGGATCGACCGTCCGGGTGAAGATGCCCGACAGAATGCCGGAGGTGCCCTTGCCACCCAGGTCGAGGGCGATGTTGGCGTCCGTGCCGTCGGGTGCCAGCGAGGGTGCTGCCCCGGTTGCGGCTCCTCGAGCCACACCGAAGTTCGCCGTGGTTGCTCCGTTGCCCGACACGCGAAACTGATCACCGCCGCCGTTGCGAAACCGGTGAACTCCGGTGCCTTTGGTCTGGTGAGTGCATCCAACATTTGCATCATCGCCAAGACAGGCGATGGTAGGTTCACTGCCAGCATCGTTGCCGAGGACTTGAACCTTATTGGGCAGTTCACTTACGGTCAGGGTGCCGACAAGCTTCGGGGACATTAAAGGCGCGGCGCCAGAAATATCCGCGACCCCAACATTGCCATTCATTCCGAGCAGATTGGCAGCCATCGGCGTCGCGCCTGGGGCGAGAACCTGACGGAGATAATCGGAACTAATATAACCAAATGATGCACTGTTGCCAGCGCCGGTTCCATTCCACAAATAAGCGGTTGAAGCCTTGGCCCCGCTAGTTGCAGAATTGCCGATGAACGAGTTGTTGCTCGCTGGAAAGGGTGACCCCAAATCACTTACCGCATAAGCATAGGTGGTGTTGGCATCATATTCTCCAAGGCAATTGACCCCAGATACAATGTTGCCAACAATAACATTGCCGTTCGCACGGTTCGCCCCACCATAGACAACAATGCCGCCGAGCCCCGGACAAATGGCAGTATTGCCTGTAACCGAATTATTCGACGCGCCGTGTATCAATTTCATGCCGAACTGATAAGTCGTGCTAATTGTATTGGCGGCAATGGTTCCGCCTGAAGCTTGATGATCAATGCCCTCGCCGACTTCTGAGATTGTGTTGTTGGCTACCACCACGTCGATGGCCGAAGGCAGCACCGTAATACCGTCCGTCTGATACTGGTAAGACGCACGGAACGAGGCCGTTACCAAAAGCTTACGGATGACGTTGCCCGTGACCCTAACTCGGCGAGAGGGTGTGCCGCTTACCAAATTATCGTCGATTGCTACGCCGGTAAGCTGAGAATTCGAAACGGTACGATCTAACAATCCGTCCCGGATCAGGTTGTTCTGAATACGAACATCGGTGCTGCTGTTTACCTCGATCAGGTTTCCAGCGTTGAAGCCAGAAAGTTCAAGGTCACTAATCAGCACACCTGTGGCCCGGTTGACGATGATCGGCCGCGAGAATGAGTTCTGCGCCGGGGTGAAGGACATCCCGAACCCGCGCAGAACTATGCCCGTACCCCCAACCGAGACGAGCATCTGTTCGGCGCCGGTGCCGATCGCCGTAGCCGGAAAGTCCGTCGCTTTGGCGATGAACTTGCCGCTGCCGTCGCCGGTGATACCGCCGGTCGCCGCGAGCACTAGGCGAGCGCGCAGCGTGCAGGTTCGACCGGCCGGGAAGGCGACGACCCGGCCCGTGTTGAGCGCGGCCTGCCATGCCACCGTGTCGACGTCCTGCGCCAGCGACGTGACCAGGCCGGGGCTGTAGGCCGCCTGTGCCTCAGCGAGGGAGGCGAAGCGCGAGGACAGCGGACGGCCGGTCCCATCGCAAATCGCGCCGTAGGCGAGCGGATTCACGGTATCGGCCGCCATATCGGCCAGCGCCCGCGCAACGAGGCCGCTGCGGGCCGTGCCGGGCGCCGTGACGCTCATGCCCGACACATCGCCGGTCGAGCCGGGACCGAGGATCTGGAGCGCTTCGGCACCGACCGTGCCGCTGAACCGCGGGCTCGTGAGCCGCGCGTAGAGGGACGGGTTCAGGTTGCCGCTATCCCACGGCGTTTCACCCGCGAAGGTCGGCCGGGCGCCGAACGTCGCCAGCCCCATGAACGCGGGGTTCATCAGCGGCGCCTTGCCGGACACCGCGAGTTCCAGGAGCGCGGCCGAGCGATCCACGTAGGCGGTCGAGGCCGCGAAACTGGAGTTATTGCGCGGCGCCTGGGTGACGACCTGCGGGCGCGGCAACGACTGCGCGGCGGCAGCCGTCGCGAGCAGGACGCCCAGCAGCGCGGAGAGGGCGGAGCGCATCACGACCATGACAGGAGACCGCCGTTGTTCCAGGGCTTGTTCGGCAGCGCCGGGAGGGTCGTGGGAAGCGTCGCGATGAAGGCGGCCAGCGCTTCGGGCGTGAGTTCGGCCGCCTGCGGGGGCGTCATCGGCACGAACGTCCGCTGCACGATCGGGGCACCCGTGCCGCGACGGCCCCAGAAGCGTTCCAGGCGCATCGGCGGTCGGGCATCGTAGACCCGATACGCGAGCTTCAAATCGGTGCGCGCCTGCTCGGCGGCGGCGCGGATCTCGCCCGCCCGGGTGCCGCCGATGCCATAGGGCACCATGGCCCGCTCAGCGATGAGGTCGGCGAGCGGCAGATAGGCCGCGTCGTCGATCTCATCGCCGTTGAGCTTGGCGACCCCGTCGTCGAGCAGCTTCGCGCAGACGGGTTCGATCAGCTCATCGATCTCGGCGCGGTCCTCGTCGCTCGGCGCTTGGCCGGCGGCGAGCACGCCGAGGTTCTTGAGCACCCGCGCGATCAGGTCCTCGCGGGTCCTCACGTTAGCGGCCCTTCGCGCCGGTGGCGGGCTTCGGCTTGGTCGCCTCGTCGAGGTCGGCCTTCACCTTCGCCAGGTCGGCGGCAAGCGCTTCGGCTGCGGCCTTGGCCTCGTTGCGCTCCGCGACCGTCACGCGGCCGTCCTCATGCGCCTTCGAGAGGGCGGCTTGCAGGTCGGCAACGGTGGCCTGCGCCGCGGCAAGATCGGCCTGGAGGGCGTCCATCACGTTCGCGCCGTTCTCGTGCAGCGCGTCGGAGGCTTCGAGTTCGGCAGCGAGCCGCTCGTTCTCTTCAGTGCCACGGGCGATGATCGCGGTGAGGCGCTCGTTCTCGGCGATCGCCGCCTCGAGTTCGGCCAAGGGAGCCGAGACGGGTTCCGAGGCGGCGAGCGCGGCCGGCGGCACGTAGGCGCGACCGGCGGCGCGGGCGCTGAGGGCTTCGGCCGTGGCGAGGTCCGGATCCGTGATGCAGGACGGGGAAAGCTCCCAGCCATCCGGCAGCACCTCGTCCGGGAGCAGGTTGAAGATCTTGCCCGATCCGTCGGGCTTGTAGCCCCAGGTCGGAATAGTCTCAGGGGTGTCCATGAACGCCTCGTGGAGGATGCGGGGCGCTCACGGCCCCCAGAACGACGAAGGGCCCCACAAGGGGGCCCTTTCGTCTTCAGCGGTGCGGGAATGCGTCAGCCGTTGAGGCGGACGCCGAGGCGCGGATCCACGGCCTTCACGCCGTACAGAATGTCGAGGCGCCAGTTCGAGATGTCGTTGGTGCCGTCGTAGTACGGGATCAGGCGGACGGAGAGACCCTTGTAGGTCTCGCGCTCGCAGGAAACCGCGCCATCGGGCTTCACCAGCGGCACGCAGGTCAGCGCGAACGCCGACTTATGGGCCATGATATTCTGGGTGTAGGGCGTGTTGGCCGCGCCCATCCAGGTCACCACGGCGCCGTTGGCCGGGGCCGCCGAGACGGTGGTGAAAGCACCGTTCGGGAAGGCGGCCGGTGCGATGATCGCCGGGCTGATCTGGAGCTGCGCGGCGCCGTTGCCGTCCGCCACGGCCGCGGCCATCACGGTGAACTGGCGCAGGTAGGGCAGCGGCTGCTTGGTCACGTGGTTGACGGCGAAGACGCCCGCGATGGTGAACACGTCACCCTTCGCGACGACGCCACCGGCGCCGAGGCCACCGACGTTCAGGAGCTGACCGCCGAAGTCCTTCACCGCCACGCCGTTCGCGAGAACTTGCGTGTAGGTCACGTTCTGACCGGCGCCGGCCACGGTGCCGTTGGTGCGCGAGCCGGTCACGTGCACGGGCACGTTCTGGCTCATGTACGTGTCGACCTGCGCGATGCGGCCGACGCCGCCGTCGCGGTAGGCCTCACCGACGAGCTTGTCGTTGAGGAACTTGGTCTGGCTGTCGGCGAGACCGGCCTCGTCGTCCGGCGACAGCATGCAGAAGCGCGAGTCCTTCGGCACCGAGGCGTTGTTCATGCGGGTCGTGCCGCGCAGGAAGCCGGCGTAGCTCGACAGGATGTTGCCCGGCGTTCCGACCCAGTTCGCAACGGACGAGTAGAGGCCCATGACGTCCTGATCGACTTGGTTCGCGAGCGAGACCATGGCCGGCTTCAGAATGCGCTCGGACAGTTCGCCGATCGACAGGGTGCGGTCGGTCGAGCTGATGGCGAGATCGATGCCCTTCATCTTGTCGACGGTGACGGAGGTCGTGCCCTCGGTGATGTCCTGCTTCACGGCGACCGCGCCGTCACGGACCTGGAACTGCGGGGGACGCTTGATCGTGACGGCGGCACCCTTCTGGTAGCCGTTCACGGTGGACGAGAATTCGTCCTCGTAGCCGCGGTGGACCTTGGAGGCCGCGACGAGCTCGTTGTCGAGGATCTTGACCGCCGCCTTGGCGATCACGTTGGCGGTGAGGAAGTTGTTCGGCACGGTGGTGAGTCCTTATCGGCGATAGGTCTTGGCGAGCCACGCATCGATCTCCGCGTCGGGAGACGAGGGTGCGGCTGCGCCGGCGACCGGCTTCGCGGGGGCGGGGGCTGCGGTTGCGGTGCGGGGTTTCGCCAGGGTCAGGCGAGCTTCGAGCGCACCCACGGCCTTCGCGGCGGCGCGCTCGGTCATTCCGTTGAGCTTCGTGAGCACATCCGGGTTCTTGGCGAGGTAGTAGGCGAGGAGCCCACCCTTCTCGCTTTCGACGACGAGGTCGGAGACGTGAGACTTCACCTCGCGCTCGCGGGCCGCCTGGAGCACCTTGTCGAAGTCGGGGATTCCATCCCGCGCCTCGTCGCAGCGATCCTGGAAGGCCTCCTGCGCCTCATCCTTCGCGGCGCTCTGCCGGCGGGAGGCATCAGCCTCGCGGTCGGAGATGCGCTGCTCAGCGAGGGCCTTGCGGATACGGTAATCCGCCTTGGCGTCCTCGAAGGCCGCATAGTCGTCGAAGTCGGCTTCCTTCGGCGCGGCGCCGATCTCCTTCTCGACGGCGGCCTTGCGATCGCCGCCGGCGGCCGGGGCCACGCTGCGGGTCGATGCGAGTTCGGCCTCGAGATGGGCAATCCGCGCCTGCATCCGCTGGATGCCGGAACGTTTCTTGGGCTTCTCCTCGCCACCGTCCTCGCCCTCACCCTTCGGGGCTTCGGGCTTCGGGGCGGTCGCCGGTTCGGCCTGCTCTGACCCTGGTGCAGCGGGATTCGTCTCGCCTCCGGCCGGCTGGCCTTCGATCGAGGGTTCCGCTGCGGTCGAGGTCTCGCCGCCTGCCGCCTGCGTGTCCGCCGGCGCGCCCAGCACGATCAGGTCCTCGGGTTCCATGTGTCGTTCCAAAGAAAAACCCGCCGCGCGGGGAGCGGGGCGGGCTGGTTCATCCTCACGGCCTGGCGGCGGGTCCGCCGGCCTGCGGGATCGGGGAGGGCGCGCAAGCCCCACAAGGTGAGCAGCTCGCCCCGTAAGGAGGGGAGCTTGCCTCATAAGCGGGGAGCTTACCTCACTAGGAGGGGAGCTTGGCGCCGATCGGAAATGCTCAGGGGATCGAGACGGGGCCTGTGCCCGCACGTCTCGCGACGGATAGTCCTTGGGGCCGTTTTGCCCGTCGGGTCAAGGGGGTTCGATGGCTGCCGCAGCGGGAGGGTCCCACCGCGACAGCCGCATTCAAGCCGTTCGCTACGTCACGCCGCCGCGCTGTAGATGTCCGCCAGCGATGCGCCTTGCACCAGGTTGGAGTTGGCCGCGAAGAGCGTCATCGCGGACTGACGAACTGAGGCATAGCTCGTATAGTCGTAATTGAACTGATAGCCTCGATTGGCAACGTACTGAGCGCCAGCCATTCCGGGGAAGACTTCCGGCGCAGAGTTTCCGGCGCCGGTGTTCTGGGTACGCTGATCAACATAGAGATTGTTGTTGAACAGCACCGTTCCGCCGCCGGTCAGCGTGCGCGAACCCGACCCGCCGGGCACCGGATCAGCGGTGTAGGTCTTCGCGGTGCCTGTGGTGTCGACGAAGACGGCAAAGATGCACCGTGAGATCGCCGGACCGTGGCGGGTCGCATCGCCATTGCACTTCTCGACCGTAATCCGGCCGCCACCGGCGCTGAGCGGATCAGCCTCGGTTGCGCGGAAGATCGTGATCTTGTCGACAACCAACCGGTCATCAGGGTCCATGCCCGCGAAGATAAGACCGTTAAGCGTGCTCATGTGGATGACACAGTTCGTGATCCGCCCACGGACGTACACGCCGGCCCGGAGATCCTTGAACAGCTTGCCCTGCGTCTGCTTGACGTTCTCATCCGCCTGCATGGCATGCACCTCGAAGTGGATCGAGACGCGCATGCTGCGGGTGCTGCCGGGATTGCCCTGCGTACCGTCACAGTGGGCACCGGCGAACTGCGAACCGAAGTTCGGCCGGGCATACACGTTGTCGGAAGAGCCGTAGAAGCTTTCCGATGCCGGGAACGCCGGGCTAGTGCCGGAATAGTTGTCGTTGAACAGATCCACCGAGTCGAGGAGGAAGTTTCGATAATCGTTCCGGCGATGCGAAATGTTGACGAAGGTCTGGAGATAGCTCGCGTTCAGCGTGTTTTTGATCTGATTGTCTGCGATCTCGATGTTGCCGCCGCTCAGAACTTTGATGCCGGTCGGATAGCGGGTGTAGGGCGCGCTGTCCGATGCACCGATCCGATTGCCGCGGATGATGTAATTGCCGGCCCAGGTCGGCGCCCCATCCATCCGGATCTTGATGCAGGTGGTCGCTTCCTGCGGCGCATAGTTGTCGTCGGTGCGATCCGAGACCGAGATGTCGGAGCCATCGGTCCCGGCGACGTTCTCCGTCACCATGTCGAGAAGGGCGATGTTGTTCGACGCCCACAGAACCAAGCATTCGCCCTGGGTGGCATTGGCGAAGCCGACCAGTTTCGCCGTCTGGGGCACGCGCGGTTGGATCGTCAGAGAGCCGTCCTTCATCGAAGCTTTGGCGCTCCGCTGAATTTTGGTCTCGTCGACGACCAGCCTGTTCACATCGGTGAAGCTGCCGCCAAACAGCTTATCCTTGATCAGGATGCCCGCCGTCGTGGTGGCCGCCGAGACAGATCCGATGCGCGGCCGAACCACCCAATCCGTGCCGCTAGGGGCCGTCGCGTAGGCGTAATTGACCGCGGCCATGAACGTGGCGGCGTCAACTGCGTCGTACACATCGAGGGCGCCGGCCTCGGTTGGGATGCGCAGGCTGGTGGCTAGGGTGTCCCCCGTAACCGTCAGGCTGTACGGACCCGCGTTGAGCCCCGCTGTCTGCCCGGCCGACGAGACCGTAACGACACCGCTCGAATCCACCGCGAAGTGCGATGCGTTGGCACCGCTGATCGAGGCGCCCGCCGCGAGCTTGTAGACCCGCGTTCCCGACCGGGTCAGCGTGCCGACCGGCTCGGCGGTGATCGTCGCGCTCGCACTCGCTCCGGCAACCCAACCCATGGAAATCTTCCACGGGATCACGGCGTCCGTCGCGATCTTGATATGGCCGCGGGGCCCGGGATGCAGGCCGGTGCGATCGTTGTAGGCCGCCGTCACCTTCGTTCCGGCCGTGAAGGCCTGGGTGCCGCCACCGGCCAAGGTGACGTTGTTGCCGCTGATGCTGCGCACGGCGCTGTCGTAAGCCCCGGTGCCGCCCGGGTTCACGATCACGATGTCACCGACCTGCACCGAACCGAGGTCCGACAGCGGAAGGGTGGTCGCACCGGACGCGATGTCAGCCGAGAGCGTGGTGTTGAGCGCCACGACCCCAAGCTTGTCGCGGTTGCTGCCCGTGTCGAACGAGATCGCCCGCCAAGGCGCGAACGAGCCCGCAATCCAGCCCTCGGAGCGAGCCTGCGCGGTCGGATCGCCATTCGCGGCGCCCTTGCCGATGATGTCGTTGGCGGCCCACCGAATGCCGGGGCTGGTGCCGCCGTTGTACGCATCGCTCGCGGAGACCGTCTGATTGGCAAGGCTCTGGTAGCCGTCCGAGGACGAGGGCCGCGGCAGCATCTCGGAGTGGTAGATCGGCACGCCCGGCCATTCGTCCTTGCACCGCTGCCAGAAGCCGGTGAGCCACGAATACGGGTTGGCGATCGATGCGGAGTTGTTGCCGTGGTTCGACCCGATGAACGTCATCGGCGTCTTACCGCCGTTGGCGTTCGTGGCCTTCAGGATCGCGTCGAGCTTGCGGGGCCAGTTCGCCCGGTTGGCCATATCCGACGGACGCGACCCCTCGAGGGCAATCGTGCCGAAGGGGATGCGCTTGCTCTGGGTGTTGTCGTCGAGGCCGCGCTGCCAATAGCCCATGCAGCCGCGCGGGGAGAGGAAGCCGGTCAGGCTGTTCTCGTTCGCACCGGCCTGGATCGAGTCACCGACCATCAAGCCGACCGGGCGGCCATCCCAGCCCTTGGCGATCATGTAGCCCGGGATGAATGCACGGCTGACGGCGTTCGCGGACGTGAGGGTCCGCCCATCCGTGAGGGCCGCCGCGAGGCTGCTCGTCGAGCCGACGGACACCTCGCCCAGATCGTTGGCACGCACCGACCCCCACATCGTCGCGCCGCTGGCGCCATTGAAGGCGATGCGGCACTCGATCAGGGTGTTCGCCGGCAGCGTCACGCCCGGGATGGCATCGAGCAGGTAGCCCGACGGCTCGACGGACGGGTCCATCGTGAACGCGGCGGTCGGGCACGAATACCACTGCCCGCCGACCTTGATCGACAGTCCCTCGTAATTGATCACGTTGGGGCCGGCGACCTCGGCGTTCGCGGCACCGCCGGTGGTCTGGTAGAATGTCGGCAGGAAGAACTGCGGCTCGGTCACCGGATAGTCGGGGGTGCCGATGAAGAAGCTCTGGACCTGATAGATGCCAGCCGCCGGGAAGGTGCCGGTCGTCGTCGGGAAGCGCAGGCGCGTAGCCGCGAACATGCGACGGGTCGGATCGCCATCGCTGGCCCCGGCCGCCGCCGTCAGGGCGATCGTCAGCGTCCGCCCGGCACTCGTGGTGATCGTATAGTTCACCACGCCGGTCGACGAGGCGGTCAGGCCGACGACCAAGGCGCTGCCGAGCGAGATCGCGACCTGTCCGTTGCTCGGAGAGATGGACGATACGGTTTCACCCGAAGACAAGCCGGAGACGGGTGCGATCAGGGACCCGGCGGGCTGGCCTGCCACGAACGAAGCGGATGCCGGGCCGAGCGGAGATGCGGGGGCGGCAGCCTCGACCGTCACCGTCACGGTGAACGTCTCGCCCGTGCTCAGGATGACCGTGTAGGCCTTCGTGCCGACGGCGGAGGCGGTGAGACCGACGACGATTGCGTTGCCGGCGGCGTTGAACGCCAAGCGGCCGTCATTCGGCGCGATCGATTTCGCGGTCACGCCCGAGCCGAGGCCGGTAATCGCCGCAACCAACGAACCAGCCGATGCACCGACCGTGAACTTGGTGGCCGCCGGGCCGAGACCGACGATGACTGCCGTGAAGGCGCTCTCACCCGGCAGGGTCCACGCGAAGCCGTAGCTCTCACCGGAGGCGGCAGCGGCGCTCAGGGCGTAGCTGGCTGCCCCGTTCGCCGTAACCGTGGCGGCGCCGAGGGTCGTGACCGTGCTGCCGACCTTTTTGCGACAGACCGCGGTTGCGCCGGCCGGTACGGTGCCGGTGACGAGCATGGCGCCGACGGCGACCTTGCCGACCGAGGCAGCGGGCGAGTTGCCGCCGCCGAACAGGTTGAAGAGGTTGCGCTGGGCCATGGTTCAGCCCCGACGCAGGACGGTGACGGAGCAGGTCGCCGTGGTTCCGGAGGTGACCACATCGCGAACCGCGAGGTTGTCGACGATCGCGGTGCCCTGCTGCGCGTAGAAATCGAGCAGCGAGCCGTCCTGCATCATCAGCCGCAGCGTGCCCGGCGCCGAGCAGGCCATGGCAACGCCATCGCCGGAGGGCACCGGCGTTCCGGGCGTGATCGGAGAAGCGGACCGATAGGTGAAGGTCTGCGACAGCTGCGCCAGAGCGGGCAGCGGGGTGAGCAGAGCGCAGGCGAGCGCAAGGGTTCGGACAAGACGCATGGTGCGCTCCGTTGGGTAGGTCGAGGTTGGTGGAGGGGTTACGGCGCCGGCTTCAGCACTTCCGCGAGCCAGCCTTGGCAGGTGATCGCGTTGCCGGCCGCCGACCATTGCGCCGAGGATGTGAGGTCGAGCGGCTGGCCGTAGTTCAGGCCCACGATCGGCGGGCCGCCGAAGATGCGGACTTGGTTGTCGTCGATGGTCAGAATGCCCGTGCCGACGATCCCGGATTCGGTCACGAGGAAGGTCGCGTCAGCCTGCCAAGGCGAGTTCGCCGTGCCGATCAGGCCCATGATCGCCCGCAGCGGCAGGAGGGACACGCCGCCGAGCCGGATGCGCGGGGTAATCGAGGGCGTCAGACCCGACGAGCTGTAGAGCCCGAACTGAAGGAGGCGGATGCACGAACCCGGCACGAGGGTGTTCGCCGGAATGGTCATCTTCGGGAGGAAGGCGGTCTCCGACGTCGAGGTGACGACGTTCCCCGCCGGAATCCGACTGTTGCCGGAGCGGCTCAGACCAACCGCAGCAGCGACCTGCGCCGCCGATTGAAATGGGCTGGTGCCATACCCCGGCACGACATCAGTTCCCCTCGCCCACCGTCATCTCGACGTCGGGCGCACCGCCATCGCCGAGGACCGCCGCGAAGCGCTGGCCTGTCTGAAGGGTATGGATCTCCACCGCACCGGCCGGGATGGCGACCGAAGCCACGGTCGGAAGGTCCATCGTCGGCTTGGCACCGAACTCGATGCGGGCCGGTACGTTGCCGCGGTTCCAGATGCGGACCTGCGTGCCGCCGCCATGGGGCAGGTTCGGCAGGACCTGCGCACCATTCAGGGCGGTGTTGGCGTTGAGCCGGAGCGTCGCGAAGGGCGTCGGGCGGAACGGGTTCGGGATCGACATCAGAAACCCATCAGGTCAGGCGCGGGCTGGCCCAGCGCGGCGGGGTCAAAAGAAAAGCCGCCCGGAGGCGGCTCGCTGGTCATCATCTCCGGCAGGGCCGGGGGCGGCGGTTCGGCCATGGGCGGCCCATCCTGCGCGATCGGCGGGACAGCGCCCGACATCTCTTCCATGAGCATCGAGACCACGTCGGAGAGTTGCGCCACGGCGGCGCCGATCGCCTCAATGCGGGGATCGGAAGCGATGATGCCGCCATCCATGCCGGGCACCTGCGGACGGTTCGCCTCCACGATCCGCGCCTGCGCGTCGATGTGGGCCTTCTCGATCTCGGCCTGGATCTTGAGAACGTCAGCTTGGAGCTTCTCCCGCTCGACGTTCAGCTTCTCCATGTCGAGCTGCTGGCGGCCCGCCTCGATCTGCTGCTGGCGCTCCTGCTGCGCCATCGCCGCCTGCTCCTGCGGCGAGGGTGGCATCGGCGGGGGCGGGGCCTCGCCGCTCTCCTGCGCCTCCATGGCCTGGATCTGGGGCGGGAGCATCGCGCGGATGCGCGCCGCGATCTTGTCCGCCATCGGCCAATCCTGCGCCTTCGCCAGAAGGTCGAGGATCATCGGCGCGAGGTTCGGCGCGGCGGCGACGAGTTGCAGCATTCCATCAAGCGCGGCCTCGCGGCGCGTGGTGTAGCTCGGCCCCATCTCCATCGCGACATCGTAAGCGCCCACCGTGACGTCGTTCCGGATCTTGTCGAGCGGGTCGCCCTCGTCGGCCAGCCCGGTCACCTCGTTGATCTGCACCCGATCAACCTTGCCGTCCTCGCCCACCACCCGGATCGTCCGGGCCGTGTCGTAGACGTGCGGGATCAGGTCGACGACGACCGAGCCGGTATGGCGGATCGATCGGCTGAAATTCACGATGTAGACGAACGAGCCGACATCGCCCTCGCGTTGGCGGGCCTGGATCGCCTTGCCGCTGGTCTCATTTGAGCGAGCGCCGAGGCTCGCATCGTAGACGCCCGTTACGGCCTTCATGTCCTCCGCCGCCTCGCGGGTCAGCTCGGCGAGGCCCGCGCTCGCGACCGGCGGCTGCACACGCTGCGGGACGGCGATCGGCGCGTTCGGATCGGCGTTGAACGGCAGGAACGGATGGTTCTCCGTGTTCGCCGTCTCCCAAACGTGCTCGTAGCCCTTAAACTGCTTTTCGGTGCCGATGAACGGCGCCTTGGGCTGGAGCGCCACAACTTCGGTCTGGGTCGAGCGGGCATAGTTGTAGGCGCGCTGGGCATCCTTCGCCATGCGGATCACGCCGCGCCGCAGCCGCCTCCGACCGATCTGCATCTCGATGCCGACGGCGGGAATGATCGGGATGAAGCGCCCGGGCCAAGCTGTCGGCCCCTCCAGCACCTCCGTCGCGGTGATGAGGTAGCGTTCCACCTGGTGCCCGTCGCGCCGCTCGATACGGGCATTCACGGCCTGCGCGCGGGCCAGCCGCTCCGCGTGGTCCGCGTCGCTCTTGTCGGTCAGGTCGAGGATCTCGCCGTCCGGCATCAGGGCGAGCGTTTTCTTGACCGGGCGCTTCAGCCAGTATTCCGCAACGCGCACCGTGTCGTGCGTCGCCCACTCCGACAGGCCGCCTTCGTTCAGGTCGGCATCCCCAAGCTGGGTCGGGGTCGCTTCCGGATAAGTCTCTTCGAAGACGTCCCGGCTCATGTCGACGGGCACGAAGCAGAACCGGGCATCCTCACGCGTCGGCAGGCGCGCATCCGGGTCCCAGCGGACCCCGACGCCGTCCGCGACCGGCGAGATGCGGATCTCCTGCTCGAAGGTGGAATCAGACCCATACTCGGTCTCGACGCGCCAATGACCGATGCCGCACGCCACCTGCTGGTCGGCGCCGGCGAAGTAGGCCGAGGCCGCGTCCGAGCGGTTCTCGACGTAGCGGACCATGCCGGCGATGACGTCGGCGGTTTCCGGATCGCCGCGGCTGTCCACCGGCACGACCTTCACCGCCGGGCGCATCTGCCGAATGTCGCCGGTAATCTGGGCGATCGTGGTGGGCAGTCGGTTGAATTCGAGGCACGGCCGGTCGGCGCGACTGTCCTTCGCCTCTTTCGTCCACTGCGCGCCGGGCACCTCCAGGAACTCGAGGTCGGCGTAGGCCTCCGTGCGGTTCTCCCGGTCGGCCTCGTCAGCGCGCCGCCAGCGCTTCAGCGCGGTCGCGTGGACCGCGGCAAGGTCGGACTTGCCTGCGTCCTTCTCCGGGGCCGCCTTGGGCTCCGGCGCCGCCTCCGGCAGCATGATCGCATCGGGGGCCGGGCGAGGGGCGCGGCGCTTCGGGGTGCGGGCCATCAGCGAACACTCTTCGGGCGCGCGGAGAAGCGGGAGAGCCATGCCCGGGCTTGGGCGGGCGTCCGCAGTATCGCCAAAGCCCGCACGGCTTCCGTGCGCACAGGATCACGCTCCCAGCGGTTGCCGGGCTTCGGAGGTTTGACCATCGCGTCAGGCACCCATCCAGCCGCCGCGGCGACGGCCGCTCGCGCTACCGATTTTCAGGGGCGCTTCCTCAATCACCGGCTCGGCGAAGGTGAGTGCGACCGCATCCCATGTGTCGGGCGAGGGAATCCCCATCGACCGCATCTTTTCCTTCGACCAGAGCTGCACCTGGCCGCGGCTGTTGTGGCTGTAGCCGGTCGAGCAGGCATCGGCCTGGATCTCGTCCTCGTCCGGAATGTCGACGCCGGCCGGGTCCTCCAGCCAGTCGAGCGAATTCATCCAGATCTCGGCGCGGCGGTTCAGCGGGCCGGGCAGCTTCTCGCCCGTGGTCGGCGAGTAGCGATCGGGCGCGATCGGCGCGCCGCCGAAGTTCACCGGGACGACGATGCCGCGACCGGGCGTGCCGTAACCGCGCTCGACGAGGATGTCATAGACGCCGGCACCGTAGCCGCCGGTGACGTCGATGAAGCACTTCGTCGGGTTGTCGCGGTCGATCTCCACCGCGACGTGGTTCGCGCTCTCCGGGATCGACAGCCCGACCGGGCCGCCTGCCGACAGCAGCTTGCGACCGCGGCGCTTGGCCAGCGCGTGACGGTCAACGCCCTGGTGCGCAGGGTCGTAGCCGAACACGAGCGGGCCGGAGGCCTCCACCGTGCGCTTGCGGGCAGCCATCACCAGCTTGGCGCTGATGAGGCCGTTCGTATTCGCCATCTGGAAGGCCTCTGCCGCGGTCGCGGGGTATTCCTGGCGGAACAGGCTCTCGCCCAGGTCCGCGATCTTGCGTCGGCGCCAGAACATCTGCGCCGCGTCGAGGCCGTGCGCCTCAGCGTAATCGACCTCGGATTCGTTCTGCTCATCCGGATCGGTCGACAGCGTGAAATCCGGCGGCGGCTCCTTCCGGTAGCCCTCATCCCAGAACCACGGGACGAAGATCGCCTGGAACTCGCTCTCGCCCCGCTCCGCCTTCCGCCATTGCTGGTGGAAGTAGTTTCCGACCCCGTTCGCCGTGCTTTCGAGGATAACCTCGGTGCCCGGCTCATCCGCGATGGCCTGGAGGATGCCCGACGCGTGACTGTGCGCGTGCGGCCAGAACCCGACCTCGGAGCCGTGGAAGAACTGGAGCGTGTTACCGCGTCCCACCGCCTTCGAGCCCGCGGTGCCGACCTTGTACCCGCTATCGAGGCGGTCGAAGAGCAGCTCCTTCGCGTTCGCCGCGCCGGTCGAGGGCTTCACGAGCGAGGGGCAATGCTCGTGATACCGCGAGACCATCTCGAACAGGGCGGCGGTCGAATCCTCCTGGTGGGTCAGGATGAAGGTCCGGACGCCGCGGTTGTGGCTGGTGCGCCAGAAGAACCGGCCGCCGATGTACGTCGAGGCGCCCTGCTGCCGACCCTTCAGGATCAGCGCCCGGACGCTGCCCGTGCTCAGGAGCTGATCCTGTAGCCGGGCGTGAATGTAGCGCTGCGCCTTGTTCAGGGTGAACGGGACGATCTTGCCCGACTTCGTCCTGATGCGCAGGCAGCGCGGCGCGTAGTGCTCGAAATCGCTCTTCAGCTTCTGGCGAACCGCGCGCTCGCGGTCACTCAAGGTCGCCGAGAGCATCCTCGTGGCTGCGGACTGCAACATTCGCGTCGATCCGCTGACGGTTGGTGTAGGCGTCGCCCATCTCCTTCGCGACCTGGACGAGGAGGTTGGCCGCGAGCACCGCGTTGCCGCGCTTCTCGGCCGTCTCGATCAGGCGGGAGAGCGTCCGCAGGCGCACCACCTTGTGCGAGACCGCGATCGCCGCCGTATCGGTGAGGAAGGTCGTCCGCGTGGCCTCGAACAGGTCCCGGAATTCTTGCGACAGCGACGCGCCGGCCCGCTTGCCCGGGTCGTAAGCCTCGATCGACTGCCGAGCGATCTCGATGCCGAACTCTTCCTTGACGGCCTTGGCCACTTCGGAAGGGGTCTCGAACATCGCAAGTTGCTGGACGACGAAGGCTTTCACCTCGTCCGGCAAGGTCTGCTGCGCCATGGCGTTCGTCAGGGTCCGGTCAGGGTCGTCGGCAGGTGCCGCACACGCTGCTGATGTCCGCCGAGCAGATCAGCGGGGCCCGTGAAGCAGCCTCGACGAGCGCCCGCGTCCGACCCGCCGCCGGGCCGACGCCGTACCGCTCGACGATGCCAACGAACTCCTCGACGTCATGGCCACGGATGCCGAACACGGGGCGGCCGGTCTGGCTGTTAAATTTCGGCGCGCCCCAAACGTCCTTCTTCTGGCCCGCGTGCAACAGCTCGTGCTCGACGAGGGCGCAGAACGTGGCGTCGTCGGCTTGGTCCGCGAATCCGGCATCGAAGGTGAGCAGGAAGTCTGGCACGTCGCCGAACCAGGCCATGATCTGCTGCGTCCAGCGCGCCTTCGCCCAGCGATTGCCGATGAAGGTCGCTTCCTCGCACAGCCCGACGACGGCGTTGCCCTGTCGCGCGTTCGGCAGCGCGCACCAGAGCATCCCGAGCCGGGCGTCGCGGAGATGCAGGTGTTCCTCGTTCAGGAGCGGCGCGCCCTCATCGATGAAGGTCGCGCGGGCCCAGGCCTCCAGGTCGTGCGCCGGCTCGACGGGCGTGAGCGTGAGCGCGCCCTCAGCGCCGAGCAGGCTTTCCGGAGGCCGCGGGCGGGACAGCATCACGCGAACAGCGTCAGGCAGGCCGCCGGGAACCAGCGCTCGCCACCGGGCCACGCGCAGAGGAAGCGCCGCGGATAGAGCTCCAAGTCGACGACGAGCATCTGACGTTTGCCGGTGTTGAGCCGGACGCGCGAGCCGACGCCCATCATGCGCGCGCCATCCCCTCGACGCCGACGCATCGAGCGGTGACGCGCCACGGCAGCCGACCGACCGGCAGGCCGAGCGCGGCGGGCGGCAGGACGGCCGCGAGATCCTGGAGGCGAGCGGCGCGCCCGTCGCAGGCGTAACGCCCGCCGATCATCCGACCCGACCCGAGCAGCGGGCGGCAGACCTCACCGCGGCAGGCGCGAGCCTCGACGCGGAAGCCCAGGACCTCCGCCTTCACCGGGGCGGACGAGCCGAGCACGAACAGCAGCGGCACGAGGCCGAAGGCGAGCCACAGCGGATCAAGCCGGGGCGGGCGGGGATCGGCGGTGTGCATCAGACCCACTCTTCCCGAACGAGCGCCCGGCGGGCCTCGTCGAAGCGCAGTTGCGCGCTGGCGACGGCCAGGGCGGTATCGGCGTTGCGGTTGGCCTCGCGGGCATCGCGGGCCACGTCGAGCGCGCGGCGAGCGTCAGCGAGGCGTCGCTCGGCAGCCGACGTCATCGACCGCTTCCGTTGCTGAGGACGCGGCCGGTGCGGATCACCGGCAGGGCCGGCGCCTCCGGCTCAGGCGAGGCGAGGAACCTGCGGAGGAAGGCGATGAGCTTCACAGGCTGAACCTCGAAAGGGCGAGCCGACGCAGCTCCACCGGATCGGTGGCGACGTCGTCGGCGGGCGTGGTGACGAGCACGGGCGTCGCGGCCGGCAGGCGGCAGACGGCCATCAGGATGCGGACGCGTTCGGCCTCGCGGCGGATCGCGCTGGGATCGCGCATGTGCGCGCCGTAAGCGGACGCGGCCGGATCGGTGCGGCCGAGGGCGATCGCCTCCGCGCGCGAGATGGGGGAAGCGCTCATCCGACGATGGCCTCGTGCGAACCGGGCTGGAGGACGTGCGTCTCGGCCCCGTTCCATCGGAACAGGTACTCGACGGCGCCGCGGTATTTCGGATTGTCGAGCAGGTACGAGACGGAGGAGACCCGCCACGTTCCGCCGCTCGGCGAGGGGATGCGATCGGCGTTCAGCCCGTCC
>NZ_BPRE01000006.1 GCF_022179765.1 Methylorubrum suomiense | reverse complement strand
ATGGACGTGGCGCTGATCGTGCCGGTGGCGATGGAAGAGAAGCTGCGCTTCGCCATCCGCGAGGGTGGCCGCACCGTCGGTGCCGGCGTCGTCGCCGCCATCAACGACTAATCTTTTCGGACTGGGCGCATTGCTTCGCGCGTGCGCCTTTCTGGCGAGACTTGGGGAAGGGCCGGCGAGAGCCGGCCCTTTTCTTTTGGGTCGTCGGAAGCCCCGAAAGCCGACGCCGTCCAGCGCGTTGCGGCGCTCCGCTTGAGCCCGTCCCTGGCCCGTCCTACCACGATCCGAGGCCCCTCCCCTCGGGCCGCTGGGATCGTGCCGCGTGATCGACAAGCTGGAATTCCTGCTGGCGCTCGCCCGCGAGCAGCATTTCGGTCGCGCGGCGGAAGCTTGCGGCGTGACCCAGCAGACCCTGTCGGCCGGGGTGAAGAGCCTGGAGGATCGTTTCGGCGTGCGCCTCGTCCAGCGCGGCTCGCGCTTCCAGGGTTTCACCCCCGAGGGTGATCGGGTGCTGGCCTGGGGCCGTCGCATCGTCGGCGATGCCCGTGCCATGCAGGACGACGTGGCGTCGCTGCGCCGCGGCCTGTCGGGCCATCTCCGCATCGCCGCGGTGCCGACTGCCCTGCCGATGGTCGCCGCGCTCACCACCCCCTACCGGGTGCGCTACCCCAACGTGCGCTTCAGCGTGTTCTCGACCACCTCCGAGGACATTTTTTCGCTGATCGACAACCTCGAGGCCGATGCAGGGCTGACCTACATCGACAACGAGCCCCTCGGCCGCGTCACCACCGTGCCGCTCTACACGGAGCATTACCAACTGCTGACCGCGGCGGGCGGCCCCTATGCCGAGCGCGCCAGCGTTACCTGGGCGGAACTGGCACAAATTCCCCTCTGCCTGCTGACGCCCAACATGCAGAATCGCCGGATCATCGACGAGCAGCTCCGCAAGGCCGGCGGCCAACCCGCGCCGACGCTCGAATCGAATTCCATGGTGGTGCTGATGACCCATGTGCGCACGCTGCAATGGGCGAGCGTGATGCCGGCGATCCTCGCCGATGCGCTGGGTCCCACCGAGGGATTGCGGGCGATCCCCATCGTCGAGCCGGACCTTCGCCACGCTATCGGCCTCGTCGCGCCCCGTCGCGATCCGGCGACCCCGATGGTCACGGCGCTCCTCACCGTCGCCCGGGCGGTGGCCCGCACCCTGGACGGCGCCGACCCCGCGCCGACCCTCTTGCACGGGTCAGGGTGAGGGGGGCGGTGCGAGAAAATCAGGAGCGGTCGGCGCGCTCGATCACCGCGCAGAGGGTGAGCGGCGCCTGATCCTTCGTCATGGTCGAGCAGGTGACGAGCGCGCCCCCGGCCTCGACATTGCTGTGGCGCAGGCGCTCCGCGCCGTCCCGCGCGCGCTTGGCGGCATCGCGGAGGAGGTCCGCCGCGATTCCCGTCACGGCGTGGCCGGCCTTGGCGAACAGATCGTAATAGGCGTCCGGCGGGCTCGCCCCCCGGTGCTGCGCTCCGACCGAGGACGGATGCATCCCGCCGCAGGAGAGTGTCAGCGAGGTGTCCGGGCCGGCGTCGAAGCGCGCGAAATCGGCGCTGCGCTCGGCCATCTGCGCCCCGGTCGCCCCGGTGACGCGGTCGATCAGGTCGGTGCAGGACGGCTCGGCGCGGGCGGCGCTCGCGCAGAGCAGAAGGGGCAGGAGGAGGAGCGGGCGGCGCATGATCCCATGCTACCCCGGCTGCCGAGAATGAGTCAGGGGCGGCGCTGAGGCGTAACGACGCTGCGCCTCAGGGCTGCCAGGGTGCGGCCGGCTCCGCGGTCTCGGCTTCCGCGGCGTCGCCCGCATCGAGCTTGGCCTGGATCGCCCGCAGGGCTTCCTGCACGCCCTCCCCGGAGGCCGCCGAGAGCACCATGGCGTTGCGTCCCGCCGCCCGCTTCAGCCGGGCGAGCTGTTGCTTGCGCGTGTCCGGGTCGAGCGCGTCGGCCTTGGAGAGGGCGACGATCTCGGGCTTGTCCTCCAGGCCGCCGCCATAGGCTTCGAGTTCGCGCCGGACCAGCTTGTAGGCCTTGCCGGCATGCTCGCTCGTGCCCTCGACGAGGTGGAGCAGCACCCGGCAGCGCTCGACATGGGCCAGGAACCGGTCGCCGAGGCCGACGCCCTCATGGGCCCCCTCGATCAGGCCGGGAATGTCGGCGAGCACGAATTCGCGGGCATCCGAGCGCACGACGCCGAGGCCCGGATGCAGCGTGGTGAAGGGATAGTCGGCGATCTTGGGCTTGGCGGCGGTGACGGTGGCGAGGAACGTCGACTTGCCGGCATTCGGCAGGCCGACGAGGCCGGCATCGGCGATGAGCTTGAGGCGCAGGATCACCCACATCTCCTGGCCCTCGAGGCCGGGATTGGCGTGGCGCGGCGCCCGGTTGGTCGAGGTGGTGAAGTAGGCGTTGCCGAAACCGCCATTGCCGCCCTTGGCGAGCCGCACCCGCTGGCCGACCTCGGTCATGTCGGCGATCAACGTCTCGCCGTCCTCGGACAGCACCTGCGTGCCCGCAGGCACCTGCAGCACCACGTCGTCGCCCTTGGCGCCGTGGCAGTTCGAGCCCATGCCGTGCTCGCCCTTGCGGGCCTTGAAATGCTGCCGGTAGCGGTAGTCGATCAGGGTGTTGAGGCCCTGCACGCACTCGATCCAGACATCGCCGCCGCGTCCGCCGTCGCCGCCGTTCGGCCCGCCGAACTCGATGAACTTTTCACGACGGAACGAGACGCAGCCGGGACCGCCGTCGCCGGAGCGCACGTAGACCTTGGCCTCATCCAGGAACTTCACGGTACGGCGTCTTTCGGTTGGGCTCAGGTCGCCGTGCGGCGGCACTGGCCTTCGAGGTTGAGGTACTGGATGCTGCGCAGGCCCGCCTCGAACCAGCCGCCCGACGCGGCCGAGGCCGGGCGGGTGGCGTTCTTGGCATCCCCGTACAGGTTGATGCGGATCGCCCCGTCGGGCGAGTTCAACGTCGGCTCCTCGCCGTCCCGGTCATAGGTCCAGGCCGGGCGCGGCTCGAAGATGGTCTGTGCCCCGTCGGCCTCCTGCTGGAAGATCTGGGCGTATTCGCTGCCGCCGGTCGGGGCGGTGAAATAGAAACCGACCTTCGGATGACGGCTCGCGAAGTTGTAGAACTCGCAGTAGAGCCGAGCCTCCGCCGCCGCCTTCGGCGCCTCCGCCGCGGGAGCCGGCCGCGGCGGCGGCCCCGGATCGCGGCTGATCGAGGCCAGGAAGGCCGTGAGCGCGACCGCGGTGAGGCCGGCGCCGAGACCGGCCACGATGCGCGTCCTCATGCTGAGCCTCCCGCCGATCGTCCGCGCCGGTCGAGCCAGCCCGCCCGATCGAGCCGGAACGAATCGGCCGCCACGGTCTCGCCCCGCGCCACCGAGAAGAACGCCCCGCGCCCGTCCGGAACGAAGCCGCATGCTTCCAGAATGCGCCGCGAGGCCGGATTGTCCAGCATCACCGAGGAGGCGAGGGATCGCCCGCCCGCATAGGCGAAGAAGGCCTCGACCATCGCCTCGGCGGCCTCGCGCATCAGCCCCTCGCCCCAGCAGGGCCGCCCGAGCCAGTAGCCGAGATGCGGTGCGTCCGTCGGCGCGTCGGTTTCGGGCCGCGACTCGATCCCGATGATGCCAACGGCGTGACCGGGGCTCGCCCGGCGACACAGCGCCATGACCAGCCCCTCCCCGGCGGCGTTGCCGGCGCGGGCCCGCAGCACGAAGCTTTCGGCCTCGTGTTGGGGCAACGGCGTGGGGATCACTGAGGTCCTGCGGGCGACCGCCGGATCGCCCGCGAGGCGGGCGATGGCGTCGGCGTCGCGGGCCATCGGCCAGCGCAGCCACAGCCGCCGGGTCTCGATGCGAAAGACGTCGTCTCGGGTCAGATCGGGGAACATCCGCGTCCGCTCTCGGGTCCGGCGCCGCGCCTGCCTCGCAAGGTTCCCGCCGCGCCGTCGCACGGGAGCGGCGGCGACCGGGGGGATGTGCGAGGCAGGCTGACAGCGACCGTGCGGGACGACGAAGGGGGAGGATGGTGGCCCATCCTCCCCCGTGTTCCGATCCTCGGCTCCATCGAAGCCGCGACCGTCCGCCGGTTCGGTGTGGGACACCGGCGGGACGCTCGCTTCGTCGATGACGAGACTGTCCGCCGTTACTCCGCGGCCTGGGCCAGCGGTACGACCGCTACGAAGGCGCGGCCGCGCCGGGTCTCGAACTGCACCTTGCCCTCGACGAGCGCGAACAGGGTGTGGTCCTTGCCCATGCCGACATTGGTGCCGGGATGCCACTTCGTGCCGCGCTGGCGCACGATGATGTTGCCCGGGATGACGGCCTCAGAGCCGAACTTCTTCACGCCGAGGCGCTGGCCGGCGGAGTCGCGGCCGTTGCGGGACGAGCCGCCTGCTTTTTTATGTGCCATGGGATTGCTCCGGAATGTCTCTGGGAATCAGCGTTCGGGCTTACTCGGCGGCGGCGGGTGCCGGCTCGGCCGATTCGGCCTTCTTCGCCTTGCGCGGCTCGGCCTTCGAGGACTTGCCGCCGGCGCTGATCTCGGTGATGCGCACGACGGTGAAGTCCTGACGGTGGCCGCGGCGGCGACGCGAGTTCTGGCGGCGGCGCTTCTTGAAGGCGATGACCTTGCGGGTGCGGCCGTGCTGGACGATCTCGCCGGTCACGCCGATGCCCGACAGGAGCGGGGTGCCGACCTGGGTGGCCTCGCCGTCGCCGAACAGGAGCACGTCGCCGAAGGTGACGGAGGCGCCGGCCTCGCCCTCGAGCGTGGCAATGGTGATGACGTCGTTGGCGGCAACGCGATACTGCTTGCCGCCGGTCTTGATGACTGCGAACATCGTTGTCTCTCGTGTTCTCTGCCGGCCTCCGGCGCCGCGAGGGGCCTGGGCCGTCTTCTTGTTCAGGTCATCCGCGCCTCGTCCGGCTGGGCCGTGGGCGCGAACGCGAAACGCGCGGACTTCGTCGAGGAAGCCGCGCGTTGTGGCTGCCTTAAAGTGTGATCGGGCGGTCTGTCAATCGGTGCGGGTCCCCGGCCAGGGCGTGGGAGGGCGGCTCGCCCGATGTGGCGGGCCGTCCCCTCACCTCGCGGTGTTGCCAGGGGAATGAAACCGCCGTGCCCTGCCAGGATGCGGAACGGACAAGGCCGCGCCCTCCCGCTCGCGGCGCCCCCTATTTCTTCGTCAGCCCCCCGAGCACATTGCGAAGAATCGCGTTGCCCACCTCGGTGCCGACCTTGCGCGCCATGGAGCGCGCGGCATTCCCCAAAACCTGCTCGACGAGGCTCGGCGGCGGGCGGCGGCTCCGGCCCTTGCCCTTGGGCGCCTCGGTACCGCTGCCCAGCACGGAGCCGAGCCAGCCGCCCAGCATGCCGCCGAGGCCCCCTTCCGTCTGAGCGGCGGCTTCCGCCGGGGCGCTGTCGAGATCCTTGCGCTTGGCGAGCATCTCGTAGGCACTCTCGTTGTCGACCGCCTCGTCGTACTTGCCGCGATAGGGGCTCGCCTGGATGATCGCGGCCCGCTCGGCCGGCGTCAGCGGGCTCACCCGGCCCTGCGGCGGGGCGATCAGCGCCCGCTCGACCATGGAAGGCGTGCCCTTGGCCTCCAGAAAGCTCACCAAAGCCTCGCCGACGGCGAGTTCGGTGATGGCTTTGGCCACGTCGAAGCCGGGGTTCTGGCGAAAGGTCTCGGCGGCGGCGCGCACGGCGCGCTGGTCGCGGGGGGTGAAGGCGCGCAGGGCGTGCTGCACCCGGTTGCCGAGCTGGCCCAGCACGGTTTCCGGCACGTCGAGCGGGTTCTGCGTCACGAAATAGACGCCGACGCCCTTGGAGCGGATCAGCCGTACCACCTGCTCCACGGCGTCGAGGAGGGCTTTCGGCGCGTCGTTGAACAGCAGGTGCGCCTCGTCGAAGAAGAACACGAGCTTGGGCTTGTCGAGGTCGCCCACCTCGGGCAGCTGCTCGAACAGCTCCGAGAGCATCCACAGCAGGAACGAGGCGTAGAGGCGCGGCCGCTGCATCAGCTTGTCGGCGGCCAGGATGTTGACGAAGCCCCGCCCCTCCCGGTCGGTGCGCATGAAATCGGACAGGTTCAGCGCCGGTTCGCCCAGGAACTTGTCGGCGCCCTGGTTCTCCAGCACGAGCAGAGCCCGCTGGATCGCGCCGATCGAGGCGGACGAGACATTGCCGTAGGTCGCCGACAGCGCCTTGGCGTTCTCCGACAGGAACGTGAGGAGCGCGCGCAGATCCTTCAGGTCGATGAGCGGCCACTGGTTCTCGTCGGCCACCCGGAAGGCGATGTTGAGCACGCCCTCCTGGGTGTCGTTGAGTTCGAGCAGGCGCGCCAGCAGCAGCGGGCCCATCTCGGTGATCGTGCAGCGGATCGGGTGACCCTGCTCGCCGAACAGGTCCCAGAACACGGTGGGGAACCGGTCGGGCTCGTAAGCGATGCCCAGTTCCTCGGCCCGCTTGACGAAGTGGGGCTTGGCCTCGCCCGCGGCGGCGAGCCCGGACAGGTCGCCCTTGATGTCGGCGGCGAAGACCGGGACGCCCGCATTGGAGAATCCTTCGGCCAATACCTGGAGCGTCACGGTCTTGCCGGTGCCGGTCGCGCCCGCCACGAGGCCGTGCCGGTTGGCCAGCCGCAGCGTCAGTACCTCGGGCTTGGGATTCGAGCCCGTGCTCCGGCCGACCAGGATGGTGCCCGTATCCGCGCTCATATGTCCCCCGACCGACCTGCGACTGTCCCGGACGGCCGAGGTTAAGGCCGCAGGGCGTCATGATCCAGGGGGCCGCGCGGAGCGAACGACCTCGGGCCGCGGAAGGCGGCCACGGGCGCGTGAGGCCGTGCCGGAAGCGGGGCGATGGCCCGGGCAACCCTTGATTTCGCGGCGGCCACATCGGACAGACGATTCGCACCGAGAAGGACGAGGTTCATGGAAGAGCTGATTGCCCGCGTCACCAACCGCACGGGACTCGACGCGGCGACCGCCAAGACCGCGATCGGCCATATCCTGGCCTTCCTGCAGAAGGAGGGGCCGGCGACCGAGGTCAGCCAGTTGCTCGCCGCCCTCCCCGGCTCCGAGACCGCCATCGCCGAGGCGAACGCCGCCGAGGGCGGCGGGGGCGGGCTGATGGGCATGCTCGGCGGCATGATGGGCGGCGGCGGCGTGATGGCGCTCGGCCAGAAACTGATCTCGGCGGGCGTGCCGATGAATCAGATGCAGCCGCTCGGCCAGGAACTGTTCGCCTATGGCCGCGAGACGGTGGGCGAGGACACGATGGGCCCGATCGTCGCCTCCATCCCCGGCCTGAACCAGTTCGTGTGAGCCGCGAAACGCGCTCGGCAAGGGCTTGAAATCGTGAGCCGGTTTTCTTCGCCGGCTTCATCGCCCGATCTTGCGCGGGGCGCCCCGCTTCCTCGCGCAAGCCCCTGTCCGGCAAACGATTCCTCCGTCATAAAAGCGTGCGGCCTTCGTGGTGTTGTCGCCGCGCGTTGAAGGGGCCGCGGACGCGTTCGCCACGCCTCGACGGGACGGATCTGTGCCGATGCTGCCGAATTTTTCCCCGCGCGAGGCCGGTGCGGCGTGGAAGGCCGGCTGGGAGGCGAAGGTGCAGGCGCCCTTCGCCCGCTTTCGCCAGACCTTCGAGGGGGGTGACATCGTGTTGCCCGGCGGCGCACCGATCCTGCTGAAGCCCCGCCGCAAGGCGCTGCTGACCGAGCCGGGGCTCGATCCCTGCCTCGGCCGGATCGGCCAACTGGAGGTGCGGCTCGCCACCACCAAATCCGAGATCCGCCGGGCCCAGCGCCTCCGCTTCGGCGTGTTCTACGAGGAGATGTCGGCGGTGCCGACGGGCTTCGCCGCGCTCAAGCGCCGGGACATCGACGCCTACGACGCGGTCTGCGACCATCTCCTCGTGATCGATCACGCCGCGACCGAGGCGAAGCCCTTCCGCAAGCCCCGCCCCAAGGTGGTCGGTACCTACCGCCTGCTGCGCCAGGCCCGGGCCGAGGCGCATTTCGGCTTCTACTCGGCGGGCGAATACGACCTCGCCCCGCTCATCGAGCGTCATCCGGACAAACGTTTCCTGGAACTCGGCCGCTCCTGCGTGCTCAAGCCCTACCGCACCAAGCGCACGGTCGAACTGCTGTGGCACGGCATCTGGGCCTATGTGCTGCATCACCGCATCGACGCGATGCTCGGCTGCGCGAGCCTGGAGGGCACCGATCCGGACCGCCTCGCGCTGCCCCTGAGCTTCCTCCACCACCACGCCCGCGCCCCCGAGGCGTGGCGGGCCCGTGCGCTGCCGGAGCGCTACGTGCCGATGGATCGGCTCGCCCGCGAGGCCGTCGATCCCAAGGCCGCCCTCGCGAGCCTGCCCCCGCTGATGAAGGGGTATCTGCGGGTCGGCGCCACCTTCGGCGACGGCGCGGTGATCGACCGGCAGTTCGGCACCACCGACGTGTTCGTGGTGCTGCCGGTCTCGGCGATCGCGGCGCGCTACATCGGCCATTTCGGCGCGGGTGCGGATCGGCACGCCGCCTGATCGACCCGGGTTGCCGGCGGGGAGGAAGGCTGCTCAGGCAGGCGTCCTCCCCTCGCCCGAAGTCGCATGTCCATCCTCGTTGCTCCCTCCGACCGTGATCGCCTCGGCGCGATGTCCGCGGCCATCGCCTGCGTCGCGGTGGTGGGCATCGGGCTCGGCCTGTCGATTCCGCTGCTCTCGCTCGAGATGGAGCGGATGGGCGCCTCGAGCGTCGTCATCGGCCTCAACACGGCGGTGGCGGGTCTGGCCGCGATCCTGACCGTGCCGTTCGTGCCGCGGCTCGCGGCCAAGCTCGGCGTGGTGCGCCTGCTGGCGCTGGCGATCGGGCTCGGCGGCCTCTGCCTCGTCGCCTTCAAGCTGCTGCCGCATCTCGCCCTGTGGTTCCCCCTGCGCTTCGTCTTCTCGACGACGCTCGGGGCCTTGTTCGTGCTGTCGGAGTTCTGGATCAACGATGCGGCGCCGCCGGAGCGGCGCGGCCTCGTGATGGGCATCTACGCCACGGTGCTGGCCCTCGGCTTCGCCGTCGGGCCGGCCCTCCTGACCCTGCTCGGAACGGAGGGCTTCGCCCCCTATCTCGCCGGTGCCGGCCTGTTCTTCCTCGGGCTGCTGCCGCTCGCCCTGGCCCGCACGCTCTCGCCGGCTCTGGCCCATGGCGAGGGCGGCCGGCTCGCGACCTATCTGCGGCTGGCCCCCGTGGCGGTGCTCGCCGCCGCACTCTACGGCGCCGTCGAGGCGGGCGCCTTCGCGATCCTCCCGCTCTACGGCCTGCGGATCGGCCTCGACGCCCGGGCCGCGGCCGGCCTGGTCAGCGCGGCGGCCCTGGGCAACGTGCTGTTCCAGATCCCCGTGGGGCTCCTCGCCGACCGGGTCGACCGCCGCGCGGTGATGCTCGGTGCGAGCCTCCTGGGGGCGCTCGGCGCCGCCCTGATCCCCGCCGCCTCCGGCTCCTTCGCCGCGCTCGCGGCGCTGATCTTCGCCTGGGGCGGCATCGCCGGCACGCTCTACACCGTCGGCCTCGCCCATCTCGGGGCATCCCTGCGGGGGCCCGATCTCGCGGGCGCCAACGCCGCCTTCGTGATGCTCTACAATGTCGGGCTGATGCTCGGGCCTCCCCTCGTCGGCGGCGGCATGGACCTCGCCCCGCCCCACGGCTTCGCCTGGGCGCTCGCCCTCCTGTTCGTGGCCTTCGCACTCCCGGTGGCGACGAGCCTGTGGCGGCGACCGGCCTGACGGAACGCCGCGGCGGGGCGGACCGTTAACGGCAGAAGCTGCACCGTTCCCCCTCGCACGCGGAGCCCGCCATGAGCCTGATCGGCCGCCTCGTCACCAAGATCCTCGGCACCGAGGACCGCCCGGTCGTGCGCGACGACCGCAACGCCGGATCGAGCAATTCGATCGGTCGTCTGGTGACCAAGATCCTTCGCAAATAGCCGTTCGACCTCGCGCCGGACGGGTGTGGTTCGAGCCTTCGAACTGCACCCGCCGGCGTACCTCTGCGTCTGGAGGCATCGAGCTTGGCCCGAAGAGCTGCTGGGAGCCGCGAGTTCTCCAGCTGCGTTCGAGCGAGTCGATTGAACGTGGCATAAGCGCTTCGAGGAAGGCTTGTCCCTCTCGCGGGCCGACCCGGCTCGACGGTGTCGCGAAGCGCTGCGGTCGATGATTCCCGCTCAGTGGTACGAACCGGCACCGGGTCCGTTCCTGCACGGTGACCGAAGGCCGGCTCTCATGGGCTGCCTCGTCGCGCTCGGAGCGGCGCAAGAGTCCTGCACTGCCGAGGACATGCATCCGCCCCACGAAGGACAGCTGTTCTTCCCCTGACATCCGGTACGTTCTCTGAACGGGTGGGTGAGCCGTCACCGTCGGCTCCAAAACTTGAGCGACAATACCGGGCGTAAGGCCGCTGCTCACACCGCGACACACGGCGCCGCCTTCCGCCTTCGGCTGCCGTGGATGCGGATTGCCGGATCAGAAATACGCTCCACTCTGGATGAAAATCATCTCCGCAGGCAGGGACGGGCTCGGAGCGATACAATCGGGCAGAGCAGGTACGGCCTCCAGCTTTTGCTTGGGAAGGTAAGGCTCGACCTGTGTGTGGGGCGTGTCCAAGCAGAGAAAGTAGTGATTTCTCCAATTCAGATCGATCTCACCGGCTTGGGCGCAGACGCTAACGCTGATCAATGCGAGTAAGGCAATCATCAAGCGCATGATCTGGTGTCCATCGATACGTTTTACTGTCCCAAATGCTGAATGGCAGTGGTCATGTGCCGTCTCACGGGCCATCGAGTGGAGATGTCGATATCAGTCGGTCGATTGCTCGACATCAGTCTGTCCGAGCGCATCAATGAGTCAGAAAATACAATCTTTAGTTGATATATGGCGTCCTGATTCGCGCCATGTCAATTCCACGGGCACGCGTGCCATGCCGGGTCGAGCACGTCGCTCCACCTTATGACTTCCTGATACGGCGGGGCCGCGCCACCGCTCGAATCCTCATGGCCGCGCCCGCACATTCCCGACGCGGTCCGCTTCCCCGACCGCGTCACCCCCGCACGATCATGTCCGTATCGCTTTCCGCCGCCCCGACGCTCGTCGAGCCTCCCCCGGCCCGCATCGCGTTGAGCTACGTCGTCGGGCAGGATTGTCGGGGGCGCTGGGTCGCTCTGGAATGCCACGGCCTCGGCGGCGGCCTGTTCCGCAGCCGTGAGGCGGCCATCCGCTACGCCGCCGCCGAGACCGGCCGCCGGGACGGCGCGGTGCGCCTCAGCCTCGAGCCGCTGACGATGGCGCTCTGACGCGGTTCCCGCGTCCTCAGCGCCCGGCCACCGCCTCCTGCACCACGTCCTTCACGAGGGGGGCGGCCGGGACGTCCCGGTGCCAGAACCGGCCGGTACGGCCGGTCTCGTAGCCGAACTGGTAGAGGCTGCGCATGTAGCCGGTGTCGAAGCCGCGGGCCGTGCTGGCCTGGGGCGCGCGCTCGTCGATATAGGTCAGGTTGAAGCCGATGCCGTTGCGGCTCGCGAAGGCGTCGGTCGCCACCAGGGTGGCGCGGGAGCGCGCCCGGCTCGCCGTCGTGAACGACTTCTCGACGATCGAGAGCGTGTTGTTCCGGGTCACGTCGAATTCGGGCTCCAGCCGCCCGTTGATGACGACGAAGATGTCGGCCTTGCCGGCGCTCTTGATGCGCCCGTCGCGCACGAGGAACGATTGCGGGAGAGTGAAGACCGGCGTCACCACCGAGCCGTCCACATGCATCTCTTGAAAGGCGCGGCCTTCCGCCTGCACGTCGAGGAGTTGCGGCGGGAACACCGCCGGGATGCTCGCCGAGGCCGTCAGCACGTCGGTGAACAGCGAGACGGCGTTGGGCGCCCCGCTCGCCGCGATGGCCCCCATGTTCCAGATGACGGCGCGCTGCGAGTCGAGATTCGTCGTCACCACGAGCAGGCGCCGCCCCTTGGCATGCTCCTCCGCCACCGCGCGCAGGAGGTCCGGCGTCACGTAGCGGGCGATCAGGTCGCGCAGGCGTCCGTCGCCGAACAGGCCCGAGCCGAACAGCACGTTGGCGAGGCTCGGGCTCTGCACCAGCGAACCGGCGATGCCGCTGGTGTAGATGTCGGTGAGATAGGGATCGTAGGCCGGTCCGAGGAAGGCGAACGGGGCGATCAGCGCGCCGGTCGAGACGCCTGAGACGATGGTGAAGTCCGGCCGCGTGCCCGATGCCGTCCAGCCGTTGAGCACCCCCGCGCCGTAGGCGCCGTCGCCGCCGCCGCCCGAGAGGGCGAGGTAGCTGAAGGCCTGCCGCTTGCGCTCGGGTGAGGCCGCCATCGTGACGAATTCCGCCGCGGAGGCGTCGGCATAGGCCCGCACGCCGACCATCCCCGGCACGGACGCCGCCTCGGCCTCGGCCTTCGTGTAGGCGGTGCGCGGCAGCGAGGAGCAGGCGGCGGCCTGGCCCGCAACGAGCACGGCCGCGATCAGGCGGGACCAGCGGGAACGAGGAGACATCGGTCGGATCCCATGAGCCCGGGCGAACGGCTCAGCTTATCACAGAACGAGCTTGGCCGTATCGCGTTCCCGCACGTCACGCGCGCAACCCCTTGGGCTGTGGTGCGGGCGGATCACAGCGTTCCGGCGAGGGCCGTCGCCTCGATTGTGCGCAAGCGGCCTGTGCACAGCCGGCTTTTCTGGGCCTCCGGCGTATGTCCGTCGCGGCGGAACGTCCTAAGCTTGTTGAAGAAGCGCGACACGGCGGGTCGCGCCGGTTCCCGCCGGGCCGAACGTCCGGGATCGGAGGAGGAGGGCTCGGATGCTCAGCGGCTCGACGATCCTGCGCGTCCTCCTCGTCCTGGTGGCGGCGGCGGGTATCGCGGGGATCGTCCAATTCGTCTGGACGCGGAGCGGCACCCCCGGATCGGCCGTGTCCACCGATATGTCCCCGCCCGTGGCCCCTGCGCCGCGGTCCGAGGCGAGCCGGCCCGTTCCGCCGCCGGAACCCGCGGAGCCCGCGCCGGTCGCGCCCGCACCACCCGCTTCGGCCGAGGCGCCGCCCGCCCCGGTCACCCCCCTGCCCCGCCGCGAGCCGGTTCCCGTCGCACCGGCCGCCCCCGCGACGCTCCCCTCGCCGCCCACCGCCGCGCCCGATCCGGCGGAGGTGGCGGCCGAGAACGCCCCGCCGCCCGCCGTGGCCCTGATCGATCTCAACACCGCGACGCTGGCCGAACTGAACGGGCTCAAGGGCGGCGGCGCGATCGGCCGGGCGATCATCGGGCACCGGCCCTACGCCTCGGTCGATCAACTCCTGTCGAAGCGCGTGCTCAACCGCGCCACCTATCAGCGCATCAAGGATCAGGTGACCGTGCGCTGACCGGTCCGACCGCCGCTGCGGTCGGCTCGATGCGGCGGCCGAGCCGCGACGGCGACAGCGGACAGCGTCAACGCGGCTTCGCTGTTCGGAGAGGCGTCCGTCCCGACTGGTGCCCCGCCGCCGCAGGGCTTAAAGACGACAGGGTCGAGACCCCGACGCGAGGCGTTCCATGCAAACGACATCCGGCGCACCGATCCTCCGCCAGGATCTGGGTGTCGAGGAGACGACGGAATCCGACAACATCGTGCGCTGGGACGGCGAGCGGCTCTACGTCGAGCAGGACATCTACCACAACGGTCAGTTGGTCCACCGCAAGTACCGGCGCACCATCACCGAGCCGGTGGCCCGGGCGCTGCAGGCGATCATCAAGCGCTCGCAGCAATGAGGCGATGGCTCGGAGCCGTGGCCGTCGCGGCGATGCTCGCCGCGCCGGTTCCGGCCCTGGCGCAGGTCCAGGTCCGCTTCGTCGCGCCCGAGCGCTACACCGATGCCGAGAACCGCTTCGGGTCCGGCCTGTCCCTGCGGGTGACGCTGGCCGAGATGCGCCGCCTATTCGAGGGCCTGGGCAACCGGGTGCTGGGGCCGGGCCAGAGCCTCGACATCGACGTGCTCGACATCGACCTTGCCGGGTTCGACCAGCCGGGGGCGAATGTTCCCTTCGGTCTCCGGGTGGTCAACGACGTCACCCCGCCGCGCTTCCGCTTGGCCTACGTCCTGCGGGAGGGCCGGCGCACACTGCTCGCGGCGGAGGAGACGGTCTCGGACCTGAACTTCCTGATGCGCTATGCCCGCTCCTCGTCCGGGCAGACCTTCTACTACGAGCGCGAAGTGCTGCGGGATTGGTTCCAGGCGCGCATCGTCGAGCGCCGACCGCCGCGGGGCTGAAGAGCGCACCGTCACAGGGCCGAGAACGGCCTGTGCCATGTCCGGGCGTCGCTCTCGTCCGGACCCCCTCCCCCATGCGCATCGCCCTCGTCGCCAACGCCGCGTCGGGCTCGTTCCACGATGGGCTCAGCCCCGAGGCGATCCGCGCCCGGCTCGCCGCCGCGGGACTCGACCTCGCGCCCGAGCCCGATCCGGACCTGCCCCTGCCCGAACGCCTGACGCGCGCCGCCCGGTCCGAGGGCGTCACCGTCGTTGCCGTGGCGGGCGGGGACGGCACGCTCAACTGCGCCGCCGGAATCCTGGCGGGCACCGGCGTGGCGCTCGCGATCCTGCCGCTCGGCACCATGAACCTGCTTGCTAAGGATCTCGGCATCCCGCGCGATCTCGACGCGGCGATCGCCCTGCTGCGGACGGGCCGGCCCCGCGCCGTCGATGTCGGCGAGGTCAACGGAGCGGTCTTCCTCATCAATTCGGTCATCGGCATGCCGGCGCGCATGGCCCGCCACCGCGAGGGGCGACGCGGGCGGCGCCTCGGCCCGCTCGGGCTCCTGCGCCTGGCCCTCGCGACCCTGCGCCATCTCGGCCCCTATCCGCGCCTGCGCAGCACGATCACCCTCGGCGGGCGGCGCGAGCGGGTGCGGCTGCGGCTGCTCTGCGTCGTCAACAACGATTACGCGGAGGCGCCCGGCAAAATCCTCGAACGGGAACGGGTCGATGGCGGGCGGCTCACGCTCTACATCGCTCGCCGACTGCCACCGTGGCGCCTCGCGCGGCTGGCCCTCGGCTTCGCCACCGGGACCTGGCGCGGCGTGCCGGGCCTGGAACGGCACGAGGCCTCGGGATTGGCGATCTCGGCGGGCCGTCGAGCGTTACGGGTGATGAACGATGGAGAAATCCGATTGATCGCCTCGCCTCTGCGCTACCGGCTGCGGCCCCGTGCGCTCACCGTGATCGTGCCCGCCGAAATGACCGACACGGTGCCGACCATGACCCCTGAGGAGAACCGGCCGTGAGGCGGATCGCGCATATCTCCGACCTGCATTTCGGGCGCACCGACCCGGCCGTGGTCGAGGGGCTCGTGGACGAACTGAACCGCGCCCCGCCCGACCTGATCATCGCCTCGGGCGACTTCACCATGCGCGCGAGGCGCCGGGAATATGCCGAGGCCCGCGCCTTCCTGGCCCGGCTCTCGGCGCCCTGGGTGGCGGTGCCGGGCAACCACGACATCGCCCATTTCAAGCTGTTCTCGCGCTTCTTCCACCCGTTCCGCCGCTACCGGAACTTCATCCACGCCGAGACCGAGCCGACCTTCCTCGACGACGAGATCGGGGTCATCTGTCTCAACACCGTGCGGACCTGGGCCCCGGAGACCGACTGGTCGCAGGGCAAGATCACCCGCTCCCAGATCGCCCGCACCGAGGCGCGGCTCGCGGCCCTGCCCGGGCAGGTCTTCCGCATCGTGGTCGGCCACCACCCGTTCATGCCGCCGCCCTGGGACGCGGAGGCCCGCCTCGTCGGCCGGGCGGACGAGGCGCTCGACGCCTTCCGCCGCCACGGCGTCGGCCTGACGCTCGCCGGCCATCTCCACCGCCACTATGCGCGCTTCGTCGAGGCGCCCGAGACCGGGGCCGAGCCGGACTCGGAGGCCGTCGACCGCGGCACCGCCCGCGCCCACGGCACCCGCCTGCTCGCCGTCCAGGCCGGCTCGGCCACCTCGACGCGGCTGCGGGGTAACGAGCCGAACGCGTATAACCGCATCCGCATCGAGGATGGGCGGGCGATCGTCACCGTGCGGGTCTGGACCGGCACCGGCTGGGCGGATGCCGAGGAGGCCGCGCCCCCTCCGGCCGCATCCTGAGAATTGCTGTCCTTGCCGGCTTCCTCGTTCCGGGATCCAGCGTCGGCGGGGCCTCCACGGAGGGCTCGCCGAGCGCGGCACCTCGGGCTGACGGGATCGGGTCGGTGGGACGGGTGATCCGCCTTGGGGTCACAACACGATCCGGTCGATCCTATGCAGCGCTGCCGAGGGTGGTCGGCAGCTGACTCCGGCCGGGCAGCAAGCAGACCTCCTGCTCGGCGAGCGAATTGGAGGGAAACTTACCTAGGTCAATTGACCCGTGTTGCCTCGTCCTATCCGTGGAGCGATGGCACAGGTCGGCACTCCTTGGCCCTGCGGCGGCGGCGAGATGGCCGAGCGGATCCGCTCGTTCGACTGGGCATCGACGTCCCTAGGACCGATCCTGCGCTGGCCGCAGAGCCTGAAGACCATCGTCGATCTCATGCTCGCGTCGCCGAGCATGACGAGCCTCGTCTGGGGGCCGGACGCGATCCTTCTCTACAACGATCGTTTCACCGAACTGCTTCGGGAGCATCGCACCCTGGCGCTGGGACGGTCGGCCTACGAGACCTTCGCCCGAGCGCGTGACGTCTTCGAGGCCGATATCGTGGTCGGCATGGCCGGGCGATCGGTGCGGTTGCTGGGCCAGCCCTATCCCGTGCTCCGGCAGGGTCAGTTGGGGGAGGCTTGGTTCGATGTGGATTATGCGCCGGTCCGCGACGAGACCGGGGCGGTCGCCGGCGTCCTCTGGAGCCTGAAGGAGACCACGGCACAGCGCTGGGCGGAGCAGGCCCTTCGCACGAGCGAGGCGCGGCATCGCCTCCTGATCCGGGGCTGGGCACAGGCCGAGTGGGAGACCGATGCCGAGGGCGTCGTCGTCGCCGACAGTCCGAGTTGGCGGGCCTATACCGGCCAGACGCTGACGGAGTGGCTCGGCTACGGCTGGCTCGACGCGATCCATCCCGACGACCGGGTCCATGCCGAGCGGCAATGGCGAGAGGCGGTCGCGGCGCGCGACCTCATGGATGCCGAATTCCGCTTACGCGCACCCGATGGCACGTGGCGCTGGACGAACGTTCGCGCCGCTCCCGTGGTGAACGCGAGTGGTCGAGTCGAGAAATGGGCCGGGGTCAACATCGACATCGATGCCCGCAAGCAAGCCGAGATCGCGCTTCGTGAGAGCGAAGAGCTGCGCCGCGTCGCGATCACAGGCGGCCGAATGGGCACGTGGCGCTCGGACCTGAACAACAAGCTCACTTGGGGCGATGCCGCATTCATGGAGCTGTGGGGTTTCCCGCCCTCCGAGAGCCCGCGCAGCTTTACCGATTTCACGGACCGGATGTCCCCGCAGGGGCAGACGGAGATGGCCGAGATGGTCATGCGGGCCATCGCGGTGGGCGAGGAGTTCGATGGCCAGCTCGCGGTTGTCAGCGGCCCGACCAGCGGACGCTGGGTGCGCTGGCGGGGCCGTGCCGAGTCGGAGCGGCCTTGGATCATCAATGGCGTCAGCTTCGATGTCACGGCCGAACGGCTCGGAGAGGAGCGGCTGCGTGAGAGCGAGGAACGGTTCCGGGGGCTGGTCGAGGGGTTCGGTCAGTTCAGTTGGGAGGCGGAGCCGGATGGGTCCATCGTTGCCGACAGTCCGGGCTGGCGCGCCTTCACCGGTCAGTGCCTGGACGAATGGCGAGGCACTGGCTGGCTCGACGCCATCCACGTCGATGACCGGGCGGCGACCGAGAGCAAGTGGCGCGCGGCGGTCGCCGCGGGGCGCCCGGTCGATGCCGAATATCGCTTATGGCACGCAGCGACCGCGTCCTGGCGCTGGTCGAACGTTCGCGTCGTGCCGATCACGCGCCATGATGGAACGGTCCGCAAATGGGCGGGCGTCAACATCGATGTCAACGAACGGCGCATGCTGCAGGCGCGCCTCGAGGTTCTGGTCAACGAGTTGCAGCACCGATCGCGCAACCTGCTCGGTGTCGTCACCTCGATGGCCAACCGGACCGTGGGCCGGGGCTCGTCCGCCGAGAGCTTCCTCGTCCGGCTGAAGGCGCTGAGCCGGGCTCAATCCCTGCTGAGCCAGAGCGGGTCCGACAGCGTCGCGGTCGAGGCGCTGGTGCGCGCAGAACTCGCTGCACACGCCGACAACGCCCCCGACCGCATCGTCATCGACGGACCGGCCGTGTTGCTGACCTCGCAACAGGTGCAGAATTTTGCCCTGGCCCTGCACGAACTGACCACCAACGCGGTCAAGTACGGCGCCCTGAAGGACGAGACCGGCCGCCTCTCCGTGACCTGGGAATTGATCGGAGCAGACGGCGGCCGGCACTTGGCTCTGAACTGGATCGAAACCGGCGTGGCCGTGTCGCCGGAGACCGTCACGCGGCGTGGCTATGGCCGGGAACTGATCGAGCAGGCGCTCGCCTACGCCCTCGGCGGACGTACGGATTACGCCTTCGAGCCGGACGGCGTGCGGTGCCGGATCGAGTTGCCGGTCGTTTGATTCGGGCGGGGGCGGTCTTCGTTCCTACCCCATGGGACACCTGCGGAGCGAACCTTAGTCGGGCCTGCGAGGCGTCGAAAACGGTCCCGCGCCTGACCCGCTCGATCGGATGTCAATCCTCATCCTCGTCCAGCCCGTCGCCGAGCCCGTCGCCGAGCCCGAAGGGATAGGCCGCCTCGACCAGGTAGGGTCCGCCGCCCCGCGAGGTGCGGGCCGAGTAGAGCGCCGCCCGCTCGGCCGTGAAGGTGAGGGGCGCAAACACGCCCGCCTCGGTGAGATAGCGCGCCACCGCCCCGGCATCCGCCTCGCGGTTGAGCCGGGCGAGCGTCACGTGCGGCGTGAAGCGTCGGCTTTCCGGCTCCGCGCCGGCCCGGCGAGCGATACGCTCGTGCTCCTCCTTGAGGTCGGCGAGGTCCGGCGTGAGCCGCACCGAGGCGATGACCGCCCGCGGCCGGTCGCCGCCGAAGCTGGCCAGCCCGTCGAGGGTCACGGTCAGGGGGGCGCGGGCGCGGGCCTCGGCGAGGCCCGCGTCGAGGTCGGCCGCGAGCCTGCCGTCGACCTCGCCGAGGAAGCGCAGGGTGATGTGGTAATCCGATGGCTCGACCCAGCGGGCACCGGGCAGGCCGCCGCGGAACAGGGTCAGGCGCTCGGCGATCCCGGACGGGATCTCGAGACCGGTGAACAGGCGCGGCATCGCCTCAGCGTCCTCCGTTTCCGCGCGGCTTCAGCCGATCCAGGAAGGTCTCGACCGTGGGCAGGATGCCGGCCACCACCGTCTCGACGCCCTTGGCGTTCGGGTGCAGCCCGTCCTCCATGGTGTGGGCGCGGTTGCCCGTCACGCCTTCGAGGAAGAAGGGGTAGAGGACGAGGCCGTGCGCCTTGGCGAGATCGGGATAGATCGCGTCGAACCGGGCGCGGTAGTCGGTGCCGAGATTCGGCGCGGCCAGCATTCCGGCGAGCAGGACCGGGATCCCGCGCTCCTTCAACCGAGCCACGATGGTCTCCAGCGCCTTGCGGGCGACCGCCGGGTCGGTCCCGCGCAGCATGTCGTTGGCGCCGAGTTCGAGGATCACGCCGTCTGTCCCGTCGGGCACGGACCAGTCGAGCCGGTCGAGCCCGCCCGTGGTGGTGTCGCCGGAGACGCCCGCATTGGCGATCTCGACGGCGCGGCCCTTCGCCTTCAGCGCCCGCTCCAGCACGGCGGGAAAGGCCGCGTCGGCGGGCAGGCGGTAGCCCGCCGTGAGGCTGTCGCCCAGCGCGACGAGCTTGAGCGGCGGCTCGGCCGCCCGGGCGGCCGGGGCACCGAGCGCGGCTGCGGCGAGCAAGACCATCATGGCGACCCTTCGTAAGCCCCGCAGGCCCCCCATATCGAGCCCGCGCACGGTCTCGCGCGCCCGGCGCGTCCGTGGGACAAGCCGCCCCGAAAACAGAACCCGGCCGAGCCGGGACGGAAAGCCCCTGCCCGCCGCGTTCCGGGTGTCGTTCGCGCTGCGCAAGGCCGCCGTCCCCCGTTCGGTCCCGTCCGTCCTCGATCCAAGATCGGTCCCTCTCCGATGTCGAACAAGGCCGTCTCCCTGTCGCAGATCGAGTTGAGTCTCGGCCGCGGCCCCGCCCGGGTCCACGTGTTGCGCGGCATCTCGCTGGATGTCGAGCGGGGCGAGGCGGTCGGGCTCGTCGGCCCCTCGGGCTCGGGCAAGTCGACGCTGCTCACGGTGATGGCCGGGCTCGAACGGCCGGATTCCGGCCGCGTCACCATCGCGGATACCGATCTCTCCGGCCTCGACGAGGACGGCCTGGCCCGTTTCCGCGGGCGCAACATCGGCATCGTGTTCCAGGCCTTCCACCTCGTGCCGACCATGACCGCCCTGGAGAACGTGGCCCTGCCGCTGGAATTGGCGAATGCGCCCGACCCGCATGGGCGGGCGGCGGCGGAGCTGGAGGCGGTGGGGCTCGGCCATCGCCTGCGCCACTACCCGGCGCAGCTCTCCGGCGGCGAGCAGCAGCGCGTCGCCATCGCCCGGGCGCTCGCCCCCGATCCGGCGATCCTGGTGGCCGACGAGCCCACAGGCAATCTCGACGAGGCCACCGGTCGCCAGATCGTCGAGCTCCTGTTCGGCCTGAAGCGCGACCGCGGGGCGACGCTCGTCCTCGTCACCCACGATCCCGGCCTCGCTCGCCTGTGCGACCGCACCGTGTCCCTGCGCGCCGGCCGGATCGAGCAGCCGGCCGCGGTGTGAAGGCGAGGATCGCTCGCCGCTCGCGCCGCGGCGCGCCATACCCCTCGCGCGCGAGCGCAGCCGTTCCCACATCCCGGCGGATCGCCCGCGGTCGGATCCGCCGGGCGCCACAGGGAGGTGACGACGATGGGTCTACTCGACGGGTTGCTCGGGCATGGCAGCGATCTCGCGGCCGGCGAGGTCGATCAGCAGCTCGCGGGCGTGCTCGCACCGGGCGAGAGCGTGCGCGTCGCCTTCAAGGTCATCCGCGACCTCATAGTCTTCACCGATCGCCGCCTGATCCTCGTCGACCGCCAGGGCGTCACCGGCCGCAAGGTCGAGTACCTGACGGTCCCCTACCGCGCCATCACCTCCTTCTCGGTGGAGACGGCGGGCAGCTTCGACATGGATTCCGAGCTGAAGATCTGGGTTTCGGGGCGGCCCGACCCGATCCAGCGCACGCTCAAGCGCGGCGCCGATATTTTGGGAATTCAGCAGGCGATCGCCGGCTCGCTGAAATAGACAGCCCTGAGAGCGGGGCCTGGCGATCAGAGTTTTCATGCGCCTTGCCTCGCCGCTTGCCCGGCGGAAGTTTCGGCGGGAGCGAGATCAGTTCCGCGCCGCCCGTCCGTGGCAAAGCGCGAACCCATGTATCGGCATCTCAAATGCAGAGGGGGGTGAAGGCGAGCCCGGAGGGGTGCTTGAAGCCGAACCCGATGTTTCGAAAGGCTGGCAGCCCGACTTCGCACGATACAAACCACCTTCGCAATTGATCAAATGCGTTGCATCTATGAGCTGAGACATCATTCTAAAGGATGGGATGCTGGATTTATTGAAACGATGACGTGGCATAAAAGTATAATGATATCACTATGAATTCGATATAATCGAAATATATATTTTAGTAATACTCATAATTTCTGTAAATTTCTCCATTTTTGCAAGCGGCCGACGATAAGAATAGCAAGAAATATCGATATGCCGACCATCGAAGCGTAGATCTTGCTTGCATCCCAAACAAGGCAGTAGATGTTCGATCCGGGCTCGTGGCGGATCATCATGGTGATTGGCGCAGTCAAGCCAATGGACATGGCGGATAGAACGTCCGCAGAAATCTGTTTCGCCAACGACTTGAGATCGGGTGCCGCCATCGAATCCGCCCGTCAGGTGGGGTTCGTCGAGCCTAACGAGTATCGATGAAGTGGTTGTTACCGTCGGTTGCCGAGCGGGTTTTGTCCTACCTTATCTCGATCCAGCTGCTCGCTCTTGCCCTCGCGCCAAAAACCCCCTAAAGGCCCGGCCTTCGTATCCGCTCCGGCCGGGGGCTGAACGGACGGTGCCATGAAGAGACATTCTCTTTGGGCACAGGGTTCTTCCAAAAAGACCCGTCGTCCCGTGTCTCCGCCTTCGATCAACCGCTCGGGCCATCACAACGGCTCGAAGGGCTTGGCGCCGAGAGGATGCGAGTTGAGCCGGCCCGACTCCGCTGAACCCGCGGTGCGGGCCTCCTTTGTCGTTGGATAAGGCCCGAAAATGCCTCTCTACGAGCACGTCTTCCTGGCGCGCCAGGACGTGACGTCCCAGCAGGTCGAGACCATGGTCGAGACCTACAAGGGTGTCATCGAGGCGGGCGGCGGCACGATCGAGAAGATCGAGTCCTGGGGCGTCAAGTCCCTCGCCTACCGCATCAAGAAGAACCGCAAGGCGCATTTCACGCTCCTCAACATCTCCGCCCCTCCGGCCGCCCTGGCCGAGATGGAGCGCCAGATGCAGATCTCCGAGGACGTGCTGCGCTTCATGACCGTCCGCGTCGAGCAGCTGGAGGCCGAGCCTTCCGCGATGATGCAGAAGCGTGACCGCGACGACCGCAAGGATCGTGACCGCGGCGACCGTCCGCGTCGTCGCGACGACGATTTCGGCGGCGGCTTCGGCGGTGACCGTGGCGATCGCGGCGACCGGCCCGAGCGCAACTTCGGCGGGGAGAACTGATCATGGCTTTCGGTGCTGGTGGCGGCGGCGGTGGCCGTCGTCCGTTCTTCCGTCGGCGCAAGACCTGCCCCTTCTCGGGCGCGAATGCTCCGAAGATCGACTACAAGGACGTGAAGCTGCTCTCCCGCTACGTGTCGGAGCGCGGCAAGATCGTGCCGTCGCGCATCACGGCGGTCTCGGCCAAGAAGCAGCGCGAGCTTGCCCAGGCGATCAAGCGCTCCCGCTTCCTCGGCCTGCTGCCCTACGTCATCAAGTAGGACTCTTCGCCGGCCCGCTCAGGCGGGCCGGTCGATCTCGTGAGGGCGACCCGATTGGCGGGCCGTCCGATCGTTGGGGCGCCGGAATGCGCCTCTAACCCTGCTTGACGCAGCGGGACAGCGGACTGGTTTTGATGGGCAAGGACATCGGTATCGGCGTCGGCGCCGGCCTCGTGGCCGCGCTCCTGTTCGGCCTCCTCCTGAAGGCCAGCGCGCTCGCCATCCTTCTCTACCTGCTCGCCCCCCTGCCGATCCTGATCGTCGGCCTGGGCTGGAGCCATCGGGCCGGGCTCGCCGCCGTGGCGAGCGGCGCCGTCGCGCTCGCCCTCATCGTCTCTCCTTATCTCGGGCTGGCCTTCGCGGCCTATCTGGCGATCCCCGCCTGGTGGCTCGCCTATCTGGCGATGCTCGGCCGGCCGGGACGGGACGGCACCCTCGAATGGTATCCGACCGGCCGCCTGCTGGCCTGGGTCGCGGGTACCGCCGCCCTCGCCTTCGTGGCCATCGCGGTCATCGCCTCGCCCGATTACGACACCTTCCGTACCCAGATCGGGCAGATGAGCCGGCGGGTCGTGCAGGTGCAGGTTCAGCGCGGGCGCCTTCCGCCGCCCGCCCAGGGCCACGCCGCGGAAGGGGATGCCGCGAAGTCGGACGCGCCGAAAACCGAGGCGCCGGACGCCGCGCCGCCCGCCGCGGACGATCTCGCCGGCGAGGTCGCCGACGCGCTGGCCACCCTCGCCCCGGCCCTGGCCGCGCAGGGCCTCGCGGTGCTCTTCACTTTCTACCTCTGGGCCGCTGCCCGCATCGTCCAGATCTCCGGGCGCCTGCCCCGCCCCTGGCCGGACATCCCTGCGACCGCGATGCCGCGAAGCGTGCTTCTCGTCCTCGTCGGCGCCCTGGCGCTGTCGCTGGCGCCGGGCTTCGTCGGCGTGCTCGGCATCGCCCTGATCGGCGCGCTCTCCGCCGCCTTCGCCCTCCAAGGGCTCGCCGCCTTTCACGATCGCAGCCGCGGCCGGCCGGGCCGGCTCGGCCTGCTGATCGGCCTCTACGTCGTGCTGCTGCTGACCCAGGGCATCGCCATGCTGGCGCTCGTCCTGTTCGGCATCGCCGACACCGCCCTCGACCGGCGCCGCCCGCAACCCCGCAGCGGCGCCTGAGACCCCCAGCTTCCAACCCACTCAAGGAGAAGTCAGATGGAAGTCATCCTGCTCGAACGCGTCGCCAAGCTCGGCCAGATGGGCGAGACCGTGAACGTGCGTCCCGGCTACGCCCGCAACTTCCTGCTCGCCCGCGGCAAGGCCCTGCGCGCGACCGAGAACAACAAGAAGCACTTCGAGACCCAGCGCGCCCAGCTCGAGGCCCGCAACCTCGAGCGTCGCAACGAGGCCCAGACCGTCGCCGAGAAGCTCGATGGCCAGAGCTTCGTGCTGATCCGCCAGTCCGGCGAGACCGGCGTGCTCTACGGCTCGGTCTCGACCCGCGATCTCGCCGATGTCGTCACCAAGGAGGGCTTCTCGGTCGAGCGCGGCCAGTTCGTGCTCAACCAGCCGATCAAGACCCTGGGCCTGCATACCGTGCCGGTCACGCTGCACCCCGAGGTCGAGGTGAACGTCACCGTCAACGTCGCCCGTTCGCCGGAAGAGGCCGAGCGTCAGGCCCGCGGCGAGTCGGTCACCGAGCGCGAGCAGTTCAACCTCGACGATCTCGGCCTCGAAGTCGGCCAGGCCCTCGCCGATGCCGGCGAAGGCGCCGACGACCGCGGCTAAGTTCGGGTTTCCAGAAGGATCATTCCTTTGGCGGGGGATCGGGGCGGAGCCCCGGTCCCCCTTCAAGCCAGGGTTCTGACCTGAACCCACGAAAGGACCTGTCCTTTCGAAACCGATGCGTTCGGCGGTGGAGAACGGGGATGCGCCGGGCTTCGGCGTTGACTTGTTCTCAATTCGTTCCAGCATGGCGCCCGCGATTCCCTCACCGGGAGCCGCGGGCGTCGTGCGTTTGAGGGACCGTGGCACGTGTGCTGCAGTCGTCTCGCAGGCGGTGGCTTAGAGCATCGGCCCGAAAGGTGGGGACCGGCTTTCGGACAGGCCGATGCGGCACAGAGATCGAGAGAATCGTCTTGGATCCGAGATCCGAGATGATTCTCAAGAAAAATTCACCACCCCGGCGCATGGTCCGGCGGGCATGGAAACCAGCGGCCGATCGCGGCCGCGGCAACGGAGCGTGAGACGCCATGGCCCTGCCCAACGCCCTCGCGGCCAAGCTCGAAGCGGTCCAGGCCGAGTACCGGGTGCCGCCGCACAACATCGACGCCGAGCAGGCCCTGCTCGGCGCGATCATGGTCAACAACGACGCCTATTACCGCGTCTCGGACTTCCTGCTCCCCGAGCATTTCATGGAGGCGGTCCACCGCCAGATCTTCGAGGTCGCGATTACGCTGATCAAGGCCGGCAAGCTCGCCACGCCGATCACGCTCAAGACCTATCTGGGCGACGCGGATCTCGGCGGCGTCACGCCGATGCAGTACCTCGCCCGCCTCGCGGCGGAAGCCACAACCGTCATCAACGCGGGCGAGTACGGCCGCACCATCTACGATCTCGCCATCCGCCGCCGCCTCATCACCATCGGCGAGGACATGGTCAACGGCGCCTACGAGGCCCCGGTCGAGTCGCGGCCCCGCGACCAGATCGAGGCGACCGAGCGCCGTCTCTACGAGCTCGCCGAATCCGGCAAGTATGACGGCGGCTTCCAGAAATTCTCCGACGCGCTCACGGCGGCCATCGACATGGCGGCCAAGGCCTACCAGCGCGACGGCAAGCTCTCGGGCATTTCCACGGGGCTGACCGATCTCGACGCCAAGATGGGCGGCCTGCAGCCGTCGGATCTCATCATCCTCGCGGGACGCCCGGCCATGGGCAAGACCTCGCTCGTGACCAACATCGCCTTCAACATCGCCAAGGCCTATCGCGGCGAGAAGCAGCCCGACGGCACGATGCAGACCGTCAACGGCGGCATCGTCGGCTTCTTCTCGCTGGAAATGTCGGCCGAGCAGCTCGCCACCCGCATCATCGCCGAGCAATCCGGCGTGCCCTCCTACAAGATCCGCCGCGGCGACATCCGGCCCGAGGACTTCTACAAGATCACCGACGCCGCGCGGGACATGCAGACCATCCCGTTCTACATCGACCAGACCGGCGGCATCTCCATCGCCCAGCTCGCGGCCCGCGCCCGGCGGCTCAAGCGGCAGAAGGGCCTCGACCTGCTGATCATCGATTATCTCCAGCTGCTCTCCGGCTCCGGCAAGAAGAGCGACAACCGCGTGCAGGAGATGACCGAGATCACCACCGGCATGAAGGCGCTCGCCAAGGAGCTGGCGGTGCCAATCATCGGCCTGTCCCAGCTCTCCCGTCAGGTCGAGAACCGCGACGACAAGCGGCCCCAGCTCTCCGACCTGCGCGAATCCGGCTCGATCGAGCAGGACGCCGACGTCGTGATGTTCGTGTTCCGCGAGGAATACTACGTCGGCAACAAGAAGCCGCGCGAGGGCACGGAGGAGTTCTTCGCCTGGGAACAGGAGATGCAGCGCGTCCACGGCAAGGCCGAGGTCATCCTCGGCAAGCAGCGCCACGGCCCGACCGGCACGGTGGAGCTGCAATTCGACGCCAACATCACCCGGTTCTCGAACCTGGCGCAGAGTGATCGGATGCCCGAGCAGATGTGATAGGATCATTCGGTCCTGATCGATCGGAGCAGCCCGTGGCTCTCGCAACGCAGGCGCGCCCGCCCGCGCCGCCGACGCTCAACGAGGTTTTCGAGGCCGAGCGGTTGCTTGTGGGCCTGATGCTGGCCGATCCGACGACCCATGGTCGGATCGCGGCGATCCTGCGCGACGAGGATTGGACCCAGAACCTTCATCGCGGCGTGTTCGAGGTTGTGGGCCGCCTCCTTGAAGAGGGGCGCCCCGTCTCGCCCGTGTCGGTCTTGCCAAAGGTCAGCGATGTCGCGCCGGACGGTGGTCCAGCCAATCGCTATCTCATCGCACTTGCTTCAGAGGCTCCTTCTTCGGCGTTCGCAGAGCCCCTCGCGCGTCGGCTCGCCGAGGCTGCTCACGCCCGTTCGGGTTCCGATCATCTTGACCGGGATCTCTATGCCTGGGCCTACGAGCAGGCCCTCGCCCTGCGGCGCGGGCAGTTCTCCGCCCTCGACGCGCTCAATCTGGCCGAGGAGATCGAGGACTTGGGCGGCGCGATCTACAACCGAATGGAGAGCGCGCTGCGGATCACGCTGATGCATCTTCTGAAGTGGGAGTATCAGCCGGAGCGGCGCAGCAGGAGCTGGCATCTATCGATTCGCAATGGCCGTCTCGACATCGAGGACGTTCTGGAGCGCCATCCGAGTCTCTCCCGCAGGGTGCCCGGTGCCGTTGCCAAGGCGTATCGTCGTGCCCGCATCGATGCGGCCGGAGAGACCGGCCTCGACGAGAGCATCTTCCCCGCCGAGTGCCCCTACACTTTCGATGTCGTCATGACTCGGCCAGTGCCCTGGCCGCTCCCGGGCGGGGAGGCCTAATCATCGCCTCGGACCTGTCCCCCGGTCACGGCGCGCGCCTGACGGTCGATCTCGCGGCGTTGGTCGCGAACTGGCGCGCGCTGGCAGCCCGGGCCCCGCACGCCGAGTGCGGCGCCGTGGTGAAGGCCGATGCCTATGGCTGCGGCCTGGCGGCGGTCGCCCCCGCTTTGGCCAGGGCCGGCTGCCGCACCGTCTTCGTCGCCCACCTGTCCGAGGGGATCGCCGCGCGAAAGCTCCTGCCGGAGGCGGCGATCTACGTCCTCAACGGTCTGCCCCCCGGCGCGGGGGCGGCCTTCGCCGGGCACGCCCTGCGCCCGGTTCTCGGCGACCGGGAGGAACTGGCCGAATGGGCCGCCGTCTCGGACGGGCGCCTTCCGGCGGCGCTCCACGTCGATACCGGCATGAACCGGCTCGGATTGTCCGTGGCGCAGGCGCTGGAGCTCGCGGGCGATCCGGTGATCGGCCAAGCCGGCATCGACCTCGTGATGAGCCACCTCGTCAGTGCCGAGTGTCCCGCCGACCCGATCAACGTCCGGCAGGCCGCCGACTTCGCTCGTCTTCGTGCGGCATTCCCGAGTGCGCGCGCCTCGCTCGCCAACTCGTCGGGCACCTGGCTCGCGGGCGATACGCGCTACGACCTGCTGCGCCCGGGCTATGCCCTGTTCGGCGGCAATCCGGAGCCGGGCCGTCCGAACCCGATGCGGCCCGTGGTGCGGCTGGAGGCGACGATCCTCCAGATCCGCCATGTCGAGGCCGGCGAGACCTGCGGCTACAATGCCCGCTGGACCGCCCCCGGCCCGCGCCGCCTCGCCACCCTCTCCCTCGGCTACGCCGACGGCTATCCCCGCGCGGCGAGCGGCCGGGGCCGTGCGCTCGTCGGCGGCGTGCCCTGCCCGATCCTCGGCTTGATCTCGATGGATCTGATCATCCTCGACGTCACCGACGCGCCCGCCGCCCGCCGGGGCGGCACGGCGACGCTGATCGGCGATCGGCTCGACATCGATACGGTCGGACAGACGGCGGGCACGATCGGCTACGAGATCCTGACCGGGCTGGGTTCTCGTTATGTTCGTAATTATGTAGAGTGATCGATCTCTCCCACCCACCCCCTCGTCCTGAGGTGCTCGGCCGAAGGCTGAGCCTCGAAGGAGGGCTCCAGGGATCGCGCGCGAACGGGAGCTCTCCTTCGAGGCCGCTACGCGGCACCTCAGGATGAGGGGGAATGGGTGGGAGATCCGGCGCGCCCCCTGCCTCGAGCCCCGTATGGCCAAGATCCAACAGACCTTCGTCTGCCAGTCCTGCGGGGCGGTCTACAATCGCTGGCGCGGGCGCTGCGAGGCCTGCAACGGCTGGAATACGATCCAGGAGGAGGCCGCCGCCGCCGGCCCGCAATCCGGGCCCGCCGCGACCCGTCCGTCGCGGGCGCGGGGCCGGGTGTTTCCCCTCGAAGGGCTGACCGGCGAGGCCAAGGAAGCGCCGCGCACGGCCTCCGGCATCAATGAACTGGACCGCGTCACCGGCGGCGGCTTCGTGCGCGGCTCGGTGATCCTGCTGGGCGGCGATCCCGGCATCGGCAAATCGACCCTGCTGATGCAGGCCTCCGCCGCCATGGCCAAGACCGGCGCGCGCGTCGCCTACATCTCCGGCGAGGAGGCGGTCGGGCAGGTGCGCCTGCGGGCCGAGCGGCTGGGGCTCGCCCAATATCCGGTGGAGCTGGCGGCCCAGACCAATGTCGAGGACATCGTCGAGACGCTGTCGCAGGGACACCCGCCCGCGCTCACCATCATCGACTCGATCCAGACCATGTGGACCGAGACGGTGGAATCGGCCCCCGGCACGGTCACGCAGGTGCGCTCGTCCGCCCAGGCCCTGATCCGCTTCGCCAAGACGACCGGCACGGCGGTGATCCTCGTCGGCCACGTCACCAAGGACGGGCAGATCGCGGGACCGCGGGTGGTCGAGCACATGGTCGATGCGGTCGCCTCGTTCGAGGGCGACCAGGGGCACCATTTCCGCATCCTGCGCGCGGTCAAGAACCGCTTCGGCCCGACCGACGAGATCGGCGTGTTCGAGATGACCGATGCGGGGCTCGCCGAGGTGCCCAACCCCTCCGCCCTCTTCCTGGCCGGTCGCGATCACGCCGCGCCGGGCACGGCGGTCTTCGCCGGGATGGAGGGCACGCGGCCCCTCCTCGTCGAGATCCAGGCGCTGGTGGCGCCCTCGTCGCTGGGCATGCCGCGCCGCGCCGTGGTCGGCTGGGATCCCAACCGCCTGTCGATGGTGCTGGCGGTGCTGGAGGCCCATGGCGGCATCCGCCTCGGCGGCCACGACGTCTATCTCAACGTCGCGGGGGGCCTGCGCATCTCCGAGCCCGCCGCCGACCTCGCGGTTGCCGCCGCCCTCGTCTCCTCGCTGTCGGGGGCGGCTTTGCCCTCCGACTCGGTGTTCTTCGGCGAACTCGGATTGTCGGGGGCGGTGCGTCCGGTCTCGCAGGCGCCGGCCCGGTTGAAGGAGGCGCTCAAGCTCGGCTTCGGCAAGGCGGTGACGCCGCAGGGGCGCAGCGAGACCGGCGACCGGGCGCTGCCGACCGATGCGCTCCGCCACATCGCCGATCTCGTCGCCGGCATCGCCTCCGGCGCGCCGCGGCGGGGGGGCGGGCGGCCGCGGGCCGTGCGCCACGACGACGAGATGTAGGGGGCGGGGCGCCCGCGGATCAGAAATCCTGCAGGGCCGCCCGCTTCCACCGGTTGGCCGCCACGCAGCGATACTCGAATTGCGCGTCCCAGGCGCGCTCGCCGACGGTGCAGGGAGCCGCGCTGCTGGCGGGTGTTGCGGGCGCGCTCTCCACCACGCCGCCCCGGGTGGTGATGCGCCCGCGCGGATCGACCGACCAGCCGTTCCCGCTGATCTGCGCCACGCCGTAGCTGCCCTGCAGGGCGATGCCGGTCGGGCTCCGCGAGCCTTCGCGGATGCCGGCCACCGACTTCGCGCCACCGATGCTGAGCGAGACCGGGGCGGACGAATCGTCGAGGAAGCTCGCCGTCGTGTGGGCGCCGGAGACGAGGTAGGAAACGGGACCCGTGGAGCTGTCCTGAATGGTCGCGATCGCGTGCGACTGTCCCCCCAGCCCGGACAGGCCGAAGCCGATCCCGACGGGCGAGGCCGCGTCGACCTCGATGGCCGATTGCGAGGCGAGCCCGTCCCCGTTCAGGCGCATTCCCCAGAGGGTCGAATACCCGTTCGCCGCCGTCTCGTTGCCGACGATGGCGAGGTTCGTCGTGATGGACTTGCCGCTCGCGGCCACCCGCAGGTTGGTGCAATCGATGCCGAGCGGACAGTCGCGGCCGGAATCGTTGCCGTAATCGAACTCCACGTTGGGATAGAATCCGCCCACGATCGGCGGCGTGAGCAGGTGATAGTTGAACGCCGCGTTCCAGGCAGCGCCCGCCCCCTCGACCACCTCGGTCTCGAAGTAGCTGCCCACCTTCGCGGCGATGTGCGCATCGTTGATCCAGAGCCACGTGACCGATCCGTCGGTGACCGTGAACGGCGCCGAGGCGGGACGCGACGGGGGCAGCGGATTCCGGGGTCCCGAGGTTCCGGCCTGGACGACCCGGTAGGTGGCGTTGCCGTTCGAGACGTTGTCGCCGAGGCCGAACGGCGTTCTGGCAGCCCAGGCCTTCTGCCGGCCGGTGCCGATCGTTGTCGTGACCGCGAGGGTCTGCTCCTCGGCGGCATTGTCGAGCTTCGTCCGGGCCGAGATCAGCAGGGAGGTGCGCTGGTGATCGAAGAAGGCCGGATCGATCCGCCCGTCGGCCGGCCCCCGGATGCAGGACAGGGCCGGGCAGAACGAGATCCGGTTGCCGACGCCGAGCATGATGGCGTCGGGATTCTTGATGCCGGCCATCGACGCGTCGAAGGGCGACAGGCCTTTCGACATCACGATGCCCCCCGGCGTCAGGATCGCGAGGCCGTCGCGGATCCGGCCGGGGATGGGACCGTCGAGCACCTCGAGGGGGGCGCCGTCGCCCCGCGGCACGGGCCTGAACGGTTCCGCGCGCAGCGGAAGCGATGCGAGCGACAAGGCCAGCGCGGCAGGGCCGAGGCCGCGCCATCCGCGGAGCGAGAACCCGGGACCGGTTCGGAGGGTGTCGTTCGAAATCGGCATCGTCGCCCCATGATCGCGGAGAGACCGGGTTATCACGGGAACGGCCTGGAGGATCGGCCCGAAAGGTGAGAGCCGGCTTCCGGCAAAAGGCCGATGCTCCAGGACCGGAACGGCGCGCGGCCTCGTCACGCGCGCAGCCGGAACGGGTTGAAATCCGTCCCCCGGTCGTCGGCGTCGAGGCCCTCCTCCCGTTTGAGCCAGGCGATCAGCGGCAGGCTGAGCGGCAGCGCCAGGATCTCCCAACCGACCTTGAGCAGCCAGACCGAGACCCCGAGCCGCACCAGCTCGGCGGGAGGCAGGGTGCCGGCGAAGGCCAAGGTCAGGAACAGGGCCGAATCGACCGCCTGTCCCACCACCGTCGAGGCGATGAGACGAAAAGCCACGAAGCGGCCCGCCAGCGCCAGCTTGAGGCGGGCCAGCACGTAGGCGTTGAGGAATTCGCCGACGAGGTAGGCGCCCATGCCAGCGAGTGCGAGGCGCGGCGTCGCACCCAGGATCGTCTCGAAGGCCTGCTGATGCGTCCAGAACGGCGCCGGCGGCAGGGCCGCGGCGATCCCGTAGCTGACGATCCAGATCACCTGCACGGCAAAGCCCGCCCAGACGACCTTGCGGGCGCTCGCGTAGCCGTAGACCTCGGTCAGGACGTCGCCGAACAGGTAGGAGAGCGGGAAGACGATCACGGCCGCCGTGAAGGTGACACCGCCGATTTCGGCGATCTTGCCCGCCAGGATCAGCGAGATGATCAGGACCCCGCTGAACAGACCGGCGATCGGCACCAGGAAACGGGGCGGGGTGACGGGCGGGGCGGAGGGAAGATCCACGTCCTAGCGATCCCCGCGCGAGGGCACCCGGAGCGAAGGTGACGACCGTGTGCGGCCGGGGTATATCGGTACAAACGACTGAGGGCGCGCGGTCCGGGGGAGCCGTCGCGGCCGTGCCTTCGTCTTCCGCCCCGGACCAGCGTATCCACAGATGCCGTTCTCCGTCCTCGACCTCGTGGTGCTCGGCATCGTGCTGGTATCCGCGCTGCTCGCCGCCGTGCGCGGCGTGACCCGCGAGGTACTCGCCATCATCGCCTGGGTGGCGGCGGCCGCCCTTGCCTGGACATTGCATCCGATGCTGCTGCCGACCGTCAAGCAGCACGTCTCCAGCGACACCGTGGCGCTCGTCGCCTCGATCGGCGCGATCTTCATCGGCACCCTGATCGTCGTCTCCCTGGTCACCGTGAAGGTGTCCGATCTCGTGCTCGATTCGCGCATCGGCGCGGTCGACCGCTCGCTCGGCTTCGTCTTCGGGGCGGGCCGGGGCTTCCTGATCTGCGTGATCGGCTGGGTGTTCCTGGCCTGGCTCGTCCAGGGCAAGGTGCCCGATTGGGCCGCCCAGGCGAAGAGCAAGCCGTTGCTCGAGAGCTCGGGTGAGGCGCTGGTGGCGCAGCTTCCCGACAATCCGGAAGGCTTCCTGAAGCAGCTGCGCAAACCCAAGGATGCCCCCGCCGAGGAGCCCCCGCCCGAGACCGATCTGCCGGCCCAGCGCCGCAGCGATGCGGGCCCGACGGCGCCTGCGCCGAAACGCTGATATGCTGGAATGGCTCTTGGTTGCGGTGCGATCCCCGCATAGGTAACGGTTTCACGACGGTCCCGGACCCGAACGGTCCGGTCCCGACCGTTCCCGCCGTGCCGGATGCGGGGCCGCGCAAGCCGCCCGCGCCGCCAGGATTTCGAGAGCGACATGTCAGCAGTCAGCGCGAGCGCCGATGCCCACGACTGGGACATCGACGGCGACACGCTTCGCGAGGAATGCGGCGTCTTCGGCATCTACGGGCACGACGACGCCTCGGCCATCGTGGCGCTCGGGCTCCACGCCCTGCAGCACCGCGGCCAGGAAGCCGCCGGCATCGTCTCCTACGACGACGGCGTGTTCCACTCCGAGCGCCGCCAGGGCCTGGTCGGCGACAATTTCTCCGATCGCGGCACGATCGAGCGCCTCGCCGGCCGCTCGGCCATCGGCCATGTGCGCTACTCGACCACCGGCGGCACCATCCTGCGCAACGTCCAGCCGCTCTTCGCCGAACTCGCCGGCGGCGGGCTCTCCGTCGCGCATAACGGCAACCTGACCAACGCCCTCTCGATTCGCCGGGAACTGGTGCAGGACGGCGCCATCACGCAATCCACCTCCGACACCGAGGTGATCCTGCATCTGGCCGCCCGCTCGCGCAAACCCCGCATCGTCGAGCGCTTCATCGACGCGCTGCAGCGGATCGAGGGCGCCTACGCCATCGTCGCGCTGACCAACAAGAAGCTGATCGGCGCCCGCGACCCGATGGGCATCCGCCCCCTCGTTCTCGGCGAACTCGACGGGCGCTACATCCTGACTTCCGAGACCTGCGCGCTGGACATCATCGGCGCCCGCTTCATCCGCGACGTGGAGAACGGCGAGGTGATCGTGATCTCGGAGGAAGGGATCGAGTCGATCCGCTTTGCCGAGAAGCGGCCGATGCGCCCGTGCATCTTCGAGTACATCTACTTCGCCCGGCCGGATTCGGTGGTGAACGGCAAGAGCGTCTACGCCGTGCGCAAGGCCATCGGCCGCGAGCTCGCCCGCGAGGCGGCGCCGCAGGCCGACATCGTCGTGCCGGTGCCGGATTCCGGCGTGCCGGCGGCGCTCGGCTTCGCCCAGGAGGCCGGCCTGCCCTTCGAGATGGGCATCATCCGCAACCATTATGTCGGCCGCACCTTCATCCAGCCGACCCAGACGGTGCGCGAACTCGGCGTGCGCATGAAGCATTCCGCCAACCGCGCGGCGATCGAGGGCAAGCGCATCGTGCTCGTCGACGACAGCCTCGTGCGCGGCACCACCTCCGTGAAGATCGTCAAGATGATGCGGGATGCGGGCGCCCGCGAGGTGCATTTCCGCATCGCCTCGCCGCCGATCACCTTCCCGGATTTCTACGGGATCGACACGCCCGAGCGCGAGAAGCTGCTCGCCGCGACCCACGATCTCGAGGGCATGCGCCGCTATATCGGCGCCGATTCGCTCGCCTTCCTGTCGATCCCCGGTCTCTACCGGGCGATGGGCGAGGACGCCCGCGACGAGGCCTGCCCACAATACACCGACCATTGCTTCACCGGTCAGTACCCGACGGCGCTGACGGATCTCGCCATCGCCGGGCCGAAGCGGCTGGCGATGCTGGCCGAGGCGGATTGAGCAAGATGGCCGACAAGGTCCTCGACGGCCGCGTCGCGGTCGTCACCGGCGCCTCGCGCGGCATCGGTCGGGCGGCCGCCCTGGCATTGGCCGAGGCCGGTGCGCATGTCGTCGCGGTGGCCCGCACCCAGGGCGCCCTGGAGGAGGTCGACGACGCGATCCGCGCGGCGGGCTCCTCCGCGACGCTGGTGCCGCTGAACCTGACCGACTGGGACGCCATCGACCGGCTCGGCGCGGCGCTCAACGAGCGCTTCGGCAAGCTCGACATTCTGCTCGGCAATGCCGGCGTGCTCGGCGCGCTGATGCCGCTCGCCCACATCACCCCGAAGGTGTGGCAGCAAACCCTCGACGTGAACGTGACCGCCAATTGGCGCCTGCTCCGCTCGCTCGATCCGCTGCTGCAACGGTCCGATGCCGGCCGGGCGATCTTCGTGAGTTCGGGCGCCGCCCACAAGGCGCGGGCCTATTGGGGGCCCTACGCGGTCACCAAGGCGGCCTTGGAAGCGATGGTGCGCACTTACGCCTCCGAGACCGAGACGACACCGATCCGGGCAATGCTGGTCAATCCGGGGCCCCTGCGCACGGCGATGCGCCGCTCCGCCATGCCGGGCGAGGATCCGGAGACCCTGCGCACGCCCGAGGAACTGGCGCCCCACTTCGTGCGCCTCTCGTCCCCCGCATGGAACGAGACCGGCCGCCTCTACGATTTCCCGAGCGATCGGGTTCTGAATTTCCGCGCCCCCGAGTGACGGGGGGCCGGGGCCTCAGGCCCCGGCGGGATTCGGGCGGAGCCCGCTGTTCCCTATTGCGTCGGTCCCGGTCTTCGACCGAAACCGACGCGTCCGGCGGATGACCGCCGCCGCGCCGTCGCGCGGGCAGAAGACGATGATGTGGGATCATCGCTTCCGGTTTCTCTTCGAGGTTCGCGATGATCGACGTCCGCTGCATCTGCGCCATCGGCCAGCGGGGCCAGCTCGGCCTGAACGGGCAGTTGCCCTGGGAGGGCAACACCGATCCGCTCTTCGTGGAGGACGTGACGCGGTTCTTCGCGCTGACCATGGGCCACGTGCTGATCGCCGGCCCGAAGACGGTGGCCTCGGTGCCCGAATTCGCGTTCAAGGACCGCACCATCGACGTGATCCGCTCGCACGAGAATCCGGAGGACGTGCTCAAGCGCTATCCGGGCCGGCGCATCTTCGTCGGCGGCGGCATCGCGGTGTGGAACGTCTACGCGAAGTACATCCAGCACTGGGACGTCACCCGCCTGCCCTATGACGGTGAGGCGGATCGCTGGTTCGATCCGGCCTGGCTGGTCGGTGGGCCGCTGCGGACGGCGTAAGCGCCCGCCGGATCGAACCATCCCGTTCGGAGAGGCGAATCTCGGACCGGATCGCCCGGCGCATGTCCGGGCTCGATGCTGCGTCGAACGCGCCCAAGGGAACGCTCGCGCCTTCCGCACCATATTAGGGCACCCGCGCGGTCCGCGGCCATGGTTCGGAGACGGCGGATGAGTGCCCGGAAATCCTCGGAAGTCCCGTACCGGTTCGGGATCGAGGAGGAGTATTTCCTCGCCGATGCGGAGACGCGCGGCACGCCCCGGCGGTCCGTCAAACCGTTCCATGTCGAGGCCGGCGAGCGCCTGCCCGAGATCGGCCGCGAGCTCCTCCAATGTCAGGTCGAGGTCTGCACCCCGCCCTCGACCGAATTCCCCGAGGCCCATGCCGCGTTGCTGAAACAGCGTCGGCAACTGGCCGAGATCGGGGCCGAGCACGGCCTTCTCGTCTTCGCCGCCGGCACCCATCCCATCGCCGACTGGGCGCGCCAACTGCCGACCAAGGGCGACCGCTACCGCGGCATCCTGCGCGATGTCGGCCTCGCCGGGCGGCGCAGCCTGATCTGCGGCATGCATGTCCATGTCGAGGTGGCCGATCCGGAGGCCCGCGTCGGGCTGATGGACCGGCTGCTGCCGTTCCAGCCGCTGCTGTTCGCGCTCTCGGTCTCCTCGCCGTTCTGGCAGGGCAAGCCGACCGGGCTCTCCGCCTATCGCCTCAGCGCCTTCGGCGAATTGCCCCGCACCGGCCTACCCGAACTGATGGGGGATGCCGCCGCCTACGAGCGCTACGTGCGCATCATGACCAAGGCCGGCTCGATCCAGGATGCGAGCTTCCTGTGGTGGTCGTTGCGGCCCTCGATCAAGTTCCCGACCCTCGAACTGCGCATCGCCGATTCCTGCACGCGGCTTGCCGACGCCATCGTCATCGCGGCCCTGTTCCGGTGCCTCGTGCGCCTCGTCGAGCGGCGGCCGGATATCCATGCGGGGCTCACCGGCGTGTCCCGCGCCATCGCCGCCGAGAACCTGTGGCGGGCCCAGCGGAGCGGCACCGAGGCGGAGCTGATCGACGAGGCGTCGGAAGAGGCCTTCCCCTTCGCCGCGTCCCTCGACACGCTGCTCTCGCTGATCGCGGAGGATGCGGAGGCGCTCGGCTGCACGGAGGAGGTCGCTGATGCCCGTCGGATCGTCGCCGAGGGCACCAGCGCCGAGCGCCAGATTGCCGCCTTCGAGGCGGCCCGGGGCGGCGAGACCAGCAACCGCCAAGCGCTCGACGCGGTGGTGGACTGGCTCGCCGAGACGACGCGGGCGGGTTAGGCAAGGAGCCTTCCCCTCGAAGTCAGGTCCACTGGCACTCTCGAAGCCGGATCGATGCGCCCCCTCGCCTGCCGCCAAATCCCCAGCCTCGTCCTGAGACGCTCAGCCGAGGCCGCTGGCGCGGCACCTCAGGATGAGGTGGTTTGATGGAGGCGCCGGTCGAACAGCGTCTCAGGTCACGAGCTTCGCGAGGCTGTAGGCGCTGAGCGAGGCGATCAGCGCGCCCACCACCGCCATCATCACGCGCGCCGGCAACACGCGCACCAGCGTCGCGGCGATGGGGGCGGCGAACAGGCCGCCGACGACGAGACCGGCGATGGTGGTCCAGTGGGTCAGGCCGCCGAGCAGGGTCAGTGACAGGCCGCTCGCCACGGCCACGAAGAATTCCGCGGCATTGACCGAGCCGATGGCGGTGCGCGGTTCCTGGCCGCTGCCGACCAGCGAGGTCGTCACCACCGGCCCCCAGCCGCCCCCGCCGACCGCATCGACGAAGCCGCCGGTGAGCGCCAGCGGCACGACCGCCTTCGGCGGCTCCCGGCGCGGCCGGATGGTTCGAAAGGCCTTGGCGAGGACGTAGAGGCCCATCCCGAGCAGGTAGACCGAGACGAACGGCTTGATCGCGTCGCCGTCGATGGCGGTGAGGACATAGGCGCCCGCCATCGCGCCGATCACGCCGGGGATGAGCAGGCGGCGGAACAGCTGGCCGTTCACGTTGCCGAGGCGCCAATGTGCGGCGCCGGAAAAGGCGGTGGTGAAGATTTCGGCGACATGGACCGAGGCCGAGGCCGCGGCCGGCGGCACCCCGGTCGAGAGCAGGAAGGTCGTCGAGGTGATGCCGTAGGCCATGCCCAGCGCCCCGTCGACGGTCTGGGCCGCGAGGCCGACGGCGGCCGCGCTCCAGAAGCCGCGACTCGACAGGCCTTCGGCCAGGGCGTGCAGGGCCGCACGGCCCTGATCCGCCGGCACGTACCGCACCAGGAGGAGCGCCACCGCCACCACGGCGAGCCCGCCGAGACCCGCGACCGCGAGGGCGCGCGGTTCACCGAGCTTGGTCAGCCGTGCGGCCACGGCCGAGGACGTTCCTGCCATCCGAAAACCACCCGTTCGAGAGGAGCCGGGAAGCTAAGGGTCGGGAACGCCCGAGCAAGAGAGCCGTATCCCAATGATTCTGGGATGCGAAGAAAGTTGATCTATCGAACGGGTCTTGAGGAGATTGATATTTTTGGCGAAGCGGCCGCAATCCCGTTTCGACAAGAGGAAGTTCCCTTGGCACGCGCACCCAAAGCCCTCCCGGGCGGAGGGGGAGAGAAGGGCGACGTTCAGCTCTTCTCGAACGGATTTTTGGTCGTGCGCAGCGACAGCCGGATCGGCGTGCCGGGGAGGTCGAAGGCCTCGCGGATGCCGTTGACGAGGTAGCGGGTGTAGGATTTCGGCAGGGCGTCGAGCTGGTTGCCGAACAGGGCGAAATGCGGCGGGCGGCTCTTCACCTGGGTGCCGTAGCGGATCTTGATGCGCCGGCCCGACACGGCGGGCGGCGGGTTGCGCTGGAGGGCGTCGGTGAGCCACGCGTTGATCCGGGCGGTCGAGACGCGTCGGCTCCAGACCTCGGAGGCGTCCACCACCGCCTGCATCAGCTTGTCGATGCCCTCGCCCCCGAGACCCGACAGCGACACGACGGAGACCCCGCGCACCTGCGGCAGCAATCGGGTGCAATCCTCCCGCAGGGTCTTGAGCAGGCCCGGCTGGTCGGCGACGAGATCCCACTTGTTGAGGCCGATCACCAGGGAGCGCCCCTCGCTCTCGACCAGATCGACGATGGTCAGATCCTGCTTCTCGAAGGGGATCGTCGCGTCGAGGAGCACCACCACCACCTCGGCGAAGCGCACCGCGCGCAACCCGTCCGAGACCGCGAGCTTCTCCAGCTTGTCGTCGATGCGGGCGCGCCGCCGCATGCCGGCGGTGTCGTGGAGCTTGATCTTGCGCCCGCGCCACTCCCAGTCGAGGGAGATCGAGTCGCGGGTGATGCCGGCCTCGGGGCCGACGAGCAGGCGGTCCTCGCCGATCATCCGGTTGATCAGGGTCGACTTGCCGGCATTCGGGCGGCCGACGATGGCGACGCGCAGGCCCTTGCCGCCCTCCCCGCCCTCGTCCTCCTCGTCGTCGGGCTCGGGCAGCACCTCGCGCAGGGCGTCCTGCAGGCTGCCCAGGCCCTCGCCATGCTCGGCGGAGAAGGGGATGGGATCGCCGAGCCCCAGGGAGAATGCCTCGTAGGCGCCGGCCATGCCGGCCCCGCCCTCGGCCTTGTTGGCGATGAGGATGACGGGGATGCCGGCCCGGCGCACCAGTTCGGCGAAGGGACGGTCGGCGGGCAGCACGCCGGCGCGGGCATCGATGACGAACAGGACCGCGTCGGATTCGAGGATCGCCGCCTCGGTCTGCGCGCGCATCCGGCCGAGCAGGGAATCGGCATCCGCCTCCTCCAGCCCCGCGGTGTCGATGATCCGGAAGGTGACGTCGCCGATGGAGCCGTCACCCTCGCGGCGGTCGCGGGTCACGCCGGGGCGGTCATCCACCAGGGCGAGCTTGCGCCCGACGAGCCGGTTGAACAGGGTCGACTTGCCGACATTCGGGCGTCCGACGATCGCGACGGTCGGCAGGTCCATGATGTTACGTCTCTGGGCGCGGCCGAGGGGACGCGCGGGTCTTCGTGAGGATAGGACATTCCGGTGCGAGCGAACATCGCCCGAGGGGGGCGAAGCCGATCGCGGCGTCGCCTCGTTCCGGAATGGTCGCGCGGCCGGATTGCTCCGCTCGCGCGATGGTGGAAGGCGTCAGCGGGTGATCGGCGGGAGCGGCGCGGCGTTCTCGGGCTTGGCCTCGGTGACCGTGACCGCCCCCCCCGCGACGAGGGCGGCGTAGATCTCGACGCGCTGGCGCAGGCCCTGGGGCGTGTCGTTGTCGCCCGCGATCTGGTCGAACCAGCGGCCGGCGCCCTCGATATCGCCCTTGCGCAAAGCCGTCAGGCCCAGCATCTCGCGGGCGGTGTGGCGGAACGTGCCGGTCGGGCTCGCCATGCCCTGAAGCTGGGAGAGCGCGGCATCCGCCTCCGATCCGTCGAGCCGCAGCAGGGCGGCGCGCAGGCGGGCGAGGTCGCGCAAGGCATCGCCCGCGCCCTTGTCGGCGGCGAGGGCATCGTAGGCGGCGGCCCCTGCGGCGGCGTCGCGCTTGCCCGTCTCGGCGGCGTTGCGGAAGCGGGCGAGCAGGGCGTAGCCCGCCGGGCCGTCGGCCTGGATCGCGGCGAAGTCGCGCTCGGCCTCCGCCGTCTTGCCATCCTTGGCGAGGCGGTTGGCGGTGTCGAAGCGCGCGGAGGTCGTCTCGGCGCGCACTAGCTCGGCATGGCGCCAGTAGTTCCAGCCACCGACGCCGGCCACCAGCAGGATCGCGCCCGCGATGATCAGGGCGTTGTAGCGCTTCCAGATCTGGATGAACCGATCGCGGCGGTAATCCTCGTCGACCTCGCGGAAGAACTCGTTGTTCTCGGCCATCTCAATCCAAGCGCCCCTCGCGGGCCGCCCTCGCCTCGCCTGTCGTCGTCGAGCCCGCGCCTAGCACAGCCCCTCGGGTTTGGCGATGTTCGAAAGACGCGGGCCGCGGGCCGCCGCCTCAGGCCTGCCCGGGCCAGGCCGCGACGCCGATCAGCAGCGGGTGCAGATACTTCCCGAACACGAACCACGCCACGAGGCCGACCACCACGGCGATGGCGTCGTTGCGCCAGCCGGCCGGCGCGGCCTGCCCGCCATGCTGCGCCGCCACCTGCCCCGCCGTCAGAGCGCGCCGCTTGGCGCTGATGCGGGCGGCCACCGCCCAGGCCAGGAAGGCGCCGAACAGCAGCATCGAGCCGAGATCGCCGTTGGCCAGGAGATGCGCCGTGGCCCAGATCTTCACGGCGAGCAGCATCGGATGCTTCAGCCGCGTGCGAAGATGGCCGGGGAGGTAGGTGGCCGCCAGGCTGATAAAGGCGAACAGCGTCAGCAGCACCGCGAGATGGCGGGTGAAGACCGGCGGCGACCAGACCGGGATCATTCCCTCCTGCCGGTAGAGCCCGTAGCCATAGGCGGTGAGCGCGAGGCCGAGGATCGAGAGCAGGGTGTAGCCGAGCTTGTATCGCTGCTCGCCCAGGCGCCCGATCACCTCGGCCCGCTTGGCCCTGGCCATGGAGAAGGCATGCGTGCCGAGGAACAGCACGAGGCCGAGGATCAGGACGAGCATGGGGGCGACCTGTGGACGACGCGAGCGCCCGAGGACCGGGACAAGCTTCTTATAACGGTTCAAAACGTAAAGCTGCGGCGATGTCCAGGCTGACCCGCCCGTCCCGCGCGGCGCTCACGCTCCTGTGCGGCCTCGTGCCGCTCGGGGGGCTTTGGCCCTGCGGGAGCCTTGCCGCCGAACCACCCCTCTCGGCCCTGACCGTGACGGGGCCCGAGCGCGTGATCTTCTCCGCGACGCGCGATGCCTGCGACGGGGCCGACGTACCCGACGCGCCGATCCGGGCCTTCCGTGACGCAACGGGCGGCCTCGCCGTCTTCGGCCTGCATTACCGCAACCGCGCCCTGCGCGGGCCCGATCTCGATCATCTCAAGATCGATTGCCGGGTGGTGCTCGATTCCGGGGGCAAGAGCGATCCGGCGCTCTACGACGACCGTTCCTGGATCACCGCCACCTGGACCGAGGACGGCACCCGCGTGGCGGCCCTGGTCCATCACGAGTTCCAGGCCAACGAGCACGAGGGCCGCTGCCGCTCGAAGGTCTACATGGAGTGCTGGTACAACACGATCACCGCCGCCGCCTCCCGAGACGGCGGCGCGCAGTTCGCCCGGTCGAGCCCGCCCGCGGTGGTGGCCGGGGCACCGTTCCGGCAGGAGGAGGGCCAGGGCCGTCACCGGGGCTTCTTCAACCCCTCCAACATCGTCGGCGACGGGCGCTGGCGCTACTTCCTGGCCTCGACCACCGGCTGGGACCGGCCCGGCAGCGACCAGCCCGCCGGGGTGTGCCTGTTCCGCTCGGACGATCCCGCCGATCCCGGCCGCTGGCGGGCCTGGACCGGCACCGGCTTCACCGCCGCCTTCCCGGATCCCTACCGCAAGGTGCCGAAGCTGGCCGATTCCTGCCGGCCGGTCGGGCCGTTCCCCGGCCCGGTCGGAGCCCTGGTGCGCCAGCGCGGCACGGGGGCCTGGATCGCGGTGTTCATGGCGGCCAAGGGCGGGACCTTCGCGGAATCGGGCTTCTACTGGACGGCCTCGCGCGACCTCCTGACCTGGGACGTGCCCCGTCTCCTGATGGCCTCGGCCACGCTCTACGACGATCCCTGCAAGGCGGGCCCACGGCTCGTCGCCTATCCCTCGCTCCTCGATCCGGAGGCGACGGGCCGCAATTTCGACGATGTGGGCGAGCGGGCGCTCCTCACCTACGCGACGCTCCGGGTCGAGGGCTGCACGGTCACCTCGGATCGCGACCTCGTGCGCCGGCCGGTGGCCGTCAAGGTCTGGCCCTGAGGCCGTCTGCGCCTACCTCGCGGGCGATGTCGGAGCCCCTCGAGGAGCCCAGGATGACCGCCCGCCACTGCCTGCCCTGGACCGATCTGCCGGAGACGCGTGCCCCGTCGGGGGTGGGCAAGCGCAGCCTTGAGGGCAAGGGCGCGAGCCTCGTGCGGGTGACGATCCCCGCTGGCACGGAGGCGCCGCGCCACAGCCACGACCACGAGCAGTTCGTGCAGGTGATCGAAGGGTCGGGCACGCTGGAGACCGATCAGGGCCGCGTCGCCTTCGCGGCGGGCAGCCTGTTCCACTTCCCCGCGGGCACTTGGCACGCCGCCCAGTTCGAGACCGAGACGGTGCTGGTCGAGTCGAATCTGCCGGTCTGACGCTCAGGCGATGCCGAGCGCCGCCTTCTCCTCCAGATAGGCGGCTCGCACCGTCTCCTTGCCATGGGCGCGTTCCAGTCGCCGCACGGTGAAGTGGGCGCGCGCCATGCCCTGGAAATGGTTCATGAAGGCGGTGTTGACGGCCGCCCCCCCGAGCGCGCCGATCACGGGCACCGCCTGGGCGGCGACCTTCTGCGAGACGACGATGCCGAAGCGGGAGGCGATCTGCGCAGTGAGCCGTACCAGCGGCGGCGCGCCCGCATCGAGCAGGGAACGCTGGGCGGCGTAGCGGGTCGCCTCGGCCATGGTCTTGGCCAGCGCCGCCCGCACCGCGAAATAGCCGCTCTCCGCGAGCGCCGTCTCGCTGCCGTTGCGTCCGCCCAGCGCGAAGACCTGCACGCAGGCCAGCGCGCCCTCCGGATCGCTCAGATCTTCACCCTCCTCCCGGGCGATCTCGGCGATGGAGCGCAGCATGATCGTGGTCGAGAGCGGCAGTTCGATCGCCACCGTCGCGAGCCCGAAGGCGCCGCCCAGCGCCCCGGAGACGGCGGCGAGGGCTTTGTGGCGCGTCTCGCTGGAGCCGATGAGGCGGCTGAGCCCGCGGCCCGTCCCCTCCTCGATCCGCTCCACGGCGGAGCCCGCCGGGGCCACGTCCTTGTCCGGCAGGGTGGCCAGCGCGATCCGCAGGGCCGTCCGCATCGCGGCCTCCGTCGAACGGCCCACCGCCTCGGTGACGGGGGCCGGGAGCGCCCGGCCGATCATGTCGAGCGGCGCCCCCGCCGCCGCCGAGAGCCGCGCCGCGAGCCCCGGGCGCTCCAGCACGTCGACCGCCCGGCGCAGAGCCGCGCGATCGGCCTCCGACAGGGGGGGGACGGCGGTGGGGGCGACCGGAACCGGCAGGGTCTCGCCGCTCAGCGCGATTGAGTTCACGTCAAGGATCTCCTGGCAGTGTCGTTGAGACCGTGTCGTTTGGAACGCCTCGTCCGGACGGGGTCGCCCGCCCGTAGGCAGGAGCAAAACGGAGGCCGCCGGGAAGGTTCCGGAACGATCGACGGACATGGCCCGGATCGGCCGGACGGGCTCGGGCGCCGACGCGTGTTCGCCCCCGCCGTCCCCCTCCTGCCGGGAGCGCGAAAACGCGTGACGGCGTCAAGCCTTGGCCGCCACGGCTTCCTCTTCCGGCGGGGGGGCGGCTGCGGCTTCCTCCCGCCCCTCGCCGAGGGCGGCCAGCGCGAGGCAGAGCAGCGCCACCGGAATGCCGATCAGTGCGGAGGCGACGAAAAATTGGGGGTAGCCGAGCGCGTCCACCATGAAGCCGGAGAAGCCGCCGATGAACTTGCCCGGCAGGGCGTAGAGCGAGGAGAGGAGCGCGTATTGCGTCGCCACGAAGGCCGGCGAGGTCAGGCCCGACATGTAGGCGATGAGGGCCGTGCCGGCGAAGTTGCCCGAGAAGTTGTCGATCGAGATGCTGGCGACGAAGAGCGCCGTATCGTGCCCGCTGACGGCGAGCCACGCGAACATCAGGTTCGAGGCCGCCGCGACGATCCCGCCGAACAGCAGCGAGGCCTGGATGCCGAAGCGCATCACCGCCCAGCCTCCGGCGAGCGCCCCGGCGAGGCCGACGATCACGCCGTAGACCTTGGTGACGTTGGCGATCTCGACCAGGGAGAAGCCCTGCTCGATGTAGAAGGGCTGCGCCATCACCCCGGAGATGATGTCGGGCAGCCGGTAGAGCATGATCAGCGACAGGATCAGGATCAGGCGTGCGCCCTTGCGGCGGATGAGGTCGCCGAAGGGCTCGACCACGGCGATCCGCAGGGTCTCGCCGACGCCGCGCGGCCCCGCCGCCTGATCCACCGGGTCCTGGCGCGGCGCGGCGAGGCAGCCGACGATGCCGACGAGCATCAGCAGGGCCATGGCCTCGTAGGCCATCTGCCACCCGTATCCTTGGGCGATGTAGAGGGCGCCGGCGCCGGCGAAGGCCCGGGCGATGGCGTAGCCGAGCTGGTAGCTGCCGAGCATCAGCCCCTGACGTTCCGTGGGGGCCGCGTCGATGCGCCAGCCGTCGACGACGATGTCCTGCGTGGCCGACGCGAAGGCGGTCACGAGCGCGCAGACCACGATGAAGAACAGATCCTCGTTCGGCGCGCCGAAGCTCATGCCGATGAGGCCGGCGATCACCCCGATCTGCGCCAGCAGCATCCAGGCCCGCCGCCGCCCGAGGAGCCGCGCGAGCACCGGCAGATCGACCCGGTCGATCACCGGCGCCCAGATGAACTTCAGCGAGTAGGCGAAGGAGACGTAGGACAGGAGGCCGATGCTGGCCCGCTGGATCCCGGCCGTGGCGAGCCATGCGGAGAGGGTCGAGAACACCAGCAGGATCGGCAGGCCGCAGCCGAAGCCGAGCGCCAGCATCAGGAGGAGGCGGGGATCCTCCACCACGTCCCGGGGCCGCAAGCCCCTCCGGCCCTTCGCTGCCGCCATCACCCACCCCTTCGCCGTTCCACCGGGCCTATGCGCAGGAATCGCGGCGGGCTGAGGGCCGCCGGCCACAGCCCGATGGGCTCGCCCCCTTGCGGCGGGCGCGCGAGTTTGGAACTCTTTGCCCATGGCATCCTTGCCGCCCTCGGGATAGGCAAGCTTGACGGAAGCGTGAAGATGTCGCCGGAACGGGAGCGTGCCGGACCCGTTGGGGGGGTAGACCGGCCGCCCGCAGGCGGAGTCGAAATTCCCTGGTTCGCGGGCTGCATCGACGCGGCCCACCTGTGTCGGCGTGAGGATGACGGGCTTTCCCACAGAGGTGACGGCGTTCCCGCCCGGTTTCACGGTCGATGTCTTCGCGGCAGCCTTCGAGGCGAGCCCGACGCCGATGGTCGTGACCGATCCCCGGCGGGCGGACAATCCGGTCGTCTGGGTCAACGGCGCCTTCATGGCCCTGACCGGCTATGACCGCGACGAGCTCTACGGGCACAATTGCCGCCGGCTCCAGGGCCCGCTCACCGACCGCTCCACGCTGGACGCCCTGCGCGAGGCGATCACGCAGGGCCGTTCGTTCGAGTGCGAGCTGCTCAATTATCGCAAGGACGGCACGTCGTTCTGGAACGGCATGACCGTCAACCCGGTCCGCGATGCCGATGGCACGATCCTCTACTTCTTCTCGGCCCAGGCCGACATGACCCACAAGCACCGGCTCGAGATCGCCATGCGCGACGCCAACGGTGCGCTGGAGCGGGAAGTGGGCGAGCGCACCGCCGACCTGCGCTCGGCCCTGGAGCAGAAGACGGCGCTGCTCCACGAGGTCGATCACCGGGTCAAGAACAACCTCCAGGTCATTTCCTCGCTGATGCTGCTGAAGGCGCGCCGGACCCCCGAGGGCGAGGCGCGCGACGCGCTCCAGGCGATGGCCGACCGCATCGGTGCCCTCTCGACCGCCCACCGCATGCTCTATTCCGAGGGCGACGCGGCCCGCTTCGATTTCCGTGACTTCACCGACGACCTGATCGCCGACATCGCCGCCGGGCACGAAGCCTGCGGCGCGCGGGTCGAGACGGAGGTGGAAGCGCTGGCCTTGCCCGCGTCCATGGCGGCGCCGCTCGCCCTGATGCTGCACGAACTCGCCAGCAACGCGCTCCGCCACGGCTTTCCCGACGCGCGGACCGGCCGGGTGCGGGTGAGCGCGCGGCGCGCCGATGACGGGATGGAGCTTGCCGTCGAGGATGACGGGATCGGGATGGCGGCGGCCCATCCCAACCCGGCGGGCTTCGGGCGGATGCTGGTCGAGATGGTGGTGCGGCAGCTGCGCGGCACGATCGCGTGGTCGGAGGGGCGTCCCGGGACCCGGGTCGCGATCCGGATACCGCTCGTGGGGAACAGCTTGCCGTGACCCACCGTATCGCGGGCGGCCGCTTCGTGGCATGGAACGAAGGCGGGTCGACGGGGCCGCGAGACGGGTCGGACGGAGGCGCGGGATGCCCGAGGTGAAGCCGGCCTCCTGCGAGGCCCTGCGCATCCTCGTGGTCGAGGATGAGGTGCTGATCGCCCTCGAACTCGAATGCCTCCTGGAGGATCTCGGCCATGTCAGCGTCGGCGTCGCGGGCGCTTCGGCGGAGGCCATCGCCCTCGGCCGGAGCACGGCGCCGGACGTGGCTCTGGTCGACATCCACCTGACCGACGGACCGACCGGTGTCGAGGTGGCGCGGGCGCTCAGCGCCGACCCGCGCACCACCGTCGTCTTCATGACGGCGAACGCCAAGCGGATCCCGCCGGATTTCGCCGGCGCCGTCGGGGTGATCGCCAAGCCCTATTCCGAGCGCACCGTGGCGAGCGCCCTGGACTACGTCGCCCGCTTCCGCTCCGGCCACGTCCCGTCGACGGAGACGCTCGACGGGTTCTGTCTGGCGCCGGGGGCCGCCGGGTAGATCGGCCCGGCGATCGGGGCACGCCCCTCGCGTTTCACCGTCAATCCGAGGTGACAGCCCCGAAGCGGCGGCGTCGGGGGAGGGTTCCAACGTACCAACGGAGGCGGGTTATCCTCGGCTGCCCCCCGTGCGCTCCGCCTTCAGCCGGTAGAGCGCATCGAGCGCTTCCCGCGGGGTGAGGCTGTCGGGGTCGATGGTGTCGAGGAGACGCCCCAGCGTGTCGTCGGGCTCCGGCGCCGCGGGCTCCGGCGGGGGCGGAGCGATCTCGCTGAGGCTCGCGAAGAGCGGCAGATCGTCGATCCGGGCGCGGGCCGGTCGCTCGCGCTCGGAGGTTTCCAGGCCCTTGAGGATCGTGCCGGCCCGCGCCACGACGCTCGCCGGCAATCCGGCGAGGCGGGCGACCTGAAGGCCGTAGGAGCGCTCGGCCACGCCCGGAACCACCTCGTGCAGGAACACCACGTCGCCGCGATGCTCGGCGACCTTCAGCGTGGCGTTGTCGAGGCGGGGCAGGCGCTTCGACAGGGCGGTCAGCTCGTGGAAATGGGTGGCGAACAGCGCCCGGCAGCCGTTCTTCTCGTGCAGGTGCTCCAGGCAGGCCCAGGCGATGGACAGGCCGTCGAAGGTCGCGGTGCCCCGCCCGATCTCGTCGAGCACGACCAGCGAGCGGCGCGTCGCCTGATTGAGGATCGCGGCGGTCTCGACCATCTCGACCATGAAGGTCGAATGGCCCCGCGCGAGGTCGTCCGCCGCGCCGACGCGGGAGAACAGCCGATCGACCAGGCCGAGATGGGCGGCGCGGGCCGGCACGAAGGCGCCCATCTGCGCCAGCACGGCGACGAGCGCGTTCTGGCGCAGGAAGGTCGACTTGCCGCCCATGTTCGGGCCGGTGACGAGGCGGATGCGCCCGGCCTCCTCGCCCGAGAGGTCGCAGGCATTGGCGATGAAGGCCTCGCCCGCCTTGCGCAGGGCCGCCTCCACCACCGGATGGCGCCCGCCTTGGATCGCGAAGGCGAGGCTCTCGTCGAGCTGCGGACGGGTCCAATCGAGCTCGACCGCGAGTTCGGCGTGGCTTGCCGCCACGTCCAGCGCCGAGAGCGCGTCGGCGATGTCGGCGATCCGATCCGCCTGCTCCATCACCCTTTGGCTCAGCCCGTCGAACACCTGCGCTTCGAGCGCCAGAACCCGGTCGGAGGCGCCCGCGATCTTCGATTCCAGCTCGCCCAGCTCGACGCTGGTGAAGCGCATGGCATCGACCATGGTCTGGCGATGCACGAATTCCCGCATCAGGCCCTTGAGGCAGGCCTCGCCCACCGCCTGCGGTACCTCGATGTAGTAGCCGAGCACGTTGTTGTGCTTGATCCGCAGGGTCCGGCAGCCGGTGGCCTCGGCGTAGCGCGCCTGCAGGGCCGCGATGACCTTCCGCGAGTCCTGGCCGAGCAGCCGGGCCTCGTCGATCTCCGGATGGTAGCCTTCGCGCACGAAATTGCCGTCGCGCCGGTGGAGCGGCAGGTCGTCGGCGAGCGCGGCCCCGAGTTCGGTGGCGAGATCCCGGTCGGCAGCGTCGAGGCGCTGCACGAGGCGGGCGAGGCCCTCGGGCAGCTCGGCCCCGCCGAGGCCCTCGGCGATGGCGAGCGCCGCATCCAGCCCGCCGCGGAGCGCGGCGAGGTCGCGCGGGCCGGCGCGGCCGAGGCCGAGGCGCGACAGGGCGCGGGCGAGGTCCGGTGCGGCCTTGAGCGCGTCGCGCAACTGCGCCCGCAGGGAACCGTCCTCGACCAGGAAGGCCACCGCATCGTGCCGCCGCGCGATCTTCTGCAGGCTCGTCAGCGGGCCGGCGAGGTGCTCGGCGAGCAGCCGCGCACCGCCCGCCGAGACGGTGCGGTCGATGGCGTCGAGCAGGCTGCCCTTGCGCTCGCCCGACAGCGTGCGGGTGAGTTCGAGATTGGCCCGCGTCGCCGCGTCGATGGCGAGCGTCGCCCCGGACGCCTCGCGGGACGGCGCCGAGAGCGGCACCTTCGCGCCGAACTGCGTGCGCTCGATGTAGAGGAGGGCCGCGCCCGCCGCCGCGATCTCGGCGCGGGAGAAACTGCCGAAGCCGTCGAGCGTCTTGACGCCGAACTGCTCGCGGATGCGCCGCTCGGCGGAGGCCGGCTCCAGCTCGGCCGCCGCCAGCGGCACCACCGCCGCGCGCGTGTCGCGCCACAGCCGCGCCAGGGCCGGGTCGGCATGGATCGCCTCCGACAGCACGATCTCCCGCGGCTCGTGCCGGGCGATGGCCGCCGCCAGTTCCGCGCCCTCGACCTCGCTCAATGCGAAGCGCCCCGTCGAGATGTCGATGGCGGCGAGGCCGTAGGCCTCGCGGGCGTCCGAGACCTTGCGGCGGCCGATGGCGAGCAGGAGATTGGCGCGGGCCGGATCGAGCAGGCGATCCTCCGTCAGGGTGCCCGGCGTGACGAGGCGGGTCACCTCGCGCCGCACCACCGATTTGGGGCCCCGCTTCTTGGCCTCCGCCGGATCCTCGGTCTGCTGGCAGACCGCGACGCGGTGGCCGAGCGCGATCAGGCGGTGGAGGTAATCGTCGGAGCGCTCCACCGGCACACCGCACATCGGGATGTCGGCGCCGCCATGCTTGCCGCGCTTCGTCAGCACGATGCCGAGCGCCCGCGAGGCGATCTCGGCGTCCTCGAAGAACAGCTCGTAGAAGTCGCCCATCCGGTAGAACAGCAGGCAGTCCGGATTGGCGGCCTTGATCTCGATGTACTGCGCCATCATCGGCGTGGCGCCGGGCGTGTCGAGCGGCGAGGTCATGGGGGAAGTGACGGGCGAGGAGGTCACCGAATCCGCCGGGCTCGCGCGACGTTCGAGGGCTTTGGGACGCTGGGGACTGGAACGCATGGGGAGGAGGCTAGCAGCCCCACCGCATCGCGGCACCGGAGACGGAAAGCGAACACCGTGGACAAGTGTGCGCTCTCCCCAGGCGGCGCAAGGCAACGGCCCCGCGCATGAAAAAACCCGCCGGGCGCGAAGCCGGGCGGGCTGTCCGATCCGTCGTCTCGTGGGATCGTCGTCCGTGCGGACACCGATCCCCGAAACCGCTCAGTAGCGCGGGCCGTTGGTGGTGTTGCCGAGCTGCTGCTGGTAGCCGGGACGCTCCGGGTTGCGGGCGTTCGGGTTGCCGTAGCGCATCGTGTTTTCACGGCGCATCCGGCGCTCCATCTTGGTGGTGCGATGGTGGCGGTGATAGCCGCGATGATGGTGCCGGCCGCCATACACCACGGTCTCGACCGCGTCGCCCGCGACGATTCCGGGGGCGGGCATGGCCGGAGCGGCCGAGACCGAGCCGGCGCCGAGGCCGCAGAGCAGCGCACCGGCTGCGAGGGTGAGGGCAATCCGCATAGTCTCTCGTCCGTCCGTGGTTCGTCCGTGCCCGTGCGGCACGTCGAGCCCTCAAGTCGGCGTGAGCGCGGCCGTTCCGCAAACTGGGACGAAATCCAGTAAAAAATGTTTGATAAGGATGATCAGGGGTTAAACGGATTGTTCCGCGGTCCTTGTGCGTGCGGTGACAATGGGTTGCGCGCCGAGCCGAACCGGGTCACCTCCCCGTCGATGTCGACCGACCCCGCCCCTCTTCCGATCGAGGCCGCCCTCCCCGCCCTGCGCGCGGCCCTGGCGGCGCGGAACGCCGCCGTGCTCGTCGCTCCGCCCGGCGCCGGCAAGACCACCCGGGTGCCGCTCGCCCTGCTCGACCAGCCTTGGCTCGGGGACCGGAAGATCATCCTCCTGGAGCCCCGCCGCCTCGCCGCGCGCGGCGCGGCCGAGCGGATGGCGAAGACGTTGGGCGAGCGGGTCGGCGACACGGTGGGCCTCCGGGTGCGGCTGGGTTCGAAGGTTTCGCCCCGCACCCGCATCGAGGTCGTCACCGAGGGCGTGTTCACCCGCATGATCCTCGACGATCCGGAACTTGCCGGCATCGGCGCGGTGCTGTTCGACGAGTTCCACGAGCGATCCCTCGATGCCGATCTCGGCCTCGGCTTCGCCCTCGATGCGCAGGGCGCGCTCCGCGAGGACCTGCGCATCCTGGCGATGTCCGCGACCCTCGACGGCGCGCGGGTGGCGCGGCTCCTCGGCGATGCCCCGGTGATCGAATCCGAGGGCCGGGCCTATCCGGTCGAGACCCGTCATCTCGATCGGGCCGCCAACGAGCGCATCGAGGACGCGATGGCCGGCGCGATCCTGCGGGCGCTCCGGGCCGATCCGGGCTCCCTGCTCGCCTTCCTGCCGGGGCAGGCCGAGATCCGACGGACCGCGGAGCGGCTGGACGGGCGCCTGCCCGAAAACACCGATCTCGCACCCCTCTACGGTGCCCTGACTCAGGGCGAGCAGGATCGGGCGGTCGCCCCGGCGGCGCCGGGCCGGCGCAAGGTGGTGCTCGCGACCTCGATCGCCGAAACCTCGCTGACCATCGAGGGCGTGCGCATCGTCGTCGATTCCGGGCTCGCCCGCGTGCCGGTCTACGAGCCCGGCAACGGCATGACCCGCCTCGTCACGGCGCGGGCCTCCCGCGCCTCGGTCGACCAGCGGAGGGGCCGTGCCGGGCGGACCGAGCCGGGGATTTGCTGGCGCCTCTGGCCCGAGGCCGCGACCGCGGCGCTGGAGCCCTTCGCCCGCCCCGAGATCCTGTCGGCCGACCTCGCCGGTCTCGTCCTCGACTGCGCCGCCTGGGGGCTCGCCGACCCGACCGCCCTGCCCTTCCTCGATCCGCCGCCCGCGCCCGCCTTGGCGGAGGCCCGCGCCCTGCTCGCCGATCTCGGTGCGCTGGATGCCGATGGGCGGCTCACCGCCACCGGACGGACCCTGCGGGCGCTGCCGCTGCCGCCGCGGCTCGCCCGGATGGTGGCCCGCGCCGCCGAGGCCGGGCATGCCCGCAGGGCCGCCGACCTCGCCGCCGTGCTGGTGGAGCGCGGCCTCGGGGGCGATGCCGTCGATCTGTCGGAGCGCCTCGACCGGTTCGGGCGCGACCGCGGCGGGCGGGCCGCCGACATGCGCCGTCTCGCCGAGGGTTGGGCGCGCCAGGCCGAGCGCGCCGCCGGGACGCCCCCTCTCGAACCCGATCCGATCCTGGCCGAGCCCGGCGCGCTCCTAGCGCTCGCCTATCCCGACCGGGTCGCCAGGGCGCGCGGTCGCGAGGGCGCGGTGCTGATGGCGAATGGCCGGGCCGGGCTCCTCGACCCGGCGAGCGCCCTCGCCCGCGAGACCTTCCTCGTGGTGGCGGACCTGACCGGCACCGCCGCCAACGCCCGCATCCTCGCCGCCGCCGCCATCGCGCCGCAGGCCATCGACACGCTGTTCGCCGGAGCCATCGCGACCGTGCGCAGCGTCGCCTTCGATCCGCAGGCGCGGGGCTTGCGAGCGCGGGAGAGTCGCCGCCTCGGCGCCCTCAGCCTCGACGAGCGGACGCTTCCCGTCCCGGCCGACGCGGATGCCGCGCGCGCTCTGGCCCGCGGCGTCGCCGGGCTCGGCCTCGAGCGCCTGCCCTGGACGCCGGCGCTGGCGCAGTGGCGCGCCCGCGTGCGCTTCCTGCGCGCGGCGCAAGGCGCGGAATGGCCCGACCTCTCGGACGAGGCGCTGGAGGCATCCATCGAGGATTGGCTTGCGCCGGGGATCGTCGGGCGCACCACCCTCGCGGCGATCACCGCCGACGATCTCGGCCAGGCGCTGCACGCGCTGCTCCCCTGGCCCCTGCGCGCCCGGTTGGAGCAGGAGGCGCCGAGCCATGTCGAGGTGCCGACGGGCTCGCGCATCCCGGTCGATTACGAATCCGGCCCCGAGCCGTTGCTGGCGGTCCGCGTGCAGGAGCTGTTCGGCCTCGACCGGCATCCCGCGCTCGGCGGCGGGCGGGTGCCGCTGGTCCTGCACCTGCTCTCGCCGGCCCAACGCCCGATCCAGATCACCCGCGACCTGCCGGGTTTCTGGCGCGGCTCCTGGAGCGCGGTGCGCTCGGAGATGCGCGGGCGCTATCCCCGCCATCCCTGGCCGGAGGATCCCCTGGCCGAGGCGCCGACCCGGCGGGCGAAGCCCAGAGGCGCCTGATCCGGGACGTGACGGCGCCGCCCCGGGCCGGCTACGACGACATCAAAAGGGAGGACGTGTGGTGATGCGGATGCGCGCGGCGTTGTGTCTGGCCCCGCTGCTGTGGTCGGCTTCGGCCGCGGCGCAGGAGAGGCCTCAGGACAAGCCCCAGGAATTGCCGCAGGGCAGGCCCCTGGTGATCCCGCAGGCCGAGGGCGAGCGGCACGGCAAGGTCTTCGGGCGCGCGCTCGCCTGCGGCGTACCGCGCGAGCGGGTCGATGCGGCGATCACCGCCGGCCGGACTCGGATGCAGGCGGCGGTCGGCCGCGCCCTCACCGACGAGCGCTACCTGCTCTCCCTCGACGACGCCATGCGCCTGGAAACCAGCTTGCCGGCCCCCTCGCCCGCAGCCTGCGAGAAGGGCATCGCGGCCTTCGAGCGTTTCGAGAAGACGGCGCCGTAAGGCACGGCACCATCTTCGGTTTACGTCTCGCCCTCATCCTCATCCTGAGGTGCCGCGCAGCGGCCTCGAGGGAGGCCTCCGGAGATCGCCGAGACTTCTGGAGCCCTCCTTTGAGGGCGACGCTTCGCGCCGCCACCTCAGGATGAGGGGGATGGGTTGGATGAGGGCGTCCCCGCTCAGGCGAAGCGACCGCCCTTCTGGATCACCTCGATCTTGTAGCCGTCCGGGTCGGTGGCGAAGAAGAAGGTCGCGAGCGGGGTGTCGCCGTGCTTGAGCGTCTTGAGGTCGGTGGCCGGAAAGCCCTCACGCGTGAAGCGGGCGTGCTCGGCCTCGACGTCGTCCACCACGAAGGCGATGTGGCCGTAGCCGTCGCCGAGATTGTAGGGCTCGGAGCGATCCTTGTTGACCGTCAGCTCCAGCTCGAACGGCGAGGCCGGGTCGCGCAGGTAGAGCAGGGTGAAGTCCGGGAAATCGAAGCGGTCGGCGGGTTCCAGGCCGAAGGCGCGGGAATAGTAGTCGCGCGAGCGCGCCTCGTCGCGGACGCGGATCATGCTGTGAACGGGCTTGGCCATCGGGGCTCTCTTTCGGGGATGATGGGCGGCCAGATGGCGCAGTCCGTCCTCGGGAAAAGGGGGTTTAACCGATCGTCAACCATAAGCGGTGCTTGCTCGCCGCATGTCCCCGAGCGCCCGACAGGCCGATGCCGATCCGCTCCTTCTCCCCGGCGACGCCGCGCTCCGCGCCGCCGCCGAGAGCTGGCGCCGGGCGCTGGCCCAGGAACGGCGCATGGCCGCCAACACCGTCGAGGCCTATGAGCGCGATCTGCGCCAGTTCCTGACCCATCTCGACGCCCGCTCGGGCACGCCGACCATACCGATCCTCATCGCCCTCAAGCCGCGGGACCTGCGCACCTTCATGGCGGCCCGGCGTGCCGACGACATCTCCGGACGCTCCCTGATGCGGATGCTCGCGGGGCTTCGCTCCTTCGCCCGCCATCTCGAGCGGGAGAGGCACGGCAGCATCGCGGCGCTCGGCGCGGTGCGCCAGCCCAAGGTCGAGCGGCGCCTGCCGCGTCCGCTGCCGGTGACCGCCGCCGTGGCGATGACCTTGCCCGAGACCCGCCCCGATGCGACGCGGGAGCCCTGGGTGCTGGCCCGCGACGCGGCGGTGATCGCCCTCCTCTACGGTTCGGGCCTGCGCATCTCCGAGGCCCTGGGATTGTCCGCCCGCGACGCGCCGGTGCCGGGGATCGACGCGGTGCGGGTGACCGGCAAGGGCGGCAAGGTCCGCGACGTGCCGGTGCTGCCGGCCGTGTCGGCGGCCGTGGCCGATTATCTCGCCCTCTGCCCGCACCCGCTCGATCCGGAGGGCCCGCTCTTCGTCGGGACGAAGGGCGGCCCGCTCTCGCCGCGGATCGTGCAATACGCCGTCGCGGGCCTGCGCGGCGCCCTCGGCCTGCCGGAGAGCGCGACGCCGCATGCCCTGCGACATTCCTTCGCGACCCATCTCCTGGCCCGCCAGGGGGAACTGCGCGCGATCCAGGAATTGCTTGGCCATGCCTCGCTCTCGACGACGCAGCTCTACACGAAGGTCGATGCGGCGCGCCTGATGAGTGCCTTCGACGCGGCCCATCCCCGTGCCGGACGGTTGGCCAGCACGACAAACCCGTGAGGCTGTCGCATTCACGGACCGAATTCACCTTGGTCTTGCCGCGATTGAGTGGCGGACTGTGCTCCAGCCGGCGGTCGAGGCCGCCCGAGTCGCTCAAGGAAACAACCGATGCGCGTCAGCGGAATCTGCGTGGCGATCCTGCCGGTCCTCGCCGTCCTGGCCGTCACGGCCGTCGTGAAGACGGTGCTTCTCCCCGTCACCGCCCTCAAGGGCGCCCTCGCCCGCGGACGTACCGCGCGGGCCTGACATCCTCCGCGCCGGATCGTCCGGCGCAGCCGCGCACCCGGCGCGGCGACCGTTCGACGGCCCTTCCCCCCCTCGTCCTGCCGGCAGGATGAGGGGGCGGGCTTTCGTCGCCATCAAGCGGACCGGGCTGCGGTCCGCGCCCCCCGGCCCGCCAGACTCACCGCGAAGGCGACCGCGAGGTTCAGCGCGAGGGCCACGACGCCCGCGTTGAGATCCTGGATCGGCCCCGGCAGACCCGGAAACAGCTTCGCCAGCGTGTAGCCGCCGACCACCGTCACGGAGACGACGGCGACGCCCGCGAGAATTCCCGCGATGGCGCCGGCCTTCGTCAGCGGGTTCTCGCGCCACAGGCTGAAGAAGAAGGCCGGAAACAGCTGCGTGACGACGGCGTAGCCGATCAGCAGCAGCTGCACGATCGTCTCGCCGCCGTAGAGGGTGAAACCGACGCAGGCGAGGGCGAGCACCGGCGCCATGATCTTGGCGAGGCGCCCGGTCGAGGCATCGGTGGCGTCCTTGGCCAGCGGCCGGTAGAGGTTCTGGGCGATGAGGGTCGCCCCCGCGATCAGGATCATCGAGCCCGGCACCAGGGCGGTCAGCACCCCGGTGGCACCGATGACCCCGACGAACCACGGCGGGAAGGTCTCGAGCGCGATCTTGAACAGCGACAGGTCGACGTCGGGGCCGGTCAGGCCCGGCACCTGCAGCACCGCACTGAACCCGGCGAAGAACACGAACAGCAGCATCAGCTGGTAGAGCGGCAGGAACACCGCGTTGCGCCGGAAGGTGCGCGCGTCGCTCGCGGTGTAGATCGAGGCGAAGATGTGCGGAAACATCCAGCCGCCGAGCGCCGTCAGCACCGTGGTCGAGGCGAACCACGTCGCGCTCTGGCCCCGCTCGGGCAGGGCGAGGAAGCCGGGCTTGGCCTGATCGATCGCCGTAAACATCGGGCCGATGCCGCCGTAATAATGGTAGGGCAGGTACAGGCCCAGGAAGACCACCACGGCGAGGATGAGGATGTCCTTGACCACCGCGGTCCAGGCCGAGCCGCGGATGCCCGACACCATCACGTAGACGGTGACCGCCGCCGCCCCGATCCAGATCGCCAGCGTCGGCGGGATCGCGCCGTAGGAGGCGGTCGAGACGATGATGCCGAGCCCTTTGAGCTGGAGCACCATGTAGGGAACCAGAGCCACGAGGCCGACCAGGGCGACGAGGAAGCCGAGCGGCTTGCTGTCGTAGCGGGCGGCGAAATAATCGGGCTGCGAGAACAGGTTGTGCCGCTTGGCGAAGGCCCAGGCCGGCGGAAGCAGCCAGTAGGAGATTACGTAGATCAGCGTGAGGTAGCAGAGGATGTAGTAGGTCGGCCCGCCCTTGCCGTAGGCCCAGCCCGAGCCGCCGAGGAAGGTGAAGGTGGTGTAGATCTCACCCGCCATCAGCAGGAAGACCAGCACGGTGCCGAAGCCGCGCTTGCCGACGCTCCACTGCTCCATGTCCATGTCGTGGCCGGCGCGGGCCCAGAGGCCGAGGCCGAGGGCCACCGCGAAGGCGAGGGCGATGACGGGAAGCGCCGCATTCATGCGCCGTCCCCGGAATCGCGGTTGGCCGGATCGGTGAGGTAGATCAGCGCCATGATGGCCGAGGTCGCCACCGTGCAGGCGACGAGCCAGGCGAGCAGCAGCGGCATGCCGAGCACCATCGGCTCGACCCGGTTGAGGAAGTAGGGGCCGAGCAGCATGCCCGCGGGCGGCAGCAGGGCGAGCCATCGCAGAGACGTCACGGGCCGACCCTCCCCGGCTCGGAGGGGACGGATCCCCGCACGGGTCGCGCGGCATCTCCCGAGATGCCCCCCAAGGCGTGTCGCGTCATGCTCTCCCCATCGGCTCCCGGCGGGACCATGAGGCAGAAACCGCGCCAGGGCGAGAGGAAGGATCTTCTGTTTCCCCAAGCGCCACGCGGCATCTCGCGGAGCGTCCACGCGGATTCACCGTGGCTCGGCGCCCCCGGTGGGCGTCAGGCCGCCGCCTTGCGCCCCTCCAGAAGCCCCGGCAGTGCGCGCAGGTTCAGCGGCTTGGCGAGAAAGCCGTCGAAGCCCGCCGCATGGGCCGCCTCCATGTCCTCGCGGCCGGTATTGGCCGTGAGCGCCACGAGGTGGAGAGGCTCGGCTCCGGTCTCCACCTCGCGGGCGCGGAGGCGCCGGGCGGTCTCCAGACCGTCGAGGCCGGGCATGCGGATGTCGATCAGCGCGAGGTCGAAAGGCGCCTCGGCGGCCGCGAGCGCCAGCGCTTCCATGCCGTCGCGGGCGAGCGTCACCTGCGCCCCGAGTCGCTCCAGGGCCTTGGTCGCCAGCAGCGCGTTGATCGGATTGTCCTCGGCGAGCAGCACCCGGCGGCCCGCGCCCGCGCCCGCGGCGGAGGCCGAGACAATGCCTTGGCCGATGCTATGGCCGATGCTCGCGACCGGAGCGTCGGTGCGGACGAGGGCGACCGGTCGGGGGGGAGATCCGGCGGTCGCAGGGGCTTCCGCGGGGGGCGCTCCCGGCTCCAGCAGGCGGTCGAACAGGGAGCGGGCGCGCACCGGCTTGATCAGGTAGCCGTCGAAACCCGCCGCGTTCACCGCGCCGAATTCGCGCCGGTCGAAGGGCGAGAGCAGGATCAGGCGGGCGCGCACGCCGCAGCGCCCGGCCTCCGCCGCCAGGGCCCGCACGGGGGCGTCGCCGAGCCAGCGGTCGGCGATGACCGCATCGAAGGAGGCCGCCGCCAGGGCGTCGAGCCCGGCCTCGACGCTGCCGACCACCACCGCCGCCGCGCCGGAGCGGGTCAGGCGGCGGGCGAGATAGGGCGCCTGGAAAGGGGAATCCGCCACGATCAGCACGCGCCGGGCCTGAAGCGGAGGCGTGGTGGCCGAAGCGGCGGCGCCCTCCGGTGCGGGAAGCGGCAGAACGACCCGGAAGGTGGAGCCGCGCCCGAGGGTCGAGCGCGCCTCGATCGTCCCGTTCATCCGCTCGACCAGGCGGCGCGTGATGGCGAGCCCCAGGCCCGTGCCCTCGTGACGGCGGCTGGCGCTGCCGTCGCCCTGCTCGAACTCCTCGAACAGGATCGGGATGCGGTCCTCGGCCATGCCCGGACCGGTATCCTCGATGGTGAGCGCGATCCCCTCCCCTTCGCGGGTCAGGCTCACGCCGACGCCGCCGGCCTGGGTGAACTTCACGGCGTTGCCGGCGAGGTTGAGCAGGATCTGGCGCACCCGGTCGGCATCGCCGACTCGCAGGGGCACGAGGTCGTCGGCGATGTCGAGGGCGATCTCCAGGCCCTTGTCCTGGGCGCGCGGCGCCAGGAGTTCCACCACGCCCTCGACGAGGAGCGCGGCGTCGAACGGCTCGGCGGCGAGGTCGAGCCGTCCGGACTCGATCCGCGAGAAATCGAGGATGCCGTCGACCAGCGTCAGCAGGGCCTTCCCGCTGGTGCGCAGCGCCTCGACATAGGTGCGCTGCTCGGGGTCGAGGGAGGTGTCGAGCAGGAGGTCGGCCATCCCGAGGATGCCGTTGAGCGGCGTGCGGAACTCGTGGCTGACGGTCGCCAGGAAGCGGGATTTCGCGACGTTGGCGGCCTCGGCGCGGCTCCGGGCCTCGTCGAGCGAGCGCACTGCCTCGACCCGCTCGGTGACGTCGCTGCCGGCGCGGAGCCAGTTCGGTCCGCCCTCGCTGCCCGCGGCGGGCAGCTCGACGAAGGAGAACCAGCGCGGCTTGCCGTCGACCGGGACGAGCCGCTCCTCCACCTGCCGCACGCCGTCGGGGCGCACCTCCACCGGGCCGCGCTCCAGCACCTGGGGCGTCAGCGTCGAACCGATCAGATCGAGCGGCTGGGTCCCGAGCAGGGCGGCGAACCCCTCGCTCGCGAAGGTGATCCGCCCCTGCCCGTCGCGCTGGACCACCGCCTGGGTGGTGGCCTCGACGAGCACCCGGTAGCGCTCCTCGCTCTCGGCGACCTGCCAGAGCCGGTCCTGCAGGGATTCCGACGGAAAGGCCGTCACCGGCGTCGCACGCCGCCGCCACCCCGCGACGATCAGACCCGCGAGCCCGACGACGGCACTCAGGCCCATGATGGTCAGCGCGAGGTTCATCGCTCGGTACGCCGCTCCTGGGCCGCCGGATGTGGCGGCCGGTCGGTGGCGACCCTGACAGGCGCGCGTGAAGTCGGACTTGAGAAAGGCGGTTAGGGGAGCGTCACCGAAAACGGGGGGATTTGCGCATTTCGCCGAGTGCCGGGAGCCGACCCGATCCGCCGGTGCTTCACCTCGGCAAGCGGATGGTGTAGGCGCGCCCCTGGTCTGGGAACTGCGGAGCCGCACGGCCCCGTATGTCGCGAAAATCCCGGCCTTGCCGCCCGGGAGTACGACGGATGACCGCCCGCATCGACGCCGCCTTCGCCCGCTGCCGCGCGGAGAAGCGGGCCGCCCTCGTCACCTACGTGATGGCGGGCGATCCCGATCCCGAGACCTCGCTGAAGGTGCTGGAGGCGCTTCCGGCTTCCGGCGCCGACATCGTCGAGTTCGGCCTGCCCTTCACCGACCCGATGGCGGATGGACCGGCGATCCAGGCCGCAGGCCTCCGGGCGCTCAAGGCGGGCCAGGATCTCAAGGGCACCCTGGCGCTGGTGCGCCGCTTCCGCGAGCGCGACGCCGACACCCCCGTGGTGCTGATGGGCTACTACAACCCGATCCACACCTACGGCGTCGACCGCTTCCTGCCGGATGCCCGCGAGGCCGGCATCGACGGCCTCATCGTCGTCGACCTGCCGCCGGAGGAGGACGACGAACTGTGCCTGCCGGCGCGCGAGCACGGCCTCGCCTTCATCCGGCTCGCCACCCCGACCACCGACGACCGCCGCCTCCCGGCTGTGCTCGCGAACACGGCGGGCTTCGTCTACTACGTGTCGATCACCGGCGTGACCGGAACGGCGACGCCCGATTTCGGCAAGGTCTCCGAGGCGGTGTCGCGGATTTCGGCGCAGACCGATCTCCCGGTCGTGGTCGGCTTCGGCGTCCGGACCGGCGAACACGCCGCGGCGGTGGCGCGGGGCGCCGACGGCGTCGTGGTCGGCTCGGCGCTCGTCGATGCCCTCGCCCGGACCCTCGACACCGAGGGGCGCGGCAGCGAGGGCACGGTGGAGGCGGTCGCCGGGCTGGTGCGCGAGCTCGCCGCGGGCGTGCGCGGCGTGTCGAAGGGCTGACCGGGACCGGGAGGGGCCGACGGTCGGATCCGTCTTCCCGACGCCCCGACCGCCCTGCCCATGGCGGAGCGGCGGCGGCGGTCCGATATCAGCGTGTCACGGCGTGAGGAGCGGAGCGACATGGTCGAGGCGATGAACTGGATCTCGGAGGTCGTGCGCCCCAAGATCAAGACCCTGTTCAAGCGCGAGACGCCCGAGAACCTCTGGATCAAGTGCCCCGATACCGGGCAGATGGTCTTCCACAAGGAGGTCGAGCAGAACCACTGGGTCATTCCCGGCTCGGAGCACCATCTCAAGATGGGGGCCCAGGCGCGCCTCAAGATGATGTTCGACGAGGGCACCTGGATCGACGTGCCGCTGCCCGAGGTCGCCGCCGACCCGCTCAAGTTCCGCGACGAGAAGCGCTACGTCGATCGTCTCAAGGAGGCACGGACCAAGACCGGTATGACCGACGCCTTCAAGGTCGGTTTCGGCCGCGTCGGCGGCCTGCCGATGACGCTCGCGGTGCAGGAATTCAGCTTCATGGCCGGCTCCCTCGGCATGGCCGGCGGCGAGGCCTTCATCCGCGGCGCCGAGACCGCCCTGGAGAAGCGCACCCCCTACGTGCTGTTCGCGGCCTCCGGCGGTGCCCGGATGCAGGAGGGCATCCTGTCCCTGATGCAGATGCCGCGCACCACCGTGGCGGTCCGTCGCCTCAACGCGGCCAAGCTGCCCTATATCGTCGTCCTGACGAACCCGACCACCGGCGGCGTGACCGCCTCCTACGCCATGCTCGGCGACGTGCATCTGGCCGAGCCCGGCGCGCTGATCTGTTTTGCCGGGCCCCGCGTCATCGAGCAGACCATTCGCGAGAAGCTGCCCGACGGCTTCCAGCGGGCGGAATATCTGCGCGAGCACGGCATGGTCGATCAGGTGGTGCACCGGCACCAGCTCAAGGACACGATCGGCCGCCTCTGCGGACTTCTGATGGACGTGCGCCGGGAAGCCCCGGCCGCCCTGCCCGACGCGGCCTGAGCCGCCCCTCGGAGCCGGACCCGACCACCCCGGATCGGATCACGGCTCCGGACCCCTGTTCTGACGCGCTTGCCTCCGGCGAACCGGTATCCACCCCGTCGGACAAACGCCCCCGCCGAAGGTTCGAGCGTGAGATGGAATCGTCCGACGCGCTGATGGCGCGCTTCCTCGCCCTGCATCCGCGCACGATCGATCTGTCGCTCGGGCGGATCGAGCGGTTGCTGGCCGCGCTGAATCATCCCGAGCGGCGCCTGCCGCCGGTGATCCACGTCGCCGGCACCAACGGCAAGGGCTCGACCATCGCCTTCATGCGGGCGATCCTCGAAGCGGGCGGCCTGGCCGCCCATGTCTACACCTCGCCTCATCTGGTGCGCTTCCACGAGCGCATCCGCCTCGGAGGCATCGGCGGCGGACAGTTCGTCGGCGAGGACCGCCTCGCCGACGCCTTCGCCCGCTGCGAGGCGGCCAACAAGTCGCAGCCAATCACCGTCTTCGAGATCACCACGGCCGCGGCGCTGCTTCTCTACGCGGAATGCCCGGCGGACGTCCTGCTGCTCGAGGTCGGTTTGGGGGGGCGGGTCGACGCCACCAACGTCATCGATCGGCCCGCCTGCAGCGTGGTCACGCCGATCGGACGTGATCACGCCGAGTATCTCGGCGACACCGTCGAGGCGGTGGCGACCGAGAAGGCTGGCATCTTCAAGCGCGGCTGCCCGGCGGTGATCGCCGCCCAGGACTACGCCCAGGCCGATGCCGTGCTGTGCCGCGCCGCCGAGCGGGTCGGGGCGAGCCCGGTGCGCGTCGGAAACCAGGATTTCTCCGTCCACGAGGAGAGCGGCCGGCTCGTCTATCAGGACGAGACCGAATTGTTCGACCTGCCCCGCCCGAAGCTCACCGGGCGTCACCAGCTCACCAATGCCGGCACCGCCATCGCGGCTCTGCGGGCGGCAGGCTTCGGCGATCTCGGCACGGCGGCCTTCGAGACGGGCCTGCGCAGCGTCGACTGGCCCGGCCGGCTCCAGCGCCTCCAGCGCGGGGCGCTGGCCGAGCGGATGCCGCGGGATGCCGAGCTGTGGCTCGACGGCGGCCACAACGCCGATGGCGGGCGCATCCTCGCCGCCGCCATGGCCGATCTCGGCGAGCGCAGCGACGCGCCGCTCGTGCTGATCGTCGGCCTGCTCGGCACCAAGGACGCGGAGGGCTTCCTGAAGAACTTCGTCGGGCTGGCCCGCTCCCTCGTCGCGGTGCCGATCTCCGGCCAGATGGCGGCCCGGCCCGCCGAGGAGGTGGCCGAGATCGCCCGCTCCGTCGGCCTGCAGGCGGGCACCGCCCATAGCGTCGAGGCGGCGATCGCCGCCCTCGCCGACACCGTGTTCCAGCGCCCGCCCCGGGTTCTGATCTGCGGCTCGCTCTACCTCGCCGGTGCCGTCCTCGAGGCGAACGGGACGATTCCCACCTGAGGTTCAGGGGAGGCCGAACCGTCCGAGACGGTTTCGACCCCCGCGATTGCCCGAAACGCCATCAGCGGGTGTGGCTTGGCGGCTACATCCTGGGGGGCGGAAATGGTCTAGCTTCACGGCGATCGGGCACTCTGCTGGGGATCAAAAAATGAAAAAGCTTCTGACATCGCTCGCCGCCTTCACGGCGCTCACCACCGTCGCTTCCGCTGCCGACCTTCCGCGTCGCGCCGCTCCGCCGATCTTCACCCCGGTTCCGGTGTTCACCTGGACGGGCTTCTACGCCGGTTTCAACGCTGGTTACGGCTTCAGCGTGCAGGATTCGCTGGCCCCGACGCAGGTCAACACCATTGACCAGCGCGTCATCAACGGCCCGCCCGGCACCGTCGGCGCCTTCCTGTTCGGCAACGGCGGCCGCCAGGATGGCTTCGTCGGCGGCGGTCAGATCGGCTACAACTACCAGTTCACCCCGGGCAACGGCATCGTCGTCGGTATCGAGGCTGACGCTCAGTACGCCGATCTCGGTGGCCGCAACGGCCGCGACGGTGTCTGCGGCACGGGCGGCGTCTCCTGCGCCTTCACCGCCGGTGGCGTGCTCCAGCCGGGCGTGACGCTGATCAACCCGACCGGCCTCCAGGGCCTCGACTTCTTCGGCACCGTCCGCGGTCGTATCGGTTACGCCTTCGACCGCGTCCTGTTCTACGGCACCGGCGGCTTCGCCTACGGCAGCTTCGGTGGCGGCCGCGCCGTTGACACCGACGACTTCAAGACCGGCTACGCCGTCGGCGGCGGTGTCGAGTACGCCCTCCCGACCGACTCGTTCCTGAACTTCTTCCGCTCCTCGGCGGTGACGCTCAAGATCGAAGGTCTGTACGTGAACTTCGATGGCAACCAGAGCCGCGGCGGCTTCGCCAACGCCAACGGCACCATCATCACCGCCAGCCCGACCAGCAGCACCTCGGTGCTCGTCAACAACTTCGCCCGCCGCGACAACGACTTCGCCGTCGTCCGCGCCGGCCTGAACTACAAGTTCGGCAGCTACTAAGCCGAACCCATAAGGGTTTCGAAACCGAGGGAGCCCGGCCGCAAGGCCGGGCTCCTTTCTTTTTGTCCGTTGCCCGCCCGCCGACGGTGCCCATCGCTCGCGAAGGTCGGTTCGGGCACGAAAAAGCCCGGCCGATGGGCCGGGCTCCGTCGTCAGTCGGTCGAGCCGATCCGATGGCCGCGGATCAGGCGCTCGCCTGGATCCAGCGGGAGAGGTCGCCCTTCGGGGCGGCGCCGACCTTCTGGCTGGCGAGCTTGCCGTCCTTGAAGATCAACAGGGTCGGGATCGAGCGGATGCCGTAGGTCGAGGCGATCTGCGGATTCTCGTCGACGTTGACCTTGGCGATCTTCACCTTGCCCTGCAGGTCGACGGAGATCTCTTCGAGGGCCGGGCCGATCTGACGGCACGGGCCGCACCACTCCGCCCAGAAATCCACCACGACCGGCTCGGCGGACTTCAGCACGTCCTGCTCGAAGCTCGCGTCGGTTACTTTCACCGTCGCCATCTCAACGTCCTTTCGACACGTAATCCTTCGGGGCACCGGGGAGCGGGGTCGGCGCCTCCAGGCTGACCGGAGAATTGGCCACGCCCCCCGCGGCGGTCAAGGCGCCTTGCCCCGTCCGAGAAGCCCGCACGGGTCTGAGGCGCGGGTTGAGCATAGGTGTTCAACAGCACTCCACAGGCGGGGAGGGCGGACTGGAAGACGGGCGGCGTCTGGCGTAAGGGGCCGCCGCGCCGGCCGCGGATCGGGCCGCCGCGCGGCTCGGATCCCCGCGATGCTGGGCTGCTCGCCCTCGCCATGGCGGCTCCGCGCCCCATTTGGCGGGCAGATGCCGGGACAGGCGGACAAGGAACCTACCACGTGACGCGCACCCTCCCCCTGCTGCTCGCCACCGTCGCGGCCCTCGGCCTCGATGCGTCGGCCTTCGTTCGGTCTTCCGCGGCGCAAGAGGCGACCCAGGAGGCGCGCCCCTCCCGCGTCGAGGGCGAAGCGTTCCAGGCGCCGGCCGCCCCGAGCGCGGGCACGACCACCGCGGAGCAGGGTCCGCCCAACACCGAGTACAAGCCGCTCCTGCCCAACCAGACCCGGGCGCCCGAGCCGACCCAGAAGGCGCAGATCGAGAGCGCGGTCTTCGCCAAGGGACTCGACAGTCCGTGGGCGATGGAATTCCTGCCCGATGGCCGCGTGATCGTGACCGAGAAAGCGGGCAAGATTCGCATCGTCGCCAAGGACGGCACGCCCGGCCAGCCGGTGGCGGGCGTGCCCAAGGTCGATGCCAGGGGCCAGGGCGGCCTGCTCGACATCGCCCTGAGCCCGAGCTTCAGCGCCGATCGCACAGTGTATGTCAGCTACGCCGAACCGCGCGACAAGGGCAACGGCACCACGGTGGCGAAGGCCAAGCTGATCGAGAGCGACGGCAAGGCCCGCCTCGACGATGTGAAGGTGATCTTCCGCCAGATGCCGACCTATGACGGCGACAAGCATTTCGGCTCGCGCTTGGTCTTCGCGGGGGACGGCAAGCTGTTCGTGACGGTGGGTGAGCGCTCCGACAAGCAGACACGGGTGCAGGCGCAGGACCTGTCGAGCGGGCTCGGCAAGGTGTTCCGCATCGATACCGACGGCAACGCGCCGAAGGACAATCCCTTCGTCGGCGGCGACAAGGCCAAGCCCGAAATCTGGTCCTACGGCCACCGCAACGTCCAGGCCGCGGCCCTCGACGGACAGGGCCGGCTCTGGACCGTGGAGCATGGCCCCCGGGGCGGCGACGAACTCAACCGGCCGCGCCCCGGCCTCAATTACGGCTGGCCGGTGGTGACCTACGGCATCGAGTATTCCGGCGAGAAGATCGGCGACGGGCAGACCCAGGCGGGCGGTACGGTGCAGCCGGTCTATTACTGGGATCCGGTGATCGGCCCGTCCGGCATGGCCTTCTACGACAAGGACCTGTTTCCGGACTGGAAGGGCGAGTTCCTGATCGGCGGCCTCGTCAGCACCGGCCTCGTGGTGCTCAAGGTCGATGGCGACAAGGTCGTCACCGAGGAGCGCGTCCCCCTCGACCACCGCGTCCGCGACGTGAAGGTCGGTCCGGACGGCGCGGTCTACGCGCTCACCGAAGACGATGGCCAGATCGTGAAGATCACGCCGAAGAAGAGCAACTGAGGACGCTCCCGCGTCCCATCGCAAACCCCCTCATCTTGAGGCCGCTTCGCGGCGCCTCAGGATGAGGGCCTGGGTGGGATGACGGTCAGTCCCCCATCGCCGCCCCGTCGAGCCGCCGCACCACCGGCCCCGAGGTCCAGACCAGCAGCGATGTGATCCGCTTGCCCGGCCAGACCGCGGCGGCGAGCCGGGCATAGAGGGCCACCTGCGCCGCCTCGCGCTCCGGAATCGGGGCGCCCTCCTCCGGCGGGCGGCCGGTCTTGAAGTCGCAGAGGGTCACGGTGTCCGCATCGACGACGAGGCGGTCGATGCGGCCGGTCACGTCGCGCTCGACGCCGTCGATCGTGAGACGACCCGAGAGCGCCACCTCGGCCCGGGCCTCGCGGGAGAACAAGGGCGCCAGATCCGGCGTCTCGATCAGCCGCAGCACCGCGCGCACCAGCTCCCCGCGCTTGCCCTCATCTAGTGTCGGCGCCCTCGCCCCGGCGAAGCGGGCAGCGGCCTCCGTTCGGCGGGCCGGGTCGATCCGCGGCAGGTGCTCCAACAGGGCGTGGATCAGGGCACCGCGGCGGCGGGCTTCGGCATCGCCCTGGCGGCGACGCGGTTCGCGCCGCCCGTCCGCAGCGCCCAGCGCGCTCGACGGGCTCAAGGGCGGCGCGGCCTCGACCTCTGGGGCGGCCGGGGCGAACAGCCAATCCGGCGCCGCCTCCGGCTCCGGGAGGGCTTCGGGCTCGGCGCTCGCCAGAGAGGGCGCCCCGCCCTCGCGCCAGATCGTGACCGGGCCGTGCGCCGTCTCCAGGCTCTCGCCGGGCCCGAGGCCCCGCTCCAGTCCGAGGCGCACCATCTCGCACCAGGAGGCCGGCGTCTCGCGGGTCGCGCCGCGATAGGGGGCGATGACGAGATGATCCGCCGCCCGCGTCATGGCGACGTAGAGGAGGCGGTTGTGCTCCTCTCGCGCGCGGGCCTGGAGCGCCTGCCGGGCGTTGAACGTCGCCGCGCAATCCTGCGTGCGCCCCCCGGTCCAGACCGGCGGCAGCGGACCGTCCGCCGGCATGTCCAGCGGCCTCTCGAGAGGCAGGAGCGGCGGGTCGTTGCGCCCGAGCGGCTCGCAGCCGTCGATAACCACGACGACCGGCGCCTCCAGCCCCTTGGCGCCGTGCACCGTCATCACCCGCACCTCGTCGCGCCCGGCTTCCAGGTCGCGCTTGACCGAGAGGCCAGTGCGGCCGCGGCCGGGGCGCGTCACGTAATCGGCGAGGAAGGCGTCGAGGCAGGGGGCGGCATCGGCGCCGGCCTCGGCATCCGCGGCCTGGGCGAGGAAGACGTCGATGGCGTCGCCCGCCTCGCCGCCCAGCCGCGCCACCAGGCGGCTGCGCCCGCCATGGGCCCCGAGCAGCGCCGCGTAGAAGCCGAACGGGCCGTTCGTCGCCGCGAGCCCGATCCAGAGGGCCAGCGCATCGCGCCCGCGGATGGCGGCCGCGTCGCCGGCTTCGGCGTGGCGGGTCAGGGCATCCTCCAGGGTCTCCGCGAGGGGGCGGCGGGACGCGATGCGGGTCAGGTCGTCGTCGGTGAGGCCGACCAGCGGGGTCTTGAGGGCGGTGGCCAGCGTCAGGTCGTCGGCGGGGAGGAGCCCGGCGCGGCCGACCGCCACGAGGTCGAGCACGGCGATATGGCCGGCGACCTCCAGACGGTCCTGGCCGGCCACCGGCACGCCGAGCCCCTTCAACGCCCGGATCACCTCCTCGAAGGCGGCCGAGCGCTTGCGCACGAGGATCAGCACGTCGCCCGGCCGCCAGACCCGGCCACAGGCATCGCCCGTGGTGGTCCAGGCCTTGACCGCGCGGGCGATGCGGCGGGCCACCGTGATGGCCGGCGCGTTCGCCTCCGGCGCATCGACCGGGGCGGCCCAGGCATCGGGCTCCTCCGCCTCCGCGGGCTCCTCGATGCACCAGAGTTCGACGGCGCCCGGTACGCCGCCGCGGGCGGAGGCGTGAACGGTGCCGATCGCCCGGTCCTCGAAGGACAGGCCGGCGAAGTGCTCGGGAATGCGGAACACCGCGTCGACCGCCGCGAGGACGTGGGAGGCGGTGCGGAACGAGAGGGTGAGACCGACATCGGCGAAGCCGATCGCCGCGTCCGCCGCCGCCTTGCCCCAGGCCCGCCGGGTCAATTCGAACTCGCGCGGATCGGCGCCCTGGAAGCTGTAGATCGACTGCTTGGGATCGCCCACCGCGAAGCGGGTCCGGCGCAGCCCCCGCGCCCCCTCGCCCGCCGCGAACTCGGCGGTGAGCGTCCGCAGGATCTCCCATTGCTGCGGATTGGTGTCCTGCGCCTCGTCGACCAGCACGTGATCGACACCGCGGTCGAGCTTGTACAGCACCCATGAGGCGCCGACCCGCGAGAGCAGATCGAGGGTCTTGTGGATCAGATCGTCGAAATCCAGCGCCCCCTGGCGCGACTTCTGCGCCTCGATCCGGCGGTGGATCTCGGCGGCGAGCCGGTAGAGCCCCTCCGTGCGGGCAAGGGCGCGGGCGGCGCGCAAGGCATCGAACAGCGGGATCAGCCGGGCCTGCTCGTCGAGGAGCGCCTGCTTCACCTCCGGCGGCACCGCCTTGGTGCCCAGGGACTTTTCGGCCCGCGGCTCGTCCTTGTCGGTGAAGAAGACCGAGCGATAGGGATCGAGCGCCTTGCCGACCTCGAGAAGGGTCTGCGCCTCGGTCAGCGCGTCGGCGAGCCGCTCGTCGGTCGCCTTGCCGGTGCGCAGTTTGGCGGCGAGCGCCGACCAGTCGCCGAGGTCGCCGCCTTCCAGAATCTCGGCCTCGATGCTCTCGACGCTGGCGCCGTCCTTGAGCGACAGGGCCCGCGGCAGGCGGGCGAGTGCGGGGCCGAGGGCCCGGTGGTCGGAGAAGAGGGCCCGCGTGCGCATGGCGGCGCGGATCGCATCCCGCAGCGTGTCGCCGGAGGCCTCCGCACCGACGATCGCCAGCGCCCGCGACAGGCTCTCGTCGCCGCCGAGGATCGCGTCGGCCAGCACGTTGTCGGTCTCGATCTCGAACATGTCGCGCGCCTGGGTCTCGTCGAGCACGACGAAGCGGGCCGGCACGTTGGCCTCGAAGGGGAACATGTGCAGCAGACGCTCGCAGAGGGCGTGCAGCGTCTCGATCTTCAGGCCGCCCGGCGTCTCGACGGCGCGGGCGAACAGGCGGCGGGCGAGCCGCAGCGTCGCCCGCGCGGGGCGCTCGCCGGTGAGCGCGGTGAGCTCGATCGTCAGCGCGGCATCGTCCAGCGTCACCCAGCGGCCGAGGCGCTGGAACACCCGGATCGACATGTTGGCGGCGGCCGCCTTGGTGAAGGTGAGGCAGAGGATGCGCCCCGGCGGGGCCCCGTCCAGCAGCAGCCGCAACACCCGGTCGGTCAGCACCTTGGTCTTGCCCGCCCCCGCATTGGCCGAGACCCAGGCCGAGAGGCGCGGATCGGCCGCCTGAAGCTGGGCCGATTTCGTCCGCTCGTCGACGATGAAGCCGCTCACGCCCCCTCTCCCTCGCCCGCCAGCGACCATTCGAGGACGCGGGCCAGATGATCGTAATCGCTGTAGGCGCGCACGTATTGCGGGAAGGGCCGCGACACGTAGGCTGCCTCCCCGGTCAGGTATCGGGCGATGAGGCCGCGCAGCCGGGTCACGTGCTCCGCAACGATCGCGTCCACCGCCCGTCCCTCCCCCGGCGGCGGCTTGATCGGGATCGGCCGGAACGGTTCACGTCCGCCGGAGGCGTGCACGTAGAGGAGGTCCGGCACGGCCTCCGACTTCAAACCCTCGAAGGCGCCGTGCATCAGCATCGCGGCCTCGAGCGTCAGCTGCGGTGAGAAGCCGGCGAACACGGTGCGGTTGGAGGGCGGCGTGCCGGTCTTGAAATCGACGATGCAGAAGCCGCCATCCGTGCGACGCTCGATCCGGTCGGCCCGGCCGGTGAGGGTGAAGGTTTCGGAGCCGAGCGGGATCACCCACTTCCCCGACATCTCCGGGTGGATCCCGGCGAGATCCGGGCGGCGGGCGCGCTCCCATTCCAGGAACTCGATCGCCATGCGCTCGTAGCGGGGGAACCACTCGGCGTAGAGTTCCGGATACTGGTCCTCGAGACGGCCGAAGGCTTCGAGGGCGATGGTGTAGAGCAGCTCGTCCGCCCGCGGCGGCAGCGGCCCGGCATGGGCGGTGGCGAAATCGCCGAGGATCGCGTGGATCAGCGTGCCGCGCTCGGCCGCACCCGGCACCACGGCGACCGGCTCCAGCGCCTCCAGGCCCAGCACGTGCTTGGCGAAGATCGAATAGGGGTCGCGCACCAGCGTCTCGATCTCGGTGACGCTGAGGCGACGCGGAAACAGGGCGGGATCGGGCCGGGGCGCCGGGCGCACGAGGCGGGGCGGCGCGGGCTCCCGGCCCCGGTCGAGGATCGCCGCGAGGCCGCGCAGGCGCCGTCCGCGGGCCAGCACCGCCTCCCAGGACCCCTCCCCGCCGAAGGCGCGCAGGCGCTGGAGGAAGCGCGAAGGCACCGTCGGCGAACCCTCGCGCTTGGCCGCCCGGGTCAGCACGGCGTCGTGGGTGCCGAGGAGTTGCACGAAGTCGTGCGCCGCCTGCCCGATGCGGCGCTCGGGCGGCGACAGGCCGACCTGGCCCCGCATCGGCCGGTTGAGAAAGGCGTCGGTGGTCTGGCGCACCGGCCAGACCGCCTCGTCGAGACCGCCGAGCACGACCCGATCGACGGTGAGCAGCCGCGCCTCCAGCGGCCCGAGCAGGCGCAACCGCGGATGCGCCGTGTCGCGCGCGCAGGCCACGGTGCGGTCGCGGGCCAGAGCGGTGAAGACGGCGGCGTAATCGCCGAAACGGCCGGGCAAGTCCTCGTCGGCGGCGGCTTCGAGATCGTCGAACAATTGATCCAGGGTGTCGAGGGACGGATCCTCGATCTCGGGTTCCGGCGACGTCTCGGATCCCGCGATCATCCGCTCGCAGGCCTCGCGATGCAGCGCGGCGAGCGCGACGAGATTGCCGACCGCCGGCTGGCGATCGTCGCGGAATTCGCCGAGGGCGATCTCCAGCCGGTCGAGGACGGCGGCGGCGAGTTCCCAGTCGATCGGCTTGAGCCGCTTCTTGGCGCGCGGCACCCGCCCGGTGGTGGTGCGCTGGAATTCGAGCGCGACGCGCATGCCCTCGAAACTGTTCTTCGGAACCGGAGCCGGGCCGCGCAGGCCCCCGATCTCGAGGGCGGCGCCTGCCCGCACCACCTCGCTGCGGGTGAGCCCGAGCCGCACGAAGGGATGGGCGAGCAGCGAGATCACCCGGGACGGCGACGGCTCGGCGGCCAGTTCCGCCACGAGCCGGGCGAAGCGTCCGCCCTGCGAGCGGGCGAGCCCGAGGCCGGCCGAATCCTCCGCGACGATGCCCCAGCGGGCGAGTTCGGCGGAGACCCGGAGGGCCAGCCCCCGGTCGGGGGTCACGAGCGCCGCGGTCGCTCCGGGCGTCTCCAGGGTTTCGCGCAGGGCGAGCGCGGCTACCAGGGCCTCCTCGCGCTCGTCCGCGGCCTCGACGACGGTGAGGCCGGCGAGGCCATCGCGGGCCAGCGCCAGCCGCTCGTCGGGGGCGAGGGCGGCCCAGGCATCGGTGGTCTCGGCCGGGCGCAGGGCCTGCGACAGCAATCGTTCCCGCGCGGTCGCTTCGTCCGAGGGCGCGCCGAGCGGCGCGACCGCCTCGCGCCCGACCCCGAGCGCGGAGCGACCCATCAGCTGCCGCAGGATCGCCTGCGGATGGCCGTGGGCGACCTCTTCGGGATTGCCGCCGCCGTCGATCGCCTCCCAGCCCTCCGGGTCGAGATGGAGATCGAGGCCGGGCAGCACCACGGCGCCGCGGGGCAGGCGCGCCACCGCGGCGATCAGCCGGGCCGTGGCCGGGACCGATCCGGTCGAGCCCGCCACCACCACCGGATCGCCGGGCCGCTCGCGGGAGAGCCGGTCGGCCTCGGCCAGCACGAGGCGGCGGGCGCGCACCGCCGGATCGGCCAGCGCGCGGGCGGCGAGGATGCCCGGCCAATTCTCGGCGGCGATCCGCAGGAAATCGAGGGTGAGGCCGAAATAGCGGGAATGCTCGGCCTCCACCGCCGCGCCGATCTCGTTCCACGGCAGGCCCTCGACGGTCAGCGCATCCATCAGGCCTTCCAGATCGGCGGCGAGCGCCACCGCATCGGCGGGCGAGGACGGCACGAGGAAGGGCACCTCGTCGTCGATGGGCAGGAGTTCACGGTCGACGGTCTCGGCCCATTTCTGGACGAGGCGGGCGAGAATCAGCCGCCGCTCCAGCGGCGCGACCGCCGGATGCAAAAGCTCTTCCGGCGTTTCCAGCAGAGCGTTGGCCGAGAGGTCGAGTTCGGCCTCGTCGGCCTCGCCGAGCGGGATCATCCGCGGCAGCAGGGCCGCGCCGCCGAGACGTTCGGCCAGCACGGTCGAGAGCGCCCGCACCGCGCGCTGCGTCGGCAGGTAGAGCGTCACGGAGGCGAGCGCGAACGGGTCGTCGCCGAGCGGACCGACAAGACGGCCCGAGACGAGCGCATCGGCGAGCGTCGGCAGGAACGGCGCACCGGGGGGGATGGTGAGAACGCGGGGGGCGGACATGGATTTCGCTTTTGGCCGTCACCCGAAACGGCGGGCGCGCTCATGCGTGAAGTTGATTGCGTCGAGCCCGGCGGCGACACTCGCAAGATAAAGGTCGAGATCGTCCGTGACGAGGCCGACATCGTCGCGTTGTGCGACCAGAATGCCGGCATCGGTCAGTCCGAGGCGGATAAACTCCGGCCGTGCCATCGCTGTCATACAGGGCAGATGGATTTCATCGGCCCTGGCGGCAAAATTCCGCAAAGCCTCGACGATCTTCCCGCGCCCGGGCTCCTGAAACTGTCTGATCAGGTTCGATGTCTCGCACAACACGTGCGGCGTCGTAACGAGCCGGGCGGCTCGTGCCAGTAGCGCTTCCAGCAGCGGCAGATCCTCGCTCCGGTAGCCGCGCGTCCGCTTATGCACCTCCACGAAAGCCGGCGAGGCGCGGCCGACGGCGAGCAACACCAGCAGATTGGTGTCGAGGAGGCATGCACGCATCACCCATCGGCCATCAGGGGCACCCGGTCATCCAGTGCGAGGAGCCGTCCGTCCGGATCGGCGATCCGCAGGGTCTTATAGGTACGATTGAGGTCGAGATCGCGCCCGAGGCGGTTGGTGACGATCTTCGGCGCATCCCAGGAGCGGGAGAAGCCGAGCGTGATCAGCCAAGCATCGGACTCTTCCTCGAAGCGGATCTCTTCGAGTCCCAGATCCCTCAAGCTCTCCCCGGCGAAAGCCTCCGCGACATACGTCTTCGCCTTCGCCACCGCTTCCTTCACGTCCATGACAACCTCCGGGCGTCACGCGCGAATGTAAGCGCTGCCGCGGGTCAGGGGGAGGCCCGATGAAGCGTTCCTTGCCCGAACCGCGCCAGCAGCCCCGCGCCATCGACCCCCAAGGCTTCGGCGATCTCGGCGAGCGCCGCCTGTTCCTGCGGGCCGATACCCTCGTGGTCGGCGACGTCGGCGGCGATCAGGAAGACGTTGCGGCGCTGCTCCTCGGGCCGGTCGGCGAGGCCGGCGATGCGCACGAGGTTCTCGGCCCGGCCGGCGCGGGTGCGGGCGCGGCCCAAGCCCTCGTAGAGGGCATGTTCCAGCATCAGGCTGTCGTAGCCCTTCTCGAGGATCGGATTGGCGCGCAGGCCCGCCAGAGCCGTCTCGAATTCCTCGCTCATCAGCTCGCCATCGGCGACCGCGACGTTGGCGCAGGCCGAGACCGCCCCCTGCATCAGGCTCTCATCGCCGGCATAGGCCGTCAGCGTGCGGCGGAACCGCTCCACCGTCTCCAACAGAAATCCCATTCCGAACCCCGCCGTCTCCCCGAACCGCCTCAACACGCCGTGCGGCGTTCGGTTCACGGCACTTGGGCGCTCCGACGAACCTGTGATTCGGCGGCCTCGATCGCCTCGGGCGTGCCGACATGCAGCCACTGGCCGTCGAGGCGCAGGCCGTGCAGCCGCCCCCGCTTGGCCGCCCGGTCGAACAGCAGGGTGAGCGAGAAGGACCCCTCGGGCGTGTCGGCGAACAGGTCCGGCTTCAGGATGGCGACGCCGGCATAGATGAAGGGCGCGACCTCGCGCTCGCCCCGCCAGGAGAGGCGGCCGTCGGCGTCCATGTCGAAATCGCCCGCGCCCTCGTAGCCGAGGCTCGTCGCCGTCGGGGCGACGAGGAGCAGGATGTCCATGGTCTCGGCATTCCAGGCCTCGATCAGGCGCGGCAGGTTCGGGCGCGGGCCCTCCAGCCAGAACGAGTCGGAGTTGAACACCACGAAGGGGTCGGCGCCGAAATGGTGGAGCGCCTTGCGGATGCCGCCGCCGGTCTCGAGGAGCGCGTCGCGCTCGTCGGAGACGACGAGGGCGGGACCGCCGGTCCGGTGGGAAAGATGCCCCTCCATCAGGTCGGCGAGCCAGTGGACGTTCACCACCGCGGTCTCGACGCCGCCTTCCGCCGCCCGGTCGAGGGCATGGTCGATCAGCGCCTTGCCGGCGACCTCGACCAGGGGTTTGGGGACCGTGGCGGTGATCGGCCGCATGCGCTTGCCGAGGCCCGCCGCCAGCACGAAGGCGCGCGTGATTTTCTTGGGGTGTTCGGGTGCGTCGCTCATGGCGGCTTCGCTCGATGGGTCAGGAGGCGGCGGGGATCACGAGGCTCGGAAGCCGAGTCTCGTGCCAGGCCCGCAGGGCGCCGAGCGCCGGATGGGCGAGATTGCGGGCGAGATAGCCCTCGATCCGCGGCAGGTGGGCGAGGTAGCCCGGCTTGCCGTCGCGCTTGTCCAGGCGGGCGAAGATGCCGAGGATCTTCGTGGCCCGCTGCGCCGCCAGCACCGCGTAGGAGCGGGCGAAGGCCTGAAGGTCGAAGCCGGGATCGCGGGCGCGGCGCTCGCGGATGTAGAGGCCGAGCAGCCGCAGCTCGAAATCCGCGCTGCAATCGACCCGGGCATCCTGCAGCAGCGAGGCGACGTCGTAGGCCGGGTGGCCCATCACCGCATCCTGGAAATCGATCACGCCGACCCGCTCCAGCCCTTCGCGGGCGGGCAGCCAGATCAGGTTGGGGGAATGGTAGTCGCGCAGCGTCCAGGTCGGGCGCTCCGTCAGCAGGTCCCTGAGCGCGTCGCTCCAGAGCGACAGGAAGTCCCGGCGGGCCTCGGCGGGCAGCTGGGTGCTGCGGATGGCCGGCGCGTACCATTCCGGCATCAGCTCCGCCTCGAACAGCAGCGCCTCCAGATCGTAGGGCGGCAGGACGTGCTCGATGCCCTCCGCCACGGGCACCCGGTCGGGCAGATCGGTGGCGTGCAGCTTGGCGAGCAGCCGGACGGCCTCCGCGTAGCGCTCGGGCCGCGGTGCGCCGTTCTCGACCACGGGCTCGGCGCCGAGATCCTCGAGGATCAGCAGCCCGGCCTTCAGATTCTCGCCGAGGATCCGGGGGGCCGAGATGCCGAGCCCACACAGGGCCCGGTCCATCCCGACGAAGGCGTGGATGCTCTCGGCGAGCTTGACGATCGCGCTGTAGGGCTTCCCGTCCTTGACCGGCGGGCCGTCGGGGCGGGGCGGGGCGATCATCAGCACCGCGGTCTCGCCGTCGGGCTTCACCAGCCGCTCGTAGGCGCGCGAGGACGCGTCGCCCTGCATCGGCACCCGGTCGGCCTCGTCCCAGCCGGTGCGGGCGATGAGGGCGCGCACCGCGCGGGCGCGGTCGAGGCGCTCGCGCATGCCCGCCGTGCCGTCGATGCGCACGAGGCGGGCGCCCTCGCCGTATTCGGCCCTCAGCGAAAGATCCACGGACAGGATCTCGTTGTCGCGCGGGCCGAGCCGCTCCGGCCACTCGACCAGGGTGATGGCGGTCTCGGCCAGTTCGTCGAAGCCGAGTTCGATCAGCTCGTCGGGTCCGCGCAGGCGATAGAGGTCGGCGTGGATCACCGCTTGGCCGGTACGGGACTCGTAGGGCTGCATCAGGGTGAAGGTCGGGCTCGGTACTTCGAGGTCCGGATCGCCGGCGAGTTCGCGGATCAGGGCGCGGGCCAAGGTCGTCTTGCCGGCGCCGAGACCGCCGGACAAGGCCACGAGGTCACCGGGCAGGAGGAAGCCCGCGAGGAAGGCGGCCATGTCCTCGGTGGCGCCCTCCTCCGGCAGCAGCACCTCCCAGGCGGGCCGCCGCGCGGGCATCTCCGATGCGCTCGGCGAGGAATCCCGGGCCGTGCCGTCTGAATCCTCGCTCAACGCCTCACCCTCCGCACGCATCGCCGGACGCCCGATCCGACGATTTCGACCGATCCTAGCAGCGGATGTTTAACCGGAATCGACGCCGCAGGCGAAAACCGCGTTTCGTGGGCCAAGTCCTGGGCCAAGTCCTGGGCCAAGTCCTGGGCCAAGTCCCGTGCTTGGCCAAGTCCCGGCGGACCCGCGGCTTTCGGCGCTCGGCCCCCCCTACTCGGCGGCCTCCAGGCCTGAATCGGCCCGCCCGTTCGGCTTCGCTCCGTCGGGATGTCCGCGGGTGGTCCCGGCTTCCGTAGGCGGGCCGGGAAGCCGGCCGCCGCCCGGCGACGGCTCGGCGGGGAACAGGCAGGAAACCCGGGTGCCCCGGCCCGGCGCCGAGCTGATCTCGACCCGGCCGCCATGCAGCTCGACGAAGGAGCGCACGATGGAGAGGCCCAGGCCGACGCCGCGGTGCTTGGTGCCCAGCGTGTTGCTCTCGAACCGGTCGAACACCCGATCGATCACCTCGGTGGGAATGCCGCGGCCCTGGTCGATCACCGCGAGGGTCAGCGCGCCGCCCTGGCGCCGCGCCTCGACGCGGACATGCTGGCCGGGTTCGGAGAAGCCGACGGCGTTCGACAGCAGGTTGAACAGGATCTGCCGCACGCGCTTGCCGTCGGCGAACACGCTGCCGACGCCCTCCGGCACGTCGAGGTCGAGGGTGATGTGGGATTCGGCGAGCCGATCCTCGATGCCGCGGGCGGCGGCCTCGACCGTGGCGCGCACGTCGATGGTCTCGCGCTGCAATTCCAGGGAGCCGGCATCGATCGAGGCGAGGTCGAGGATGTCGTTGATGATGACGAGCAGCGCCGCCGAGGAGCGCATGATGTGCTCGGAATATTCGCGCTGGCGCTCGTTCAGAGCCCCGACCGTCTCGTCGCCGAGAAGCTGGGTGAAGCCGATGATGTTGGTGAGCGGCGAGCGCAGCTCGTAGGAGACGTGGTGCACGAAGGTGTCGCGCAGCTGCGAGGCGCGCTCCAGGGCATCGTTCTTCTCGGTGAGCGCCCGCTCGACATTCGCGCTCGCGGTCACGTCGATGAAGGTGAGCAGCGTCGCGCCGAGCGGCAGCGGCTGGGCCGAGCAATCGAGAACCGTGCCGTCGCTCATGTCGAGGCGGCAGGAATGTCCGCTGCGGGTCTCCGACAGGCCCGTGATCGCCTGGCGGATGCCGGCCCAGGGCCCCTGATCCGGGGTGAGCGCCCGGCAGGCGGCGATGACGGCATCGACATGCGGCTTGCCCGCGAGCGTCGCCGGATCGACCCGCCACGTCACCGAGAAGGCGCGGTTGGCCACCGTGAGGCGTCCGTCGGCGGCGAACACCGCCACCGGCTCCTTCAGGGCCTCCAAGGTCTCGGCCTGCTCCTTCATCAGCGCGTCGTAGCGCGAGGCGAGCTTCATGCTCTCGGAGACGTCCTGATACAGATAGGTCAGGCCGCCCTGGGGATTGGGATCGGCCAGGACGCGCAGCGTCCGCCCGTCGGGGAGGTACCAGGGCGTGTCGGTGGCCTCCACGGCCCGGTAGGCGGCCAGCACCTCGGTCTTCCACGAGCGGAAATCGGCCTGTTCCGGCAGTTTGCGGGCAGCGCGCAGCCGGTCGAGGATCTCGCCGTCGAGGGGCTTGGCGTCGAGGAAGGCCGGATCGAGGCCCCAGAGCCGCTGGTAGGCGGCGTTGTGGAAGATCAGGCGCTGGCGCGCGTCGAACATCGCGACGGCGGTCGGCAATTGGTCGAGGGTGCGGACATTGGCATCCATCTGCCGCTGCAGATCGGCGCGCACGCTCTCGAGTTCCGAGACGTCGACGGCGATGCCGACGCGTCCCGTCTCGGTCGCGGTCTCGCAGACATCGAGGATGCGCCGGGCGCCCGCGACCACGGCGGACAGGCGCAGGGGCTGCGCCGGTGCCCGGGCTGCGGCGCCGACCGGCCGGCGGGCGATCTGCTCGCGGGCGGCGCGGTCGAGCAATTCCAGCCCACCCTCCAGTACCGCCTCGCGGCCCGGGGCCTCCACGGCGGCGGCGTAGGCGGCGTTGGCGAAGTCCAGGCGCCCGTCCGGGGCGCGGTGCCAGATCGGCTGCGGGATGGCGTCGAGAAGCCCGGCGAGCGCCGCGAGGCCGCTTTTGGTCTCGTCGAGCGTGCCGCGCAGCTCGATCAGCTCGCGCCGCTCTTCCGTGGTCTCGCGCAGTCGCAGCAGGGCGCGTCCGCCGACCGCTCCCCCCTGCGCCTCGATATAGCGGCCGGCGAGGCTGCGCAGGTTCATCCGGAAGCCGGTGCCGCGCTCGCGCAGGGCGGCCACGGCGCCGTCGAGGAGATGCGCGTCCTGGGCCGCGAGCCAAGTGCCGAAGGCGAGGAGCCGCCGGGTCCCGTTCTGGGTGCCGCGCAGGTCGGCGGCGCGGAGATCGCCCGCCCGCAGCTCCGCTGCCCTGAGATCCTGGGCGAAGCCGGCATCGCCCTCCACCGCCGGCTCGCCGCGCCCGGTCCAGGTGACGAGCACCTGCCGCTCGGAATGGAGCAGCATCTCGGCCCGGTCATGGGCGCCGCTGAGGCCGGCCAGCGCGTCCTGCAACGCGCGCTCGCGGCGCATCCAGCGGGCGCGCTCGCGCATGTGCAGCAGGGAGAGGATCGTCGCGAAGACGGTCAGCCCGATCAGCACGGCGAGGCCGGCGACGTTGTGCGTGTGCATCGGCCCCAGCATCGACCCCGCGCCACCGGACGGAGCGCCCTCCGCGGCCGCCGCAAGCGGCGCCGCGATCACGAGGACGCCGACACGCGCGAGGGCGCGCGCCGCCCGTTCCAGACCCATCCTCAAGCCCTTCGAACACCCGGCCGGACAGCAGGCAAGCGCCGCCGTCCGGGCAAAGGATTCCCGACACGCCCGGTCCTGCAACTGGGGCGTCGGGCATCCGCTCCGTACCAATCACCCCATCCTAACGCGGGCGGGATTCCGGCTGAAAGCGCCTTTGTGGTTCGGAGGGCGACCGGGTCGCATTCGGATGACGCGGGGCGCAGAAAAGACACAGTGCCGCGTCGGTCCCGGCTTCAATCCCGGCTTCAATCCTAGCTTGGGCCTCAGCGTCGATATCCCGCGTCGCGCGGCGCCCCGGTTCACGTTCGGACCCCGGCGGGGCGCGCCCGACCATCCGGACGGCGGTGGGCGCCGCCTGTTCCGAGCGCTGGCCCCTGCCTGCACGCCGAACCCAGGGCGCGGAACGATTCGGGCCAAACGAAGAGAGCCCGGCCAAGCGGCCGAGCTCCCAGGATCGCAGCGATGAAGCGCCGGCACTAGGCCGGCGACGCCCCGATCAGTAGCGGTAATGCTCGGGCTTGAACGGGCCGGTCTCGGAGACGCCGATATAGGCGGCCTGATCGGGGCGGAGCTTGGAGAGCTTCACGCCGATCTTTTCCAGGTGCAGGGCCGCGACCTTCTCGTCGAGGGTCTTGGGCAGCGTGTAGACCTGCTTCTCGTACTTGCCCGGGTTCGTCCAGAGCTCGATCTGGGCGAGCGTCTGGTTGGTGAAGGAGGCCGACATCACGAAGGACGGGTGGCCGGTGGCGTTGCCGAGATTCACCAGACGACCCTCCGACAGGAGGATGATGCGATGGCCGTCGGCGAACTCGATCTCGTCCACCTGCGGCTTGATGTTCTGCCACTTGAGGTTCTTCAGGCCGGCGACCTGGATCTCGTTGTCGAAGTGGCCGATGTTGCACACGATCGCGCGGTCCTTCATGGCGCGCATGTGCTCGATCGTGATGATGTCCTTGTTGCCGGTGGCCGTCACGAAGATGTCGGCGCGGGGCGCGGCGTCTTCCATGGTGACGACCTCGTAGCCCTCCATCGCGGCCTGGAGCGCGCAGATCGGGTCGATCTCCGAGACCATCACGCGGCAGCCGGCATTGCGGAGCGAGGCGGCCGAACCCTTGCCGACATCGCCGAAGCCGGCGACCATGGCGACCTTGCCGGCCATCATCACGTCGGTGCCGCGGCGGATGCCGTCGACGAGCGACTCCTTGCAGCCGTAGAGGTTGTCGAACTTCGACTTGGTGACCGAGTCGTTCACGTTGATCGCCGGGAAGAGCAGCTTGCCCTCCTTGGCGAGGTTGTAGAGGCGGTGCACGCCGGTGGTGGTCTCCTCGGAGACACCCTTGATCGAATCGGCGAGACCCGCGAACCAGCCCTTCGGCTTCTCGGCGAGCTTCTTCTTGAGGAGCGCGAAGAAGATCTCCTCCTCCTCCGACTCCGGCTTGTCGAGGAAGGCGGTGTCGCCGTTCTCGGCGCGCAGGCCGAGATGGACGAACATCGTGGCGTCGCCGCCGTCGTCGAGGATCATGTTCGGCATGCCGCCGTCATGCCAGTCGAACAGCTTCGAGGTGTAGTCCCAGTACTCGGTCAGGGTCTCGCCCTTCACGGCGAAGACCGGGATGCCGGCGGCGGCGATGGCGGCGGCGGCGTGGTCCTGGGTCGAGTAGATGTTGCAGGACACCCAGCGGATGTCGGCGCCGAGAGCCTTGAGCGTCTCGATCAGCACCGCGGTCTGGATCGTCATGTGCAGCGAGCCGGCGATCTTCGCGCCCTTGAGCGGCTGGCTTGCGCCGTATTCGGCGCGGGTCGCCATCAGGCCCGGCATCTCGGTCTCGGCGATCGAGATTTCCTTGCGGCCGTAATCGGCCAGCCCGATGTCGCGGACGATGTAATCGTTGGCAGCGGCCATATGGTGTCCCTCTTCAGTCTCGGTCGACGCGCCTGCGGCGTGCGGCGACCCGGCGCTTCGGCCGGTCTGCGAACCCGGCCGGGTCGGCCGTTCCTGTAGCAGGGCTCTGGCTAGGGAGCAATCAAGACATAAAGATGTCTTTATGCGTTTTGCCGGCATCGCGGTTCGGGACAGCCGTCACGATCGGCCGGCTGGTGCGGGTCGCGCTCAGGCCCTAGAGCCGTAACCCGCCCGCCTCGGGCCGGGCCGCGCCCTCGGCCCAGTTCCGGCGGTACTCGTGGCGCGGCGGCCCTCGCTTCGCCGAAAACCTTGTGAGGACGTCGCTCATGAGATTGCCGCGCCTCTTCCGGAAGCGACGCCCCGCGCCGGAACCGCACCGCATGCCGGGCTTCGACGAGGCCTATTATCTGCGGGCCTATCCCGATGTGGAGCGGTTCCCCGGACCGCCGCTGCAGCATTATCGCCTGTTCGGCTGGAGGGAAGGCCGCGATCCGAGCGCCGGGTTCAGCAGCAACGGCTATCTCGCCGCCAATCCTGATGCCCGGGACAGCGGGTCCGACCCGCTGACGCATTTTCTGGAGATTGGATTGTCGGCGGGGCGGACGGGCTGGCGGAAGGATCCGGCCTTGCCCCCGCCGGCTCCGCGCTTCCCGATCGATCAGTTCGAGGGGCCGCTCAGAGCCTTCGTCGAGGAGGCCGCAATCTTCATGTACTGGACCAGCCAGGACCTCGCGGAGCCTCCTGGGGCCCAGGCCTGGAGAGCTCTCTATCCGAAGTTCAAAGTCTTCACCGATCGGGACGTCATTCCGCTCCTGCCCGAAGACTTCGTTCCCGTCTTCACGTCGATTCGTCTGCCCTCGGCCAAATCGGACATCGCGCGGATTTTCCTGCTGCGGGCCCATGGCGGACTCTACGTGGATGCGCATGTCGGACCGGCGGCACCGCAGCAGCTCGTGGAGACGATGCGAGACCTCGATCATCGCGACATCATCGTCTTCGGCAAGGGCTGGGCCATGAAGACGGAGACGGATTTCGATCTGATGAACACGGTCATGGCAGCCCGGCGCGGCGCCCGCGAGCTCGACGGGATCATCGATCAATTGATCCACAATGTGCTCGAGCACAAGAAGAAGGAAGCTGTGACGGACGATTACGTGCCATATGACTTGTTTCACGTGACCGGCACGGCACTCATCGTCAGCGCCTTCTTCGAGCACAGGCCGCCTCGACCGCAGATCAAGGCCGAACTCCAGAATCGGGTCGCCGTCCATTTCATGAAAAACAACGGCGATTCCGGTTTCACTCTGTACGCCCATGATTCTTACCGGTTGCCGGACAGTCATTGGAGCGAGCGCCAGCGTCGCGAGCGCTTCTTTCTCGATGCCGGATGAGGCACCGCGCTGCGGCGGGTTCGAGGTTCTCACGCGGGCATCGCGGCTATCGAGCGCTCGGTCGGCCCGCCCCCTCCGGCCCCGGTCGCGGTCGGCCGCGAGGCACCGGGCCGATCCAGGGCGAAGGGTCGGCGCGCCGCTCTCGACGGCAAGCGCGGGTCAAGCCGGATCGTTGCGCAGGGCCCGGCGAATGATCTTGCCCGTCGTCGTCATCGGTAAGCTGTCGCGGAATTCCAGGCTGCGGGGCACTTCGTGGCCCGAGAGATGGCGCTTGGCGAAGGCCAGGATGTCGCTCGCCAAAGCTTCGGAGGGGACGACCCCGTCGCGGGGAACGACGAAGGCCTTCACGATCTCGGTGCGCAGCGGATCGGGCACGCCGATTGCGGCGGCGAGCGCCACTGCCGGGTGGCGCAGGAGGCAATCCTCGATCTCGGTCGGGCCGATGCGATAGGCCGCCGAGGTGATGAGATCGTCCTCGCGGCCGACGAAATGGACATAGCCATCCGCGTCCCGCCGGGCCGTGTCGCCGGTGAGCCACCAGCCGTCGCGGAATTTCCGGGCCGTCGCCTCGGGCTGATTCCAGTAGCCGAGGAACAGCACCGGATCGGGAGCCCTCACGGCGATCTCGCCGGGTTCGTCGATACCTGCCTCGCTCCCGTCCGCCCGCAGGACCGCGACGCGATGGCCCGGCACCGGCCGCCCGGTCGAGCCGGGGCGCGCGATGCCCGCCCTGCGGCAGGCGGCGAGGACGAGGTTGCACTCCGTCTGCCCGTAGGCCTCTCCGATGGTCAAGCCGAGCGCCTCCTGCGCCCAGGCGAAGGTCTCCGGCCCGAGGGCCTCGCCCGCCGAGGCGACGTTGCGCAGGGCCGAGAGGTCGAAGCGCGTGCGGGGGGCCGCCACGGCGCGGAGCATCCGCAGGGCGGTCGGGGCCAGGAAGGCGTGGCTGACCCTCAGATCGGCCATGAGCCGGAACGCGGCCTCCGGCTCGAACCGGGTGACGGCGCGTGCCACCACCGGCATCCCGAGGCTCAGGCTCGGCATCACCACGTTGAGTAGGCCCCCGGCCCAGGCCCAATCGGAGGGCGTCCAGATCGGGCCGTCCCCGGGCCCGGGGAAATCGTGCATCATCAGGAAGCCCGGCATGTGGCCGAGCAGCACCCGATGTCCGTGCAGCGCCCCCTTGGCGAGGCCGGTCGTGCCGGAGGTGTAGATCATCAGGGCCGGGTCGTCCGGCCCGGTGGCCCGCGTCTCGAACCTGTCCGGGTTTCCCGCCGCTTCGATCTCGGCGAGGCTCTCGGCGCCATCGGCGGGACCGTCGACGCGGATGACCAGGGCGAGGTCCGGCAGGGCGGCACGCAGGGGCGCGATCTTGGCGAAGCCGGCGGCGTCGGTGACGATCGCCCGCGCCCCGGCATCGCCGAGGCGGTAGCGCAGGGCCTCGGCACCGAACAGGCCGGCAAGCGGCAGCGCCACCGCGCCGAGGCGGTAGGCCGCCAGATGCGCCACCACCACCTGCGCCGATTGCGGAAGCAGCACGGCGATGCGGTCGCCCACCCCGACACCGCGGGCGGCCAAGCCGGCGGCGAGGGCGAGGGAGCGGGCGCGCAGATCTCCCTGCGTGACCGTCGCGACCGTACCGTCGGGGCCGACTTCGAGGATGGCCGGGCGTTCCGGCTCCGTCAGGGCCCAGCGATCGCAGACGTCGCCGGCGATGTTGAAGCGCTCGGGGATCTCCCAGCGGAAATTCTCGGTCAGCGCCTCGTAGGTGGCGGCCGGCTTCAGCACCGCGATATTCCTCGATCCCGGCGGGGCGCCCGCGTCGCCGGACCCCGCGCCTTCCCGTTCATCCGAAGCGGGCCGTCTCTTCGCTGCGCGAGCCGGCCCGCCGCAATCCGTACCTTCGGCTTACGCCCCCGGCTTCGGAAAGCCGCCGGCATGGACGAAATCGGTGATCGGACGGCGGCTGTTGGGGCGCTCCTTCTCCCGCTGCTCCTCGCTCAATTCGGCCCAGGGCACCGCGCGGCCGACCCCGTAGGCGGCCTCGATCCGGTGATGCTCGGGCACGTTCAGAACGCCGGGCGCCCGGTCCCGGTCGAACCCGCCCATGCCGTGGACATGCCAGCCCAGGCGGTTGGCCTGCAGCGCGAAGGCGAGCGAGGCCGCGCCCGCGTCGAGCGAATGGCTCGCGGAGGGCTTCAACTCGTCGCCGACCTTCATCCGGCTGTTGGAAACGAGGAAGACCAGCGCCCCGGTGTCCACCGCCCATTTGCGGTTGCCCGGCACCAGCAGGTCGAGGAAAACTGCCCAATCGGGCGTGTCGCGCAGGGCGTAGACGAAGCGCCAGGGCTGCGAATTGTACGAGGAGGGCGACCAGCGCGCCGCCTCGAACATCCGCATCAGATCGGTCTCCGGCACCGCCTCGCCGGTGAAGGCCCGGGGCGACCAGCGCTCGACGAAGAGCGGATCGATGGCGTGGTCCGGTGTGCGGGTGGTCGGGCGGTCCGTTTCGGTCGTCACCTTCGCGCGGTCTCCTGTCTTGACCGGCGCCGCCGGGCGCCGCCGTGCCAAGAGGTAGGGCAGAGCGCGGTGCGGTGCAAAAGGGTGGCGTCGTTCACCCTATCCGTCGGTCTTGAGCAGACCGGAAGAGAGGCAGCGGAAGGCGTCGACGGCCCTGGGCAGGACGGCGCGGGGCTCGTCCGCCGCGGCGACCCAGAGGGCGGCGTCGAGAGCCGCGCCGTTGATCAGCCGGGCCGCGGCCTCGGCATCGACCGGCCGCAGCAGGCCTGACTCGATGAGGGTCTGGATCGTCTCCGTCGTGGTGCGCAGGCAGGCGGTCTGCTCCGGCCATTGCGAGGGGTCGCCGAGCACCGCCGGTCCGTCCAGCAGCATGATCCGCTGGATCTCGGGCTCCAGCGCCAACTCGATATAGGCGACGCATTCCTCCAGGAAGCCGAGCCAGGGCGTCGCCGCCCGGTCGCGCGCGGCCCGTGCCTTGGCTACCATCTCGGCATCGAGCTGCGCGATCACCGCGCGCAGCAGGCCCTTCTTGTCGCCGAAATTGTGATAGAGCGCCCCGCGCGTCAGCCCGGCCGCGGCGGTCAGCTCGTCCATCGATGCCGCCGCGTAGCCCTTCTCGGCGAAGGCTGCCCGCGCCGCCCGGAGAAGCTTGGCCCGCGTCTCCTTCATCATGCGCGCGCGCTGTCCAACCGTCATCGTCATCCTCGAATATTCGCATACATCGCGTATGCGAATTGACATACGCGCCGTATGTCGCCAATCTCGCGGCATACGGCGCGTATATGAAACGCGATTCGGCGTCGGGGAAGAGACCCCGGTGCGCAACGGAGGAAACAAGATCATGGCGAAGCGCGACGCGATCGTTCCGCCCGGCCGACAGGCGCTCTACGACCAGCACCGCTACTCCGCCGCGATCCGCTCCGGCGACCTGCTGTTCGTCTCCGGCCAAGTCGGCAGCCGCGAGGACGGCTCGCCGGAGCCGGATTACGCGACCCAGGTGCGGCGTGCCTTCGAGCGGCTCGACGCGGTGCTGACGGCGGCCGGCTGCAGCTTCGACGATGTGGTGGACGTGACCACCTTCCACACCGATCCGGAGACGCAGTTCGAGACCATGATGACCGTGCGCGACACCGTGATCGGCACCCCACCTTATCCCAACTGGACCGCCGTCGGAGTCACGTGGCTCGCGGGCTTCGACTTCGAGATCAAGGTCATCGCGCGCATCCCGCCCGTTGCCTGATCGGGCGGGGGCGGCCGGCCCTCAGCGCCGCGCCACGCCGATCAGGGCGGTCGAGGGGACCGGGCGGACCGGGCGCCCCTCCGCCATCCGGCGGATCTCGCCGATGACGGCCGCGCGCTGCACTTCGGTCAGGCGCGCCCAGTCCGGCGACATCCCGAACAAGGCCTCGGGGTCGGCGAGGGCGGCGACCTCGAGCGCGTAATCGTACGTGACCACCTCGATGCGCGGATCGCGGTAGCCCGCTTCGACGAGCGCATCGGCGAAGGCCTCCGGATCGCTCAGGCCGATCACGCCGTCGGGCATCGCCATCCCCTCGATCCCGGGAAACAGACGCCGGCGCACCTCGCTCAGCAGCAGGAACGTCGCCGCGCCACCGCGCTGCCAGGTGGCGACCACGCCGTAACCGCCGGGCCGGGTCACCCGCGCCATCTCGGCCAGCCCCCGGCGCCAGTCCGGGAACATGATCACGCCGAAAATCGAGAAGACCGCGTCGAAGCCGCCATCGACGCTCCCGTCGGGCAGGCCCAACGCCTGACCGTCCATCACGCGGGCCTCGACATTGGGGAGCCCGGCCTCGGCGATCCGGGCGACCATGCCGGGCGAGAAATCGATCGCCAGCACCTGCGCCCCCGTCCGCGCCGCCGCCAGGGCCAGGGCGCCGGTGCCGGCCGCCACGTCGAGGACCCGATCCGCTGGGCCCAGGGGCACCCGCTTCAGGGCCGCCTCGGCGTAGAGCGCCGTGAAGGGATGGGCCGTCGTGGCGTAATGGCGGGCCGCCGCATCCCACCGGCCCGGATCCTCGAAATCGCGCATCGCCGATCCTCCAATCACGTAACATCTAGAGTATCGTGATGGCCGCCACTTGCCGATCGTAGCCGTCCTGCGAAGGATCGCGGTGTGCGAAGCGACAGCCGCCTTTCCCGGATGCTCCACGTGCTGCTTCACATGGCGCGGCACGAAGGGCCGATGACGTCGGAGGCGATCGCGGCGATGCTGGGCACCAATCCCGTCGTGGTCCGGCGCACCATGGCAGGCCTCCGCGAGGCGGGATATGTGCGCTCCGACAAGGGCCATGGCGGTGGCTGGGCGATCGCGGCCGACCTCGGCACGGTGTCGCTCCTCGATATCCACCGCGCCGTCGGCGGACCACGCATCTTCGCGATCGGGAACGATCGTCCGCATCCCGATTGTGCGGTCGAGAAGGTCGTCAATGCGGCGATCGAGGAGGCCTTGGCCGAGGCCGAGGCGCTGCTGATCGCCCGGCTCGGCCGGATCAGCCTCGCGGAACTTGCCCGCAGCTTCGACGCGCATTGCGCCAGTGCGGCCGATTGCGGCGTTGGGTGATCCGGCCCCTAAGGAATGCGAGGAGACGCCCATGATCGAACCCGCCGCGGTCCCTCTTCTTCTGCGCGAGGACAGGGACGGCGTCGCGACGCTGACGCTCAACCGGCCGTCGGCCCGCAACGCGCTGTCCTTCGCCCTGCTGGAGGCCCTGCGCGACGCCTTCGCGGCGCTGGCGGAGGACGAATCCGTGCGCGCCGTGGTGCTGGCGGCGTCGGGGCCGGCTTTCTGTGCCGGGCACGACCTCAAGGAGATGACCGGCTATCGCGGCGAGGCCGACCGCGGGGCGGGCAAGTTCGCGGAGCTGTTCGATCTGTGCTCGGCGGTGATGATGGCGATCCCCGCCCTGCCCCAGCCGGTGATCGCGGCGGTGGAGGGCGTGGCCACCGCCGCCGGCTGCCAACTCGTGGCCGCCTGCGACCTTGCGGTGGCGGGCGGGCAGGCGCGCTTCGCCACGCCCGGCGTGCAGATCGGTCTGTTCTGCTCGACCCCGATGGTGGCGCTCTCGCGCAACCTGTCGCGCAAGGCGGCGATGCGGATGCTGCTGACCGCCGAGATGATCGAGGCCGAGGACGCGCGCACCCTCGGCTTGGTGAGCCACGTCGCCGAGCCCGGCTCGGCCCTGTCCACCGCGCAGGATCTGGCGAGGGGGATCGCGGCCCGCAGCCCCGACACCGTGCGGGTGGGCAAGCGCGCCTTCTACGCGCAGATCGAGATGCCGCTCGCCGACGCCTACGCTCATGCCGGCCGGGTGATGGCGGAGAACATGCTGGCCCGGGCGGCGGAGGAGGGCATCGGTGCCTTCCTCGCCCGCAAGGGGCGCTAGAGCACGATGCGGAAAAGTGGAATCCGGTTTTCCGGAATCATCGTGCGACCACAATGAGATAGAGCGTGCCGCTGTTTCCGTAGAAATGCAGCACGCTCTAGCGCGCTTCGCGGATCGATCGGGGGCGCCCGCATCCGGCAGGGTCGCGCGGGCCGTGCGCGTGACCCCCTCGACCTGACGAGAATTCTGGGGATCATGCTTGGCCGTGCCGCGACGGAGCCGAACCAAAATCCTTCCGTCGCGTTCCTAGCTCCTAACGAGGAGAATACCCGTCATGAAGGCAGTGTTTGCAGTGGCGGCCGTCGGCCTGACCATGCTTGGCACCATCGCCTCAGTCTCGGCTCAACCCTATGGCGGCCGTGACTATGGATATGAGGGTCGTGGCTACGACCGCGGCTACGATCGGGGCTATGACCGGGGGTACGATCGCAATTATGATCGCGGCTACGATCGTGGCTATGACCGCGCTTACGGTTTCGATGAGCGCGAGTACCTGCGCTGCAATCCGGACGTCCGTCGCGCCGTCCGTCGGGGCACGATGGAATCCGGCATCGTGCATTACCAAGTGTTCGGTCGTCGTGAAGGCCGGCGCCTCTCGTGCTGATCGGCCGGAGATGCGCGCGGCTCGAAGCATCGCCACGAGGAGGGATGCCGGCCTGAGGAAGGCGTCGTTGCGGCGCCAGGGCTGAGAGCATCGCAAGGGAAGAGGATCCGGCACGATGCTCTCGCCCCGCAGGTTATCGGGCACGCGCCGAATCGCCGACGTCCGGACACCTTCGGTGGCCGGACGGATCTCTTGTCCGTTCGAACGGCCCGGAAGGGAGCCTCGCCGCGCCCCATCTCATCGGGCCGATTTGGGGCTTATTCCGAGGCCCTCGTTTTGACGCGCATTCCGGCGACGAAGCGGCGCCCGCCGCATCGAAACGCGCTCCGGGCCGCCACGAGTCTTCGCGAACGGACCCCATGCTGCTGCGACGCCCTCCCCTCCCCGAGCCCGGCCCGAACGCGAAGAAGATCGTGAGCTGGAACCTGCTGCGCCGGACCGGCGCGGCGGTGGATTGCCTCGTGGAGTTGATCGAGCGGGAGCAGCCCGACCTCCTGCTGATGCAGGAGGCGACCCGCGAGATCGGCGCCCTGCCGGAACGGGTCGGTGGGGTCTATGCCTGGGCGCAACTGCCGGGGCGCATTCACGGGCTGGCGATGTGGAGCCCGACGCCGTGGGAGCGTCCGCCCGCGATCGTTCCCCTGCCGCCGGGCGTCTTGATCGATCGGGTCTGCCAAGTGCTCGACTGGGGCGGCTTCGGCGTCGGCAACGTCCATCTCTCGCACGGGCAGGTGCTCAACCGCCGCCAGCTCCGGCGCATCGAGAGTCACCTGCCGGCGCGGGCGGCGGTGCTCGGCGACTACAACATCGTCGGCCCCGCCCTCTTGCCCGGCTTCCGCGATGTCGGCCCGCGGCGGGCGACCCACGCCATGGTCGACGTGCTGCCGTTGCGTCTCGATCGCTGCCTCGTGCGCGGCCTCGTCTGCCACGAGCGCACGGTTCTGCCGCGCGGCTTGTCCGACCATCATCCGATCGCGGTGCGGCTCTCGCCCGCGCCGGAGGGGGGCATGGACGGCGGGCGGTTCAGAGGTATGGCAGAAGCAGTCGCACGGCTGCGTCGCGCAGGCGCACGAGATGCGGGCGGGCGTCGAGGTCGGCCCGGGTCAGCGGCGTCTCGCACTTGTCCAGGATGAACGCGTCGAGCCGGCGGGCCAGTCCCGGATCGTAGACCTCGACATTGAGTTCGAAATTCAGGCGGAAACTGCGGGAATCCCAGTTCGCGCTGCCGATGAAGCACCATTCGCCGTCGATCGAGAGCGCCTTCGAATGGTCGAAGGGCGGTTCGTCGAGCCAGACCCGGACGCCGTTCTCCAGCAGCGGATCGATATGGGCCCGCGTCGCCCAATCGACGATGCGGTGGTCGCTCCGGCGCGGGATCACCACGTCGACGGCGATGCCGCGGGCCGCCGCGAGGCAGAGCGCGCTGACGATCAGGTCGTTCGGCAGGAAATAGGGGGTCGTCAGTCGGATCGAGGTCCGGGCGCAGGCAATCGCCTGCAGGACCACGGTGGCGATCTTCTCGATGTCGGCGTCGGGCCCCGAGGTGACGACGCGGGCGGTGAGATGTCCCGCAGGCGAGAGGCGTGGCATCCACGCCTCGCCCTCCAACTCCTCCCCGGCGACGAAGGCCCAATCGACGAGGAAGGCCTGGGTGAGCTGCTCGACCACCGGCCCCTCGATCCGGAAATGGGTGTCGCGGATCGGGAATTTGGGTTTGCGCGCGACGCGGTTGCCGTCGGAAATGTTGACGCCGCCGGTGAAGGCCACGCGCCCGTCGAGGATCAGCAGCTTCTTGTGGGTGCGCAGATTCAGGAACGGCATCCGCCAGGGCAGCACCGAGTGCATGAACAGCCCTGCCGGCACACCCAAGCGCCGGAGCCGACGCCAGGCCGCCGGGTAGAAGTAACCGCTGCCGATGCCGTCGAGGATGACGCGAACTTGGCAGCCGCGGTCCATCGCCTGCTTCAGCGCCGCGATGAAGGTCTGTCCGATCTCGTCGTCGAGGAAGATGTAGCTCGACAGGGCGACGCTGCTTCGCGCCCCCGCGATCGCCTCCAGCATCGCCGGATAGGCCTCGTCGCCGTTGCGGTAGACGGTGATGTCGGTGCCGGCGACCGTCGGCAGGTTCGTGATCGCCCGCACCGCCCGGTCGAGGGGCGCGTAGGCCTCCGGCACGGAAGCGGGCGCCTGGGGCGTCTCGTCATATTGCTGGGAGGGCCGCCGCTTGAGCTTGCGCGCCCGGCGTTCGACCCGGTTGAGGCCGAAGGTGAGGTAGAGCGCGGTGCCGAAGACCGGCGAGAGCCACACCAGCCCGGTCCAGCCGATCGCCGAGCCGACGACGCGCTTACGCATCAGGATGTGGAGGCTGACGCCGAGTGAGATCAGGACGCCCGCCGCCGTCAGCAGGTCCGCGCGCAGCACGCCGGGATAGACGAGCCAACGGGTGAGGGCCTCTTCCACTGTCTGCCCGCCGCTCCGTGCCTTACCCAGAATCGTGCCGAGGCGCGCCGGGCCGTCATGGGGCCTGCCGCCGCCCCCGGCCATAAGCCAAGCCGGGGCCCGCGAACAGCCGAACGCGTCCGAACGGAAAAGGGCTCCGCCTCGCGGCGGAGCCCCTCCTCTCTTCTCGCTGTGCCGGCGACGATCAATCGTCGGCGAAGATGTCCCGGTCCTTGGTCTCGGGGACGAAGAGCAGGCCGATGACGGCGGTCATCAGCGCGATGACGATCGGGTACCAGAGGCCGAAATAGATGTCGCCAGTCTGGGCCACCATGGCGAAGGCAGTCGCCGGCAGCAGGCCGCCGAACCAGCCGTTGCCGATATGGTAGGGCAGCGACATCGAGGTGTAGCGGATGCGGGTGGGGAACAGCTCCACCAGCGCCGCCGCGATCGGCCCGTAGACCATCGTCACGTAGAGGACGAGGATCGTCAGGATGGCGATGATCGTCAGCTTCTGCGCGGAGAAGATGTCGACCACCTTGGCGAAGTTCGACAGGCCGTCCTTGGGATCGATCGCGATCTTGACGATGCCCGGATCGGTCGCGGCCGGGTAGCCCGCCGCGGTGAGCGCCGCGCCGACATCCTTGGCGAAGGTCGGGTCGGAGGCGGCGAACTCCTTGCCGGCGACGTTCACGGTCGCCTTGGTGCCGGCCGGCTGGTTCTCCGTGGTGTAGTTCACCGCGCCGCGGGCGAGCAGCGCCTTGGCGATGTCGCACGAGTTGGTGAACTTGGCCGTGCCGACCGGATTGAACTGGAACGAGCAATCCGCCGGGTCGGCCTTCACGACGACCTGCGTGTTCTGCTGGGCCGCGTGCAGGGCCGGGTTGGCCGCTGCGGTCAGCGCCTTGAACAGCGGGAAGAAGGTCAGCGCCGCCAGCACGCAGCCGCCCAGGATGATCGGCTTGCGGCCGATCTTGTCCGAGAGCGAGCCGAAGAACAGGAACCCGCCGGTGGCCAGGATCAGCGACCACGCGATGAGGACGTTGGCCGTGAACTGGTCGACCTTCAGGATCGATTGCAGGAAGAACAGGGCGTAGAACTGACCGGTGTACCAGACCACCGCCTGGCCGGCGGTGAGGCCGAGCAGGGCCAGCAGGGCCCAGCGGGCGTTCTTCCACTGGCCGAAGGCCTCGGAAAGCGGCGCCTTGGAGCCGGTGCCCTCCTCCTTCATCTTCTTGAAGGCGGGGCTCTCCTGCATCTGCATCCGGATCCAGACCGAGATGCCGAGCAGCACGATCGAGACCAGGAACGGGATGCGCCAGCCCCAGGCGGCGAATGGCGTGATGGTCGAGGCGCTGCCGTCGGCGGCGGTGACCGGGACGGGGGCGTAGTTGGCGTTGACGTAGATCTGCGTGAATAGAATCACCATCAGCGACAGCAGCAGGCCGAGCGTCGCCGTCGTCTGGATGAAGGCGGTGTAGAAGCCGCGCCGGCCCTTCGGCGCGTGCTCGGCCACGTAGACCGCCGCGCCGCCATACTCGCCGCCGAGGGCGAGGCCCTGAAGCATGCGCAGCGCCAGCAGCGTCACCGGGGCGATCCAGCCGACGCCGTAGGCGTTGAGGGTGGTGTAGGAGGGCAGCAGGCCGACGCAGAAGGTCGAGATGCCCATGATCAGGATGGTGACGAGGAAGGTGTATTTACGCCCGACCAGATCGCCGAGCCGGCCGAACACCAGCGCGCCGAACGGACGGACCAGGAAGCCCGCCGCGAAGGCGAGGAGCGCGAATACGTTGCGGGTCGCTTCCGGATAGGCCGAGAAGAACTGGGCGCCGATGATCGCGGCCAGGGAGCCGTAGAGATAGAAGTCGTACCACTCGAAGACCGTGCCGAGGGAGGAGGCCAGAATGACCTTCTTCTCGTTTCCGGTCATCGGTCTGACGTCCGCGTCCGTCCGCGGTATTGCGGCTGCTGTCGCCATCCGGCGTTCCTCCAGGTCTTGAACTTGTTTTTTTGACACCGCTCGTGGTGCACGGCGACGCTATGTCAACACGCTCTAAGGAAGAAGAGGGCCGGAGGGGCCGGAATCGGTTTTTTCATCAAGATTTTTATGGGCTTCGGTGGTCGTCTCTCAAAAACGACTGAGGGTGTGCTGTTCAATGCTCACTTGGAGCGTCAGCGCACGTTCGAGATGTACGTTTATTCCCCGCTTTTTCTTGATTTTTGCAACGAGTGTCGCCGGGCCGGGGCGCTGGTCGACCGACGCTCAGATCCGGCCTTCCACCCAGTCGCGCACGAGCAGGTGGGCGATGGCCGTGGCCGGCGGCAGGCTGAGGCCGTCGGGCTGCGTGCCCGCCAGCATCCGGGCCGCGTCGTCGCGGGTGATCCAGCGCGCGTCCTCCAGTTCGGCAGGATCGATCGCGATGTCTACGGAGACGGCCTCGGCGATGCAGCCGATCATCAGCGATGAGGGGAACGGCCAGGGTTGCGAGGCGCGATAGGCGACGGCGCCGACCCGGATGCCGGTCTCCTCGACGGTTTCGCGGCGCACCGCGTCCTCGATGGTCTCGCCGGGCTCGATGAAGCCCGCGAGGCAGGAATACATCCCCGGCTTGAAGTGGGGGCTGCGCCCGAGCAGGCAGGAATCCCCGCGCCGCACCAGCATGATCGCCACCGGATCGGTGCGGGGGAAATGGTGCAGGCCGCATTGCGGGCATTCCCGCCGGAAGCCGCCGGCCCCGACATCGGTCGGGCTGCCGCAACGGCCGCAGAAGCCGTGCCGGGCGTGCCAGGCCAGCAGCGATTTCGCCGTGGCGGCGAGGCCGAGTTCGGCCGGCGCCACCTGCCCCTCGCTGGCGAGCGCCCGCAGGTCGACCGCCCGGTGGTCGGGCTCGGCGAACAGGTCGGCGGCCTCCGGCGGTGCCGCGGCGGCGAAGACCGGCCGGTCCTCGAACCGCCCGAGAAACACCTCGTGGCTGAGGGGGCCGACCCGTCGCCCCTCGCCGGGGTCGAGCAGCACCGTCGCCGGACCAGGGGCGGCGCGCAGGATTACCTGCTCGCCGACCATCAGGACCAGCCCGGCCCCCGCCTCCGCCTCCGCGAGGGCTGGGGCGGCCCCGGCCTCCGTCGAATGGCGCACGAGGCGATTCTGAACATAGGCGAGGGCCGCGCGCCCGCTCGTTGCCCGGCGGTCCATCAGGCGTCCGCGAAGAGCTGGGCGGCGCGCTCCAGGATCTGGGCGCGGGCATGCGGCGGATAGGGCTTGCGCTCCCCGCGGCCCCAGACCGGATCGGGCCAGGCGGGGTCCGAACGGAAGCGGGCGATCACGTGGACGTGCAACTGCGCCACCACGTTGCCGAGCGCCGCGACGTTCACCTTGTCGGGCTTTGCGAGCGCTTGTATCACCTTGATGGTCAAGCGAATCTCCCCGGTCAAGGTCGCCGCGTCCGCGTCGCTCAGATCGGTCAGCTCGCTCGCGGCAGGCCGGCGCGGCACGAGGATCAGCCACGGAAAGCGCGCGTCGTCCATCAGCAGGACCGAGCACAGGGCGAGGTCGCCGACGGCGTGGGTGTCGGCGATCAGCCGAGGGTCGAGGGAGAAGTCTTCGCTCATGAGGGGGGGATTTAGCGCACGGGTTCGAAAGGTGGCGAGCGGGACCCGCAAAAGTCCGCGTCGTCCCTCCGCCGCGGAGCATGAGACGCGATGATCCCGGCGCCCGTCCAGCGCGTTCTCGCCCGGCTCGGCGCGGCGCTCGAATCCCGGCGCCTGCTCCCGGCGGGCGAGGAACACCCGGTTCAGCCGGTGCCGCCTCCGGCCCGCCTGTCCGATCCCGCCCCGGCCGGGCGGGCCGAACCGCCGGACGTCGATGGCCCCGATCAGAGCCGCGCCCTCGTCGCCATCGTGGCGGCGCGCACGCCCGCGCCCCTGGTTCTGGCGCTGCACGGACTGCCCTGTGCCACCGGCATCGTGGCGGTCGGTGCCCGGGTGATCGAGGATCTGATCGCGCAGGCCCCCGACGTGATCGTGGTCGAGGCCGAGCCCGCGCGCTTCGATGCTCCGGCCCTGATCCGCGCCCTGCGCGCCTGCGAGGATCTGGCGCGGACGCCCGTGCTGCTGGTCGCGGAGGGAGCCCCCCGGACCCTGCGCCGCCTTGCCCGCGAGGTCGGTGCCAGCGACGTGGTCGCCAAGCCCTTCGACGAATGGGAGCTTCAGGACCGGGTCGGCGTGCTGATCGCCCTTGCCCAGGCCCGCGCCGACAGCGAGCGCCGGGCGCTCGCCATGCGCCGCGACGCCGCCCGCGCCATTGCCGAGACCTCGGCCCGCGAGCGCGAGATCATTCGCCGCCTGATGCTGGCGGCCGAGTTCCGCGACGATCAGGCGGGCGACCACCTCACCCGCGTGGCGGGCGGCGTGATCGCGGTGGCGGAGGGCCTCGGCCTCAGCCAAGTGGAGGCGGACGACATCGCGCTGGCCTCGACCATGCACGACATCGGCAAGATCGGCGTGCCTGATCATATCCTGCTCAAGGCCGGCCCCCTCACCCCGGAGGAGTGGACCGAGATGCGCCAGCACGCCCTGCGCGGCTACCATATGCTGCACGACAGTCCCTCGCGCCTGCTCCAGATCGCGGCGGAGGTCGCCCTCACCCATCACGAGCGCTGGGACGGGACCGGCTATCCCCGAGGCCTCAAGGGCGAGGAGATCCCCCTGTCAGGGCGGATCGTGGCGGTCGCCGACGTGTTCGACGCGCTGATCTCGGCCCGCAGCTACAAGGCGGCCTGGCCGCTGGAGAAGGCCCGCGCCCATATCGAATCGGAAGCCGGTCGTCATTTCGATCCGGCCTGCGTCGCGGCCTTCCTCTCGCGCTGGGACGACATCGTCGCCCTGGTGCAGGAGCGGGCGGCCTGAGGCATCGCCCCTCGGCTCCGCGACCCGGCCGGAACAAGCCGCCCCGGTCCGGTTTCTGCCCTTCGATCGACCCGTCGCACGTGGAGGCGTCCCATGGTCCCGACCTATGAGCGTGCCCTGATCGTCGGCGCCGGACCGGGCCTGAGCGCGGCCCTGGCCCGGCTCTTCGCCGCGGAAGGGCTCGCGGTGGGACTCGCCGCGCGCAACGTCGAGAAGCTCGGGCGGCTCGCGGCCGAGACAGGCGCCGCGCTTCATGCCTGCGACGCCACCGATCCGAACGCGGTCGAGGCGCTGTTCGCCCGTCTCGAACCGGCGCTCGGGGGCTCGCCCGACGTGGTGGTCTACAATGCCAGCGCCCGGCTGCGCGGCGGGATCGCCGATCTCGATCCCGCGGCGGTGGCCCGGTCGCTCTCGGTCACGGCCACCGGCGGATTTCTCGTCGCTCAGGCGGCGGCGCGGCGGATGCTGCCCCACCGCCACGGCGCCATCCTGTTCACCGGCGCCTCGGCCAGCGTGAAAGGATTCTCGGGCTCCGCCCCCTTCGCCATGGGCAAATTCGCCCTGCGCGGCCTCGCCCAGAGCCTGTCCCGCGAGCTGCAGCCGAAGGGCATCCACGTCGCACACATCATCGTCGACGGCGCGATCCGCTCCGAAACCCGCCCCGATCCGGAGGACGCGCCCGACGCCACCCTCGACCCGGAGGCGATCGCCAAAACCTACCTCGCGCTGCTGCGCCAGGATCGCAGCGCCTGGAGCGACGAGGTCGCCGTGCGGCCCTGGGTGGAGCGGTTCTGAAGCCGCTCGCTCACCTTGCGAAGAACGCCTCCAGCGCCGCCAGCGTCGCTTCCGGTGTCTCCTCGGCCATGAAATGGCCGCTCGCGATCGAGACGCCCTCGGCCTTGGGGGCGAAGCTCCTCCGCCACACGTCGAGGGCCGGTTCGGGCTTGTCCCGGTCGAGGTAATCGCGGCTCGCCAGCAGGAGGACCGGCATCGGCAGGGTGCGGCCCGCCGCCAGGTCTGCGCGATCGGCGGCGCGGTCCGCCCCTTCGGCGCCGCCCGCCCGGTAATCCTCGCACATCGCGTGGATACGCTCGGGAACGTTCCAGGCCTGCGCGTAGAGCCGGAGGGCGCGCGGGTCGAAGGCCGAGAGATCCTTGGCCGCGCTCCACTGGCGCAGCAAATCCTCGAAATAGCCGTCCGGGTCGCGGCCGATCTCGCGCTCCGGCTCCGGCGCGGCTCGCGCCAGGAACGGCCAGTGCGGGTTCATCCCCGGATTCGCCTCGATCCGCTCCCACTGGACGAAGGTCGGCACGATGTCGAGGAGGGCGAGGCGCTCGACCCGGCCCGGCGTGTCGAGGGCCAGACGGTAGGCGACGCGCCCGCCGCGATCATGACCGGCGAGCCCGAAGCGGACATGGCCGAGCCGCTCCATCACCGCGACGATCTCGGCCCCGACCTGGGCCTTGGCGTAAGCCGCTCCACCCTCCGAGTCGGGGGCGGCCGACCAGCCGTAGCCCTTGAGGTCGAGGGCGATCACCCGGTGCGTCCGCGCCAGGGCGGGGGCCAGCCGGTGCCACATCGCGTGGCTCTGGGGAAAGCCGTGCAGCAGCAGGAGCGGTGCTGCGTCCTCCCGGCCCCCGGCCCGGGCGAACCAGCGCCCGGACGGGCCATCGATCCAGAGCGATTCGAAGCCGGGAAACAGGTCGTCGCCGTCCGCCATCGACAGGGTCCTCGCAGGGCGTCCAAGGGTCGGTGACAACGGCGCCGGATCGCGAAGGCTCCGATGACATCTATGCCGACAGGCCGCTGAGGAGAGTTTTCGTTGCTCGATCAATGTCTCAGCATATTGCCTATGTATTGGGCATGATGAAAATTAAGACTTATCGGTCACCTTCGATGGCGACACAGTTGTTCTGCCCCGGATTCACTCCGACGGCCTCATGACGACGCTTCACGGTGAGCGCCGTCACGACTTGGGCCTTTCGACATGACGATGACGCCCCTCGAAGATTTTGCTCAAATCGCTGCCGACTGGATTTGGGAAACCGATGTCGGCGGGCGGTTCTGCCACCTTTCGCCCGAGGCCGAGCGGTTCTTCGGGCGCCCGGCCGCGGCGCTCGTCGGCGCGGCGCGGGCGGATCTGGCCTGGGAGACGGAGGCCGAGGGGCTGCAGGTTTATCGTGCGGCGCTCGATGCCCGGCGACCGTTCCGCGAGCTGACCTACGTCTACCGCCACCCTGACGGCGCCCCCCGCTGGTTCGAGATCAGCGGACGCCCGCGCCATTCCGCGGAGGGCACATTTCTCGGCTATCGCGGCGTCGGCAGCGACGTGACCGAACAGCACCGCACCCGCGATGCCCTGGTCCGGGCTCATGCGGAGCTGTCGGAGCAGAACCGGCTTTTCGACGCGGCGCTGGAGAACATGAGCCAGGGCCTGTGCCTGTTCGATGCCGGGCAGCGGCTGCTGGTCTGGAACCGGCGCTACCTCGAGATTTTCGGGCTCGAACCCGACGCGCTGCAGGTCGGCATGAGCCAGCGGGCGGTGATCGAACGCCTGGTCCGTCTCGGGTGCTACCGGAGCGGGGCGACGGTCGATTCCGTCAGCGAGGGCACGCGCACGTCGCTCGCCGCCGACGGCCCGAAATCGCTGCTGCGCGAACTGGCCGACGGGCGGGTGATCGCGGCGACTCACCGGCCGATGCCGGGCGGCGGCTGGGTGGCGACCTTCGAGGACATCACCGAGCGCCGCCGCAACGAGGCCCGCATCATCCACATGGCCCGCCATGACGGGCTGACCGACCTGCCCAATCGCACGGCCCTGCGCGAGATCGGCGCCGAGCTGCTGCGCGAGGCGCGCGAAGCCGGGATGGGCGGGCTCGCCGTGCTGTGCCTGGATCTCGACCGGTTCAAGCCGATCAACGACAGCTTCGGCCACGCGGTCGGCGACGGTCTGCTCAAGGCGGTGTCGGCGCGTCTGCGGGCGCAGGTGCGCGGTCGCGACGTGGTGGCGAGGCTCGGCGGCGACGAGTTCGCCGTGCTCTATGCCGTGGACGACGCGGAAGGGGCGGCCGCCCTCGCCCAGCGCCTGATCCGGGTCGTCAGCGCCCCCTACCGGCTCGACGGCGTCACCGCCGAGATCGGCATGAGCGTCGGCGTCGCGCTGGCCGTTCCCGGCACGCCGGGCGGCGATATCGAGCGCCTGCTCAAGGAAGCCGACATGGCTCTCTACGAGGCCAAGGCCGAGGGGCGCGGCACCTTCCGTCTCTTCGAGCCGAAGATGGACGAGGTCGCGCGCGAACGGCTCGCCCTGGAGCGCGAGCTGCGCGAGGCCCTTCAGGGCGACCGGTTCGAGCTGCATTACCAGCCGCTGGTCGATCTCTCCGACAATCGCATCAAGGGCATGGAGGCGCTGGTGCGCTGGCGCCATCCCGAGCGCGGCCTCATCAGCCCGGCCCTGTTCATTCCCCTGGCCGAGGAGACGGGCCTGATCGTGCCGCTGGGCGATTGGGTGCTGCGGCAGGCCTGCCGCGACGCCGTCGGCTGGCCCGGCGACATCAGCGTCGCGGTCAACGTCTCGCCGCTGCAACTGCGCCATCGCGGCTTCGCGCAGACGGTGGTCGCCGCTTTGGCCGCAAGCGGGCTCGACGCGACGCGGCTCGAACTTGAGATCACCGAGAGCGTGCTCCTCGACGACACCGAGACCAATCTCGAGACGCTGCACACCCTGCGCAAGCTCGGCATCCGGATCTCGATGGACGATTTCGGCACCGGCTATTCCTCGATCAGCTACCTGCGCCGCTTCCCCTTCGACAAGATCAAGATCGACCGCTCCTTTGTGCGCGATTGCGCCGGCAACCCCGATGCCGGGGCGATCATCCGGGCCATCGTCAGTCTCGGGACCAGCCTCGGCATCACGACGCTGGTCGAGGGGGTCGAGACCGAGCCGCAGCTCGCCGCCATCCGGGCGGAGGGCGCCCGGGAGGTGCAGGGCTTCCTGTTCAGCCCGCCGCGGCCCGCCGGCGAGATCGCCGCTCTCTTGATTGCCCAGGATGACACGGCCGGGCCGGTCACCCGGGTGGCCTAGTTCCGTGACCTGACGAGAGGCCGGACGGCTCCTCGGAGCGGGCCTTCCGATCCGCGGGGCAATGTTAATCGACGGAACATGAGCACGGGGGCTTTCGTTGCCGTCCGTCCCCCCGAGCCCGACGCCACCGTTGGGACGGGCCGTGGATACGGGAGACGCGCCATGAGCAGCACCGCCGACAAGGTGAAGGGCCTCGCCAACGAGGCCGCCGGCAACGTCAAGCAGGGTCTCGGCAAGGCCACCGGCAACGAGAAGCTTCAGGCCGAGGGCAAGGCCCAAGAGGTGAAGGGCGAGGGCCAGCAGCTCAAGGGCGACGCCAAGCAGGCCGTGAACGACACCGCCGACGCGATCAAGGGCAAGCACTGATCGCGGAGTGATCCGGCCTCGCCGGCACGGGATCGCCCCCGCGTCGGCGAACCGTTTTGCCCGGGAGACGTTTTCCGGACCATCAACGGAACGAACCGGGCAGCTTGACAATTCTTCAAGCCAGAACGGACCTTTCAGGAGGATACCATGATCGGTTGGGCAGTCACTTTCCTCGTCGTCGCCCTGGTTGCCGCGCTGCTCGGTTTCGGCGGCATCGCCGGTACCGCCATGGAAGCGGCCAAGATTGTCTTCTTCGTCGCCATCGCGCTGTTCCTGATCTCGGCGGTGATGGGCGCGGTGCGCGGTCGCTCGCCGCGACTCTGACGTCGTATCGCTTCGGGCCTTGAGGGGCCCGATCGAGGAGAGGCGGTCCTGAGGGCCGCCTTTTCCTTTTGCGCGGCCCCTCGCTCTGCTAAGGGGCCAGGATGACCGACACCACCGACCCCACCCAGGCCGCGCCCGCGGAGGCCCCCGCCGCGCCCGAGGGCGAGCGCATCGCCAAGGCCATTGCCCGCGCCGGCATCGCCTCCCGACGCGACGCGGAGGCCATGATCGAGGCCGGCCGCGTCAGCCTGAACGGGAAGGTGCTGACCTCGCCCGCCATCAACGTGACCGAGGCGGACCGGATCGTCATCGACGGCGAACCGCTGCCGGCCCGTGAGCGCACCCGGCTCTGGATCCTGCACAAGCCCCGCGGTGTCGTCACGACCGCCCGCGATCCGGAAGGTCGCGCCACGGTGTTCGACGGGCTGCCCGACGAACTGCCCCGCGTCGTCGCCATCGGGCGCCTCGACATCAACACCGAGGGCCTGCTGCTGCTCACCAATGACGGCGGCCTCGCCAAGGTGATCGCCCATCCGGATACCGGATGGCTGCGGCGCTACCGCGTGCGCGCCTTCGGCGATGTGAACCAGGCCGATCTCGACAAGCTCCGGAAGGGCGTGACCGTCGACGGGATGGAATACGGTCCCGTCGAGGCGACGCTGGACCGGGCGCAGGGCGACAACGTCTGGCTGACGTTGGGCCTGCGCGAGGGCAAGAACCGCGAGGTCAAGCGCATCCTCGAGCATCTCGGTCTGTCGGTGAACCGGCTGATCCGCCTCTCGTTCGGGCCGTTCCAGCTCGGCGACCTGGAAGTCGGGCTCGTCGAGGAGATCCGGACCAAGGTGCTCAAGGAGCAGCTCGGCAAGACCCTCGCCGAGGAGGCCGGCGTCGATTTCGAGAGCCCGGTGCGCGAGGCGATCGCCCCGTTCGGCAGCCCCAAGAAGGCCGCGAAGGCCGCGACCCGCGGCGCCGAGGAGGGCGAGCGCTCCGGTGCCCCGAAGGCCCGCAGCGCGGGCCGTCCGCCGCGCGACCCCGCGCGACCGGCTTCCGCTCCGAGAGGCGCGGCGCGGGCTCCGGCCAAGACGTCGATGGCGCCGGCGCGGGCGCCCTCCCCCACCGTATGGCGGGCCGACGACGAGGAGCGGCCCCGCGCCGCCAAGGTGCCGCGCCGGGGCGGCGATCCCAAGGCCGCCCGTGCGGCGGCGGCCGAGCGCGGCCGCGAGCGCGTCGGCGCCATCAAGGCGGTGGGCGAGCGTCGGGTGCTGGTCGAGCGGCTTCAGGCATCCCCGGAGGCCCCGGCCGCCGAGCCGCATCGCCGCGTCCGCTTCCGCAACAACGAGGAGGGCGCCGAGCGGCAGGACCGCCGTCCGCGCGAGGATCGTCCGGAGCGCAATTCGGAGCGCGGCGACGCACGGTCGGCCGCGCCGCGCCGGGCGCCCGCGGGCGATGCCCGCCCCCGCCGCCGCGACGAGGACAGTGGTGCCGAGCGCCGTGGGCCGCCCCGCGAGCACCGGACCGACGGCGAGGGCCGTCCCCCCCGGGAGCGCAACGAGGGCGCGCCCCGTCGCGAGCGGTCGTTCGATGCGGGTGCCCCCGAGCGCCGCGGTCCTCCGCGCGACCGGCCGCGGCCCGACCGTTCGGGCGGTGACGCGCGCCCGCCCCGCGCTCCGCGCGGCGAGGGGCGTTTCGAGAACAGGCAGGAGGGTCGTCCGGAGCGCAGCGGCGGCTTCAAGGGCGCCGGCCGGCCTGCCGGCGGCGGCGGCAAGCCGGGCTTCAAGGGTGGCGCGCGCCAGGGCGAGGCCCGCGACGGCGGCAAGGGCGGTTTCAAGGGCGGGTTCAAGGCCGGCGGCGGCGGTGGCGGTGGTCGCCCGGGCGGCGGGTTCAAGTCCGGCGGTGCGCGGCCCGGCGGCGGCGGTCGTCCCGGCGGTGCGGGCGGTGGGGGCCGCCCCGGCGGCAAGCCCGGCGGGTCCCGCGGTGGAGGCCGTCCGCCGCGTGGCGGCGCCTGATGCGGCTGGCCGCACAGTCGGCTGAGGGTGGAGCGTGAGGATCGTCGGCGGGGAATGGCGCGGGCGCCGGCTCGCCGGCCCGAAGGGCGAGGGCATCCGCCCGACCTCCGACCGCCTGCGCGAGGCCCTGTTCAACGTGCTGGCCCATGCCTACGACGACGCGGTCGAGGGCGCCGTCGTGCTCGACCTGTTCGCCGGGACCGGTGCCCTGGCCTTCGAGGCGCTGTCGCGGGGTGCCGCCAGCGCGCTCCTCGTCGATGACGGCCGCGAGGCCGGCGGCCTGATCCGCGACACCATCGCGGCCCTCGCCTGCGGCGACCGCGCGCGGCTCATCCGCCGCGACGCGACCCGACTCGGCCCCACCGCCGACACACCGGCGACGCTGGTCTTCTGCGATCCGCCCTACGGCAAGGGTCTCGCCCCCGCCGCCCTCACGGCGGCGGCCAAGGGCGGCTGGCTTGCGGGCGGTGCCCTCGTCCTCGTCGAAGAGGTGGCGAGCGCCGGTCCGGTTCTGCCGGATCGCGTCTCGGAGTTGGAGCGGCGGGCCTACGGCGAGACGGTCGTGACCATCGGGCGCTTCGAGGGTTGAGGCGCAGCCCGGTGCCTGCGCCGGGTCGCGCCATCGGCCTGCCGCCCTATCTCCCTCGGGCACGCCCGAAGGAGGCCCCATGCCGATCTCCCGCCGAACCCTCCTGCACGGAGCGGCCATCGCCGCTGCCGGTGCCGGATTCAGGGCGATCCCGCCCGCCCGCGCCGCCGACGAGCCGCTGATCGTCCGGACGGTTCCCGCGACCGGCGAGCGCTTGCCGGCGATGGGGATCGGCACCTCGCGCCGTTACGAGGTCGCGGTGACGCCGGAGGCGACGGCGCCCCTGCGCGAGGCGGTGGAGCGCTTCGTGGCGCTCGGCGGCAAGGTCATCGACACCGCGCCGAGCTACGGGACCGCCGAGGACGTGCTCGGCGTGATCCTCGAAGGGCTTCGCGACAAGATCTTCCTGGCCACCAAGGTCGCCGCGACGGGCCGCGCCGCCGCGGAGGCCGAGATCGAGCGCTCGTTCAAGCGCCTGCGCACCAACACGATCGATCTGATCGCCGTGCACAACCTGATCGACACGGAATCCAACCTCGCGATCCTGCGCGGCCTCAAGGACAAGGGGCGCATCCGCACCGTCGGCGTCACGGTCTGGCGCGATGACCAGTTTCCGGAACTCGAAACGGTCCTGAAGCGCGAGACGCTCGACTTTCTCCAGGTCAACTACGCCCTCGACAGCCGCAAGGCCGCCGAGCGCATCCTGCCGCTGGCGCAGGAGCGGAGCGTGGCCGTGATGGTCAACGTGCCGTTCGGCCGCGACCGGCTCTTCACCGCCGTGAAGGGGAAGCCCGTGCCGGATTTCGCGCGGGAATTCGGCTGCGCCAGCTGGGCGCAGTTCTTCCTCAAATACGTGCTGGCCAACGAGGCGGTGACCTGCCCGATCCCCGGCATGGCCAAGGCCGCTTATGTCGAGGACAACCTCGGCGCCGCCCGTGGGCGCCTGCCGGACGCCGCCGAGCGGCGCAAGATGGAGGCCTTCATCGATGCGGTTTGATCGTCTTGCGCGACGCAGCGTCCTCGCGGTCCTGCTCTGCACCCTCGCCGTCCCGGCGATGGCACAATCCGAAAGTCCCAGAAGGATCGGGATCGTCGGGGCGGGGAATATCGGTGGCACGCTCGGGCGGCTCTGGCTCAAGGCCGGTTACGAGGTGTTCTTCTCCTCCCGTCATCCGGAGGAGCTGAAGGCGCTGATCGAGGAACTCGGTCCCAAGGCCCGGGCCGGCACGCCGGCGGAGGCGATCGCCTTCGGCAACGCCGTGCTGATCGCGGTGCCCTACAAGGCCTATCCCGAACTCGGGAAGGAGAATGCCGCCGCCCTCAAGGGCAAGGTGGTGATCGATGCGGGCAATGCCGTGAAGACCCGCGACGGCGCGATTTACGACGAGGTCGAGAAGGACGGGATCGGCGCCGTCTCCGCCAAGTACCTCGCCGGCGCCCGGATCGTGCGCGCCTTCAATGCGGCCAATTACAAGATCTTCCTCAAGAATGCGGGCCGGCCCGATCCGCGCATGGCGGTGCCGATCGCGGGCGACGACCCGAAAGCGCTGGAGACCGCCCGCACGCTGGTCACCGATGCCGGCTTCGATCCGGTGGTCGTGGGTGAACTCGATGCGGCCAAAACCTTCGCGATGGGCTCCCCCGGCTTCGGTCATGAGCTGTCGGCGCCGGAGCTCAGGGCGAAGCTCGGGGTCGCGCCTTGAGCCTGCGCGCCCGGCTCGCGCGCCTCGTCGATGTGCGGCCGGGCGAGGGGCCGGCGCTCGCCTGGTCCTGGGCCTACATCTTCGCCCTGCTGGCGAGCTACTACGTGCTGCGCCCGATCCGCGACCAGATGGGCGTGGCGGGCGGGCTCGAGAACCTGCCATGGCTGTTCCTGGCGACCCTCGTCGGAATGCTCGCCCTCAACCTGCCCTTCGCGTGGCTGGTCAAGCGCCTGCCGCGGGCGCGGTTCGTGCCCCTCACCTACCGGTTCTTCATCCTCAACATCCTCGTCTTCGCCGGGCTGATCGCGGTCACCGAGGGTGAGGCGGCGCTCTGGGTCGGGCGGGCCTTCTTCGTCTGGCTCTCGATCTTCAACCTGTTCGTGGTCTCGATCTTCTGGGCCACGATCGTCGACGTCTTCACCACCGAGCAGGGCAAGCGCCTGTTCGGCTTCATCGCCGCAGGCGCGACCTTGGGCGCCATCTGCGGCTCGGCGGTGACCGCGACACTCGCCCGCGACGTGCCGACCTGGGTGCTGCTGGTCGCGGCGGCTCTGTTGCTGGAGGCCGCCGTCTTCGCCATGCGCGGGCTGGCCGGCATCATCGGACGCCTGCACGCGGTGCCGGAAGCCTCCCGCGCGGGTGAGACCATCGGCGGCGGCGTGCTGGCGGGCATCCAGCGGACCGTGTCCTCGCCCTATCTCCTCAACATCGCGCTGTTCCTGGCTCTGTTCTCGGTGACGGCGACGTTCCTCTATTTCGAGCAGGCGGCGGTGGCCAAGCGCAGCTTCCCCGACCGGGGGGCGCAGACCGCCTTCTTCGCCACCGTCGACTTGGCGGTGAACGCCCTGACGCTCGGCGTCCAATTGTTCTTCACCGGCCGGATCGTGCGGCGCCTCGGGGTCGGTGTCACGCTGGCGCTGCTGCCGGCGGCGAGCATCGTCGGTTTCGCCGCGCTCGCCCTCTCGCCGACGGTGGGCGTGGTGGTCGTCGTCTACGTCCTGCGCCGGGCCGGTAATTTCGCCATCGCCCGGCCGATCCGCGAAGTGCTGTTCACCGTGGTCGCGCGGGAGGATCGCTACAAGGCCAAGAGCTTCATCGACACGGTGGTCTACCGCCTCGGTGATCAGGTCGGCGCGTGGTCCTATGCCGGGCTCGGCGCCCTCGGCTATGGCGGTCACGCGGCGGCCATCGTCGCGGTGCCGCTGTCCGCGGCGTGGCTTGCCAACGCGCTCTGGCTCGGACGGGCGCAGGCGGCCCGGCAAGCCGCGAGCGACCCGGAGAGCCCCCTCCCCCCGGCCGGCCGGGAGGAGGACGCATCCGTGTCCGTCGCGCCGCGCTGAGCGGCGCGGACAGCTCAGTTCGTCGCCGTCTGGCCCTGCGTGCCCGTGTCGTTCGGGCAGCGCGGATGGCCGCCGGTGGCCGGGGTGGCGCCCGCGGTCAGGGTGATGGTGTCGGTCGGCGACGGCGGCACCAGCTTCAGGATGGAGCGGATGCGCCACGCCACCGAATGGTCGGCGCAGGCGGTGTCGCCGGACACCCCGACGCCGCCGATGGCGCGCTTGCCGTCGTAGAGCGCGAGGCCGCCGCCGAAGGTGATCGTGCCGCCGACGCGCCGGCCGATCATCGGGTCGCGCGGGGTGCCGAACTCGGCGACGTTGCCGTCATAGGCCGCCCTGGCGTCGAGGACGTTGCCACCCTCCAGGCCGAACAGCGGGTTGCCGCCGCTCGGACTCGGCTGCACGAAGCCGTAGAGCTGCGCGGTCGAGAGCGGGCCCTTCGGTGCGTCGAGGCTCAGGCCGTTGGCGGTGTAGGCCTTGGCCGCCGCGATCTGACGGCTCAGGAGCCATTGCGCGTAGATGTTCCCGCCGGAATAGGCGACGGCGCAGACTTGGCCCGACCGCGTCACCGCGACGGCCCAGAAATCGTTGTTGAGTCCTGTGGAATCGGCGGCCGCCGCTTGCGTCACGGCGGCTTTGAGTTGTCCATGGCTCACCGGGCATGACGGACCGCCGCCCGGATTCCTCTCTGCGTCTTCATGGGCCCAGGCGGCGCTCGACATCAGCATTGCGACCAGGGCTGTGCCCCCAAGAACTGTCGCCGTTCCGAGTTTATGCTTTAAATGTGACATTCCCCAACCCCCTGTTGGGCTCCGAGGAGCCGTATCCGCGAATCGAATATTTGCGGATCGATGAATGGGTATCACGCGAATGTATTCGTGCAAATATTCATTGCGTCGAGCGGATTAAAAATTGTCTAGTGTCCTTCGCCGCTGCTAGATACATAAATGTATTGTTCGGATGAATGTAGAAAAATAGGGTCCGTCCGGATTCCATGGGAATCCGGTGCTGGCGCGTCCGTTCTTGGTTCCTGCGGTTGGCAAGCGTCCTGCCCGTCGCGCCTCCTATCCCGACCACTCCACCACGAAGTACGGCGCCAGCTTGGCCGGCGCGCGCGTGATCACGGCCTCGGCCCGCCGCGTCACGCCCGCGCCCCGTCTGGCCTCCAAGCGAACCCGGTGAGCGCTGCCGCCCTTGGTGACGACGAAGCGTTCCTGCCCCTTCAGAAGCGAGAGGAGGCGGTCAGGCCCGTCGGGGCGGCGACGCAGGGCGAGGATCTGTTGGACGAGCGGTGCCTGCAGGCCGGGCAAGGCGAGCAGCACCGGCGGCGGAGCGCTCGTCACGTCGACCTTGCCGCCGGGATTGTTGACGGTGAGAAGCCCGGCCAGGGCTTCGACCTCGGCGGGATCGACGCCCGGCAGCCAGCGCAACTCGCCGACCTGACGAAACCCTTCGCGGCGATGGGGGCGCGCGCCGTCGTCGGGCCGGGGCGGGGCGGCGGTGAGCGCCCCTTTGCTGGCCCCTTGCTCATCCTTCGGCTCGTAGCGGTCGCGCCACGCCACCACCCTTGCGGCGAACTCCTCCGGCCGGAGGCTGCGGCCGCCGACGGCGCGGTAGGCGGAGGCCAGCAGCGCCGGATCGGCGCCGTTGAGGTCGATCCGGCCCGCCTCGTCGCTCACGGACAGGGTGACGGTGCCGGAATCGAGCCGGATCTCCTGTCCGTCGATCTGCGCCGGGGCGAGCTTGAGGCCGTAGAGTTCGTAGGCCGCGAGGTCGAGCCCGGCCTGCACCAGGCCGTCCAGGGCGAGGTCGTCGGATTTCGCCTGCACTCCTTCGAAGGCCGCGCGCACCAGCACGGTGGTGCCCCCCAGCAGGCTCGCCAACAGGGCCATGACGCCGAGCACCGCCACCAGGATGAAGCCGCCGCGTCCGTCCCGGCCTGGGGCCTTGCGCGCCGCCATGCTGGCGCCCGTGGCCTCGCCCCTCGCTCCGGCGACGCGCCTCGGCATGCTCAGTTCCGCCTCTGGGCGGCGCGGTCCTGCGTCACCGCGTTGAGGATGGCGCCGAGCGCCGCCTCGTCGTCGCCCGCGCCCTCCTCGGTGCGGCTGCAGTAATGCGTTCGGGGGCGCACGCAGCCGGGTTCGGCCTCGGCGCGCACGGGCACGCGCAACGATGCGGCCACGTCGCCGGTGCCCGGATCGGCGAGACCGACCCGCACCGCCACCGGCGGCGGCCCGGCCGGCGGCCAGGCATCGACGATCACCTCCGGGGTCGTGTCGCTGCGGGGCGCCACGTAGGCGAACCGGATGCGGGCCGGGCCCTCGTAGAGTAGCTGGTCCGGGCCGAAGGCGAGCGCGCCGGGGCCGGGCAGGTCCGGCGGCAGCGGGGCCTCCGCGCGGGTCAGGCGTCCGCCCGTTCCATCCCCCTCGCTGCGCAGCAGCACCGCCACGGTCTCGCGCAGGGCACTGCCCTCGGCCACCGGCCGGTCGAGGGCGAAGAGAAGCTGCCAGGGGCCGCCCGCGAACACGAAGCGCTCCCGGTCCGGCCCGTCCCACCGGGCGCGGGCCATCCGGCGGATGTCCCGCGCCAGGGCCGAGAGTCCCTGCTCGGTCCGCTCCAGCCGGGCGGTGCGCCCGGCGAGGCTGTCGGCTTGGTGCAGCATCAGCCGCGTCAGCGAGCCGAGCGCCAGCAGGATCGCGGCGCTGATCGCCAGCACCGCCAGCGCCTCGACCATCAGGAAGCCGCCGCGCGCGTCGCGCGGGGAACGGCGAGGGCGGAGCCGGGGGGCACGGCCGGGACGCGCGCCGGCCCTCACGAGCGGCCCTCGTCGAGATCGATCGCCGCCGTCAGACCGTCGATCCGAACCGCCAGCAAGGCGCCGAGGCCGGGGCGGGCCAGGAAGATCTCGCCGCCGGTGGCGGTGCCGTCGGGGAGGAAGCGGACCCCGCCGGCCAACCCTTCCGAGATCCGGATGGCGATCCGGGGCGGCAACGCCACGGCACGGTCCGAGGCGCCGGAGCGCAGCATGCGATCCGTGAGATCGACGCGCGCCACCACCGGAACGCCGCCGGATCGCGCCGCGTCCCGGTCGGCCCGCAGCAGGGCCATCATCTCGTAGGCCTTGATCCGCAGGGAGGTGCCGCTGTCGCGGGGCGAGCCGCGGGGCAGGGCGAGCGTCGCCACGAGGCCGATCAGCGCCAGAGCCAGAACGGTTTCGAGCAGGGTGAAGCCGGCCTGCGGGGAGGCCATTCGAGGGGGCGAGACGGTGCGCATCGCGATGGACACCGGAGTCAGGGCTCGACCGCCGCGGCGCGCGGCGGGGGCGCGAAGCGGCGCAGGTCGATCGGCCAGCCGCCCTGCCCGGTATCGGCGGCCGGGCGGTCGATGTCCTCGGGGACGCCGATGGCGAGGGTGCGGTTGCGGCCTGGCCCCATGGGTGGGCGGATCACCGCGTCGGCCTCGGGGCGGCCGGCCCCTCCCCCGTGCAGCGGACGAGCGGCGAAATCCATTCCGACCTCGGGCCCGGACAGCCCGAGCCGCGGCATTGTCTGCGCCGAGCCGGGCACGATCAGCGCGACCGATCCCGAGCCCAGACTGAACAGCACGATCATCGCCGGTCGCAGAGGAGTCATCGACGGAGCATCCGATGCGCGAACCTCTCCGCTATAGGCTGCGTCGCTCCGATCGTCCCGCGAATGGCGAAGCTTCGCGACAGAAATCGTCCGACGTGGGATTTCCGCAACACTTCGCGAAATCAGTACAGATCGGCCGAGAGGAGGCGCGGACGGCGAAACCTTTGATAGTCTACAGTCACGCGTGGTGAGTCGACGCTGAGCACAACGGTCGTTTCGGCCGGACAGAGCGCTGCGGCATCGCAGCGCGGCGCTGTTCCGCATCGTCTCCGGACATAGAATGGAAACATGGCCGGGGTCCGATGCGCCCCGCCCCGCCCATCACGCAGGCATGCATGGGTCTCGTTCAGTACGCCCTCAAATTCCGCATCACGACCTACGTGCTCGCCGTGCTGATGATGCTCGGCGGCCTGGGCGCGATCGTCGTCACCCCGAAGGACGTGCTGCCGACCGTCGACATCCCGGTCGTCGTCGTGGTCTGGACCTATACGGGCCTGTCCGCGCCGGAGATGGAGAAGCGGATCACGACCTATTCCGAGTTCGGCATCTCCAATAACGTCAACAACATCGCCCGGATGGAATCGACGAGCCTTCAGGGCACGTCGATCATGAAGATCTACTTCGATCAGAGCGTCAGCATCGATCTCGCCATCGCGCAGATCGTCTCCTCGACGAACTCGATCCGCGCGCTGATGCCGCCGGGCGTGCAGCCGCCGGTGATCGTGCGCTTCTCCGCCTCCTCGGTGCCGGTGATCCAGCTCGCCCTGACCTCGACCAAGGACAGCCTCAACAAGGTCTACGACTACGCCCAGTACCGCATCCGCCAGCGGCTGACGCAGGTGCCGGGCTCGACGCTCCCCTCCCCGTTCGGCGGCGCGCCGCGCCAGATCATGGTCGATCTCGACCTGCACGCCCTGCGCGCCCTCGGGCTCACGCCGCTCGACGTCACCAACGCCGTCACCCAGCAGAACCTGACGATTCCCTCCGGGCTCACCAAGATCGGCGAGCAGCAATATCCGGTGCAGATGAACGCGACGCCCGACGCGATCGCGAGCCTCAACGAGATGCCGATCCGGGTCGTCGGCGGCCAGCCGGTGCTGGTGCGCGACGTGGCCTATGTCCGCGACGGCGGGCCGCCGCAGGTCAACATCGTGCGCGCCGACGGGCAGGCCTCGGTGCTGATGCGGGTGCTCAAGAACGGCACCGCCTCGACCCTCGACGTCGTCAACAACCTCAAGGCGGCGCTCCCCGACATCCGCGCGGCGGCCCCCGAAGGGATGGAGATCAAGCCGCTCTTCGACCAGTCGGTCTTCGTCTCGGCGGCGATCGAGGGTGTGCTGCACGAAGCCGCTATTGCCGCCGCGCTCACCGGCCTGACGATCCTGCTGTTCCTCGGCTCGTGGCGCTCGACGCTGATCGTGCTGGTCTCGATCCCGCTCTGCATCATGACCTCGCTGGCGATCCTCGCCGCGCTCGGCCAGACCATCAACGTGATGACGCTCGGCGGCCTCGCCCTCGCGGTCGGCATCCTGGTCGACGACGCGACGGTGGCGATCGAGAACACCTACCGCCTGTTCGAGGAGGGGCGCCCCTTCCGCAATTCCGTGGTCGAGGGCGCGGCCGGCATCGCCAAGCCGGCGCTGATCTCGACGTTGTCGATCTGCGCCGCCTTCGTCTCCGTCTTCGCGCTCACCGACACGCCGAAATACCTGTTCACGCCGCAGGCGCTCGCCGTCGTGTTCGCGATGCTGACCTCCTACCTGCTGTCGCGCACGCTTGTGCCGGTCATGATCGACGTGCTGGTGGAGCGGGAATACCTCCAGCACCATGGGCGCGCGGACGAGGCGCCGCGCCAGGGCCGGATCGCCCGCGCCGTGATCTGGCTGACGCGGCCGCTGTTCCGGTTCGCGGGCGCCTTCCGCCGCCGGTTCGAGGCGGGGTTCGTCCGCTTCCATCGCGGCTATGTCGGGCTGCTGCACGTGGTTCTGCGCCGCCGCGTCGCGACCGTCACGCTGGTCGCGCTGCTGTTCGCCGGCACCGGCGTGCTCTTCGTCCAGACCGGCCAGGATTACTTCCCGCAGGTCGAATCGAGCCAGATGACGCTGCACCTGCGCACCCGCCCCGGCATGCGCATCGAGACCGCCGAGCAGGTCTTCGCGGAGGTGCAGAAGACCGTGCGCGAGGTGATCCCGGAGGAGGAGATCGGGCAGATCCTCGACAATATCGGCCTGCCGTCGAACAACTACAATTTCGCCTTCTCCGACGGTTCGTTCGTCTCCTACAACGACGGGCAGATGCTGATCGATTTGAATGAGGGGCATGGGTCCGTGGCGGACTACACGCGCCGCCTGCGCGAAGTCCTGCACGAGCGCTTTCCCGACCTGATCGTCTACTTCCAGCCCTCCGACATCATCACGCAAATTCTCAATTTCGGCGTCATCTCGCAGATCGATGTGCAGGTCTCGGGCCGCAACCTCGAGAAAGATCTCGCCGCCGCCCGCCGGATCGAGGCGCGGCTCAAGGCGATGCCCGGCCTCGTCGACGTGCACCTGCACCAGATCGTCGACATGCCGCAATTCTTCATCGACGTGGACCGGCGCCTCGCGTCCGAACTGGGGCTGACGCAGCAGCAGGTGGCCCAGAGCCTCAACGTCTCCCTGTCGGGCTCCTTCCAGGTCACGCCGAACTTCTGGACCGATCCGAAGACCGGCATTCCCTACCAGCTCTGGGTGCAGACGCCGGAATACCGCAACGACTCGCTCACCGCGCTCCAGAACACGCCGCTCTTCGCCCGCGCCTCCGCCACCGGCGGCTTCGGGCCCGGCGCGCTGACGCTGGTGTCGAGTGTCGCCAGCATCACCCGCCAGCCGACCCAGACGGTGATCAACCACGTCAACACGCAGCCGACCTTCAACGTCTACGCCGCGGTGCAGGACCGCGACCTCGGCTCCGTCGCCCGCGAGATCGACCGGATCGTTCAGGAGGAACAGAAGGCGCTGCCCGCCCCGGACAAGATCGTCGTGCGCGGCCAGATCGAGAACATGCGCTCGGCCTTCTTCCGGCTCGGCATCGGGCTCGCCATCGCGCTCGTCGCCGTCTACCTCCTGATGGCGGTGAATTATCAGAGCTGGGGCGATCCCTTCGTGGTTCTGGCGGCCCTGCCCATCGCCTTCTGCGGCATCGTCGCGAGCCTGTTCATCACCAACACCGCCTTCTCCATCCCCTCCCTGTTCGGGGCGATCATGTCGGTGGGCATCGCCTCCGCGAACTCGATCCTGCTCGTCACCTTCGCCAAGGAGCACCGCGAGGCGACCGGCTGCTCCGCCTTCGAGGCGGCGATCGCCGCGGGCGAGACCCGGCTGCGGCCGGTGCTGATGACGGCGGGCGCGATGTTCCTCGGGTTGATCCCGATGGCGCTCGGCACCGGCGAGGGCGGCGAGCAGAACGCGGCGCTGGCGCGCGCCGTGATGGGCGGCATCGCGCTCGGCACGCCCTCGACGCTGCTGTTCGTGCCCTTCCTCTACACCCTGCTGCGTCGCGGCGCGGTCAAACCGCTTCAGGATTATGTATGATGTTCGCGACCAAGACGGCGGCGGGCTGCCGCGACCCCAGGATCGGCCTTTGAGCGCGTCGGAACACAAGCCCGCAGCCGAAATCCCGCCGCCGCCGCGCAAGCGCGGCTTCGTCCTCGCGGCGCTCGTCGCCGCCGGGTTGATCGCCTGGGGCGCGCATGGTCACGGAGAGCGGGCGGCGCGCGCCGAGGAGACGCAGCGCCGGCAGAATACGTTCGTCCCGAAGCTCCGGACCGTGGAGGCCAAGCGCCTCGAAGGCCCCGTCTCGCTCACCCTCCCGGGGCAGACCGAGCCCTTCGCCACCGCCCGCATCTTCGCCCGCGCCACCGGCTACATCGCCGAGCGACGGGTCGATCTCGGCTCCCGGGTGAAGCAGGGCGACGTGCTCCTGCGCATTGCCGCCCCGGACCTCGATCAGCAGCTGATGCAGGCGGAGGCGCAGCTCGGCCAGCTCCAGGCGCAGCTCCTACGGGCGAAGGCGATGGTCGATCAGGCCAAGGCCAATGTGAACCTCGCCCAAGTGACGAACTCGCGCACCTCGACGCTCGCCGGCCAGGGCTGGGCCTCGAAGCAGAACGCCGACAACACGCAGGCCGGGGTGCTGTCACAGGCCGCCAACCTCGCCTCGGCCGAGGCCGACGTGAAGGTGGCCGAGGCCAATATCAAGGCCCAGGAAGCCACCGTCGGGCGGCTCAAGGCCTTGACCGGTTTCGAGATCGTCACCGCGCCCTTCGACGGGGTGGTGACCGCTCGCAATGTCGATGTCGGCGATCTCGTCCAGGCGGATGCGGGCTCCGGCACGCCGCTCCTGTCGATGGACCGGGACGACGTGCTGCGCATCTCCGTCAACGTGCCGCAGAACGCGGCCGTCGGCGTGGGCCCGGGTGTGGCCGCCGAGATCAAGGTGCCGCAGATGCCGGACCGGACCTTCTCGGGCAAGGTCGAACGCTCCTCGGTGGCGCTGCTGGCCTCCTCGCGCACGCTCACGGCGCAGGTCGACGTACCCAACCCCGACCGGGTCTTGCGGCCCGGCCTCTACGTCTACGTGACCCTGGCCATTCCCCGCACCGGTGCCCCGACGGTGGCGGTGCCGGCGGAGGCCCTGGTGTTCAACCAGGGCGGTACCCGCGTGGCGCTCTCCCGGGAGGACGACACCGTGACCTGGGCGAATGTCCACATCGCCCGCGACAAGGGCACGACCGTGGAGGTCGATCAGGGTCTGGCCGGCGGAGAGCGCCTCGTGCTGAGCCCTCCTTCGGATCTCAAGGAAGGTGGCCGGATCGCACCCCAACCCGAGAAGCCGACGCATTCGGCGCAGCGCTGATCCCACCCTCCCCCTCTTCCTGAGGCGCTGGAGCGCAGCGGAAGCCTCGAAGGAGGGCTCCAGGGATCGCTGACGACATCGGGAGCCCTCCTTCGAGGCCGCTTCGCGGCACCTCAGGATGAGGGGATTTGATGGGACGAGCCGGTCGAGCCGGCTCTGAGACATCGGGAGTCCTCCTTCAAGGCCAGCCTGCGCGGGCGCCTCAGGATGAGGGCGAGGGTGGGTTCAAATCGTCCGTCCGACTTTCGGCCGGTTGCGCTCGCGCCCGGTCTCGGCTCACATCCCGCCGGAAACGCTCACCGAGAAAGACGCCTCATGACCGATCTGAAGACCCTTCGCAGCCTCTCCGGCCTGCCGCCGGAGCCCGCCGCGCTGAAGGGCTCGGCCCTACTGATGATCGACCTGCAGAACACCTACCGCGAGGGCGTGATGCAGTTGGAGGGCGTCGAGCCGGCGATCCGCGAGGCGGCGGCGCTGCTGGAACGGGCCCGCGCCGCCGGCATCCCGGTCTTTCACGTGCGCCACGATGCCGGGCCGGGCTCGCCCTACGACATCACGGCGCCGATCGGCCAGATCAGCGACGAGGTCGCTCCGAAGGACGGCGAGGCGATCGTCACGAAGGCCTATCCGAGCGCCTTCGTCGGCACCGACCTCGAGGCACAGCTCAAGGCCGCGGGCGTCGAGGACGTGATCGTGGCGGGCTTCATGACCCATATGTGCGTGAACTCGACCGCCCGCAGCGCCTTCAGCCTCGGCTTCCGCCCGACCGTCGTCGCCGCGGCGACCGCCACCCGCGCCCTGCCGGGGCCGGACGGCGCCACCGTCCCGGCCGCCGCGGTTCAATCGGCAAGCCTCGCGGCGCTCGCCGATCTGTTTGCGGTCGTCGCGCCGGATCAGGGGGCGATCCGCGGATAGATCGTTCGGCGACGTCACCCGCTCGTCCGACCCAACCCCTCATCCTGAGGTGCGGAGCGAAGCGTAGCCTCGAAGGAGGCTTCCAGACCGCCGCGCGATTCCTGGAGGCCTCCTTCGAGGGCGGCGCTGCGCGCCGCCGCCTCAGGATGAGGGAGAGGGTTGGAAAACGCTCTCCGGCCGCCGCCTCAGGTCCGCCGCTGCGCGTGGCCCTCGTGCTCGTCCCAGCCCTCGAGCACCTTGTCGAGGGTGAGCGGGTATTCGCGGATGCGCACGCCGGTGGCGTTGTAGACGGCGTTGGCCAGAGCCGCGCCCGCGCCGCAGATGCTGACCTCGCCGAGCCCCTTGCTCTTCAGGGGGTTCGACTTGTCGTCGAGTTCCGGCAGGAACATCGCGTCGATGGCCGGCACGTCGGCATGCGCCGGGACGTGGTACTCGGCGAGATCGTGGTTCACGAACTGGCCGGTGCGGGTGTCGATCTCGGCGGCCTCCATCAGGGCGGCGCCGATGCCGAAGATCATCCCGCCGAGCGCCTGCGAGCGGGCGGTCTTCTGGTTGAGGATGCGTCCGCCGGTGAACACTCCGAGCATGCGCCGCAGCCGGATCTCGCCGGTGTCAGCGTCGACGCCGACCTCGGCGAAATGCGCGCCGTAGGAGTGCTGCGAGTATTTCTCCTTCATCGCGCCGGGCTTGATCTCGCCCTTGGCCTCGACGCCGTCCTTGCCGGCGAGATCGGTCAGAGCCTCGGATCGGTTGCCCGAGACGACACGCCCCTCGGCGAATGTCGCGCCCTCCGGGTTCAGGCCGGCCTGCGTCAGCAGCGCCTGACGGAGGTTGTCGCAGGCGACGTAGAGCGCCGAGCCGGCCGAGCCCGCACCGAAGGAGCCGCCGGAGCCCGCCGCCTTCGGATAGGCCGTGTCGCCGATCTCGACACGGATGCGCTCCACCGGCAGGCCCATCATCTCGCCCGCGACCTGCGCCAGGATCGTGTAGGTGCCGGTGCCGATATCGGTCATGGCCATGCGCACCGTGAGGGTGCCGTCGGGATTCAGCCGGACGCTCGCCTGCGAGGGCATCAGCGGGTTGAGCCGCGCCGCGGCGGCCATACCCATGCCGACGAGCCAGCGCCCGTCCCGCGTCGCGCCGACCGCGCCGCGCTTGTCCCAACCGAAGCGCTGCGCGCCCTCGCGCATGCAGGCCACCAGCTGACGCGTCGAGAACGGGACCTTCTTCTCGGGGTCCTGCTCCGGCTCGTTGCGGATGCGCAGCTCGATCGGATCGACCTTCAGCTGCTCGGCCAACTCGTCCATGGCGCATTCGAAGGCGAGCTGCCCGACGGCCTCGCCGGGGGCCCGCATCGCCGAGGCGACGGGCTTGTTGAGATTGGCGAGCCGGTGCCGGGTGATGCGGTTCTCCGCCGCGTAGAGCGCGCGGGTGACGTTGGCCGAGGTCTCGTAGAAGCCGTCTCCCGGGGTGGCCGCCGACCAGGATTCGTGGCCGATGGCGGTCAGCCGCCCGTTCGCGTCGGCCCCGAGGCGGATGCGCTGGATCGTGTCCGAACGGTGGGTCGCGACGTGGAATTCCTGCTGGCGCGTCATCGCCACCTTCACGGGGCGGCGCAGGCTGCGCGACGCGAGGGCCGCGAGCGTCGCTTCCGGCTGCGGCTGCAGTTTCGAGCCGAAGCCGCCGCCGATGTAATGCGAGATCAGGCGTACATTCTTCGGGTCGAGCTTCAGCACCTGGGCCAGCGAGGCCTGGCCGCGGTTGAGCATTTGGTTTGCCGTGTACAGCGTCACCCGCTCGCCGTCCTGGCCCGATTCCCACGAGGCGATGGTGGCGTGCGGCTCCATCTGGGCGTGGATCTGCACCGGCGTGGTGTATTCCACGTCGAGCTTCACCGGTGCGGCGGCGAAGGCGCCGTCGAAATCACCGAGCTTCGAATCCGGCGGCGTCTGCATCGCCTTCGGCTCGAACGCCGTGGGTTTGGCGTCCCGGAGCGAGGCCTGCGGGGTCTGCACCGCGTAATCGGCCTTCACGAGGGCCGCCGCCGCGCGGGCCTGCTCGAAGCTTTCGGCCACCACGAAGGCGATGGGCTGGCCCCGGAAACGGATCTCGGCGCCCTGCAATTGCGGGAACACCTGCTCCTTCTTCTCCCCCTGCTCCGGCACGTTCTCGTGGGTCATGACGAGCAGCACGCCCGGCGCCCGCCGTGCCGCGTCGGTGTCGAGCCGGCGGATCGTGCCCTTGGCGATCGAGGCCTCGACGATGAAGCCGTAGGCCGGTTTCGCCAGATCGCGGACTTCGTAGGCGTAGGGAGCCCGGCCGGTCACCTTGAGGCGGCCGTCGATGCGGTCGATCGGTCGCCCGACCAGGCCGTCCGCCCGGTCCAGCGGCGTGGTGCCGATCGGCTGGTTCATGTCCATGGCGGGTGTCCTCGAAGCATCGAGTCGAAAGGTGGGGGTCGGCCTCCTAGGAAAGCCGACCTTGAAAGGAGTGCGGAAGCGCGGCTCGCGGTCCCTAAGCGCGCAGGGCTTCGGCGATGGTCGCGCGCAGCGTCCGGCGGGTCAGCGGGATCTTGAAATCGTTCGAACCGTAACCGCGGGCGCCCTCCAGCACCCGATCGGCGGCGGCGTCGGCCGAGCCGGTCTCGACGAGGGCGGCTTCCGCCGCCTCGACCCGCCACGGCTTGTGGGCGAGCCCGCCGAAGGCCAGTTTGGCCAGTCGCGGCTTGTCGCCGTCACCCTTGGCGATGATCGCCGCGACCGACACGGTGGCGAAGGCATAGGATGCGCGATCCCGGACCTTCCGGTAGAGATGCACGCCCTCGACGGGCTTCGGCAAAGTCACCGCCGTGATCAATTCGCCGGGCTTCAGAGTCGTCTCGACCTGCGGTGTGTCGCCGGGCAGGCGATGGAAATCGGCCATCGGAATCGTCCGCGACTGGCCCTGCGGATTCGTCGTCTCCACGGTGGCGTCGAGTGCCCGCATCGCCACGTTCATGTCGGACGGATTGGTCGCGATGCAGGCCTCGCTCGTGCCGAGCACCGCCATGATGCGGTTGAACCCGCCGATGGCGGAGCAGCCCGAGCCGGGCTCGCGCTTGTTGCAAGGCTGGGTCGTGTCGTAGAAGTAGTAGCAGCGGGTCCGCTGCAACAGGTTGCCGGCCGTGGTGGCCTTGTTGCGCAACTGGCCCGAGGCACCCGCGAGCAGGGCTTTGCCCAGCACCGCGTAATCCTTGCGCACCCGCGGATGTGCGGCGAGGTCGGAATTGCGCACGAGGGCGCCGATCCGCAGGCCGCCTTCGGGCGTGTCGGAGACTTCGGCGAGCGGCAGGCGGTTCACGTCGATGAGCGTTGCCGGCGTCTCGATCTGAAGCTTCATCAGGTCGAGCAGATTGGTGCCGCCGGCGATGAAGCGCGCGTTCGGTCGCTCGCTGGCGAGCCGTGCGGCGTCCTGGACGGTGGTGGGGCGCTCGTAGGCGAAGGCTTTCATCGGCTCAGCCCTCAGATCTTGGTGGAGGCGTCGCGGATCGCCGCGACGATGTTGGGATAGGCCGAGCAACGGCAGATATTGCCGCTCATGCGCTCGCGGATTTCCTCATCGGTCAGCGAGGCCGTCTGTGTCAGGTCATCGGTGACGTGGCTCGGCCAGCCCGCCTCGATTTCCGACAGCATGCCGGCGGCGGAGCAGATCTGGCCCGGCGTGCAGTAGCCGCACTGGAAGCCGTCATGGTGCAGGAAGGCCGCCTGGAGCGGATGTAGGGTTTCGCCCTGGGCCAGCCCCTCGATGGTGGTGACGTTGTCGCCCTCGTGCATGGCCGCGAGGCTCAAGCAGGAATTGATGCGTCGGCCGTTCACCAGCACCGTGCAGGCGCCGCACTGGCCGTGATCGCAGCCCTTCTTCGAGCCGGTCAGGTCGAGATGCTCGCGCAGGGCGTCGAGCAGGGTCGTGCGGGTGTCGAGGGTCAGGTCGTGCCGCTGTCCGTTGATCGTCAGCGAGACCGGCATGGTCTGGGGCTGCGGATCCCCGGCGGCCGGGGCGGCGACCGCCTGACCGCGCAAGGTCGCACCGAGGGTCGCGAGCGCCGCGCATCCCCCCATCACTCCCCGGCGCGTCGGATCGAAGCGCGTGTCTCTGGTCGAGCCTGCTGTCATGCCTTGCCGTCCCGCTCATCCGCGACGGGCCACCGGGGGCCAGTCTGGAATTGATCGAAATCCGGAAGGCAGAACGCGGCGGAGGGCCGGGTTGATCCGGCGTTCCGCCGCGCCCGTATGGCGCAGCTGCCCGAAACGCGGTCGGGGCGGCCCGAAGACCGTCAGCTCCAGGCGTGGAACGGTGGGTTCACGCCGTTGAGCGCGTGATTGCCGACGATCGCGATCTTCCAGCGCACCGGATCGTGAAGGGTGTGGGTGCGGGCATTGCGCCAGTGGCGATCGAGATTGTGCTCGGCAAGCGTCGAGCGGGTGCCGGACAATTCGAACAGGGTGTTGGCGGCCGCGAGCGCCACCTCGGTGGTCAGCACCTTGGCCTCCGCCGTCGCGATCTGGGCGGCCGCGACGCTCTCGGCCGTCGGGTTCGCGACCGCCGCGTCGATGGCGAGACCGGCCCGGTCGAGCAGGGCTTCCGCCGCGTGCTGGCGGATCGTCAGATCGCCGACGGCGCGGATCGTGTAGGGATCGTCCGAGGCCCTGTCCTGGCCGCTGTCGATCCAGGGACGGGCCTTCTCGCGCACGAAGGCGATCGTGTCGTCGAGCGCCGCCCGGCCGATGCCGGCATCGACCGCTGCCTGGATGATCTGGAAGATCGCCCCGTCCGCGCTCGGATGCGCGTAGCCGCGCCAGGCCGGCACGAGGCGGCGTCGCTCCACCCGCACGTCCTCGATGATCACGGTGCCGCTCGCGGTGCCGCGCTGGCCGAAGCTCGACCAATCATCGATGACCGTGAGCCCCGGCGCGTCGCGATCCGCGATGGCGTACCACGCGCGGCCCTCCTCGTCGTTGGCGACGATCGGCACGAGATGGGCGAGCAGCGCCCCCGACGCGTAGAACTTCCGGCCCCGCACGATCACGTGGTCGCCATGGTCGGTGAAGCGGGTTTCGAACTCGGCGGCGCGCTTCGTGCCCTTCTCGGAGAAGGCGTTGCCGAAGCGGGTCCCGGCCAGAACCTCGGCGAAGAGTTCGGCCTGCTGGTCCGCATCCGACACGGTGCGGATCGACGCGACGATGCCGAGATGGTTCTGGGCGATCTGGGCGATCGAGGGATCGGCCGCCGCGATGATCGCGATCACCTGGGCCAGCGTCCGGTACGACACGTCCGGCCCGCCATGGGCCCGCGGCACGTTGATCGACCACAGGCCGCTCTGCGAGAAGGCGTCGAGTTCCGCGAGCGGGCGCGCGCTGGTGCGGTCGCGCTCGGAGGCGCCCTCGCGGAAGCGTGCGGCCAGCTGGTGGGCGACCCGGATCGCCTCGGCGTCGTCGCGGATGACGTGGGCCGGTTCCTGCGGGCGGGCGGGGCCGGGCGTGCCCTGCGGCCGGCTGCCGGTTTCGGCGGTGGTGGGGCTGACGGCGATGGTCATGAGAGGCTCCGTCGTGGGGGGAAGATGCGAAGGCCCACCCATCCCCATCATCCTGAGGTGCCCGCCTGAGCGGGCCTCGAAGGAGAGCTCCAGGGATCGCGCGCAAGCTGGAGCTCTCCTTCGAGCCTTCGCTTCGCGACGCACCTCAGGATGAGGGGAATGGGCGGGGAAGCTGGCTTACGCCGCCTCGGCGCGCTCGGCCCTGGCCGCCTCCAGCGCCCGCACCCGCGGGATCACCTCGTCGCCGAAATACTTCACCTCTTCCTGGAAGTGCAGGAAGGCCAGCAGCGCGAGGTCGACGCCGGCATCCTTGAGGGCGACGATGCGCTCGGCGATCTGATCCGGCGTGCCGATCAGGTTGGTCTTGAAGCCGTCATTGTACTGGACGAGGTCTTCGAAGGTCGATTTCGCCCAGTTGCCCTCGCCCTCCGGCGAGGCCTTGCCGGCATTCTTCACCTCGTGGCCGAAGGCCTTCACGGCGTCCGGGTCGGCGTGGTCGATGATCTCCTGAAGGACGGCCCGGGCCTCCTCCTCCGTCTCGCGGGCGATGACGAAGGCGTTGACGCCGACCTTGACCGAATGACCGTTCTCGCGCGCCTTGGCCTGGAGGTCGGCGACCTGGGCCTTGATGCCCTCAGGCGTATTGCCGTTGGTGAAATACCAGTCGGAGACGCGGGCCGCCATGTCGCGGGCCGCCCGCGAGGAGCCGCCCTGGAAGATCTCGGGGAGGCGCTCCGGCTTCGGCTTCAGGGTGTAGTTGGTATAGCGGTAGAAATCGCCGCGGAACGTGAAGTTGTCCTGCGTCCAGATCCCGCGAAGGCTGCGGAGGAACTCCTCCGAGCGGCGGTAGCGCTCGTCGTGATCGAGCCACGGTTCGCCGATCGCGCGGAACTCGCCGGAGAACCAGCCCGAAACGAGGTTGATGGCGATGCGCCCCTCGGTCAGTTCCGAGATCGTGGCAATCTGCTTGGCCGCAAGCGTCGGATTCCACGGACCGGGCAGGATCGCGGCGATGACCGTGAGGCGGGTCGTGGCGGCGGCCAGCGCGTGGCTGAAGGCGACCGATTCGTGCTGGTACTCGGCGCCGTAGCCGGCGGTGAAGCGGATCTGCGTCAGGGCGTAGTCGAAGCCCGCCTCCTCCGCGATCTGGGCGAGCTTACGATTGTAGGCGGCGTCCCAGCTGGTGCGCTGGGGAACCTTGCTGATGACGAGACCGCCCGAAACGTTCGGCACCCAGTAGGCGAAGCGGATCGGCTCGGAAGAGGCGCGCAGGGACATGGCGTCGTCACTCAGGTTCGATGATGGTCTGAATTCGCGAAGGTCATATCGGAATAGTGATCCGATCTCGTCTTCGCGTCCTGAAATCATCGCCTTGCGCTTGCGCTTCGTCAAAGGAATGATCCGGCGTTTTTCGGCGCCGAAGCGAAAGTTCTTTCTTTAAAAGACGAGGGCGATACGGCAATCGTTTTTCTGAATACGATATGCCGTCAATCGGCCGGTGAGCGTGAACGGCCCCCTCTCCTCGCGCCTTGCGCAGCGAGAACGAACGCAGGGGCCGATGCAGGTGGCGCTGCGACGCTCCTTCCCGCCGCCCCCTCCCCCCTTCGCAAGAGGGAGAAGAATCTCGTTGCCGCGGCTCGAACGGCCCTGAATCGGTCGGCCGAAACGAAAAGAGCCGCCCCGGCGGGGGCGGCTCCTTCATGTCGGCGTGGTGATCCGGCTCAGTAGACCCCGCCGGCCTGGGCGGCGGCGCCGGCATCCGGCGGGACGGTGGCGGGCGGGCCGGCCGGCGCGGCGACGTAGGCGTCGGGCGGTGCGGTGCCGGGCTTGAACGCCTCGAGGATCGTCCCGCCGCCCTCACCTGAGCCGGCGCGGGTGCCCGAGGAGGCGTTGACGCGGATCAGCTTGATCCCCGGCGGCACGCGGAACGGCGTCGGCGGCTTGTCCTTGAGCGCGACCTTCAGGAAGTCGAGCACGATCGGCGCGGCGAGCCCGCCGCCGGTCGCCCGGTCGCCGAGCGAACGCGGCTTGTCGAAGCCGAGATAGACGCCGACCGCCAGATCCGGCGAGAACCCGACGAACCACGCATCCTTGGCGTCGTTGGTCGTGCCGGTCTTGCCGGCGAGCGGCTTGCCGATCTGCTTCAGGAGCGTGGCGGTGCCGCGCTGGACCACGCCTTCCATGATCGAGACCATCTGGTAGGCGGTCAGTGGGTCGAGCACCTGCTCGGACTCGTCCACGAGCTTGGGCTCGTCCTGACCCGACCACTTCTCGGCGTCGCAGCCGATGCATTTGCGGTTGTCGTGGCGGTAGATCGTCTCGCCGGTGCGGTCCTGGATGCGGTCGATCAGCGTCGGGCGGATGCGCCGTCCGCCGTTGGCCAGCATAGAGTAGGCGGTGACCATGCGCATCACCGTGGTCTCGCCGGCACCCAGCGACATCGGCAGGACGGGGAGCAGGTCGTCGTAGACGCCGAAGCGGCGGGCATATTCGGCGATGAGCGGCATGCCGATATCCTTGGCGAGCCGCACCGTCATCAGGTTCTTCGAGTGCTCGATGCCGTAGCGCAGGGTGTGCGGACCGCCCGACTTGCCGTCGTAGTTCGAGGGCGTCCACGCCTCCTGGCCGGGACCGGCCTCGATGGTGATCGGCGAATCCTGCACCACGGAGGACGGGGTGTAGCCGTTGTCGAGCGCCGCCGAGTAGACGATCGGCTTGAACGAGGAGCCCGGCTGGCGCATCGCCTGGGTCGCGCGGTTGAACTCGGATTCGTCGTAGGAGAAGCCGCCGACCATGGCGTGGACGCGGCCGGTATAGGGGTCCATCGCCACGATGGCGCCGGACACCTCGGGCTTCTGCCGCAGGCGATAGAGGGCGCGGCCGGCATCCATCGGCTCGACATAGACCACGTCGCCGGCCTTGAGCGCGGTGGCGACCGGGCGTCCCGTCCACTTCACCCCCTCGGCGGTGATCGAGCCGGTCTCGCGCTCCTTGGAGACGGCGCCGGAGGCTTCGCGCTTCGGCTGCAGTCCGATCTGCGCCACGCCGCCGGAGGTGCTCAGCACCACGGCGAGCCGCCAGGGAGCGATGTCGCCGAGCGCGGGCATCTCCGAGACGGCCAGACCCCAATCGCGGCCGACGAGATCGACCTGTCGCTCGGCGCCGCGCCAGCCACGGCCCTGATCGTAGCGGACCAGCCCGTCCACCAGCGCCTTGCGGGCCCAGGACTGCATCTTCGGATCGAGGGTGGCGCGCACCGACAGGCCGCCCTCGTAGAGCTTGGTCTGGCCGTAGCGCTCGGAGATCTCGCGGCGGACCTCTTCCGTGAAGTAATTGGCGTTGGCCGCGTTCGGGAAGGCGACGCGCGGGTTGACGCCGAGCGGCTGCTTCTTGGCTTCCACCGCCTCGTCCTGGGCGATGTAGCCGTTCTGGGCCATCAGGCCGATGATCTCGTTGCGGCGCGAGAGGGCCGCCTGGGTCTTGCGGTAGGGGTGGTAGTTGTTCGGCCCCTTCGGCAGCGCGGCGAGGTAGGCGGCCTCGTTGATGGTCAACTCGTGGACGGACTTGCCGAAATAGTCGAGCGCGGCCGCGGCGACGCCGTGCAGGTTGCGTCCGGGCACGATGGTGCCGAGGAAGATCTCGTTCAGGTACAGCTCGAGGATCTTGTCCTTGGAGTAGGCCGATTCGATCCGCAGCGCGATCAGGGCTTCCTTGATCTTGCGGTCGTAGGTCTGCTCGTTGGACAGCAGGAAGTTCTTGGCCACCTGCTGGGTGATGGTCGAGGCACCCTGCTTCTTGCCCGATTGCGCGTTGGTCAGGATCGCGCGGACGATGCCCTCGGGGTCGATGCCGCCGTGCTTGTAGAAGTTCTTGTCCTCCGCCGAGAGGAAGGCGGCGACCACGATCTTGGGCATCGCCTGGATCGGCAGGTAGAGACGCCGCTCATGCGCGTATTCGGCGAGCAGCGAGCCGTCCGCCGCGTGCACGCGGGTCATCACCGGCGGCTCGTAATTGGCGAGCGCGGCGTGGTCCGGCAGGTCCTGGCTGTACTTCCAGTAGAAGAACGCGCCGACGGCCGCCGCGACGCAGAACAGCACCGCCCCGGCCGAGAACAGGAAAGCGAAGAATCGCAGGATGAAACGCATCCGGTGTCCGTCCGTCGCTCGTCCGCTGCACGATTGAGATCGGGTTCGGCACCAGGGGCCGGCCGAGGCTCAGGGCTCGTGTCGAGACCCCGCGCGATCCGCGCGGTGTTGGGCGGGCGGGGGTCTCTCGTGAAGGCCCCGTATCGACACCGGTTCTATGGTGAAACTGGGGCGATGGAGGCCGCCTTGCGCGGCGGCGTCGGCGTCGGGCGGGAGAGCGTCGCCCGGCCGGCGAAGAACAGATCGATGGCTTTCGCCATCGAACCCGTGACCTTGGTGCGCCACTCCTCCGAGAGCAGTTTCTCCAGATCGCTCTTGCTCGACAGATAGCCGAGCTCGACCAGCACGGAGGGCACGTCGGGGGAGCGCAGCACGCGGAACCCGGCTTCGCGGTGGGGCTTCGCGCTCATTTCCATGACGGGCGAGAGCTGGCCCATCAGCTTCGCGGCGAAGCCCGACGAGAAGCCGCGGGTCTCGCGCAACGTCAGTTCCTGCAGGATGTCGGCGACATCGGTGGCGCCCTCCCCCGAATCGGCGCCGCCCGCGGCATCGGCCTTGTTCTCCCGTTCCGCGAGCCGGGCCGATTCGCCGTCGGTCGCCTTCTCGGAACCGGTATAGATCGTGGCGCCCTTCACCTGGGGCGCCGCCGAGATCGAATCGGCATGGATCGAGACGAACAGGTCCGCCCTGGCCTCGCGGGCGATGCGCACCCGCTCGGAGAGCGACACGAACACGTCCCGGTCGCGGGTCATGGCGATCCGGTAGCGCCCCGTCCCCTCGAGCCGCTCGACGAGCGCCTGGGCGAAGCCGAACACGATGTCCTTCTCGTAGACGCCGGTGGCTGCGATGGCGCCCGGATCGATGCCGCCATGGCCGGCATCGATCACAATGAGCGGGCGCGTATCGGCGGCCTCCCGCGGCGGCGGTGCCTTGGCGGCCGAGGGATTCGGATCGCCCGCGACGGACGCCTTGCGGAACGCGTCGCGCTCGACCCGGCGGAACGGGATGGTAACGAGGGTCGCCCCGCCGCGGGTCTTCGTGGTCTCGATCGCGTCGACCACCGCCGGGCCGGCGAGATCGACGACGATCCGCGAGCGCCCGGGCGCGAACAATCCGTAGCGGAAGGAGGCGACGACGCCATCGCGGTGACGCCCGGCCTCGCTACCGAGCTGGAAATTCACCTCGGGCAGGTCGATCACCGCCCGGTCGGGGCGCTCCATCACGAAGGCGCGGGCCTCGACCGCCTTGGAGAGGGTGAGAACGAGCTTGGTCGTGCCCCCCTGGCTCGCGAGATCGGCCGCGATGGCGATCGCCGCGTTGCGAGCCGGGCCGGCGCCGATCCCATCCTGGGCCGGGGCGGGACCGGCGATCAGGGCCGGGCCCAGGGCGAGCGCGACCAAGCTCCCGGCGACGCGGAGGGAGCGGAGAAGTCCGAAGCGAAAGGTGCGGGCGCGCGGCTGCATCGGTCGGCCAGGGTTCCGGGAGCCTCCGATACGGGATACGGCCGGGATGGTTAACCGTTCCTCACCGCGTCCCGGTCGGTTGCCCGGTCGCTGTTGTGCCGGTGCGACACCTGCAATCGGTGGCTGTCGGTCGAGCCGAGGTCGACGCCGACCCCGCGTTGCGCGAAGACACGAAAACGTGAAGACCGGTGCGGGATTGCGAAGGCGGTTCGCGCGGAACCCTCTGCGGATGGGGGGTTTAGCGCGGCGCAGCATGATCGGGCCCCACCCGAATCGCTTCTCCAACCTCGAGACCGCCGATGGTGCCCGACTCGCCTCCTGCTTCCGCTCCGGAGCGCCAGCCCTCGCGCGCGGCCCTGCGCGGCCTCGACATGCTCAACTTCACCCTCGCCGACGTGCGCGACGGTCTCGGACCCTATCTCGCGATCTATCTGCTCGCGGTGCGCGGTCCCGAGCAGGGCTGGAACGAGGCGACCATCGGCCTCGTCATGACGATCGCGGGCATTGCCGGCCTGATCGCCCAAACCCCGGCCGGCGCCTTCATCGACCGCAGCCGCAACAAGCGCGCCATCGTCATCGCCGCAGCGGTGGCCGTGACGCTGAGCTGCCTCGTCCTGCCCTGGATCTCGGAATTCTTCCTCGTGGCGGCGACCCAGTCGGTCTCGGCCATCGCCGGGGCGATCTTCCCGCCCGCGCTCGCCGGCATCACCCTCGGCATCGTCGGACCGAAATACTTCGCCAAGCAGATCGGCCGCAACGAGGGCTTCAACCATGCGGGCAACGCCGTCTCGGCGATGCTGGCGGGCGGCCTCGCCTACCTGTTCGGGCCGATCGTCGTGTTCTGGCTGATGGGCATCCTCGCCGCGCTCTCCATCGCCGCGATGCTGACGGTGCCGGCCAGCGAGATCGACGACGACCTCGCCCGTGGCCTCGATCAGGCCGAGGACCAGGGCAGCGAGCAGCCCTCGGGTCTCAGCCTGCTCCTGCGCAACCGCCACCTGATGCTGTTCGCCGGCCTCTGCGCCGCCTTCCACCTCGCCAACGCGGCGATGCTGCCCTCCGTCGGCCAACTCCTGACCAAGGTGGTGGGCAAGGATTACGCGACCTCGCTCATCGCGATCTGCATCGTCGCGGCCCAGCTCGTCATGGTGCCGATCGCCGTGATGGTCGGACGCAAGGCCGACAGCTTCGGCCGCAAGCCGATCTTCCTGGCCGCCTTCGGCTTCCTGGCTCTGCGCGGGGTGCTCTACACCTTCTCGGACAACCCGTTCTGGCTCGTGGCGGTGCAGTGCCTCGACGGCATCGGCGCCGGCATCTTCGGCGCGCTGTTCCCGATCATCGTGGCCGACCTGACCCGCGGCACCGGGCGGTTCAACGTCGCGCAGGGCGCGGTGGCGACCGCCCAGGGTCTCGGCGCGTCCTTCAGCGCGACGCTCGCCGGCGTCATCATCGTCGGCGCGGGCTATTCCGCGGCCTTCCTGGTTCTCGCCTCGATCGCGGCGGCGGGCTTCGTGGTCTATCTGCTGTTCATGCCCGAGACCTACGGCTACGAGCCGAAAGGCGGCACCAAGGGCGGCACACAGAGCCGTCCGACCACCCCCGCCGCGGTCCCGGCGGAGTAGCTCACCGCTCCGGCGGGATCGAGTAGGTGCCGGTGGCATGGCAGACGATCTCGTCCGCGCCCAGGCTCCGGATCGCCACCTCGCCGACCGCGAGGCGGCGCCCCAGCTTGAGCAGGCGGCACTCGGCCACGAGGCTGCCGGGGCCGGGACGGCGCAGGAAGTTGAACGCGAGATTGGTCGTGACCGCGAGGGCCACCGGGCCGATATTGGCCAGGATCGCGGCGTAGAGCGCGTAATCCGCGAGGGCCATCATGGCGGGACCGGAGACGGTCCCGCCCGGGCGCAGGTGCTGCGTCCCGCCGTCGAGCCGCATCCGCGCCGAGAGCGGCCCGACCGCCTCCAGGTGATAGGCGCGCGTTCCGGCGTTCATCTGCGGGAAATCGCGATCGAGGAAGGCGATCGTGTCCTCGAGCGTCATCGCGGTGGTGCTCATGCTCCGCCTTGCAGCACGGCGCGCCTTGGCCGACAAGGGCTGCCATGATCCCGACCCTCGACGGCGCCCCAGAGGGCATTGCGACCCGGCACGACCGCTACCCCGACGCGCGGATCCGCGAGATCCTCAGGGCGACGCGCTCGATCGCGCTGGTGGGCGCCTCGGCCAACCCGGCCCGCCCGAGCTACATCGTGTTCAAGTACCTGTCCGAACGCGGCTATACGGTGATTCCGGTCAATCCCGGCCTGGCCGGCCAGAGCCTGCTCGGGCGGCCGGTCGTGGCCCGCCTCGCCGACTTGCCCGGCCCGGTCGACATGGTCGAGATCTTCCGCAATTCCGCCGCGGCCGGGCCTTTGGTCGACGAGGCGCTGGCGCTGCCGGCGCGACCGAAGGTGATCTGGATGCAGCTCGGCGTGCGCGACGACGCGGCGGCTTCCCGCGCCGAGGCGGCGGGCGTTGCGGTCATCATGAACCGCTGCCCGAAGATCGAGTACGGGCGGCTCTCGGGCGAAATCGGCTGGACCGGAGTGAACTCGCGGATCATCTCCGCAAAGAAGCCGGTGATGGCCAAGGGCGGCGTGCAGAAGCGGACGATCGACGCGCCGTGATCCGCTCGCTCCGGGCGGTTGAGGGCTCAACCGGCCTGACCCCACACCGTTGTATGCGCGGGGCGTGATAGGCAACGCCCCGAGAGGACGGTGACGGTCTCGAGGCCAGTTCCGAGAGGGGCCGTGTCCCGGCCAGAAAAAACGCCCCCGGCCGAAGCCGGGAGCGCCCTCACATCGGCGAGCGCTGCGACGCCGATCAGGCCAGCGTCAGGCCGACATCCACGTTGCCGCGGGTGGCATTGGAGTACGGGCAGATCTGGTGGGCGGCGTCGACCAAGCGCTGGGCATCGGCGCGGTCGAGGCCGGGGAGATCGACCTTGAGATCGGCGGTGATGCCGAAGCCGCCTTCCGAGCGCGGGCCGATGCCGACGGTGGCGGTGACCTGGGTCTCGGCCGGTACCTTCAGCTTAAGCTGGCCGCCGGCCACCTTCAGGGCGCCGAGGAAACAGGCGGAATAGCCCGCCGCGAACAGCTGCTCCGGGTTGGCGCCGGAGCCGCCCGCGCCGCCGAGTTCCTTCGGGGTCGAGAGCTTGACCTCGAAATTGCCTTCCTCGGTGCGGGCGGAGCCGTCACGGCCGCCGGTGGCGGAGGCGGTGGTGCGGTACTTCACGTCGACGGTCATGGTCGTATCCTCGTGGTTCGGATGTCGGGAGAGCCGATCCGTTCGGCTTGGCGGCAGGGATAGACAATCGATCGATTGCGCGCAATCTATTTATTGCGCGCTATGCTCTTCATGCATGGCTACCCCTCCTCGGAGCCGCCCTCCGGTCTCGGGCATGGCCAGTACGGCGGCGAAGCTGAGGCCGGCGGCGGCGGCGAGGTAGAGCCCAACGAGGCCGATCCCACCCTGGGCCACGAGCCATTGGGCCGCGAAGGGCGCCCCGGCCGCCCCGACGATGCCGGCGAGATTGTAGGTCACCGACGCACCGGTGTAGCGCACGCGGGTCGGGAAGAGTTCCGGCAGGAGCGCCCCCATCGGCCCGAAGATCCAGCCCATGGCGAACAGCGCGAGGCACAGGAAGCCGAGGACGAGGACCGGCTCGCCGCTGCCGAGCATCGGGCCGATCAGTCCGCCGAGGGCGGCGGTGCTCGCAAGTCCCGACAGCATCACCGGGCGGCGGCCGAACCGGTCGGCGGCGAGCCCGGAAAGGGGAATCGCCAGCGCCATGAACAGGATCGCCACGCATTCGAACAGCAGGAACGTCTTGCGCGCGTAGCCGAGGCTCGCGGTGCCATAGCTCAGGGCGAACACGGTCGAGAGATAGAACACGGCGTAGGCCGCCACCATGGCGAAGGTCCCGAGCAGGGTCGCGCGCAGGTGCCGGGTGAAGATGGTGGCGAGCGGCACCCGCTCCGGCGGCGCCTCGGCCAGGGCCGCGCGGAAGGCCGGCGTCTCGGTCAGCTTCAGCCGCACGTAGAGCCCGACCCCAACCAGGGCGGCGGAGGCCAGGAACGGCAGGCGCCAGCCCCAGGATTCGAAAGCCTCCGGGCTGAGCGCCACGCTGAGCCCGAGGAACAGCAGGTTGGCGCTGACGAAGCCCACCGGTGCGCCGAGCTGCGGGAAGATGCCGTAGAGCGCGCGCCGCCCCGGCGGTGCGTTCTCGACCGCGAGCAGGGCCGCCCCGCCCCATTCCCCGCCGAAGCCGAGGCCCTGGCCGAAGCGCAGCAGGCACAGCAGCGCCGGAGCCCACCAGCCGATGGCGGCGTAGCCCGGCAGGCAGCCGATCAGCACGGTGGAGAGGCCCATGATCATCAGCGAGGCGACCAGCGTCGCCTTGCGCCCGATCCGATCGCCGAAATGCCCGAACGCCGCCGCCCCGACCGGCCGGGCCAGGAACGCGATGGCGAAGGTGGCGAAGGCCTGGAGCGTCTGCACCCCGGGGGCGCCCGCGGGGAAGAAGATCGGGCCGATCACCAACGCCGCGGCGGTGGCGTAGATGTAGAAATCGTAGAACTCGATCGCGGTGCCGACGAAGCTCGCGATCAGGATGCGGCGGGCGGATGGGGCGTTCATCGGTCTCGGACGTTCGGGGCCAAGCGGTGCGGGCGCAAGAGCCCGTAACAGAACGAAGCGATGGCGTTGAGCGCGATGGTGCTGCGCGGCTCGACCCTGGCTCTCGCAGCGAGCGATCAAGAGCAGATCTGATTTGTACTATTTCGAATAAGCTGTCGCTTGTCTGAGATTTTTGCTGGAAAGCAAAATTGATCTGTCTGATTTATTCGAGATAATTTGCTTAAAGCAGATTATGGAGGTGATATGTATTTTTCTGCATTGATCGGATCCATATCTTGTTTGATCAGCGTTGCTGCGTGGTCTGCGCAAGCTCTGGACGGTGAATCGAGCCCATCACGCTTTTCCGAGGCAATCGCTGAATGCAAAACGGCTCAAGCTGCGCAGCCTAACCGAGGGATGTTGCTTGAAACAAAGTCGGCAGTCTGTTTTGCGGGCCGCATCACAGGCCTGGCGGAACAAGTAATTGTCAAAAAATTGGATGGGAAAAACAAAATTTTTGTAGTCAATAGTTTTGGTGGCGATGCCGCGGCCGCTGCTATCATCGGGGTTTTCATCCTAGAAAATCGTATCGATGTCGCGGCCTACGATTACTGCTTATCGGCCTGTGCGAATTACATCTTTCTCGCGGGACATCGCAAATATCTGGCGCCCTCGACCATCCTGGCTTGGCATGGGGCGCCGGAAGCCGAGCCCACGCCGCGGCAAAAGCTTCTCGACGGCATCGGAAGGCTGCAACAGGGCTATCAGATGTCGCAGCTTTTCTATCGGATGGCGAAAATCGATCGCCGAGTGGCAACCCAACCCGATCCCCGTCTGCCTCATTTCGAGGAGTGGAAATCCGGTTGGGACAGCTCCCGGCGGCATCTCTGGACTTGGACGCGCCAATCCCTGGAACGGCGGTTCGGCGTCCAGGGCATCGAGGCGTACTGGTACCCGGACGATCCGCAGGAACTGATCGCTTTGGGCGAGAAATACGACATCAAGCTCCTGGTCGATCGCGACGAGCCGCGCTGAGTGGGGCCGGGACGCCCGGTTGTCCTCCTTCGCCGGCCGGGTTCGGTCGGGTCGGGGCACGCCCCGACGGCCAGGCCGCGATCGTGCCCCATCGCTCCGAGTGCCGGTGACGGGACACGTGCGGGCACGCCCGTCCGGTTTTCCGACTTTCGGCGCGCATTTCTGAATACATCCCGCGACACGGGCGCCACTTGGACCGCCGGGTGACATGGCGCACCCGCAGGGCCAACCGCTGCGGATTATTTTTTAAATAAAACTGCGTGACAAAACGCACTTCCAAAATACAGTTCGAAGAAATACCTTCCTCTTGTCAGAGAAATTCGAACAAAAAAGTTCAAGTCTCAGGGATTAACGAGGAAGGACGCGTCATGAAGAGCATCGTTGTTATCAGTGTTCTCGCGATGATCGGTCTGCCGCTCGCGGCTCAGGCGGATTCCGGCGGCGGCAGCCGTCAGCCCGCCGGCGGCGGCTTCATGAGCAGCTACCAGGACGACCCCTACCACGACCCCCGCTCGCTCCACTCGCAGCGCGCGGGCACCGGCCAGATCCTCGGCGCACCCATGCTGAGCGAGAACGCCGGCGCCAAGGGCGGGCCGGTCCGCTCGGCGATCCGCCGCGGCGATGTCGATCCGAGCTGGGCGACGACGGGCAGCGTGACGAAGAAGCGCCGCACCCACCGCTGACGCGGGGTTCGGACTTCGACCGACGCGGGACGTCGCCGTCCCGCGTCGGCCTCCCGAGCGGCCCGACGAACCGGACGGCGCGGCCGAACGACCGCGCCGCCCTCATCGACTCACCGGTCGTCCCCGCCTCGGCGGGCGGCGCGATGCCGCTTGCCCGGAAGGCGGTGCCTGGATTCTCAGCGAGGGAGGAATCGGTGCCGGCCGCCTCCCACCGGGCGGTTCGAGGCCGCCCGAACCTCCGAAGCGGGGCGTGAGCGACCCGTTCTCGCGCTCGGAACCCATTCCGACGATGGGGAATCCGGCTCGTCGCAAGAGGGCGTGGCCCAACCAAAGAGCGGAAGAGACGTCCGGCTCCAAGTGTATCGGGCGCAGCTCTAGACCAGTCGAAGCCGCCTGCGGCGGGACAACACCGGCCTGCCGCACCGACTATCTCAGTCGTTCGATGCACGGACAGCGTGCGAACGACCTTGAAGAACGAGGATCGGCGTGGACGATATCATTCAAGGCATCTCGAACTTCCGCGGAAGCGTGTTTCCGGGGCAGCAGCAGATGTATCAGCGGCTGGTCCGGGACGGGCAGCATCCGCAGGCGCTGATCATCGCCTGCGCCGATTCCCGCGTCTCGCCCGAGCACATCACCCAATCCGGCCCGGGGGATCTCTTCGTGTGCCGCAATGCCGGCAACATCGTCCCCCCCTTCTCGCAGCAGAACGGCGGCGTCTCCTCGGCCATCGAATACGCGGTCATGGCGCTCGGCGTGCGCGACATCGTCATCTGCGGCCATTCCGATTGCGGCGCGATGAAGGGCCTGATGAAGCCCGAGGCCCTCGCCTCGATGCCGAACGTCGCGGCCTGGCTGCGCCACAGCCACGCCGCGAGCCAGATCGTCTGCGAGGCCTATCCGGCCGGGATGGACCCGAAGGATCATCACCGGGCGCTGGCGCTGGAAAACGTCGTCGTTCAGCTCAGCAACCTGCGCACCCATCCGAGCGTCGCGGCGGGCCTCGCCAAGGGCCAGTTGCGCCTGCATGGCTGGTTCTTCGAGATCGAGAGCGGGCAGGTCCTGGCCTATTGCGGCGAGGCCGGCCGGTTCGTGCCGATCGACGAGGCGGACGCCATGCCGGTCGCCCATAGCCCGGCCCAGCGCATCGCCGCGCCCGAGATGGCGCGCGTCGCCGTCGCGGCCGAGTGAGGCGGATCGCAATGCGTGCCTCGCTCTCGCGGCTGCTGCCGCCCACCCTCGCGCGGGATCTGCCCGCCTCCTTCGTGGTCTTCCTCGTGGCGATGCCCCTCTGCATGGGCATCGCCATCGCCTCCGGCGTGCCCGCCGAGCGCGGCCTCATCACCGGCGTGATCGGCGGCATCGTCGTCGGCTTCCTCGCCGGCGCGCCGCTTCAGGTCAGCGGCCCGGCCGCGGGCCTCGCCGTCATCGTCTTCGAGTTCGTCCGCACCCACGGCATCGACGCCCTCGGGCCGGTTCTGGTGCTGGCCGGCGCGATCCAACTGCTCGCCGGGGCCCTGCGCGTCGGCGGCTGGTTCCGGGCGATCTCGCCCGCGGTGGTGCACGGCATGCTCGCCGGCATCGGCGTGCTGATCGTGCTGGCGCAGATCCACGTGCTGACCGACGCCCTGCCCAAGGCCAGCGGCGTCGACAATCTCGTGGCGATCCCCGCGGCCTTCTTCAATTTCGTCACCGGCGAGGGCAATCGCTTCGGCGCGATCCTCGTCGGCCTCGCCACCATCGTGACGATGCTCGGCTGGGAGAAGCTGCGTCCGGCCCGGCTCAAGCTCCTGCCCGGCGCCCTCGTCGGCGTGGTCTCGGGCACGCTGGTGGCGGTGATCGGCGACCTCGCGGTCAAGCGCGTCGAAGTCCCCGAAAATATCCTCTCGGCCGTGACCCTGCCGGGCGCGGGCGACTGGAGCCGTCTCGCCGAGCCGACCATGATCGTCATGGCCCTCACGCTCGCCGTGGTCGCCAGCGCCGAAAGCCTGCTCTCGGCCGCCGCCGTCGATCGGATGCATGACGGGCCGCGGACGCAGTACAATCGCGAACTCGGGGCCCAGGGCGTCGGCAACGTGCTCTGCGGTCTCGCCGGCGGCCTGCCGATGACCGGCGTCATCGTCCGCTCCTCGGCCAACGTCCAGGCGGGCGCGGCCACCCGCGCCTCGACCATCCTGCACGGCAGCTGGATCCTCGCCTTCCTGCTGATCCTGCCGATGGTGCTCAAGCTGGTGCCGACGGCGGCGCTGGCCGGCATCCTCGTGGTCACGGGCTGGCGCCTCGTCAGCCCGGCCCATGCCCTGCACCTGCACGCCCGCTACGGTCTCGCCACCGCCGCGATCTGGCTCGTCACCCTGGTGATGGTGGTCGCCACCGACCTGCTCACCGGCGTGCTGATCGGTCTCGCCCTCAGCCTCGTCCAGGCGGTGCCGCACCTCCTCAAGGGGCGGCTCAAGATCGAGGGCGGTGCCGCCGAGACGCTGCAGGGCGGAACCCTGCGGGCCGTGCCGGAGCTGCGCCTCTCGGGCTCGGCTACCTTCCTCCAGCTGCCCCATCTCAACGAGGCCCTGGAGCGCACCCCCGAAGGCACCCCCGTGCGGCTCGCCGCGCAGGATCTGCACCATGTCGACCACACCTGCCTGGAGATGATCCAGGAATGGGCGGCGCGGCGCGCCAAGACCGGCGCCCGGGTCGAGGTGGTCGGCGGCGGCGGCGGCCTCCGCAACAGCCTCGCCATGGCGGCGCATGCCGCGCCGAAGGACTGATCTTTTCGATCGGGAAGGAAGAAGGCCGGTATCGCCCCGCGATACCGGCCTTCTTCGTGTCAGGGCTCTGCCCTGACGACCCGCGGAAGGGCTCGCCCTTCGGGATCCCCTTACGGCGTGCTGACCCGGCGGGCGGCCTCGAAACGGTTCAGGAAGCGCGGTTCCTTCTCCGGGGCGATGCGGATCGTCAGCGCGATGTCGCCGCCGTCCTGCGCCTGCCGGTCGAGCACCTCGGCATTCTCGTAGAGCCAGTTGAGCGCCGCCCCGTCCTCCGGCGGCAGGGTCAGGGCGAAGGTCGAGCGGGCGCGGGCCACCTGCCCCTCAATCCGCTCGGACAGTGCTGGCAGCCCCTCCCCCGTCAGGGCCGAGACCAGGATCGGCGCCGGGCCCGCGCCGCGATGGGCGGTGGCGAGGTTGAGGAGGCGGGTGCGCTCGCCCTCGTCGAGCAGGTCGGCCTTGTTCCACACCTCGACGATCCGCTCGGCATCGGGCTCGATCCCGAGTTCCCGCAGCACCTGCTCCACATCCTCGGCCTGGGCCTGCGTGTCGCCGTGCGAGACGTCGCGCACATGGAGCAGGATGTCGGCCTCGATCACGTCCTCCAGCGTCGCCCGGAAAGCGGCGATGAGCGAGGTCGGCAGATCCGAGATGAAGCCCACCGTGTCGGACAGGATCACCGTCTCGCCATGCGGCAGCTTGGTGGCGCGCGCCGTCGGGTCGAGGGTCGCGAACAGCATGTCCTGCGCCTTGACCTCGGCCTTCGTCAGCGCGTTGAACAGCGTCGACTTGCCGGCATTCGTGTAGCCGACCAGGGCGACGATCGGGTACGGCACCCGCGCCCGGCTCTTGCGATGCAGGCCGCGGGTGCGGGCCACCGCGTCGAGATCGCGCTCGATCTTGGTCATCCGCTCCTGAATCATCCGGCGGTCGGCCTCGATCTGCGTCTCGCCAGGGCCGCCGAGGAAGCCGAAGCCGCCGCGCTGCCGCTCCAAGTGGGTCCACGACCGGACCAGCCGGGACTTCTGATAGGCCAGATGGGCGTGCTCCACCTGCAGCGTGCCCTCGCGGGTCGAGGCGCGCCGGCCGAAGATCTCGAGGATCAGGCCGGTCCGGTCGATGACCTTGCTGCCCCAGGCCTTCTCGAGGTTGCGCTGCTGCACCGGCGACAGGGCGCAATCCATCACGACGAGGCCGATCTCCTCCGCCTTGACGAGACCGGCCATCTCCTCGACCCGGCCCTTGCCGAGATAGGTCGAGGGTCGCGGGCGCTGGACGTGCACGCCGATCGCCTGGGCGACATCGAGATCGATCGCGGCGGCCAAGCCCACCGCCTCGTCGAGGCGCGCATCGTCGGAGCGGGTGTTTTCCGGCTGGCCGGGGGCGAAGCGCTGGGCCGCGCGGGTGAGGTAGGGGCCGACCACCAGCGTGCGGGTCGAGGCGGCGATGTCGCCCTCGGGAGCGGCCTGCCGCTGGAGTCGCGCTTCGCCGGGTGTTTGAAGTTCGGTCATTCGGGCCTCTCGCCGGTCAACTCGCCACCGCGAAGCCGGCTCCGTGTTCGATCGGACGCAGCGGACGCTTCGAAGACACGGTGAACGATCGCGCCGTCGGCCACGACGCGCGGGGGCGTTCCTCCGTCATTGCGAGGCGAAGCCGAAGCAATCCAGAGCACGACGCCTCAAGGTGAGGCATCGGCGCAATCATGCAGATGGTGGGGGGCGCACGCCGAACAAGCGTCCACCCGGACGCGCGACGTGATGAGACGGCATCGAAACGGGCGTGATCGAACCGGCCTGTGCGGAGCCGTGGACGGCTCCGCCTCGTCATGACGGCTGGAAATCCAGGAAGCCGTCTCACGCCTTCTCGGGCGCGGTCTCGTCCGGCTCGAACAGCTGCACGGGATGGCCCGGCATGATCGTCGAGATCGCGTGCTTGTAGACGAGCTGCGAGTGCCCGTCGCGGCGCAGCAGGACGCAGAAATTGTCGAACCACGTCACCACGCCCTGAAGCTTGACGCCGTTGACGAGGAAGATCGTCAGCGGAATCTTGTTCTTGCGGACATGGTTGAGAAACGTGTCCTGGAGGTTCTGAGCGCGCTCGCCCGCCATTTTTCTTATCCTTGCTTCGCTACCGGCACCGCGGGAGGTCGTATCCCGTCTTGGAGGATGCCGGGCGACGAACCACCCGCATCACCGAAGACCGCTTCCCCAAGCCTACCTTATTACAGGGCGAAGCTTCTCCGGACGCAAGCGTTTCCTCGCATCGGCATCACGCCGTGCCCACCCTGTCGGGGGTGATACCCCTGCGAGGATTCGTCGCCGGGGCTGACATCCGCCGCAGGAGCAGGACTGCTCGTCCCCGCCCATACGGCGCGCGGTGGACGGGATCAGGGCCCGATCCCGAGGGATTTGAGCTTCCGGTGCAGCGCCGAGCGCTCCATGCCGATGAACTCGGCCGTGCGGGAGATGTTGCCGGAGAAGCGGGCGATCTGCGCCACGAGATACTCGCGCTCGAAAATCTCGCGGGCCTCCCGCAAGGCGAGGCTCATCAGCTTCTCCCCGCCCGCCCCGGTCGGCGTCGTCGGCACCAGCGCGCCGATCTCGGTCGGCAGCATCTCGGAGGTGACCTCCTGCTCCGGATCCGACTGGGTCAGGATCATCAGCCGCTCGACGTTGTTGCGCAGCTGACGGATGTTGCCCGGCCAATCGTGGGATTGCAGCACCGCCATGGCATCCTCGGCGATGCGCCGCCGCGGCAGGCCGGTGGCCGCCGAGATCTGCTCCATGAAGAAGGTGATCAGCTCCGGCACGTCCTCCCGCCGCTCGGCGAGCGAGGGGATGCGGATCGGCACCACCGAGAGGCGGTGGAACAGGTCCTCGCGGAAGCGTCCCCCCGCGATCTCCTCGGTCAGGTCGCGGGAGGAGGAGGAGATGATCCGGACATCGACATGGACCCGGGCCGTTCCACCGACCCGCTGGAAGTTCTGGTCGACGAGGACGCGCAGGATCCGGCTCTGCGTCTCCTTGGGCATGTCGGCGACTTCGTCGATGTAGAGGGAGCCGCCATGGGCCTCCTCCAGGGCGCCGACGCGCCGCACCCGGCCCTCGCCCGCCTCGACGCCGAAGAGTTCGGCCTCCATCGTCTCCGGCGTGATGGTCGCCGCGTTGATCACGACGAAGGGACCGCTGGCGCGCGCCGAGGCCGCGTGCAGCGTGCGCGCCGACAATTCCTTGCCGGCGCCGGGCGCCCCCGAGATCATCACGCGGGCATTGGTCGGCGCCACGCGCTCGATGGTCTGGCGCAGCTGGTTGACCGCCACCGATCCGCCGACGATCCGGCTCGCCTGTCCCGAACGAACCTTGAGGTCGCGCACCTCGCGCTTGAGGCGGGAGGCTTCGAGCGCGCGCTCGGCCACGAGGATCAACCGGTCGGCCTTGAACGGCTTCTCGATGAAGTCGTAGGCGCCGGATTTGATCGCCGCGACCGCGGTCTCGATGTTGCCGTGGCCCGAGATCATCACCACCGGCAGGTCGGGATGGCCGGTCTTGATGAGGTCGAGCACCTGCAATCCGTCGAGGCGCGAGCCCTGGAGCCAGATATCGAGGAAGACGAGATGGGGCCGCCGCGATTCGATCGCGGCGAGCGCCTCGTCGGAGCCCGCGGCGGTGCGGGTGCGGTGGCCCTCGTCGTCGAGGATGCCGGCCACGAGGTCGCGGATATCGGCCTCGTCGTCGACGATCAGGATGTCGGCGCTCATGGCTGCATCTCCGCGACGCGTCGCGCTTCCATGGCGCCCTCCCTGTTCTTGTCCATTGTCGTCCCGTCACGCGGCGAACCCGCCGGGCGGTCCCGTTCCGAGCCGGCGCCCTCGCCGACCTCCCGGGGCAGCCGCATGCGAACCTGTCCGCCGCGCCCCTCCGGGTTGTCATTGAGCTCGATCCCGCCGCCATGCTCTTCGAGCACCTTCGACACGATCGCCAGCCCGAGGCCGGTCCCGCCCTCGCGGGTCGTCATATAGGGTTCGAGCAGGCGCTGGCGCCCCTCCGCCGGAAAGCCTTTTCCGTTGTCGGTGACGTCGATGGTCACGAACCCGCCCTCGACCGCGAGGCGCAGGGCCACCCGGCCCTTGCCTCCGTCGGCCGTCAGCACGTCTTCCGGCACGGCCTGCACCGCCTCGACGGCGTTCTTGAGGATGTTGGTCAGCGCCTGGCTGAACAGGCGCACGTCGAAGGCCGCGACGACGCGGCCGCGCTCGTCCTCGCCGGTCGTCTCGAACGGAAATTCGATCTCGGGATGCGCCATGCGCAGCATGAAGAGATTCTGGCGGGCGATCTCGGCGAGGTCCTGCTGGGTGATGGCCGGCTTCGGCATCCGGGCGAACGAGGAGAACTCGTCGACCATGCGCTTGATCTCGTCGACCTGGCGCACGATCGTGGCGGTGCACTGCTCGAACACCTCCTTGTCGGTCACGATCACCTTGCCGTACTTGCGCCGGATGCGCTCGGCCGAGAGCTGGATCGGCGTGAGCGGGTTCTTGATCTCATGGGCGATGCGGCGCGCCACGTCGGCCCAGGCCGAGGTGCGCTGCGCGGCGACGAGGTCGGTGATGTCGTCGAGGGTCACGACGTAGCCGCGGGCTTCGCCCTGCGCCTGCTCGCTGGTGACCCGCACCGCGATGGTGCGCTCCCGGCCCCCGCGCACGAGCTGGATCTGCTGCTGGAGCGCCCGCTGGCGGCCCTCGGCTTCCGGGAACAGGGCGGCGATCTCCGGCACCGCCTCGGTCAGCGGGCGGCCGACCAGGTCGGCGGCGGTCAGGCCCAGGGTCTTCTCCGCGCTCGGATTGGCGATGGTGATGAGCCCGCCCGCATCGACGCCGAGCACGCCCGGCGAGACGCCCGAGAGCACGGCTTCCGTGAAGCGGCGGCGGCGGTCGATCAGGTCGCTCGCCGCGCGCAGGCCGTCGTGCTGGCGACGCAACTCCTGCGTCATCGTATTGAAGCTCTCGCCCAGATGCGCGAGATCCCCATCCGATTTCCTCGCCGGAACGCGGGCGTAGAAATTGCCGGCGGCGACCTCGTCGGCGGCGTTGATGAGGCGCCGGATCGGCGCGACGAAGCGGTTGGCGAAGTTGAGCCCGAACCACACCGCCGAGAGCAGGGTGATCAGCGCGATCAGCACGAAGACCGAGGCGAAGGTGACCTGGATCGAGTAGCGCAGGTCGTCGAAGGCGAGGTACTCCGCCGCCGCCGCGCGAGAGACGCCGGGGAAGTCGATGGCGAGCTGGCTGACCTCGCGCTGCACCAGCAGCACGGCGTTGTCGTAGGCCGGCATCCGCAGGAGCGCGGCGAAGACCCTTCCCTCGTTTGGCAGCAGGCAGATCGGATCGCTGGATTTCGCCGCGTCCTCGAAGGCGGCGGCCGAGGGCAGGCGGGTCTGCTTGAGCACGTCGATATTGGCGCGCGCCACCACATCGTTGGGGCCGCGCATGATCTTGGCGATCGGCAGGCCCAGCGCCTGGGCGCGGGTGGTCATGAACGACTCGAACCATTCGCGGTTCACGTCGAATTGCGGGCGCGCCCGGGTCAGGTCGTCGGTGAGGATGCGGATCTCGCGGGCGAGCGACTGGCACTGATTCTCCAGATGCGCGTCGGCGATCTGGACGGATTTGAGCACCACGTCGCGCACCCGGTCGGTGAAGCCGAGCGACAGGCCGCGGTCGAGGGTCACGGTCGCGACGATGGCAAGGAGGATCGTCGGCAAGATCGCGATCAGGCTGAACAGGCCGACGATCCGGGTGTGCAGCCGCGCCACCGTCGCGTGCGCCCGGCGCGCATGCAGGAAGACACGGGATTCCCAGGCGATCACGATCACGAGACAGAGCACCAGGGCGATGTTGATCGCCAGCAGGGTGATGCCGGTGTTCTGCGACGGCGTGACCTTGATCAGCCCCGCCAGGATCAGGAACGTGACGCTCGCCGAGACCAGGGCGACGACGACGACCGCCGCGCCGATCCAACCCGGCCCCCGCGGCGGGGCGTCGAACCGGTGCGACAGGGCGGCCGCGCCGTCCTCTACGGACGGGGCGTCGGACGGCGTCTCTCGGTTGCGTCGCGACAGGAGCGGCATCGCTGATGCAGGGCCACGACAGTGTGGCGAAATTAATACAAATCGGGTCTGCGCGCCCCCATCCTCGGTGCGGCGGCGTTCAGGCTGCGGCCCCGCCCCAGCGCCGGAGGTCGCGAAACCGCCGTCCATCCGGGAAGCGCAGCTCGACGCTCTCCGACAAGCGGCCCGCAGCCTCGATCCGCACGGAATCCGGACGCTCCAGCTCGTCCCGGCGCTCCAGAGCTTCCGCCACGGTCAGGGGCACCGGCTCCGCCCCGCCGCAGGCGCGCCACCACGCCACCGCCCGCTCCCGGGCATGGCCCGAATGTTCCAGGCAGACCTCGACCCGGCAGCCGCCGCCGGGCCAGCGCAACGCCGCCTCCAACCGGTCGGGGCCGTGGCCGCCCGGACCCTGCCCGAGGGTCCAGCCCGTCACCGAACGCCAGCCGGCGACGGTCTCGGACAGGATCGGCAGCGCGTCCTCGGCGCTCGCGGCATGGGGCGCCTCGGCGTCTTCCGCCTCGGGCTCGACCCAGCAGGCCTCGCAGGTGCTGGCGTTGAGGGCGATCAGCGCGCCGCATCCCGGGCAGGGCTTGGCGCGCGCCGCGCCGCCGAGGGCGGGGCCCAGCGCCACGCTGCGGGCGGTCACCGCATCGACCGGCCCGTGCATCCGCACGAGGCCGGCATAATCGAGGACGATGGCGTCCGACTTGCCCGGCGCCCGGCGTAGGGCGCGACCGACCTGCTGCACGTAGAGGCCCGCCGACTGGGTCGGGCGCAGGAGCGCGATCAGGTCGACTTCCGGCACGTTGAAGCCGGTGGCGAGCACGCCGACCGAGGTCAGGCAGCGGATCTTTCCCGTGCGGAAGGCGCGCAGGATCCGGTCGCGCTCGCGCCGGCCCATCTCGCCGGTCACGGTCTCGCAGGTGAACCCTTCCGCCCGCACCGCGTCGCGCACGCAGGCCGCGTGATCGATTCCGGCGCAGAAGGCGAGCCAGGCCCGACGGTCCCGGCCGTAGCGCGCCATCTCCTCCACCGCCGCGCGGGTGATCCAGTCGCGGTTGACCGCCGCTTCGAGGGCGGAGGGGATGTAATCGCCCCCGCGCTTGCCCACGCCCGAGACGTCGAGGGTCAGGGCGGTGGCCTTGCAGATCAGCGGCGCGAGGTAGCCCTGGCCGATCAGGTCGCCGACGGTGGATTCGTGGACGATGCGCGCGAACACCCGCCCCTCGCCCTCGTCGAGGCGACCCGAATCGAGCCGGTAGGGCGTGGCCGTGAAGCCCGCGACTTTGAGATCGGGGTTGGCCGCGCGCAGCCCCGCCAGGAAGCGGCCGTAGCCGGTCTCGGCCGAGCGCGGCACGAGATGCGCCTCGTCGATGACAACGAGGTCGGTTCCTTCGAAGAGGGCGGCGCGGTCGCGCACCGACTGGATCGAGGCGAAGGTAACGGGCGCCGCGCTCTCGCGCCGCCCGAGCCCGGCGGAGAAGATGCCGGCGGGCGCCTCCGCCCAGTAGGCCAGCAACTCGCCGTGGTTCTGCGCCACCAGTTCGCGCACATGGGCGAGCACACAGATCCGCGCCCGGGGTCTCCGCTCCAGCCACGCGCGCACCAGGGCCGCGATGACGAGCGCCTTGCCGGCGCCCGTCGGCAGCACGACGAGGCCGGGCCCGCCGCCCGCGTCCCAATGCTGGTGGAGCGCGTCGAGGGCGGCGCGCTGATACTCGCGAAGGCGCAGCATGGCGGCCGTTTAGCCAAGCGCGGCTGCGGGGAACAGAGGGGAAACGCGAGACGGCGTCCGAGTGTGCCGCAACAGCGCGCATCCCACCGACCCCCTCATCCTGAGCTGGCGCTCAGCACCTCAGGATGAGGGGGTCGAGTGGGAGGAGCCAGGGAAGCGTCAGATCCTCACGCCGGGTCGGCGATCTCGTAGACGATCGGCTTGAACGAGAAATTGTTCGATTGCAGGGCGGAGCAGGCGGTGAGGCCGACGATGAGATCCGTCTTCGCCTCGAACACCACCCGGTCGTTGGCCCGGCTCAGGGGCGGCTTCACCGCGATCTCGCCCGTCTGGCCATCGATGGCGACGTGCATGAAGACGTTGAAGGCGACCGGAATGCGGTCCGGCCCGATGCCGTAGGGTTCGAGCGCGGCGGCGAGATTGCCGAAGCAGCCCCGGTGCGGGTGCTCGTCGCCGTAGATGATGCGGAACGTGTCGGCCGAGCAGGGCGTGAGCAGGAAATCGTGGCGCCCTACCGTGTCCTCGACGATCTCCAGCAGCACGTTGGAGCGGTTCGAGTAGATCGGGTCGCCCTTGGTCAGGAACAGGCGCGAGGCGTAGTCGATGGTACGGCCCGACGAGATCACCTCGTCGACGTCATCGCGCACGAAGGCCACGAGATCGGCGACCTGCTCGCCCTCCGGGTCGATCACGGTGAGCCGCTGGCCACGGTTCAGGGTGAACGCCACGCCGGAGCGCGGCTCAATCCGATGACGGCCGCACATCTCAGCGCACGCGTCCGTCGGGGCACATCAAGCGGTTCGGCACGAGGGGCGTCTCCGGGTGGCGCGGCATCCGTTGCCGCGGCAGGGAAAGACCGTAGCCGCCGCAAAGTTTCCCACCCACGGCGCGCCCGGCCGGAGCGCGCCGCGCAGGATCCAGCCCGCCATGCACGCGCCCAGTCCGCCCTCGCGGCATGTCGAGATCACGCTTCGCGGGCTCCTGCTCGGGGCGGCCATCACCGTCGTGTTCATGGCGGCCAACGTCTATATGGGCTTGAAGACTGGGATGACGTTCTCGTCCTCGATCCCGGCGGCGATGATCGCCATGGGCAGCCTGCGGCTCTTCGGCGGGTCGGGCATCCTCGAGAACAACATCGTCCAGACCCAGGCCTCCGCCGCGGGCACGCTCTGCAACGTCATCCTGATCCTGCCGGGCCTCGTGCTGATCGGGCATTGGCAGGGCTTCCCGTTCTGGCAGACGACCGCCGTCTGCGGCATCGGCGGCTTGCTCGGCGTCGCCTTCTCGATCCCCCTGCGGCGCGCCCTCGTCTCCGGCGAGGAGCTGCCCTACCCGGAGGGCGTCGCCGCCGCGGAGGTCCTGCGCACCGGCCAGGGGGAGACCGGCGCGCGGGGCCTGCGCGATCTTCTCACGGCGGCGGCCGCGGCCGGGACGATCGGGCTCGCCACCACCGGCTTCCGGGTTCTGGGCGAAGGCCTGCACGGGGCGGTCGCTGTCGGCGGGGCGGCGTTCCGCCTCGGCACCGGCTTCTCGCTGGCGCTGGTCGGCGTCGGCTACCTCGTCGGCATCGGCGCCTGCCTCGCCCTGCTCACCGGCGTCGTCATCGCCTGGGGCATCGCGGTGCCGCTCCTGACGGTCCTGGGCCAGGGCGAGGGCGCCACGGCGTCGGAGATGGCCGAGTCGGTGTGGTCGGGCCAGGTTCGGCTGATCGGGGCCGGCATCATCGCGGTGGGCGGGCTCTGGACCGTGGGCTCGCTCGCGCGCCCGATCGTCACGAGCATCCGCGCGGCCCTGGCCTCGGCGCGCGCCAGCGGCTCCGGGATGCCGGGGGACGACCAGCCCCGGGCGGAGCGCGATCTGCCGATCACCTGGGTGTTGGGCGCGGCCTTGGTGCTGGCGGCCCCCCTCGCTGGCCTGTTCTGGATGTTTTCCGGGAGCGCCGAACTCGGCGGCCTGCACACCGTGATGGTCGCGGCGCTCACCGTGTTCGCGATCGTCTTCGGCTTCCTGATGGCGGCGACCTGCGGCTATCTCGCGGGCCTGCTCGGCTCCTCGTCGAGCCCGATCTCCGGCATCGGCATCCTCACCACCATGGCGGCGGCCGTGCTGCTGCCGCTGCTCATCGGCACCTCCGCCGGTCCGGAGGGCGACCGTTTCGTGATCGCGGCGGCGCTGCTGGTGGCCTCCGTCATCGTCACCACCGCCTCCATCGCCAACGACAATCTCCAGGATCTCAAGACCGGTCGGATCGTCGGGGCGACGCCCTGGTGCCAGCAGGTCGCCCTGATCGCCGGGGTGCTGGTCGGCGCGGCGGTGATCGGGCCGCTGCTGTCGCTCCTGTACGAGGCCTACGGCTTCGTCGGCGCGCTGCCCCGCGAGGGCATGGAGGCGGCCAACGCCATGCCGGCGCCCCAGGCGGCGCTGACGTCGCAGATCGCCGTTGGCATCGTCCACCGGACCCTGCCCTGGACCATGGTGCTGATCGGCGCCGGGCTCGGCTGCGTGCTGGTCGCGGTCGAGACCCGGCTGCGCAGGAGCGGGCTCACCTTCCCGGCGCTGACCGTCGGGATCGGCATGTACCTGCCGCTCGCCGTCGAGATGACGATCGCCATCGGCGGCGTGCTGGCCTGGCTCGCGGAACGGCGGCTGCGGCACAGGGCACGCCCGCGCGGCGAGGCGGACGAGGCGCAGGCGGTGGAGGGCGCGCGCCGCCGCGGCGTGCTGCTGGCCTCGGGTTTCCTCGTCGGCGAGAGTTTCGTCGGCGTCGTGCTCGCCGCGGGCGACACGCTCGCCGGGCGCAGCGCGGCGCTCGCCCTCGTCGGTCCCGGCTTCGAGCCCTACGCGACGGCGCTCGGGCTCGCGGTGTTCGTCACCGGCCTCGCCGTGTTCTTCCGGGTCATCGCGGCCGATCCCGGCCGGGCGACGGGATGATCACCGCGCGGCGAGTCTGTCCGCGCCGACCTCGGCGATCACCAGGGCCTCGGTGAGGATCTGCGGGAGCACCCGCGCCTCGCCCTTGCCCTTGTAGACGAGGTAGAGCGGCACCCCGGAGCGGCCGTGGCTCTCCAGGAGGCGCGTGATCTCCGGGTTCTGGTTGGTCCAGTCGCCCTTGAGATAGGCGACGGACCCCGCCCGGAACGCCGCCTGCACCGCCTCGCGCGACAGCACCATCCGCTCGTTGACTTGGCAGGTGATGCACCACGCCGCCGTCATGTCCACGAACACCGTGCGCCCCTCCGCCCGGAGCGCGTCGAGGCGCGCCTGCGTGAAGGGCTCCTCGATGCCGGCGAGCTGCACGCCCGCGGCTCCGCCCCGCTGCCCGTCGAGGGCGGCGGCAAGCGCCAGGGCGCCGGCCAGGGCCAGGACGGTGGTGGCCCGGCCGAGACCGCTGCCGATGCGCCCGGCGGCGCGTGCCCGCTCCCAGGCCCAGGCGGCGAGGCCGACGAGGACGAGGCCGCCGAGCGCGCCGAGCAGCCCGTTGGGCCCGACCTGCTGGGCCAGCACCCAGACGAGCCACGCGGCGGTGGCGTAGACCGGGAAGGCGAGCGCGCCCTTGACCGTCTCCATCCAGGCGCCGGGCCGCGGCAGCAGGCTCAGCGCGCCGGGAAAGGCAGTGAGCGCCAGGAACGGCAGGGCGAGGCCGAGGCCCAGGCAGGCGAAGACGAGGAGGCCGACCCAGGCGGGCTGCGTCAGCGCGAAACCCACCGCCGCGCCCATGAACGGCGCGGTGCAGGGGGTGGCGACCAGGGTCGCCAGCACGCCGGTGAAGAACGAACCCTGATAGCCGGAGCGCCGGGTCAGCCCGTCACCGAGCCCGGCGAGCCGCCCGCCGACATGCACGACCCCCGACAGGCTCAGGCCCACGGCGAAAAGCCCGTAGGCGAGCAGGATCACGACGACGGGGGATTGCAGCTGGAACCCCCATCCGATGCCGGCCCCGCCGGCCTTCAGGGCGATGAGGAGGCCCGCGAGACCCAGGAAGCTCGCCACCACGCCCGCGGTGTAGGCGAGCCCGTGCAGGCGCACCCGCCCGCGCGCCTCGCCCGCCTGCTTCACGAGGCTCAGCACCTTGATCGACAGAACCGGAAAGACGCAGGGCATCAGATTGAGGACGAGGCCGCCGAGCAGGGCGAGTCCGGCGGCGCTCCACAGGGTCAGGGTTTCGGCCTCCGCCGTCGCCGTGGCGGGCGCGGGGGGCGGCGTGGCGGAGGGCGCTGCGGCCGGAACGGCGGCCGGGGTCGCGGCGGGCTCGGGACCGACCGCGTAGGCCCTGCGGGTCCCGCCCTCGTCGAAGGTGAGGACGCCGCCCAGGGCCTCGGGCGCCACCGCCGCCTCGCCGGGCTTCAGCAGCAGGCGCAGGGTGCCCGCCTCTCCCTGAAGGTTCTGCTCGGCGGCGTTGTCGAGGGCGCTCTCCGCGTAGGGGAAGAAGGCGGCGTCGCGGATCGGCGGGGCGCCGTCCGGCCGATCGAGGTGGAGCGCGAGGGTCTCGCCCTCGCGGACCGCGCGGACGGGGAAGGGCGCCGGCACGGGCAGGGCGTCGCGGGCCTCGGCGAAGAGGCGGGCCTGGGCGGGATCGGGCTCTCGGGCCGCGCCCGGATCGGAGACGAGGGGCATCTCGAGGGCGAGCTCGGCCGTCCCTGGGATGCAGATCTCCTCGCAGACGAGGTAGGACAGCGTGCCGGACAGGGGCACGCGACCGCCCGCGCGCAGGCTCTCCGGCAGCGTCTCGGGCACATGGAGCGGCACCAGCAGGGTGACCGTGCCCTCGTAGCCGAAATTCATCAGGGTCTGGACCGGGATGCGCTCCGGCGCCGGCCATTGCGTCGGCCCGACCGAGAACCCCTCGGGCAGGCGCCACGCCATCTCGGGCGGCAGCCCGGAATCGCCGGGATTGCGCCAGTAGACGTGCCAGCCCGGCTTCATCGCGAGATGGAGGCCGAGTGTCACCGTGCGGCCCGGGGCGAGGGCGGCGGCCTCGGCGACGAGGCGCGCCCGGACCAGATCCTTCGGCGCCTTGCCTCCCTGCGCCGCGGCGAGGCCGGGGGCGGCGAGGAGGAGGACCAGGAGGAGCAGGCGGAGCATGTCGCGTTCTTGATGGCCCCGACGCCTCGGCCGGTCCGCCGGAGGTTAGCAGAGCGGCGGCTCCGGCGGGAGCCGGACCCACCCGCGACCCCGCGAAGCGGCGTCCCGCCGAGGATGATCCCTAAGGTCTTCAGGTATCCGCGGGGGAGCGTTCCGTGTCCTGCGTCTGCGCCAGACGCACCGCGTGGTTGATGATCGCCATATGGGTGAAGCCCTGGGGGACGTTGCCGCGCTGCTCGCCGGTCTCGGCATCGATCTCCTCGGCGAACAGGCCGAGATCATTGCCGCGGGCGACGAGCCTCTCGAACAGGGCGGTCGCCTCGTCCTGGCGTCCGGCAATGGCGAGGCAGCCGACCCGCCAGAAGGCGCAGGCGGTGAAGGTCGCCTCTTGTCCCTCCAGGCCGTCGTCCAGGCGGTAGCGGTAGAGCAGGTCGCCCGCACCGAGCTGCTCGCCGACCCGATCCAGCGTGGCCGCGACCCGCGGCGAATGCCCGTCGAAGGCGCGAAACAGCACGGCGCGCAGCACCGCCGCGTCGAGATCGGTCGAGCCGTAATCCATGGTGTAGGCGCCCAAGTCGGCGTTCCAGCCCTCGGCGTGATACTCGGCCCGGATGCTCTCCGCCTCGCGCTCCCACCGCGCGATCTGGTCCGGCGCGGCGAGGCGGTGGCTGGAATCGGAGCGGGCGATCTGCACCGCGCAATCGAGCCCGACCCAGAGCATTGCCTTGGTGTGCAGGATCTGGCGCATGGGGCCGCGCAGTTCCCAGATGCCGTGGTCGGGCTCATGGCGCACATCCATGATGTGACCGGCGAGGTGGGCCAGGACCTCCGGCAGATGGTCGTTGACCTTGACCGGCGGATCGAACGCGACCGCCTCCAGATAATGGTGCAGGGCCACGAGCAATTCGCCGTAGATGTCGAACTGGCGCTGGTCGCTGGCGGCATTGCCGAGGCGCACGGGGCGGGTGCCGCGCCAGCCGCGCAGGTGATCGAGGAGCGTCTCCTCCGGCATCGGCCCCCCGAGGGCATACATTAGCTGGAGATGGCGGCCCCGGCTGGGATCGGCGTCGCGCATGAAGCGCAGGAATTCCGCGGCCTCGCGATCGTAGCCGAGATTGACGAAGGCCGTGACGGTGAAGCTCGCATCCCGCATCCAGACATAGCGGTAATCGTAGTTGCGATTGCCCGGCACCGCTTCGGGAAGGCCCATGGTGGCGGCGGCGACGATGCCGCCGGAGGGGGCGTGGGTGAGGAGCTTGAGGGTCAGCGCGCTGCGCAGAACCGTCTCGTGGTAGGGCCCGCGATAGGTGCAGCGGCCCGACCATTCGCACCAGTAATCCTCCGTCGCCGAGAGCCAGGCCTCGACCCGGTCGAGCCCCGCCGCGCCCTCCGCGCCATGGGCGAGGACGAGGTCGACCCGTTCCCCGTCGGAGAGGGCGAACCCGCCTTCGGCCGCGCCCTCCCCGACCGTCAGCGGGATCGACGCGGCCGCCTGCATCGCGTCGCCGCCGCCGCGGAACAGAATGCTCCCATCGGCCTGTCCCGTCGCCTCGGTCGCGGCGCGGGCGTAGTCGAAGGTCGGCCGCACGCGCCAATGCCCCGAGACCGTTCCGGACTCGCAGACGAGGCGGCGCACCACTCGGCCCTCGGGATGCCCGTCCGGCCCCTCCTCCGGCACCGGCTCGTGGCGCGCGATCGGCATGAAGTCGATCAGCGTGACCCGGCCGGTCCGCGTGGTGAGGATGGTCTCCAGGATATTGGTGCCGGGGCGATAACGGCGTTCGGTGCCGGTGAGGCCGTCGAGGACGAGACGGCAGGTGCCGCCCGCGTCACGATCGAGCAGTGCCAGGAACACGGCCGGCCCGTCGTGGCGGGGCCAGCACAGCCAGTCGAGGGATCCGTCGCGGGCGATGAGGGCGGTGGTGCAGGTATCGCCGATCACGGCGTAGTCGGCGATAGGTCTGTCCGTCACGGCCTCGTCCCGGTTGCGCGGCGCGGCAACGTTCGGAATGAGGCCAAGTTGCTCCCTGCGACACCCGGGCGTGTCCGGCGCCCGTCAGCGGTGACGGCGGCGGTGCGGAGCGAGGCGGCGCGAGCGATGGAAGCCGGAGCGCAGGGAGCGGCGCGTGCCGTAGCTGCCCGGCGGCCGGTAATTGCCGTTGTTCACGCCGGCCGAGCGGTCGTTGCCGGTGGCGCTCGCCCCCGGCGAGAGCCCGCTGCCGGCATTGGCGTTGCCGTCCTGGGCCGGCGCGAGCGTGGCCCCGCCGAGGAGAAGCCCCGCCGCGAGGGCGAGGGGGAAGAAGCGTTTCGGGTTCGGCATCGGGGCGCTCTCCGATCACGGGTCTGTGAGCTTACCGAGGGGCGAACCGCGCCGGGCCGACGGTGTTCCCGCGTCGGCCCGCTGCCGAGACCCGGCCGCCGATCCACGTCTCCTCCACCGTCAGATCCGGCCCCAGCGCCACGAGGTCGGCATCGTATCCCGGTGCGATCCGGCCCATCCGGCCGTCGAGCCCGAGGAAGCGGGCGGGGGTGAGCGAGGCCATCGCCAGGGCCTGGGCCAATGTGGCGCCGCCGCGCCGGCTCATGTGGCGCACCGCCTCGATCATGGTGATGGCCGCGCCCGCCAGGGTGCCGTCCTCGCCGCTGAGCCGGTCGCCGTCGCGGCGGATGCGTCGGCCGAACAGGGTGAACCCGTCGCTGCCGCCGGGATCGCCCACCGGCTGCATCGCGTCGGTGACCAGCATCAGGCGGTCGCGGCCGAGCAGGGTCAGCGCCAGCCGGAGTTGGAGATCGCCGACATGGTGGCCGTCGGCAATGATGCCGGCATAGGCATGTCCATCGCCGAGCGCCGTTCCGACGGCCCCGGGCATCCGCGGGCCCATCTGCGACATGGCGTTGAACAGGTGGGTGAAGCCGGTGAGCCCCTCCGCCAGCGCCCGCCGGATCGCCGCCCCGTCATCGGCGGTGTGGCCGGCGCAGACGCGGACACCGCGGGCGACGAGGTCGGCCACCGCGCCCGGCGGCACCTCTTCCGGCGCGAGCGTCACGAGGGTGAGGCCCCGCGCGCCGAGACCGGCGAGGAGCGCCGCATCGCCCTCGCCGAAGCGGGCGAGACGGGCGGGATCGTGGATGCCGATCCGGTGCGGGCTCAGGAACGGCCCTTCGAGATGGATTCCGAGGATGCCGGGCACGCCCGCGGCGATCGCCGCCGCGACCCCCTCGATGGCGCGGGCGATCGCGGGACGGGTGTCGGTGATCAGGGTCGGTAGGAGGGCGGTGGTGCCACCGCGGCGATGGGCGGCGGCGAGGCGTCCGATGCCCGCGAGACTGCTGTCGTCGTTGAGGAGTACGCCGCCGCCGCCATTGACCTGAAGATCGACGAAGCCCGGCGCCAGGATCGCCCCCGGCGGCAGGCGCGTCGTCGCGATGCCCGTCGGCGGATCGGCGGTGACATCCGCGATCCGGCCGCCGCGCAGGAGCACCGTGCGGTCGTTCAGGAATGTCTCGCCGTCGAAGACGCGCGCGGCGGCGATGGCATGGTCCGGCGCCTCGCTCACAGGGTCTCCGTGACCTTGGTCAGGCCCACGGGCGCATCCGGATCGAGGCCGCGGCGACGGGCCTGCGCCTCGATGGCGCGGTAGGCCGGCACCAGCATGGCGATGGGATCGCAGGCCGGATGCCCGTCGCCGAGCCAGGGCAGCGTGCCCGCCGGCCCGCCGCAGGCCCGGACCCGCAGCCCGTCGCGCCGCAGGTCGCGCACCAGCGCGTCGATGCCTTCGGCCAGTTCATCCGCCTGGCGCAGGGCCAGCACCGGCGTCGATGCCGAGACCGAGGCGCGCGGCCCGTGGCGCAGTTCGGCCGCGGAATAGCCGAGGGCGGGGAGCCGCAGGGTCTCGGCGAGCTTTAGGGCGATCTCGCGCACGGTGCCGAGCCCATGGCCGCGCCCCGTGACGAAGGCAGCCGGCGCCCCGTCGAGATCGGCGCCCCAATCCGACCAGTCGAGGGCGAGCGCGGCGTCGAGACGCCCGGGCAGGGCGGCGAGGCCGGCGGCGAGATCCTGGTCGTCGGCCCAGGCGGCGACCAGGGCGGCGCCCGCGATCATCGAGTTGGTCACGGTCTTGGTCGCGGCCACTGCTTTCTCGGGCCCCGCCAGGATCGGCAGGACGAGATCGCTCGCCCGTGCCGCCGGCGAATCGGGATCGTTGACGAGGGCCAGGGTGAGTGCGCCGCCGGCCCGGGCGGCCTCCGTCGCGGCCACGAGATCGGGGGAGCGGCCCGATTGCGAGACGACGACGAACAGCGCGCCGGCGACCAGTGGGGGTCGCGCGTAGCCGGTCACCACGGAGGGCGCCGAGGCCGAGACCGGCAGGCCGAGCCGGGTCTCGATGAGGTAGCGCAGGGCCACGCCAGCATGCCCGGAACTGCCACGCCCGCAGATCACCGCGAACGGGATCTCCCGCGATTTCAGGACCTCGGCGAGGCGCGCCGCGTCCCCCGCCGCCAGGAGACGCTCGCCGGCCCGCGGGATCTCGGCGATCTCCCGCGCCATGAAGGTCGGTGTCGCGGTCATTCCCCGCCCCTTTCGGCCAGTGCCCGGCGCAGGTTGCCGTCGTGGCGGGCGAGCAGGCGCTCGGCCCGCTCGCGGCTCGCGCCGCCCGCGATCAGCACCGCGAGTTTCACGTCGCCGTTGGCTTCCGCCGCCGCCCGCTCGGCGACGCCCGCGTCGCAGCCGGCGAGTTCGGCCACCATGGCGATGCCGCGGGCCCGGAGCTTCCGGTTGGTGGAGCGCATCGCCACCATGCGCCCGCGATAGACCCGGCCGAGGCGGATCATCAGCAGCGTCGAGAACAGGTTGAGGATCACCTTCTGCGCGGTCCCGGCCTTCAGCCGGGTCGAGCCCGCCAGAACCTCCGCGCCCGTGGCGGCGAGAATGCCGTGCTCGGCCGTCTCCAGGATCGGCGTGCCGGGATTGTTGGCGATGCCCACCGTCACCGCCCCGCGGGCGCGGGCGGCGGCGAGCACCGCCAGGGTGAACGGCGTGGTCCCGCTCGCGGCCAGTCCTACCACGACGTCGCCCGGTCCGATCTCGGCGCGGACGACCCAGGCGGCCCCGGCCTCGCCCGAATCCTCGGCATCCTCCACGGCCCTGAGCAGAGCGCCCTCGCCCCCCGCGATGGCGAAGGCCAGGCGCTCGCCCGGCCAGTCGAAGGTCGGCGGCAATTCGGCCCCGTCCTGCACGCCGATGCGAGCCGAAGTGCCCGCGCCGACATAGGCGAGGCGGCCGCCGGCGCGCAGGCCGACCTCCGCCGCCGCGGCCGCCGCCTGAATGGCGGGAAGCGCGGGACCCACCGCCGCGACGGCGGCGAGCTGTCCCTCCCACAACGCCTGAAGGATGTCGCCGCCCGCCCAGGCGTCGAGATCGGCGTAGCGGGCACTGGCGTCCTCGGTCCTCATTCTCCCGTCACCCTCGCCCGTCCAACCGGCCCGTCCTCGGCCTCACGTCCCAACAAGTCGCCGCGCCGCCGCGCGATCCCGCACCGCCGCGTCCGCCCCGATATGGCGCGGCCGGGCCAAGACGCGAGAGCTGGCGCGAGGGATCGGTTCGCGTCCCGCGGCGTTCGGTTCGCGCGGCCCCGCACGGTGGCGGGGGCAATCGGGAGCGCGCGTGGATCAGGGGGCAATCGCGGAAGGACGGGCGGGCGCCGCCGGGACCGGGCCGGAGCCCGCGACCGTGGCGGGCAGCCGAGTCCGGATCCTCACCTACAACATCCGCCATTGCCGCGGCACCGACGGGCGGGTCGCGCCCGAGCGGGTGGCCGAGGTGATCGCCGCCACGGGGGCCGACATCGTCGCGCTGCAGGAGGTCGATGTCGGCCGGGCGCGCACCGGCGGCCTCGATCAGGCCGACGAGATCGCCCGGTTGCTGGGCATGACCCCGCATTTCCATCCGGCGCTGCATATCGAGGAGGAGCGCTACGGCGACGCAATCCTGACCCGCCTCCCCTCGCGGCTGATGCGGGCCGGTCCCCTGCCCGGCCTCGTCCGGCGCCCGGGGCTGGAGCCCCGCGGTGCCCTCTGGGTCGAGATCGCGGTCGGCGCCCTGCGGTTGCAGGTCGTCACCACCCATCTCGGCCTGCTCGGGGCGGAGCGCATCGCGCAGACCGAGGCTTTGCTCGGCGCCGATTGGCTCGGCGATCCCGCCTGCCGCGCCCCCACCGTTCTGCTCGGGGACTTCAACGCAACGAGCTGGACCCGCGCCTATCACCGTCTCACCCGCCGCCTCACCGACGCGCGTCGCATTGCCGGACGCAATGAGGGCCGCCGCGGTGGGGCGAGCTTCCCAAGCCGCTTCCCGCTGCTGCGCCTCGATCGCGTCTTCGTCGGCGAGGGGCTGACCGTCGAGCGCCTGGCGGTGGTCGATGGCCCCCTGCCCCGCCGCGCCTCCGATCATCTGCCGGTGTTCGCCGACATCCGTCTCGACGACCGGTGACGGGGTCCCCAGGCGCTGCCCCGGATCCGCGAAAGGAATGATCCCTTTCGCGACCCGGATCGCTATACCGGGCGATCCGTGCGACCGTGAACGGGACTGCGACGATGACCAAGACGATCGGCAACCTGACCGCGTTCGGCCTGATGGCCGCCGCCACCCTTGGCGCCGGACCCGCCGCCGCCGCGCCGCCGAAGATCGCCGTGGTCGCGACCGGCGGCACCATCGCGATGAAGCTCGACCCGCAGACCCATGCGCCGGTGCCCGCGCTCTCGGGCGAGGATCTCGTCTCGGCGGTGCCGAAGCTGAAGGACATCGCCACGATTCAGGTGACCGAGTTCAGCAATGTGCCGAGCGACTATATGGGGCCCGACCGATGGCCGGCCCTAGCGCGCCGCCTCGACGCGATCCTGGCCGATCCCGAGATCCGCGGCGCGATCGTGCTGCACGGGACCGATACCCTCGACCAGACCGCCTATTTCCTCGACCTGACCCTGACGAGCACCAAGCCCGTGGTTCTGGTGGGCGCCCAGCGCAACGCCTCGGACGCCGATGCCGACGGCCCGCGCAACCTCCTCAACGCCGCCCGCCAGATCCTGACCGAGGGCGCCGCCGAGATGGGCGTGACGGTGACGCTCAACCACCGCATCAACGCCGCCCGCGAGGTGCGCAAGACCCATACGAGCAATGTCGAGACCTTCGATTCCGGCGATGCCGGCATCCTCGGCTACGTCGACGAGGATCGGGTCGTGTTCAGCCGCAAGTCGCTGCGGCGGCAGACGCTGCCCCTGCCCGAGCGGATGCCGCGGGTCGATCTCGTGGCGATGTATGCCGGTGCCGACGGCTCCCAGGTCCGCCACGCCGCCGAGAGCGGCGCCGAGGCGATCGTGGTCGAGGCCTATGGCTGGGGCAACGTCAACGCCGAGATGCACGATGCCATCGCCGAGGTCATCGCCAAGGGCGTGCCGGTGATCGTGGCGACCAAGGTCTATGACGGCCGCGCCCTGCCGGTCTACGGCTTCAAGGGCGGCGGCAGCACCCTGCGCAAGGCCGGGGCCGTGTTCGCGGGCGACCTGACCCCGGACAAGGCCCGCATCCTCACGCTGATCGCCCTGCCGACCAACAAGGACCGCGGGGCGTTGCAGGCCCTGTTCGACCGCTGAGGCGGCCAGCGCCCGGCAGGAGCGACGGCACCGGATCGCTGGGCGCGGAGCGAACACGGTAGGCCGCGGACGCGCCTGCGGACGTGGCTGTGGACGCCTGGAGCTGGCGGAGAATGGCCAAGCATCGATCCGCTCGGTTCGCGCGTTGGGGGCCATGCTTGCGCGCAACGACATCAAGACTGCGACCGAACGGGCGGCGGACTCCGTCGGCGCGATGGAAGCCGCGGATATCCGCGCCGGGGTCGCGCTGGCGGGAGCCAAGGATCATCCGATCATGCCCACGGTCATCGCCGCGGGCGAGGTCGGCAGCTGGGAGTCGCTGCTGGCGATGTCCGCCGGCACCCTCGCCTGGGGCCTGCTCACGCGCGACCGCGCGCTCGCCGCGACCGGCGGACGGATGCTCGCCGCCGGGACGCTGGCAAGCCTCGTCAAGACCAGCCTGAAGCGCACGCTCCACCGCACCCGGCCCAACGTCCTGATGGATACCGGCCGCTATGTCCGTGGCCCGATGGGGCCGAACGACGGGCCGTGGCAATCCTTTCCCTCGGGCCATGCCGCGCTCAGCACGGCGGTCGCCCGCGCGGTGGCCCGGTCCCGGCCGGAACTGGCGGGTGCGGCCTACGCGACCGCCGCGGGCGTCGTCGCGGTGCAACTCGTGCGCGGCGCCCATTTCCCCGTCGACGTGGCGGTGGGCGCGGCCATTGGCGTGGCCGCGGAGGCGGTGACGGACCGGGTGATCTCGGCGCGCTGGCCGGAGGCTTAGCGCATCGGCCCGAAAGGTGGGGGCCGGCTTTCGGAAAAAGCCGATGCGTCACAATAACCTAGGGCATCGGCCCGAGATGTGGGTGCCGGCTTTCGTGAAGAAACCGAGGCATCACAATAACTTGGGGAAGTATTCTAGATTCGACACTGAGGACTTCCCCCCAGATCCATCACGCTTCCACCGTTTTCACCGGGGGCACCGTCTCCACCGCAATCGCCGCGCGCGCCCGGCGCAGCACCTTGCGCCGCCGCCACGGGCGCCAGGCGTCCTCGGAGCCGGCCGGGTCGCCGAGGTGATACGCCTCGACCAAGCGGGCGATCGGGCCACGGTGGGAGGGGACGAGCGTGCAGAGACGCGGCGACGGCATCAGCGCGGGATCGTCGATGACGGCGCGGAGCGTGCCCCGCTCGGCATAGGCCTGCGCGAAGGTGTCCGAGGGGCAGCCGCCGTGATGGCCGAGCAGCGCGTGCAGCACGCGGTCGAGGGCGGCGCGGCCCGCTGCATCGTCGGCGCGCAACTCGATCGAGAGGTCGCACTCGGTGTCGTAGCCGAAGGAGCGGTTGTTGAGGTTGGTCGAGCCGATCCGCAGGAAGCGGTGATCGATGATCGCGACCTTCGAATGGATCAGGATCGGCTGACCCTTCGGAGTATGAGGCGCGACGACCCGCAGGCGCCCGTGCCGGTCGGCCCGGCGCAGGCCCTTGATGAGGCCGCGGCGGGCGCTGTCCATGGTCAGCTGGTCGAAGCCGTTGGGGCTTCGCTCGGACAGGACGATCACGATTTCGGGGCCGTCCGGCTCGGCGAGGCGTGCGCGAAGTGCGTCGGCCACCACCGGCGAGGCGAGGTACTGGTTCTCGAGATAGAGGAATTCCCGCGCGCCGCGGATCGTCGCGAGGTAGAGCGCCGCGTTCTCGGCGACGGCGTCGCGCCCATCCTGGGCGGGCTCCGTGCGCGAGAGCGCGACCTCGACCTCCGTCAGCAGCGGCGCGACCGTCTCCGGCCAGGGATCGACGCCCCTTTCGGCGGGGGTGGGCGGCGCGAGCACCTCGCCGGTGGCGCGGCGCCAGCGCTCGCGGGCGAGGTCGGCGAGCGCCCCCGCGGCGGGGCCGTCCACCAGCATCATGACGTCGTGACGGGGCGGGTAATCCTCGCCCGAGGGCAGTCGGCGCCGCGGGTCCCGGTCGCGGTGGGCCGGCGTGTCCCAGCGGTTCACTTCGAAATCGCTGCCGCCGCAGAAGGCGACGGCGTCGTCGATCACCAGGATCTTCTGATGCTGGCAGGCGCCGAAGGGCAGCGTGTTGTCGATGCGGAAATCGATGCCGGGCCCGAGGCTCGCGCGCACGCTCTCCGGGGTGTGGTCGTTGCCCGCCGAGATCGGCCAGGGCATGTCCCAGATCAGGATGCGGATCGTCAGGTCCGGCCGCGCCGCCTTCAGGGCGCGCAGGAGATCCGCCAGGGTCTGGTCGGAATCGGGATCGCCCGCGGACGGCAGCAGGCGCACCCGCGGATCGAAGCTCCAGCCGATGAGGGTGATGGTCTTCTGCGCCTTCACCAGGGCGCCGCGGGCGGCCGCGAAATAGGCGGCGCCGTCATGCAGCACGGCGGCGCGATGCGCCCGCTCCCGCCGCCAGCAGGTCACGCCCGGCCTCAGCCAGCCCTCGGGTGCGGCGGAGCCTTCCCCCGCCTCGATGTCCCGTCTCATGCGCCCGCGCCGGTCCCGTCCGCCTTGCCCATCCTGCCCTTCGCTCCGTCCATCTTGGCGCTCTCCAGCTTGGCCTTCACCCGCCGCCGGGTCAGTTCCACCGCCACGACGGTGGCAACGAGCCCGAGACCGAGGGTGATCCAGTGGGTCGGCTCGTCGCCGCCGGCCCGGCGGCCGATGGCGCCGAGATAGACGCAGACCACCGTGCCCGGCAGCATGCCGATCACCGTCGAGACCAGATAGGCGGAGGTGCGGACATCCGTCACCCCGAGGACGTAGTTCTGCGCGTTGAACGGCACGAACGGGCTCAGCCGCATCAGGGTGAGCAGCCGCCAGCCGCCGTCGCCCACCGCCTCCACCGTGGCCTTCAGTCCCGGCTTGCGGGCGATGAGGGCCCGCACCCGCTCACGGAACAGGTGGCGGGCGGCGAAGAAGGCGAGCCAGGAGCCCAGTGTCGCCGAGACCAGGATCACCGGCATCACCGCCCAGCCATAGGCGACGGCGCCCGCGATGGTGAGCGGCGTCCCCGGCACGATCAACAGCGTCGCCAGGAAGAACAGCACGCCGAAGACGAGGAGGCCGTAGGGGCCGAAGCCGTTGGCCCAGCGTGAGAAGACCCGCAGCCAGTCCTCGACCGGCAGGAGGATCCAGGCGCCCACGCAGACGGCCAGTGCGGCGCCGGTCAGGAGCCCGGTGCGGACCCAGCTTCGGGCATTGTCCATGAGGGGGCGGCTCGGAGGCTCGGGACGCGGAACGATCGTAGCCCGGCTCTAGAGCATCGGCCCGAAAGGTGGGAGCCGGCTTTCGGAAAATAGCCGATGTGGCGCAAGAACCTTCAGCAGTGTGCCGGATTCAAGATCCGGCACGAGGATTCAGCCGCGTTCGGATCGGGACGCGACGGGCCGCCTCACCAATCCCGCTGGAGGCGGGTGGCGATCCGGCTCGGGCGGGCGCCGGACAAGGTCCGCTCCAGGGCCGCCAGGGCCGCCCTGGCCTTGACGAGCCGGGACGCGCGCCAATCGCGGCCGCGGGTCGCCAGCACGGCCTCGCCGAGCCGATCACCCGCGCAGACCAGCCGATCGACCGCCCGTAGAATGCGCGGCGCTTCCTCGGTCAGCACACAGAGGTCGGACAAATGATTGCGCAGGGCGTGCATCTCGGCGCGTCCACCCCCTTCGTCGGCGAGACGGGCGAGCGTCCGATCCATGCTGACGATCAGCCCTGCCAGAGGAGCCGGCACGGGACTGGACCGATCGCCCGCCGGACGAAGCGAAAGATCCGCCGGCTTCGGACTCGAATTGTCTCGGGCAGGCGGCACGTGCATGTCTGCTCCGCTCGATGAGGATACTGAGCCAAACCCCCGATCGTCCGACGGTTTCCCATTCCGTGATTGAACGGTGGGATTTCTTGGACATTTTTTCATCGCAGGGCGCGATCCCGGCGCCCGTTGCGAATCGATAACCGCAATTTAGGAATAACAGCCAAGCACGGTGGTGTACCGGCTCGGAGGCAGCACGACTGGAAAACTTCTTTGCAGATTACGCTTGGCGCGGGACACGCCGTGAGCAAAAGGGCGGTCAGACCTCCGGGCGCGGTCGCCGCAGGGCGTAGATCGATGCGGCCGCGCTCATCAGGGCCAGCGTGTACCACGTCAGAGCATAGACGAGGTGGTCGTTGCGGAAAGCGACCACCGTGAGGCCGCCGATCGGCAGGCCGCCGGGATTGGGGGTGGCGTCCGCATCGACGAAGTAGGGCGCGACCGGACCGATGCCCCGCGCGGCGGCGATGGCCGCCACGTCGCGCGAGTACCAGCGGTCGCTGGCCGGATCGTTGTGGCGAAGGAAACCGCCGCCGGGCTCCGGCAGACGCAACAGGCCGGTCACGGTGACCTCGTCCGTCGTCTCGCCAACGGCCCGATCGGCCCGCTCCTTGCGGTCGCCGGGAACGAAGCCACGATTGATCAGCACGGTGGTGCCATCGGCTTGCACGAGCGGAGTCAGGACCCAGAAGCCGCCGCCGCGTTCGGTGAGAGCCTGGACCAGGGCCGAGCGATCGTGCGCGAAGCGACCCGAGAGGCGGACCCGGCGATACTCGATCTTATCCGGGTCGAGATGCGCCCATTCGGCGGGCGGGGGCGGTGCGATGGGCTCCGCGTGCAGGCGTGCCTCGACCCGAGCGATCAGGTCGAGCTTCCACGCCCGGCGCTGGATCTGCCACGTGCCGAGCGCCAGGAAGACGCCGACGAGGCCGAGCCCGGCGAGCGCCAGGACGGCCCGCCGGACATTGACACCTCGCGACATCGGCCCCGGCTTACGGCGCGTGGCGCGCGTCGTCGGCGGTGATCGGCATCATGTTGGTGTTGAGGTGGTGCATCACCCAGATCGAGCCGCTGAGGGTGATCGCGACGATGGTGACGGTGAAGATGAGCGCCAGGAAGGTCCAGCCGCCCTCCGACTTCGTGTTCATGTGCAGGAAGTAGATCATGTGGACGATGATCTGCACGATGGCGAAGCCGAGGATGACGATTCCGGTGATCAGGCTGTCGGCGATCACGCCGCCCATCACCAGCCAGAACGGGATCGCGGTCAGGATCACCGACAGGACGAAGCCTGTCACGTAGTCCTTGAACGAGCCGTGGCCGTGCACGGCGCCGTGGCCGTGATCACCGTGACCGTGAGCTTGACCGTGGTTTGCGGCGTGACCGCTCGCGCCGCTCATTGCAGGACTCCCATGAGGTAGACGAAGGTGAAGACGCCGATCCAGATCACGTCGAGGAAGTGCCAGAACATCGACAGGCACATCAGCCGGCGCTGGTTCTCGACGATCAGCCCGCGTTGCTGCACCTGCAGCATCAGCACCACGAGCCAGATCAGGCCGAAGGTGACGTGGAGGCCGTGGGTGCCGACCAGGGTGAAGAACGAGGACAGGAAGGCGCTGCGCTGCGGCGTGGCACCTTCGTGGATCAGGTGGGCGAACTCGTAGAGTTCGATGCCGATGAAGGCCGCGCCGAACAGGCCGGTGACGGCCAGCCACAATTGCGTCTTGCTCTGGTCGCCGCGCTCCATCGCCAGCATGGCGAAGCCGTAGGTGATGGAGGAGAACAAGAGCATCGCGGTGTTCACCGCGACGAGGCTGAGGTCGAACAGGTCCTTGGGCGAGGGCCCGGCCGCGTAGTTGCGGCCGAGCACGGCGTAGGTCGCGAACAGCACCGTGAAGATGAGGCAATCGCTCATCAGGTAGAGCCAGAAGCCGAGCATCGTGCTCCCTTCCGGGTGATGCTCGTGACCCATGTCCTGGAACGAAAGCTCGTCGGCTTCCGCCACCGGGTCCCGGTGCAGCGCGTCGGTTGCGTACGTCGCCATCTCGATCAGGTCCGTCCCGCCACGGCCAGCGCATCGGTCCGCTGCCCTTCGGTGCGGACGACCGTCTCGGCCGGGATGTAGTAGTCACGGTTGTAGTTGAAAGTGTGGGCGATCGAGACCACCAGCGTCGCCGCGAAGGTGAGCGCAGCCAGCCACCAGATGTACCAGATCATCGCGAACGAGAAGGCGATGCTGATCACGCCGAGGATCACGCCGGTGGCGGTGTTCTTCGGCATGTGGATCGACTGGAAGCCCGTCACCGGCCGCCGGAAGTTGCGGGCCTTCATCTGCCACCACGCATCGAGCTGGTGCACGACCGGCGTGTAGGCGAAGTTGTAGTCCGGCGGCGGCGAGGAGGTGGACCATTCCAGCGTCCGGCCGCCCCACGGGTCGCCGGTCACATCGCGCAGGGCCTCGCGATTTTTGATCGAGACGGCGAACTGCACGATCATCGCGCCGATGCCGAGCGCGATCAGGCCCACGCCCAGCGCCGCGACGAGGAACCAGGGCTGAAGCGAGGTATCGTCGAAGTGCTGCGAGCGGCGGGTAACGCCCATCAGGCCGAGCACGTAGAGCGGCATGAAGGCGACGTAGAAGCCGATCGTCCAGAACCAGAAGCTGACCTTGCCCCAGAACTGATCGAGCTTGAACCCGAAGGCCTTGGGCCACCAGTAGTTCACGCCCGCGAACATGCCGAACAGCACGCCGCCGATGATCACGTTGTGGAAGTGGGCGATCAGGAACAGCGAGTTGTGGAGCACGAAGTCGGCCGGGGGCACCGCAAGCAGCACGCCTGTCATGCCGCCGATGGTGAAGGTGACCATGAAGCTCACGGCCCACAGCATCGGCACCTCGAACCGGATCCGGCCGCGGTACATCGTGAACAGCCAGTTGAACAGCTTGGCACCCGTCGGGATCGAGATGATCATCGTCGTGATGCCGAAGAACGAGTTCACGTTGGCGCCCGAGCCCATCGTGAAGAAGTGGTGCAGCCAAACGAGGTAGGACAGGATCGTGATGACGACGAGCGCGTAGACCATCGACGTGTAGCCGAACAGACGTTTGCCGGAGAAGGTCGAGATGATCTCCGAGAACACGCCGAAGGCCGGCAGGATGAGGATGTAGACCTCCGGGTGGCCCCAGATCCAGATGAGGTTGAAGTACATCATCGGGTTGCCGCCGAGGTCGTTGGTGAAGAAGTGCGTGCCGACGTAGCGGTCGAGCGTCAGCAGCACGAGGACGGCGCCGAGGATCGGGAAGGCGGCGACGATGAGCACGTTGGTGCACAGCGACGACCACGTGAAGATCGGCATTTTCATCATCGACATGCCGGGCGCGCGCATTTTCACGATGGTCGCGATCAGGTTGATGCCCGACAATGTCGTGCCGATACCCGCGATCTGCAGGCCCCAGATCCAGTAGTCGACGCCGACCCCCGGGCTCATGTCGGCCCCTGACAGCGGCGGGTAGCCGAGCCAGGTGGCGCGGGAGAACTCACCGACGAACAGCGAGATCATGATGGTGACGGCGCCCGAGACCGTCATCCAGAAGGAGAAGTTGTTGAGGAACGGGAAGGCGACGTCGCGGGCGCCGATCTGCAGCGGCACGACGTAGTTCATCAGACCCGTGACGAACGGCATCGCCACGAAGAAGATCATGATCACGCCGTGGGCCGTGAAGATCTGATCGTAGTGATGCGGCGGCAGGAAGCCTTCGTTGGCCCCAAAGGCGACGGACTGCTGGGCGCGCATCAGCATCGCGTCGGCGAAGCCGCGCAGCAGCATGACGAGGGCCAGCACCACGTACATGATGCCGATCTTCTTATGGTCGACCGAGGTCAGCCAGTCCCGCCAGAGCGGGCCCCAGAACCGGAAATAGGTGATGGCGGCGAGCACCGCGAGGCCGCCCACGGCGACGCCCGCGAAGGTCACCTGCAGGATCGGCTCGTGATACGGGATGTCCGCGAGCGTCAGGCGCCCGAAGAGAAGCTTCTGGAGGTCCGTGTCAGAGAACATGGGATCGTCTCGTTAGGGGACTTGGCGTCGCCGACGGATCAGTTGTTGAGCTGGTTGGGCGCGGGCGAGTTCTCGCCCTTGCCGTGAGGACCGTGGTCCTTGGATTCGGACGGCTTGTCGCTGCGCGGCGCGTGGTGCGAGGCGGGGCCGTTGGCACCCGGTGCCTCGTCGCCGCGCTCGGCGTGGCGGTTGTCGTATTGCAGCCGCTCGACGTTCTCGCGGCTGTCCTTGCCGGCACCGCCCTTGGCGTCGATGGCCATCATCTCGTGCATGCACATCTTCCCGGGGATGGCGCACATGCCGAGGATCGAGCCGAACAGGCCGTCGGCGACCGAGGAATAGTAGGTCACCGGCACCTGCTCGCTCGGGCGCTCCAGCTCGAGATAGGCATCGCGCGACAGGTCCTTGCCCTCGCTCTTCACCTTGGCGATCCACTCGTCGAAGCCATCGTTTTCGAGGCCGTGGAACTTGAAGGTCATCCGCGAGAAACCCGTGCCGCTATAGTGCGACGACAGGCCGTTATACTCGCCTTCCTTGTTGATCACCGAGTGCAGCTTGGTCTCCATGCCGGGCATGGCGTAGATCATACCAGCGAGCGCGGGGATGTAGAACGCGTTCATGACCGAGGAGGCGGTGATCCTGAAGGTGATCGGCCGGTTCACCGGCGCCGCCGCCTCGTTGACGACCGCCACACCGTATTCTGGGTAGAAGAACAGCCATTTCCAATCGAGTGCGACGACCTGGACCTCGAGCGGCTTGGTCTCGGCCGGGACCGGCTTGCCGGGCTCCAGGCGCGAGAGCGGCCGGAACGGATCGAGGGTGTGGGTGCTGATCCAGGTGAGAGCGCCCAGCGCGATGATGATCATCAGCGGCGCGGTCCAGATCACCACCTCGAGCGCGGTCGAGTGGTCCCAATCGGGATCGTGGCGGGCCGCCGTGTTCGAGGCGCGATAGCGCCACGCGAACAGCAGGGTCAGCGCGATCACCGGCAGGATGATGAGCAGCATCAGGCCGGTCGAGGCCACGACGAGATTGCGCTGCTGCATCGCCACGTCGCCCGAGGGGAACATGACCTGCAGGTTGCAGCCCGCGAGCAGCGGCAGCAGCGGCAGCAGCAGCAGGCCGCGCAGGAGCCGACGGGCGCCGTGTCCGGGGAGGCGGGAAGTCTGCATGGCCGAGGGTATCACCGGGGGTCCTGCCACGGGTCTTCGTTCCATCTCATGGGTCGCGCCGCGGCGACCGCGTTCGGTTCGTCCCGGCGCCAGGGCCGGGACGGGATCATCACATCTGCCGCATTTCGGAGCGGTCGAGGGACAGCGCCAGTAGCGTCGCGAGCGCGCCCGACAGCAGGTACACGCCGACGACGGCGAGGCCGTACTCGTTGGAGAGATACAGCACGACCAGGGGCGCGAAGCCCGCGCCGAACAGCCAGGCCAGATCGGAGGTCAGGGCCGCGCCGGTGTAGCGGTAGCGGGTGCCGAGCCGCGACGTCACGGCGCCCGCGGTCTGCCCATAGGACAGGCCGAGCAGCATGAAGCCGATATTGACGTAGATGGTCTGGCCGATGGCGTTCTCGCCGAAGATCAGCGGCGCCAGGATCGAGCCGAAGGCGAAGGCGGCGATGAGGCCGGCGGTGATGATGAGGATGTTGCGCCGTCCGATCTGGTCGGCGATCAGCCCCGAGGCAGCGACCGCGCCGGCGCAGATGATGGCGCCGGAGAACTGCACCATCAGGAAGTCGCCCGCCGAGCGATCGCTGTGCAGGGTGTTCCAGGCGATCGGGAAGATCGTCACGAGGTGGAACAGGGCGAAGCTCGCCAGCGGCACGAAGGCGCCGATCCACACATCGAGGGCATGGTGCCGGGCGAGATCGACGATGCCGACGGGCTGGAGATGGCCCTTGTCGAGGAGCCGCGTGAATTCGGGCGTCGCGATCAGGCGCAGCCGCGCGAACAGTGCCACGACGTTGATGGTGAAGGCGCAGAAGAACGGGAAGCGCCAGCCCCAGTCGAGGAAATCGTCCGTCGTCAGGTTGACGACGAAGAAGGAGAACAGGGCGCTCGACACCATGAACCCGATCGGCGCGCCGAGCTGCGGGATCATGGCGTACCAGCCGCGCCGCTCGCGCGGGGCATTGAGGGCGAGCAGCGAGGCGAGCCCGTCCCAGGCGCCGCCCAGCGCCAGGCCCTGGAGAATGCGCAGGAAGGCCAGGAGTTCGATCGATACTTGGCCGATGGAGTTGTAGCTCGGCAGGAAGCTGACCGCCGCGGTCGAGCCGCCGAGCAGGAACAGGGCGCTGGTGAGCTTCACGCCGCGGCCGTAGCGGGCGTGAATCCTCATGAATAGGATCGAGCCGATCGGCCGGGTGATGAAGGCCAGCGCGAAGATGGCGAACGAATAGAGCGTGCCGGTGAGCGGGTCGGCGAAGGGGAAGAACACCTTCGGGAACACCAGCACCGAGGCGATGCCGAACACGAAGAAGTCGAAGTATTCGGAAGCGCGCCCGATCACCACGCCGAGCGCGATGTCGTTCGGGCTCACGTCGTGGTGGCTCATGGCCACCTGGGCGTCGCGCTCGAGGGGGCGGGAATTGGCCGTTGCGGGTTCGGTGGTCATCGCGGGCAGCCGGCTCGCCTCTCGCATGCTGTGGCCGCGCCCGTCCTCGGTGTTCACGCGGCGTTCGGCACGTGCCTAGCGGATGGGATAAAATCCGCAAAGAGGTTTCGGCGTCGCGGGAGGCCCGGCAGTCCGGCCATGCAACGACGGCATGGATTGGGCATTTTGTCCCTAAATCCAGCCCTCACATGCATAATTAAGCTAGCATTGGACTACTTTGTGATTCGCCCGAACCGTGCCGGGCGATCAGTAGCGCAGGGATAGGTTGAGCGAGAGGATGTGGTTGATCTCGACCCGTGCGGCCGGGGCGTTCACCGTCTGGTTCAGGTAGCCGACCTCGACGGTCGACTTGCCCTGCGCCTTATCTTGGAGCGGGATCTCGAGCCCGACGAAGGTGCGGATCTGGTCGAAGCCGGCCTGCGCCCCCCAATCCGTGTCGTTCAACGCCACGAAAACCTCGCTCCAGCCCACTGCCCTGAGGCCGCTCGCCTCGTCGAAAATCGGATGCGAGGCGCGCAGCATCTCGCGGAACCGAAAACCCACGTCCCGCCCGTCGGACTGCCAGCGCTGCTCGAACCGGGTGCGCGAGGACAGCTTGAATTTTGCGAACTCGCCGATCTCCCAGCTGAGCTGCTGGAAGCTGCGGTTCTCGGAAAAGCTCGGCGCGCCCACGGGCGTGTTCTCGACGCGGGCGTAGCCCTGATAGACCGTCAGCGCGTCGTTCAGCTTCCAGCCGACGGCCGGGCGCAGGATGAGCTGATCGAGCCGGGAGATGTCGCTGCCGAAACGCGGCTGGACTTCGGCGAAATAGACGAAGTCGCCGTGGCTGCCGAACAGCGTGGTGTTGAGCCAGAGCTGGGTGTCCTGCGTCGTCTGTGCCGCGGCCGGGTCGGCTGATGCGAGGGCCAGGGCGGCGAGGAGGAGGCGCTTCCGGCTGGGCAAGAGGGGACTTTCCGCGGCGTTGGCCCGCAATCCGTCTGCGGCACGGGCCCAGATGTCGGGCTTGGCGGCGGCGCGGTCCAGCTTTTTGCGCCGCGTCGGAGCCGTGGCAGCGCCGCTGTGACGCTTCGGCGACAGGCTCCTCCCTGGGCGGTGCATCCCCTCTCCCCGCATGCTGGGAGAGGGGCCTCGCCGGCTAACCCTGTGCCGCACCCCGCGGCGGCGGCTTGATCCGGTACCAGCCGACATAGAGGGCGGGCAGGAACAGGAGGGTCAGGAAGGTCGCGGCCAGGATGCCGCCGATCATCGCGTAGGCCATTGGCCCCCAGAACACCTCGCGGGCGATCGGGATCAGGCCGAGACTGGCGGCCGCCGCCGTCAGCAGGATCGGGCGCATGCGGTGACGCGTGGCCTCGACCACGGCGTCCCAGGGGCTCATCCCTTCGGCCTCGCATTCCTCGATCTGGCTGACCAGGATCACGGCGTTGCGCACGATGATGCCGATCAGCGCCAGGATGCCGAGAATCGCCACGAAACCCATCGGCTTGTCGAACAGCAGGAGCGCCGGCACCACGCCGATCAGGCCGAGCGGCGCCACCGAGAACACCAGGAACAGCTTCTGGAAGCTCTGGAGCTGGATCATCAGGAACAGGGCCATGGCGAGCAGCATCACCGGCACGACCGCCGCGATCGGTCCCTGACCCTTGCCGGCCTCCTCGACGGCGCCCCCGATCGCCAGCGTGTAGCCCTCCGGCAGCGCCTTCACGTAGGCATCGATGGCCGGCTGGAGCGCGGTCACGATGGTGGGCGGCTGGGTCGCGTCATTGATGGTGGCGCGCACCGTCAGCGTCGGCACCCGGTCCCGGCGCCAGACGATCGGCTGCTCCAGATCGTAATCGATGCGGGCGAAGGCCAGGATCGGCACGACGGAGCCGTTCGAGAGGGTGACCTGCAGGCTCTGGAGCGTGTCGAGGGAAGTGCGCTCGATGGCGCGCGCCCGGCCGATCACGTTCACGAGGTAGATCGAGTCGCGCACCTGCGTGATCGCCTGACCGCCGACGACCCCGTTGAGGATGCCGGCGATGTCCTGGCTGGTCACGCCGAGCTGACGCGCCTTGTCCTGCAGGATCTCGACCCGCAGCACCTTGCCGGGCTCGTTCCAGTCGAAGGTCGGCACGGCGAGCCGCTTGTCGCTCGCCACCACGTCGGCGAGCTTGAGGGCGAGGCGGCGCACCTCCTGGATGTCCGGCCCGGACAAGCGGTACTGGATCGGGCGGCCCACCGGCGGTCCGAGATTGAGCGGCTGCACCAGCACGTCGGTGCCGACGAAGTCGCGCCGGCCAACCTTCTGCAGGCGCGCCATGACCTTGTCGCGCAGTTCGAGGGATTTCGTCACGATCACGATCTGGCCGTAGAAGGCGTTCGCCAGCTGCTGATCGAGCGGCAGGTAGAAGCGCACCGCCCCCTGCCCGACATAGGAGCTCCAGCGCTCGATATCGGGATCGCCCTTCAGGTTGGCCTCGAACCGGTCGAGCTGCGCCTTCGTCTCGCGGATGGTGGCGTTCTGCGGCAGCGTCAGATCGACCAGGAGTTCGGCGCGATCCGAGGACGGGAAGAACTGCTGCTGGACGTGGCCCATGCCGACGACGGCGAGAGCCATCAGACCCACGCAGATCGCGACCGTGATCCAGCGCAGCCGCATCGCCACCCGCAGCACCGCCATGAAGATGCGGGTGAACAGGCCCTGCTTCTCGGCATGATGCTTCACACTCTTGGGCAGGATGGTCACGCCGAGGAGCGGCGCGAACAGCACCGCCACCACCCAGGATACGAGGAGCGAGGCGGTGATCACGACGAAGAGCGAGTAGGTGTACTCGCCGGCCGACGAGCCGTTGAAGCCGATCGGCAGGAAGCCCGCCACGGTCACCAGCGTGCCGGTGAGCATCGGGAAGGCCGTGGAGGTGTAGGCGAAGGTCGCGGCCTTCTTGAGGTTGTCGCCGAGTTCGAGGCGCGCGACCATCATCTCGACGGTGATCATCGCGTCGTCGACGAGGAGGCCCAGGGCGATGATGAGGGCGCCGAGCGAGATGCGCTGGAGCGTCACCCCCATGATCTGCATGATCACGAAGACGATCGCGAGCACCAGAGGGATCGAGATCGCGACCACGAGGCCGGCGCGCAGCCCCAGGCTGACGAAGCTGACGAAGAGCACGATCACCACCGCCTCGACGAGGGCCTTGGTGAAGCCGCCGACCGCCTCCTCGACGATCTTGGGCTGGTCCGAGACGAGGTGGATGCCGACGCCGATGGGCAGCTTGCCCTCGATCACATGCATGCGCGCCTTCAGGTCCTCGCCGAATTTGAGGAGGTTGGCGTTGGGCCGCATGGCGATGGCGAGCCCGATCGCGGGCTTGCCGTCGACGCGGAACATGGCGGCGGGCGGATCCTCGTAGCCGCGCGAGATCTCGGCCACGTCGGCAAGGCGGAAGAAGCGGTCGTTGAAGCGGAGGTTGACGTTGCGCAGCGACTCTTCGGACGAGAATTGCCCGCTGACGCGCAGGCTCACGCGCTCCGGCCCCGCCTGGACGACGCCGGAAGCGGCCACCGCGTTCTGCGATTGCAGCGCCTTGATCAGGGCTTGGATGTCGATGCCGTAGCCCGCGAGCTTGCGGGTCGAGAAATCGAGGTCGATCGTCTCACCCTGCACGCCCATCAGCAGGGTCTTGCCGATATTGGGCACCTTGAGGATTTCGGTGCGCACGCCCTCGACGTAGTCGCGCAGTTGCCGGTGGGTCAGGCCGTCGGCGGTGAAGGCGTAGACGTTGCCGTAGACGTCACCGAACTCGTCGTTGAACGCCGGACCCTGCACCCCTTGCGGGAAGGTGTGCTGGATGTCCCCCAGTCGCTTGCGCACCTGATAGAAGGCCGGCTGAATCTCCTCCTTCTTCGTCGTGTCGCGGAACTGCACGAAGACGGTCGACTGGCCCGGCGTGGTGTAGCTGCGGACGTAGTCGAGCGCGTTGATCTGCTGTAATTCCTTCTCGATCCGGTCGGTGACCTGATCGAGGGTGTCCTTGATGGTCGCGCCGGGCCACGTCGCCTGGACCACCATGGTCTTGATGGCGAAGGGCGGATCCTCCTCGCGGCCGAGCCCCGCATACGCCATCGCGCCGGCCGCCAAGCAGACCAGCATCAGGAACCAGACCAGCGAGCGATGGGCAAGCGCCCAGTCGGAGAGGTTGAAGTCCTTCACGGCAAAGAGCCTTCTTCCGCCAGCGGGCGTGCCGTCCGACGCGGCGGGGGCCGGTTCGTCGAACAGAGCCGCCTGGCAAGGGGCCTAAGGGGCTGGGCCGCCCCTAGCGCGGTTCGTCGGGCAGGCGGACGGATTGCCCGTCGCTCAGGGAGCGGACGCCGGCGACGACGATCCGCTCGCCGGGTTGCAGTCCGCCGCCCACGGCGATGCGGGGCCCTCCATCGGGCTCGGCGGCGAGCGTCACGTCGCGGCGCGTCACCTGCCGCTGGCCGCCCGCCGCCTCCGACACGATCCAGACCGAGCGGCGCCCATCGGCGTCCAAGAGCGCGGTGGCGGGCAGGAGGAAGCGGCGGGCGGTCGGGCGGATCAGGGACACCGTGATGGTGGCGCCGAGCCGGAAGGCCGGGCCCGGATGTTCCAGCGTCATGCGGATGCGCCGGGTGCGGGTTCCGGTATCGGCGAAGGGCGCGATCTCGCGCACCCGGCCGCGGGCGGTCACCTCCGGTGCGGATTGAAGCGCGACCGTGAACACGCCGTCCTGCGGCATGGCCCCGACCAGCGTTTCGGGAATATCGACCACGGCCTCGCGGGTCTCGGGGCGGGCCAGGGTGACGATCCCCTGCCCCGGGCTCACGACTTGGCCGATCTCGGCGAGGCGCTGCGTGACGACGCCGTCGAAATCCGCGTGCAGCTCGGTATAGCCGATCTGGTCGCGGGCCTTCTGGAGGCTGGCGCTGGCCTGGGCCAAGCGCGCCTGGGCCGTGTCGCGCCGGGCCACGGCCGCGTCGAGCTGCGCCTGGGTGACGTTGCCGCCCTCCGTCAGGCGTCGGGTACGGGCCTCGGTGGCGGCGGCGTTCTCGGACTGGGCCTGGGCATCGGCGAGTTCGGCCTCCGCCCGCGTCAGGTCGAAGCGCGAGACGATCGGGTCGAGGGCGGCCAAGCGCTGCCCCTTCTTCACCACGTCCCCGACGGTCACGTCGCGCGCCACTACCCGCCCGCCGATCTGGAAGCCGAGCTGCGATTGGTAGCGCGGCTCCACCGTGCCGGCGAAGGGCCCGAAGAGAACGCTCTCGGTGGGTTCGGCGAGGGCCGTCAGCACCGGCCGCACCGGCGGCGGGCCGGGCTCCTCCTGCGAGGGCTGGCAGGCGGCGAGGGCGAGAGGCAGAAGGGCGAGCGAGGCGAAGCGCGCCGTTCCGCGTGACAGTTCGACGCTCGCACGCGGCCTCGGGACGGGGGGCATGATCGCCGCCGACGATGTTGGGAAGAGAGGCCCGCGCGTCATCGTCCGCCCTCCCCGCCGGCAGAGGCCGCGGTCGCCGGTGGCGCCACCGCGACGCGCTGGCCGGGGCGCAGGAATTGGATCCCGGCGACCACCACCGATTCGCCCGGCTCGACGCCGGTCTTGAGCACGATATCGGCGCCGCCGTAGCGCTCGATCTCCACCGGGCGCACCGAGACCGCCGCCGTGGCCGGATCGTAGATCCAGACCGCGGGCCGGTTGTCGAAGCGGTAGAGGGCCGACCAGGGCAGCACCACGGCGTCGCGCGCGGCGAAGCGCCCGCGCCCGATCACCACGGCGCCGAGGGTCATCGCCGGGGGCGTGGACACGAGGCCCATCTTGACCCGCACCGTGCCGCTCTGCGGATCGACGGTCGGCGAGATCTCCCGCACCCGCCCGATCGCGGTCACCGTCGGATCCGATTGTAGGATGACCTCGATCGCCTTCTCGTCCGGCGGGTGGGCAGTGAGCGCCTCATAGACGTTGAACACCGCGTCGCGCGGTCCGTCCTGGGCCAGCACCATCACGGCCTGCCCGGCCTGCACCACCTGCCCGACCTCGAAGGTGCGGCTCAGCACGATGCCGGCGACGCCCGCGCGCAGCTCCATATACGAGAGCTGCTCCTCCGCCGTGCCGAGGGCGGCCTTGGCCGAATCGACCGCGGCCTGGCTCGTGCGCAGCTGCTGCTCGGCATTGTCGTAGCTCGGCCGGGTGGTGTAGCCGCCGGCCAGGAGTTGCTTCTGGCGGTCGAAGGTCACCCGGGCCTGGGTCAGCTGCGCCTCCGCCGAGACCAGGGCGGCGCGGGCATTGTCGAGATTGGCCCGCTGCACCAGCGGCTCCAGCACGGCGAGCACCTGATCGGCGGCGACATGGTCGCCGACCTCCACCCGCCGCTCGGAGACCTTGCCGTTGGTCCGGAACGCGACGTTGGTCTGGGCCTGAGCCTGGATGTCGCCGGTCAGGGCCACGTCGGTCGCGACTTGGCTCTTCTGCGCCGACACGATCCGGACCAGGGCCACGGTCGGATCCTCGCTCGCACCCGTTTCCCGAGCCTCCCCCACGGCATGCGCTTCCGGCGATGCAAGCAGGAGGACGAGGACCGGAAGCGCGCGTCGAACGGAAACCAGAAGAGATGCGTTAGGAGACATCGGCAGAGCCTTCCGAGCGCCGGTCCCGGCGGCGTCGCGGGGACGGGCGGGACAGGACGCTATCGCGGCGCAGGCTTACCGTGTATCTTACCGACCGTCCAGACGGTTTTTATTGAGCATCGAGCCGGCGATCGCCAGCATGCGGGGGCGATGCTCCGAGACATGGGTTCGAGGGAGCGATGGGGGAGAGGACGCGCAGTCGCCGCGACGACCGGGCGGAGACGATCCTCGACGCGGCCGGCGCGGTTCTGCGCCGGGGCGGCGGGCGGGCGCTCACCATCGACGCCGTGGCGGCCCAGGCGGGGCTCAGCAAGGGCGGCGTGCTGCACCATTACGCCTCGAAGGACGCACTGATCCTGGCCCTCGTCGCCCGCAAGCTCGCCGAGCTGCGCGAGGGCATCGCCGCCTGCGAGGCGCTGTCGCAGCCGGGGCCGTCCGGACTGGCGCTCGCCATGGTGGCGCATCTGCGCGAGGCCTATTGCGAGGACGACGATTTCTCACGCGCCCTCCTGATCGCCGCGGCCGAGAATCCGGAAGCGCTCGCGGGCTACCGCGCCTTCGTCGCGGAGCGGTTGGAGCGGCTGGCGGACGCGGAGCCGCCGGGCGCGGGCGCGATGCTGTTCTTCGCGATTCTCGGCCTCGTCATGGGCCGCACACTGGGCTTTCACGATCTCGGCGGCGCGCAGGCCGAAGAATTGTTCGGCGCGCTGGAGCGCGCCGCTTGCGCGCTGGACGCCGGACCACCCCTTGATCGTTCCACCGTCGGCGGGCCGGGACGCGATGCGCCCGCCCGGTCATCCTGAGGCATCGGGCCGGGCCCCCTCAGGTTACGGCGGCGGTGGCCCCGGGCTGCAGCATCCGAGCGGAAGGCCATCCCTCACCGATCATCGATCTGGCACACCAGGCGAATCGTCATGACGCAATCGCCGTTCTCGTTGCGCACGCTGAGCGTCAACGCGCAATCCTGGCTGTCCTCGGCCTCTGCCGCCATCAGCGTGGTCATCACCCGCAACGCCTCGCGGCGCAGCGCGAGGGGCTCACTGATCTCACGGCCCACCTCGTCGCGCAGGTCCGCACCATCGTGGATATCGAAAAAGAAGCGCGGCATCGGTCTGAAAACTTCTTAACGAATGTTCGGCGCCGGCTTCCTTCGATCGGCGCCGCATGCGCCCAAAATGAACGCATATCGGAAGGATTGGTACGGTATCGGACGGAATATTTATGAATGTTGTATGCAATCGAGTTTGCGATGGCGAGGGGCGCCCCGGTCGCACCGCTCTCAGTGGGCGAGGATCTTCGACAGGAATTGCTGGGCCCGCTCGCTCCGCGGTTGGCCGAAGAAGGCATCCTTGGTGGCGTCCTCGACGATCTCGCCGCGATCCATGAAGATGACCCGGTCGGCGACCTTGCGGGCAAATCCCATCTCGTGGGTGACGACCATCATGGTCATGCCGTCGCGGGCGAGTTCCACCATCACGTCGAGCACCTCGCCGACCATCTCGGGGTCGAGCGCCGAGGTCGGCTCGTCGAACAGCATCACCACCGGATTCATGGCGAGCGCCCGGGCAATCGCCACCCGCTGCTGCTGCCCGCCCGACAGCTGGCCCGGATATTTCTGCGCATGGGCGGACAGGCCGACGCGGTCGAGCAGGTCGAGGCCGCGCTTCCTCGCCTCCGCGCCGGGCCGCCCGAGCACCTTGCGCTGAGCGATGGTGAGATTGTCGGTGATCGACAGGTGCGGGAACAGCTCGAAATGCTGGAACACCATGCCGACCCGCGCGCGCAGCTTCGGCAGGTTGGTGCCCCGCTCCTTCACCCGGGTGCCGTCGACGGTGATCTGTCCCTCCTGAAACGGCTCCAGGGCGTTCACGCACTTGATCAGCGTCGACTTGCCCGAGCCCGAAGGTCCGCAGACCACCACCACCTCGCCGCGGGCCACGCTCGTGGAGCAGTCGGTGAGCACGCGGAACTCGCCGTACCATTTCGACACCCGGTCGATGGCGATCATCGGCTGACCGGTCGCGGTGGCGGGCGGAGGTGTCACGAGCGGACCGGCGCGCAGGCCCTCATCGGCGGGCGCCTCGCTCGCGGAGGCCGCCTGTGTTCCGGTCGTGGGTGCCGGCATCGAAGTCGAGGTCATCGTTGCACTCACCTCAGCGGATGATGGCGACGCGGGCCTGCAGGCGGCGCACCAGGAGCGAAGCCGTGAAGCAGACGGCGAAGTAGACGACGGCCGCGAACAGGTACATCTCGACGAGGCGCCCGTCGCGCTGCGCGACCTTCGACGCCGCGCCCAGGAAGTCGGTCAGCGAGAGGACGTAGACGAGCGAGGTGTCCTGGAACAGCACGATGGTCTGGGTCAGCAGCAGCGGCAGCATGTTGCGCAGTGCCTGCGGCAGCACCACCAGCCGCATCGTCTGCCAGTAGCTCATGCCGAGCGCGGACGCCGCGGCGGTCTGCCCCTTGGAAATCGATTGGATGCCCGCCCGCATGATCTCGGCGAAATAGGCTGCCTCGAACAGCGTGAAGGTGACGAGCGCGGAGGCGAAGGCACCGACCTGGATCGGCGTGGTGGAGCCCGTCACCCAGGCGCCGATATAGGGCACGAGGAAGTAGAACCAGAAGATGACGAGCACCAGCGGCAGCGAGCGCATCAGCTCGACATAGAGCTTGGCCGCATGCGTGACGCCGGGAATGCCCGACAGGCGCATCATCGCGAGCGCGGTGCCGAACACGATGCCGCCGCTTGCCGCCAGCGCCGTCAGGGTCACGGTGAACACCATACCCTGTCCGAATAGGTAGGGCAGCGACGCGGCGATGACCGAGAAGTCGAAATTCGCGAACATCTACCGCCCCCCCGGCACGGCGACGAACCGCTCCAAGAGGGTCGCGCCCAGGATCACCACGAGGTTGATCAGCACGTAGAGGATCGTGGCGGCGGTGAAGGCCTCGAACACCTGGAACGAGAATTCCTGCATCGAGCGGGCGCGGGCCGTCAGTTCGAGGAGGCCGATGGTGAGCGCCACCGAGGTGTTCTTGAGATTGTTCAGGAATTCGGAGGTGAGCGGGGGCAGGATGATGCGGTAGGCATTGGGCAGAAGCACGTGGCGATAGGTCTGCGCCGTGGTGAAGCCGAGCGCCGTGCCCGCCATGCGCTGCCCCCGTGGCAGCGACTGGATGCCCGCCCGCACCTGTTCGGCCACCCGCGAGGCGGTGAAGAAGCCGAGGCACAGGACCGCCGTGTAGAACGGCGCGTCGGGCATTTGCTTGACCGCCGTGCCGAGGCCGACCGGCAGGACTTCCGGCAGCACGAAATACCACAGGAACATCTGCACCAGCAGCGGCACGTTGCGGAACAGCTCGACATAGGCCGTGCCGACGGCGTTGGCCGCCTTGGAAGGCAGGGTGCGCAGCACGCCGATCACCGAGCCGAGGGTGAAGGCGATCACCCAGGACGAGAGCGCCGTGGCCACCGTCCAGCCGAGGCCGGAGAGCAGCATGTCGGCATAGGTGCCGACGCCCTCGGGCGAGGGCTCGAGGAAGATGCCCCAGTTCCAGGTGTAGTTCATCGCGCTTCAGCCCCCCGCCCGACGCCTCAATAGGCGGCCGGGTCCGGGCTGTCGCTCGGGTTGGCGAAGGCCTTCTGCATGGCTTCGCTCATCGGAAGCTTGAGGTTGATGCCCCGCGGCGGGATCGCCTGGGTGAACCATTTCTCGTAGAGCGCCTTGCCCTCCGGGCTCTTGTAGAGCGCGGCGGTCGCCTCATCGACCACGGCCTTGAACGGGGCGTCGTCCTTGCGCAGCATGATGCCGTAGGGCTCGGGCTTCGACTGGGCCTCGGAGGAAATCGTGTAGGCGTCCGGCGTCTTGGAGCCGGCCACGAGCGAGGCGAGCAGCACGTCGTCCATCACGAAGGCGTCGGCGCGCCCGGTCTCGACCATCAGGAAGGCCTCCGCGTGGTCCTTGGCCGGGAGGATCTTCATCCCGAGGGAGCGGGCGGTGTTGATCTCGTTGATCTGGCGGATGTTGGTGGTGCCCGAGGTCGAGACCACGGTGCGGCCCTTCAGGTCGTCGGTCTTGTCGAGCCCCTTGTCCTTCTTGGCGACGAACCGCGTCGCGGTGAGGAAGTGGGTGTTGGTGAAGGCGGCCTGCTTCTGCCGGTCGGGGTTGTTGGTGGTCGAGCCGCATTCGAGGTCGATCGTGCCGTTGGCGATCAGCGGAATGCGCGTCGCCGAGGTCACGGGATTGAGCTTCACCTCCATCTTGTCGAGCTTCAGGTGGGCCTTCACCGCATCGGCGACCTTGAGGCAGATCTCGTAGGCGTAACCCACCGGCTTCTGGTTGCCGTCGAGATAGGAGAAGGGCACCGAGGAATCGCGATAGCCGATGGTGATCGCGCCCGCATCCTTCACCTTCTTGAGTGTGCCGGTCAGCTCCTGCCCCCGCGCGGGCGCGCCCGAGGCCAGGGCGGCAACGGCGGCGAGGAGGAACGCGTCTCTCAGGCGCATGCGGCGGACCTTCTTCCGTGGACGGCCGATGGCGGCCGGATGTCATCAATGAAACCCATAGTGAGGCCGGCCGCTGGACTTGTCATCCGTCGACCGGCGCCGGTGCCTTGGCAAGGCGTGTGCCGTCCACGGTTGATGGCGACAGATGTGTGAGATTGGAGAGGGCGGCCGACATTTCGGAGCCGACCGGGCCGATCAGAAATCGCGCTGGACCCGCATGCGGATCTGCGTCGTGTCGTAGCGCTTCTCGGTGAAGGCCGGCAATCCGTTCACCGTGACGGGGCGGGTCGAATCGGTGATGCGGCCGCTCAGCGGACCGGTGCCGATGTAGGTGCCTTCGATGCCGATATCGAGGTCCTTCACCGGCGACCAGATCAGGCTCGTCCCGGCGATGATCTGATAATTGTCCCGCAGGATCGGGCTCACCGCGAAGCCCGCGCCGGTCGGCGGGGCCGAGGTTCCGACGAGGTTGTTGACGAGGCTGAACGCTTCGCGGGTGCCGCGCGGGAAGCTGACCTCGCCGTAGCTGCCGAAGAAGGCCGAGCGCCATTCGGGCGTCCAGTAATGGAGGAAGGACGCGGTGGCGGTGAAGCTCTTCGAGAGATCGATCCGGCCGGTGAGCGGGTTGACCACCGCGTCGGCGAGCACGTGCGCGAACGGCGCGCCCTGCACGGGGGTGAGCTGGCTGGCATAGGTGCCGGTGAAGATCGAGAAGCCGGTATAGATCAGCGCGCCCTCGCCGTAGGCGCCCTGCAGGTAGAGACCGTCGCCGGGGGCGATCCACGGCATGTTGAGCTTGAGGCCGCCCTGCACCGCCCAGCCATACTCCGTCTGCGCGCCGGAGCGCAGGTTGCGGGCTGCCAGCAGTGCCGCGGCGGTGCCCGGGCCGACCGGCCCGGCGGCCCCCGCCACCGGCGTCAGGGTCGAGACGGCGGAATTGGCGATGAAGCCGCCGATATTCACGTCCTTGACCGCCGCCGAGAGCTGGGCCGAGCCCCAGGGCGCGTCGTAGCGCAGGGCGCCCACGAAGTCGGGCATGCGCGAGCGCTGGACCGTGTCGACGAAGACGACGGTGTTGGCGGTGCCGTCGGCATTGGTGCCGAGGATCACCGGGCTCGGGGCCGTGTTGAAGACGTTGTTCACGCCGCTCTGGCCGGGCCCCGTCGCGGGGGCGCTGAACGAGGCGGCGTAGAACGGGTTCTTGCGAAAGTTCGGATCTTCCATCGACAGGGTCGCGGACCAGCCCTCGCCGAAGGTCTTGGTGAAGGCGAGGAGATTGGTCGAGGGGACGTCGGAGCCGGCGGTTGAGCCGATCAGCTCGTAATCGTGGGCGTAGAAGTCGAAGAACGAGGAGGCGCGGCCCGCCGTCAGCCCGGCGAACTGGACGAAAGCCTTGTCGGTGACGATGAAGTTCTGGACCCGGCCGAGCTGATCCTGGCCGACCGCCGGGAACGCGTTGCCGATGCGCTGCTGCGTGCCCGAGGCCATGAAGACGCCGGTGCGGCTCGCCGCCTCCACGCGCAGGAAGGCCCGGAGCGAACCGTAACCGGTCTGGGTGCGCGCATCGAAGTTCATGCGCATCAGCCCGCGATATTGCGACAGGTCACCGCCGCTGTTGTTGCGGTTCTGGACCGGGATGTAGCCCGCCTCGAAGCGGGCCCGGCCCGAGACCCGCAGGCAGGTATCGGTGCCGGGAATATAGAAGAAGCCCGCGCCGTAGGCGGTGCAGACGCGGACATACTCGATCGGAACCGCCTGCTTCACCGGTAGGTCGGCGGCCCGCGCCGGGGGGGCGACGACGGCGAGCAGCGCCGTGCCCGAGAGAAGCGACTTCGCGATCCGGCCCATCCGCCCGCCCCCATTCGGGTTCGGCATCCCCGCCGCCCCGAGCGCGCCCGTGCCACAGCGTACCCGGCTGCCCGATCCACCGGCTTGCACGGCATTCGAGCGATCCAGGGGATATCTGCACAGCGAAAGTGCAAGATGTTTGCTGTCGATGCAGGGCTAAAATACGATTCAATGATGGGAGCGTGTATGCAGCGATTGACGAAGACAAGCCTCGTCTTGCCGTCCACAGGTGCCAAAACATTGGTGTGACTTTTTTGCCGGCATCGCGGTGGGTTGGGCCGTCTCAGGGCGATGTCCGGGATGAGACGATCGGCTGGGTCGTGCAGATGCAGGAGCGGCACGCTCTCATCTAGCCGTCCCGCGGCTCGCCCTGCCCGGCGATGTAACGCCCGAGCGCGCTCGAAGCGTTGAGCATATGCGCCCGCATCCGCCGGGCGGCGGCCTCACCGTCGCCCTCGGCCATGGCCGCGAGGATCGCGCCATGCTCGGCGCGCGACGCGTCGATGCGGTTCGGCTGGCGCAGCTGCGTGCGGCGGAACGCGGCGAGCCGCTCGCGGATGGCGAGGGCCTGTTCGGCGAGGAAGCCGTTATGGGTTGCCGCGTAGAGCGTCTCGTGGAAGGCGCGGTTGAACCCGTCATAGGCCTCGACATCCCCCGCCGCGACCATCGCGGCGGAGGCCTCGTGCAGGTCGATCAGGCGGCTGCGCTCCAGCGGCGTGATCCGGTAGGTCGCGAGCCGGGCGCACATCGCCTCGATCTCGGCGGTCGTCTCGAACATCTCGGCGATGCGTTCGGGCGTCGTGCGAGCCACCACGCCGCCCCGGCGCGGGCGCAGCTCGACGAGGCCGGCGAAGGCGAGTTGGCGCAGGGCTTCCCGCACGGGGGTGCGCGAGGCGCCGAAGCGGTCGGCGAGTTCCTGCTCGTCGAGCGCCGTACCGGCGGACAGGATGCCGCCCGTGATGGCGTCGGCCAAAGCCGTGCGGATGCGATCCGAGATCAGACCGCGCGCTTCCGCACCCTCCCCCGCGTCCATGCACATCCCTCCGCCGGGCGCATTCTGTTTCGCATTCAGTATGCATGGTGATTGACAGGCCGCAACACGAGATACAGTTTGACGGTCGATCACGGTGATCAACCCCAAAAAGGGCAATCGTCGCCGGTTTTGTATACGCGAGGCGAGGCCGATGGTGGCGTGGCGGAACGAGCGGGCGGCGCGGGATGCGCGCCTTGAGGCGGGCCGAGCCTTCGCCGACGGCAAGGTCGTCGCGGCCGGATCCGTCACCGACCTGCTCGAAGCGGTTCTGCGCCCCGGCGATCGGGTCTGCCTGGAGGGCGACAACCAGAAGCAGGCCGATTGTCTCGCCCGCGGCCTGGCGGCCTGTGACCCGGCCCGTATCCACGATCTGCACATGGTCCAGTCGGGCATCGTGCTGCCCGAGCATCTCGATGTGTTCGAGACCGGCGTGGCGCGCCGCCTCGACTACTCGTATTCGGGCCCGCAAGGGGCGCGCATCGCCCGCATGCTCTACGGCGGCCAGATCGCGCTCGGCGCGGTGCACACCTATCTCGAGCTCTTCGCCCGCTACTTCGTCGATCTGACGCCGCATGTCGCGCTGATCGCGGGCGTCTCGGCGGACCGCGACGGCAACCTCTATACCGGCCCCAACACCGAGGACACGCCCACCGTCGTCGAGGCGACCCATTTCAAGAACGGGCTCGTCATCGCCCAGGTCAACGAGATCGTCGAACGGGTGCCCCGGGTCGACATCCCCGGCGACCGCATCGATTTCGTGGTGGAGGCCGACAGGCCGTTCTACGTCGAGCCGCTCTTCACCCGCGATCCGGCGGCGATGACGGAGACGCAGATCCTCATCGCCATGATGGCGATCAAGGGCATCTATGCCGAGTACGGCGTGCGCCGCCTCAATCACGGCATCGGCTTCGGCACGGCGGCGATCGAGCTGCTGTTGCCGACCTATGGCGAGCGTTTGGGGCTCAAGGGTCAGATCGCGACCCATTGGGCGCTCAACCCGCATCCGACCCTGATCCCGGCGATCGAGTCGGGCTGGGTGACGCAGGTTCACTGCTTCGGTTCGGAAGTCGGCATGGACCGCTACATCCGCGAGCGGCCCGACGTGTTCTTCACGGGCTCCGACGGGTCCCTGCGCTCGAACCGCGCCTTCTGCCAGACGGCCGGGCTCTATGCCTGCGACATGTTCATCGGCGCGACGCTGCAGATCGACCTGATGGGCCATTCCTCCACCGTGACCCAGTCGCGGGTGGCGGGCTTCGGCGGTGCGCCGAACATGGGCTCGGACCCGCACGGGCGCCGCCACCCGTCCGAGACCTGGATGAAGGCCGGGCGGGAGGCGCAGATCGTGGGCGATCCGGCGCTGATGCGCGGGCGCAAACTCGTGGTGCAGCTCGTCGAGACCTTCGGCGAGGGATTGGTGCCGACCTTCGTCGAGCGGCTCGACGCGATGGAGCTGGCGCGCAAGACCGGTCTCGAACTCGCCCCCGTCATGATCTACGCCGACGACGTGACCCACATCGTCACGGAAGAGGGTATCGCCAACCTTCTTCTCTGCCGCGACGCCGACGAGCGCGAGCAGGCGATCCGCGGCATCGCCGGTTACACCGAGATCGGCCGGGGCCGCGATCGGGCCAAGGTCGAGGCGCTGCGCGCCCGCGGCGTGATCCGGCGGCCGGAGGATCTCGGCATCTCGCCGCTCGACGCCGACCGTTCGCTGCTCGCCGCGCGCTCGATCAAGGACTTGGTTCACTGGTCGGGCGGCCTCTACGAGCCGCCCGCGAAGTTCCGGAACTGGTGAGCCCTCATGCCACCCCTGGCCCCACCCTCCCCCCTCATCCTGAGGTGCCGCGAAGCGGCCTCGAAGGAGGGCTCCAGGGATCGTCGAGCGCACTGGAGTCCTCCTTCGAGGCTCCGCCTTTGGCTACGCACCTCAGGATGAGGTGATCTGTTCGGATCGAACAACGTTCTCTCGGAGCCCCGATGGAATCCCTGACCTTCCGCCACACGACCCAGAAGGCCCTTCCCGGCACGAAGCGCGAGGCGATCATCGGCGTCGTGGCCTCGGGCAATCTCGAAGTGTTGCTGGAGCGCGTCCTGGCGCCGGATGCCTGCGAGATCGCGATCGAGACCGCGATCAACGGTTACGGCGACGTCTGGGAGGCGGTGGTGGCCGATTTCGTCGCCCGTGCCCAGCCGGGGGGGCTGCGCATCAGCGTCAACGACGGCGGCGCCCGCCCCGACACCGTGTCCCTGCGCCTGCTCCAGGGCGTGCGCCTGATGGAGGACTGAGATGGCCGTGACTTCGGCTTCTGCCGACCCGACGCGGCTGAGCTGGTACGAGGCCTCCGCCCGCCAGCGCGTCGCCGCCTTTCTCGACGCGGACACGTTCCAGGAATTCGTCGGTCCGGCCGAACGGGCGATGAGTCCGCACCTGCCGCTGTTCGAGCTGCCGCGCGCCTTCGACGACGGCATCGTCGTCGGCCGGGGGCGCCTCGACGGCAGGCCGGTTCTGGTCGCCGCGCAGGAGGGCCGCTTCATGGGCGGGGCCTTCGGCGAGGTGCACGGCGCCAAGCTCGTCGGCCTGTTGCGCGCCGCCGGGGCGGTGACGCCCGCGGCTGTCCTGATCCTGTTCGACACCGGCGGCGTGCGGCTGCAGGAGGCCAATGCCGGCGAGACCGCCATCGCCGAGGCGATGCGGGCGATCGCGGAGGTCCGCGCCGCGGGGATTCCGGTGATCGGCCTGATCGGTGGGCGGGCCGGGGCCTATGGCGGCGGCGGCCTCATCGCCGGCACCTGCGCCCGGCTCGCCGTCTCGGAAGGGGGCCGCATCTCGGTCTCGGGCCCCGAGGTGATCGAGACCAACAAGGGCGCGGAGGAGTTCGATTCCCGCGACCGGGCCCTCGTGTGGCGCACCATGGGCGGGAAGCACCGTCGCCTCACCGGCGGCGCCGATGCCTATGTCGCCGACACGGTCGCGGCGTTCCGTCAGGCCGCCCTCGCCCTGATCGACCGGGCGCCCGCCTTCGATCTGGCGACGCTGGAGGCCGAGCAGGCGCGGCTCGAAGCGCGCCTCGCCCGTTTCGGTGCGTGCCGGGACGGAGCCGAGATCTGGGTGCGGCTCGGGGTCAACGACCCCGACGCCGTCCCCGCCATGACCGATGCCGCCTTCGCCGAGACGGTGGCCGGCGTGCCGGAGGCTTCGCACGATGCCCGCTAAGATGCCGCTCGACGCCATCCTCGCCGCCCTGTTCCCCGCCGGCCATGCCGTGACGGTGGCGGAGGGCCTGATCACCGGAGAGGGTCCGTTCGGCGACGGCCGCCTCGTCGTCGTCGGGATCGACGGCGACACCGCGCTCGGCGTCGAGGGCGCGCTGATGCTCTCCCGCGCCGTGCTCGACGCGGTGAAGGCCGGCGAAAGCTCGGGTTCCCGGGCGCCGATCCTGGTCGCGGTCGATTCCGACAGCCAGCGGATGAGCCGGCGCGACGAACTTCTGGGATTGAACGAGTGTCTCGCGCATCTGGCGAAGGCGCTGCTGCTCGCCGATCACCTCGGCCACCCGACCGTGGGATTGATCTACGGCCACTCGGCGGCCGGCGCCTTCATCGCGACGGCCCTCGCGACCCGCGTGCTCGCCGCCCTGCCGGGGGCGGATCCGAGCGTGATGGATCTGCCCTCGGTCGCCCGCGTCACCAAGCTGCCGCTGGAGAAACTGGAGGCCATGGCGGCCTCGACCCCCGTCTTCGCGCCGGGTCTCGATAACATGGTGGCGACGGGGGCGGTGCACGTCGTGCTCGACCCCGGGCAGCCCCTCGATGCGCAGCTGCGCGCGCTGATCGCCGATCTGCCTCCGGGGGATATCCGCGACCGCCTCGGCCGCGAGCGCGGCGGGCGCCCGGTGGCGCAGGTCATCGCCGAGCGGGTGGTGTCGCAGGCTCGCGGTACCTGACCGCATGTCCAACTCGCACCCTCACCTTGAGGAGCCGCAACGCAGCCTCGAAGGAGGCCTCCAGGGATCGCGCGATGGGCCGGAGCCCTCCTTCAAGGCGACGCTTCGCTTCGCATCTCGGGATGAGGGTGCGGAACAGATCGACGTCCTGGGCCTTCGTCGACACGCTCTCGTCCGGGTCGATCCCGCCGCTTGGGCCACTCTCCTCGCCGATCGCCCCGATCTCGCGGGCGTGCCGATCCTTGCCGGTTGGGCCGAGGCCGGGTGGCCGTTGATCGTGCGCCGCTTCTCGCCCGGCGAGGATCGGGCGCGGGTGCCGCTCGGCCTGCCGCTGCCGCCGGCCCTCGGCAAGCGCCGCGTCGGTGTCCTTCTGCCCGTGGACGTTCTCGCCCCGTGCCCGGCGCCGAGTCTGGCCGAAGCCCGCACCGCCGCCCCGCTTGCGTGGCACTCGACCCTCGACGCGCTGGTCGCCCTCGGCGCCCGCCACGGCCTCGTCCCGCGCCCCTTCGGCGCCCTGCTCTGGCAGGCGCTGACCGGCCTCCCCTACCTCACGTCGACCTCGGATCTCGACTTGCTCTGGCCGCTCGCGGGACTGCTGCCGGACACATTCCTCGATGCGCTCGCCACCCTGGCTGCGGCGGCACCGATGGTCATCGACGGGGAGATCGTCCTGGCCGATGGCGGTGGGGTGCAGTGGCGGGAGTGGCATGGGGCCGGCGCCGGATCCGTGCTGGTCAAATATCGCGATCGGCTGGAGATGCGGTCCGCGGGGCTGTCTCCGAGCCTGCCCGAAGGGCTCGTCCCATCAAACCCCCTCATCCCGAGGTGCTGCGAAGCAGCCTCGAAGGAGGGCTCCAGAGATCACGGAGACATCGGGAGCCCTCCTTCGGGGCTCCGCTTCGCGGAGCACCTCAGGATGAGGGCGGGGATGGGAGAGATCGAAGCATCGCTTCTGTGCGAGGTCGCTTCGCCAGAGCGCACGCCACCATGAGCGCCCTCCCCGCCCACCCCGAACCCGCCCTCTGCGACCCGGCCGCCCTCGCCCGCTTCGCGGTTAAAGCCTTGCGGCTCGAACTCGACACCTATCCGAAGCCGGGTCTCGTCAGCCCTGTCGATAGCGGCAGTCACACCGACATGGACGCCGCCACCTTCGCGGCGAGCGCGGCGGCGCTCGAACCGCATTTCGCCGCCCTCGCCCAGGCCGGAGCACGGGGCGTCGGCATGGAGGGCCTGCGCCGCATCGGTCTCGACGCGGAGGCCGCGATGCGACGGGCGACCGGCGGCGTGAACACCCATCGCGGCGCGATCTTCGGCCTGGGCCTGCTGGTCGCGGCGGCGGGAGCCCTCGGGGCGCCGGGGCACCCCCTCACCCCGGAGGCGCTCGGCGCCCATGTGCGCACCCGCCACGCCCGCGCCATCCTCGACGGGCCGGTGCTCCTGCACGCCCCCGGTGCCCGGGTGCGCCGCCGGTACGGCGTCGGCGGAGCGCCGGCGGAAGCCGCCGCCGGCTTCCCGACCCTCTACCGCGTCGGCCTGCCGGCCCTGCGCCGCGGGCGTCGCGTCCGGCCCGGCGACGACGAGGCCGCCCGGGTCGAGGCCTGCCTGGCCCTCATCGCCGCGCTCGACGACACCAATTTGCTCCATCGCGGCGGCGAGGCCGGTGCTCGCTTCGCCCGCGCGGAAGCCGCCGCCTTCATCGAGGCCGGGGGTGTGGCCCGCGGCGATTGGAAGACCCGCGCGGAGGCCTTGCACCGCGCCTTCGTCGCCCGTCGCCTCAGCCCCGGCGGCGCCGCCGACCTCCTGGCCATGACCCTGTTCGTCGATCGGCTGGAGCGTCCGGCGTGACCCTGGCGCTCCTCCTCTCCGGCCAGGGCGGCCAGCATCCGGCGATGTTCGACCTCACGCAGGCGCGTCCGGAGGCGCAGGCGGTGTTCGCGGCGGCCCGGCCGCTGCTCGGGGGCGAGGATCCGCGCGATCTCGCCGCGACCGGCGGAGGGCGCCTGCACGAGAACCGCACCGGGCAGATCCTGTGCTGCACCGCCGCGCTCGCCGCCTGGGCGGTGATCGCGCCGCGCGCGGGGCGCTCGATCGTGGCGGGCTACAGCATCGGCGATCTCGCCGCCTGGGGCGTCGCCGGGCGTCTCGCGCCGGAGGCCGTGTTGCGCCTCTCCGCCCGCCGCGCCGAGGCGATGGATGCGGCCTCCGGCGAGGGCTTCGGCCTCGCGGGCATTCGCGGCCTGCCCCTCGAGACGATCCGGACCCTGGCGGAGCGCCATGGCGCCGATCTCGCCATCCGCAACGCGCCGGAGAGCGGGGTCGTCGGCGGCCCGCGCGCCGTCCTCGACGCACTCTGCGCGGAGGCCCTCGCCGCCGGCGCCCAGCGCGCCGTGGTGCTGCCGGTGCACACGCCCTCGCACACGCCGCGTCTCACGGCCGCTGCCGAGGCGTTCGCCGCCGCGCTCGCTGGGGAGAGCCTGCAGCGCCCGCCCCCCGGCGCGCCGCGCCTGCTGAGCGGCCTCGACGGGGCGCCCGTGTTCGCCGCGGGGCGGGGCCTCGATAAGCTGGCGCGCCAGATCGCGCAGACCATCGACTGGGCCGCCTGCCTCGACGCCTGCCGCGAGTTCGGCGCCGAGCGCGTGATCGAACTCGGCCCCGGCCACGCCCTCGCCACCATGGCCCGCGCGGCCCTGCCGGATGCGCGGGTCCATGCCCTGGAGGATTTTCGGACGGCCGACGGGTTGCTCGCTTGGATCGGCTAGAGCATCGTGTCGGATATCGGATCCGGCACGATGCTCTAGGTTATTGTGACGCATCGGCTTTTTTCGAAAGCCGGCTCCCACCTTTCGGGCCGATGCTCTAGGCATCGGCCGGCTCTTCAACGAAGCCGATGCGGCACCGGATCTTGGAGAACCGTCCTGGATCCGAAACCCAGGGCGCTTCACTCGGCCCGAGCGCCGCCTCAGGCTGCGGGTTTCCTCAACCCGCGCCCGAGCCGGGCCGCGAAGAGGCCGGTGGCGACGAGCAACAGACCCACCGCGGCGAGGGCATGGTCGAACCGGCCGGTCGCGTCCCGGATCCAGCCCATCAGGGCGGGACCGACGAAGCCGCCGAGCCCGCCCACCGCGTTGACGAGGGCGATGCCGCCGGCTGCCGCCCGGGCATCGAGAAGCGTGGTCGGCAACGTCCAGAAGGTCGGAAGCGCGGCGAACACGCCCATGCTCGCCGCGCTGAGCGCCAGAATCGAGACCAGAGGGCCCGGTGCTTGGCTCGCCGCGACGAGGGCGATCCCGGCCAAGATCGCCGGTCCGCCGGTATGCCACGCCCGTTCGCCGGTCGCGTCCGAGCGCCGGGTCCAGGGCACCATCACGGCGGCGGCGGCGCAATAGGGCAGCGCGCTGACGAGACCGGTGGCGAGGGGGGCGAGACCGAATCCCGCGACGATCTGCGGGAGCCAGAGGCCGACGGCGTAGAGCCCGGTGCTGAGCCCGAAATAGACCAGCGCCAAGCCCAAGAGGCGCGGCTGCCGCAGCGCTGACAATCGCGATGCCCGCAGATGCTCCCGGGGCTCGGCCGCATCCGGTCGCGCATCCGCGGCGAGGCGCGCCGCGAGCGCGGTCCGCTCGGCCGGCGTCAGCCATGCGGCATCCGCCGGCCGGTCGGTCAGCACGGTGAGCGTCAAGACGCCGAGGACGAGGCTCGGCGCCGCCTCGATCAGGTAGAGCCATTGCCAGCCGGCAAGCCCGAGCGCGCCGTCGGTCGCGGTGAGGATCAGGCCCGAGACCGGGCCGCCGACCGCCGCCGAGAGCGGCACCGCCACCATGAAAGTCCCGATGATCCGCCCCCGCTGCTCCGCGGGAAACCACAGGGTGAGATAGAAAATGATGCCGGGGAAGAACCCGGCTTCCGCCAAGCCCAGTGCGAGGCGCGCGAGAGAGAACGTGGTCTCGCCCGTGACGAAGGCGGTGGCGCCCGAGATGAGCGACCACGTCACCATGATCCGCGCGATCCAGAGCCGCGCCCCCACCCGCTCCAGGATCAGATTGCTCGGAATCTCGAAGGCGACGTAGCCGAGAAAGAACAACCCCGCGCCGAAGCCGTAGGCGGAGGCCGACAGGCCGAGGTCGCGGTTCATCGTGAGCGCGGCGAAGCTCACATTCACCCGGTCGAGATAGGCGCAGAAGTAGCACAGCATCAGGAACGGCAGCAGCCGGCGCGCCGCCTTGCGGGACGCCGCACCGGCCGTGTCCGTGCCGGCGGAGGCCGATCCTACTTGAAGCGGGACGGGCTTCACGCCGTTCTGGCGCGTTTCGATCGCCGGGTCGGAGCCTCGTCCGCGACGGTGCCGTCCTGCGGCGCGTCCGACTCGGTCTGAGCCTTTGCGCGCGGACCCGGACGGGCGGTGATGAAGTCACCCTTGCGCAGGGCCTCGCCGCTCGACACCATCATGCTGAGATAGGAGGCGAGGGTGTTCGGAGCGATGTCGGGCAGGCGCCGGGCGATCTCGGCCTGCGACAGACCCTGCGGGCCCGCATTCTCCAGGACCGTTCTCAGGCGCCCCTTGGCGGAATTCGCGCGCGGAATGCGGCTCACCCGTCCGGTTCGGGCCTCGCGGGGGGCCTCGTCGCGGGGAGCCTCGTCACCGCCACCCGAGTCGCCCTGCGGCATCGCCGCGATGGGCTCACTCGGGGGCGTGCCCTCGACGATGGCGGCCAAGGAGCGCTCGGCGAGACGCAACTTGCTCAACTCCTCCGAGATCCGATCGGACTGGCTCTGAAGATCGGCCAAGCGACGACGGATGTCCGTCAGCGTGGCCGCGAGCATGTCCCCTTCGATCATCGGAGAAATTAACCTCTGTTATAATGTGTTCCTCTCACCCATATAACGACCGGCGTCAATTCTCCGCCGAGAGGGGACGGCGGATAACCCCTCGCTCGGGTGCAAATCCGGAATCGATGGGCACCGCCGGCTCGGCTCATCGCCGCTCGCGGCCGGGCCACGGAACGTCAGTCGAAGAACGCGCCGCCCGCCCGCTGGCCGACGGCGATCTGGATCAGGCCAGCCCGTGAGCCGACGCCGAGCTTCGCCCGCATGGTCGCGCTGGCATTGACGATGGTGCGGTAGCTCACCGAGAGGGCTCGGGCGATGGCCTCGTAGGACTTGCCCTGGCTCATCAGCGAGAGGATCTGCAATTCGCGGGCGCTCAGGGTGGCGAGGGGCGCCGGCCGTGCGCTGCGGTCGAGCATCGCCACTTCCGTGGCGAGGGCGTGCGGCAGCGAGCTGCGCCCGGCGCGCACCGACGCCAACGCCTCCAGGAACGTCGCGCTGCCCGCATCCTTCAGCGCGAAACCCAGGGCGCCGCCTTCCAGCGCGCGGGCGACGACGACGGGATCGGCATGCATGCTGAAAGCGAGGATGCGCGCCTCCGGCTCCAGGGCCTTGATGCGGCGGATCAGCGACAGGCCGGACAAGCCGCTGCCCTCGAAGCTGAGATCGGCCACGACGAGGCCGGGCCGATGGCGGTGGAACAGCCGATAGGCCGAGACGACGTCGCTTGCCTCGTGGACCGTCGAGAAACCGGCGGTCTCGGCGAGCCGGCGCAGGCCGCTCAACACGATCGGATGGTCGTCGACGATCAGCAGAGCATCGGGCTCGCCCGCCACCGCGTTGATACGGCCGGTGACGGAATCGCCGGTATTGGCGGCCGCACGCCCGAGGGCACCCGTCACGGCGGCCGGCGCGGCAGGCCCGAGGGCGGGGCGGATCGCGGCATGGGCGGCGGAGAGGGCGACATCCATCGGAGCGAACTGGGCGGCAGGTTCGGAGGAGGGAGCGGCGGCGACGGGTTTGCGGAGGGTCACGGAGCGGCTGGCTTCTCGCGGGAGGCAAGCTGGGCCAGGGCGCCGTCATGGTCGGCCCCCTGGGCACGGGCGTTGTAATAGTGCTGAACCATCTCGCCGTAGAGGCTCTTGTGGCGTCCCCGCGGCAACGCGATGCCGCCGAGGCCGTCGATCAGGCTGCGATAGGATTCGGTCTTGCCGATCTCGGCGAGCATCTGGCCGAGCTGAACGGTGCGGTTGGCCATCATGCGCGGATCCTCGACGAAGCCGGTCCGGGCTGCCTTGAGCGAGGCGCGCATCGCCGCGACCTCGGGGGCGTCGTCGGGGAGCGGATGCCCCGCTTCGCGGCCGGCGAGCCAGCGGGCCGGATCGGTGCCGTCGGTCGGGGTGAGCCAACCGGGGAGGTCGCCCTCGGCGGTGCGGGCGACCACCGATTGGCTCTCCTCGCGGGGCTCCTCGCTGCCGCAGGCGGCGAGCAGCAAGGTCGTGAGGAGGAAAGCGCGCCTCATTGGCCGCCCTCCCCCGACGGATGTCCCGGGGCATCTTTGACGGTGACGAGACTGCGCGGCCCCTCGGCCACGGGAAGCCGGGCGACCGCCTGGAGCGTGGCGAGGTCGATCACCGTCACGTCGTCGGAGAACCAGTTGGCCACGTAGGCCCTCGGTCCTGGGCCTGTCTCCGTCGCCACGATCCCCTCGGGATAGCGCCCGACGCCGACCGTCGCCGCGATCGTCAGGGACGACGCGTCGAGCACGGTCACGGTCCCGGCCCCCTGGTTGGTCACCAGCACCCGTGCCCCGTCCGGGCTCACGGCGACGCCGTAGGGCATGGCGCCCGCCGGCACCGTCGCGATCGATTTGAGCCCGGCGGTGTCGATCACCGTGAGATCGTTGCTGCGCACGTTGCCGACGTAGAGGCGGCTTTCCGCCGGGTCGAGCGCCAGGGCGAAGGGTGCCTCGCCGACGGGAATCGTCGCGACGCGCTCCATCCGGGCGGCATCGATCACGCTGACCTGCCGGCTCTCCCGGTCGGCGACGAACAGGCGCCCGGCTCGGTCGAGGACGAGATGGGCCGGATCGCGCCCGGTGGGGGCCGAAGCCTCGACCCGGCCATCGGCGGCGGCGATCCGGTCGACCCGGTGGCCCGACCAGTCGGTGGCGAACACGGTCCTGCCGTCCGGTGCGGCCGCGAGGCCGAAGACTTGGCCGGCATAGGGCAGGCGCCGCAGCACGCGGCCCGACGCGGCCTCGGCCACCGTGATCGCGTGCCCGTCGGGATGGCTGAGGAACAGGAGTCCCCCGCCCGCCGCGACCGTGGCCGGGGCTGCCGACACGGCGGTCGGACCGGCGACCGTCCCGGCGCCCGCCTCGATCCGCGACAGCCGGGCACCCTGCTGGCTCACGACCCAGACCGTGCCGGCCCAGGCGGGCCCGCCGCCGCCGAGGAGAAGAAGCGCGACGAGAAGCTGCGCCGGGCCGGTCATTGCGTGGCCTTGCCCCCCTCCGCGGCGGCCTTGAGGCCCTTGAGCCCTTCCGCGAAGAAGCGGTTCATCGCCTCGCGGCCGGCCTCGTCGCTGAGCGTGTCCGGCGGCTCGTTGCCGGTGTCGCCGCGGTAGAACCGGCCCATCCACTCGACCTTGGCGCCGTCGCCGTCGGGTGAGACCGTCAGGGTGGCCGAGTAGGAGGAGACCGGCAGCGCCTTCAGATCCGGCTCTCCCGACATGCGGTAGGAATAGCTCCGCGCCTCCCCTTTCCACTCGTCCAAGCCCTCCTTCAGCGTGCCGCCGGTCTTCAGCGTCAGGGTGCGGCCGGCGCCCTCCTTGTTGCCGCCCTCGCCCGTGGCCTTGGCGACGCCCGGGTGCCACCGGCCGATGCCGGCAAAATCGCCCGCGACCTTCCAGACCGCGTCGGGGCTGGCCTTGATCGCGATCGACTGATTCACCTTCTGCGGGGTCGGGCCGTGGGCGAGCGCCATTGTGGCGGCGAGCACCAGAGCAAAGGTCGCTGGACGAGCGAGGTGGGAGAGACGCATGCGTTACATCCTGCTGGGGCGAAGGAAGCGGGCCGGAACCAGGCCCGCCAGGAAGGCCGACAGCGCCAGCGCCAGGGCGAGCCCGCCGAGAAGGGGCCGCGGGTCGATCTGACCGGGGAGCGGGCGGGGCGTCGCGGCTGAGCCGAGCGCGGCGGCGAGGCCGTCCGGCCCGTCGAGATGGACGTAGGCGAGTCCGGTTTGGGCGGCGAGGGCCTTGAGATGCGGCTCGCGTACGGACGAGAGGTGCTCGGTGCCCTTGGCCGCGGAGGCACCGAACGGTGCGTTGCGCGGATTGTAGCCCTCGCGCGATTCCGCATCCGCCGGCGGGGGGCCGAAGCGGTTCTCCTGGCTGACGTCGGTTTCGCCGAAGAAGCCGGCTTCGCGACCGCGGTCGTTGTATTTCGGGATCGGCGACAGCCCGTATCCCCCGGCACCGACGATGAGGCCGCGCACGGCGCCCGGCCGCCCGTCGAAGGGGGGCAGACCGGTCGAGGGCAGCGGCGGCGTCTCCTGCCCGTCGGTGATGAAGAGGAGGTCGGTGTCGAGTTCGCCCGCCATGGCGATGGCGCGGTGCAGCCCGGCGCTGACGCGGCTGTCGCCCTCCCAGGCCATGCGCCAGTCGAGGCCGGCCAGGGCGCCGTCGAGGGGGGCGAAATCGGCGCAGACCTCGATCGGCGCGAACAGCAGGAACGGACGCCGCTCGGTGAACAGAGCGAGGGCGAGGCGCGAGCCGCAGGGCAGTTCCGACACCATCCGGCGCAGGGCGGCCTTGGCGATGTCGAGCCGACTCGCCGGTTTCCCTTCGAGTGCGTAGTCGCGCACGTTCATGCTGCCGGTGATGTCGACGACCGCGAGCACCGCGGCCCCCGATCGGATCAGCGCCACGGGTCCGGCGAGGGCGGCGGCGAGCGCGAGCGCGAGGGCGGCGGCGAGCGCCTGGAAGCGGCGGTCGCGCAGGTTCCTTCGGAGCGGCAGGTGATGCAGCGGGTTCATCGGCCGCGATGTCTCGGGCCGCGATGTCATGGTCCACCCCTGGGCTGGCCGGGGATGTCGGTCCAGATCTGCTTCGGCTCGGCCTTCAGCTCGTCGCCGAACTTGCGATCGAATTCCGGGAAGTCGCGGATCAGCCGCGAGGCCACGTCGAAATTGAACTTCGCGTCCCAGAAATCCGGCCGGGCCTGGAGCGCCCGGCGGTAATCCTGGCGCGCCAGCGTCACCTGCGGGCCGGCCCTGTCGAGATCGCCCCGCCCGATCAGGTCGAAGGCTTTGCGCAGGCGGGCGTTGGCGCGCACGTACCGCACCCGGGAAGCGGCGTCGGTGGCGCCGCGCCGGTCGAGGCCGTCCAGCAGCGGCTCGGCCTCGTCCAGCCGGTCGCGCGCCGCCAGGAACGTCGCTCGCGCGACCAGAAGCGCGGTGGGATCGTCCGGCGATACGATCTCGTCACGCCCCGCTTCCAACGCCGCGATGCGCGTGTTGGTCCGTACGGCGTTCCAGGCCGAGACGCCCGTCGCGACCGCGCCCGCCAACAGCAGGATCGGCAGCAGGACGAGCAGGTGCGGCCGGATCGCCCGCCATCCGGTGCCGAGAATGGCGGCCAGACCTCCGCGCCGGGAGGGGGCGGCTTGCAGGGGGATCGGTTGCGAGCGGGCGGGCGGCGTCATGCGGCGTTCCTCCGCTCCACCGGGTCTCGCTCCGTCGGCCGGACCTGCGCGCTGTCGCCGCGCGGCGCGACCGTCCGGAAATCGGCCTCGGCGAGCTTGGCGAGAACGAGCAGGAGCAGTCCGAAGGCGGCGAGCGCGTAGGCGGGGCCGGTGAGATCCCGGCGGGGTCGGATCTCGGTGTAGGGGATCGGATCGCGCTCCAGCGCCTCGATCTGGCGGACGGCGCCGGCCACGGCCTCGGCGCCCTCCGCCTCGAAGGCGCGATAGGGCACGGCGAGACTCTTGAAGAACAGGTCGAGATGGCGCTCCGGCGCGGCCTGGGGCGTGTCCTCCCCCGCCGGTTTGTCGTGGATCGAGGGGGAGCCCTTGGTGCGCAGGAACAGCCAGTAGAGGTTCGGGCGCACCTTGGCGAACTCGGCCCGGAGCTGCGCCTGGATGCGCGGATCGATCACCGCCGCCCCGTCCGAGACCAGCAACAGCGCGCGGGACACGCCGGGCGCGGAGGGGCCGAACTGCGACAGCGCCATACCGAGCCCGCGCGCGACGTTGGTGTAGTCGAGGCCCGGACGGTCGATCGCCGCGATCGCCGCGCGCACGGCGTCGCGCCGGTCGGTCATCGGCATCACCAGCATCGGCGCCGTGGAGAAGGCGGTGACGGCGAAGAGATCGTAGGCGCGCTCGCCGACGAAGGCCCCAAGAATGCGGCGCGAGGCCGCCGCCTTCGATTCCTCCGCGCCCGAGGGCTGCCGGCCGGCGAAGGTCTCGTTCATGCTGCCCGAGCGGTCGATCAGCATCGAGATCTGGGCGCCGATGCCGGTGCGGGTTACGCTCTCGCCGGCTCGGTAGGGGCCGGCGAGCGCGAGGATGAGGCCGGCGAGCGCCAGGATGCCCGCGCCCGTCAACATCGCGTTCAAGGCCGCCGAGAGCGGATCTGCGGGGGCGGCCGAGACCGCCGAGATCGCGCTGCGCCGGGTGGCCGAGCGCAGCAGCGGCAGCAGCGCCAGCGGCAGCAGCCAGAGGAGCCAGGGCGTCGCCACGCCGAGAGGCGGCAGGATCCCGCCCATTCAGGCGCTCCGTTCCGCGGCGGCGAGGCGGGCGAGCAGGGTCTCGATCTCGGGCAGCGGCAGGGTCCGGGCGGCGGCCTCCGTCTCCCGGCCGAAAAACGCGCGCCGCGACGCCGCGAAGAAGCGTGCAAGGTCGTCCGCCTGACCCCGGAAGGCGGGGTGCCGGTCGAGGAACAGCGGCAGATCGTCAGCGAGCACCCGGCGGCCGGCGGTGGCGTCGACGGCCCGGTGCAGGACGAGGAGCGCCTCGCGATCGCGCGCATCGCCCGCCGTCTTCCGCCGCGTCCGGCGCAGGGCCTTGAGGCCGAGGGCGAAGGGCCGCCCGCGCCGAGGCGCGAAGATCCCCCATGCCCGGTCGCGGGCGAGCGGCACCAGGGCGAGGGCGGCGAGCGCCAGGAGGGTCAGCGCGGCGGCGGTCGCGGGGTTTGGATCGAGGCGCGGGGCGCGTCCGTCCGGGAGCAGGTACTCGGCCGGATCGTCGCGCCGTTCGGGCTGCACCTCGCGCAGGGGGGAGACGCCGAGCTTCCAGGCGGGCACTTGTACGGTCGCGGTGGTGAGCCCCTCTTGGCCGTCGCTCTGGATCGTCACGGGGAAGCCCGGCACTTCGAGGGTGCGGGAATCCAGCGCCGCGTAGAAGCTCTGATAGGTCAGGCGCAGGCGGATCAGGGTCGCGTCGCCCTCGCGCCGCTCCTCGATCGCGACCGAGCGCAGGTCGAGCCAGTAGGTGACCGGGCCGGGCTTCGGCAGCGAGGGGCGCTGCAGCGTGAAACCGGGATCGACCCGGATGTCGGCCTGCACCGGAACGAGATCGCCGAGGAAGTAGCCGAAGGCGCGGGGCACCCGCAGCTCGACGCCGCGCACCTGCGCGAGCGCGGGCATCGCCGCCGAAACGGCCGAGAGCAGGAGGACGAGGAGGAGCGCGCGCATCGTCACGTCGTCAGCAGGTGACGGGTCAGCGCCTCCGCATCGAAGCGGTCGGCGAGCCGGAACGGGGGACGGGTGAAGGGCGCGCACAGGCTGCGCAGGGTCTCGATCCGGGCGGCCTCGCGCTCGCGCCAGCGGCGCCGGAGGGAGGGGCGCAGGAGAACGAGCCGGCGGCCGGCGCCCTCCAGATCGTCGAGCTCGACGAGGCCGAAGGCCGGCAGCCCGTCATCCTCGGCCGTGTCGGCGAGCAGCACCGGCGTCACGTCGTGGAGCGCCAGGGCGGAGAAGACCTGCGTGACCAGCGCCGCGGGCCAGCGGAAATCCGACACGAGGAAGACCAGCTTCGGCCGGCCCGCCAGGCGGCGTGCGGCCTCCATCATCCCCTCGGCGCTCGTCCCCGCACAAGCGGCGTCGCCGATCCGGGCGGCGGCGAGCGTCGCCGCGGCACGATGGCGGGTAGCGGGCAGGTACAGCTCGTCGCGAAAGGCACCGTCGGCGGCCATGACACCGAAGCCGTCACCGATCCGCGTGGCCGACCGAGCCAGACCCGTGCAGAGCGCGGCGGCGAGGCCGAGCCGATCGGCCCGGCCGCGGAAGCGCATGGAGGCGGAGAGGTCGATCAGCGCGTAGGTCTCGACCGGGCTGCGCGCCTCGAACCGGCGCACCGCCACGCCCTCGAACGGATCCCGCAGGGAGGCGCGGATGTCGATGCGCCGGGCGTCCGGCAGGCGCAGGAAATTCACGGTGTCGCGAAACGTGCCGAGGCCCCCGGCGTCGCGTCCGCGATGGGCGCCGATCCGGTGGCCGCCCGGCCGCCAGCGCGGCCGATAGACGATGTCGGCTCCGTCTCCGGATCCGCTCACGGGGCCGGCACCGTGTCGAACACGGCCCGGATCAGCTCCGGCACGATCTCCGAGCGGCGCATCTCGTAGACGGGTTCGAGGAAGACGCGGTGCGCCATCACCTCGGGAAAGGCCGCGCGGAGATCCTCCGGCACCAACCAGTCGCGCCCTTCGAGCCAGGCCCGGACGCGCGCGGCGCGAACCAGGAAGGCGACGCCGCGGGGCGAGGCGCCGCCCTGGACCAGCCGCTCCATGTCGATCCCGGACAGCCGAATTCCCGCAGCGGCGGGGCGAACCAGCGCCTCCCACAGGCCGACGACGTAGCGCTCGATCGGGGGTTCCGCCCGTACGGCGTGCTGGATCGCGCGGGCGATGGCGCCGATGCGCGTGTGGTCGAGGACACCGGTGGCGACTTCCTTGGTGAGGCGGTCGGTGTCGTGGAAGCGGGGATCGAACACCAGGGCGCGGCGGGCTTCGACGTCGCGCGGGGCCTCCATGCCGATCTCCATGAGGAAGCGGTCGCGGGCGGCGGCCGGCAACTCGAAGGTCTCCTCGCGCTCGACCCGGTTGCGGTCGGCGAAGACCTGGAGATTGGGGAAGCGGTATTCCCGGTTGAACGCCGCGACGCTCCGCTCGGCCATGAGGCGCAGGAGCAGGGCGTGCACTTGGGGGCGCGCCCGGTTGATCTCGTTGAAGAAGAAGACCGACAGATCCTCGGCCTGCCGCAGCACCGGGCCGGGCTCGACCCGCGGGCGCCCGTCCTCGCCGAGATAGGTGTGGTAGATCAGGTCGGTGGGCATCATGTCGACCGTGCCCTCGACCCGCTCGTAGGCACCGCCCAGGCCCCGGGCGACGGCGCGCAACAGCGTGGTCTTGCCGACGCCGACATCGCCTTCGAGCATGACGTGGCCGCGGGCGAAGATCGCGATGGTGACGAGGCGGATCGCCCGCTCCTGCCCGACCACCGCCTTGGCGATCTCGCGCTCGAAGCGCGTGGCGGCCTCCCGCCAATCGGTGAGCATCGCGTCGCCGGGGCGCAGGGTGTTCATTCGCCGGATGGGCCTTTTTCGTTCTTTCGAGCGCTGCGCGCATCCCCTCCCCCGCAACGGGGGGAGGGTTCAGAAGCGGCGGATCAGTTCGACGAAATCTTGCTGACGTCGTATTCCCACTTGCCGGTCTTCTTGAAGGCCTCGACGCGCTTCTTGTTGCGCTCTTCCATCTGCTTGATCGAATCGGCCTGCTTGTTCAGCTCCTTGGGGTCGTGCTTCGGATCGTACTTCGAGCCGGCGATCTTTTCGGGGAAGCCGGGCTTCGGCTCCCAGCAATTGCCCGGGGCCTTGCACTTGGTGCCGTCATAGGCGGCGGCCGGGGCGACGAAGCCGGCGGCGGCGATGACGGTCGCGGCGGCGATGAGCACGGTCTTCATGGTTTCCTCCGTTTTTTGATGCGTGTGTCGCGAGCGGTGACCCGCCCCCTCGATCGCGCCGGTCGAGAGCCGGCCCCGAACCCCGAACGGATCACTCCTCCAGCGGCTTGCACTGGCCCTTGGCGTCCTTCGGGATGACTTCGCCCTGCTTGTAGGGCGTGTAGTTCGCCTTCTGCTGGTCGTTGAGCCAAAGCGCGTCCTGCTTCGGCCCCGTATAGAGGTGCCGGATCCAGGCGATGGTCTGGAGCATCTCGTCCGGCGTCAGGTTCTCGTTGTGCGGACCCATCATGCCGTTGGCGCCGCCGAAGATCGTGGCGAACAGGCCGACATCGGTCGTGTTGGACGGGTAGGTCCAGTAATTGTCGTTGAGGCCCGGCCCGAGCTTGCCCTCGGCCAAGTGTCCGTGGCAGCCGGAACAAGAGGTTGCGAACAGGCTCTCGCCGTTCCTCAGGCAGGACTTGTCGTCGATGTAGAGGTTCTCTCCGGTCTCGAGAAACTTCTTCACCGCTGGGGTATCGCGGCCACCTTCCTTGCCCTGGCTGACGTCGAGGCTTTCCCCGGTCACCGTATTGCGGAACACGACACCCGATTGCGGGGCCGATTGCGGTTGCGCGAGGGCGGTCAAGCCTGCGGCGCCGAGGGTGAACAGGGCGGCAAACGCGGTTGCGGTCGTCGTCTTTCGCATCATCGGGCTGTTCGTCGTTTCCTGAGAGGGAGTTTTTTCGTGTTTCTTGATGCCGTCGCTCGGCTCGGCCCACCGGCCCCGCAGGGCCGACGGCCGCGCCGGTCAGTTCGAGACGGGGAGGACCGGAACGCCCTCCTCCTTCAGGATCGCCTCGATGCGGGGCTTCGCCTTGGCGATCGCGGCGTCGAGCGCGTCCTTGAGGGCGGTGTCGGCGCGGCGCACGCCCATGGCCTGGTCGAAGCTCTGCGGCATCTTCCGGCCGTCGCTGCGGAGGGTGTCGTCCGGCACCGGGGTCACGCGCAGCTTGGTCGAGGAATCGCGCACGTAGCGGGCGATGTCGGGCCCGAAGGCGACGGCGACATCGGCCTTGCCGCTCGCCACCTCGCTGACCATCCGGCCGGGATCGATCTGGGTGTACTGGTTCCGGGGCGCGCGGAAATTCACCAGCGAGTAGAGGTAGGCCATGTCCTCCTCGTAGCGGCCGATATCCTTGAGCATCGCCTCGCCGGGCGTGCCGAAGCCGACCACCATGTGGTCGATCTCCTTCAGCCGCGGATCGCTCCAGGACTTGATGTCGAGGTCGCGGTCGGCGCGGGTGATGAAGACGTAGCCGGAGCGGTAATAGGGCTTGGTGGTCAGCACGCGCTCGTCGTCGGCGTCCAACCCCACCACCACGTCGCAGGCGTTCTTCTCCAGGCCGTCGCGTACGAGGTAGATCGCGGGCTTGCCGATCCAGACGAACTGGGCCTTGCGGTCCATCGCCTCGGCGACGGCGGTGGCGATCTTGTTCTCTAGGCCCGACCCGTCCTTCATCGAGAGCGGCGGCTGCTCAGCGGCGCAGATGCGCAGCGAGCCGGGATCGGATTTCGCGGGGGTTTGGGCGGCCTTCTGATCCTGGGCCAGGGCGGGGCCGGCGAGAGCCAGGAGGGCGGCCAGGGCGACAGCGTGGGCGGTCGCGCGGCGGCGTCCGTTCGCGAGCGGCATCGTTCGTTTCCTCTGGGATTCTTCTTGGGGTCGTCGTCCCGAAGGACGGTTCCGGTGCCGGCTTATGCTGCCGCGATCCGGTCTCGTTCGGCCGTTCCTCCGATGGTCGGAGGCGAGGCCGGAACGGCGCGGCGCCGAGGGGGAACGAGAGCCGCGCCGTCCTGGGAAGGTCCCTCTCCCCCGAAGGAGAGAGGGAGGGGGCGTCGCTCGCCTTACTTGGCGGCCGACTTCCACTCGCCGACATTCGGATCGTCGTAGGGACCCTTGCCGTCGAGCGAGAACACGATCACGCCGCCGCCCATCTGGGTGTAGTTGGCGAGCTTCTTGAACGCGCCCACCGCGCCGAGACCGGCGGTCGGGTCGGCGAGATCGAACACCAGACCGACGCCCGGCCAGCCGCCGACGCCGTAGTAGATGGCGACGTATTGCGTGCCCTTGTGGGAGTAGGTCATCGGGTAGCCGATGGCGCCGGACGGGATCTTGAACTTCCAGAGAAGGTCACCCGTGTCGGAGTCGCGCGCCTTCAGGTAGCCGTCGAGCGTGCCGTAGAAGACGAGGTCACCCGCAGTGGCCATGGTGCCGCCCCACACGGCGAAGCGCTCCATCCTCTCCCACTTATAGTCGCCGGTGATCGCGTTGTACGCCTTGATCTGGCCGAGACCTTCGTAGTTCTGACGGTCGCCCTTCGGGCCCGGATACATGTTCAACGTCGCGCCGACGAAGAACTGACCCGCACGGTAGGGCAGCATGAAGGGCTCCCAATCCATGCAGATGTGGTTGATGCCCATGAAGAACAGTTCACGCTTCGGATCGTACGAATCGTGACCCTGGTTGTGGTAGCCCATCGCCGAGGGGCAGATATCCTTGGCGAGGTGGTCCATCCGGGTGCCGTATTCCGGATCGCGCACCGGCTGACCGGTCTTCAGGTCGACCGACTTGAACACGTTGACCGTGTCGTCGAGCTTGTTGGCCGAGACCAGCGTGCCGTCGGTGCGGTCGAGCGTGTAGACGATGCCGTTCCGGTCGGGGTGGGTCAGCAGCTTGCGGGCCTTGCCGTCCTTGTCCTTCTGCTCGGAGAGCATCATGACGTTGACGCCGGCATAGTCCCACTCGTCGTGCGGGGTCTTCTGGTAGCCGAACTTGGCTTCACCCGTATCGGCGTCGCGGCCGAAGATGGTCATGGTCCACTTGTTGTCGCCGGGACGCATGGTCTCGTTCCACGGCGCCGGGTTGCCGGTGCCGAAATAGATCAGGTTGGTGCCCGGATCGTAGGCGTACCAGCCCCAGTTGGTGCCGCCGCCGATCTTCCAGGCATCGCCCTCCCAGGTGCCGGTGCCCAGGCCCTTCTGGCCGTAATGGGCGTTCTTGACGTTGAAGTCGTCGGCCAGCAGCAGGTCCTTGTCCGGACCGGTGGCGTAGGCGCGCCACACTTGGCCGCCGGTCTTCACGTCGTAGGCGGTAAGGTAGCCGCGCACGCCGAGTTCGGCGCCCGAGGAGCCGATGATCACCTTGTCCTTCACGACGTAGGGGGCGATGGTCAGCGTCGAACCGACCTTGATGTCCGAGTTCTCGACCTTCCACACCGTCTCGCCGGTCTCGGCATTGAGGGCCACGACGTGGCCGTCGAGCTGCGTCTTGAGGATCAGCGACGGGGTCTTGCCGTCGCCGGGCCAGTAGGCGAGGCCGCGGTTCACAAGGTCACAGCAGGCGACGGCGCGAGCGGCGGGGTTCTGCTTCGGCTTGTCCTGCCACAGGATCGTGCCCGGATCGTCGAGGCCGAGGGCGAAGGTGTTGTTCGGGAACGAGGTGTGGATGTACATCTTGCCGTCGACGACGAGCGGCGCACCCTCGTGACCGTTCAGCAGGCCGGTGGAGAAGGTCCACGACGGCTTGAGCTGCTTCACGTTGCTCTTGTTGATCTGCTTCAGGTCGCTGAAGTTGTTCGAGTCGTAATTCTTGCCGGGCATCACCCAGTTGTCGTCGCTCTTCGACAGCTCGACGAGTTTGTCGTTGGCGAAAGCCCCGCTCGACAGGGCCACCGGCGCGAGCGCCAGCATCGCCAGTGCCGAGACCGATGTCACGTATCTGCTCATCCTGCGTCTCCTCGCTCAACCGCCACGCCTTTCGGCCTCGCGGGACCACTCAGATTTCACGTCCGAGGTTTCAGGCACGCTTCGAAGTCCAGCTGCGGCCCGCAGAGAGTCTCTAAGCATTCCATTAGAGCAGCGCGGCCTTATGAAAGACTTATTAGCGCTCCTTCGCCTATAGTTTCTAGGCTTTTATTGGAGTATATGTCTTTAGTCGGTCCGACATTTCTTGTCGGGAGCATATGGCAAACTTAAGTTTGCCGTCAGGCAGTGTGTGGAGTCTCTTGACCGACATCGCTCCGCGCGCCACGACTTCGGCTCAAGAGGCCCTCGTCGACGTGGCCGAACCGGATCGGGGGGAGGCATGGTGCCCATGGGAGGCGGTGGAACGGCCCTGTGGCGGCATCACAGCCGAGCGGCCATCGTCGTGCTGGCCGGATGGACCGCCGGGTTCTCCCTCCCGCCGGCCGGAGCGACCGACGGAATACGGGGATCCGATGTGGACGCGACCGGCGCGCTCTATCCGCGGGACGGGCGTCGCGACCTGCTGGCGGAGGATCGTCTCCGCTTCCCCGGGGCGGGCGTGCTGTGGTGCCGCCGCGCCGACGGGGTGCCCCGCAAGGCGGCGGCGGCGTGGCTGATCGGTGCGCCGACCCTGGTGATGCTCAACGCTCACAACTTCCGCAATCGCCAGCTCGAGACCACGCGGGTCGTCGCGGATTGCTACTTCCAGATCGGCGGGCGCAATTACGACTTCGTGCCCGACAGCCTGCATCTCGGCGTGGCGCGGGACGCGGAGCGGCTGCACATCACCGACGACTGGGCGCTCCTGCGCCTCGTTCAGCCCGCCGAGGCCCCGACCCAGCCCCTGCCCGAGGCGCCGCCGGATCTGGTGACCGGGGACCTGACGCTGCCGGTCACCATGGTCTCGCCGGGCGGCCATGGAAATTACCGTGGCGACAGCAGCCTGGAGACCTGCGCGATCCGCCGCGTCGATCCGCCGACGGAGGGCGGCACCCGCCGCGCCCGCCACGATTGCAACGACGGCTATGGCGGCTCCGGCTCGGGCCTGTTCGACGAGGCGGGCCGGCTCGTCGCCATGCAGAGCGCCTCGCTCTCCATGAATTCACGCCACGCCTTCGATATCGAATTCCACTACGGCTCGGCGCTCCTCCTCGAGGGGGCGCTGCTGGAGGCCCTGCGGTCCGCCGCCAAGGAGACGGGCGGCGATCCGCAGACGGGCGGCGATCCGCGCCGGAAGGCTCCCTAGGGGTCGAGCCGCATCGCCAGCCCGGCGGCGGCCATGTGGGCCTTGGCCTCGCCGACGGTGTGTTGCCCGAAATGGAAGATCGAGGCGGCGAGCACCGCGCTCGCGCCGCCATCGCGCACGCCCGCCACGAGGTCGTCGAGCCCGCCGACGCCGCCGGAGGCGATGACCGGCACGCGCACGGCATCGGCGATCGCCCGCGTCAGGGCGAGGTCGTAGCCCGAGCGGGTGCCGTCCTTGTCCATGGAGGTGACCAGCAATTCGCCCGCCCCGCCCTCGGAGATCCGATGCGCGAACGCGACCGCATCGAGGCCGGTCGGGTTGCGCCCGCCATGGGTGAAGATCTCCCAGCGCGCCGGCTCCCCGGCGGCGGAGACGCGCTTGGCGTCGATCGCCACGACGATGCACTGGTCGCCGAACTTCTCCGCCGCCTCCGCCACGAGTTCGGGGTTCTTCACCGCCGCCGTGTTGATGCCGACCTTGTCGGCGCCGGCCAGCAGCAGGGTGCGCACGTCGGCGACGGTGCGCACGCCCCCGCCCACGGTGAGCGGCATGAAGCAGGCCTCCGCGGTGCGGCTCACCACGTCGAGCAGGGTGCCGCGGGCCTCGTGGCTCGCGGTGATGTCGAGGAAGCAGAGCTCGTCGGCCCCGGCGGCGTCGTAGGCCTTGGCGGACTCGACCGGGTCGCCCGCATCGCGCAGTTCGAGGAACTGCACGCCCTTCACGACGCGTCCGTCCTTCACGTCGAGGCAGGGGATGATGCGGGTCTTGAGCACGGGCGGCCTGCTGTTTCGGGGCGGCGGGAGCGGTCGACCGCCCGTCAGGACGCTTCGGCCGCGCGGGCGATGGCGGCGAGCGCTTCGGCCGGGTCGATCCGGCCGTCATAGAGGGCGCGTCCGGTGATGGCCCCGGCCAGCACCGCGCAATCGGGCTCGAGCAGGCGGTCCACGTCGGCCATGGAAGCGAGCCCGCCCGAAGCGATGACCGGGATACGCACGGCCTGCGCCAGCGCCAGGGTCATCTCGATGTTGAGGCCCTTCAGGATGCCGTCGCGGGCGATGTCGGTGTAGATGATCGCGGCGACGCCCGCATCCTCGAAGCGGCGGCCGAGATCCTCCGCGGTCATGCTGGAGGTCTGGGCCCAGCCCTCCACCGCCACCCGCCCGTCCTTGGCGTCGATGCCGACGGCGATGCGGCCGGGATGGCGGCGGGCCGCCTCGCGGACGAAGGCGGGGTCGCGCACGGCGGCGGTGCCGATGATGACGCGGCTCACCCCCTTCTCGATCCAGCCTTCGAGGGTGCGCATCTCGCGCACGCCGCCGCCGAGCTGCACCGGCATCCGCACCCGCGCCAGGATCGCCTCGACCGCCTCGGCGTTGCGCGGCGCGCCGGCGAAGGCGCCGTCGAGATCGACCACGTGCAGCCAGGGGAAACCCTGGCGCTCGAAGGTGGCGGCCTGGTCGGCGGGGTCGTCGTTGAAGACCTTGGCCTGGGCCATGTCCCCCTGCACGAGGCGGACGCAGCGCCCTTCCTTGAGGTCGATGGCCGGAAACAGGATCACGCGTCAGCTCGTGTCGTTGGAGAAATTGGGGGGCGGGTCAGGGGCGCCAGCGCAGGAAATTGGCGATGAGCGCGAGACCGAGCCGCTGGCTCTTCTCGGGGTGGAACTGCGTGCCGGCCATGTTGTCCCGCGCCACCATCGCGGTGACGCGCCCGCCATACTCGGCATGCGCCACCACGTCCGCCGGCTCGGCGGGCGTCAGGGCGAAACTGTGGACGAAATAGGCGTGCAGGCCCTCGCCGCCGGTCGCGATCCCGTCGAGCAAGGCGTGGGCGCGGTCGGCCACCAGCGTGTTCCAGCCCATATGCGGGATCTTGAGCGCCGGGTCGGCCGGCACGATCGGACCGACATCGCCGGGAATCCAGCCGAGCCCCGCCGTCTCCTCGTATTCGAGGCCGCGGCTCGCCATGAGCTGCATGCCGACGCAGATGCCGAGGAAGGGCCGGCCGTCGCGACGCACGGCCTGGGTCAGCGCCTCGACCATGCCGGGCACCGCGTCCAGGCCGCGGCGGCAATCGGCATAGGCACCGACGCCCGGCAGCACGATCCGGTCGGCCGAGGCCACGGCCTCGGGCACATCGGTGAGGAGGATGCGGGTGTCGTCCTGCCCCGCCTCGCGGGCGGCCCGTTCGAAGGCCTTCACCGCCGAGTGGAGGTTGCCCGAGCCGTAATCGATGATCGCGACGGTTTGCCCGTTCCCTGGTCCGCTCACCGCGCGCCCTCGTGTGCCGGAAAGAAGCCGAGCGCCGTCTCCTCGTCGCGGCGCGGGGCGGTGCGCGCGCCGGAGGCGGCCGGAGAGGCCGGGCGCTGGGCCGAGTCACGGTCGAGCCAGCGGGCCGCGAGCTTCATCTCCGCCTCCTCCTGCGAGGCCGCGAGCACGGCGTCGCGGGCGGGCAGGCCGCGGCGGCCATAGGTCCAGCGGCGCAGGGACGAGGCCTCCAGCCCGATCAGGAGGCCGGCCAGCAGGGTCACGATCAGACCCGCCGCCGGCGGCAGACCGAGCGCCTCGCCGGCCAAGCGCAGGCCGACGAGGCCGGCGAGCACGAGGAAGGCGGCGAGCCAGAGACGGTGCCAGGCGAACCACAGCACCGTGAAGGCGAAGGCGCGGCTCGAGAATCCGTCGCGCACGAGCTGCGCCCGATCGAGAGCGTGCACGTCGCCGCGGACGGCGCCCTCGGGCACGTGCAGCGTGTAGGTTCGCATCCGCATGGTCCGACCCTTCAGAGCGCTTGCCGACGAGGTGGAGGCCGGTTCGTCGAAGAAAAGCGCATCGCGACGAAAACAGAAAGCCACCGAGCCGCTTGCATCGGCGTGGCGGCTCAGAGCGAGCCCTTGGTGGAGGGAACGCGCCCGTCCTCGCGTGGATCGACCGCCACCGCCTTCCGCAAGGCGCGGGCCAGACCCTTGAACAGGCTCTCGGCGATGTGGTGGGCGTTCTCGCCGTAGAGCGTCTCGACATGCAAGGTGATGCCGGCGTTCATCGCGAAGGCCTGGAAGAACTCGCGCACCAGTTCGGTGTCGAACTGCCCGATCTTCTCCACGCGGAACGTGGTCCGGAAGACCAGGAACGGACGCCCGGAAATGTCGACGGCGACCCGGCTCAGGGTCTCGTCCATCGGCAGGTGGAGATCGGCGTAGCGGTTGATCCCGCGCTTGTCGCCGAGCGCCCGCGCGAAGGCCTGACCGAGCGCGATGCCGGCATCCTCGGTGGTGTGGTGCTGATCGACGTGGAGGTCGCCCGTCACCTTGATCTCGGCGTCGAACAGGGCGTGGCGCGCGAACAGCTCCAGCATGTGGTCGAGGAAGCCGACACCGGTCGCGATCGCGGCCTTGCCGGTCCCGTCGAGGTCGAGTGTGACGGAGACGTCGGTCTCCGCCGTGCGGCGGCTGATGCTGGCGTTGCGCATCGTCTGTTCGAGAACTGCCCTGGATGTCGGTCGACGGATCGATCCGTCCGGCCCGCCTTGTAGTGTGGTTCCGCCCCTCGGGGAAAGGGCGTCGTCGCATGCCCCGCCATCGGAAACGCCCGCCCGCGTCATCACCCGGTCATGCGGCGGCGCGAGCGTTCCGCAATCATCGTTGCCGCAAGAGGCCGCCATGCTGTCCCGCCGATCCGTCCTCGCCGGCAGCGCCGCGCTTTTCACCGCGCCCGGGCGGGCCGAGCCGCGCCCGCTGCGCTTCGGCGTGATCGCCGATCCGCAATATGCCGACGCGCCGCCGAACACCGCGATGGGCCGCTACTACGCCGAGAGCCTGGGCAAGCTCGCCGCCGCGGTGGAGGTGCTGAACGCGCAGGATCTCCGCTTCGTCGTGACCCTCGGCGACGTGATCGACCGCGACTTCGCGAGCTTCGATCGCATCCTGCCGATCTATCGGACCTTGCGGCACGAGACCCGCTTCGTGCTCGGGAACCACGATTTCGAGGTCGGCGCGCAGGATCTCGATCGGGTCGTCGGCCGGCTCGGCATGACGGGGCCGTATTACGACTTCGCCGTACTGGGGCTGCGCTTCGTCGTCCTCGACGGCAACGACGTGTCGCTCTTCGCCCCGCCCCAGGGGGACCCGCGGTGGCAGCTCGCCCAGGATCGCCTCGCGCGGGCGAAGGCCGCGGACCTGCCGAACGCCAAGCCGTGGAACGGATCCTTCGGGCCGGCGCAGGTCGCTTGGCTGGAGCGGACGCTGACCGCGGCGCAGGCGGCGGGCGAGCGGGTCGTCGTCCTGAACCATTATCCGGTCCTGCCGGAGAATCCGCACAACCAGTGGGATTCGGGCGAGGTCGTCGCGCTGCTCGCCCGCTTTCCCAACGTCGTCGCCTATTTTAACGGGCACAACCACGCGGGTAATTACGGGCAGGCCCACGGCATCCATTTCGTCAATTTTAGGGGGATGGTGGACACGCCCGACACATCGGCCTTCGCCGTCGTCGAAATCCTGACCGATCGGATCGACATCCGCGGCTACGGCCGGGAGCCGAGCCGCTCGCTTCCACTGCGGGCGGTCTGATCCGGCTCTCCGCTCGATCGAGGCCCAAATCCGCGTCCCGAACAGATCAACCGGAATTGTCATGGCGGCTTTGGTCCGAGCGGACCGACGACCCGATCTCGGCCTGCCGGAGGTCCGACATCCGGCGCTCGGGGCGGGAGAATGGCGGCCAAAGGTCCTCCGGCCTTGCGAACTTCCACATCAGTCGCGGCGATCCGTCAGCATCGCCGCCGCGCGGCCCTTGACCGGGGCGCCGCCCCTGAGCAGGGTCCGCTGAGCCGGCATCCGACCCTTCGATGCCGCAGCGGACGGGCCCAAGCGCCGGACTCTATGACACAGTTCACCCTCGACGACCTTGCCGCCCTGGTGGACAGCCGAGCCGGCCAGCCCCCCGACAGCTCCTACACGGCAAAGCTTCTCGCCGAGGGGCCGGCCAAGGCGGCCAAGAAGCTCGGGGAGGAGGCGGTGGAGGCGGCGATCGCCGCCGTGCAGGGCGACCACAAGGCCCTCGTCTCGGAGGCCGCGGACGTCCTTTATCACCTGCTCGTGACCCTGAAGGCGGGGGGCGTTCCGCTCTCCGACGTGATGGCCGAGTTGCAGCGCCGCACGGCACAGAGCGGTCTGGCCGAGAAGGCGGCGCGGAGGCACACGTGATCGGGGCCCCGATCCCGTCGTCCGGGATCGAGCCCGAGGAGCGGCAGAACCCGGTGACCGGCGAGGGACCGGGGCGCCTCTCCCCCTACCGGATCTTCTCCCGCGACGAGTGGGCCCAACTGCGTGCCGACACGCCGCTGACGCTCACCGCCGAGGATATCGGCCGGCTGCAATCGCTCAACGATCCGATCTCCATCGAGGAGGTCGTGGCGATCTACCTGCCGCTCTCGCGCCTGCTCTCGCTCTACGTCGCCGCCACCCAGGGCCTGTTCAAGGCGACCCAGCGCTTCCTACTGGCGGAGCGCGAGGCCAAGGTCCCCTACATCATCGGGCTCGCCGGCTCCGTCGCCGTCGGCAAATCAACCACGGCCCGGGTGCTGAAGGCCCTGCTGGCCCGCTGGCCCAACACGCCGAAGGTCGATCTCATCACCACCGACGGGTTCCTGCACCCCAATGCCGAGCTTCAGCGCATGGGGGCGATGGAGCGCAAGGGTTTCCCGGAGAGCTACGACAGCACGGCGCTGCTGCGCTTCCTGGCGGACATCAAGGCCGGGCATCGGCGGGTCGCCGCCCCGGTCTATTCCCACCTCGTCTACGACGTGGTGCCCGGCGAGGAGCAGGTGATCGAATCGCCCGACATCCTCATCGTCGAGGGGCTGAACGTGCTGCAGCCCGCCCGCCTGCCGCGGGACGGCACGGCGATCCCCTTCGTCTCGGACTTCTTCGACTTCTCGATCTATCTCGACGGGCACGAGGACGACCTGCACCGCTGGTACGTCAACCGCTTCCTGCGCCTGCGCCAGACCGCGTTCCGCGATCCCCTCTCCTATTTCCGCAAATATGCCGAGGTGACCGAGGCGGAGGCGCTCGAGATCGCCGACCGGCTCTGGACGTCGATCAACCTGCCCAACCTGCGCGACAATATCCTGCCGACGCGCCAGCGTGCGAGCCTGATCCTGGCCAAGGGCGCGAGCCATCGCATCGAGAGTGTCGCCCTGCGGCGGCTGTAACGGCGGAGCCCACGACTCCGGTCGGGGCCGGTTGCATCGGCGCTTGGTATAATGAATGACGGCGCCGAGGCCGGGTTCGGCGCGGGCGGCCTTCGGGCCGCCGTTTTCTTGCCCGAGGGGACCGAAATGGACGCCAATTTCTGGGCCGCCCTCGCGGGCATCATCTGGATCGATCTCCTGCTCTCGGGGGACAACGCCGTCGTGATCGCGATGGTGTGCTCGCGGCTGCCCCCGGCGCAGCGACGGATGGGCATCATCCTCGGCGCCTCCGCGGCGGTGGGCCTGCGCATCATCTTCGCGTTCTGCGTGGCGTGGCTGATGGCGGTGCCGGGCCTGAGCCTGATCGGCGGCCTGTTCCTGCTCTGGGTCGCGGCCAAGCTCGTGATCGATCACGGCGCGGAGGACGAGGAGGCGAAGGCCAGCACGACGCTGCTCGGCGCCGTCACCACCATCGCCATCGCCGATGCCGGCATGAGCCTCGACAACGTGCTGGCCATCGCCGCTTTGTCCCACGGCAACATCTACCTCATGGCCTTCGGCGTGCTGCTGTCGATCCCGATCGTCATCGCCGGCAGCGCGCTGATCTCGGGCCTCCTCGCGCGCTTCCCCATCCTCATCTGGGCCGGCGCCGCCCTGCTCGGCTGGGTCGCGGGCAGCATCATCGCCTCGGACAGCTACGTGAAGGCCTATGTGCCGATGGACGAGCACGCCCTGCACTATGCCTTCGCCGCCGCCGGCCTCGCCATCACCGTGGCCCTCGGCCTGCTGATCCGGCTGCGTCACGCCCGCACTGTCCGGGCCTGAAACGCTCCGGCCCCGTCGTCGCGAGAGCCATGGGCGGCTCGTCCGCGTTCGTCCGAGCGCTCGGCCCGGACCCCTCCCGTCGAGCGGGGGGGCATCCGCCGGGCCCGGCATGGAGGCGCAACCGAGCCGCAGGGCTGGCCGTCGAAGAGTTGCGAAGGGCTGTTGAACGGCTCAAGCACGCTTGAGGCGTGAGCGTCGAAATGTGCCGGGTACCCCATCGCCGCCCGATTCCAGCGCATCCACGGTTCATGAGATGCCGATGGCACTGCCCGGTCCGCATCGGTGCGAGACCTGGACGGCTTAGGATCAGTAGGATGCCGCAGCGGTGATGGCTTCAGGCGCACCACGCAACCCGAGAGACAGGCTGTCGGCGATCAGGTGATCGAAGCAATCGCTCGAAGATCACCCAGCAACAATCGGTCATTCGGCGATTTTCAAAGCACATCTCTCCGTCTCGATGAGAAAGAGAGTGGTGCGGCCAAGAGGACTCGAACCTCCACCCCTCGCGGGACTAGCACCTCAAGCTAGCGCGTCTACCAATTCCGCCATGGCCGCCCTTGCCGCCGGTCCGTCTGGCGGGCCGGCATTTCGTGTGGGCGGCGCAGCGGATAACAGAAGCTTGGGGCCGGCACAAGCGCCGGATCGCTTCTTTGTCCGCGAGCCGCCCGTTCGGCCGATCAGGCCACGGGGTCGGCCTGCTCCAGCACCGGCACCGCCCCCTCGCCGATGGTCACGCCGGGCGTGCGCACGACCTCCGCCTTGCGGATCAATTCCGTCACCTCCACCGAGATGCGGTTGCCCGTCACCACGATCTGCCCGCGGGCGATCGGGTGGTCGTTGGCGAGGATCTCGACCATATCGCTGTCGGTGGCGTCGAGTTCGATCACGGCGCCGCGGCCCATGCGCAGCAGCATGTGCAGCGGCATGTGGCTGCGCCCCAGCACGACCTTGAGATCGACCTTCAGTTCGTCCAGGACCGCCACGCGCGCATGCTCCAGCTCGACCGCTCGGGGAATCCTTCACGAGGGATGGTGAAGCCTTGGTAAACGACGCCCCCGTTCCCCCCTCCCCCCGGCTCGCGACGGCGCCCGCCGCCTTCCTGCCGCGGGCCGGTGCTCCGCCCGTGATGTGGCGCGTCTCGGATGCGCCTGTGCCCTACGACGAGGCCGTGGCCGCCATGGAGGCGCGGGCGGCGGCCATCGCCCTGGGCGAGGCGGACGAACTGGTCTGGCTGCTCGAGCATCCGCCGCTCTACACCGCAGGCACCTCGGCGAAGGCGGCCGATCTCGTCGAGCCGGAACGTTTCCCGGTCCATCAGACGGGGCGGGGCGGGCAATACACCTATCACGGGCCGGGCCAGCGCATCGCCTACGTGATGCTCGACCTCAACCGCCGCCGGCCGGATCTCAGGGCCTACGTGGCGAGCCTGGAGGCGTGGCTGATCGCGTCGCTGGATGCGTTCAACGTTCGTGCGGAGCGGCGCGAGGACCGCGTCGGCGTCTGGGTCCGCCGGCCTGAGAAGGGACCGCATGTCGAGGACAAGATCGCGGCGATCGGCATCCGGGTGCGGCGCTGGGTGAGCCTGCACGGGCTCAGTCTCAACGTCGAGCCGGACTTGTCGCATTTTTCCGGCATCGTGCCCTGCGGCGTGCGCGAGCACGGCGTCACCAGCCTCGCCGATCTCGGACGCATCGTGAGCCTGCCCGAGGTCGACATGGCCCTGCGCGCGGCCTTCGAGCCGATCTTCGGCGAGACGCGGGACGAAGCGTAGATCTGGGATCGCAAAGGGATCATCCCTTTGCCGGGGTATCGGGGCAAAGCCCCGGTTTCCCTCCAAAGCCAGGGCTCCGCCCTGGACCCGCGAAAGGACGTGTCCTTTCGAAACCTCGCATTCAGGCGTCGGCGGTGGCCGAGGGCACCGTTGCGACCGGCGGGAGGGCCGGGGTCGCGCGGCGCAGCCGCAGCGCCAGTCGCAGCACCGGCAGGACGAGACGGGCGAGGCGGATCTGGCCGGGCAGCTGGCGCGGCATCAGCGGGCGATAGGCGAGGCGCGGGCTGGCGCGGTCCACCGCGGCGACGATCTCGCCGACCCGCGGCAGGGCGGCGATGCGGTGGGCCTCCGCATCGGGGATGGCGAGGCGGCGCGCCCAGGCGAGATCGTGGGCCAACCGGCCCTGCCCGTGCAGGCGGCGCAGGCGCGCGCGCCAGGCGTAGCGGTGCAGCGCGCGGGGCACCGCCTCCATCCGCGCGTCGCAGAGCGCATCCGGCTCCTCGCAGCGAGAGCGGATCGTGTCGGCCACGCCCCCCGGTGCCCGGCCGGTGAGACGGGCGGAGATCCACACCATCACGGCCCGGTCGTGGCGGACGCGAAAGCCCTGCTCCAAGAGCGCGGCGACGAAGGCGCCGTCCTCGCCCAGGGGAATCTCCGGCATGCCGCCGACCGCCCCATAGGCCGAGCGGCGGACGGCGAGGGAGGCGCCGATGGTGGTGCGGTGGCATGGCCACGGATCGGACGGATCGGGATCGATGCGCGCTTCCATCTCGGTGATGAGCGCGTCGTAGGCATCCTCCAGCCGGCCGCGGGCGGGCAGCGAGGGCGGCAGCAGCGCCGCCTCTTCCGGGATCAGTTCGACCCGGCCGGCGACCGCATCGGCGCCCGCATCCAGGGCGGCGAGATTGGCCGCGACCCAGTCCGGCGGCACGCGGCTGTCGGCGTCGGTGGTCAGGAGCGTGCCCGACGCTCCCACCTCGTCGAGCCAAGCGGCGGCGGCGTCCATCGCGGCCCGGCGGGCCCAGCCGGCATGGGCGCCCGCATAGGTCCGCTCGATCACCCGCACCGGGAGCGTGAGGCGAGGCAGAAGGTCGGCGACGATGTCCGGCGTGCCGTCGCTGCAATTGTTGAGGAACAGCACGAGCCCGAGACGCCCCGGCGCGAGGCCGGTCTGCGCATCGATCGCCCGCAGGCAGGCCACGATCCGTTCGGCCTCGTTGCGGACAGGCACGGCGATGACGGTGTCGAGAACGGAGGGCACGCAGGGGCTCCGAGAGGATCGGCCGAGGGCGACCGGCTTTTCCGGCGAATCGCCGATGGTCGTGCGGCGGTTCTAGCCACGCTCGATGAACCGGGGCTGAGGGACTTTGCCGCGGAAACGGCCAGGCCGCGCCCCGGTTTCATGGTTACCCCGGTCCCGCCGCTTCCGCGCCTCCGGGCGAAAAGCTCGCCCTCCCCTCGCCGCTCCATCGCACCGCCCGCGGTGGCGGCCCCGCACGGATGCCGCGACCATGATCCTCCTTTACGGCGCCGTCCTCATCGCCGGCATCGCCAACGCGATCCAGCCCGGGCAGACCACACAACTCGCCAAGTCGCTCGGAGAGCCCTTCACCGCGGGGCTCATCTCGATGTTCGTCGGCACCCTCGGCATGTTCACCATCGGCTTAATCTCGGGACATCTCACGGTGCCGAGCGCGCAGCAGGCGAGTCAGGCGCCCTGGTGGGCCTGGATCGGCGGCTTGGTCGGCGTCGGTCTCCTGATCGCGCAGCTCTTCGTGGCGCAGCGGGTGGGGGCGGCGCCGTTCCTGGCCATCCTCGTGACCGCGGGCGTCGTCACCTCGATCGCCCTCGACCATTTCGGTCTCGTCGGCTTCGAGGTCCATGCGGCCGGGCCGATGCGTCTCGTCGGCGGCGGCCTGATGATCGCAGGCGTCATGCTCGTCGCCCTGTCCTGAAGCCGCTGCAGACGCAGCCGCTGGCGGTCTTGTCGCGGTCGATCGCCAGGTCGAGCGGTCAGGACCCCCTCTCGCTGGTCCGCTCCCAAGCGGCGCGGCCCGAAGCGCCCGCCGCACCGTTCCCTCCCGCGAGAGGCGGACGGCGTACCCTCAGTCGAAGGGGTCGGACGGGACAATTTCCAGTCCGGTCAGAGCTGCGCTTCGAAACGACCGCAGAGGCGATCACAACATCGTATAGGCGGGCTCATGGCCTGGCCGGGAACGCGTGAGGCCATCCGCACGCTTGCGCCGGGATTTCTATGACAGACGAAAGAGTTCGTCGTCGGACCGGCGGTTCGGGCGCGAAGCACCAGCGCCTTTCAGAAACCCGACCGACGCGGCTCATCTGCGTTGAAAACTCGTTTCCATCCGAATCCAGCAAGTTTCCGCGCCGTGCAGCGTTCGGGCTTCACTTGCGGGAAGAGATTTCCTGAGGCTATCGTGTGGTTGTGTTCCGGCCTTGCCCGCCGACGGATCGCCGACCGGCGGGACGCTTCGCGGGTGTTCGGCCTGGGCCTTCGGAAATGCCGGCCTTCACCGCTCGGACCCACCCGCGTGTCGCTCGCACCCCTCTTCGACGCTGGCCCCGGAACGGCCGGCGAGCAGGTTCAGTCCGTGCTGCAGGCGGTACGCCGCCATCTGGCGATGGATGTCGGGTTCGTGTCCGAATTCGTCAGCGGACGCCGCGTCTTCCGCTTTACAGACGGCCAAGCGTCCGGCCATCCGATCACGGTCGGCGCGTCCGATCCGCTGGACAAGAGCTTCTGCTACTACGTGGCCCGCGGCATGATGCCGGAACTGATGCACGATGCCGGCGAGGATCCGACCGCACTCCAGCTGCCGGTCACCCACGATCTTCCGGTGGGGGCCCATCTCAGCGTGCCCCTGCGGCATTCCGATGGGACGACCTACGGCTCCGTCTGCTGTTTCAGCTTCACCCCCGATCGTTCGCTCACCACCCGCGATCTCGGCCTGCTGCGGCTCTGCGCGGATCTCGTGGGGACCATCCTGCAACGGGAACGCTGTGCCGCTTCCGAATGGGAGATGCGGCGCGCACGCTTGAACGCGGTGATCGAAGGCGGCGCCATCCAGATCGCCTATCAGCCCATCTACAGCCTCCGCGATGGCCGATTGAAGGCCTTCGAAGCCCTCGCGCGATTCCCGGATGAGCCGATGCGCGGGCCGGAGGCGTGGTTCGCAGAGGCCGCCCAGTTCGGTCTCGACGAAGCCCTGGAATTCCTGGCCGCCGAACGCGCCCTAGCCGCATTCGCTTGGCTCGATCCCGGGCTCAAGCTCACGGTCAACCTGTCGCCGGCGCGGATCGTGAGCCCGCGCTTCCCCGAATTGTTCGCGGACGCGCCGCTCGACCGTATCGTGCTCGAGCTGACCGAGCATGCGGGCGTCGAATCCTACGATTGGCTGCGGCAGGCGCTGGCGCCCCTGCGGGCGCAGGGGCTGCGGCTCGCCATCGACGATGTCGGGGCCGGGCATTCGACCTTCCGGCACGTGCTCGAACTGTCGCCGGAATACATCAAGCTCGATATGAGCCTGATCCGCGCCATCGACCGTGATACGGCCCGGCGGGCGCTCGCTGAATCCATCACCGCCTACGGTCGTCGCACCGGCTGCGAGGTCGTGGCCGAGGGGATCGAGACGCCGGCCGAGTTCGCGGCGCTCCGCGACATCGGTGTGACCTGTGCCCAGGGCTACCTGCTCGGCCGCCCCGTCGCGATCGAGGAGGCGGTGCGCGTGCCGGAAACCGCGCTCTTCCCGGACGAAGCGGCCTGAGCGGGGCCGACGCCGGAGGGGCGGAGGCGATGTGCGCCTCCACCCTTCCGAAACCCGTGCGGGGGTATTACTAAAGGGTTCTCCTGCCGGATCGTCCCCGCTTGCCCGTCGCCCTCTCCGGCGACTCGAAGGGGACGTTTCCAGGCGGGTCCAGCAACTGTCAGACACGTCTCGCCATGACCGCGCCGCGCACTCTCTACGACAAGATCTGGGACGACCACGTCGTCGATGTTCAGCCGGACGGCTCCGCCCTCCTCTACATCGACCGGCACCTCGTGCACGAAGTGACGAGCCCCCAGGCCTTCGAGGGACTTCGCGTGGCCGGCCGCAAGGTCCGCGCCCCGGGCAAGACGCTCGCGGTCGTCGATCACAACGTCCAGACCTCGGACCGCTCCAAGGGCATCGAGGATCCGGAAAGCCGCACGCAGCTCGAGGCGCTCGCCGAGAACGTGCGCGACTTCGGCATCGAATTCTATGACGCCCTCGACCGGCGCCAGGGCATCGTCCACATCATCGGGCCGGAGCAGGGCTTCACCCTGCCCGGGCAAACGATCGTCTGCGGCGATTCCCACACCTCGACCCACGGCGCCTTCGGGGCCCTCGCCCACGGCATCGGCACCTCGGAGGTCGAGCACGTGCTCGCCACCCAGACACTGATCCAGCGCAAGGCCCGCAACATGCGGGTGACCGTCGACGGCACCCTGCCGCCGGGCGTGACCGCCAAGGACATCATCCTGGCGATCATCGGCGAGATCGGCACCGCGGGCGGCACCGGCCACGTCATCGAATATGCCGGCGAGGCGATCCGCGCCCTCTCGATGGAGGGGCGGATGACGATCTGCAACATGTCGATCGAGGGCGGCGCCCGCGCCGGCATGGTCGCTCCCGATGCGATCACCTACGAATATGTTCAGGGCCGGCCAAAGGCTCCGAAGGGCGCGGCATTCGACGCGGCGCGGCGCTACTGGGAGAGCCTCGCCACCGACGAGGGGGCGCATTTCGACCGCGAGGTGCGGCTGGACGCGGCCAATCTCCCGCCCATCGTCTCCTGGGGGACGAGCCCGGAGGACGTGGTCTCGATCTCCGGCACGGTTCCGGATCCGTCCGCCATCGCCGACGAGAACAAGCGCCAGTCCAAGGAGAAAGCCCTGGAATATATGGGCCTGATTCCGGGTACGCGCATCACCGACCTGACGCTCGACCGAGTGTTCATCGGCTCGTGCACGAACGGGCGGATCGAGGATCTGCGCGCTGTCGCGCAGATCGTCGAAGGCCGGAAGGTCCACGAGGGGGTCTCGGCGATGGTGGTGCCGGGCTCCGGCCTGGTGAAGGCGCAGGCCGAGGCCGAAGGGATCGACCGCATCCTGAAGGATGCGGGCTTCGACTGGCGCGAGCCGGGCTGCTCGATGTGTCTCGGGATGAATCCCGACAAGCTCCGGCCGGGCGAGCGCTGCGCCTCGACCTCGAACCGCAACTTCGAGGGCCGCCAGGGACCGCGCGGGCGTACCCACCTCGTCTCCCCGGCCATGGCCGCTGCGGCGGCCGTCGCCGGCCGCTTCGTCGATATCCGCGACTGGCGCGGCTGAGAACGCCCCGCGCCGATTGCAGGGTGACCCTCGGCGCCGAGGGGACGCCTGAAGACGAATGGGCGTGCCGCGCGGGGCCTCGACTGTTCTTCCCGCGCGGCATGCCGTTGGGTGAGAGCCACGCGCGTCTGCCGTCCCGGCGCAGCGGTTCAGCTTTTTGCAAACCGACGCGAAACAGCGATTGACGCCTCGGCCGCCGCCCCCTAAACGAACCCCATCGCCGGTCGGACACGACCCGGCGCCCAGGTGGCGGAATTGGTAGACGCGCTGGTTTCAGGTACCAGTCTCGCAAGAGGTGAAGGTTCGAGTCCTTTCCTGGGCACCATCAGCTGGCTAAGCCGCTGAGTTACCAAAGCAAACAACAGTATCAGCGATTTAGGGCTGCCCGAGTAGTACTAACGGGTGGTGCAAATGGCGTTGGTGACGACGCGTTCTTGGTAGCATCCTAAAAATGGCGTCTACCATCTGCGGCGGGCTGTGCCAGCGGATTGTATAACGCGCGTCGGCAAGCATCAGGGCGTGCGTGACGTGCCCCTACTCTCACAGCTTGTCGAATTGGGGTTTCCGACATTCTCGGAGGCCACACCGAATGAGCGGCTGTTCTTCGTCCCATACGTAGAGGGCGGGATCGCTGGCTTGAGCGAACCTTAGCCGTTCAGATGCGTTACCGGCCGACGCCTGAGTTCGTGGGCGGTTGGACGATCGTGCGACGATGCCCTGGATCGAGTTGATGACGACCGTGCGTGCCGAGATTGCGGCTGCAGAGCACAGGGCATCCATACAAGCCGGGACGGTGCGGACCTTGTTGGTGACCGAAAGCGACACCGCAAGGGCCGAGCAAGCGTTGTTCCACGAATTGGACGGCTTGGCGCGCCTACGCGGGCGGCTACAGACCCTTGAGGCCTTGAGGGGTCGCCCTCTCAACGCCCGGAAGGTCGTTTCACCGGATGGCGTCGGCGCCGTGAGATCTTCATGATGGGGTGGAAAATGGTCAAGCGCTCCTCACCTGTCTGCGAGGTCAAGGTCGAGGGCACGTGGCTCCGCGTCCCTGCCGATGAGGCGCATCGAAATCATCGGGAAAGGCCGAAGCGGTGTCCGTGTTGCCACGGCATGGTCATCACCGCCGGCAGCTACACGAGCGAGCCCAGGATCAGCCTGCAGCATCGCAAGCTGCATGACGGTTGCCGCCTGATACCGCGCCGTTTCAACGGGACGGAGGCTCTGCACCCTGAAGCTTTGGCATAGGGCGTGTACGGCTCCTTGGACAGATTGGGCATCCTCGAGATGATGACGGCCGCGGGGTAGAAATGGGACGCGCGGGTTGGGGCAGGGTTGATCCCCGGCTAACCCATCCTCGGCATGGTGGCACCGAGCCACGTCGCGTATCGGCTCAGCGTCGTGCGGACACGACACGCCCCGCCAGCCCGTGAGCAGATCGGGCGGCGGGGCTGGGGCTTCCATAAGGCGCAGTTAGAAGGCAGCGGCCTGCTTCACCCGATCGTCGGCGGCCGGAACCTTCCACTGGACGGCGCCGGGAAGGGCGTAGCCACCCTGACGGTGCACCGAGCCGGTGTCAGTGGCGAGCCCCTGGGTCTCCAGGGTGAGGGCACCAACCGTCTTGGTGTTGTCGACGCTCGCCGGCTCGCCCGCCAAGGCGCCGGTGGCGAGGAGGGTCAGCGCCAGGCCGGCGGCGGCCCGCGTAATGATCTGCTTGGTCATGACATTCAGCCTCTTCATTTTCTTGCGGCGGGGCGCCGTCGCTTCGTGAAGAGGAATGTGCTGACAGTAGCCTCATGAATCAAATTGGCAGTTTTCATAATATGGATCGATGCTCTGCATAATCAGCGGTCGATAAGGTCCATAGAGTCGAATGGGATGCGGTTCGGCCCGTTTCGTTGAGACCGCCCACGAAAAAAGGGCCAGCCTCTCGGCTAGCCCTTTGCGAGCTGACGCGGTGCGACGCCTTATTCGGCGGCGGTCATCTCGGGGGTGTAGTGCCCGCACCAGTCAGACGAGCCGACCACTGGCCACAGGCCGTGGGCATCCGGGCCAGGCTGGTTGACCGGCGGGTTGAAGCGGCACAAGCCCTCATCGTGCTGCGCGACCGCGCCGTTGACCTTGTGCTCGTCGAAAAACTTGCAGCTCTCGCACTTGGCGTTCGCCATGGGGATGCTCCGGGAGTTGGTGGGCGGACCTGCCACCGCAATGCGAATTAGAACAGATCCAATCTGCAGATCTAACCGACAAGCCGTCGGTCGGTTCCCGCACCTGTCCCTGCGAAGCGAACAGAAGATCGGCCTAGGACCGATCCGCTCCCGGTGCGTGGTCCGCCCTTGCGGCATGGCTGCTGGGCCAGGACGAGAGCGGACGGATGGGAGTGCGGCAGCATAAGCCTGAAGGTATCATCGCCCAGCTGCGGCAGGCACACGTGCGGATCGCGCAGGGTCGGAGCGTCGTGGGAGAATGGCTACGACGAAAGCTTAACGCGCGTCAGCGGAATGGAATCTCAGGTGGTGAAGTGTTCTGCACCCTGATGGAGGCGCAGACCTGACCGAGATTTGGCGGCATCACGACAACACAGTCAGGCCGTACGGCGCGCTGTGTTGCCGCCCGCCGGCCCCGGGGAGATTGCTGCCCGCTTCCACGCCTTGGCCGGCTGCGCTCACCCCATAGGCTCCGCCGGCCAAGCGGCCCGTGGAGCAGGGACCAGCCCTGTTTCAGCTCTGTGACTCGGATGGCCCCGTGGGGACCGATCACGGCCGCTCCTCAACGCGTCTCGAGGCGACTGGCAACCGTAATATTTGCCGAAATACCGCGATCGTCTCGATGAATATCGCGCAGCATGCCTGTCGTCACTTTGGCGCCGACGTGATTGTGATAGAGCCATATCCCGTCCAGCCGCCGCCGGTAGCTCGGTTCTCCGCCGACTTCGGTGCCGATGCTCATGCCGGAGCCGAGGCCGAAGGCAAACAGACCGCGGATGACGCGTCCGTCGTCGCGCATCGGGCGCCCGACATCATCGGTCGTCAGGCCGTGCTCATCCTCCGCCAGCCGCAACGGCGCGCCGGCAGAGTCCCATAGCAGCGGGAGCCGCGGCCGGTAGCCGAAGCAGGTGATGATGGCCGCCACGTCGCTGAGATCTCCGGTGGCGCCGGGGGCGCTGCGTCCGATGGCGACGTGCCTGGGCTCGATCGCGATGCGGTGCCGATCCAACCGCTGCGTTTCGAAGACTTGGCGCGCCACATCGGCGGTGCGGAAGCGTAGGCCGCCGAGTCGGTTCACCCGGCCGCTGAGGGGGCAGACGTCCTGCTGGACATCGACGTGCTCGCCGAAGGCCTGCGCCTGCGCGACATCCCGGTAGTAGAAGCGCGGGGGCGAGCGATGGGCGAGGACGATGCGTGCGAGGCCCAACCTCTCGGAGACCGGCGCCAGCCGCTCGATCACCGAGAAGGCGCTGTGCGAGCTTCCGGCGACGACGAGGGTGCGCCGCGCCCCGATATGGGGTGAGAGACGTGCGAGCAGATCGGACTCGGAATACTGCAGAATCGGGTCGGAATGCAGGACCGGCACGTTGCCGGGCGGGACGCCGTGGAGGAGATCCCGTAGACTCGCGCCGCTCTCGTCGGCCTGCGTCCCACCGAGGTTCAAGACGAGGGTAGCGACCCGCGCGCTGACTTGCTCGCCGGAGCGCGACCGCAGCACGAGATCGAACATTCCATCATCGCGCACGGTGACGGCCTCGATGCGATGCTCGCGCCGCAGGGCGATCCGGTGGCGCTGCGAGAGGTCGGAGACGAGCAATTCGGCCGCGTCCGACAGACATTCGGAAACGAGATCGAGGTCCGGTGCCTCTCCCCTCATGCGTTCGAGCCGCGCGATGGTGGAGGATCGCTGTCGCAGCCGCGTCATGGCCGCCGGAAGGCGCTCATCGCAGACGCATTCCAGGATGACGTCCGCGAGCGTGTTCGACGGGATCTTGTAGCGTGACAGGCTCCCGCTGCCGAGCGAGCGACCGCGCTCGATGATCAGGACGCCCCGAGGGGCGACAGCGGTGAGAGTGCCGCTCTTCGCCAAGCTGAAGAGCAATCCCGAATTCGCCGGCCCGAAACCGCACAACGCCAGGGAGAAGTCTATGGGCTGCATGGCTGGCCCTCTGTCGAGAGATGGATTTGGCGTGGAACCGGTGTTCGGTTGGGGCGAAGTCAGGACCAAGCGATATTGCTCCCGGTCCGGGGCGTAGCATGCGATCGTTATTGTTATTATGGGAACAGGTTCTTCAAAATGGCATCTTTTACAATGCCTACAGACAGTTTGGTGTCTGACCTGAACTCTACGATCGCTCACTGCGCGATACGAAATCGATAAATCATTAGTCCGGTATGTGGGGGTAAATATTGGATATCAGTCGCGCAAATTGGTTGTAGCCAGAATTTCCACCGAGCCTAGGGCGATGCCCTCACGCTGGTGCGCCCAGTGTTGGCCGCTATGGCGCTGACGATCCGAACACCAACGGATTCCCGTTCTGAAAGCATTAGTACGCAATGGTACATTTCCAGAGCAGTAGCATCCTGATGCATCCATTGCAGCTTGAACGATCATCACTAAAAATCGATCGAAGTCGAGGTGGCTGATCTCTGGATCGCGCATCGTTGATCGGGCTGCTTGCGAGTAATCTCGATATCGAAAATCGATCTGCATTTGAGGATCATTCTCGATCGGCTTCAAAGCTGGGAGACTGGTTATGGCGAAGCGTGTTCTCGTGACAGGTGGTGCGGGGTTCATCGGCTCGCATCTGTGCGAGCGGCTCCTGAGGGAGAAAAACGAGGTACTCTGCGTCGATAATTTCTATACGGGCTCGCGCAGCAACGTTGCGGAGCTTCTCAAAAATCCTTCCTTTGAAATCCTCCGGCACGACGTGACTTTCCCCCTCTACGTCGAGGTGGACGAAATATACAATCTCGCCTGTCCGGCATCTCCAATTCACTACCAGCGCGATCCAGTCCAAACGACGAAGACGAGCGTGATGGGCGCCATCAACATGCTCGGGCTGGCGAAGCGCCTGCGCGTGCGGATCCTTCAGACTTCTACAAGCGAGGTCTACGGCGATCCCGATGTCCATCCGCAGCCTGAGGAATACCACGGCCGAGTCAACATCACCGGCCCACGGGCTTGCTACGATGAGGGCAAGCGCTGCGCCGAGACCTTGTTCTTCGACTATCAGCGGCAGCACCGGCTGCCGATCCGGGTCGCCCGCATCTTCAACACCTACGGACCGAACATGCATCCGCAGGACGGGCGCGTGGTGTCCAATTTCATCATCCAAGCGCTCACCGGGCAGCCGATCACCCTGTACGGCACTGGTCGCCAGACCCGCTCGTTCTGCTACGTCGACGATCTGGTCGAAGGGCTCGTTCGGTTGATGGCGATGGAGTGCCAGACGGCTGCGCCGATCAATCTCGGCAACCCGATCGAGATCACCGTCGAGGAACTGGCGCAACGCATCATCGCGCTGTGCAACTCGCGTTCGGTCGTGGAATATCACCCCCTCCCCCAGGACGACCCGATGCAGCGGCGCCCCGACATCGCGCGGGCGACCGAGCTGCTGCAGTGGAAACCCAGGGTGCCGCTGGACCGGGGATTGCAGCGCACGATCGCCTATTTCGAAGCCTTGCTGACGCGTGGCCGGTCGGCCGTACTCCCGCTCCAGCAGGCCAGCTGATGAGCGCGTCGATCTCGTCCATACGCGTCAACATCCTCGGCGTCGGCATCAGCGCGATCGACATGGAGGATGCGGTCGCCACCATCGATCGCTGGATCGATCAGCGGCAGCGACAGTTCGTGTGCATCACCGGCGTGCACGGCGTCATGGAATGCCGGCGCGACATCGAGCTGAGGGGTATCCTGCGCGCGGCCGGGCTGGTCACTCCGGATGGGATGCCCTTGGTTTGGATGGCGCACCGGCTCGGGTTCGATCGGGTCCGCCGGGTCTACGGGCCGGACCTGATGCGGGAGGTCAGCTGGCTCTCTCAAGAGCGCGGGTACCGGCACTTCTACTTCGGGGGCGGGCCCGGGCTGGCCGACGCACTCGCGGCGCAGCAGCGCGCAGCCTATCCCGGCATCCAAGTCGTCGGGACTTTGAGCCCCCCCTTCCGGCCCGCGAGCGAGGCGGAGGACGAGGCGATGGTGCAGGCGATCAACGCGGCCAAGCCCGACATCGTCTGGGTGGGTCTCAGTACCCCGAAGCAGGAGCGGTGGATGAGCGCCCACCGCGACCGCATCGAAGCTCCCGTCATGATCGGCGTCGGGGCCGCCTTCGACTTCCTCGCTGGAACCAAACGGCAGGCGCCCCTCTGGATGCAGAGGAGCGGTCTGGAATGGGCCTTCCGGCTCGCCTCCGAGCCGCGGCGGCTTTGGCGCCGCTACGCCACGATCGTTCCGAGCTTCCTCGTTTTGGCCGGGGCGCAACTGGCCCACCGGCGTGGCGCGGTCCGCATCAGAGGTTAGGCAGCGGTGCCGGCAAGGCGACGTCGGCTGCCCGCCGGAGGGTCGCGCGCCCTTCCACCACGGGGTTTCCGGGGGAATTGCGATTCCCGTCCGACGTGGCACCCAAACCTGTCTTCCGTAGAGCAGGCGTACCACCCCAAAAACCGACGGTATTACGCTCAGGTGCGGAGAGTAGCGAAAATGGCTTACTACCCCTAATCCATAGCAAAGCGCCAATGATTATAGATACATAGTCTTGTTATTTGAGCCCGAGGAGATGCCAAATGTCTGATAGGCGAGCACTCGTAACCGGCGCCGGTGGATTTATTGGGCACCACCTAGTAAAATTTCTCAAGAGCAAGAATATCTGGGTTCGAGGTGTCGATATTAAGCGACCTGAATACGAAGATTCGGCCGCGGACGAGTTTTGGGTCATGGACCTTCGCCAAGCGGAATCCTGCGCCATGGCGGTTGCCGGTGTCCAAGACGTCTATCACCTCGCCGCCGACATGGGGGGCATCGGCTACATCACCGGCTCTCACGCCGACATCACTCTCAACAACACCAAGATCAACGTTCATATGATCGATGCGGCGTGGAGGTCAGGCGCCGAGCGGTTCCTGTTCTCGTCCTCAGCCTGCATCTACCCCCAATACCTGCAGCGCGATGCCGATGTGACGCCGCTGAAGGAAGACGATGCCTTTCCGGCCGATCCAGAGGAGGGATACGGTTTAGAGAAGCTGTTCATGGAGAAGATCTGCCAGTACGTCACTGAAGATCACGGCTTCGAGACGCGGGTGGTGCGCTTCCACAACGTCTACGGCTCGCTCGGGACCTATGACGGCGGCAAGGAGAAGGCGCCCGCCGCGATCTGCCGCAAGGTCGCCCTGAGCCCGGACGGTGGCGAGATCGAGATCTGGGGCGACGGCCTTCAGACACGCTCGTTCATGCATGTCGACGATTGCGTTGAGGGCATCTATCGGATCATGGAATCCGGCTACCATAAACCGCTGAACCTCGGGACGGACGAGCTGATCTCCGTCGACGGCCTCGTCGATCTCGTCAGCGACATCGCCGGCAAGCACCTCTCCAAGCGCCATGACCTGTCGCGCCCCCAGGGCGTGCGTGGGCGCAACAGCGACAATGGACGGCTGCGGGAAGTCCTGGGGTGGGAGCCGCGCATCCTGCTCGCGGAAGGGCTTGTGCCGACCTACCGCTGGATCGCGTCGGAACTCGGCGTACCGTCCGAGCCCGCGCAGGCGATCTCGGCCGTCGCGGCGGAGTAGCCGCGCCCGCATCGTTCGGCGCGGCCTCATGCACGAAGCTGGCGCCCAGGTCCGGGATTCCGGTTCCGGGCCGCCCGCCACGAACGCCGCACGCGTACGGAGATGTCGTGACATGAGCACGTCCGCCGCGAAGTCGCAGATGGACGCCGTCGTCCGCCCATTCATCGTGCCGGATCGGCAGGCCCTCGCTGCGCGGGCACCGCCAGGATTCGCGCGGCGCCTCAAGGTGATCGCCGTCCTGGCGGCCACCGACGCCGCGGCTGCCGCGGTCGCCGTCCTCGCCGGGTCCGTCCTGACGGGAATGGACTGCTTCGGCGGGTGGGACGTCGTTGCAATGCCTGTTCTCGCCTGCGTAGCCTTCGCAGCCGTCGGGCTCTACGACGGCTACGGGCCCGGTCCCGCCGAACGGCTGCGCCTTCGCACCCGCTGCGTGTTCGCCCTGACGATGGGCTGCCTCGTTTTCTCGGCTGGGCTCGGAGCGACGTCGGCGTCGGTCGCAGGCCTCGCTCTGACCGGGCTTCTCCTTCTCGTCGCCGGCTTCTACGCCGAGGTCGCGGCCCGGACGTTCCTGATCCGGCGCGGGCTGTGGGGCGGTCGGACCGCGATCCTCGGCACCGATGCCTGCGGCGTCGTCCTCGCCGATACGCTGCTATCGCAGCCTGAACTCGGCTTGAAGCCGATTGGCTTCGTCCTCGATGCGTCGGGCGACCCGGGTGAGGCGGCGCGGACGAGATTGCCGATCCTGGGATCGATCGGCGACGCGACGCAGCGGGACGACATCGAGGTCGCGGTCGTGTGCTCCTGCACCGAACTCGTCCTGAACGATCTCGCCGGCTCCGGCCCATTGCCGTTCCCCCGAGTCGTCGTCGCTCAACAGACGCAGGATCTCCAGAGCCTCTGGATACAGACGCGGACGCTGGGCAGCGGGCTCGGGCTCGAATTGCGACGCGATCTCTATCGGCACCGCAACCGGCGCATCAAGCGGATCGTCGACCTGATGCTGGCCTGGCCCGCCCTTCTGATCGCCGCACCCGTGATCGCAGCGGTCGCGGTGACGATCCGGATCGTCGATCCCGGTCCGGCCTTCTTCACGCATCAGCGGGTGGGGCGGCAGGGCCGTCTGATCCAGGTTCTGAAGCTTCGCAGCATGTACGGTGATGCGGAACATAGGCTGCGGGACCATCTCGCCGCCGACCCCGAGGCGCGCAACGAGTGGCAGCGCTACTTCAAGCTCACCCGCGATCCTCGGATCCTCCCCGGCATCGGCCATTTCATCCGCCGCACAAGCCTCGACGAGCTCCCGCAGCTCTGGAATGTCGTGCGCGGCGAATTGAGCCTCGTCGGACCGAGGCCGTTCCCGTCCTACCACTACGAGGGCTTCGACGCCCCTTTCCAAGCGCTCCGGCAGAGCGTCCCGCCGGGCCTGACCGGACTATGGCAAGTGTCCTCGCGCAGCAATGGCGACCTGTCCGTACAGAAGAACCAAGACAAGTTCTACATTCACAACTGGTCGATTTGGCTCGACTTATACATCCTTCTCGAGACGATCCCCGCCGTCATCGGCGGCTCCGGCGCGCGATGAATCGGTTCGCGCAAGGCGCGGCCTCTCTCCTGGAAAACGGTGATGAAGATCCTGATGAGCGCTTTCTCGTGTGGCCCGGGCCAGGGTTCGGAGGCCGGCATCGGCTGGAACTGGGCCCTTGAGACGGCGCGGTTGGGCCACGCGGTGACGGTCGTCACGAGCACCGAATTCAAACCGCTGATCCGGGCCGAGATCGCCTCGGGCCGGCTGCCGCCGAACCTCACATTCGAGATCTTCATGCCGGGCTGGCTCACGCGATTGCGCGACCTCGGCCTGCGGAGCCGCTTCAAGCCGATGGCGTGGTTCTTCACCAATCTCCTATGGCAATGCGCCCTGCCGTCCCACATCCGGAAAACCTATCCGACCCTCGACTTCAACCTCGTGCATCACGTGACCTTCGGGACGATCCGGCATCCGACGCGCCTCGGTGGGCTGGGGTTGCCCCTGATCTTGGGGCCGCTCGGAGGCGGCGAATCCGGGCCTCCCAACCTGCGGCGCGGCCTTTCCCTCCTCGATCGCTGGGCGGAGCGGATACGCGCGACCCACACATGGACGACGCGCTTCGACCCGATCTCGCGCGGCGCGTTCGCCTGCGCCTCCCTGATTTTGGTCCGCACCGACGAGACGAGGGCCGTGCTACCGGCCCACCTATGGTCCCGGGTCGTGTGCAATCTGGGGATCGGCGTCGAGTCGCGGCGCGGAGCCGAGCCCGTCGCCCGCCGCGACGGCGAGCCGTTTCGCGTTGTCTTCGCGGGCCGGCTCCTTGCCTGGAAGGGGCTGCATCTCGGCCTCGAAGCCCTTTCCGGAGCGCGCCGGGACGGGGTCGATATCCGACTGACGGTCGTCGGCGACGGGCCTCAGCGGCAGCGGCTCCAGGAGCAGGCCGACCGGTTGGGCCTGGGCTCGGCGGTCGAGTGGCGCGGCGAGGTTTCCCGCGGCGACTTGCTGGCGATCTACGAGCGGCAACACGCTGTGTTGATCCCGAGCTTGCATGATTCGGGCGGCATGGCCGTTCTGGAGGGGCTGTCCCGGGGGCTTCCGGTGATCTGCCTCGCGCTGGGAGGACCGGCAGTCGTCGTCACGGACGCCTGCGGTCGGGCGGTCCGTGCGGATGGTCCGCAGGCCGCGGTCGTCGAGCGGCTCCGGTATGCCCTTCTCGAACTTGCACGCTCCGAGAGCCTGCGCCTGCGCCTGAGCCGGGCCGCGCTGGAGCGCGCCGACGAGCTATCCTGGTCGAATCTCGTGACGAAGGCTTACGACGAGATCGCGGCGAGGCTGGCGTCCCGTCCGCCGCGGCCGACCTCCGCGCACGGGTGACGGAGACGCCCCTCACGCTTCGAGCGGAGCGTGGCGGCGAGGCTGGCAGCTCTCGCTCCGCTTCACGGTGGAACCACCCCGAAGGTCAGGCGCCCCTTCCTCTCCTGCCCAAGGCTCTGAAACGCCGCGAAGGTGAGCGCGTCGCGGCCCCAGACGAAGCCCGGCGGCGCGTCGAGCGGTGCAGTGTAGGTGTTCGCCTCGAAGCTGTTGGCGCCGGCCTCGATGATCGATCCGTTGGGTGAGAGGCGATCCGTATCCGTGACGCCGCCCGCGTCGCCCGACCCCGTGAAGACGATCCGGTTGCCGTGAACGCGGTTGCCCGTCGTGCGATAGAGGCTGCCGTCCTCCTTCCGCCGACCTTGATCAATCAACATGATCGCCCGCCCGCCCGGCCGCACCGCGATGTCGTTGTCGGCGACCTCGACACCTTGCGATGCCGCGACCTGGATGTCGGCGTCCCAGTACCACGGCGCGTTGTTGACGCCGTTGAAGCGGAGCGTGTTGCGACGGACGAGCGCGTCGAATGAGATCTCGTAGAAGATGCCGGCGCCGCGATTGAATTCGACCGTGTTGTCTTCAATCACGGCGTCGCGACAATCGATGTCGCACCAGATCCCGGGACCATCATTGCGATAGACATGGTTGCCCCGCACCGTGACGCCGCGACTCTCGGTGATCTTCAGGCCGCCGGCCTCCCAGCCAGGATCGAAGGCGGCGGTGTTGTTCTCGAAGATGCGGTTGTTTTCGAACCGGACCCTCAGGCCGTGCGCGGCCCCGCCAAGCTGGCCGTTGTGATGGATCACGCTCTCGCGCACGACACCGTCGGTACCGACCGAGACGCCAAGCCCCATGTTGAAGCGGATTTCCGTTCGCTCGACGCGCCAGCCGACCGCCTGATCGCCCCGGATCGCCCCGATTTGGGGGGGCGAGGAGTATTTCTCGATGACGAGGCCGCGGATTCGCACGTCGGGTGACCGACTCTGGAACGCCGTGGCCAGGGTGCTCGCCTCCACCGTGCGGCCTGTCGGATCGTCCGCGATGACGAGGCGCGAGGACATCAGCTCGAACCAGAAGCGCCCGGGGCCGAGACCGTCCCGCGACCCCACCCGGCGCAGCGGCTCACCGTCGAGGAACAGCCACGGCAGGGGCGAGCACAGCGCGCCCGCGCGGCACGTCCCGGTCGCCGTCCAACGCGGCAGGGTGACCGAAGCCGACCAGACCGTCCCCCGGCGCTCGAACGGGCCAACGATCTGCGCGCCGTTGAGGACGCTGCCGGGCTCACCGAGGAAAGTCTGTCCTGCCAACGGTGCGATCTGCTGCAGCCGGTGCAGGCCCGCTTCGATGCAGATCGTCCCGCCGGGGCCCGCACGGAACGCTGCGCGCTGGATCGACTCCCCCGGCGATACGCGGATCGCCGTGGCGGGGCAGAGAGCGTCGTCGACAGTGTCGGCGTTGGCGCAAGGAGGACGGGCGGCGACGAGGATGGCGACGAGGCAGGACAGCGCGCCCAGAACCGTCTCTATCTGAAACGTCATGTTCGATCGGGCCGCTCGCGCGGGCGCTCCGCAGAAAGCTCCGGACCCGGTCAAACTGCGCCAGAGCATGGGGCCGCCCAAGCCTTAACATGGTGCTAACACCTTTTTCCCGCGTGACCGCAGGATCGGCCGGCACCCCTTCGAACGACCTTCGTGCCGTACTCCGCCCTTGGTGACACCGTTGGGCGGAGCAACCTGCGAAAGGTCGATGAGCCACACGCGATGATCCGCCCGAACATTGGAGGATACAAATCGACCACTCCGTTCGGAAGGGCGCCGCTGTCGGGCTAGTCCCGAATCGCCCGTTCCCATCGGATGCAAACTCAGTTCGAATGCAGGCTCGATCGTATGACCGGCGGTTTACTTGACCGATTTCGTCGCGGCCAGTTCAGGCGCTGACGTTGAAGGGCTCGCCCGGCGCCTGATCAGGACGATACGCGGATGAACCGGACCGTGGAGCAACCGAGCCGTGGCGTCAGCCTCCTGCTCCGCCAGACATACGAACACCATACGCTCGGGCTCCTCACCGCGCTCAGACGGCGCTGGCTCCTGATCGGAGCTATCATCGCGGCGGCGGCCGCCGTATCGGCCGGGGTGAGCCTTCTGCTTTCCGACAAATATACCGCCGAGGCGCTGGTCCAGGTCGAACTCGGCAGGCCCGGTCCGCAACCATCGGCCCAGGCAGGCACGGCGACGCTCGAAGGCTCGGTGATCGTCGAGAGTGAGGCGCGGGTGCTCCGCTCCGCTTTCATCGCCCAAAGGGTTGCCCAGGATCTCGGCCTCGAACGGGATGCGGCCTTCGCGCCCCGTCCGTCGATGCTGTCGCGCCTGTGGTCGTACTGGGTATCCCGGCGGGAGGTCACCGAGACGGGAACAAGCGCCGAGAGGATCGCCCGGGAGCTTTCGCGCAACCTCAAGGTCACCAACGACGCGCGCGCCTACCTGATCTCCGTCGCGTACACATCGGGTGACCCCGACCGTTCGGCGCGGATCGCGAACGCCTTCGTCGATGCCTACATGCGCAACCGCCTTGAGATCGGCGTCGCATCCGCCGAGCGGACCAGCGCCTGGCTTCAGGAGCAGGTGACGGCGACCCGCGCGTCCCTCGACGAGGCCGAGGCCGCGATAGAGCGTTTCCGCCAGCGGACGGGTACCGTCGAGGGGAGTGCGGGGGCTCCGAACCTCGCCCAGCAGGAGTTGCGGGACGCCACGACCCGTCTTGGGACGGCCGTCCAGAACCGCCTCGCCGCGGAGGCCCGGCTGGCACGGGCCCGCGACGCCTTTGCCGCGGGCAGCGTCCCGTCCGCCCAGGATCTCGCCGGGGCGCCGGTGATCCAGCGGCTGCTCGAAGCGGTCGAGACGGCCAATCGCGACCTCCAGACCGTGTCTGCGACGGGGCCGCGTCACCCCGGCTACCTCACGGCCAAGGCGAGCCTCGAAGGCGTGCAGGAGCGCCTTCGCCGAGAGATCGAGCAGGCGATCGGCAACCTGGAGGGCGACCGCCGCACGGCGCTCCAGGAGGAAGCCCTTCTCGCAGCCCAGGTGGAGACGCTGAAGAAGAGCGTGATCGAAGCGATGGGGCACGAGACCCAGTTGCAGGGTCTGCAAGCTAGTGCCGCGGCCATCCGCGAACGCCTGAAGCTGTTGAACGACAGCTTCGCCCAAGCGGTCGCGCTCGCTGGGATGAGATCCTCGACGACGCAGGCCATCATGCCCGCTCAGCCCGATACCGTACCGAGTGGTCCCAACCGCGCCTTCATCGTCGGCCTGTCAGTCCTGGCCGCGAGCGGCGCCGGACTCTGCGCGGCGATCATGCTGGAGCGACACAGCACGGGGTTCCGCTCGCCCGGGGATCTCGTCGAGGATACGGGTACGCGCTGTCTCGGCATGCTGCCGAAGATCCACCGACGCTCGACCGCGGGCGAGCGTCGGATGTTCGACGAGGCGATCGGGCTGGTTGGCGCGTCACTCGGGTGGTCGCGCACCTCCCCTACCCCGCAGATCCTGCTGGTGGCTTCCGCGGTTCCGGGCGAAGGCAAGTCGCTGCTATGCGGCGCGTTGGCGAACGCCCTGACGGAGCGCGGGCTGCGCGTCCTCGTCATCGATGGCAATGCCGACGCGGATCCGCCGGACGATCGGGCCGACCTCGGCAGCGTTGTCTCGGGCGATGTCTCGATGTTCCTGAGCGCGTGCCCCGCTGCGGGACAGACGGTGCTGCGCGGCCGAGTCGGCGGCAGCCGGTACGACCTCTATGCGACACCGGCCTTCGCGCGCTTCATCGATCTCGCCCGGGAGGCGTTCGATCTGGTGCTGATCGAAGCGCCGCCGGTGCTGCTGTTCCAAGAGGCGGTCACCCTCGCCCACCATGCCGACGCGACGCTTCTGGCCGCGCGCTGGAAACGGACCCCGCGCGAGGTCGTCCTCACCGCGCTCCAACGCCTGCAGGACCAGACGGTCCGGGTGCGCGGGATCGTCCTGACCGAGGTCGACCTGAAGGACCACCGCCGCGACCGGATCATCGATCAGTGCACCCTGTACGGCCGGTACCGCCAGCTGTTCGAGACCCGTGCCGCGGTCTCGCCGCTGCAGCGGGAGACGTGCCCGCGGCTCGACGCGAAGGCCTCCTGACCGCAAGCGTCCCGACCGGAGAGGCGTGGCCGGACGAGAGCCTGCGGTCGATCCGCTCGTGCGCGAGACAGATCACTCCTGAAACTGGGATGGTTCGATGGGAAGGACGGCGCGCGCCACCGCTGCGAATGACAATCCGGCCCGGCGGATGACGGTGGAGGCGGGGCGCATCCTGTGGCCGGTCATCGATCAAGGGATCGCCAGCCTCGGCGGCTTCCTTCTCACGATCGCGCTCGCGAGGACGCTGGCACCCAGCGAATACGGCGTGTTCGCTCTCTTCGCCGGCATCCAGATGCTCCTCTACACGGCGATCGCGTCGCTGCTGTTCTATCCGATGGTCGTTCTATCGAACGTCTCCGGCCCGGAGCGCGGTGCACAGCTCATGCGGGCCAGTCTCGTCATGCTGGTCGTGCTCTGCGTCCCGGCCGTGCTCTGCCTCGGCCTGATCGGGCTCCTGATGGGGCGTACCGACGCGATCCTTCCCGTGGCGACTTACTTCGTCGTCTGGCAGATCCAGGAGACCTTCCGGCGCTGCCTGTTCGCGGAGCTGCGCTTCGCCGCGGCGGTGCCAGGCGAAATCATCAGCTATCTGGGCCAGATTCTCGTCCTGTTCTGGCTGTACCGGCATGACGGCATCACCCTCTCCAGCGCGCTCTATGCCATGGCGGCGACCTCCGGGCTGGCCGCGATCCTCCAAGCCGTCCAATCCGGCGTCGTCCGGCCCGGCGCGCTCGATCTCCAGGGGACGGTAGGAAGCTTCTTCGCCCTCGGGCGATGGTCGCTCGCCGGAAACCTCGCGGCGGCCCTGCGCCAGCAGGCGGTGTTCTGGTTCCTCGCGATCCTGTCGGGCGAGTCGTTCCCCGGCCTGCTCCTGGCCGCGATCAACATCGTCAACATCCTCAACCCGCTCATCATCGGGCTCAGTAACGTCATCCCGCAGGTGACCGCGCGCGCACATCTGCGGGGCAAGATCGCGGCCCTGCGCGCGGCCCGCCCCTTCGCCCTGGCGGGGCTCCTGACGGCGGTCGCCTTCCTGGCGGTCATCGCCGCCGTCCCGGAGCGGGTGCTGGGCGTCATCTACGGGTCGGACTCGGTCTATGCCGATCTCGCGACGCCGGTGCGGTTGCTCACCGTCGGCGCGGTGATCTCCTACGTCGCCGACATGACCTGCTCGTACTTCCACGGCGTCTCGGCGGTTCGGCAGGCCATGATTGCCAACCTCACCGGGATGGCCGCCTCCGTCGTCACCGCCGCACCGCTCATCGTCGGCTTCGGGCTGAACGGGGCCTGCGCCGGCCTCTGCATCGCGAACGCCGCGCGGGTCGCCGTCTCGCTGCTTCTCCTGCACCGTCTTGTCGGCGACGAGGTGGACGCGGTCGAGCGTGGGGCAGCCGAGCCGGGCGTCGAAGCCGTGACGTGATTCGCCGGGCTGTGGCCCTCACGACATTCGATTCCTACGACCGTTCGGGAAGGCCGAAGGATCCGTCGAGGACGGTTGCGGGAAACAACCCTGAGCGAAACATCATACTGGCCGCGATCCCCAGGCCGAAGAGGCACCAGAACCAGATGCCCACCATCGGCCCCTCCAGCGTCACGTTGAAGGATGCCTCGATCAGGATCGCGGCGCCGTAGCAGGCGATCCAGACGAGGATCTTCGCCCAGCGCGCCTCTTTGCGCCGCCGCGCCAGCAGCATGCTGTGGACGAGCATTGCGAACCATGCGGCGAACAGCGTGACCCAGAGGACGAGGCCGGGCACGCCGGCGCGGGCCAGTACCGTCATGCTGGCATTGTGGGGGCTGCGCAATCCCTCGGAGATGGCCCAGAGCTGGTAGCCGTCCTCCATGGCGATATTGACGCCGAATCCCTTGCCTGACCAGAAATAGGGGCCTGCGAAGGTGTAATCCTGGATCGTCGCCCACCAGCGGGTCCGGAATTCCTTCGTTGCCTCGAAGTTCGACGCGTCGCTCACGCCGAGGATGCTCTTGAAGCCCTCGATGATCTGATCTGGCCCGATGACACGGCTGTCGGGCGTGAACTGAACCTTCACGCCAATGAGCGACACGACCAGCAGCGCGACGACGCCGAGAGCGATGACGGGCGCGACCTGCCGGACGCGGCCGCCCAGAACGGTGGCGGCCAGGATGGCGAAGACGCAGGCCAGCATCGCCCCTCGGCTCGAGGTGACGGCGACCATGCCGACGAGGAGCGCCGCCATCCAGAGCCGTGAGAACCGGCCGAGCCCGAGGACGGCGAACGCCGCTGCGCCCGCCAGATGCGTCGCGATCGCCCCGGGGCTGAGGTCGACCACCTGAAGCGACGTCCCCGGTATCATGACCTTGGAAAGGGCCAAGGCCGCGCAGCCGCCGCCAATGAACCCGTAGACGCGGGCGAAGGCGTGATAGGAGGCGAGCACGCGCTCGAGGCGGGCGGGCTCCTCGAGCACCAGCGCGACGACGATGAAGCAGAAAGCCCCATAAGTGACGATGACGCTGTCGCGCAGCGCGTCGGCGCCCCAGAGCCCGAGATACGGCAGCGTGCGCGCGACGACCCAGGCGATCAGTACGAGGAGCAGGCGAGAGGGGGGCGTCGCCATGGCGGCCAGCCCGCAGCCCGATCGGCCAAGGGCGACGAGGCCGGCGGCGAGGAGGATCTCGCCGATATACAGGGGTGGGACACCGATCGACGCGAAGGTCTTGCCCAGGATGGCGTATCCCGCGAGCGACAGGCAGACCGCCCCCACATAGACGTCGCCGAACACCCGCGGCGCGGGAGGAGCTAGCGGCCGGATTCCGACGGCGGATCGTGTCACGGCCTGGTCCTCCTGCGCATGTCTGCCCCGGAAGCCGCCCTGCGCGGCGCCCCATCCGGATCGGCTTCCCCTTCCGGGGCCAGGCGGAACGGCGGGTGCCTCGCGAAGAGCCTTCAGGCGAGGGTCAAATCCGGGGCGCACGCGCCGGCTGCGGCAGCCCGCGTCGTCGCGTGCGAGGCGACGGCCTCGTCGTAGATCGCCAGGAGTTGGCGCGTGGTCGTAGCCTCGCTCCAATCCCGCTCGTATTTCCGCCTCGCCGCCTCGCCCATCCGGCGCGCCGCGGCCGGATCGCCGAGCATGCGATCCATGACCCGCGCCAGGTCGGCCGCGTCGCCCGGTTCGGCATGAAGGCCGGTCACGCCGTCCTCGATGACCTCGGCGAGGGAGCCGGTGCGCGAGACGATCACGGGCGTTCCGGCGGAAAAGGCCTCGACGATCACCATCGGTAATCCTTCGTACCAGACCGAAGGGACGACGATCGCGACGGCCTGGGCGATGGCCGCGCGGACGGTGCGCGGTGTCTGATGGCCGAGGGAGACGAGTCCGGCGGAAGCCTCGACGAGCGGCTGCAGCGGCCCTTCGCCGAGCACTTCGACCGTATGGCCCGCCCTTTCCGCGGCCTGCGCCAGGATATGGACACCCTTTTCACGGGTCAGCCGACCGACGAACAGCAGACCTCGGCGCCGGGCGGGACCGGGGCCGTTGTCGGACAATCCGTTGGGCTTCAGCTTGATGCGCTCCGCCGGGAGGCCCGCCGCGACGAAGCGCGAGCGCTCGAACTCGGTCAGCACGATGAACCGGTCGACATGTTTGGACCACGTGCCGAGGCGTCGGTGCTGCCGGACCGAGTGCGCGACGGCCAGCGATCCGAGGAGCGAGCCGCGATAGCACCGGTGCACCACCGCATGATAGGGCGAGCGGGTGATGCAGATCTCGCAAGGCGAGCCGTTGCGGTTCAGCGTCGCCCCGGCGCAGATCACGCGGTAATTGTGCAGGGTCTGCACGGTCGGGACGCCGATCCGCTGCAGGGCCGCGTGCACCATCGGCGAGATCATCGGGAAGAAATTGTGGATGTGGACGAGGTCCGGCTCGAATGCCCGGACCGCGTCGAGGACGAGGCCGATGTTTCCCGGCGCGTTCGACGCCGTGAGCGCTGCGCGCATCTTGTCCGAGAAAGACGTGATCGTGGTGTTGCTGAGCGTAAACAGCTGCACCTCGCATCCGGCCCGCCGCAGTGCCGCCTCCTCCTGGGCGACAACCGTGTCCTCGCCTCCGTACTTGCGATACGCGTTATGGACGAGGAGTACTTTCCGTATCATCCCGAAAGCCTCGTTTGATCTGCGCCCATCTCCGGCCGTTCGGGCCACCCGCCTCGGACCCGCCCGGCGCGTGAACGCCGCCACCGTTGCGCGCCGTCCCCCCGCGCCCTCCCGCCCGTGATGAAACGGCGTTCGAGCCGGTAGTGCCGCCCGCACCGGGCCGTGGACGCGCGACCCGCCGGAACGCGGGCTCACCCGTCACCCGCGCCCCGTGCCGACCCAAGGCCAGTGTCTGACGCAGCTCACACTGGCCGGCTTTCATGCATGGCAAATTCGCACACAACCCGCACTACGATCTTCTGGACTACGACTTTCGTATGCGGCCAAGCGATCTGTGTTGTATAATATTCGAAATCATCATTTCTGAGTAATGCCATCGATTGTTTGTTATTGGTCTTACAACGCGCTTAATGAATCGTCTCGAGTTGTCGCGTCGTGATTTGCCTGGGATCACCTTGCAAATCGGCATGTATCTTCGAACCGTGGGCGAGATTTATGCGCGAGAAGATCGCTGTGACTGGATCGGGCGGCTATATTGGCTCAGTCTTGATCAGGGACCTGCTGAAGAGCGGCTATCGCGTCAGGGCGATCGATACGTTCTTCTTTGGCGACGAGCCGCTGGCGCGATGCGCTCGGCATCCCCGACTAGAGATCCTGAAGCGGGACATCCGGTCGCTCACCCCCCCGGACCTTGAATCGTGCGACGCCGTCATCGACGTCGCCGCCCTGTCCAACGATCCCTCGGGCGATCTCGACCCCGCCTTGACGAAATCGATCAACGAGACGGGCCGGATCCGGGTCGTGACGGCGGCCAAGCGGGCCGGCGTCCGGAAATACTTGTTTGCGAGTTCCTGTGCTGTCTACGGTGCCGGCCAGGACATGTTCCTTGCCGAAAACGCGCCGCTGCGTCCGCTGACGGTCTACGCGCAGACCTGCGCGCGGGCAGAGGAGGCGGTGCTCGCCCTCAATGATCGTCACTTCGCCACCACCGCGCTGCGCAACGCCACGGTGTTCGGCCTGTCGCCGCGGATGCGCTTCGATCTCGTCGTCAACCAGATGACGCTCGACGCGACGAATCACCGTCGCATCAGCATCGGCGGCGACGGATCGCAGTGGCGTCCCTTCGTGCATGTGCGCGATGTCGCCAAGGTCGTCCTCGGCCTGCTGCGCGCACCGCGTCCGGACGTCGCCGGCGAGGTCTTCAACGTCGGCTGGGACAACCGCCAGATCCTCGATGTCGCCCTGGCGATCAAGGACCGCTTCGCGGGGGAATGCGCAGTCGAGTTCCTCGATACCAGGAACGACAAGCGGGACTATCACGTCGACTTTTCGAAGATCAGGAACGTCCTGCACGGCGGCCCCGAGAAGACCATCGAGCACGGGATCGCCGAGGTCGCGGCGGCGCTCGGCAGCGGTCGGGTGGTCGAGACGCCGACCTGCTACACCGTCAAGTGGTACGCGCGGTTGATGCAGGAGGCTCCCCACCTGCTGCGGGCGCCGGTCGAGGAGGTGCAGGCCCTGACCCCGATGAAGGAGGTGACGGCGCGCGCCCCCCTCGGCGCAGTCGTTGCGAATGCCGGCCTTCGATAGGGCGCATCCGGGCGACGCGACCGCAGGGTTCGCCGGTTGCAGGCGGGCCGACCAAGACCCCGGCGCCCCGGTCGCCGGGCGCGGCATCCGCTCTCAGATCGGACAATCAGGAGGTGATGAATGGCCGTCCCGTTCTATCGCCACGGCCTCACCCCTGAGGCCGGCGCGCGCATCGCCGAGGTGCTGGCAAGCCCGTTCTTGACGAGCGGCCCGCAGGGGGCCCGGGTCGAGGAGCGGCTGCGCGCCTTCTTCGGCGTCGCCCACGCCAAGCTGACGTCGAGTTGGACGCAAGGGGCGATCGCGACACTCCTCGCCTACGGCATCGGTCCGGGCGACGAGGTCATCGTGCCTGCCATGACTTTCGCCGCGACGGCCAATGTGGTGCGCCTCGTCGGGGCGACGCCCGTCTTCGTCGATGTCGATCCGGCGACCTTGCTCATCAGCCAGCCCCTCGTCGCCGCAGCGCTCACCCCGCGGACGCGCGCCGTCATTCCGGTCCATCTCTACGGCCAGATGGTCGACATCCCCGCCCTGCGGCAGGTGCTCCCGCCCGCGGTGCGCATCATCGAGGACGCTGCGCATTGCTTCGAAGGGAGCCTGTTCGGGCGTCGCCCGGGGCAGGACGGTGATGCCGCGATCTTCTCGTTCTACGCGACGAAGAACGTGACCTGCGGCGAGGGCGGTGCCGTGGTCACAAACGACTCCGATCTCGCGGCGCTGCTGACGCAGACGGTTCTCCACGGCATGTCCGCGGGCGCCGCCCAGCGCTTCCAGGGCGGCACCTACCGGCACTGGGACATCGACCGCCTGGGGACCAAGGCCAACCTTCCGGATCTCCTGGCGGTGCTGCTCGAACCACAGATCGATACCGTGGAAGAGCGGCTCGCCCAAAGGGAGGCCCTCAGTCTGCGGTACGAGCGGGCGCTCGCCAGCACGCCCTTCACGTGGCCGACGATCGTTCGGGGGGCCGTCTCGGCGCGCCACCTTTTCCCGATTCATGTACCGGACAACCGCCGCGACGCGGTGCTGGCCGCGCTGGGCCAAGCCGGCATCGGCGCGACCGTGAACTACCGCTGCGTCCCCTCGCTCACCTACTACCGCAAGGCCGTCGAGACGCCGCTGGTCCCCGTCTCGCGCGCATGGGGCGAGGGAACCCTGTCGCTGCCGCTGTTCCCCGATCTGCGCGAGCACGAGCAGGACGAGGTTCTGGCTGTGCTGCTCGCCGAGGCCGACGCGACACGCATGGACGAAGAGGATCACAGGGCCGCCGCTCCCTGAGCGGCGCGCCCACACGCCGCTTCCCCGAAGATCCCCCTGACCGATCGCTCGGTCAGGGGGCCGTCGCCAGGGGGCATCCGTCGCGACGAAGGCGGGCACCGACATCGCGACCGGCCGCTCGCAACACACTCAGTCTCCCGGCAAGCGTCAGACGTTGCAATTCCTCTTCCGAGCTAATCACGACGCCGTACGGAGCCTCGACGCGCAGGCCGGAGGTCGGGCGGGGCCAGGCCGGCCCCCGGTGCCGGTCTCCCGCAAGCGCCGGCCTCGATCCTTAACGTTGCTTCGCGCCTGGGCGGGCATCCATCGGCTCGCGATAGGACGGCGGATCCGACGGAGCCGATCCGCCGGCCTGGCTGCGCCTGACTTGGCTCGGCGGCATGCCGGTCCATCGGCGAAAGGCCGCGACGATGGCGCTCGCCTCCCGGTAGCCCAGGTGCCAGGCGATCTCCGAAATCGGGAGCCCCCTGATCCTGATGTAGTGGATAGCGAGTTCCGCCCGCAGCTCGTCCAGGATCCCGCTGAAGGTCTTCCGCTCGTCCCGCAGCCGGCGCGACAGGGTGCGCGTACTCATCCCGAGATCCCTGGCGATGTTGGCCAACGTCACCGTCCGGTGCGGCAGGCGCGGCGCCATCGCTTTCTTCACCCGTGCCCACACGACTGCCGGCTCCCAGCGCATGGCCTCGACCGCGCGTTCGAAATGCGGGAGCAGCGAGGCGTGAAGGTAGGGTTCGGCGGTGGGAAGCCGGATGTCGGCCAGGCGGACCTCGAAATCGATCCGGTCCTCCGAGGCTGCGAACGCGACGGGCGCGGCGAAGGCGCCCTGCGTCACCTCGGCCGTATCCCGCTGCGGCTGGCTGACGCTCACGCCGATCGGCACCGCGTCCCCTCCGGCGAGTTCGGTAACGAGGCGCGCGATCGACACGAGCCAGAACTCGGCCAGATGGCGGTCGAGGCACCGCCCGGCCTCCGCAGACCCGACCGCGACCGTCACGGCGATATCGGAAATCCGGTACGAGCCGTAGATGCTCGGATCGTCGAGGGAGCTGAAGCGCTCGAAGCAGCTCAATGCCTCGCCGACGGTCTCGGACGAGCCCATCAGGTAGAACAGCAGGCCGAGTTTGCGCAGGTCGTAATCCTGACCCAGGTGTAGGCCGAAGGATGGATCCTGCAGCATCTCGGCCGCGAGGTTCAGGAACGCGGCTTGGTCTTCGGCGCCCGGCAGATCGAGGTCGGCGGTCGCGACATCCGCCAATCCGGCCTCTCGCAGCAGCGGCTCGGGATTGAGCCCCGCCTGCGCCAGACGCTCGACCGTGAGTCGGACGACGGTGCTCTGTCCCGAGAGGCGCGGCGGGAGAATCGGGGTGGGCAGCGTCATCGCCGCCCCCTCTCTGACCGCGGGCTGCCGCCGTCTCGGCGCCAGGAACCTGAGCGCTGGCGGGGGGCCGCAAGGGGGCGAGGCTGAGCCGGATCGGGGCGGCGCGCTGGCGCCAGCATCTGGCGGGCCGGAGCAAGACAGCGCACGCGAAGTACGCGTATCAAATCAGCCGGCCGCATTCAGGCTTATCCCTATCAAACCTCAGTCCAATAGAGCGCTTTAGGCAGCATAAAATCCCGATACGGATTTGATCCTGCCGACAAATTAAGCAGCAATCTTACTCGGAGTACAATGGTGGCAACTCAGTCATTTGGTACTAAGCCGATCAGTAAGCCTGCGGACGCGATTCCGGTCGCCGTCGGCGCGGATCTTCAGTCGCTGGTCGACGCTGCGCCTGCGGGATCAACGTTCTGGATCGAGGCCGGCGTGCACCGCATGCAGTCAGTGACGCCGAAGGACGGCGACCATTTCATCGGCGAGCACGGTGCGGTGCTCAACGGCGCGCGGCTGATCACCGAATTCGACCGTGAGGGCCACAACTGGGTCGCGACCGGACAGAACCAGGAAGGCTTCCGGAGCGGGACGGAATTCGGCGCGCGGGGCGCCGAACGCCCCGGCTATCCGGAGACCTTCTTCATCGACAACAAGCCGCTGACGCCGGTCGACTCACTCGACAAGGTCGCCCCGGGCAAGTTCTATTTCGACTATGGACACGACAAGATCTACTTCCGTGACGATCCTGCGGGTCACCGGGTCGAGGCCGGTGTCAGTCCATTCGCCATTGCCGGGCAGGCGAAGGATGTCCATGTCGAGAACCTCGTCGTCGAGAAGTATAACGTCCCTACTCAGGCCGGCGCGATCGGCTACAATTCCTCGGCCGAGGGTTGGACGATCCAGAACAACGAAGTGCGCCTGAACTACGGGGTCGGCGTCTATGCCGGCTCGAACAGCCATGTGACAGGCAACTATGTTCACGACAACGGGCAGATGGGCCTCGGAGCCAGCGGCGACAACGTGCGCGTCGAGGGCAACGAGATCGCTCACAACGGCTACTTCTCCGGCATCGACCGGGGTTGGGAGGGCGGCGGCACCAAGTTCGCCGAGACCGAAAACCTGATCGTCCGCGACAATTACTCCCACGACAACAATGGCTACGGATTGTGGACGGATATCAATAACATCAACACGCTCTATGAGGGTAACACCGTCGCCAACAATCTATCCGGCGGGATCAATCACGAAATCAGCTACGCCGCCACGATCCGCGACAACGTCCTCACCGGCAACGGCGGCGAGGGCGTCGGTTGGCTCTGGAACGGCGGCATCCAGATCCAGAACTCGAAGAATGTCGATGTCTACCGCAACTACGTCGATGCGTCCGAGGGTGGCAATGCGATCACGATGATCCAGCAGGATCGCGGGACCGGGAGCCACGGAGCGTGGACGACCACCGGCAACAGCGTGCATGACAATGTTATTGTCGACCGGACGCCTGGCGAGGGGGCCTCGGGCGCCATCGCCGACTACAATCAGGCCGGACTGGCCGCGGGCGGCAACAGCTTCGACCACAACCACTATCACAATTCCCATCCGTCCGACGAGCGATGGGCCTGGACGGACGGCTTCTACAGTTGGGACGCGTACCGACACGCCTCCGGTCAGGATGCCCACAGCACGATCTCGACGGATATTCCGGACGCCCCGGCGATTCCGGTCTCGGCCGCCCTGGCTGCGGTGGCAACGCATGTCGGCGCGGAGCAGTCGGAGGCGAGGCCGGTCGTGACGCACACCGACGAGGCCACGCCGCACGAAACCGCTGCGCCGAGGGAGCCGGCGGTTCCGTCGGAACCCGCCGTCGTGGCGAGGCCGGTCGCAACCGCGCCGGAGGCCGCCGGGTCGGATGTGCCCACCGTGGCCGAGCCCGGCGTATCCAAGCCCGTGACTTCCGCGGCGCCCGACGTCCCTTCGCCGCATGCCCCGATCGCCCCGGTCGCGAGCGCGCCCAGCCCCGTGGCATCGGAACCGGAGCCCTCAACCGCCGGATCCGCGAGGGCGGAAGGCCACGCACCCGCCATCGAAGGCGCAAACCCCTGGAGCGATCTCCTCGGCGGGCATTCCGGGGCGTGGATCCTGGATGCGCTCACGGAGCCTCGTTCTACGGGTTCTCATCCCGATCTCAGCTCGCCATCGATCGAGAACGCCCTCCAGCACTACGTGGATCTGGCCGAGCAGCATTGTGCTGGACAGATCACCCTCGACGCCGGGGTGATCGGCGACTGGCTCGATCAGTTCCATCACGCGAAAACCGGCGAGCATACCGGCTTGGCGCTCTGAGCAGCGCCGCGCCTCCCTCCTTTCGGACCGGGGCGGCGTGGCCTTGACTCTCTCCTCTGACGGCCGGCGACGACCGCCTCATCGCCGGCCGGCCCCCCTCCCCTGCGGGACCATCGCACGCGCGGCGTAGGCGTACCCCCGTGGCGCGACGGTGCGCGCGACCTCCCCGTTTTCCCAGGATCCGAACGCCCGTGCTGGCCCCCCATCGCGCTTCAGGATTGGCGCCGATCCTCGGCAGCTGCCGTCGAGCGATCGTCGGGCTCGCTCTCATGAGCGGCCTCGTCAATCTTCTCTACCTCACCGGCTCGTTCTTCATGCTTCAGGTCTATGACCGGGTCATCCCGAGCCGCAGCGTCCCGACCCTGATCGGATTGTCGGTCCTCGCCCTGGCGCTCTACGCCTTCCAGGGCGGGCTCGAGATCCTGCGGGCTCGGACCCTCGTCCGGGTCGGCGGGATCGTCGACGAAGCGCTCGGCCCCCGCGTCTTCGACGCTGCGGTCCGCGCCCCCCTCGTCGGAACGATGCCCGGCGACGGCCTCCTACCGGTGCGGGATCTCGATGCCCTGCGCAGCTTCCTGAGCGGACCGGCGCCGGGCGCCCTGTTCGATCTGCCGTGGATCCCATTCTACGTCGGCATCTGCTGCGTCTTCCATCCGCTGATCGGCATCGCCGCCCTCCTCGGCGGCGCGGCGCTCGTGGCGCTGACGCTTCTCACCGACCGCCTGACCCGCGCACCGACCCGCGAGGCGAGCGGTCTCATGGCGCGCCGCAACGGCCTGATCGAGGCCGGACGACGCAACGCCGAGAGCTTAGCGGCGCTCGGCATGCGAACGGTCTTCATGAATCGCTGGTCAGCGGCCGGCCGCGATTACCGCGCGTTGCAACAAGTCCTGGCCGATGTGGGCGGTGGGTTCGGGGCCGCGTCGAAAGTCTTCCGCCTCGCGCTGCAATCCGGGGTCCTGGCCCTCGGGGCCTATCTCGTCATCGAGGGCGAGGCCTCGTCGGGCGTCATCATTGCCGGTTCGATCCTCGTCTCGCGCGCGCTCGCGCCGATCGAGCTGGCAATCGCCAATTGGCGCAGCTTCGTCGGCGCCCGGCAAAGCTGGACCCGCCTCGAAAGCCTCTTCGCCGCGCTGCCGCCGCAGCCGGACCTCCAGGAATTGCCGCCACCGTGCCAAACGCTGCGCGTGCAATCCCTCAGCCTCGCCCCTCCTTCGATTCAGCGCGTCGTGCTGCACGACATCGGTTTCGCGCTCGAAGCGGGTGATTCTCTCGGCATCATCGGGCCGAGCGCCTCGGGTAAGTCGTCGCTGATGCGTGCCGTTGTCGGCGTCTGGGCGCCGATGCGGGGCTCTGTCCGGCTCGACGGCGCGACGCTCGACCAATGGTCGAGCACGGCTCTCGGTCGGCACATCGGATATCTGCCGCAGGACGTCGAGCTGTTCGACGGGACGATCGCCGAGAACATCGCGAGATTTCAGCCGGACGCCGCACCGGAAGCGATCATCGCGGCGGCGCAGGCAGCCGGCTTCCACGAAGCGATCCTCGGCCTGCCGGATGGCTACAATGCCCTCATCGGCGACCGCGGCGCCCGGCTGTCCGCAGGTCAGCGCCAGCGCGTCGGGCTGGCCCGGGCGCTCTACGATGATCCGTTCCTTGTCGTACTCGACGAGCCCAACGCCAACCTCGACAGCGCGGGCGAAGCCGCCCTGGCAGCGGCAATGCTCGGCGTGCGCCGGCGCGGCGGGATCGTCGTGGTGGCGACTCATCGACCCAACGTGCTGTCGAGCGTCGATCTGATCCTCGCGCTGGCGGATGGGCACACCGCCGATTTCGGCCCAAAGGACGAGGTTCTGCGGCGCCTGCTGCGCACGGCCTCCGTGCCGCCGGCGGCGGACGCTGCCGGCACGGCGAAGATCAGACAGGTGCGCGTATGACCGCTTTTCGCCGCCTTACCGGGCCCGAGACGCGGTGGCGGTGGCCCGTTGGCCTGGGGATCGAGCGGATCTGGACCGCCCGGGTGCCGGCACCCTCCCCTCGCGGTGCCCCGCCCACGGTCCCTCGCGCCGACGCGAGTGCCTTGTATGCCTCCCTGGACCGCCAAATCCGCGGCGCCGCCATCCTGGCCGGCATCCTAGTGTTTGGGATCGGCGGCTGGGCTTGCCTGACCTCGATTGCAGGCGCCGTGATCGCGCCGGGGCGCATCGTCGTCCAGTCCGAGGTCAAGAAGGTACAGCACCCGGTCGGTGGGGTCGTGGGCGCCCTATTCGTGCATGAGGGGGACAGGGTGAAGGCCCAGCAGGTGCTGGTGCGCCTCGACGACACCCAGATCCGCGCCAATCTCGAGATCGTTCTGAAATCCCTCGACGAGCTGACGGCCCGGCGCGCGCGGGGCGAGGCGGAGCAGCAGGGGGGTGATCATCTCGCCTTTCCACCCGACTTCCTGGCCCGTGTGAAGACCGACGCGACCGTCGCCCATCTCGTTGAGGGGGAGACGACGTATTTCAGGATCCGGCTCTCCACGCGCGAGGGGCAGAAAGCCCAGCTCCGCGAGCGGATCGCACAGCATCACCTGGAGGTCTCTGGGCTGGAGACACAGAGTGCCGCCAAGGAACAGGAAAGGGCGCTGATCCAGGACGAACTCGTGGGCCTGCGCGAACTGCGCCAGAAGAATCTTGTCCCTCTCTCCCGCCTCACGGCGCTGGAGCGAGAGGCCGCCCGGCTGCAGGGCGAGTGCGGTCAGCTCCTGGCCTCGACCGCCCTGGCGAGGGCCAAGATCAGCGAGACGGAACTGCAGATCCTTCAGATCGAGCAGGACATGCGCGCCGAGGTGACCAAGGATCTTGCCGAGATCCGCGCCAAAACGTCGGAGCTCGTCGAGAAGCGCGTCGTTGCCGAGGATCAGCTCCGGCATATCGACATGCGCGCGCCGCAGGACGGCGTGATCCATCAGATGAACGTGCACACGGTCGGCGGCTTGGTGACGCCGAGCGAGCCGGCCATGTTGATCGTGCCGCAGGCCGACACCCTCGCGGTTGAAGTCCGGATCCAACCCCAGGACATCGACCATGTTCATCCTGGGCAACAGGCGCGGCTGCGCTTTTCGGCCTTCAACCAGCGCACGACGCCGGAGGCCAACGGGGTCGTCGACCGCGTCTCGCCCGATGTCGTGCAGGACGGCAAAACCGGATCGTCGTTCTACACCGCACGCATCGCACTGTCGGACTCCCAGCGTCGGAGGCTCGGCGAGGTGAGCCTGCTACCTGGAATGCCGGTCGAAGCGTTCATTCAGACCGGCGAACGCACGGTCCTGTCTTATCTGACGAAACCGCTGGCCGATCAGGTCGCCAAGGCGTGGCGCGAGAACTGATACCCAGGTCCGGTTAGGAAAGTTGGAGCGCGGTGCCCGCCTGCTTCGAAAGCCACAGATGCGTGGGCGCGACGTCATTTTCGGACCATGCGTGGGACGGCTCGACCACCTCGTCCAGCCCAACTTCGGCCAAGTGGTTGAGCGCCCAGATCGCCGCTTGCGTCCGATTTTGCACTCGGATCTTACGCAGGATCGCTTTGACATGAACCTTGACCGTTGCTTCGGCAATGTCGAGGTTTAGTGCGATGATCTTGTTGGCCTCGCCATTGAGCAGGCATCGCAGGATCGCGAGTTCGCGCTCAGAAAGGTGGCTGCCACCGTTGCCGTTGCACGGTGGCGATCGGGGCTGCGGCTTGGGCTCCGACGAGGGTGGGTTCCGGCGCACGGGCGAGATCGGCTCTGCGTGATGACCGAGGTTCATCGTTGCGGCCGGGATTACACGTTCTCCGAGCATTACCAGCTCGAGCGATTTGATGAAGGTGTCTGCGCTGATATTTCGGAGCAGAATACCGTCAGCCCCTGCCCGGAGCAATTCGATGACCTCCTCGGAGCTGTAGCTCGGCCCGCTACAAATGACCCGACAGTCAGCGCATCTCTCTTTCAAGCTCTTGATATCCAGTTGTACCGATTTGTCGCCGCTGGTTGTGCAAAGCACGACCATATTAAGCCGCTTGTGTTCCAGCGAGCGACTTTTGATTTCCTCGACGGTATCGGCCTCATTCATGACGCTAAACCGCGTCTGAGACAGGATGTACTTCAGGCCTTCGCGAAACAGGACATTCGGTTCGATCAACGCGGTCGGAATCTTGGGTCTTGACCTGTGGCGATGGCTGGGCCGGCCCTTCGATGCGGGAGTTCTCGCTTTGATGCTTTGGGTCCTCATCGGAGCCCCCTCAATGCTTGTTCATCCGTCATCCTAACCGCTTCGAATCAGATGCGTCTTTCTCATCCGATCGATCGAATTGTATATAAAGTATTAACGTCGATACCGAATCAGAGCTAACTATTCAACCTAAAGTTGGATTTCGAATGGTATTGATGCGTCAGGATACGGTGAATTTTCTATCGCCAGCTTCTGGATTTGCTGTTCTGCCTATAACGTAAAAAGAAAGATGCTGCTTTCGATATAAATCCACCTAATGAAAGCAGAGTTATCCGTTGCTCAGACTATCCCCCAACGGGCTGAGGCCATATTTGCGTCATCGCCGCAGTCGTCGCTGTCTCACGACCGATGCGTAGGCCAAGTTCGTCCCGAGTACGGCGCTGAGAAGGATTAGTACCGGAGCGAATTCGCATAATCCATAAGCAGATTACTCCCCGTGAGCAAGCCTCGGCTACAGTCGCTCATCACTTAACAACCGATATCCCGGTGAGTCGATGTGCGGTACGACCGGACTGGCTTCTCGATCACGTCCGCGAAGCCTTAGGCGTCTCACTGGCGTGCTTGTTGCCATCGCGGGCCTTACGGGCAGCGTCGCGGCGCAGGACGCGGAGTATCGGCTGGCGCCGGGCGACCGTGTGGCCCTGTCCGTCTATGGACAGGCCGAATTGTCGGGCGAATTCGGGATCGGCGGCGGTGGCAGCCTTCTGCTTCCCCTCGTGGGAGAGGTGCCGATTTCAGCATTGACCCTCTCGGAGGCGCAGAGGGCGATCACCCAACGCCTAGCGGACGGGTTTCTGCAAAAGCCCCTCGTCAGTCTCCGCATCACCGAGATGCGGCCGATCTACGTGCTCGGTGATGTGCGTAACCCTGGAAGCTATCCCTTCCGTTACGGAGCCTCAGTCCTCAGTGGCATCGCCCTGGCCGGAGGCTATGGCGTTCCGGAGCAGGCTCAAACTTCCCTGCGGACGGAGTTTCTCGCGGCCGAAGAGCGGGTGCGGGTGTTGGAGGCCAGCCGACGGCTGTTTCTGATCCGGCGGGCACGGCTTGAGGCGCAGCAGGGCGACCGCGCGACCTTCGAGCCGCCTATCGACCTACAGAACGGACCCGAACTCGTTCGCCTCATCAAGGAGGAGCGTTCGATCCTAGCCATCCAGCGGGACGCCCTGGCGCAGGCGGTGGAACAATTGCGTGCGCAGAAGCCGCGGATCGAGGCCGAAATCGCTGGTGTGCGCGCGCAACGCACCGCGGAGGAAACCCAACTTCAGCTCATCCAGGATCATATCGAGGATTATAAGACTCTGATGAGCAACGGGCTTGCCCGCCGCTACCAGGGCATCGAGTTCCAGCGTGAGGAAGCACGCAACAAGGGCGCGATCGCCCGCATGAACTCGGACCTCGCTCGCCTCGACCTCGCCCTCGGCGATCTCGAACTGCGCATTCAGGAAGCCAGGAGCACCTATCTCCGCAAGGTCATGGCTGACATTCAGGATGTGACGACCCGGCTGATCGAGATCGAAACTCAGCTTCCCGCCGCGCGCGAGATCCGCGAGGCCCGCCTGCAGAGCGGCGGTGCGCTGACTGCGTTCGGCAACGGAGTTCGGCGAAAGGTTTTCATCACCCGCGTTCGAAACGGTAACACGGAGATCTTCGAGGCTGCCGACGGCACGTCCCTGGCGCCGGGCGACATCGTCGATATCCGGCGGGAGGTCGCGGACCGGATCGCGCAAGCCAATATCTCGTCTCCGCCCCCTGCAGGCGAGGACGGCGGCAGGCGACATCTCTCTGCCATGCATCCGTGACCCTGTCTCGCACCGCGACGACCGGTCTTCCGGCGCCGCGGCATGAATGGGTCTCCGAAGTCCTTAGCGAACCCTATCTGGCCAAGGGATGCGCCGCTTCTAAAGGCGTTTCGGTCGGAACCGGATGGGCGAGAGCCCAGATCGCGGCCTGTGTCCGGTTGCGAACATTGATCTTCCGCAAGATCCCTTTGACGTGGATCTTCACTGTCGCCTCGGCGATGTCGAGTTGGCGTGCAATCATCTTGTTCGAAACGCCATCGACGAGGTATTTGAGGATGTCGGTCTCCCGATTGGTCAGCTGCGAGCACGGTAGTGAGGCAGGCAATTCCCCCTCGTCGTTCCCATCAACCGCAGTGTGCGCGACGCTCATGGTCGGTCGGGTGCCGATGTGAGGCAGAAAGCTGTCCGACAAAACTCCGACATTGCCCAACACGACGTCGATGGTCCTGATCAGCACTTCAGGCGAGATCGTGTGATCAAGTAAGGCATGAGCCGATAGCCGGATCGCCGCGTCGCCAACCGCGCATTCGCGCATATCGACCAGCACGACGATCCGTGCTTCCGCATTGGCCGCGCGGATGGCCAGCACGGCTTCGTCCAAACTTTTATCGGGCGATAGCTCGGTGATGAGGAAGAGCTGGGGCTTGCCTTCAACGATCACCCCTGGGTCCAGCAGCGACGGGATCTGGTGGACATGGCGAAAACCATGTCCCGTGAGAATACAATGCAAGCCCAGATTTTCGACGCTGCGACTTCCAACGATAAAGATCTGCGCCGAGCACACATAGGCAGATTTAACACTGTTCAGCGAATGATTGGTGAGTCCCTCGTAGGACGGCTTACCAAGCGATCCCTCGGACCAGCTGCTCATTTCGGCCTCTCCCAACTCAGAAACTGTACGCCGTTTCAAAGAATTCAGGTTATTGATAACAAGATTGTGAGGCAAATGGCAAAATTTTTTTATCGCGCGTGACTTCAAGTCTGAATCGCTCCAGATCGACCATGGGAAATCGACTTGAAGCGTCCGACAACAGTCTCTTTCCGGCTGACCGAGCCAGCTGCGGCCAAAGTTCTTGCCTTCTGTAGACGCAGTCTCACTCGCCTGCGCAGAGTATTAAACCCCAGTGACGCATCGCTGTGTGCACGACCGGGCTGCCTTCCTCATCGATCTGCAAATTATATGCCGTTTTGTAGAAAGACTGTGCGGCAGGACAAGGAGTTGGAGCAGTGGTCCGGTCCAGTGTGGTTGCCGCTATTGTCGAAATACCCGTGTCTCAAGACAGCCGGATCGACTCAATCGAGTAAGCGCTTCATCTCGGCTATTTCACTGGCGGCACCGATTCTCTCTGTCCGCCGCGTGACGCCCTGACTGGTCATCCTCTGCTCTCGATCCGCAGAGCGGACCACTTCGACTGGGGGCAGCGGCTCAGGATGTGGACCATGAGGCGGCGGCGAAAGGCAGGTTTTCGCCAGCCTGAAAACAGACCCGATGATCAAACATGACAACATGCTGTCTTATTGACAGATAATTTCAAAGTGCTATGTCGCTGTCATGAGCAGCTATCAGCACGACGTCCCGCCGGACCCGACCCGCCTTCGTCGGGCGTGGACCGGTCTCGTCATCGAGATTTTCCGTCTGAACGGCGATCTGCTCGTCGCAGGCGATGCGCTGGTCGGCGACCTCGGGCTCACGAGCGCCCGCTGGCAGGTACTCGGCGCCATCGCGCTTTCGCCCGTTCCCCTGCCGGTCGCTCACATCGCCCGCAACATGGGCCTGACACGCCAGGCCGTTCAGCGCCTGGTCGACGACATGCGGGACGACGGCTTCGTCCGCTTCGCCCCGAACCCCCATCACCGAAGGGCCATGCTGGTCGTGGCGACGGAGCAGGGGGACGCCGCTTATCGCTCGGCCATCGAGCGTCAGGAGCGCTGGGCCGACGCTCTCACGTCCGGCCTCTCACCGGAGGCGTTCGAAGCCGCCAGCACCCTGCTGCGCGAGATGCAACGGCGGATCGACCGATCGGAGCCAGCCCTCGCCGCGCTCGGCCAGTCTCAGTCGACAGGAGCCTGACATGCCCAAGTTCATCGAAATGGATCAGACCGTCACCCTGGCGGACCAATTGAAGGACGAGGGCGGCCCCGTCGTCCTGATCAACACCTTCGTCGTCCCGCCGGCGGACGCGGACAGCCTGCTCGCCGCCTGGACCGCCGACGCTGAGATCATGACGCGGCAGCCGGGATTTGTATCGACGCAGCTGCATCGCGGCATCGCCGGGAGCGGCGTCTTCCTGAACTACGCCGTCTGGGACAGCGTCGCCGACTTCCGGGCCGCCTTCGCCAACCCCGAGTTCCGGGCCCGCCTGTCGGACTATCCCGCGAGCGCGACGGCGAGCCCTCACCTGTTCCGGAAGATGGCCGTACCCGGCATCTGCGACGCCTGAACCCGTCCGCTCTCCAGCCGAGGTGTCTTCCATGTCACGAAAAGCGGCTTCCGAGTCCTACGATGCCGATGTCATCGTCGTCGGCGCCGGCCCCGTCGGCCTGACCACCGGCTGCGCCCTACGCCATCACGGCGTCGATTGCCTGATCCTGGAGAAAAGAACCGAGGTCCGTGCCTATTCGCGGGCGAACAACCTCTGGGCGCGACCGCAGGAGCTCCTGGCCAGCATTGGCCTGCGTGACGCCCTGGCGGAGCGGGCCTACCCGATCCGGCTGGTGAACTTTTCCATGAACGGGACGCCGACGATTCCGATCCGGATCGACGATGTCGACAGTCCCTATCCTCAGGTCCTCTATAGCGGGCAGGACGTCATCGAGACGACCTTGATCGAGACCTACGCCGAGCGCGGTGGCCGCCTGGAGCGCGGCGGCAAGGTCGTCGTCCTCGCCCAAGATGCGGGTGGCGTGAGCGTCACGGTGCGGCGTGGCAACGACGGGCCCGAGCAACGCCTGCGCTGCCGTTACCTCGTGGCCGCCGACGGAGCCAAGGGCACGGTGCGGCCCCAACTCGGACTCGATTTCGAGCCCGAGCGATTCGAGGGCCGGATGAACCGTCAGGTCGATGCCAAGCTGTCCTGGCGGCGTTCGCTGGAGCCCGACCAGCTCTGGTTCTTCTACTACGAGCGCGGATTCTGCGGCGTGATGCCGGTCTGGGGCGGCTATCACCGCCTCTTCTTCCTGGCCGACGACGCGGACGTGCCGGATCGTGACCCGACGCTCGACGAGATCCAGGCGGTGGCCCGCGAGGTCACGGGCGACGCGACCCTGACGCTGACCGATCCGCAATGGCTCACCCACAGCCGCTTCCAGTACGGCGTCTCACCGGCCTACAGCCAGGGCCGGGTGTTCCTGGCGGGCGATGCCGGGCACCTGTCCCTACCCATCGGCGGCCAGGGCATGAATGCGGGCTTGCACGACGCTGTCGAGATCGCGTGGCGCCTCGCCGCGACCTTACGGGGCGAGGCGGCGCCGGTCCTGCTGGAATCCTACGACGCCGAGCGCGGCGGCGAGCATGCGAGGCTGAGCGCCCAACAGGCGAAGGGTTTTCGCCGCACGGTCTACCGTGGGCCGGTCACCGATGCGGCTCTGGGCTTGGCTACCAAGGTGATGCCGGGCATCGGTGCCCTGCTTCAGGGCACGGACGACCTGCAGCAACTCTCGGTGAGCTACCCCAAGAGTCCTCTCAACGAGGACCATCTTTCCGGGGTTTCCCGTGTCCTGCGGCGCGGGCCGGGACCCGGCGAGCGGGCCCCCGAGGCTGAAGTGACCCATGACGGTCGCACGACCTCGCTGTTCCCGTTCCTCTACAATCCGGACGAGCGCACGACGGGGTGGGCTCTGCTCTGCTTCGACGGGCGGTCCCCGGAAGCCGGCGCCTCGCTGCGCGCCGCCATCGCGGCCGTCGCGCCTTGGGACTCGGTGCGACCGCGGCTCGTCCTCGCCGGCCCCGTCGTCGAAGCCGCCGGCACCCCCGTCCTCTCGGACCTCGACGGCAAGGCGCACGGCGCCTACGGCCTGGACGGCCAGCCTGCCCTCGTCCTGGTCCGCCCCGACGGACACATCGCCTTCCGCGACACGGCGGAGGATCCCGATCGCTTGGCCGCCTATTGCCGCCGCGTCTTCTCCGACGAAGCCGAGGCCAGGATCTGAAGAACGGTGCGGTCGCCCGACGATGGGGCCCGGCCGCGCAGCAGGTCGGGCGGCTCGAACGGAATCTCAGGCGGCCCCTATGATCAGGGGGATGGCGCCCGCGATCATCAGCACGGCCGTCGCGCCATGAATGCCGAGCGCCCGCGCGGTCGAGCCACGCGCGGCCAGGATGAGCGACAGGTCACCCGCCGGGATAAGGGCTTCCACCAGCAGGACGATCCCGAGCACGCGCGACCCGCCCCACACCATTACGGCCAGGACGACCAGCCCGGAGACGACGTCGCGCACGCCCTTGAGGCGAAGCCACCACGCGACGTTCGCGCCCGCCTCCGGCAACGGCAAGCCGAAGCTTCGCGTCGCCGCCCGTGGATCCGTCAGATACATCAGGCCGATCGCGATGATTCCGAGGGCGGCCAGCAACGCGACGCCGGTCGAAAACCAGTACATGCACGGCTCCTTGTATTCTTCGGACGCAACCTCAGTACGGAGAGTGTTTCGGCGTCGGTCACCCGGGGATAACGGGTGAGCTCGGCGGCCGACGCTCGCGCTCGCCGCGCGGCGACGCCAGACCCGTCGATCGGCATAACCAATGCCCGAGAAGCGTCCCGCCCCTACCCCGTTATCGAGTCCGTTGCGCTCCCTGTCCCCGCGGCTGGCATTTACGGCTTGGATGCGCGGGGCCCGCGCTGGGCGGTGGGCATCGTCAGGAGCGGGCTGGACTTGAGACGAGTCTCGTCGACGCGATGTGGCCACCGAAGATGCCAAAGAGGCCGACCACGAGGCAATGATGAGGCCCGTGGTTGACCGCCTGCTCCTGCGCCGGGGCATCGCAGGCGGCGATGCGGCTACGCGCCTGCGGCTGCGGGAAGCCTGGGCAAGAGGTCCCCGGGATGACGTCGAGGGCCTTCATCATGGGCGTTCTGCCGCTGGTGACCGCGACGGGGGCCGGATTGGAGATGCAGAGCGCAACGGGTGTTGCGGTGTTCTCCGGCATGATCGGCGTGACCGCCTTCGGCCTGTTCCTGACGCCGGTCTTCTACGTGCTGCTGCGCCGTCTGCCGGGTCACCGGCCGCTCAAGCAGCACGGCGTCGGCGCACCGGTCCCCGCGCGAGACCCGATCGAGCAAGCCGCGTAGGGGCTGGTTCCCGACCGCGTGATCTCGACCCCCGACGCTGCATCGCCATGCACCCCGACCTGCCATGCGCGGCGGTGCAGGTGACCGGAAGAACACCGGGCCTCACGGAGGGGCCCGGTGGTGAGGGCGCCGATCAGGCCGCCTGCGCGATCGGCGCGGGGGCAGGCGCATCCATCGCGCGCAGATACAGGTCCAGCAGCGTCTCCTGCTCGTCGCGCTCGTCCTTGTCCTGCTTGCGGAGCTTGAGGATTTCCTTCAGCACCTTGACGTCCAGCCCCTCGCCTTTGGCCTCGCCGAAGATCTCCTTCTTGGTCTCCATGAGATCCTTGATCTCCTCGTCGAGACGCTCGATGCGCTCGATGATGGAGCGGATCCGGTCGCCTGCGATGCCCACGGTGTCGGTCGTGTCGGACATGCTCACTCCTTGCGCTGATCCGGATCGGCAACCTGGCGGGTCAGGGTAAGCAGGCGGTTAAGACGGTGCGCCTCGTGAGGCAGGGTGAGCGGCAAGGCGAGACGATGCGTGTGTCCCTCCGTTGGATCGCTGCGACGGCCGGTGGCGTTCTGGTCGTTCTACTCGGCGGCCGGATCTTGGCTGGGCAGCGTGCCCGCCCGGGGCAGCCCACGCGCCTCGGACGGTTGGAGGCGCGATACGATCGCGTTGCCGGCATCACCCTGCACGCGCGTGTGTCGGTCGACACCGTACCGGAGGGCCGCCTCCCCGTGATTTTGGTCCACGGGCTCGGAATGTCGAGCCGCTACATGATCCCGCTCGCGGAGCATCTTGCCCCGCATGTGCGGGTCTTTGCGCCGGACCTGCCCGGCTTCGGCCTGAGCGACAAGCCTCGGCGGACGCTCACGGTCCGCCAACTTGCCGACGCATTGGCGGCGTGGATGCAGGTGATCGGAGTGAAGCGCGCGGCCTTCATCGGCAACTCGCTCGGCTGCGAGGTGCTGGTGGAACTGGCCATCCGGCACCCGCACCTTGTCGATCGCCTCGTCTTGCAGGGACCGACACCGGACCCGGACGCGCGGAGCCTCGTTCGGCAGATTGCGGGGTTCTTCCTCATCGCGCCCTTCGAGCGCTGGTCGCTCGCCTGGGTGGCGCTCGTCGACTATGCCCGCGGCGGCATCGGGCGCTACATCCAAACCCTGCACAGCATGGTCGACAATCGCATCGGCGGGAAGGCGCTTCAGGTCACTCAGCCGGCGCTCGTGGTCTGGGGCAAGCGCGACTACATCGTCCCCTACCGCTTCGTCGTGAGCCTCGCCGATGCGTTGCCGCGCGGTCGTCTGGTCGTCATCCCCGGCGCGGCCCACGGAATCAACTATTCGCATCCGAAGGCATTCACCGCTGTCCTCCTCCCATTCCTGCTGAATGCCTGAAGGAAGCGCTCGGCTGGGTGTCGGTTTCGAGGGGGCGGATCGAGACACCGGCGGCGGAGATGCCAGGTCTGGCGAACGGATCGCCGCCCACCTCCCGGCCGCCGATCTCGCGCCATCCCGAAAGCCGGCCACCCCTCGGAATCGTGGATCCGGCTCGTGCCTCAAGGCGTCTGCGATCCCCGCGCTTCGATGTCTTCGCTTCGATAGGCCATGGCGGGGGCGAGACGGGCGATGTGCGGCCACCATTGCGCGCGCAGATCGAGATAGGCCTGCGCGGCCGACTCCTCTCGGGCAACCGGAATGCCTGCCTCATCGAGGCGGGATATGGCGGTCTCCCAATGCGCGCGCCACCGTTCTCGCTCGGCGGGATCGACGGTGTCGGCGGTGGGCGGATCGCCGGGCAGGAAAGCCGTTTCGAGCGTGAGCACCAGCATCTGCGACACGCGCCAGAGCGTCTCGACCGCTGCAGCCTCCTTCAACCACGCGGCATCCTTGCCCGCGAGCGAGCTGCGGATGAGCGACGCCGTATCGAGGGTGAGATGGGCCTGGGTCGAGACCGAGTAGTAGGGCTGTTCGAAGCGGAAATAGAACAGCACCGGGTAGAAATGGTGCGTTTCCTTCATCGCGGTCATGGCGTCGCCGAGGCTGATCAGATGGCTGTATCCGGCGCTGAACTGTCCCCGGGCCCCGACCCGCGCCAGCAACTCGCCCGCATCGGAGGTCTCACCCGAGAGAACGTGGAGCCGCAGGCCGAGGGCATTGCGCTGCCGCAGAGCGCCGTAGACCTGCATGATGTAGGTCAGGACCAGAGAGGTCGCCGTCATCCCGACCAAGGAATTCACCAGATACACGACGCGGTAACCGTCGCTCGTCGGCCGGAAGTCGCTGGCGCCGACGATCGCCATGCTGCTGCCCCCGGCATAGAGCGCGGCGAGAAAGTTCGTCGGTGTCGGGCCGTTGCCCGCCTGCACGCCCGTGCCGAGCCCGGGATGGATGATGAGCCCGGCACCGAGCGTCAGGCCGATCGCCCAGAGAAGGACGTAGAGAAGGAGGATGACCGGCCCGCAGAAGGAGAGGACGGTCCCGCGTCGCGCGCCGGCCGCCTCCGCGGCGCGGCGAAAGGCGCTCCAGACGACCTGTGCGGCACGCTCGGCCATCAGCCCCGTGCCGATGCGGGCGTAGAGGACGGTGAGGAACACGTCGAGCAGGACGATCCCCATCACGAGGGCCCCCAGGGCGCGTTCGAGGACGGACATCATGATCGACCTGCGGCCGGGAGGCCTCCTGCGCGGCCCGTGCCGCCCCATCATCGCGAACCGATCGCGATCGTCCCCGTTCCTGCGGTCGAGTCCCTAGGACAAGTCCTATCGGGACGGCGCAGTCTGGGAAGGGTTCAGGTTGGGCCTCGTGCCGGGCGGTTGCTGGGGCGGGGGATCCAACTGGTAGAACCGGTCGACTGCGGTCCAGAAGGCGCGCTTCATTTCGGGGCATTTCCGGTCGAGCACCGCCTCGATGGCTGTGACGGCTTCGCGTGCGAAGGCATGTCGCTCCGCTTCCGATAGGCCGTCGGTCATGGCCGTCGCTCCGGATCCGCGGCCGGGTCGGCCGCCCTGGGGAGATCAAGGGTGACGCTGCGTGGGTCGCGGGACGATCCGGATCGTTCCGTAGGTCGGCCACCGGATGCCCGAACAGCGAGTGCGCCGGACGGACCCCAACCCGTCGCGCCGAGCCGTCCGTCCCGACGACCGGAGCGAGAGCCGCGCGACCGCCTCTGCTGGCCAAGCGGGCATCGTGCTCGAGAGCGTGCTGCTTTTTCAGAGAAGCAGCACGCTCTAACTACCTATGTCGCAAGATGATTTCGGAAAACCGGATCCCACTTTTCCGCATCATGCTCTAGAGCATGGGAAGGCGACGCGGTCGTGGGCCGAGCGGAAACGCCGCGTCGAGCCGGGCGATATCGGCTTCCGTCAGCGAGAGCGTGCCCGCGCCGGCATTGTCGGCGGCGTGCTCCGGGCTGGACGCTTTGGGGATCGTGAAGACGGAGGGGCGCCGCACGAGGAATTGCAGCGCGACCTGGCGCGCGGTCGCGCCGTGGCTCCCGGCGATGTCCGCCAGTACACGACCGCCCGGCATGCGCGGGTCGGGAAAGCTGCCGTGACCGAAGGGGCTATAGGCGACCACGGCGACGCCGTGCGCCTCGCACCAGGGCTGCACGGCGTGCTCGATCGCCCGTTCCTCCAAGTGGTAGAGGACTTGGTTACAGGCGATCAGGCCCTCGCCGCCCGCTTTCCACGCGGCCTCGAGGTCGGGCACGTCGAAGTTGCTCACACCCCAGGACCGGATCTTCCCCTGCTCGCGAAGTCGCTCGAAGGCGGCGAAGGTGTCCTCCAGCGGATGCGGACCGGGCCAGTGCAGCAGATAGCAATCCAGCCTGTCGGTGCGCAGGCGCGCGAGCGAGCGCTCGCACGCCGCGACGGTCCCGTCACGCGACGCGTTGTGAGGGAGGACCTTGGAGACGAGGAAAACCTCATCGCGACGTCCGGTGATCGCCTCGCCGACCACGATCTCGGCGTCGCCGTACATCTCGGCGGTGTCGACATGCGTCATGCCAAGATCGAGACCCCGGCGCAGGGCCGCGACCGCGGTGGGCCGGTGCGCGTCGTCGATGTACCACGTTCCCTGCCCGATCACCGCAACCTCGCGCGGCACCGGACCGAATGAACGGCTCTCCATGCCCTTCGCTCCTTATGAAGAAGGCGCCTGCTCCGCAGCGCCGGCTGGTTTCGATGGCTTGATCGCGAGCATCGATCCGAAAGGTGGGGGCCGGCTTCCGGCAGAAGGCCGATGCGGCACGAGCCGCGTACGGCTTGTCCAGAACCGGATGGTCAGGACAAGCCTCGCGGCAGGTCCCGTGACCTTCTGCCCGGAGTTCGCCGAGAGGCGGGCTACGCCGGCAGAGGCGCTTACGGCGCGAACACCGCGCGCACGCAGCCGTCCGTCTTGTGCTTGAACATGTCGTAGCCGCGTGGGCCCTCCTCCAGGGAGAAGCGGTGCGTGGCGAGATAGGCCGGGTTGAGTTCGCCCTTCTGCGCATGGGCCAGCAGCCGGTCCATGTAGCCCTGCCCGTGCTGCTGGGCGCTGCGCACCGTCATGCCCTTGTTCATGATGACGCCCATCGGGAACTTGTCGATCACTCCGTAGACGCCGAGCACCGACAAGGTACCGCCCTTGCGGCAGGCCATGATCGCCTCGCGGAGCGCCTGAGCGCGGTCCGTCTCCAGGCGCAGGGCCTGCTTCACGCGGTCATAGGCATATTGGGGCCCGGTGCCGTGCGCCTCCATCCCGACGGCATCGATGCAGGAATCCGGCCCGCGCCCGCCCGTCATCTCCTTCAACGCTTCCAGCACACTGTGCACCTGCGTGTAATCGAGGGTCTCGGAACCGGCATGCTCGCGCGCCATCCGTAGCCGCTCGGGGAAGCGGTCGATCGCGATCACCCGCTCGGCGCCCATCAGCCGGGCGCTCTGCTGCGCCATCAGGCCGACGCCGCCGCAGCCCCACACCGCGACCGTGTCGCCCGGCCGGATGCCGCAGAAATCAGCGCCCATATAGCCCGTGGGCGCGGCGTCCGAGAGGAACAGCGCCGTCTCGTCCTCGACGCCGTCGGGGACCTTGAAGCAGTCCACGTCGGCATGCGGCACGCGGATATACTCGGCGTGGGACCCGGCATAACCCCCGAAGGCGTGCGTGTAGCCGTAGATGCCGGCGGTCGGATAACCGAGCAGCGGCTCCTGCAATTCCGGCTTCGGGTGCGTGCAGTCGCAGAGCGAGAACAGCTTCTCCTGGCAGTACCAGCATTCGCCGCAGGAAATGAACGAGGGGACGACGACTCGGTCCCCCTTCTTGACCCGCTTTACCGCCGATCCGACCTCGACGACCTCGCCCATGAACTCGTGGCCGATCACGTCGCCGGCCTTCATGGTCGGGATGTAGCCGTCGATGAAATGCAGGTCCGAACCGCATGTCGTCGACAACCGGACCTTCAAGATGGCGTCGCGTGGGTTGACGATTTCCGGATCCTTGACGCTTCCGACGCGCAAGTCGTTGACGCCATTCCAGTAGAGCGCGCGCATGACCCAACTTCCTCAGCGGGGATCGCGCCGGGCCGCCGGCTGACGATCGGTGGTGGGAATCTCGCCGGTCAGGACGAGGCTCTTGAAGGCGCGAAGGGCCTTCGACGCAAGTTCCTTCGGCACGACACCGTCGAAGAAGCGGACAGCCACGTCGCCGAGCATGCCCCCGGGCGGATCGAACCGGACGCGCAACGTGGCGACCGTGCCGCGACCGGCTTGCGCCGCGCGGAAGCGAATCTCGATCTCCGTCACCAACGCGGCGCCGTCCGCGCTTGCGCGGATCAACGCGCCGGGCCGCTCCTCGCTGATCTGCATGACCCAGGCGTGACTTTGACCCAGCGGGCCGTCGGCCCGCCATTCGCTCCGTCCATCGCCGGACGGGCGAATATCCGCCAGGAATGCCAGAACCCGCGGGAGGGTCGCCGGGTCTCGCCAGACCCGATAGAGTTCGTCGGCGGAGCGCTCGATCGTGAGGGAATATTCGACTTCGGGCTCCGCATCCCGGCCATGGGCAGCGCCGGTCCCTCGCGCGCTCTCTCGACCCGGCTGAACGAGTCTCTGGGCGCCGAGGACGGCCAGAGCCGCCACGCCGGCTGCCCCGGCCAGGGCCCATCCGACCTCACCGAAGCTGGGCCCGGCGGCCTCTCGCGAGCCGGCCGAAGCGCGACCATGCTCCGTGCGGTCGCGCGTCCTGGCGTGGTCGTGTCGATCAGCCATGGATCGCCCCCTTCGGTTGATAGCGACACGGCGCAAACGCGCGTGCCGGTGAGGTGTCGGGTCTGGATGGGAGCCATCGACTCCGCGCCTTCCCCTCATCGTGATTGAAAAACCCCGGCTCGAGCGCGTTGGTTTGATAGGGGGTGTCCCTAAGGATGCTCTCGTCGCGTGTGCGAGCCGGACGCCGACACCATGTGATCACGCGTCGAGACGATCACGCCCTCGGAACGCTGGAACTCAGCGTTCCACCCATCGAATGTCGTCGCGGGCCGGGTGATTGTCCGGCAGGCGAGCGCCTGACCTTTCCTGTTCTCGGGCAGCCGCGCGCTGGTCCCAAGCAAGGACAAGGACAGCCAATGCCGCGAGACGACCACCGAGCCTCCAAGGGCGGGATCACGTCCTTCCGCACCTGACCCGCTCGCACATGGACGCATGACGGCCCCAGACCGGTCCCGGAGAATGACGATGAAGATCCTGATGGTGCTGACCTCGCACGACCGGCTCGGCGACACCGGCCGCAAGACCGGGTTCTGGCTCGAGGAACTCGCCGCGCCCTATTACGTGTTCAAGGATGCCGGTGCGGAGGTCGTCCTCGCCTCGCCGAAGGGGGGGCGTCCGCCGCTCGATCCCAAGAGCGGCGAGCCGGATTCTCAGACAGACCTGACCCGGCGCTTCGAGGCGGACAGCGAGGCCAACGCTCTCCTGTCGAACACAGGCCGGCTCGACAGCGTCGGCCACGAGGGCTTCAACGCGGTGTTCTACCCCGGTGGGCATGGCCCCCTGTGGGATCTGGCCGAGGACCCCGCCTCGATCCGGTTGATCGAGACGACGCTCCAGGCGGGCAAGCCCGTCGCCCTGGTCTGCCACGCCCCCGGCGTGTTGCGTCATGCCAAGGCGCCCGACGGCAAGCCCCTCGTCGAGGGCAAGGCGGTCACCGGCTTCACGAACACGGAGGAAGAGGCGGTCGGCCTCACCGAGGTGGTTCCGTTCCTCGTCGAGGACGAGCTCAAGCGGAACGGCGGCGTGTTCTCCAAGGCCGGCGACTGGGCGCCGTACGTCGTCGGGGATGGCTTGCTGATCACCGGGCAAAACCCGGCCTCGTCCGGACCGACGGCTGAGCGTCTCAGGCAGTACCTCGCCGGTCGATAACCGGGCCCCTGCCCGATCACCCCGCGAGGGGCTTCCGCAGCCCTTTGCGGGTCCCTTTCGGGCCTGCCGCGACGGCGTCCGTTAAACACGATTTGCGACCGGATAGGGCGCTGCCCGCCCGGTCCCGTCGAACCTCAAGAGGCTGGAGCGAGCGGCTGACGGCTCCCATCCCGGCTCCTTCGGCAAGCGTGAGAGCGTCTTCGGCGTCGGCCCCCGGGACTTGATCGCGCTTTCGCTTCGCTCAACCCCGAGTGACCTGTGCCGGAGACAAGTGGCCGGCGCGCGTGCCGGTCGGCGACACTCTCGTTCGATGCGAGGAAGGATTCAGGCGGGCCGATTGCCTCCGCCTGCACCCGCGAACAGCGTGATCACCTCCCGATTGAACGCCGGTATGTCGTCGGGCTTGCGGCTGGTGACCAGATTCCCGTCCACGACCACCGCTTCATCCACCCAATCCGCCCCTGCATTTTGAAGATCTGTCCGGAGCGACGGCCACGAGGTCAGGCGTCGCCCCCGTGCGGCGCCCGCCTCGATCAGGGTCCAGGGTCCGTGGCAGATCGATGCCACGGGCTTGCCGGCCTCGAAGAAGGCCCTGGCGAACGCGACGGCCTTCTCGTCCATTCGGAGGGCATCGGGATTGATGACGCCGCCCGGCAGGAGAAGGGCATCGAATTGGTCCGGCTTCGCTTGGTCCAGGGGCAGGTCGACGGGCAGGCTGTCCCCCCATTCCGTGAACTTCCAGCCGCGAACCTGACCGCCTTTGGGCGATACGATCGACGTGTCGGCGCCGGCCTCGTCGAGAGCCTTGCGCGGTTCGGTCAGCTCGACCTGCTCGAAGCCGTCCGTGACCAGGATGGCGACCCTCAATCCGCTGATATCGGCCATAGCGTTGCTCTCCTCGATGGGATGGATGGGGGCGTCGGTCGCCGTTACTGGGGAAGCTTCGCGGCCAGCACGTCGATCTTCCCGATCGAAGGCGGCTCGGCGAACAGGTCGGGCGCCTGCGCTTTCAAGGCCTGCGCGACGCCGCCGGCGAGATGAGCTTGCCGGCCCGCCTCGTCCGGGAAGGCGTCGAAAATGCCGAAGGTCGACGGTCCCATCCGAACCGCGAACCAAGCTGTCGTCCCCGCCTCCTGCTCGACGATCGAAAGACCGTCGCGCAGAAACCGCTCCACATCGGCCTCTCGTCCGGCCTTTGCCTGCAATTGCACGAACAGCGCTTTGGTCACCATGGCGGGTCCTCCCCGATATTGAGGCTTTCCGGTCCCGGCCCGAGCCGCGCGTCGCACCGAGAGCGGCGACCAGGATCGGGGCCGGTGCGGCGCATCGGACGGCGCTCATCGCCCAGTCCGAGGTAGCGGGCCGCTCGACGAGAAGACGCGGCCGGTCGAAGACAGGGCGCTCGGGATCGGCGCCCGCCGCATGCAGCAGCCGCAGCCGGCGGGATGGCCCCCTCTCGCAGGGCCTGGGCGGCGCGCATCCCGCTCGTTCGAGGCGAGAACGCTGCGCCGGGTCGGGTCCATGCTGGCAATGGCGGGCGCGGTGAGGAAGGTCCGCGATGCCCCGCTGCCGCAGACCGGGCAGGCACTGGGCTCCCGGAACTCCGCCATCGGTCGCATCGCCGTGAACGGCCCGCAGGCCGAGCACGTGTAATCGTAGTTCGGCATGGGGACCCTCAGGCGCGCGACGGTTGCGAAAGCGTTGCTGGAGCGGCCGACGGAATCGCCGCTCCAGCCTTTCCGGTTACGCGGCGGTCTTGAGAACGACTTTGGTCCAGCCGTCGTCGCGGGCATCGAAATGCTTGTAGGCGTCCGGTGCCTCGTCCAGCGGCAGCTCGTGCGAGACGATGAACGACGGCTGCGCCCGCCCGGCCGAGATGAGGTCGCGCAGCTGGCGGTTATACGCCTTCACGTTGCACTGACCCGTGCCGATGTGCTGGCCCTTGAACCAGCAGAGCCCGTAGTCGAACACGATCTCGCCCTGCTTGTAGAGCGGGTCCTGCGGCGCCGGATCGGATGGAACGAAGACGCCGACGACGCCGATGCCGCCGGTGAATTTCACCGACTTCACGAGGTCGTTCATGGTCATGTTGGGGTGCTCGTGTCCCTCCGGATCGTGGGCTTGGTAGCCGACACACTCGCAGCCACGGTCGGCCCCGATGCCGTTCGTCAGTTCAAGCACTTGGTCGACCGGGGAGCCTTTGGAATCGTCGATGGGCAGGGCCCCGATCGAACTCGCAAGGCGCAGGCGGTCGGGATGGCGATCGACGACCATGACCATGCTGGCGCCCTTGATCATCGCCGAATGGGCGGCCATGAGCCCGACCGGGCCGGCCCCGTAGATGACGATCGACTCGCCGGGACGCAGTCCGGCCAACTCGGTGGCGTGCCAGCCGGTCGGGAAGATGTCGGCCAGCATCACGTAATCGTTCTGCCGTTCCTCCGCATCCGGCGGCAGCTTCAGGCAATTGTAATCCCCATAGGGGACGCGCAGCAGATCGGCTTGGCCGCCCCGATACGGACCCATGTCGGCGAAACCGTAGGCGGCGCCGGCCATGTTCGGTACGACGCTCCGATCGGCCGTCGTCAGGCAGAACGCGCTCAAGCCGCGCTCGCAGTTCTTGCAGAACCCGCAACCGATGTTGAAGGGAACGGCGACCCAGTCCCCCACCTTCACCCGGTCGATGGCACTTCCCACTTCGGCCACTTGGCCGAGATTCTCGTGGCCGAACACGCCACCGCGCGGGAAATCGGTCCGGCCCTCGTACATGTGCAGATCGGAGCCGCAGATATTGGTGCTCGTAATCCGTACCAGCACGTCGGTCGGCCGCTCGATGCGCGCGTCGGAGACGTCCTGTACCGCCACATCACGTGGACCATTGTAGACGACGGCTCTCATCGCGCTCTCCTGACCTGAAATCGATTGTCAGGTCAGAGCAGAGCATGTGGCTCATGGTCAGACTATCCGTTGGATACCTACGTCGTTCTCCGTAGAACGCTGGAAGACCATTGCCGCGACGTATTTCAGCGGATCGAGCCGAAGTGGTTCGGATCACGACTGTCGGATTTCGGCAGCCATCCGGACCCTCTGAAGGGCCGAGATGCGGTGGGGGGTTCCGAGACGGCCGATCTCCTCTTCGGCACCGCGTCCCCGTTGCGAACAACGCTGCTGGGCCAGGCAATGACGCGGACATCGCGGTTGCAGTCGGCCCCGTTCCGCGCGGGGGCGGCCAGCGATGAGGCAGCGTCTACACCTGCATTATATTGTAAAAGTTCCATTTTGCTGAGGTAGCCGATAGCATGTGTGCATCGCCCCCGGAGAGGTACGGATGACGGTTTCACGCTACGCGCAGGCTGTGGTCGCAGGTTTTACGCTGGCTCTGGCGACGGGCCTTCCGACCATGGCCCAGGATGCTTCCACGGCCGAGCAGACCATCGACGTCATGAACACGCTGTTCGGCAAGCATGCCGGCAAACGCGCCAACCACGCGAAGGGGGTGGTGGCAGAGGGCAGCTTCACCCCGTCTCCCGAAGCGGCCAAGATCAGCAAGGCCTCCCTGTTTCAGGGGCCGGCTGTTCCGGTGACCATCCGCTTCTCGGATGCCACCGGCGTCCCGACGATCTCCGACGGTGCGGCCAACGCCAATCCTCACGGCATGGCACTCAAGTTCAAGCTCAGCGACGGCGCGGAGATGGATGTCGTCGTGAACGCGCTCGCCTATTTCCCCGTCGCCACCGGCGAGGAATTCCGCGACCTGCTGAAGGCCGTGTCGGAGAGCGGCCCCAACGCGCAGAAGCCCACGGCCTTGGAGCGCTTCGTCGCCACCCACCCGGCGGCCGCGACGGCCGGCAAGACGGCCAAGACCCCGTCGAGCCTCGCTCGGCAGACCTATAACGGCGTGAACGCCTTCATCCTCGTGGACAAGGACGGTCAGCGCCAGCCGTTCCGGTTCAAGTTCGTGCCCGTGGAGGGGGAGGAAATCCTCCCCGCCGATGAGGCGGCCAAGCGGGATCCGAACTTCCTGATGGACGAGATCGGCCCTCGCCTTGCCAAGGAACCGGCGAGATTCCGGGTTCTGGCGCAACTCGCCGAGGCGGGCGACCCGACCAACGATGCGACGAAGCCGTGGCCCGACAGCCGGAAGACGGTCGAACTCGGCACGCTGACGGTGACCAAGGCTGTGCCGAACAGCGCTGAGGCCGAGAAGGCGCTGCTGTTCATGCCGAACGCCCTCACCGACGGCATCGAGGTGTCGGACGACCCCCTCATCGACGCCCGGGCCCAGGCCTACGCGGTGTCGTTCGGCCGACGCTCGCAGTAGGGCCTCGCCGTCGACGGATCGCCCGTCTAACGGGCGGTCCCGGCAGCAGGCGCGGAGGAGCCTGCGGGGCGCGATGCGTCGGGCGTACCAGTGCGCGCGCCGTCTTTGGTCGCTGCCGAACCGGTCAGGCCGCCGGCGCCGAGGCTCTCATTCGCCTTGCCGGCACCGGTCTGGCCCTCTGCCGGCGGCTTCGCCGGACTTCCCTTGGTCTCGGTCGCTCCCGCACTCCCTGCGAGACAGATCGAGAGCGCGGCGCCGAGGAGAATGGTACGCTGAGTACTGCCCATAGCCCGTCCATTCATGACTGCGCGCGTGTCGCTTCCTGAGCAACGACAGACGATCGGCCGTGTTCCAGGGGCGGGCGTTGGACCGGGAGCGAACATCCGCTTCTTCCGCCCCCGATCATTCGCAGATCGTCGCACTCTTGCCGCGCAGGCTGCGCAGACCGGCCAAGCTGATGTCTTCGGTGACGGCTTCATGCCATTTGTCGAGCAGGCGGATGCTGAAGCGTCGACCGTTCAGGATGCGCTCGAGGACATCGCCGTGCAGTGAGATCGCCCCAGCCTCCTGCATCTGCGCCGTAGGGAACATGATGTTCGACACGGGCTCGTCGTCGATGCGATACTGATAATTGAAGAGGGAATTTCTGGGCAGCCCCGTCACCTCGAGGCGGTCGCCGACGATCTGGATGCGCGACAGGCTCTTCGGCGCCAGGATGCAGGCCGTGCCGCCGCCGGATGGCCGGTCGGTTTTCTTGAGGACCCAGTCGCCCTCGCTCGCCAAATTTTGTCCTGTATCCTGGGCCGCAGCGAGAGAAGCGGCCAAGCAGGCCGCGACGATGCAGATCGTGGCTTTCATCACCGGCACTTTCTCCTCCCAGGTCGATGCGGGCGGAGGGAAACATTGCTCACCCGGCGCTGCCGTCGATCTGAGACACATCCGCTCATGACACGACTGCTTACGCCTCGGCGTGCCGGGGACTTGTGTTGCGCCCGCCGCGCGCCATCGGCTGCGATGACGCTCGCATCTTTGTGATTAAAGCGACGATTTTACCGATAGAGGCTGGAGCAGGATAAATTTACCAGAACAGATACAATGCATCTCGTGGTTGTTATAAGAATTTTCAATGCATATCCGGGAGATTCTGGCATCCGTTTCACTTCGTTGACCGCCTCAACAGTTGGGCGGCAGCATGGACGCTCCTTCGGTACAACGGGTGCGGTACGCTGGAGGCCCGGTAGAATCGTGATGATCGGCGTGAACACCCAGCGGCCATACGGCGACAGCAGTGCTCGGCGTACTGATGCGGGAGTCTCCATTGGAGCGGGGCATACGCTGACCGGTTTCACGCATGGACGGTCGGAAGCTCGTCCACTCGCGTCGTGTAGCGCGGCGTCCGCATCTCGAACTTCGTCGCCCAGCCGCGCCGCTGCCGCTCCAGTCCGGCCCGGGCCGGCACCACCGTACCGCGGCCCCAGCGGGCGTTGCAGGCGTCGAGCGCGCCCATCAGGCTCGCTGAGCGCTCGCGGTCGAGCCGGCCGATCAGTGCCCGCTGCGAGCCCGCCAGCGGCACGAGATCGGTCGTAACGATGCCGGCCTTGGAATAGCGCCAGGGCGGGTCGCCCGGCTCGCGCCATGTCCGGGCCACCCCGTGGAGCGCCGCCGGGATCAGCGCCAACGTGTCGTTGGTCGCCTCCGGCAGCGTCACCACCGTCGAGACCGAGCGCATCGGCTCGCCGCGGTCGTGCTCGCTCGTGTGGTAGAAGACCGTAACCTGAGAGGTCGCCAGCCCTTCCCGCCGCAGCTTCTCGCCGAGTCGCGTCGCGTGGGCGGCCACCGCCTGCTCGAGTTCGACCCGCTCCGTCACCCGGCCGGAGAACGAGCGCGTCACCGCGCAGCCCTTGCGGCGCGCCGGCACGAGATCGAGGCCGAGGCAGGACACGCCGCGCAGCTCGTGGATCATCCGCTCGCCGACCACGGTGAGCGCCTTGCGCACCGGCCGCGGATCGATGTCGCGAAGATCGGCCACGGTGTCGATGCCGAGCGCTTCGAGCTTCGCCAGCGAGGCCCGGCCGACGCCCCAGAGCTCGCCGACAGAGATGCGACAGAGCCAGTGGTCGTAAGCTTGTGGATCGGTCAGATCGCACACCCCGCCGAGTTCGGGCACGCTCTTGGCGATGTGGTTGGCGAGCTTGGCGAGGGTCTTGGTCGGTCCGAGGCCGACGCAGGTCGGGATGCCGGTCCAGGCCCGCACCGTCGCCCGGATGTCGCGGGCGAGCGCGACGCGGTCGCGGCGGGTCACGGCGGTGAGGTCGAGGAAGCTCTCGTCGATCGAGTAGACCTCCACGTCCGGCGTGGCGTCGCGGTAGATCGCGTTGATGCGCGCCGACATGTCGCCGTAGAGCGTGTAGTTCGACGAGAACACGCGCACGCCCTGGCGCTGGCACATCTCGCGGATCTGGAAGTAGGGCGCGCCCATCTTGATCCCGAGCGCCTTGGCCTCGGCGGTGCGGGCGATGGCGCAGCCATCGTTGTTCGACAGCACGATCACCGGCACGCGGGCGAGCTTGGGGTCGAACACGCGCTCGCACGAGCAGTAGAAGCTGTTGCCGTCGATCAGGGCGATGGCGCGCCCGCTGCCGATCCGGTCGCGCCGCCGTGCCGCCGTGCCGCTCACCGGAACAGGCCGGTCTTGGCCACGTGCCAGCGGATCGTGAAGCGCACCACGCCCCACACTGCGGCCTCGGCGAGTTCCTGGAGGGCGTAGATGGGCAAGTCAGCGTTGTCGAAAGCGAGGCGCGCCGTGTTGCCCTCGACCACCAGGCGCTTGATCGACATCTCGCCATCGACGGCGGCGACGACGATGCTGCCGTGGCCGGGCGTGAGGCTGCGATCGACGCAGGCGAGATCGCCGTCATGGATGCCGGCGTCACGCATGCTGAAGCCGGCGATGCGCCAAAGGAAGGTCGCGGGCGGGTTTGGGACCAGCCAGCGCGGCAGCTCGATCGCCTGCTCCTGAAAATCGTCGGCGGGTGATGGAAAGCCGGCGCAGAGTGCCTGACCCATGACGGGGACGCGCACGGTCGCAGTCCCGTCACCGGGAAGTTCCTCGATGCGGAAGACGCCGGCAACACTCATGCCGCACCGAGCCTGCCGCGCACGAAGCCGTAGGAGACGGCGCAGCGCGCCGCCCTCTCCCGTTGCTCGGCAGCGTCGAGATCGGTCAGGGCATCGGTGATCGCCGCCACCAGAGCCGCGCGCTCGTCGTCGCGATATGCGGAGCGGTAGGCCAGCGCGATAGCCTCCGCCTCGGCACGCCGCGTATCCGGATCGGGTGCCAGATCGTTGCGCAGCGTCAACCTGCGCCCGCTGAACGCGTGCATCGAGCCTCCGGACCGTATAGAACAGATCAGGAACAAAGCCGATCGCGGCGCTTGGTTCAACGAGGATCGCGGCCAAGCCGAAATGGCGTGGGGAGCATTGTGGACGCGGAGCGAAAAACGCAGTGACGGTCCAGCGTTACCACTTCCACTGCGTCGGCGGCGGGGGCGACGCCGTCTTCGACCTTGCCGGTCGATGGGTCCCGCGGCTGCAAGCGCTCAGTCCCCAGGCCGACCGCGTCGCCGCGGCGCTGATGGCCGCAGCGCCCGACACCGATTGGTCGGATTGGCTGGTCGACGTGCACGATGCGCGGGGCCGGCGGGCTCTCATGCGTCCGTTCGCGGAGGTGCGGTCGAGGGAGCGGAGCCTATGATTCCGGCGGGTCCGACGGCGGCAGCCGATGGCGCGGGATGGTGAGGCCCGCTCACGGTCGCAATCAAACTCTGGCCGGCTTCTCTGCAGGGCGCAGCGCCCGTGACGGCTGCCGCTCGCGGGTGCAACGCCGCAACCGTCTGGATATCTCAGATCTGCACCCCGTCCGAGCCCGGGAGTCGGTAACCGGACATTCCTGCGGCGCGCGCCCTCGCCAGGGCCATGAACGCGTCGAACACCGGGGCGGCCAGAGAGCGGCTCGACGCGAGATAGTAAGCCTCCCAGCCGACCGACAGAAAATCGAGACCGAGCCGCTCGGCCGCAGCCCGCGCCCCGAGTCCGACATCGCCCGCCCCGCACGCGATCATGGCCGCGACGGCCTGATGGGTGAATTCCTCGACCTCGTAGCCATGAATTCGGGCCGGGGAGAGACCTGCCTCCGCCAGCATGCGATCGAACCAGAGGCGCGTGCCCGATCCGGGCTGACGGTTGACGTAGCGGACGCCCTTCTTCGTCAGGTCGCCGAGCGTGCGGATGCCGAGCGGGTTGCCGGGCGCAAGCAGAAGGCCCTGCTCCCGTTCGAACACGAGATGCGCCACGAGCCCGGCCTTCTCGTTGACGCCGGAGAAAGGCGCCTCGGCCTGGTCGGGTGAGAGCGCACCGCAGTGGAAGCCGGCGACATCGGCGCCCCCGGCCAGGAGAAGCCGCACCGCCGCACTGCTTCCCATCACCGACATTTCGATCTCCCCGTGTTCGGATGGAAGATCGTGCAGCAACGCGATGAGCAGCGGATCGTGGCTCGCGGCGAGGGCGAGAGCGCCGACGCGACCGGTGAGCAGGCGGCGCAGCCGGTACGCGATGGCGCGGGTCTCGCGCTCCAGGCTCGCGTCCAAGCCCGCCACCGCCGATTCGAAGGCGTCCGCCAACGTGGTCCCGAACTCCGTGAGTTCTGAGCCTTGACCCTGGGTCTTTCGAACGAGCGGCTGGCCGATCGCCGCCTCGTATGTCTGCAACCGGTTCCAGGCCGCGCGGTAGGACATCCCGAGGGTCTCGGCGAAGCCCTTGATGGATCCCGTCTGCTGGATGGCGTCGAGCATCACGATCAGGTCGCTCACCGGAAAGGCCGTCGAACCGATCCGCATCGTTCCACCGAGCTTGAGGTCAATGGCAAGGGACCCGATACCGGCAGAAGAGTTCATATTGATAGCGCTCCAGATGTCGTAGACAACCAGATAGCCTGAAACGCAGCGACGTGTCGTCGTTCGCGGAACATTCCCACGGGCTTCGCCGGTGATGCGACCCTTCCGTACGACCTATGCTCACGCACCGGTTCCTTCGCATCACCGGGCCGACGCTGATGCTTCGTGCGTCAGAGGTCGCGGGCCGTCACGGCCGGTGACGCGGGCTGGAGCACTCGCCCGCCGGGCCCTGCGCCCTGCCCCGCGGAACGGGGGTGGCCGATCGCCTTCGGTACGCCCGGTCCCGTCGCGACAACCACGACCGGCACGGAGGCGCGAGGAATGGCCGTTTCTCTGACCGTCGGCGATCTCTTCAAGGCCAAGACCGTCACCGAAGAGCAGGTGAGAACGGCTGTCGAGACGTATCTCGCGACGCCCGATACGTCGGCGCATCCGATTGCTGCGGGCTACACGGTGGATCTGGCCGCCGCCGTCGCACAACATGGCTGGGCGAGCAGATTGATGACCCGGCCACAAACCAATCCGGTCCTGATGCGGGCGGCGGTGCAGACAGCGATCCTGTTGGCGAGCGTCAAGAAAGCCAGGACCAGAGCCAGGAAGGATGCCGCAGCGTCGTCGATCGAGCGTCCCCGATGAGGGAAAGCCCGGCCCGATCCCAACGGGGATGGTGAGGCCGATCTGCGGCCGGTCTTACGGGTGCCGGACGAGGATTCGCCTATCGGCACTGCTCGTCGAGCATTCTGGCGATGTCGAGCCCCCCGAACGACATGCCGGGCTTGAACGGCGGTCCGGGGGAGATGCGGACGCGACCGGTCTCGCTGAAGAGTTCGAGGGGCTGCTTCACACTCCACGATCCGTCCGGATTGTGCGTGAATCGTGAGCAGTCCACCTCCATTTGGCCCGTCGGCTGCTGCGCATGGGCCGAACTCGCGACAAGCGCCAATACGGACAAGCCAAACATCACAGAGCGCATCGGCATGAACGGTCCCCGAGCGCAGTGCGCCTTGCTGAGTTGTAGGAGGGCATGGACGGAAAACCAGCCTGGATCTCCAACGCGCGACCGCGATGCGCTCGAAGATTTCATGAACGGCTCGCCAGAAGAGCGAACGCGTCTACATCGCGATTTGGGTGCAAGCGCACGTCCACCGAGCAGCCGTCCGGAGCGCGGTTCGGTGGAGCCTGCCGCGACACCGGTTCCCCCGGATGACCCCCGCGGTGGCGGATTTCGGCATCAGGATCGACGGGCGGTGGCGATCGAGGCCTGCTATCGTCGAGCGGAGGCGGCGATGCCGAACTTCCTGTCCGTCGAACGAGTTGGTCGCCTGATCTCGATGCGGACGTGAGGAAGGCCGAGCGTCCCGCATTGTCCGTTTCAGCCGAGACCGTATCGATGGCCCGCAAGCGCCTGCACCCGACGATCGAGAGCCTGATCGAATCGATCGGGCGCCTCGGCCTGTCGCCGAAAAGCGTCGACCTCGAAGCGCTGCGGGCCACCCTCGAACTGCCCGAGTTCGGCGCGGCAGTCGAGGATGAGCGGGTCGCGCGGGCTTTGCGCGAGATGGCGGCGGCGCGCGCCTTCGCCGAGACCGGGATTCCCGCGCTCAAGCAGGCTTTGCCCTCCCTCAAAGCGGCGGTCGCGAAGGATCACGGCATCACCTGGAGCCTCCGTATCGCGATTCCGCTGCTCGATGCCGGCCGCATGGATGTGCGAGTGGAGGCGGCTCCGGAACGCGAGGCAGCCGAGATCCTAGCCGGGATGGCCCGGCGCAACGATCCGACCGATCGCATCGACGCCCTGCGGGCCGCCCTTGCCGGAACGGAGCACGAGATCGTTCAGGCCCTGCGCAAGCCGATCGACCGGCTGAGGAGCCAGATCCTCGCCGATCTGCGCGACGTCGGCGGCGACGCCGCAGCTTATATCGCGCATATGGACCGCTCGCTGCGATCCCGCCAATTCCGCTACGGTCCGAAGCTCGCGCGCTCTCTCACCGATGCCCTGACCCCGGTTCGCCAACGGGCCAAGGCCGTCGCGCGCGAGGGCTCTCGCCTTCGCCTTCTTCGGGATCGGGTCGGGTTCGGCGCCTATATCGAGAAGTTCGGTGCGGCGCGGCGCCTGAACCGGCGCATCCTTTTCCATATGGGGCCGACCAATTCCGGCAAGACCTACGCGGCCCTTCAGGCGCTGACGGCAGCACCCACCGGCGCCTACTTGGCTCCGCTGCGCCTTCTCGCCCTGGAGAACTTCGAGGCGCTGCGCGAGCGCGGTCTGCGGGCCGGCATGGTCACGGGCGAGGAGGTTCTGGGCGAGATCGACCCGACCCATACGGCCCGGACGATCGAGACCGCCGATCTGACCCGGCCGATCGATGTCGCCGTGATCGACGAGATCCAGATGCTCTCGGATCCGGATCGCGGCTGGGCGTGGACGAACGCCCTGTTCGGTGTCCCGGCCAGGACCGTCATCGTCTGCGGGTCGGATGACGCCCTGTCTTACGTGCGCCGCGCGGCCGAGGCGGCCAACGAGTCGCTGGAAGTGATCCCCTTCGAGCGCAAGTCGCCCCTCCTGCTCCAGGAAGAGGCGAGTCCCCTCGAGACGGTCGAGCCGGGCGATGCCGTGGTGGCCTTCTCCCGTCGCGCCGTGCACGAGAACCGCGAGATCCTGGTGGCCCGCGGGCACCGGGTCGCCACGATCTACGGCGCGTTGTCGCCCGAGGTGCGCCGCGCCGAAGCGGCGCGGTTCCGGTCGGGCGAGGCCAACGTCCTCGTCACCACCGACGCGATCGGGATGGGCCTCAACCTCGGGCCCCTGAAGCGGATCGTCTTCTCGGCGGTGCGCAAATGGGACGGCACCGCGGAGCGCGCCCTCACGAATTCCGAAATCCGGCAGATCGCCGGCCGGGCGGGGCGCTACGGCCACCAAGAAATCGGCTACGTGGCGGCCACCGAGCCGACCGCCCTGGAGCCGATCCGCCTCGCCTTGTCGGGTGCGCCGACGGCGCCCGCCGCGGACATGCGCTTCTTCGTGCGGCCGGACCTGACCGCCATTCGATCCGTGGCGGAGGAGATGCGGACGAGCAGCCTCTACGAGGTGATGACGCATTTCGCGCGGGCCACCTTCTACGCGGGCTCGCCGTTCCAGCCCTCGGCCCTGGAAGAGATTTTGGAGGTCGCGCGCACGGTCGATCGCGCGCGCCTGCCGATCGAGGAGAAATTCATCTTCTCGGTCTGTCCGATCAATCGCCGCGACGAGATCGCCATGGGGATGCTCGAGCGCTGGAGTCAGGCCCGCGCCATCGGCACCACCGTCCCCGCGCTGCGCGCCAGCATGGCGGGCGAACTCGATTATCAAGAGCGGACGGTCAAGCTCGCCAGCGCTTATCTCTGGCTGGCCCGCCGCTTCCCCGACACCTTCGACGATGTCGAGTCGATCCGACAGATGCGCGGGCGCGCCAACGACGCCATCGAGCATCATCTGCGTGAGACGGCGACGCGCAAGGCAGAACGCCGGACGCGCCGCGTCGCCGGGACGCGCAATTGAACGGCGGAGCTTGCGCCCCGCCGTCCACCGTTCAGGTCTGCGACAGCGTCGTCAGAGACCCATGAGGACGTTGGCGGAGCCGACCACCGTCATGGCGACACCGCAGACGAAGACGCCGATCATGGCGTAGGAAAACGCTTTCAGCATGTGACTTCCCATCTCCCGGTGGTCGATCAGCAGCGGTAGCCGCCCGAGACCTGACCGTACTGCTTGGTCGGGAAGTGCTGCTGATTGGCATTGCCCTCGGCCGCCGAGCTCATCGGGCAGCGGTCGTAGAGCGGGCCATCGGAGCTGGTGATCGAGCCCGTGGTCGTCACGTCGTGGGGCAGGGTCGAGCTGTAGCGGCTCGCAGGAGCGCTGTAGTCGAAAGCCAGAGCGGACGAGGCCGGAGCAGCAACGCCAAGAGCAAAGGCAGCGATGGCGGCGGCGATACGGGTTTTCATGAGGTTTAAACAACTCCTTACGCGGTGATATCGGGCCATCCGATATCTCTTCGTCTTGCGTAAGACCAATATAGGTGCGACCGAACCGGCGTGACGTGCCTCGACGCACATGGAGAGCCGGATTAACTTCGAAGGGCTGCCGACAAACCTGCGCGCTCCGCTCGCCGACCGACCCCATGGCGAAAGCCGTCCCGTGATCACCTGGGGCGATCACGGGACGGCTTCGCTTCGCGGGACCGCCTGCGGCGGACCGTCAGACGATCAGACCGTGATCGATGTACAGGATCGGCGAACCGGCGGTGTCCAGAACATTCACAGCGCCGACCGCGATCGTGAAATCGCCCGTGTGCTGGGCGGTGAAGCTGTGGGTCAGCCAGCCGCTGTCCCCGTTGGTGCCGACGGTCGCGATATTGGACAGCTGAGAGATGTGCCCGTCCGGGTCCTGGACGAAGGCGAAGTCGTTGTAGGGAAGGTAGTCGTTTCCATCAAAGTAGAAGTCGAAGCTGAGGGTTTGGCCCGCTTCGAGATGAACCGTTTCCTTCATGGCGGAGCCGTTCGTAACGGTGTTTCCGCCGATCTGGGACAGCTTGCCCGCGTCGAGCCCGAGGAACTTCTCCAGTTGCGCGGCGCTGGCACCGTTCCCTCCCAGCATGGCCGAATGCGTCCCTTCGGTCGCTCGCGTCGTCACGAGGCTGGCCGATCCAAGGGTCTGCCAGTCACCGAAGCCGCTCTCGAATCCGAAGGCGAGAAGGGTTTCGTTCGCGCCGGCGACATCGATGACGACGTTATGGCTGGTGCCGTCCAGGGATGTGACGGCGATGGTGTCGCTCACGTGCTGACCCGCGGTGAGGGCCTGCACGTTCGCCGCCCCATTGTCCAAGCTGTAGGACCAGTTCCCGTTGGCATCGATCGTGAGGGCGCCGAAGGCCCCCTTGAGCGCGTGGGCGGCGTCGTGCGCTACGAAGTAGCCTTCGCCGGTATCCACGTCGGTGATGCTGAGTTTGCCCGCCGCCGCGAGGATACCGTCTTCCTTGACCGCGCCCGTAGCGGTTCCGCCGATGACGGCGGCGTCGTTGAGGCCCGTGACCGTCACGGTGACGGAGGCGGTGTCGACGAAGCCTTGATCGTCGGCGACCTTGTACTGGAAGGTCATGTCGGTCTGCTCGCCGGCCCTCAGCGACTGGAGTGCCTGACCCGGATCGTAGCTGAGGCTCAGCCCGTCCTGGCCGATCGTGACCGTCCCCTTGAGACCCGCGGCGAGCACCTCGGTGACGTGCAGAGCCGCGTTGTCGGCAGCTAGCAGATCCTTGTCGTTGGCCAGCACCTGAATCTTGACCGCGGCGTCCTCCGTGGTGGTGACCGTGTCGGCGGCCGCGAGGACGGGGGCGACGAGATCGAGCTTCTCGAACTGACGGGCGGCGAGATCGAGGGTCTTGAACTGGTACATCCAGTTGCCGTCACCGGCCAGATGCTTCTTGAAACCCTGAATGTCGTCGAGAACCGCCGCATCCTGTGCTTCCGCGGCAGTGAAGACCAACTGCAGGGTGTCCGATCCGCCCTCGCCCCAGAGATCGATATGAGCGCCGCCCTTGCTCTGGGCCAGCGTCATCCGCACGAGGTCGTTGCCCTCGCCGAGATAGACAAGATCGGAGCCGCCGCCGAGGGTCACGCGGTCGTTGCCGCCGCCCGCGTAGATCGTGTCGTTGCCGGATCCGGTGGTGATCACATCGGCGCCGGAACCGGTATAAAGGCGGTTGGTGCCGTTGCCGACCGTGACGGTGTTATTCCCTTCGCCGGCATAGATCTCGTTGTTGCCGGCACCGGCCGTGATGATGTCGTGTCCGGCACCCGCGTTGACCCGATTGGAGCCGCCGCCGGCATCGACGATGTTGTTGCCCTCACCGGCATTGATCTGATCGTCGCCCGAACCCGCGGTGATGCGGTCGGCGCCGGACCCGGTGTTGATCGTGTTCCGGCCGTGGCCGGCGTCGATGACGTTGTTGCCTTCGCCGGCATTGATCTGGTCGTCGCCCGAACCCGCGGTGATGCGGTCGGCGCCGGACCCGCTGTTGATCGTGTTCCGACCGTCGCCGGCCCGGATCAGGTTGTCGCCGTTGCCGGCATTGATCTGGTCGTCACCCGAACCGGTCACGATCGTGTCGTTTCCCGAACCAGTGTTCACTTGGTTCGCACCATTCCCCGCATCGATCGTGTTGTTGCCTTCGCCGGCATTAATCTGATCGTCACCGTTCAGAGCGACGATCGTATCGTTTCCGGATCCGGCATTGATGGTATTGCGCCCGGCACCGGCAAAAATCGTATTGTTTCCTTCGCCAGCATTGAAGTTATCGTCTTCGTCCGAGCCGTTGAAGATATCGTCCTTATCGCTGCCGTTGAACGTCGCCATTGGATGCTCCCCATATCCGTGGGCGCCTGCCCGTTGCCGGAGCATCTATTCAGTATTGCGCGGATTATAGAAAGCGATTTCGCTGAAAATTTTACGATTTGGAGCGGCGATAGCGTATTAGTATGAATTTTACCGCATATCTCGGATCGAGTTAATAAATAAGTAACCAATTTATACTTTAACGGTGCCACGGAGAGCGCGGGATCGTGTTTGTGATGTGCAGGATGGTGAGCGTTGCTTGACGCCGCGTGGGAATGGGGTCGTGCGGCGCCTCGTCGAGGATGGGTGCGGGCCGGAAGCCGGAGGACTACCGGAGAATGGGGCCATGATCGGCTGTTCCCTCGCCGTCTCGGCTGGCAACGGTCCAGGTTCGCACGGTCCTCCGCCAATCCCGAAGCAAATCGATGAAGCTCCGTTCATCCGTAGATGTGTTTCTACGTAGTCACATCAAAAGCTGTAACAACAGATATTTTATTTTCCATTGTATGATATCAATTGGTATTCCAATGGGGAAGAATACCCGCGCTGACACTTGGGGGCGATCGGATCCGTAGCTATATCCACTTTGCTTCCCCCAGATGGAGATGGGGGTCGTCGTTCAGATTTCGCTATGGCTCGTGACGGCCGTCCCCGACAGGGTGCAGGACGCTGAGGCGCCGTCCGTCGTCATGCCCGAACAGCGCGCCACGGCGAGCGACGAGTGGGCCGCACAGGTCAAAGCCATGATGACCACCGGGCGAAAGCGCCAGGAAGCGATTGATCGCCAGAACACGGATCTCTGGGCACGGTGGACCCATGCCGTCTGCAGGGGGGACTCCGACGCCGTAAGGTCTCTGCATCGTCCATACGCATCCGATCCGCGTGCTGTCCGGGATCCCGGCAGCCCATGACGATGCGCGGGAGCGGCGCGGTTTTCGGATCTGATCGGACCGCCCCGGTCCGACCGCGGCGGAACTTCGCTCAGGCGCCTGCGCCGCCGCCGAGAGCACCGCAGCCACATGTCCCTTCCCTGTGCCCCGGAGGGAATCCGGTTTGGGTCCAGCGAGGCGACACGTGCGGCTCCGTTCGAGGGAGGCGGCGAGATCATGCAGCGCTTGCATCCCGGAGGAAGCGCCGTGCGGCGGGCCCTGAGGGACGGGTGCGTTTGTCCCTTGCGGAGAATGGTCAGCGCTGCGCCTGATCGCCGCCCGGAGGGCCGCGCCACCCGGTCTCGACCGTGAAGCCGACGCTGCGGGCGGTGGCGGAATCCCCGCCGATGGCGACGCGGTAATCGCCGGCCTCGACGACCAGGGTGCCGTCCGCCTCGTGATAGCCGAGGTCGCGCGCCGGGATGCGGAAATGGGCGGTTCCCGTCTCGCCGGAGGCGAGATCGAGGATCACCGTACCCTTCAACAGGCGTTTCGGGCGGCTGCGCGCCGCCACCGGCTGCCCGAGATAGAGCTGGGCCACCGCCCGGCCGGACCGCGGACCGATATTGGTGACGGGGGCGCGGACTTCGAGCATCGCGTCGTAGCGGTCGCCGACGCCCACCTTCGGCGTCAGCACCTCCGGCTCGCCGTAGTCGAACCGGGTGTAGGACAGGCCGTAGCCGAACGGGAACAGCGGCAGCGGCGATTCATCGGCGTAGCCCATGGTCCAGCGGCTGCCCGGCAGATGGGGCCGGCCACCCGGCAACACGTCGTAGGTGAGCGGCATCTGCCCGACCGTGCGGGGCCAGGACACCGGCAGCTTGCCCGAGGGGTTGGCGTCCCCGAACAGGGTCTCGGCGATGGCCGGGCCGCCCTCCGTGCCGGGGATCCAGGCCATCAGCATCGCCTGTGCCCGTTCCGGCGCGGCCCCGAGTTCGGTCGGGCGTCCGCCGAACACCACGAGCGCCACCGGCGTACCGGCTTCGGCCACGGCGGCAAGGAGATCGTGCTGCAGGCCGGGCCAGTTCAGATAGGCCGTCGAGGAGCCCTCCCCCGATCGGTCGCGCGGCTCGCCCATCACCGCCACGACGAGGTCGGCCCTCCGCGCCGCTTCCACCGCCGCGGCAAAGCCGGTCCGCTCCGTGCAGACCCGCCCGCAGCCCTCCGCGAACACGACCTCGATGCTGGCGGAGGCCGCACGCTCGCGCAGCCCGGCGAGGATCGTGACCGTGTCGTGCGGCTGGCCGTTGCCCTCGTGGGGGCCGACCTGATCCCAAGCCGCGTCGCCGAAAGGACCGACCACCGCGATCCGCCGCACACGCTTGGGATCGATCGGCAGGACGTCCTCGCGGTTCTGCAGCAGGACGAGGCTCGCGCGGGCCGCCTCGCGGGCGATCCGCCGGGTCTCGGGCAGGAGCAGGCGGCCCTCCGCATGCGCCGGGTCGATCACGGGGCGATCGAACAGGCCGAGGCCGAATTTGAGGCGCAGCACCCGCCGCACCGCCGCATCGACGGCGCTTTCCGGTATGCGGCCGGCCCGAACCTCCTCCGGCAGGTGACGCAGATAGAGACCGCTCGTCATGTCCATGTCGACGCCGGCGAGCATGGCCTTGCGGGTGGCCTCCGCCCCATCACGGGCAACGCCGTGCTTCACGAGGCTCGCGATCGCCTGCCAATCGGCTACGACGAGACCCGAGAAGCCCATCTGCCGCCGGAGGATGCCGGTCATCAGCCCGGCATCGGCGGTGGTGGGGACGCCGTTGAGGGCGGTAAGCGCCGTCATCACCGCATCCGCACCGGCCCGGATCCCGGCGCGGAACGGCGGCAGGTGGAGATCGTAAAGTTCGGTCCCGGCCACGAAGGTCGCGTCGTAGTCGCGCCCGCCGAGCACGGCGCCGTAGCCCGCGAAATGCTTGAGGGTGCTGGCCAAGCCACCGTCGCGGAACCCCTCGACCTGTGCCGCGGCGAGCCGCCCGGTCAGCCACGGATCCTCGCCGAGCCCCTCGACCACACGGCCCCAGCGCAGGTCGCGGGCGACATCCGCCATCGGCGCGAAGGTCCAGTTGATGCCGACGCTCGCCGATTCCCGGGCCATGGCGGCGGCGGCCCGGCGCACGAGGCCCGCGTCGAAGCTCGCCGCGAGGCCGAGCGGCAGCGGGAAGACCGTGCGGTAACCGTGGACGATGTCGAGACCGACGAGCAGCGGGATGCCGAGCCGCGAGGCGCGGGCGGCGACATCGGCTTCGGCGGCGAGCCCGGCATTGCTGAAATTGATCACCGCCCCGACCTCGCCGCGCCGGATCGCGCCGGGATCGCTCAAGGGCTCGTTCGAGATCAGGTTGAGCTGGCCCGCCTTCTCTTCCAGCGTCATCCGGGCGAGCAGGGCTTCGACGCGGGCATCGAGGGAGGGCGTCTCGGCTCGGGCCGCGCCGAGACAGAGCCAGGCCAAAGCCGCGCGGCCCGCCCACTGCGCCACCGTCCCCCGCATCGTCCCCTCCCGGCGCCGACGCGCCCTTCTTCCGCGCCGATCATAAGCGGCGGCGCGAAGCTCGGCCATGCGACGGCGACACTCGGATGGGGATGTGGTTGAGATCGATCCGAAATCAGGCGGCGAGGCCGAAGGCCGGCTCGCGGGCGACCATCACGCGATCGCGGCCGCCATCCTTGGCTTGGTAGAGCGCCCCGTCGGCCCGGCGCAGCAGGTCGTCGAGGACGCTCCCCGCTCGCCCGGTGGCGATGCCGATGCTGACACTGACCTTGAGGTCCGGATAATCGGCATGCGCGATGCGGCCGACCGAGTCGCGAACCCCCTCGGCGAACCGGGCAGCCAAGGCCGGGCCGGTCTCGGGCAGCAGGCAGGCGAATTCCTCACCCCCGAGACGGCCGAACACGGCACCTCGCGGCAGCATCGGTTCGGCGGCGTGACAGAAGGCGGTGAGCACGGCGTCGCCGACGCTGTGCCCGTACGCATCGTTGATCGCCTTGAAGTGATCGAGGTCGAGCAGAAGCAGGGCGGCGGAGCGGGTGGCGAGGCACGCTTCCGCCCGGCCGACGAAGGCCCGGCGGCTGGCGACGCCGGTGAGCGCGTCGGTCTCGGCGGCGATCCTCTGTTCGCGCTCGGCCCGCTCCTTGGTCAGGGCCATCAGCACGAAGGCGACGGCGACCGCGTAGAGCGTGCCCACGAAGCAGAGCGCGGCGAACCACGGTGAGTCGGAACCCGGCACGATGGCCGGCGGCGGGTAGACGAGGCTGAGCGGGATGCGGATGAAGTAGAGGCCGGCATAGGTCGCGAGCAGCACGGCCGCCGGGTAGCGCGACACGAGCGGCTCGCCGCGGCCATGCCAGGTCGTCCACGCCCCGAGCGCGCAGTAGAGACCCGCGCTCGTGGAGGCGAGAGTGATGCGGGCCGGCAGGGAGCCGTAGAAGGCCGGCACCAGACAGGCCACGCCCCAGGCGAGTCCGCCCGCGACCGCCCAGCCGATCAGCGGGCTGCGCCCCTCGAAGGCGCGCACACCGCTCCAGATCAGGCCGTAGGCGCCGATCATCACGGCATTGCCGAGGCCGATCGAGACGGGATCGGGAATCACGCCCCGCAGGGCCAGCATGCAGGACGCCCCGCTTCCGAGCAGATGAGCGATGCCCCAGATCGCGAGAGCGCGTTCGCGCCGTGTCTGGCTCCAAGACAAAAGAAACAGCACGCCGACCACGAACGTGACGGCCACCGTCATCAGAAACAGGGTCGGCACATCGAGGCGCATCGTGGCCCTTGAACGGTGCGGCGCGGGCCGCGTCGGCCCCGGATTAGCCTAGCAGTTCAAAACGTTTCGCATCCAGTGCGAATGCTCGCGGTTTTTAACATGCGGAGCCCGATGACAACTCGGGCGACGGGGATTCGTCCTCCGGCGCATCGTTGAGCGGGTGAAGGTCGCGCACCATGCCCTTCAGGCGCTCGTCGAGGACGTGGGTGTAGATCTGGGTCGTCGCGATGTCGGCGTGGCCGAGCAATTCCTGCACGATCCGCAGATCCGCGCCGTTCTGGAGCAGATGGCTGGCGAAGGCGTGGCGCAGCACGTGCGGGCTGACCCGGTCGGCCCGCAGGCCGGCGGCGGCGGCAACGGTCTTCAGATCGCGGGCGAAGGCCTGCCGGGTGAGGTGGCCGCTCTCGCTGTCGGCGGGAAACAGCCAGGGGCCGTCGCCGGGCAGCCGCGCCGCGTGGGCGGCCATGGCCGCGCGGGCGAGGTCGGTGAGCGGCACCAAGCGCTCGCGCCCGCCCTTGCCCTTCACCACGAGGTAGCGCTCCCGGCTCGCGGCGGCGCTGCGCGGCAGGGCGATCAGTTCCGAGACGCGCAGGCCCGTGGCGTAGAGGAGTTCGAGCAGGCACAGCATCCGCAGGGCCGCGCGCGCCTCGGCCCGATTCTCGGCGGCGGGCGCCGTTCCGCTTCCGGTGTCGCGCCCCGTACCGCCGGCAGCCTCGGCCCGCTCCCGGGCGACGGCGAGCAACCGATCGACCTCCGCCACCGACAGGATCTTGGGCAGGCCCTTGGTGCGGCGCGGCGAGGCGACCGGCGCGGTCGGGTCGCTCTCGGCGAACCCTTCCGCGTAGAGGAAGCGGTGGAAGCCGCGGATGCAGGACAGCCGCCGCGCCGCCGAGGAGGCCTTCAGGCCCCGCGGCTCCAGATCGGCGATGTAGGCCCGCACGTCCTCCGCCTCGATCTCGGTCGGCGCAAGGCTCTGCTCCGCCAAGTAGCCGAGATAATCGTCGAGATCGCGCCGGTAGGCCGCGAGCGTGTTGGCCGCCGCGCCCCGCTCGGCGGCGAGCATATCGAGATAGTCCCGCGCCCAGTTCTCCCGCGCCGCCTCGGGCGACGGGGTCGCGCTCATCGGTTGCCCGGCTGCAGCTTCGTGTTCGGGATGGTCACACTCATCTCCCGCTGGGTCGGCTGGACGAAGGTCGCCAGCGCGAACATCCCGGCGAAGACCAGCCCCGCGAGGATCGCGATCGTGGCGAGGAAGCGGAACAGGGTGGGCAAGGGAACCGGCCTTTCGGCAAGGCTACGCGGACGAGCGGCCGTGTTGCAATGCGGGACCGCCCCGTTCGATTCCCACGAGCCCGCCGCGAAGGCAAGGTCCGCCAGAGCACAGGTCGGGGGCAATCGCGCGTAATCCGACCGCTCCCCGGCGGTCCTGCATCAGAACCGGTTCTTCCAGGCCCGAAGGGCGGTGAAGACCTGAGCCGGGTCGGTACCCTCGGGCAGGTCGACGGCGCGGGCCAGCGCAGGCTCGCCCGCGCGCAGGAACGGGTTCGTCGCCTTCTCCGTGCCGATCGTCGAGGGGATCAGGAAGCGGCCCTCCTGCGCCAGCCTCTCGGCCTCGGCGGCGCGGGCCTGGAGGGCGGCGTTCTCGGGTTCGGCGGCGAGGGCGAAGCGGGCGTTCGAGAGCACGTAGTCGTGGCCGCTATAGACCGCGGTTTCGCCCGGCAGGTCGAGGAAGCGGACCAGCGATCGCCACAGGGTGGCCGGCTCGGCCTCCATGACCCGGCCGCAGCCGAGGGTGAACAGGGTGTCTCCGGAGAAGACGATGCGGGCCTCGCCGAAATGGTAGGTGATATGGTCGGCGCAATGCCCCGGCGTCTCCCACACCGTGGCCTCCAGCCCGCCGACGGTGACGCGGTCGCCCTCGCCGATGTAGCGGGCAGCCCCCGGTACCGCCGCGCGCGCCTTCTCCGGCGCGGTGACGCGGGCGCCCGTGCGCTCCACCACTTCGGGAATACCCTCGATGTGATCGGCGTGGCGGTGGGTGACGAGGATATCGGTGAGCCGCCAGCCCTCGGCCTCGAGAGTCGCCAACACCGGGGCGGCCTCCGGCACGTCGATGGCGGCGCAGGCCCCGGTGCCGGGATCGCGGATCAGCACGCCGATATTGTCGCTCCGGCACAGGAAGGTTCGGATCTCGGGGGCGGCATTCGGCATCGGAGAAACTCCCGTCACGTGTGGGGGGCGGCCGGCGCCGTTCCCTCGTCAGGCGGTGATCGGCCGATTCGGGCCAACAGAATAGCGGCCCTTCGCGCCGAACCGAGCCCCGCGCCGCGCCAAGCTCGGCCGGGCGTGGCCTGGGAACCGCGCGACGCCGCGCCCGGTTCCGTCCGCCGGCCCCGGCCGTGCCGTCGGCTTCGGCGGCAAACCGCGTCGGTCCCGGTTGCGCATCCCGTCCACATCCTTGGGCGCGCCGCGCTTGCCGGATGCGGCTTCGATCCCCATTGATGCCGAATGGATGGTCTCTCGCGGGGGCGCCCGCCGTGCCGGGGGCGGGTTCCGGGCGTCCCGCGAGCGCGTCGTCCCCGTTTCCCGCGAAGGATCGGTCGTGCCGGCACCCCACCCGATGCGCCTCGACGTCACGGACTTGCGCGCCTTCTACGCCAGCCCCCTCGGCGTCGTCACCCATCGCGTCGTCGCCCGTACGATCCACGGCTTCCTGGGCTCGGTCTCGGGTCTGCGCGTGCTCGGGCTCGGCTACGTCACTCCCTATCTCGGCCCGGTCCACGTCATCGCCGAGCGCACCCTCGCCTTCATGCCGGCGACCCAGGGGGTGGTGAATTGGCCCTCCAGCGGGCGCTCGGTGACGGCTTTGGCCGATCCCACCATGCTGCCCCTGCCCGAAGCTGCGGTCGACCGGGTGATCCTCGTCCACGCCCTGGAGGCGGTCGAGAGCCCGAGTGAGCTGCTCTCGGAGGTCTGGCGGGTGCTGACGCCGGGGGGGCGGCTGATCCTCGTCGTCCCCAACCGCACCGGCGTCTGGGCGCGGCGCGATGCGACGCCCTTCGGGCACGGGCAGCCCTATAGCCGCTCGCAGCTCGGGCGGCTGATGCGCCAGACCCTGTTCTCACCGGAGGGCTGGGCCGAGGCCCTGTACATGCCGCCGATCCGCAGCCGGTTCTGGCTCGGCACCGCCGGCGCCTGGGAGCGGCTCGGCACCGGCCTCGCCCTCCCCTTCGCCGGGCTGCACGTGGTCGACGCCACCAAGCAGCTCTACCGCCCGGTCACCGTGCGGCAGGTGCGCCGCCTGGAAGCCCGCGTCCCCGCCCGCGTCCTCGTCCCGGCCGGCCAGCCCGGCTGAGGCCGCGCGCCCCGCTTGCCGCCGGGGCCGCCGCCGCGCAAGACCCCCGCCGAGCCATTCTCCGAGACTGCCCGATGAGCCCCGACATCGCCCTCACGAGCTTCCTGCTCGCGCTCTCCGGCCTGTTCTCCATCGTCAATCCGGTCGGCTCGGCCCTGATCTTCGCGCAGGTGACGGCGGAGCGCAGCGCGGCGGAGCGGGCCGAACTCGCCCGCCGGATCGGCTTCTACGCCGCCCTCGTGATGCTCGCGGCCCTCTGGGCCGGCGCGCCGATCCTCAACTTCTTCGGTGTCTCCCTGGCGGCGCTCCGCATCGCCGGCGGCCTCGTGGTCGCGGCCTCCGCCTGGACGTTGCTCTCGGCGCCCGAAGCGCGGGAAGCGCGCCGGCAAGCCGAGGCCGGACCGGAGCCGGGCCGAGGAATCGGCCCGGGCAGCGGCGACGGGCGCAGCGAGGGCTTGGCCGAGGTCGCCTTCTTTCCCCTCACCCTCCCCTTCACCACCGGGCCCGGCACCATCGCGGTCGCCATCGCCCTCGGTGCCAACCGCCCGGCGGAGGGGCCGGACCGGATCGGCTTCTATATCGGCGCCTCGCTCGCGGCGGTCGCCATCGCCGGAATGGTCCGCCTCGCCTACGGCTCCGCCGACCGGGTCGTCACTCTGATCGGTCCGGTCCGGGCGCGGGTGCTCGGGCGGCTCTCGGCTTTCCTGCTCCTCTGCGTCGGCACGCAGATCACCGTGAATGGCGTGGCGGATGTCCTGGGTCCGCTGATCGCCGCCGCCCATCGCGGCTGAGTGCTTGGCTCGGGCGTCTCGTTCCGCCTACGGGCGAGCCCGATCTTCGCGACGCATGCGGCGGCGCCGTTCGACCGGCGCTGACGGGAATGTCCAGGTCCCACCGCACGCGCGGCGGGGTGGAGGCCCAATCGCGATTGCAAGTGCCTCCGACGCGGTTCTAGAAGCACGCGGACGGGGCCGCTCGCCACGGCCGGAACGGGCACTGGACATCATGAAGCTGATCGTCGTGGGCGCCGAGGGGCGCATGGGCCGGATGCTGATCCGCGCGGTGGCCGAGGCCGAGGGCTGCACCCTGCACGGTGCCGTCGAGCGGACGGGCTCGTCTGTTCTCGGCAAGGACGCCGGGCTGCTCGCGGGAATCGGCGAGCTCGGCGTGCCCGTCACGGACGATCCGCTGCCGCTGTTCGTGGCCGCCGACGGGGTGCTCGACTTCACGGCGCCCGCCGCCACGGTGGCCTTCGCCGAACTCGCCGCTCAGGCGCGCATCGTCCACGTCATCGGCACCACCGGCTTCTCGGAGGACGACCTGGAGCGCTTGAAGGCGGCGAGCTTCCACGCCCGCCTCGTACGCTCGGGCAACATGTCGCTCGGCGTCAACCTGCTGGCCGGCCTCGTGCGCAAGGTTGCGGCAACCTTGGGTGAAGAGTTCGACATCGAAGTACTGGAGATGCACCACCGCATGAAGGTCGATGCTCCCTCCGGCACCGCCCTGCTGCTCGGCGAGGCGGCGGCGCAAGGGCGCGACGTGGCGCTTTCCGACGCCCGCGTCTCGACCCGCGATGGCCATACCGGGGCCCGCCGGCCCGGCGATATCGGCTTCGCGACGTTGCGCGGCGGCACGGTCGTCGGCGATCACAGCGTGATCTTCGCCGGCCCCTCCGAGCGCATCACCCTCTCCCATCACGCCGAGGACCGGGCGATCTTCGCCCGCGGGGCCCTGAAGGCCGCGCAATGGGCCTTCGACCAGCCTCCGGGCCTCTACAGTATGGACGACGTGTTGGGGCTGTGAGCGCGGACCTGTCGCCTGACAGCGAAGGACATCCGTAGCGGCTGGCCTTTTTGGGGAGGCGGCGCGAGCTTGGGCGTCGGCATGGGCTCTGCTAAGCAGCGCCGCAACGGCCCTGCCCGATCTTCCAACAAGATGGACCTCCCATGGAGCGCACGCTCGTCCTCGCTCGCCACGGCCAGAGCGAATGGAACCTCAAGAAGCTGTTCACCGGCTGGCGCGATCCGGACCTGACCGAACTCGGCGTCTCGGAAGCTCGCAATGCCGGGCGTTGGCTCAAGGCCCAGGGCTCGCAGTTCGACGTGGCCTTCACCTCGAATCTCAAGCGGGCTCAGAACACCTGCGCCCTGATCCTGGAAGAGATGGGTCAGTCCGGTATCGAGACGATTCGCTCCGAAGCCCTCAACGAGCGCGATTACGGCGATCTCTCCGGCCTCAACAAGGATGACGCCCGCGAGCGCTGGGGCGACGCGCAGGTGCATGAGTGGCGCCGGTCCTACGACGTGCCCCCTCCCGGCGGCGAGAGCCTGAAGGACACCGCCGCCCGCGTCCTGCCCTACTACATCCAGACCATCCTGCCGCGCGTCATGGCCGGCGAGCGGGTGCTGGTGGCCGCCCACGGCAACTCCCTGCGCGCCCTGGTGATGGTCCTCGACGGCATGACCACCAAGACCATCGCCAGCCTGGAGATCGCCACCGGTATCCCGCTGGTCTACCAGCTCAAGGCCGACACCACGGTCGAGTCGAAGCTGATCCTCGACAAGGACATCGACGCGGCGGACTGAGCGCCTCACCGGGCTTCGCCCGGTCCCGCCCAAGGGATGATCCCTTTGGAAGCCCGTTACGCCGGAAGGACTTCCGCCACTGCGCGGGCGACGCGGGCGGTCGAGCCCGACTCGTCCAGCGGGTTGCGGCGCAGGCGGTGGCGCAGGGCGCTCGGCGCGATCTGACGGAGATGGTCGATGCCGGCCGTCTCCGCACCGTCGAGGGCGGCGAGGGCGCGGGCGGTGCGCATCAGGGTGAGTTCGCCGCGCAGCCCATCGGTGCCGAGGGCGAGGCAGAGCTTCGCCGCCGCCTCCAGGACCGCATCCGGGACGGCGACCGTCCCGAGCCGCTCGCGGGCGGCGACGATCCGCTTCTGCAACGCCCGCTCGGATGCCGCATGGGTGGCGCAGAAACCGTCCGGGTCACGCTCGTAGGCATCGCGGCGTCGCACCACCTCGATCCGCGTGGCGATCTCCGTGGGTGTGCCGACCTCGCAGGCGAGGCCGAAGCGGTCGAGGAGCTGCGGGCGCAGCTCGCCCTCCTCCGGATTGCCGCTGCCGACCAGGACGAAGCGGGCCGGATGGCGCAGCGACAGGCCCTCCCGCTCGACGGTGTTGACGCCGGAGGCCGCCACGTCGAGGAGCAGGTCGACAAGGTGGTCCTCCAGCAGGTTGACCTCATCGATATAGAGGAAGCCGCGATTGGCCCGCGCCAGCAGGCCCGGCTCGAACGCCTTCTCGCCCCGTGTCAGCGCCCGTTCCAGATCGAGGGCGCCGACCACCCGATCCTCGGTGGCGCCGAGCGGCAGGTCGACCACCGGCACCGGGATCGTGTGGCTCTTACCCCGTGCCTTGCCGCCCGCTTGCGCGCAATGCGGGCAGTCGCTGGCCGGGGAATCGGGTGAGCAGGAATAGGGGCAATCCACGACGGCGCGGATCTTCGGCAGAAGGGCGGCGAGGGCCCGGATCGCCGTCGACTTGCCGGTGCCGCGGTCACCGAAGACGAGGACGCCGCCGACCGTCGGATCGACCGCCGCAATCAGCAGGGCCCGCTTCATCTCCTCCTGGGCGACGATGGCGGTGAAGGGGAAAGCAGGCACCGGGCGGGTTTTTCCGTATGTGGCGCCGGACCGGATATCCGGTGTCGCGGAAGGCCGGCGCGGCGGCCGATCATGCACGATTTCGCAGGCGGGGCCAGCCGAGCTTGAGCGTTGTCGCGCAATCCGTTTGGAGGAATCGGGACGAGGCGGGCTGCCGGCTTTTCAGCCGACGGGCGTCGCGTTACGCCGCAGGCGGGAAGAACGCTCGTAAAGCCCGGTCCAGCACGCCGTTACGTCGAATTACAGTCCCTTGCAGCGGCTGCGCAGGAGACCGCTGAATTCCTTCTCGCTGCTCTGGACCTGGCCGATCCGTTCGCCACGCTCCGGCCCCGACAGGCAGCGTCCGTAGACACCTGCGATCCGGCGCATGGTGTCGACGTGGCGCCGCCACACCCGGCAGCGACTCGCGTCGTCCTCGCCCGCGCTCTCCAACTGGTCGATGGCTTGGCGCTGCATCGAGTTCGCCACCAGCACGTCGCGGGCACAGGTCGCATCGCCCTGGGCAAGGGCAGGCGCGAGGCTCGCGACGAGGAGGCAGGCCGCGAGGCCCGAGCGGGTCGTCACGCTCATGTCAGGCCGCCTGGGTCGTGGGACCATGGGCGAGCAGCGCGTAGAGCGCGGTCGCGTCGCGGGCGGTGCGGATGCGCTCCAGCATGCCAGGCTCGCGCAGAACGCGGGCGACCTGGGCCAGAGCCTTGAGATGATCGGCTCCCGCCCCCTCCGGGGCGAGCAGCAGGAACGCCACATCGATCGGTTGGCCGTCGAGGGCATCGAAATCCACCGGCTTCTCGAGCCGTGCGACGAGCCCGAACAACTTGTTGAGCCGCGTCAGCTTGCCGTGGGGAATCGCGACGCCGTCACCGATTCCGGTGGAGCCGAGGCGCTCGCGCTGAAGCAGCGTCTCGAACACGTCGCGCTCCGACAGGTCCGGCAGATGCCGGGCCGAATGCGCGGCAAGTTCCTGCAGCGCATGCTTCTTGTCCCGTGCGCGCAGCGACGGGACGACGGCGTCCTGACTCAGAAAATCCAGGATCGGCATGAAGACAAAACGCCTTGTAGTCGGAATCCATCCATCGATTCCGCACTCATATGCGAGGCATCCGGGCCGTTGATCGGCCCGGCGCTCGGGAAAGGACGCCTCGGACGCGGCGTGCCTCAGGCGCGCTCGTCCGGAGGATCGACCCATCCGATCGCGCCATCGCTGCGCCGATATACGACGTTGATGCGCCCGGTGCCAGCGTGAACGAAAACCACGACCGGCGCGCCGGTGAGGTCGAGGGCGGTGACGGCTTCGCTGACCGATTGGCGGCGCAGCGTCCGGGTGCTCTCGGCGACGACCGGCGGGTGCTCGCCCGTCTCCGTCTCATCCTCGGCGGGCTCGTCGTCCACATCCTCCTCTGGAGCGGCGAAGACGGCGTAGGCCGCCTCGATCGCGGCGCCGTTCTGGCTCGCGGCGCCGTGGTCCTTGAGCTTGTGCTTGTAGCGGCGCAGGCGCTTCTCCAGCCGATCCGCGGTCTGATCGAAGCTCGCATGGGCATCGTGGGCGTTGCCCGAGGCCTCCAAGGTCAGGCCGGTGGCGAGATGGAGCACGCAATCGGTGCGGTAGGCGGCGCCGTCGCGCCGGAGCGTGACATGGCCCGTGCAGGTGCCGCTCATATGAGGATCGAGGTATTTCGCGAGCGTCGCCGCCATCCGGTCCTCGACGCGGCCCCGCAGAGCCGTTCCGAGATCGAGGCCATGCCCCGTCACCCGCAAACCTGCCATTGATGTCTCCGATCTCCTCCCGAGGCTTCGAGAGTTAGAAAGCGGGACTCGGCAAGTCAACGAGAAGCCGAGCCGGCGCAGGACGCGGGAGACGGGGCGCGTGCAGGTCGGAGCCCCGTTTCAGGCCCGCAACGTTCCGAGGTGCCGCGGGCGAACCCGGCATTCACGAAGGGCCGCGATGGTGTGCCTGAAGCCCGGCTTCCTGCGCCCCGGGTGGGTTGCGCGCCTTGAGATCCGGGGTCCGCTGGGCGGCCCCGGAATGGCGATGCGGGATCTCTCAGGAAGGGCGCCCCGACCTTGACGGAGCGACGCCTTCCTCACCGTCCAGCATGCGCCATCCGGGCGCGGCGGCGCTCGATGGAGGAGGGAATGCGCAAGGATTCCCGGTACTTCGCCACGGTGCGGCGGGCGATGTCCACGCCCTCGTCGCGCAGACGCTGCACCAGAGCGTCGTCGGAGAGCACGTCGGCGGCTTCCCCATCGACGAGCTGCTTGATGCGGTGGCGTACGGCTTCCGAGGAATGGGCGGCGGCCCCCGCCGCGCCGGGAATCGCGGCGGTGAAGAAGTATTTCATCTCCAGCGTGCCGCGGCTGGTGCCGATCGACTTGTTGGAGGTGACCCGCGAGACGGTGGATTCGTGCATGCCGATCGCCTCGGCGACCGTCTTCAGATTGAGCGGACGCAGATGGGCAACGCCGTTCAGGAAGAAGGCATCCTGCTGGCGAACGATCTCGGTCGCGACCTTGAGGATGGTGCGGGCCCGCTGTTCGAGGCTCCGGGTGAGCCAGTTGGCCGTCTGAAGGCACTCGGACAGGAACGCCTTGTCTCCTTCCGCCACCGCGCCCTTCGAGACGCGGGCGTAATAGCTCTGATTGACCAGGACGCGCGGCAGGGCCTCGGAATTGAGCTCGACCAGCCAGGAGCCGTCGGGCGCGGCGCGGACGAACACGTCGGGGACCAGCACCTCGACGGCCTGGGCACCGAAGGCGCGGCCGGGCTTCGGGTCGAGGCGGCGGATCTCCGCCAGCATCTCCACGAGATCCTCGTCGTCCACGCCGCAGAGCCGCCGCAGGGCGGGAAAATCGCGCTTGGCGACGAGGTCGAGGCGCGAGACCAGCGCCTCCATCGCCGGGTCGAACCGATTCTGCTCGCGCAGCTGGATCGCGAGGCACTCGGCGAGATCGCGCGCAGCGACGCCGGGCGGATCGAAGCTCTGCACGAGCTTGAGCACGCGGGCCACGTCGTCGATCCGGGCGCCGAGCCGCTCGGACACCGCATCGATCGTCTCGCGCAGATAGCCAGCCTCATCGACAGCATCGATCAGGAAGCTGCCGATCAGGCGATCGGTCGCCGAGGCCGTGGCGAGGTCGAGCTGCCCAGCGAGGTGCTCGCGCAGGGAGGTCTCGGCGGTGAGGCTCGCCTCGAAGTCGGGCAACTCGCCGTCGAAGCTACCGCCGGTATTGCCGTAGGGCGCGGGGGTGAGCGAGAGCATGTCGCCGCTGCCCTGCTCGCGCGGGGTCGGGTTCTCGTCCGCGAAGACGTTGTCGAGGCGGGTGTCGAGATCCCCCTCCATCTCGCTGCGACTCGACGTCATGTCGTTCGCGAGCCAGGATTCCGGCTCCGGCGCCTCTCCGCTCTCGAAATCGCCGCTCGGCTCCGCCGCCTCCGGGGCTTCCCGCTCGGCGCCCGCCTCGCCCTCGAGGCGCTCCAACAGCGGATTGCGTTCGAGTTCGGCATCGACATAGGCTGCGAGGTCGAGCTGCGAGAGTTGCAGCAGCTTGATCGCCTGCAGAAGCTGCGGCGTCATCACCAGGGCCTGGCCCTGCCGCATCTCCAGCCGTTGCAGCAGACTCATGGGGACGCCTAACCTTCGATCAGCGTTGAGAAATCACGATCCGGCGAGGATCGCGCCGTTTCCGGCACAATTCTTGCTCCTTCATTGAATAGGTCTAGCTGCTCCCCGTCCGTCCGTCAAAGCGTGTTTGACGCAAGCTTTTGGGAAAACCAGTCGCAGCGGCAGCGGCGCCACAGGGAACGACCTCAAACGGGCACCCCATGTGAAGAGAACCGGCCGGCGCCAACAAAGTATTGCGTTCGTGTGGGCGAATGCGGAGTCCGTCGGAAGACGGTTACCAACATCCAACGATGAAAAGCCGGTTCGGAGATCCAACTTCGTCATTGCGAGGCGGAGCCGAAGCAATCCAGGGCGCCGCGCTGCTGAAAAGCGTGCATGAGACGCATTGCATCAAGCAAGATCGCCGTAAAGATCGCGCCATTCGGGATTGAGCGCTTCAATTTTTGCAAGCTTCGCCGCCCGGGATCCGGCCTTGATCTGCTTTTCGCGCGAAATGGCTTCGATCATAGTTGAAAACACCTCGTACCAAACAAGGTGTTTACATCTGTATCGCGTCGTAAAGCCCTGGATCAGACCTTCCCGATGTTCATAGACTCGACGGGCGAGGTTTGCGGTCACGCCGGTGTAAAGCGTGCCGTTCCGCCCGCTGGCCATGATGTAAACCGTCGGTTGACGCATCCCGATGGCACCCGCTCGCTCATTCCTTTCGCGCCGCGCTCTGGATTGCTTCGGCTCCGCCTCGCAATGACGAAGCGGGCGTTCTGGGCCGTCTCGGCAAGTGAGGCGCGAAAGGGTTGAGTCTAAAGCCGAAAATCCTCACCCAGATACAATCGACGGGCATCCTCGTTCGCCACGATCTGCTCGGGCGTGCCTTCCGTCAGGATGCGGCCGGAATGGGCGATATAGGCTCGGTCGATCAGGCCGAGCGTCTCGCGCACGTTGTGGTCGGTGATGAGCACGCCGATCCCGCGCTGCTTCAGGTGCTTCACCAGATCCTGGATGTCGCCGACCGCGATCGGGTCGATGCCGGCGAACGGCTCGTCGAGCAGCATGAAGGTCGGCGAGGAGGCCAGCGCGCGGGCGATCTCGCAGCGCCGCCGCTCGCCACCCGACAGCGCGATGGAGGGCGACTTGCGCAGACGCGCGATGTCGAACTCCTCGAGCAGCGATTCGAGCTTGCGCTCGCGGGCTTTCCGGTCGGGCTCGGCGACCTCGAGCACCGCGCGGATATTGTCCTCGACCGTGAGGCCGCGGAAGATCGACGCTTCCTGGGGGAGGTAACCAATGCCGAGGCGGGCGCGCTGGTACATCGGGAGATGGGTGATCTCCATCCCGTCGAGGCTGATGAAGCCGCGATCGGCCGGGACGAGGCCGGTGATCATGTAGAAGATCGTCGTCTTGCCGGCGCCGTTGGGACCGAGCAGCCCCACCGCCTCGCCGTTATGGACGGTGAGGCCCGCCTCATGGACGACGGTACGGGCACCGTAACTCTTGCGCAGGCCCCGCACGTAGAGAACGCCCGGCCCGCCCTCCGCCGCCGTATTGCCCGCCTCGGCACGGTGCGCGGGTCGCCCGCGACCGAAGAGGCGCCCGAACAGGGAGCCGCCCCGGCCTCGTCCGGTCGTCTTCGCGTCGGCGCCCGCGCGCAGCGGGGCCGCCACCGGCATCGCGGCACCTGTCACGGTCAGTTCGCCTGCGCCCGCGTCTTGGCAGCGGGCCGATCCGCGGCGGCTTTCTCGGCGGCCTTGGCGCCGGGCTTGGCCGCGACCGCCGGCTGGGCGCAGCCCTTCGATCCACCGCCCCCGGCCTTCCCCTGGGCGTCGCCGCCCTGCCCCGGCACGAACATCGCCGAGACGCGCCCACCCGCCACCGGGTCCATGTTCGCCCGGCCGGTCGCCATATCGTAGACGAGACGCGAGCCGCGGGTGACGTTCTGGCACTGGCTGAGCACGACGTTGCCGGTGAGGACGATGCGCTTGGCTTCCTGATCGAACACCGCATTGTCGCCGGTGGCGACCTGATCCTTCTGCGAAACCGTCACGGGACCGGCGCACTCGACCTTGCGGATGCCGTTGCCGGCCAACGCGTTCGCGTCCTTGGGCTTTTCCGCTTCGGCGGCATCGGCGGGCTTGCCCGAATCCTTGCCGGGGTCCTTGTCGCGGTCCCGCTTGTAATGGACGGTCAGCGACGAGCAGCGGATCGTGCTGTCATTCTGCACGGCCACGACATTGCCGGCGAAGATCGCCTTGCTCTCCTTGTCGAACACGTCGAGGCGGTCCGCGTCGATCTTGATCGGCCCCTTGCCGCCGCCGACGGTACCGAGCGGGGCGGACTTTCCGGCATCCTTCGCCGCGTCCCTGGCGGCGGGCGCCTGCGCGACGGCGCCCGCCGTCGGGGCGGTGAGCGCGAGGGCGAGGGCCGCGAGCAACGCACGGGTTGCGGGGCGATTCATCGGGGCGTCTCCGACGCCTCGGCCGCAGAGGTGCGGATACGCTCGGGCGCCGTCGCCACGGCGGACGGCTTACCCTCCTCCCCGTGGAACACCGCGCGGACCCGACCGACGAAGGACACGACGCGGCCGTTCTCGATCACGTCGAGACTGTCGGCGACGATCGAGCCCGACGGGACGGTCACGGTGACGGGCTTCGTGGAATGCACGCTGCCAGCCTTGAAATCGACGGTCGCGACGGAGAGGCGGATCTCCTCGCCCTTGTCGGTCCAGAGGCGGATGTCGTTCTCCAGGTTGAGGGATTCACGGGTGGAATCGAACACGCCGCCCTGCGCCTGGAGATAGGCGCGTCCGCCCCTGTCGTCGGTGGCGACATAGCCCTTCATGGCCTGCAATTCGATGATGCTCGGCTTGCGGACATCCTGCTGCGCCGCCGAGGCCGTGACCTCGTAGCCGCGCTCTCCCTTGCGGAAGCCCGACAGGCGCGGGCTTTCCATGGTGACTTTGGTGCCGGACACGGAGATCGGCCCGAACTCGACGGCGGGCAGCGCGCCGGCGAGGGGCCCCCAGAGCACGAAGCCCGCGAGGCCGAGCACGGCGAGGCCCGCCGCCACGGGGATGACGCGGCGAAGCGCCCGCACCTGGATGCTGTGACGGTGCGCCCGTTTGTGCGCCCGGCGACGGCGCGCGTTCTCGTTCGCGGCTCGCGCGTTGGAACCCGTGTCTGTCCGGAGGGTGTCGGCCACCTGCATCGCGTTCCCGAAGAGGGTCGGCGCGTCAGCGATCGCGCCAGGCCGGCCGGATGGCCCGCCGCAGTGGCGAAGTTATGGCCTCGATTGGCAGAAATGATCAACGGCGCCCGCGTGCGCCCCCGCACCGACGCACCCGCGAAAGCCCGCGGAAACCCGCCCCTTGCGCAGTCCGGCCGCGCCCGTTGCGCGGCCGCATCACGTCCGCGGTTCAAGAATGCGCGAAAATATCGGTCTCGGGCCAGCCGGCGAGATCGAGCCGGGCCCGCGTCGGCAGGAAGTCGAAGCAGGCCTGAGCCATTTCGGTGCGATCCTCGCGGGCCAGCATGGCGTCGAGTCGGTCCCGCGCCGCGTGGAGATGGAGCACATCCGAGGCCGCGTAGTCGATCTGGGCCTGGCTCAGCGTTTCGGCGCCCCAATCGGAGGATTGCTGCTGCTTCGAGAGGTCGACACCGACGCATTCGCGCACGACGTCCTTCAGCCCGTGCCGGTCGGTATAGGTGCGGGCGAGTTTGGAGGCGATCTTGGTGCAGTAGACCGGGCCCGGCATCACGCCGAAGGCGCGATACAGAACCGCGAGGTCGAAGCGGGCGAAATGGAAGATCTTGAGTACCTGCCGATCCGCCAGCACCTGCTTCAACCGCTCGGCCGCATCGCCGGGCCGGATCTGCACCACTTCGGCGCTGCCGTCGCCGCAGGATATCTGCACGACGCAGAGACGGTCGCGGTGCGGATTGAGACCGAGCGTCTCGGTGTCGATGGCGATGGCGGGACCCGGATCGAAGCCGGCCGGAAGATCGCCGCGATGCAGGCGGATGCGGGAATGGGAGGCGGCCATCGCTCGGACTTGGATCTCGGATGGGGATCGATGAGGGGCTGCGGCGGCGCCCGCAGCCGCGTCCTGAGGAACGGATACAGGACGGCACCCTAGGGGCTTCTCCCGCCTGGCCTTTTTCGAAGGCCAGGCGGTCGCCTTTCGGCTCGAGGCTCTATCACCGCCGCAGCGTCCCCGGAAGGTCCGGCCGGGGCGGTGGAGTTACTTTTGCCGGGCGATGATCCGGTCCTTGATCTCGGCGTAGACCGACTCCGGAAGGATCTTCCTGTTCACGAGATCGTCCTTGCCGCGATAGGGGCGTCCCTTGACGATCGCCGCCGAGCGCGCCTCGCCGATGCCCTTCAGCTGGCTGAGTTCCTGGGCGGAGGCCGTGTTGAGGTCGATCAGCGTGGATTTTTCCCCGGCGATCTCCGGTTTGGCCGGTGCCGTCGGCGGCGTCGCCGTCGCGGCGGCAGGGGGCTTGGGCGCCGTCGGTGCGGCCGGACTCGGCGCTTGGGCGAAAGCGGGGACGGCGAGCAGGGCGAAGGCGGTGGCGTAGGTGGCGATACGGGACGCGCGCATGTCGATCTCCCGACATCCGGCCGGTGGGCCGGAGGGTGGCCGCCGGCCCGCGGTGGGCGGCCCCGGACGGGCGCACCCGCATGCCGCGCCGGCTGCCCTCTCGCTAGGCCGGCACGGTTGAACCGGGTTTGAACGGGCCGGCGCGGTCTTTCCCGCCGACATCGGAACCGGGCCGAATGCGGGCCGTTCAGGCACCGCCGCTCGCGGCGACACGGCGCCATCAACGACCGTCCGGCTTTCGCCCGCGCCGTTCGCCCGGCAGGCCCCCACAACAACAGGAGAACGACCATGGTCGACACCGACAGGATCACCGGCGCCGCGCGCGAAATCGGCGGCAAGGTTCAGGGCGCGGTTGGCGACCTGACCGGCCGGCACAGCGATTCGGTCGAGGGCCGTCTGCGCGAGACCGGCGGAGCGGCGGAAAATCTCTACGGACAGGCCAAGGACGCCGTGCGCCACGCCGCCGACGAGGCCTACGACTACGCCGAGGACGCCTACGAGCGCGGTCGCCGCACCGTCCGTGAGGGGCACGAGCGTTCGGCGGAGTGGCCCCACGTTTCGCTGGTGGTCGCCGGCCTCGTCGGCTTCGGCCTCGGCCTCCTGGTCAACGCCCGGCGGGACTGACCGCCATCGACGCGCGCAGCCCCGGCCGCCGCGCGGCCGGGAGCCGCCCGTGTCGCGCGGTACCCCCATCCCGCGCGCCTGCCGTTGCCGGCCCGCGAAAGCGGGTGCTATAGCCCGGCCGATGCCGGGTGGACCTTGTCCGCCGGGCCTTTTCGAACGTTCACGGGCGGCATGTCGGTCGACGAGAAGACGGTACGGCGCATCGCGCACCTGGCGCGCATCGCGGTCACGGATGAGGAGGTTGGCCCGCTTCAGGGCGAGCTCAACGCCATCCTGGCCTTCGTCGAGCAACTCGGCGCGGTCGACGTCACCGGCATCGAGCCGATGACGTCGGTGACGCCGATGCGCATGAAGAAGCGCGAGGACGTCGTCAACGACGGCGGCCGGGCGAGCGACATCGTCGCTAACGCCCCCGACACCGAAGACAATTACTTCCTGGTTCCCAAGGTCGTCGAATAACCTTTCGGGAAGTGCGGGGCTGAAGTTCTTCGGCCCCGGCGAGACACGCGCCTGCGGGATACGGCACCGCGATCTGGAACGGGCATGACGGCACTCAACGAACTCACCCTGGCCGAGGCCCGCGACGGCCTGAAGGAAAAGCGCTTCTCCGCCCGCGAGATCGCGCAGGCGCATCTCGACGCGATCGAGAAGGCGCGTGCGCTGAACGCCTATATCGTGGCGACCCCGGACCGCGCCCTGAAGATGGCGGAGGTGTCGGACGAGAAGATCGCCAAGGGCGAGGCCCGTCCCCTCGAAGGGCTGCCGCTCGGCATCAAGGACCTGTTCGCGACGCAAGGGGTGCACACCACCGCGGGGTCCAAGATCCTCGAAGGGTTCGAGCCCCATTACGAATCCAACGTCTCGACCCAGCTCTGGCGTGACGGCGCCGTGATGCTCGGCAAGCTCAACCTCGATGAGTTCGCCATGGGCTCGTCGAACGAGACCAGCGCCTACGGCAAGACGATCTCGCCCTGGCGCCGGAACGGCTCGGACGCCGCCATCGTGCCGGGCGGCTCGTCCGGCGGTTCGGCGGCGGCGGTCGCCGCGCATCTGTGCCTGGGCGCCACCGCCACCGACACCGGCGGCTCGATCCGCCAGCCCGCCGCCTTCACCGGCACGGTCGGCATCAAGCCGACCTATGGGCGCTGCTCGCGCTGGGGCATCATTGCCTACGCCTCCTCCCTCGATCAGGCGGGCCCGATCGCCCGCACGGTGCAGGATTGCGCCATTTTGCTCGGCTCCATGGCCGGGCACGACCCGCGCGATACCACCTCAGTCGACAGGGCCGTCCCGGATTTCGAGGCGGCGGTCACGCGCGGCGTGAAGGGTCTCACCATCGGCATCCCGAAGGAGTACCGGGTCGAGGGCATGCCCGAAGAGATCCTGCGGCTGTGGGACCAGGGCGCGGAGTGGCTGAAGGCCGCCGGCGCGACGATCAAGGAGATCTCGCTGCCGCACACGCAATACGCGCTGCCGGCCTATTACATCGTCGCCCCGGCCGAGGCCTCCTCGAACCTCGCCCGTTACGACGGCGTGCGATACGGCCTGCGCGTCCCCGGCAAGGACATTGCCGGGATGTACGAGAACACCCGCGCGGCGGGCTTCGGCCGCGAGGTGAAGCGCCGCATCATGATCGGCACCTACGTTCTCTCGGCGGGCTATTACGACGCCTATTACGTGCGGGCGCAGAAGATCCGCACGCTGATCAAGCGCGATTTCGAGCGCGCCTACGCCGACGGCGTCGATGCGATCCTCACCCCCGCCACCCCGTCGGCCGCCTTCGGCCTCGGCGAGATGGCGAGCGCCGACCCGGTGCAGATGTATCTCAACGACGTGTTCACCGTGACCGTGAACATGGCGGGTTTGCCCGGCATCGCGGTGCCGGCGGGGCTCGATTCGCAAGGCTTGCCGCTCGGCCTCCAGCTCATCGGCCGCCCCTTCGACGAGGAGACGTTGTTCGCGGCGGCCCAAGTCGTCGAGGAGGCGGCCGGGCGGATGAAACTTCCTGCGGCCTGGTGGGCTTGAGACCCACATGAACGGTCCCCCCGTCGTCCCCGTCTATCCCGTCTCGGTCTGGATCCTCGCCGGCTTCGACCCTGTGCTGATCGCGGTCGCGGTCATCCTCGGCTGGAAGGCCGATCAGTTCGGGAAGGTGTTCATCGCCGCCATCGCCGCGCTGGCGATCTCCGTCCTGTTCGCCTGGGTCGTGACCAAGGTCGGTCTGCCCTGGCCGGCGCCGGTCGCCGCCGACATGCCGACCTTCTTCCCGGTCCGCACGGTCTCGGCCTTCCTGTGGGCCGCCGCCGGCTACGGTGCGCGACGGGTGCTGCAGCGGGGCTGAAGGCACGGGCTCGAAGTACACCGAGAGACCCGCGCGGCCCGTCCGGGCGACGGCGCGGATCACTCCGCCTCGTCGTCGAACCCGTCATGGGGCGCCAGACCGCCCATCACGTCCAGGCAAGCCTGAAGAATGTAGGCGGCAGCGAGCTTGTCCACGAGCTCGCCCCGGCGCGCCCGCGAGGCATCGGCCTCGAGCAAGGTGCGGGTGACGGCAGCGGTGGAGAGCCGCTCGTCGAAGAAGAGCACCGGCAGGGGCAGGATCGGCTTGAGATTCCGCGCGAAGCTCCGGCTCGACTGGGCGCGGGGCCCTTCCGTGCCGTCCATGTTGAGGGGCAGGCCGATCACCAATCCGCCGACCCCGTGATGTGCGCAGAGCGTGGCGAGGCGCTGCGCGTCCGGCGTGAACTTGACCCGCCGGATCGTCTCCAGGGGCGAGCCGATCCGGCGGCCGACATCCGACAGGGCGACCCCGATGGTCTTGGTGCCGAGATCGAGCCCGATCAGGCGCGGTTGCCCGGCGGAGGCCTCGGCGAAGGCGGCGATCTCGTTCCGGTTCACGCCTGAGCGGCTCCGAGCTGTTCGAGGGCCGCCGCATCGTCGCCCTCGAAGGTCGCCGGCAACGGACCCGCCCCCTCGCCGAGGATATGGAGCACTTCGAGGCCCTGGAGCCCGCGCACGAGGGTGGGCAGGTCGGCGCCGCCGAAATGCACGGTCTCCAGATCGGCGTTCAGCACCCAGATGTCGTATTCCGGAAAGCCCGGCGTCACGTCGAAGAACAGGAAGTCGCCCCGCGCCGTCTCGCCGAAGAAGCAGGCCCGCTCCATCAGGCTCGCATCGGCATCCCCCTCCACGGTGAAGCGGTGGGGCTCGCCGTCGCCGCCGCCGCGCAGGCCGTCGAGAGCGAGTGCGATGCCGTGGGCGATGAGGTGGGCACGCGCGACGAGGTCGGCTGCCTCCACCGGCACGGGGGTGAACAGCCGGAGGTGGCCGCCGATCCGCCCGGCGCCGCATTCGCGCGCGAAGCTCCGGTAGCTCGCCGGCAGGGCAAAACCGAGTTCGGTCTCGGCCCGGGCGAGATCCGCGTCGGTCGACCTGAGGCCGGGGCGCAGCCCCGGGAACACGCTGTCCCACATCGTCGAAGCCTCCGGCGCTCGGGCAGGCCGGCTTAGGCCGCGGGCGGGCGACTTGTCCACCGCCGTCGTTAACCATCCCCACGGTCGAGTGCGGAGACCGGGAGCATTGCGCGGCCAACGATGTTAAGGCTTCGTTAACTAAGCCGGAGACGTGCCGTGACTCATCCGCCGCTGCTGGAGACGCCCCGCGCCGCGCCGCAGAGCCGGTTGCGCCGTCACCACGTGCTGATGCTGATCCTGGCGGCCGAAATCCTGGTGGCCGGTGCGGCCAATGCCGCCCGCTATCGCCCTCCTGGAATTCCTGTCCAAGAGACGATCACGCCCGGTCACGTGATCACCTGAAGCGCGTGGACAGGCTGCGGCCGGCCGGTCTGAGACTCGTCTCTCACGGCGACTCGGCCGGGCGGCCTCGAATGCGTGTGAAATCCGGAACCGCTTCGGCTGCCCTTACGGTCGCGGGTGACCGGGATCAGCCGTTCGGCAGATGCGTCGCCAGCGCTTCGAGCACGGCCATGCGCACCGCGACGCCCATCTCGACCTGCTCGCGGATCAGCGATTGCGCGCCGTCGGCGATTTCGGATGAAATTTCCACACCGCGGTTCATGGGCCCGGGATGCATGACGAGGGCATCGGGCTTCGCCAAGGCGAGCTTCTCCCCGTCCAAGCCGTAATACCGGAAATACTCCTTCACCGAGGGGACGAAGGAGCCGTTCATGCGCTCGCGCTGGAGGCGCAGCATCATGACGATGTCGCAGCCCTTCAGCCCCTCGCGCATATTGGTGAACACCGAAACGCCGAAGCGCTCGATGCCGGTCGGCAGCAGCGTGGAGGGGCCGATCACCCGCACCCGCGCTCCGAGGGCCTGGAGCAGGATGATGTTCGAGCGGGCGACGCGCGAGTGCAGGACGTCGCCGCAGATCGCCACGGTCAGCCCCTCGATGCCGCCCTTGTTGCGGCGGATCGTCAGCGCGTCGAGGAGCGCCTGGGTCGGATGCTCGTGGGCGCCGTCGCCCGCGTTCACCACCGCGCAATCGACCTTTCGGGCCAGGAGATGCACGGCGCCCGCGGCGTGATGGCGAACCACGATGATGTCGGGCCGCATGGCGTTGAGCGTCGCCGCGGTGTCGATCAGCGTCTCGCCCTTCTTCACCGAGGAAGAGGCGACCGACATGTTCATCACGTCGGCGCCGAGCCGCTTGCCGGCGAGCTCGAACGAGGATTGCGTGCGCGTCGAGGGCTCGAAGAACAGGTTGATCTGAGTCCGGCCGCGCAGGGTGGTGCGCTTCTTCTCGACCTGCCGCGACAGGGCGACCGCGTCGTCGGCGCGGGCGAGCAAGGCTTCGATGTCCGGACGGCTCAAACCCTCGATGCCGAGCAGGTGCCGGTGCGGGAAGGCGGGGGCGGTCTCGGCGGTCATGCAGTGGTTCCGGCTTCGGCCGAGCCTATAGGTGCGAGCGCCGCCCCCGGCAAGGCATCGGCTGGTCCGAGGGCTCCCGGAACGAAGAGCGGCGCACCCTGCCCTCGCGGCCGTACGCATGAAACCATTCAGCCAATCCCGCCGCGACAGAGAGAATTTATTGATGCTCGCGAGGCCGTGAACGGGAAAAATTTGAACGTTTCGGGCCTCGGGCGGTTGCCTGCCTGTCCGTGGGCGACGCGGGGACCTCGCTCTCTCAGTGCGCAGTCACCCCGCCCGCCGCAACGAAAGGAATGCCATGAACGCTCGACTTCTCCTCACGGCCGGTGCCCTCTCGCTGGGTCTCGGCCTGTCGTCGGGAGCCTTCGCGCAGGGCATGCAGCCCGGCGCCGGGATGGACCCGAGCATGGGCGGCCAGATGCAGCAGGGCCAGATGGGTGACGACATGGGCCAGGAGCAGCGCCCGATGAAGCGCAGCTCCAAGAAGATGAAGAAGCCCATGAAGAGCAAGAAGATGATGAAGTCCCGCCGCATGAACTCCGGCATGGATTCGCAGGGCGGGATGAGCGGCCAGGGCGGCATGTAGTCTCGTCGCCCAGCGCCGCGCGTTGGGTTAGCGTCTTGACGCCCGTCCGGTTCGACCGGGCGGGCGTTGTCGTGTGAGTTGGGGAAAGGACGCTTCGCCGTGGCCGCAGGATCAGCGCTCGCGAAAGATGACGTCGTCGAGACGGTGCGTCGTCGCTGGATGTTCCGCCATCCGCTGGTGATCCGGTTCGCACACTGGATCAACGTCGTCTGCCTCGCCATCCTGCTGATGAGCGGCTTGCAGATCTTCAATGCTCATCCGGCCCTGTATTGGGGGGCGGCCTCGACATTCGACACGCCGTTCGTCGCGATCACCGACGACCAGCGCGACGACGGCTCGGCCCGCGGCGTTACCTACGTCGCCGGGAAGTCCTTCGACACGAGCGGCTGGCTCGGCCTGTCGACGTTCAACGGCGAGGCCACGGGGCGCGCCTTCCCGGCCTGGATGACCGTGCCGGCGCATCAGGATCTGGCCACCGGGCGACGCTGGCACTTCCTGTTCGCCTGGGCCTTCGTCATCAACGGCCTGATCTACCTGATCTACGGCATCGGCACCGGACAATTGCGGCGGCGGCTGATCCCGGACGGCGATCAGATGCGCGGCTTCGGATCCTCGATCCGCGAGCACCTGACGCTCCATTTCCCCGAGGGTGACGAAGCCAAGCGCTACAACGTGCTGCAGAAGCTCACCTACTTCGTCGTGGTGCTGATCCTGCTGCCGCTGATGCTGGTCACCGGGCTCTCGATGTCGCCGGGCGTCAATGCCGTGGTGCCGCTCCCGGATCTGTTCGGTGGCCGGCAATCGGCGCGCACGATCCACTTCATCGTCACGAATCTCCTCGTGCTGTTCGTGATCGTCCACGTCCTGCTCGTGCTCGCCTCCGGCGTCTGGAACAACATGCGCAGCATGCTGACCGGCTGGTACGTCATCGAGCGCCGCAAGCTGCCCGCCGGTCCGGAAAAGATCCGATGAAGCCCCGCCTGCGCATTCCCGCCCCCCACCGTCGCGGCTTCCTCTCCGCCGCCGCGGGCCTCCTCGGCGTCTCGGCGCTCGGCGGTTGCGACCGCTTCGCCGTGACGCCGACCGGCCGCCAGACCCTGCGGCTCGGGGAGGACGCCAACCTCTTCGTCCAGCGCCTGCTGCTGACGCCCGCCTCGCTCGCCAAGGAATTTCCGGATTCCGAAATCTCGCCCTGGTTCAAGCCGAACGGCACGGTGGATCCGCAGGACCGGGATTACAAAAGCCTGGCTGGGCAGAATTTCGGGAACTGGAAGCTGCGCGTCGACGGCCTCGTCGAGACCCCGCAGGATCTGTCCCTGGCCGATCTGCGCGCCTTGCCGGCCCGAACCCAGACCACGCGGCACGATTGCGTGGAGGGCTGGAGCGCCATCGGCAAATGGACCGGGGTGCCGCTGGCCGAGGTGCTCAAGCGTGCCGGCCTGAAGCCGGAGGCGCGCTACATCGTCTTCCACTGCGCCGACACGATGGAATATTCGATGAGCGGCGAGAGCGAGAACGCCAATCCCGGCATGACCGCCCGCGCCGAGGGCGACGAGAACCAAGCCAGCGATTCGAAGGCGGCCGGGGCCGAGGCGCCGGATGCCGACGAACCGACGGGCACGCCGATCCGCTACTACGAGAGCATCGACCTGACCGATGCCTACCATCCGCAGACGATTCTGGCCTACGACCTGAACGGCAAGGCGCTGCCCGTTTCGAACGGTGCGCCGTTACGCCTCAGGGTCGAACGTCAGCTCGGCTACAAGCAGGCCAAGTATGTCATGCGCATCGAGGTGCGGGACAGCCTCAAGGGCATCGGCGAAGGCGGTGGCGGTTATTGGGAGGACCGCGGCTACGAGTGGTACGCGGGCATCTGAGGATCAGCCCGGGCCACCGGGCTGATCGATCTCAGTTCGCGTCGTAGCCCAGGGCCATCGGCGGATTTGCTTTCACGGTCAGGGCTTTGATGTCGAGGTTGCCGTGGGGGGCGGCCTCCGTGGTCGGCGGGATCGTCAGCATGGTGAGCCAGAAGGCCCCCGTGGCGACGATGAAGGCCGTCGCGAACAGACCGAGATTGCGCATGTGTCGCGTCCCTTAGTGGAGTGACGTTTCGGTGTTACGTGCTGGAGTTACTGGCCGAATACACCGAGACTGACTGGGGGGACCGCGCGGGTTCGTCCCACTTCTTGTCCCGATCGGTGTCCGACGGATAGGCGGCCGCCATGGCATTCGGAGCACCGAATGTGCGGGGTCGGCCGAACGCGACGCACGAGCCGGCGGTCAGGCCGTCGGCGCTTTACGCAGGATGAAGACCGGGGGATGCGCTCCCGGCCTGTTCATCCGAGCCGACAATCCGCTCGGGCGGACGCAGCACTCAACGATGACGTCGTAGACGCGATGGACCGATTGCCGCGTTCCGGCAAAAATTCAGCCCTCTTCGCGAATACATTCGCGAAGCCGCAGATTTGGCAAAGCACTGACGGCCGAATCGCTTGAACATCATAGATACTCGAAATTTAATCCAACGGAAGAGGAAATTTTTTGCTCAGATCTATGTCGCAACAATCATTCGATTGCGTGCGATCATTTTGGTTGCCTCGTCGAGAATTGTATTCGTGCGCCGAGGAGGCGCGTTCGGGTCGTTCTGCGGGATCGCGGGCTACCGCGCAGACCGGCCGAGTGCCGGTGTGGCCGTCGAGCGGAGCCGTTCGGCCCGATTTGACAACCCGCCGCCGCTCACCCACTTCTGCGCGGCGCGAGCCCCGGCCGTCGACGGATGTCCGGTCGGCGCTTGATCCCCACAACCGTCCCCGCGGTGAGGCTCTGGCGAGAGGCAGAGGTTCATGAAAGTCGTCGTCGTCGAGTCGCCGGCCAAGGCCAAGACGATCAACAAATATCTGGGGAGCGACTACGAGGTTCTCGCCTCCTTCGGTCACATCCGCGACCTGCCGGCCAAGGATGGCTCGGTCGATCCCGAGGCCGACTTCGCCATGATCTGGGAGTTGGAGGATCGCGGCTCGAAACGCGTCAGCGAGATCGCCCGCGCCGTGAAGGGAGCCGAGAAGCTCATCCTGGCGACCGACCCGGATCGCGAGGGCGAGGCGATCTCCTGGCACGTCATCGAGGCGCTCTCGGCCAAGAAGGCCTTGAAGGGGATTCCCGTCGAGCGGGTGACCTTCAACGCCATCACCAAGGCTTCGGTCGACGCGGCGATGCGCAAGCCCCGCGAGATCGATCAGGCTCTGGTCGATGCCTATCTCGCCCGCCGGGCGCTGGACTACCTCGTCGGCTTCAACCTCTCCCCCGTGCTGTGGCGCAAGCTTCCGGGCGCGAAATCGGCCGGCCGCGTCCAATCGGTGGCCCTGCGCCTCGTGGTCGAGCGCGAGATGGAGATCGAGCGCTTCAAGCCGCGCGAGTACTGGTCCATCGTGGCGACGCTCGCGACCGAGGGCGGCGGCGTGTTCGAGGCCCGCCTCGTCGGGGCCGACGGCAAGCGCATCCAGCGTCTCGATATCGGCAACGGCGAGGAGGCGGCGGCCTTCAAGCGCGATCTTGAACTCGCGACCTTCCAGGTCTCCAGCGTCGAGGCCAAGCCGGCCAAGCGCCACCCGCAACCCCCCTTCACCACCTCGACGCTGCAGCAGGAGGCCTCCCGCAAGCTCGGGATGGCGCCGGCCCAGACCATGCGGGTCGCCCAGAAGCTCTACGAGGGCGTCGATGTCGGCGGCGAGACGGTCGGCATCATCACCTATATGCGAACCGACGGCGTCGACATGGCGCCGGAGGCGATCCAGGATGCCCGCCGGGTGATCGGCCGCGAATTCGGTGACAACTACGTCCCGAATGCGCCGCGGAAATACACGGTGAAGGCCAAGAACGCGCAGGAGGCCCACGAGGCCGTGCGCCCGACCGATATGGGGCGGTTGCCCAAGCAGGTGGCTCGCTTCCTCGAGCCGGAGCAGGCCAAGCTCTACGAACTGATCTGGACCCGCACGGTGGCGAGCCAGATGGAATCGGCCGAGTTCGAGCGCACAACCGTCGACATCGCCGCCCAGGTCGGGCCGCGCCGCCTCGATCTGCGCGCCACCGGCCAGGTCGTGACCTTCGACGGCTTCCTCGCGCTTTATCAGGAGGGCAAGGACGACGAGGAGGACGAGGACGGCAAGCGCTTGCCCGCGATGCGGAGCGGCGACCCGCTCAAGCGCGAGCGCATCGCCTCGACCCAGCACTTCACCGAGCCGCCGCCGCGCTACTCCGAGGCAAGCCTCGTCAAGCGGATGGAAGAACTCGGCATCGGCCGCCCCTCGACCTACGCGGCGGTGCTGCAGACCCTGCGCGACCGCGAATACGTCAAGATCGAGAAGAAGCGCCTCCAGCCGGAGGACAAGGGCCGGCTCGTCACCGGCTTCCTCGAGAGCTTCTTCAAGCGCTACGTCGAGTACGATTTCACCGCGAGCCTCGAGGAACAGCTCGACCGGGTCTCGAATGCCGAGATCGACTGGCGGACGGTGCTGCGGGATTTCTGGCGCGACTTCTCCGCCGCCATCGGCGGCACGAAGGAATTGCGCGTCGCGGAAGTGCTGGAGGCCCTCAATGGGCTCCTCGGCCCGCACATCTTCCCCGACAAGGGCGACGGCTCCGATCCGCGCACCTGCCCGACCTGCGGCTCGGGCCAACTCTCGCTCAAGCTCGGCAAGTTTGGCGCCTTCATCGGCTGCTCGAACTATCCCGAATGCAAGTATACCCGCCAACTCTCGGCCTCTGCGGTCGAGGGAGAGGGGGATGGTTCGTCCATGGAGGGCGGCCAGCCGGGCGTACGGGTGCTCGGCGAGGATCCGGCCACCGGCCTGCCGGTGAGCCTGCGGGACGGTCGGTTCGGTCCGTTCGTGCAGCTCGGCGAGGCTTCGTCCGAGAAGGGGGCGGAGAAGCCCAAGCGCTCCTCGCTGGCCAAGGGCATGACGCCCGCCTCCGTGACCCTCGACATCGCCCTCAGGCTCTTGTCGCTGCCGCGCGAGGTGGCCCGGCATCCCGAGACCGGCGAGCCGATCCTGGCCAATATCGGCCGCTACGGCCCCTACGTGCAGCACGGGAAGACCTACGCGAATCTCGGCAAGGACGACGATGTGCTGGAGGTCGGCACCAACCGCGCCATCGACCTCATCGTCGCCAAGGAGCAGGGGGGCGGGCGCGGCGGCCGGGCCGCGGCCGATCCGGGGCGTGTCGTCGGCAAGGATCCCGGCGGCCTCGACCTGGTGGTCAAGGCCGGGAAGTATGGGCCCTATGTCAGCGACGGTTCGGTCAACGCCACGCTGCCGAAATCGGTCGCGGCCGAGAGCCTGACGCTCGCGCAGGCGATCGAACTGATCGAGGCCAAGCGCGCCGCGGGCGGCAGCAAGAAGCCCGTCCGCAAGAGTGCGGCGCGGAGCCGGACGGCTAAGGCGGCGGATTCGGCCGAGGCCGCGCCCAAGACGAAGAAGCCGGCGGCGCGCAAGACCGCCGCGAAACCGGCCGCCGCTAAGGCTCCCGCCAAGGCGACGGCGCGCAAGACCAAGGCAAGCTGAGGCCCCTTCCCTCCCTCTCCCCACAGGCGGGGAGAGGCCGCATGGACCTCGTCGTCCACGCTGGAAGCAGGGGTATGGCCGAACGGTCGTGAGGCGGCCTGAAGGGACGAGGCTCCGTCGGACAGGCCCTTCACACTCGGCCTTCCGCCTCGCTTCGGCGACAACGCGTTCGCCGAAGCCCTCCCCCCGCCTGCGGGGAGAGGGGATGCTGTTGCCGCGACGGGCTACTTCTTGTGGCGCTTCGCCTGGGCCCGGGCGGCCTCGATCACCTTCTCGGCCGTGAAGCCGAACTTGCCGAGCAGATCCTTGATCGGGGCCGAAGCGCCGAAGGTGTGCATGCCGACGATGGCGCCCGCGGAGCCGGCATAGCGGTCCCAGCCGATCACGCTGCCCTGCTCCACCGCCACGCGCGCCAGCACGTCCGGCGGCAGCACGCTGTCGCGATAGGCTTCGTCCTGTCGCTCGAACAGGTCCCAGGACGGCATCGAGACGACCCGGGCCTTCACCCCATCGCCCTTCAGCGTCTCGTAGGCGGAGACGCAGAGCTGCACTTCCGAGCCGGTGCCGATCAGGATGACGTCCGGGGTGCCGTCGCAATCGGCGAGCACGTAGGCGCCCTTCGCGGTGCCGGAAGCCGGGGCGTATTTCGTGCGGTCGAGGGTCGGCAGCGGCTGGCGCGAGAGCGCCAGCACCGCCGGCTGATTCTTCAGCGAGAAGATCACCCGGTAGGCTTCCGCCACCTCGTTGGCGTCGGCCGGGCGCAGGGTCACGAGGCCGGGAATGCAGCGCAGGGAGAGCAATTGCTCCACCGGCTGGTGGGTCGGCCCGTCCTCGCCCACGCCGATCGAGTCGTGGGTGAAGATGTGGAAGACCGGCAGCTCCATCAGCGAGGCGAGCCGGATCGGCGGGCGCATGTAGTCGGCGAAGACCAGGAAGGTCGCGCCGTAGGCCCTCAACCCCACGAGGCCGAGCCCGTTGACGATCGAGCCCATGGCATGCTCCCGCACGCCGAAATGGATGTTGCGCCCGCCCGGCTCGAACGGGGTCAGCGAGCCCGCTCCCTCGAAGGTGAGGTTCGACTTGTTGGAGGGAGCGAGATCCGCCGAGCCGCCGAGTACGAACGGCACGTGTTGGGCGATGGCGTTCAGGACCTTGCCGGAGGATTCGCGGGTCGCGAGGCCCTTGGCATCGGCCTCGAACACCGGAATGTCCCGGTCCCATCCCTCGGGCAGGCGGCCTTCGAGGAGGGCCGTAAGTTCCTCGGCATGCTCGGGATCGGCGGCCTTGGCGGCGTCGAAGAAGCCCTGCCACTGCGCGAACAGAGCCGCGCCCCGCTTGCCGATGCCGTCCGCGAAGGTGTCGTAGACGCCGTCCGGCACGAGGAACTGCGCGTCCTCCGGCCAGCCATAGGCGCGCTTGGCGCCCTTCACCTCGTCCTCGCCCAAGGCGTCCGAGTGGGCCTTGGAGGTGTTCTGCTTCTTCGGCGCGCCGTAGCCGATGATCGAATTGACGACGATCAGCGTCGGGCGGTCGCTCGACTGGAGGAAGGTCTCCAGTGCCGAGGCGATGGCGTGGGTGTCGTTGGCGTCGGCCACCCGCAGCACCTGCCAGCCATAGGCCAGGAAGCGGGTCGCGACCTCCTCCGAGAAGGCCAGCTCGGTATGGCCCTCGATGGTGATGGTGTTGTTGTCGTAGATCCAGCACAGGTTGGAGAGGCGCAGATGGCCGGCGATCGAGGCGGCCTCCTGGCTGACGCCCTCCATCAGGTCGCCGTCCGAGCAGATGGCGTAGACATTGTAGTCGAACAGCGGCAGGTCGGGCCGGTTCAGGCGCTCACCCTTGAAGCGGGCGCCGATCGCCATGCCCACCGAGTTGGCCACGCCCTGCCCGAGGGGGCCGGTCGTGGTCTCGACGCCGGTGGTGAAGTGGTATTCGGGGTGGCCCGGCGTGCGGCTGTCGAGCTGCCGAAATTTCTTGATGTCGTCTAGGGAGACGGCCGGGGCGTTGGCGCCATTGCCCTCCGCGACCCGCGCCAGATGCAGCAGCGCGTAGAGCAGCATCGAGGCGTGGCCCGCCGAGAGCACGAACCGGTCGCGGTTCGGCCAGTGCGGATTGGCCGGATCGTAGCGCAGATACCGGTTCCACAGGGTGTAGGCCACGGGCGCCAGCGCCATCGGCGCGCCGGCATGCCCGGAATTGGCCTTCTGCACCGCATCGATGGCCAGCGTCCGGATCGTGTCGATCGCGAGCTTGTCGCCCTCGCTCAGGGCCGCCTTGGGGCTCGTATCTGCACCGCTCATCAGTCTTACCGTCTCTCTCGCTTCCATCGGCCACGGAGGCGTGGATGCGCCTATTGCGCCGCGATGGATTCGCCTGCCCTCGACTCGGAATGGTCCGTGCCGCTGCCCCGTTCCTTTGAAGGACCGATCGCGCGGCTGTAATTGAGGATCGTGTTGACGAGTGCAACATGTGTGAACGCTTGGGGGAAGTTGCCCACCTGGCGTTTGGCGCGCACGTCGTACTCCTCGGAGACCAATCCGAGGTCGTTGCAGATGCCGATGAGCCGCTCGATCAGGGCGTGGGCCTCCTCGCAGCGGCCGAGGCCGATCAGGTTGTCGGCATACCAGAAGCTGCAGGGCAGGAAGGCGCCCTCGTTGCCCGGCAGACCGTCGGCCTCCTGCCCTTCCGTCTCGTAGCGCAGGATGAAACCCTCGCGCATCAGATGCTTCTCGACCGCCGCGACGGTGCCGATCACCCGCGGATCGTCCTGCGGCAGGAAGCCCATATGGGCGATGAGCAGCAGGCTCGCGTCGAGCGCCTTGCTGCCGTAGCTCTGAACGAAGCTGTTCAGCTCTCGATCGAAGCCGTGCTCGCAGACCTCGGCATGGATCTCGTCGCGGATCGCCCGCCAATGGTTGACCGGAAGCTCGGCGGCGGTTGGGTCGTCCTTGCGAAAGGTCTCGACGCTGCGCACCGCCCGGTCGAAGGCGACCCAGGCCATCACCTTCGAATGAACGAAGTGACGCCGCCCCCCGCGCACCTCCCAGATGCCCTCGTCGGGCTCGCGCCAGACCCGCTCCAGATGCTTGATGAGCGCTTGGCCGACCCGCCGGCCCTCCTTGTCGTCGGACATGCCGCGGGACCGGGCCTGGAACAGCGCGTCGAACAGCTCGCCGTAGACGTCGAGTTGGAACTGGGCGATGGCGGCATTGCCGACGCGCACCGGCTTCGAGCCTTCATAGCCCGGGAGCCAGTCGAGCTCGATCTCCGGCAACAGCCGCTCGCCCCCGATGCCGTAGAGGATATGCGCCTGTTCCGGGTTGCCGGCGACCGCCCGGGTCAGCCAATCGCGCCACGCGCGGGCCTCGTCGATATAGCCCGAATCCATCAGCGCGAGCAGCGTGAAGGTCGAATCGCGCAGCCAGCAGAAGCGGTAATCCCAGTTGCGCACCCCGCCGAGATCCTCGGGCAGCGAGGTGGTGGGCGCGGCCACGATCCCGCCCGTGGGCCGGTAGATCAGGGCCTTCAACGTCAGCAGCGAGCGCCGGAAGATGTCGTTCCACGGCGTCTGGAGCGTGCAGCGGTCCGACCAGTCGCGCCAGAACCGGTTGGTGTCGTCGAGCCAGCGCCGCGGCTCGATCGGTGGCGGATCTTCCTCGTGCGAGGCGCCGTAGCTCATCACGAAGCGGATCGCGTCGCCCTTGTAGACCGTGAATTCGGAGACCGTGGTCTGGTGCGATGAACCGCGCAGAGGCGCGTTGGTGCGCAGGACCACCTTGTGTGGGCCGGAGATGGCGCGAAGGTCCCCGAGTTCGCTGCGCGACACCCAGGGGACCGCCGAGCCGTAATCGAAGCGCACGGCGAGATCCATGCGCATGGCCATCCGCCCACGCACGCCCTCGACGAGGCGGATGACGTGGGAGCCGTCGCCGACGGGCATGAAGTCGGTCACCCGAACCTCGCCTTCGCGGGTCCTATGGGTCGTCTCCAGGACAAGGGAGCCGGAACGGTAGCGCCAGGAATGCTCGACGTTCTCGGCGACCGGGGCGAGCTTCCAGAAGCCGTGCTCCTCGGTTCCGAGCAGACTCGCGAACAGGGCCGAAGCGTCGAAACGGGGCATGCACAGCCAGTCGATGCTGCCGTCGCGCCCGACCAGGGCCGCCGTGCACCCATCGCCGATCAGGGCGTAATCCTCGATTCGTCCCGCCATTCTCAGATCTCCGTCCGGTCCTTCGAGCCGGACGGCACGGGGGGATGCGGGCCGGGGTCTCGCTGCGGGCGCCGTGGCGCCTCGTCCGGCGAAGTGGCGCGAGCACTCCGCTTCGCAAGGCGTCGAGGCGAGCAAATGCGACAAACCGGCCCGACTGGCGGGCCGGGATGCGGTCAGCGCAGAGCCGTCACGAGCGTGCTGACCGAGCTGCCGAGGGTCGTGACGCGGTCACCGAGGCCGCGGGCGGTATCGAGCACGGCGTCCGCCGTGTCGGCGAAGGGCAGCGCGCCGCGGGGCAGGAAGCGGCTGTTCTCGGTCTCGACCTCTGCGAAGGGCGACGGCGCCGGCGTTGCGACGGTTTTGGTCGCCGTCTGCGTCGCGGCAACGGGCTGGCCGGCGGGAGGATGGCTCACGGCGATCCGGCTCGGCGGTGCCTTGCGGCGCTCGGCTCGGCTGGTATTGGCGAAGCGCGCCGGGCGGGTGCCCGGCTCGATGCTGCCGGTGACCAGCGGCGTCAGGCGCGCGAAGGCTTCGCTCGCCGGCACCGGATCGAGTTCGGCGGTCAGCAGCGCCCGGCCCGGATCGAAGGTCGAGAGCCCCGGCGCGAGCGACATCACCGGCGGACGCTCCGGCGCGGCCTTGGTCGCCTCTGTCGGCTCACGGCAAACGAGGGACAGCAGGCCGGCGACCAGGGCGAGCCCGAGCGTCGGCAGGAAGGGCGGCACCACCGAGCGATGCGTCGCGGTTCCCTCCGGTTGACGGAGCGGATCGACGGTGCGCATGAGCCCTCCCGATGACATCGCGTGTGGCTTCAGTGTTCTGCCCGGTTTGCGGCAGAAGCGGGGCCGCCGCTTTTCGGATCTGTTACGGAATCGCGCGGATTTTGCGGTGGCGGGCATGTGGCTTGCCTGCCCGGTCCGGCCCCCCACCGACCACCGGACTCCTCAGAACCGGGCCTCGATGACCGAGACCAGCCTCACCGTCGCCGTGATCGACCCGAGCCCCGCCCGCGCGGCGATCCTGGAAGAAGGCCTGCGTGCCTCGGGGGTCGATTCCGTCGCGGTGATCCCCGACGGGCCGGGCCTTCAGGCCCGCGTCGCGGCGCTCAAGCCCGACGTGATCGTGATCCATCTCGAAAGCCCGAGCCGGGACGTTCTGGAGCAGATGTCCGGCCTGTCCCGGCAGGCGGAGCGGCCGGTGGCGATGTTCGTCGACCGCTCCGACCAGACCATGATGCAGGCCGCCGTCGATGCCGGCATCTCGGCCTACGTGGTCGACGGCCTGCGGACCGACCGCATCCGCTCGATCCTCGACATCGCGATCCTGCGCTTCAACGCCTTCGCCCGGCTCCAGCGAGAGCTGGAGGAGGCGCGCTCCGAACTGGCCGACCGCAAGCTGATCGAACGTGCCAAGGGGATCCTCATGGCACGGAAATCCCTGAGCGAGGACGAGGCGTACAAGCTGCTGCGGCGGCAGGCCATGAACGAGAAGCGCAAGATCGTCGACATCGCTCGCGCCATCGTCACCGCCGCGGACCTGCTCGGATGACGCTGACGATCGGATACGTCCCGCTGGCGGACGCGGCTCCCGTGGTTGCCGCCGCGGAACTCGGCTTCGCGCGGGACGAGGGACTCGACCTCGAATTGTCGCGCGAGCCGTCCTGGGCGACGCTCCGCGACCGGCTGGCTCTGGGCCATCTCGACGCCGCGCATATGCTGGGGCCGCTGGCGCTCGCCAGCGCGCTCGGGCTGTCGGGGCCGCAGGCGGATCTCTGCGTGCCGATGGCGCTCAACCTCAACGGCAACGCGGTGACCGTTTCCAACGCGCTCTGGGCCGAGATGGCGCCGAAGCGTGACGCGCTCGCCGAAGTGGCCACGGCCTTCGCGGCGGTGGCCCGTGCCCGCGCCGCGGAAGGGCGTCCGCTGACGCTCGGCACGGTCCATCCCTACTCCTCGCATTCGTATCAGCTCCGCCTGTTCGCGCAGGCCGGCGGGCTCGATCTCGACGACCATGTTCGCGTCGTCGTGGTGCCGCCGCCCGATACGGTCGATGCCCTGCGCCGAGGCCTGATCGACGGCTTCTGCGTCGGCGCGCCCTGGAACGCCATCGCGGTCGCCGCCGGCCTCGGTCGTATCGCCGCGCTCGGCTGCGAGATTGCTCCCGACTGCCCGGAGAAGGTGCTCGCTTTGCCCGAACGGGATGCGGCCTTCGCCCCCGCTTTGATCCGTGCCGTCCACCGGGCCGGGCTATGGTGTGCCGACCCGGAGAACCGCCCGGCTCTGGCCGCCCTCCTCGCCGATCGGGCCGGCCTCGGTCCCGACAAGGCCCTCCTCGCCCGCACCCTCGGCGGCACCATGATCCTCGACGCGGCCGGCACCGTGCGGACCGCGCCCGACTATCTGCGCCTCGACGCGGCAGTTCATCGACCGAACCCCGACCATGCCCGCTGGTTCGCGGCACAGATGGTGGCCAGCGGACAGGCGCCGGACAGCGGTCTCGCCGAACGCGCGGCCGCACTCTATCGGCCGGATCTGTTCGACGCGGCGACCGGCATCTGACGATTTTTTCACGCGCGGAGTTCTGCGCCTTGTCCGGCAGGCTGCCGAGCCCCTCGGTGCCTCGCCTCCAACCGCCTGCATTTTGTGCAGTGCAAATTGAATGCCTCTAAACTGAGCAATTGGGTGGGGCCCCGTGTGAGGCTTCACCCCCACGCGATCGGCGTGGCGCAGGTCTCCGTGGCGATCGCATCGTGCAGACCTCCTAGGCGGGTGCGGGGAAACGGGAAAACCCCGGTTGCCACGTCAACGGCCGCCTCGCGTCATGAGACTTGTGAACAGGCCTCCGGCCCGCTTGGCACGGTCCCTGCAAGTCCTCCCGCATGGGCCCGTCAAAGGCGATGGGCCCGACCGTCAGCAGAGCCGCTGATCCGGATTTTTCGCACGCGACGATTCGATCGCGCAGGCGATCCCGGACGGCGGCTTTTTTCATGCGCCGAGGGCGCGCTGGGGACAAGGAAGCGGATGACGATCGATCACGGCAACACGACCCGCCGCGGTATCATCAAGGGCGCGGCCGCCGCGCTCGCGCTCGCCGGCGCGGCCCGCGCGGCGCTTCCGGGTGGTGCCTTCGCGCAGGGCGCGGGGCCGGAGGTGAAGGGCGCCAAGCTCGGCTTCATCGCGCTGACCGACGCGGCGCCGCTCTTCGTGGCCAAGGAGAAGGGCATCTTCGCCAAGTACGGCATGCCGGACACCGAGGTGCTCAAGCAGGCCTCCTGGGGCACCACCCGCGACAATCTCGTGCTGGGCTCGGAGGGCAACGGCATCGACGGCGCGCATATCCTGACGCCGATGCCCTACCTGATTTCCGCCGGCCGCGTGACGCAGAACAACGTCCCGGTGCCGATGTACATCATGGCCCGCCTGAACCTGAACGGTCAGTGCATCTCGATCTCCAAGGAATACATCGACCAGAAGATCGGCCTCGACACCAAGCCGTTCAAAGTCGCCTTGGAGGCCAAGAAGGCCTCCGGCAAGGCGGTGAAGGCCGCGATGACCTTCCCCGGCGGCACGCACGATCTCTGGATCCGCTACTGGCTCGCGGCCGGCGGCATCGACCCCGACAAGGACATCGAGACCATCGTGGTGCCGCCGCCGCAGATGGTGGCGAACATGAAGGTCGGCACGATGGACTGCTTCTGCGTCTGCGAGCCGTGGAACGAGCAGCTCATCCACCAGGGCATCGGCTACACCGCCGTCACCACGGGCGAACTCTGGAAGGACCATCCCGAGAAGGCCTTCGCCATGCGCGCGGCCTGGGTCGACAAGTATCCCAACGCCGCCAAGGCCCTGCTGATGGCGGTGATGGAGGCCCAGCAATGGTGCGAGAAGCCGGAGAACCGTGACGAGCTCGCCGCCATCGTCGCCAAGCGCCAATGGATCAACGTGCCGGTGGCCGACGTCATCGACCGCATGAAGGGCAAGTTCGATTACGGCACCGGCAAGGTCGTCGAGAACAGCCCCTTCACGATGAAGTTCTGGGCCGACAACGCGTCCTACCCCTACCAGTCCCACGACCTGTGGTTCCTCACCGAGGACATCCGCTGGGGCAAGTTCGATCCGGCCACCGACACCAAGGCCCTGATCGGCAAGGTCAACCGCGAGGATCTGTGGCGCGAGGCCGCCAAGGCGCTCGGTGTCGCGAGCATCCCGACCTCCACCTCCCGCGGCGTCGAGACGATGTTCGACGGCAAGGTCTTCGATCCGGCGAACCCCGCCGCCTACCTCTCCAGTCTCGGCATCAAGAAGGTCGCGTGATGGCCACCGGAGCAACCCTCTCCACCGCTTCGCGCGCGCGGGCCGCCACCAAGGCCCGCACGCCGCTCGTCACCATGGCGAGCGTTCGCGGGGTCGCGGCCCGCATCGTACCGCCGCTCGTCGTGCTCGCGGGCTTCCTGCTTCTCTGGGAGGTGCTGTGCTCCTCCCCCACCGCCGGCCTGCCGCCGCCCTCCCGGGTGGTCACGGAAGCCTGGGACATCATCGTCGATCCGTTCTACGACAACGGCGGCACCGACAAGGGCCTCTTCTGGCACATCTCGGCCAGCCTCCAGCGCGTGGCTCTGGGCTTCTCGCTGGCGGTGATCGCGGGCGTGCTGCTCGGCACTCTGGTCGGCCAGTCCGAATGGGCGATGCGCGGCCTCGACCCGATCTTCCAGGTGCTGCGCACGATCCCGCCGCTGGCATGGCTCCCGCTCTCGCTGGCCGCCTTCCGCGACGGCCAGCCGAGCGCGATCTTCGTGATCTTCATCACCTCGATCTGGCCGATCATCATCAACACCGCGGTCGGCATCCGCAACATTCCGCAGGACTACCGCAACGTTTCGGCGGTCATCCGGCTGAACCCGATCGAGTTCTTCTACAAGATCATGCTGCCTTCGGCGGCGCCGTACATCTTCACCGGTCTTCGCATCGGCGTCGGTCTGTCCTGGCTCGCCATCGTCGCGGCCGAGATGCTGATCGGCGGCGTCGGAATCGGCTTCTTCATCTGGGACGCGTGGAACTCGTCGCATATCAGCGAGATCATCGTCGCCCTGGTCTATGTCGGGCTCATCGGCTTCGTCCTCGACCGTCTGGTCGCCGGCGTCGGCGTGCTCGTCACCCGCGGCACCAGCGCAGCCTGAGGAGCGTCGCCATGGCCCATCTCTCCCTCTCCCAGGTCGGCATCTCGTTCCGCCGCGGCGGCAAGACGTCGGAAGTGCTGCGCGACGTGAACCTCGACATCGCCAAGGGCGAGTTCGTCTCGATCATCGGCCATTCGGGCTGCGGCAAGTCGACGGTGCTCAACATCGTCGCCGGCCTGCTCAAGGCCTCGACCGGCGGCGTGCTCCTCGACGGTAAGGAGGTGAACGCCCCCGGTCCCGACCGCGCCGTGGTGTTCCAGAACCACTCGCTCCTGCCCTGGCTGACGGTGCGCGAGAACGTGGCGCTCGCCGTCGACAAGGTGCTCAAGGGCAAGAAGTCCCGCACGGAGCGGGCTGAGTGGATCGAGCACAACCTCGCCCTGGTGAACATGATGCACGCTGCCGACAAGCGCCCGGCGGAGATCTCCGGCGGCATGAAGCAGCGCGTCGGCATCGCCCGCGCGCTCGCCATGGAGCCGACCGTGCTCTTGATGGACGAGCCGTTCGGCGCGCTCGACGCGCTGACCCGCGCCCATCTCCAGGATCAGCTCATGGAGATCCAGACGCGGCTGCGGAACACCGTCATCATGATCACCCACGACGTGGACGAGGCCGTACTCCTGTCCGACCGCATCGTGATGATGACGAATGGTCCCTCGGCCACCATCGGCGAGATCCTGCCGGTGCCCCTGCCCCGTCCCCGCCGCCGCCTCGATCTCGTGGAGGACACCACCTACGTCCATGCCCGCGCCGCGGTGCTCGAATTCCTCTACGCCCGCCACGCCAAGCCGGCCATGGCGGCTTGAGCCGCGCCCCATCCGACCGGGTCCCCTCATCCTGAGATGCCCGCCTCCGGGCGGGCCTCGAAGGAGGGCTCCGGGGATCACCGCGAGATCTGGTGGCCTCCTTCGAGGCCTCCGCTTCTCTCCGGCACCTCGGGATGAGGGCCAGGGCAGGACATCCAAAAAAGCATCGCGATGCCGACAGAAACTCAAAAACCGAAGGAAAGGCTCGTCGTCGTCGGCAACGGCATGGCCTCGCTGCGCTTCCTGGAGCGCCTGACCGAGCGGGCGCCGGGGCGGTTCGACGTGACGGTGGTCGGCGCCGAGCCGGTGGCGGCCTACAACCGGGTCCTGCTGTCCTCGCTGCTCGGCGGGGAGGTGGACGAGGCGGCCTGCGGTTTCCGCCCCCTCCCCTGGTACGAGGAGCACGGCCTGCGCCTCATCACCGGGGCACCCGTCACCGAGATCGACCGGGCGAACCGCCTGGCCGTCGTCGGCTCCGCCCATGTCCTGCCCTACGATCGGCTGGTGCTGGCGGTGGGCTCGCTGCCGATCCGGTTGCCGCTGCCGGGCATCGACCTGCCCGGGGTGCTGACCTTCCGCGATTTCTCCGATGTCGCGGCGATCCGCAAGGCCGCCGTGGAGCATGCGAAGGCCGTCGTCATCGGCGGCGGCCTGCTCGGGCTGGAGGCCGCCGTCGGGCTCGCCCGGCTCGGCGTCGACACCACGCTGGTCCACGTCATGGACCGGGTCATGGAGCGCCAGCTCGACCACGCCGCGGCCCGCCTCGTGCGCACCGCGATGGAGGCGCGCGGGGTCAAGATGGTGCTGTCGGCCAACACCGCCGCCATCGAGGGCGACGGTCGTGTCGAGCGTCTGCGCATGAAGGACGGCAGCGTGATCCCCGCCGACCTCGTCGTGATGTCGGTGGGCATCCGGGCCTCGACGGCCCTGGCGCAGTCCTGCGGGCTCGCCTGCGGGCGCGGCATCACGGTCGACGACCGCATGACCACCTCGGATCCCGACGTCTTCGCGTTGGGCGAATGCGCCGAGCATCGCGGCATGGTCTACGGCCTCGTCGAGCCGGCCTACGAGCAGGCCGACGTGCTGGCGCGCCACCTTCTCGGCGAGGCCGCGACCTATCCCGGCACGTCGCTTGCCACGAGCCTCAAGGTGTCGGGCCTGCCGGTCTTCTCCGCTGGCATTGTCGATACCCCCGAGGGCGCGGAAGCGGTCGTGATGCACGATGCGGCGGCCGGGCTCTACCGCAAGCTGATCATCGCCGACGGGTGCCTCGCGGGCGCGGTCTTCGTCGGCGACATCTCCGAGCAGGCGCGCTGCAAGGCACTGATCCGCGACCGCACGCCGCTCGATCCGAACGACCGGGACGATCTGATGTTCGGCCCGGCCCCGAAAACCCTCGCAGCGTGAGTGAGGCAGCGATGGAAGACGACTTCAACGCCGAGCAGAAGCGCTATCTCGAAGGCTTCGCCTCGGGCATCGCCGCCGCCCGGATGACCGGCGGTCTGGCGATCGGGCAGCCTCAGGGCGCCACCGTCACCGAGCCGACCGGCCCGGACGCGATCCACATCAAGGCGCAGGACCGCACCGTGAAGGGCGGCGGCAAGCTGTGCGACCAGGAGAAGTGGAAGCGGGCCGAGAATCCGTTCGACGGGCACAATCGCCTGAAGGCGGAGGCCGCCACCGGCAAGCAGCCCAAGCCAGAGGACAATTTCCGCTGGCGCTATCACGGCATGTTCTGGGTCGCGCCGAACCAGGTCTCCTACATGTGCCGGATCCGGGTGCCCAACGGCATCCTCCAGCACTGGCAGGTCTCCGGAATTGCCGATCTCGCGGACGCCCATGGCGGCGGTTACAGCCACGTCACCACCCGCGCGGGCCTGCAAGTGCGTGAGATCGCCCCCGAGCATGCACAGCCCTTCCTCGACGGGCTGACCGATCTCGGCCTGACGGCGCAGGGTGCGGGCGCCGACAACATCCGCAACGTCACCGGCTCGCCGGCGGCCGGTATCGACGCGCAGGAGCTGTTGGACACGCGGCCCCTTACCAAGGCTTGGCACAACTGGATCCTCAACGATCGCTCGCTCTATGGCCTGCCGCGTAAGTTCAACGTCTCCTTCGACGGCGGCGGCGTGACGCCGGCTCTGGAGGAGACGAACGACATCGGCTTCCAGGCGATCGAAGTGCTGGAGGGGGCTGCGGTCGCGCCGGGCGTCTGGATGCGCCTCGTGCTCGGCGGCATCTCGGGTCACAAGGACCTGGCCCGCGACACCGGGATCGTCCTCAAGCCCGAGGATTGCAACAAGGTGGCGGATGCGATCATCCGGGTTTTCATCGAGAACGGCGACCGCACCAACCGCAACAAATCGCGGATGAAGTACGTCCTCGACGCCTGGGGCTTCGACAAGTACCTCGCCGCCGTCGAGGAGAAGCTGGGGCGCAAGCTCGACCGGGTCGAGGCCGCCCATGTCGCGCCCCGCCGGCCGACCGACCGCTTCAGTCATGTGGGCGTGCACGCCCAGGTGCAGCCCGGTCTGAACTGGGTCGGCGTGGTGCTCCCCGTGGGCAAGATGACCAGCGACCAGATGCGGGGGCTGGCGAAGGTCGCGGCCGAGTGCGGCGACGGCCAGTTCCGCATGACGGTCTGGCAGAACTTCATCTTCTCGGGCGTGCCGGACGACAAGGTCGCCGAGGTCGAGGCCCGCGTGGAAGCGCTCGGCCTCACCACGAAGGCCGCCGGCATCCGCTCCGGGCTCGTCGCCTGCACCGGTGCGCGCGGCTGTAAGTTCGCCGCTTCCGACACCAAGGGCCACGCGATGATCATCGCCGACCATGTCGAGCGGGCGGTGCCGGGCCTCGACGTGCCGGTGAACGTTCACCTCACCGGCTGCCACCACAGCTGCGCTCAGCATTACATCGGCGATATCGGCCTGATCGGCGCCAAGGTCGTGGTCTCGGAAGAAGGCGACACCGTCGAGGGCTACGACATCGTCGTGGGCGGCGGCTTCGCCGAGAACCCGAAGATCGGCACCGAGATTTGGAAGGCCGTGAAGGCCGAGGACGCGCCAACCCGCGTCGAGGCCCTGCTCAAGACCTATCTCGCCCTGCGCGAGAGCAAGGACGAGAGCTTCCAGACCTTCACCGCCCGCAAGGGGCCCGAGGCCCTGCGCGACGCGGCGCAGGAGCAGCCGGTCCTGAAGGCCGCCGCATGACGCGGACGGCGCCGACCCCTCGCCCCGCCGGTGGGAAGGGCGCCGTCCGATACGCATTTCGTCCGTTCATCCGGTAATCGCCATGACCCAGCACGTCACGCCCCCGCTCGTCCTGATCCCCGAGAGCGCCCCCTTCAGTGCCGACCAGCGCTCCTGGCTGTCGGGCTACTTCGCCGCCCTGCTCGGCCCCGCCGTCGAGGGGGCGACCGCCCTCGCACCGGGCGAGGCCCCGGCCACCGGTCCCCGGCTCGCCGACAACGACGACGCGCCCTGGCACGACCCGTCGATGCCGATCACCGACCGCATGGACCTCGCCAAGGACAAGTCCGAGCCGCAGAAGCTGATGGCCGCCATGGCGCAGCAGGATTGCGGCCAATGCGGCTACAACTGCGCGGACTACGCCAATGCCATCTTCCTCAAGAGCGAGGAGCGCCTGAACCTTTGCCAGCCGGGCGGCAAAGAGACGATGCGCATGCTCAAGAAGCTCGACGAGGAATTCGGCAGCGCCGGTGGAGCCGCACCCGCCGCGAAAGGCGCCGGCGAGGCTTCGGACAAGAAGGAGCCGGAGCTCGGGCCGCTGGGCTATTGCCGCGAGAACCCCGTCGAGGCCACCTTCCTCTCGCGCACCCGCCTCAATGCACCGGGCGGCGAGAAGGAGACGTGGCATATCGAGATCGACCTGAAGGACACGCCGATCGAGTACGTGGTCGGGGATTCCCTCGGGCTGTTTCCGGCCAACGCGCCGGCTCTGGTCGATGCGGTGATCGCCGAGCTCGGCGCCCGTCCCGAACGGAAGATCGGGTCCAAGACCCTGCGGGATCGCCTGCTGACCGAGTACGCGCTCGGTGCGGCGCCGGACAATCTCTACCAGCTCCTCTCGCTCCTCACCTCCGGCGAGCAGCGCAAGAAGGCGCAGGCGCTCGCCGCCGGCGAGGATCCGGACGGCGACGCCGCCTATCTCGACGTGCTCGGTGCGCTTCACAAATTCCCCGGCGCCCGACCCGACGCGGAAGTCTTCCTCGAAGCGCTCGACGAGTTGCAGCCGCGGCTCTACTCGATCTCGTCCTCGCCGAAGATGGATACCGGCCGCGTCTCGCTGACGGTCGACGCCGTGCGCTACAACCACCGCTCGCGGCTGCGCCTCGGTGTGGCCTCGACCCATCTCGGCGAACGGCTTTCCGAGCAGACGAAGGTCAAGATCTACCTTCAGAAGGCGCACGGCTTCGCCCTGCCCGAGGATCTCTCGAAGGACGTCATCATGTGCGGGCCGGGCACCGGCATCGCCCCGTTCCGCGCCTTCCTGCGCGAGCGCGCCGCCACGCAGGCGCCGGGCCGCAACTGGCTGTTCTACGGCCATCAGCGGCAGGCCTCGGACTTCTTCTACAAGGACGAGCTGAACGGGCTGAAGGACGACAAGGTGCTGACGCGCCTGTCGCTGGCCTGGTCCCGCGACGGTGCCGAGAAGACCTACGTTCAGGACCGGATGCGCGAGAACGGCGCCGAATTGTGGAAGTGGCTGGAGGGCGGCGCCCATTTCTACGTCTGCGGCGATGCCAAGCGCATGGCCAAGGACGTGGAGCGGGCGATCATCGACGTCGCCGCGAGCCACGGCGGCAAGAACCCCGACGAGGCGGTGGCCTACCTCGCCGCGCTCAAGAAGGCGGGCCGCTATCAGGCCGACGTGTACTGATCGCCGCGAAGCGTGCGGTCTTCGGGGCCGCACGCTTCCGAGGCCGGCTCGACCGCTTCGAGGCCGGGGCTGTCTTGGTGAAGACCTCGCAGAATTCGAGTGCCGCTGCCTACGAGCGGCGGTTTATGAAAATTCCAGCCGCTTCCGGCCGATTTCAGCCAGCATGAGATCTGCGCCGTTGCTGTCATGATGGAATGTTTTGCTGATCTCTCTAACCAAACGCATCAGGATGAAGGCTGCGAAGACGGCAACGCAGTAGACAACGATCAACACGGTAATCTCCCCTGGCTACGGTTAATATGCGTTGTTCTAATGGTTGCAGAGATGTGGCCCGGCATCAAGTGGAAGAATCAATCTTCAGCAGTCTGAAGCGTGTATTGTGCAGTGCATTCAGTGGCCGAGTGCTGGTTTGAGGCGGCGCAACCGCATCGACAATAGATGATACTTTCCGTGTCCGTATGAACGGTAATTGACGGTTTCTTGCTCAGGCTGCCGGTTCGCGATCCTGGTAGCGCTCTCGCGCGTCTGGTCTTCCTCGCGTATGCTCGTGATGAGAGGAGCAGCGAACCATGCGCTACACTGTACATTGGACCGGCCCAGCCGGATCGTCGTCCGCCGAGCCGCACGCCGTCGGCGTCCGGGCGGCGGAGCGGGCCATGACCTTCGCCAGCATGGGCGCCTCGGACGTCTATGTGGAGACGGAGGATGGCCGCGTGTTTCGCGCACCGGCCCAGATGGCGGCCCTGGTCCAGTATGCCCAGTCCGCCGACGGCGAGCGGGCCTAGGGACCGTTTCGGCCTCGGCGCGGTCAGCGCGAAAGCGCGCCGGTGTGGTTGACGATCTGGACCGGCGGCGACGCCGTCATGGAGCGTCCGCTCTGCCTGCTCATCCACTCTGTTCTCTGCGTCAACGCGCTGTGCCTGCTCGCGGCGCAGGTGCTGTCCGCGCTCCTGCTCGGCGCTCCCGGCGTGCCGGTGAGCGTGTCATGGCTCATCGCGACCGTCGCGCTGATGGCGCTGCACGGCGCCTTCGGCCTGCTCTTCGCCTGGATCGACGACGAGGAGATCCGGATCGGTGGCGGAGCCGAGTTCGGTGGCGATGCCAGCGGCGACGGCTCGAGTGGCGATGGATCCGGCGGCGACGGAGCGAGCTCCGGTTGATCGTCTATCGCGGCTCCGGCCCGACGAGCTGCCATTCGAAGACCAGCTGACGCAGCCGTTCCTGGGCGGCCCGGCGCGCCTCGTCGAAGGTGGCGTAGGTCTGTGGGCCGTAGCGCCGCGGCGTCCCCTTCTCGCGGATCGAGCAGACGTAGCGGTCCGGCGCCCGCCAGCAGGGCCTGACGTCGATGGAATAGGGATGGGTGGTCCGATCGGCCATGGGGCGGTTGTGCCACGCCGTCGCGCCCGGACCAAGCGAGGGCGAGACGAACGGGGATCGCGGACCGATCACGATCCCGCGCCGATCATGCGGATCGGTCGGCGGCTCTCACGACTCGTCCGATTCCTGCGCGGGGCGCAGCGACCGTTCCAGGGTTTCCAGCACGGTGTTGGCGAGCACCGCGTCGGGATCGTCGCGAAACAGGGCGTCGCGCAGCATGGCGAGGTAGCCCTCCAATCGCTCGTCGTAATGGTCGGAATCGATCGAGCGCAGCACGCTGGCCAGGAAGCCCACCGCCATCTGATGGGCGACCTGCTTGGCTCCGAGATCGGCCACGCTCTCGGCGAGGTTGGTCACTGCGGCATCGTGGCGGGCGCTGACGGCGGCGAGTGCCGCCAGTTGCTGGTTCAGTTCCATCCGGTTTCTTTCCTCACGACCCGAGGCGCGCGTCGGCGAAGCGGCGGAATGCGTCCAGGGTCTCGGCACTCACATGGTGTTCGATGCCCTCCGCGTCGCGGCGGGCCGTCTCCGTGCTGACGCCGAGGGCGCAGAGGAATCGCTCGACGATGCGGTGGCGCTCCCGCGACTGGGCCGCCAGCGCCTGTCCCGCCGCCGTGAGGAACACGCCGCGATAGGGCCGCTGCTGCACCAGCCCATCCTCGGCCAGACGCTTGAGCATCTTGGCGACGGTCGGTTGGGCGACGCCGAGCCGGGCGGCGATGTCGACCTGCCGCGCCTCGCCGCCATCGCCGATCAGATCGGCGATCAGCTCGACGTAATCCTCCACGAGTTCCAGTCGTCGCGCCTCGCGCGCTTGGCGGAAGCTTTCGACATGGACCTCCGGATCGACGAGCGGTGCCCCGTCGTCGGGCCCAGCGGACTCGCGCGGCGATTCCTGCATGATGAACGGCGCTCTCCTCGCTCGGGGCCGGATCCGCAGCGGCACGGATGCCGCATCTCAGCCCTCTCTACCCCAAGCCGGGGCGAAGCGGGAATCCTGCGGCGCTTTCGTTCGCCCCCTTGATGAAAGCACCGGCGCAGCTTTATAGCTTTGGCTATAAGAGGGCTCGGCCTGCGTGCCGGGCCGCTTCCCTGCTTCCGCGTCGCGCTCGACCCGCATCTCTTCCGCCCGGCGGCGGCCGGGCCGGGGATCCGCGGCGCGGGGTGGATGAAGACCGAGGGCCGCGATGCGCGTGGACACCGTGATGGATCGAGTTCGACGGCCCGCACCGGAGGCGCCCGCCCTGGGGCCGAGTCTCGGCGCGCTCAACGGCAGCGTGCCGGTCTCCGCCGGTGGATCGTGGCTGCGGCGATTCCTTGCCTTCCTCGGCCCGGGCTACATGGTCTCGGTCGGCTACATGGATCCCGGCAACTGGGCCACCGACATCGCGGGCGGCGCCCAGTTCGGCTACACCCTGCTCGCCGTCATCCTGCTGTCGAACCTCATGGCGATCGTGCTGCAGGCGCTGGCCGCCCGGCTCGGCATCGCCACCGGCCTCGACCTCGCCCAGGCCTGCCGCGCACGTTACCCGCGTCCGGTCGGCTTCGCGCTCTGGCTGATCTGCGAGGCGGCGATCATCGCCTGCGACCTCGCCGAGGTCATCGGCACCGCCATCGCCCTCAAGCTCCTGTTCGGCATTCCGCTGACTCTCGGCGCCGTCATCACCGCCCTCGACGTCTTCGTGGTGCTCCTGCTTCTGCGGAAGGGGTTTCGCGCCCTCGAAGCCTTCGTGATCGGGCTCCTGACGATCATCTTCGTCTGCTTCGCGGTCCAGATCGTCCTCGCCGCGCCGCCGGTCCAGGCGGTGCTCGGCGGCTTCGTGCCGTCCCGGGAGATCGTGACCAACCCGGCCGCGCTCTACATCGCCATCGGCATCATCGGCGCCACCGTGATGCCCCACAATCTCTACCTCCACTCGGCCATCGTGCAGACCCGCGCCTATCCCCGCACGGAGGGCGGGCGCCGCGAAGCCCTGCGTTTCGTGGTTGCGGACTCGACCATCGCCCTGATGCTCGCGCTCTTCGTCAACGCCGCGATCCTGATCCTGGCGGCCGCCGTGTTCCACGCGACCGGGCGCACCGATGTGGAGGAGATCGAGCAGGCCCACGAGCTGCTGTCCCCGCTGCTCGGCGTCGGCCTCGCCTCGACGCTGTTCGCCGTGGCCCTGTTGGCGTCCGGCCTCAACTCGACGGTCACCGCGACGCTCGCCGGCCAGATCGTCATGGAGGGCTTCTTGCGCCTGCGCCTGCCGGATTGGGCGCGCCGCCTCGTGACGCGGGGCATCGCCATCGTCCCGGTGGTCGCCGTGACCGCGCTCTACGGCGATCAGGGAACGGCGAAGCTCCTCGTGCTCAGTCAGGTGGTGCTGTCGATGCAGCTGCCTTTCGCGGTCATCCCGCTGGTGCGCTTCGTCTCCGACCGCGGATTGATGGGGGCGTTCACGGTCCCGCGCTGGCTCGGCGTGCTGTCCTGGGCCATCGCCGGATTGATCGTCGTGCTCAACGGGAAGCTTCTGGTCGATACGATTCTCGGCTGATCCGTAGAGCATCGGCCCGAAAGGTGGGAGCCGGCTTTCGGAAAAAGCCGATGCGTCACAATAACCGAGAGCATCGTGCCGGATCCGATATCCGACACGATGCTCTAGGTCCCCACCGCGCGCAGATGCGCCACGAAATCCTGGGCGAAGGGCGGGAGCGCGTCGAGATCGCGCAGGCACAGCATCAGGTCGCGGACGGCCCAGGGGTCGCGCAGGGGCACGAGGGCGATGTCGGTGATGCGCTTGGCCCGGCGCGCCGTCGTCTCCGGTACGATGCCGAGGCCGACCCCGCATTCGACGAGGCGGCAGACCGCGTCGAAGCTCCTGAGCTGCACCCGCAGCCGCATCGGCCGCCCGATCCGGGCTGCCTTGTCGGCGAGGAAGCGGGTCAGGGCGCTCGGCCGGTCGAGTCCGACGAGGTCGTGCTCCAAGACCTCGGCGAAATCGATGTCCGTCCGCCGGGCGAGCGGGTGATCGGGGGCGACCACGGCGACGAAGCGGTCGTGGCGGAACGGGAAGGTCTGGAGCCGTCCGGTATCGACCGTGCCCGCGACGATGCCGAGATCGGCGGCGCCGTCGGCCACCATCCCGACGATCTCGTCCGACGTGCGCTCCTCGATGTCGACGCTCACGCCGGTGTGGAGGGCGAGATAGGCCGAGAGCGCCTCGGGCAGGAATTCGGTGAGCGCGTTGGTGTTCGACAGGACCCGGATCTGGCCGACGGCGCCGCCGGCGAAGACCGACAGATCGCCCTGCATCCGCTCGATCTGGCCCAAGATGTCGCGGATATGACCCAGCAAGGTGCGGCCGGCCTGGGTCGGGCTGACGCCGAGGCGCCCGCGCACGAGCAGAGCGGCGCCGAGGGAGACCTCCATCGCGCGAATGCGGGTGGAGGCGGCGGCCAGGGCGAGATTCGCCCGTTCGGCGCCATGGGTGATGGAGCCCGCCTCGACGATATGGCGGAACAGGTTCAGGTCGACGAGATCGAATCGCATCATGGGTGGCCGCCACGCTGCCCTCTCTCCCCTCCGAGGGAAAGGAGGCCGCGCCGATCCCGACGGGACGACCTGCCCGATTCCTTCCGGGAATCGCTTCCCTGCGGCCAAGTCCTCGGCCGGATCGCCTGCACGGGTGATCGATAGCGCGGCCGAAACGGGCTCACGCGGCCACGTGGAACCGTCCGCGTTCGCCGTTGAAACAGCGAATGCCGGCCTTCCCGGACTTCACAAGAGCGCGAGCCGATCGCTAGCCTTCGCATTTGGCGAAGGCATCCACCACGAAAGCCGAATTGCGAACGATTCAAATTCACGTTTGAACGCGGCCCATGAGCGCTGCGGCGGCACAGATCATGGGGGGACAGGGCACGGTCGCGGCAACCGGTGTGGTTGCGGCGACTGCGGCCCTTCTCGTGCTGTGCATGGGCCTGTGGGCCACCGGTCTCGTCGCCGAGGTCGTGACCGCCCTGCTGTTCTTCGCGGCGGCGATGCTTCTCAAGCTCGCGCCGGCCCAGACGGTGTTCTCGGGCTTCGCCTCCTCCGCCTTCTGGCTGGTGACGAGCGGGATGGTGGTGGGGCTGGCCATGAACCGTACGGGGCTCGGCGACCGGCTCGCCCGGATGCTCGCGGCGCGGCTGCCGGCCTCCTATCCGGGCTTCGTCGCCGGCCTCGTCGCCTTCTCCTTCGCCCTGGCCTTCATCATGCCGTCCAATCTCGGGCGCATCGCCGTGATGGTGCCGGTGCTGATCGCGCTCTGCGACGCCTTCGGCCTCACGGCCGGACGTCCGGGGCGCAGGGGGGCGATCCTGGCCTTCGGGATCGCCACGCCGGTTCTCTCGGCCGCCATCCTGCCCGCCAACGTGCCGAACCTCGTCATGGCCGGCACCGCCGAAACCCTCTTCGGCATCCACCTCGCCTACCTGCCCTACCTCTTCCTGCACACACCCGTTCTCGGCCTCGTGAAGGGCGCGATCCTCGTTGCCTGCACCGTGGTGCTGTTTCCCGACCGGCTCGACGGCACCCGGCCCGCACCCGTGTCGCTTCCCCCGATGTCCGGTGAGGAGCGGCGTCTGGCGGTCGTCCTCGCCCTCATGCTCGGCCTGTGGCTCACCGACGGCTGGCACGGCATCGCCCCGGCCTGGATCGGACTCGCCGCCGCGGTGATCTGTCTGATGCCGAGAATCGGCATGCTTCCCAGCACCAGCTTCTCGGATATCCCGCTGCGGACCTGCTTCTACGTCGCCGCCCTGTTCGGGCTGACCGCCATCGTCAACGAGACCGGGCTCGGGGCCCGGATCGGTCACGCTTTGCTCGCGGTCGCGCCGCTGCAGCCGGGGGCGGATGCAACCAATTTCGCGACGCTCGTCGGATTGTCGATCGGCTTCCTGTTTGTCGGCACGGCCAACGGCGCACCCGCGCTCTACACCGCGCTGGCCGGAGAATTCGCGGGCAGCAGCGGCCTCGACCTGCTGAGCGTGTTGATGGTGCAGGTGGTCGGCTACTCGACGCTGTTCCTGCCCTATCAGGCGCCGCCGATCGTCATGACCATGGATCTCGCCGGACTCTCCCTGCGGGATGCGACCAAGTTGACCGCGGCGAGCGGTCTCGTCTCCCTGATCGTTGCCGCGCCTCTGGCCTATCTCTGGTTTCGCCTGACCGGGAGGCTGGCGTGAGCATGAGACAGATCGGCCTGTTCGTTATTTCGTCTCATGCTGCAGCGCAGCACGGGGCATTGCCCGCCGATGCCGGGCGCCCTAACCCTTCTTTCGAAACAATCCAAAGTTCGAGCTCGTCTTCGAACCTGTCCCGGACGCGAGGAAACTGATCGCGATGGCCCCAACCGTGAGACCGACGGTCGCTCAGCCGCTCTCGCCCCATCTCCAGATCTACCGCTGGACTTGGACCATGGCGATGTCGGTGTTCCACCGCGTCACCGGCACGGCGCTCTATGGCGGCACCGCCCTGGTGGCGATCTGGCTGGTGGCGCTCGCCTCCGGCCCGAGGGCCTACGACTTCGTGGCGTGGTTCTTCGGCTCGTGGATCGGGCGTCTGGTCCTGTTCGGCTACACTTGGGTGCTGATGCACCACATGCTGGGCGGCCTGCGCCACTTCGTCTGGGATGCGGGCTACGGCTTCGACCGCGACCGGCGCCTCGGCCTCGCCCGCGCGACGCTGATCGGATCGGTGATCCTCACCGTCGTCATCTGGGCGCTCGCCCTCGTCCTGCGCTGAGAGCCGCTGCCATGTCCCAGGTCGACAACCGCCAGAACACCGCGCTCTCGATGCGCACCCCCCGGGCTCGGGTGAAGGGCCTCGGGGCTGCCGGCCACGGCGCCGAGCATTTCTGGATGCAGCGCGTCACCGGTGCCGCCAACGCGCTCCTGATGCTCGCCTTCGTGGTGATCATCGCCAAGATGGCCGGCCGGACCTATCCGGAGGCGGTCGCCCTCGTGGCGCATCCGCTCGTGGCGATCATCCTGATCCTCGCCGTCGTCTCGGTGGCCCTGCACATGCGCCTCGGCATGCAGGTCGTCATCGAGGACTACGTGCACAGCCACGGTCTCAAATACGCGGCGCTCATCGCCAACACCTTCTACGCCGTCGCGGTCGCCGCCGCCTGTCTCTACGCGATCATCCGCGTGAGCCTGGGCGGGCTCGCCTGACGGCATCCTTCAGCTGAGGACGACTCCAATGGCTTCCAACGGATCGAACGGCAGCGGCGCCCCGGCCTACGCCATCACCGACCACACCTTCGACGTGGTGATCGTCGGCGCGGGCGGCGCCGGCCTGCGCGCCACCGTCGGGTGCTCGCAGGCGGGTCTGCGCACCGCCTGCATCACCAAGGTGTTCCCGACCCGCTCCCACACGGTGGCGGCCCAGGGCGGCATCTCGGCCTCGCTCGGCAATATGGGCCCGGACGACTGGCGCTGGCACATGTACGACACCGTGAAGGGGTCGGACTGGCTCGGCGACCAGGACGCGATCGAGTACCTCGTGCGGAACGCGCCCGCGGCGGTCTACGAGTTGGAGCATTGGGGCGTGCCGTTCTCGCGGACCGAGGAAGGCAAGATCTATCAGCGGCCCTTCGGCGGCATGACCACCGATTACGGCAAGGGCACCGCGCAGCGCACCTGCGCCGCGGCGGACCGGACCGGTCACGCCATGCTGCACACGCTTTACGGGCAGGCAGTGAAGAACAAGACTCAGTTCTTCATCGAGTACTTCGCCCTCGACCTGATCATGGACGATGACGGGCGCTGCCGCGGCGTCATCGCCATCGATCAGGCCACCGGCGAGATCCACCGCTTCCGCGCCCAGCAGACCATTCTGGCCACCGGCGGCTACGGCCGTGCCTATTTCTCGGCGACCTCCGCCCATACCTGCACCGGCGACGGCAACGCCATGGTGCTGCGCGCCGGCCTGCCGCTGCAGGACATGGAGTTCGTGCAGTTCCACCCGACCGGCATCTACGGCGCCGGCTGCCTTATCACCGAGGGCGCCCGGGGCGAGGGCGGTTACCTGACCAACTCCGAGGGCGAGCGCTTCATGGAGCGCTACGCCCCTTCCGCCAAGGATCTCGCCTCCCGCGACGTGGTCTCCCGCTCAATGACCATGGAGATCCGTGACGGCCGCGGCGTGGGCAAGAACAAGGATCACATCTTCCTGCACCTCGACCATCTCGACCCGAAGATCCTGCACGAGCGCCTGCCCGGCATCTCGGAAAGCGCCAAGATCTTCGCGGGCGTCGACGTCACCAAGGAGCCGATCCCGGTCCTGCCGACGGTCCATTACAACATGGGCGGCATCCCGACGAACTATCACGGCGAGGTGCTCACCCTGAAGAACGGCGATCCGGATACGGTGGTGCCGGGCCTGATGGCGCTCGGCGAGGCGGCCTGCGTCTCCGTGCACGGCGCCAACCGCCTCGGCTCCAACTCGCTGATCGACCTCGTGGTGTTCGGCCGCGCCGCGGGCCTGCGCTGCGCCGACATCGTCGAGCCGAACGCCCGCCAGCCGGAGCTGCCGCGGGATTCGGCCGAGAAGGCGCTCGGCCGCCTCGACCGCTTCCGCTACGCCGATGGCGGCACGCCGACGGCGGAACTGCGCGACCGGATGCAGCGGACGATGCAGAACAACTGCGCGGTCTTCCGCACCGGCGAGGTGCTGGAAGAGGGCCAGGGCCTGATCCACGATGTCTGGCGCGGCGTCGCCGACGTGAAGGTCTCCGACCGCTCGCTGGTCTGGAACACCGACCTTCTCGAAACGCTCGAATTCGACAACCTGATCGGTCAGGCGGTCGTCACCATGGATTCCGCGGCCAACCGCAAGGAGAGCCGCGGAGCGCATGCCCGCGAGGACTACGCCGAGCGCGACGACAAGGAATGGATGAAGCACACGCTCGCGTGGCTCGATCCGAATGCCCACGCGGTCAATATCGATTACCGCCCGGTGCACACCTACACCATGTCGAACGAGATCCAGTACATCGAGCCGAAGGCACGCGTGTATTGATGTTCGGGCGCTCCGATCTCGGCCATGCCTCGCTCGCCGCGGCCGCTGCTCCGGAGCGGGTCGAACAAGCGCGCCGCGAGTTCGGGAGGATGGTCCAGCGCGGGATCGACCGATCGGCACGCGCGGCCACCGAGGGTCGGCTCCGCCTGATCGACCCCAGGGTCGAGCCCGTGCGGTTCCGCCGAGCGGGACCGGGCGGGAAGCCGCCGTCCCGCGCCGAGGCCGAGCGCTTGGTGGCCGACCGGCTCGGCCGCCCATGACGAGTTTTCGAGACGAGCCGTAGCCGGCGCAGGTCACCGCATCTTCGCCGCACCTCAAAGGTACAGGGATATGGCCCAGTTCAACCTTCCCAAGAACTCCCAGCTGACCGAGGGCAAGTCCTGGCCCGCTCCGGACGGCGCCAAGAACGTGCAGGTGTTCCGCATCTACCGCTGGAACCCCGATGACGGGAAGAATCCGCGCATCGACACCTACCGGGTCGATCGCGACGATTGCGGGCCGATGGTGCTCGACGCGCTGCTGTGGATCAAGAACAAGGTCGATCCGACGCTGGTCTTCCGCCGCTCCTGCCGCGAAGGCATCTGCGGCTCCTGCGCCATGAACATCGAGGGCCAGAACGCGCTCGCCTGCACCATGGGCATCGACGAGTGCCGGACTCCCGACAACGCCCTCCCCTTCCTGACCCGCAAGGACAAGGACGGGGCGGTGCGGATCTACCCGCTGCCGCACATGCCGGTCCTCAAGGATCTCGTGCCGGACCTGACGAACTTCTACGCTCAGCACGCCTCGATCGAGCCCTGGCTCCAGACCGAGACGCCCTCCCCCGAGAAGGAGTGGAAGCAGACGCCGGAGGACCGCGCCCGTCTCGACGGCCTCTACGAGTGCATCCTGTGCGCCTGCTGCACCACCTCCTGCCCGAGCTATTGGTGGAACGGCGACAAGTTCCTCGGCCCGGCGGCCCTGCTCCAGGCCTATCGCTGGCTGATCGATTCGCGCGACGAGAACACCGGCGAGCGCCTCGACGCGCTGCATGATCCGTTCCGGCTCTACCGCTGCCACACGATCATGAACTGCGCCAATACCTGCCCGAAGAGCCTCAACCCGGCCAAGGCCATCGCCGAGATCAAGAAGATGATGATCGAGCGCACGGTCTGAGTTTCGGGCCCGACGCCGCCCCACTCTGGCAGATCGCATGGCGGCCTTCAGGGCCTCACCGCGGTCCGCCTGCAGATCCGGGGCCGATTCTCCGGAACCCGGCCGTTTTTCCAGCGCGATCGGCGGTATCGCGCCTCTCGGTCGATTGACCATCGGGTTGGCGCTGTCCCACTTCGATGTTAGGTGTCGGGGCAACGTCTCCGTAGCTCAGCCGGACAGAGCACAGGTTTCCTAAACCTGGGGTCGGAGGTTCGATTCCTCCCGGGGACGCCAGTCCGGCCTAAAACCCCCATCAAATCAACACCGGCTTGCCGGTGGGACCCGCACGCCTAGCGAAAAGTGGGACCCGGTATCACCCCATTTGGTGCGCCCGTGATCCACTATCACGGCACGCCGATCACTCCGGTCTCCGCGCTGTACGAACTCGCAGGCCGGCACTTCTGCGTGTCGCACGCGGCGCCGCAGGATGTCGCGCGCTGTCACCAGATCGGCCAGAGCGTGATGCTCGACAACGGCGCTTTCTCGAAATGGAAGCACAACAAGGACACCGACTGGCCTGCCTACTATGCGTGGGCTGACAAATGGCTCGGCTACCCGACCACGTGGGCGGTAATCCCCGACGTGATCGACGGCGGCTCGCAGTTGCAGGACGCTCTTATCCGAGAATGGCCTTTCGGCCATCGCGGCGCGCCCGTCTGGCACATGGACGAACCGCTGCACCGGCTCCTGAAACTCTGCGCCGACTGGCCGCGCGTCTGCATCGGTTCGACCGCTGAGTATGCCGTTGTGCTGTCGGACCCGTGGCGGCGCCGCATGGACGAGTGTTGGAACGCGCTAGCTGGCGAGCATCGGCATCTGCCGAACGTCCACATGCTCCGGGGCATGCAGTTGAGCGGCATGGGCTGGCCGTTTGCCTCGGTCGATAGCACCGACATCGCGCAGAACCACAACCGCCCGCAGAACACCCCTCGCGCCATGGCCGACCGCTGGGACGCCATGCAGACCCCCGGCGGCTGGGAACGCCGTCCCGAGCAGTTGGAGCTTGTCGCATGAGCAAGATCGACGAACTGATGGACATCGTGGCGGCCGGCGATGATCTGGCCGCGGCTGATGCCGCGTTCCTGTGCCAGCGGCTCGATAGCTATGCTTGGTATCGAGCGCTTGAGCGCGCGGGCATCGCATCTCACCAAGATCGTAAGGCCGCTTCTCAGGATCGTGCTGCTGACGCCTTCGCCCCGCCCCGTTCCCTTGCTCGCACGCAGGAGGGTTGAGGGATGGGGTATTGGGATACGCCTGGCCAGTCGGACGAATGGTACACGCCGCCTGCCGTCTTCGGGGCGCTAGGCTGCCGCTTCGATCTCGACGTTGCCCCGGCTCGCTTCGGCCAAGACCATGTTCCCGCCGACGAGAGACTACATGGCGATGGCCTCGCTGCGCTGTGGGGCGGCTTCGTATGGATGAACCCGCCCTTCGGGGGTCGAAACGGCATTGCGCCGTGGCTGGATCGGTTCTTCGATCACGGCGACGGCATCGCACTCACCCCTGATCGCACGTCGGCGCCGTGGTTCTGGCGAGCATGGGTCCGCGCCGACCTCGTGCTGTTCACGCGCAAAATTCGGTTCCTGCGGCCAGACGGCTCCGAAGGCGTCTCGCCGAGCAATGGCACTGCCTTGTGGGCCGTTGGAGGCCGAGGGTGTTTCGCTCTCCGCCAAGCATCATCGGCAGGCTTCGGCATCTTAGCTACGCCAGCCGGCGGGGCGCTGGTCGCAAATCGGTTGTCCGATCCCACCCCGCCCCGTTCCCTCACTCATACGCAGGGGGCTTGAGGGATGGGCCCCGAAGCCAATGCCGCCCTCAAGTGGCTTGCTGACCAGATGTGCCGCGTGGAGGAGCCTCTTGTCGGCGGCTTCTCCAACTCGCTGAGCAAAGATGGCGTCCGCCGCCTGCTCACTGTCATGGATGGCTTCACCGAGCATCCGACCAATGACACCCTTCAGAAGCTCGGCGCCTTCGACCGCAAGACGAAGGTCGATAAGCACACCGCGACCCATTGGGGCTACTTGCGCGGTGTGATCGATGCGCTGGACGCGGCCGGGCATTCTGACGCCGCCGACGTTCTGATCTGGCAGGTGTGGCACCGGGTGAACAGCGCCGCGCGCCACGACGAGTTCTATCGCCTCGTCCTGAAGGACAAGGCTGCGGTTGAGGCTGAGAACGCTCGCTTGATGCGCCTGCTCACAGATGGCCCGGCCAACCCGCAGGAATGCGCCGAATTCTGCAAGTCGGCCCGTGAGGATGGCGACGGCAAGCCTTGCCTCGACTGCGACCGAGAGAGGTTCACGCTATGAGCAATCTCATTGAATTCGCCGAACGCGAGCTACGCGCCCTGCCCGGCCGACGCGATAGCGACCGCATCATGCTTGAGCGCGATGTGGTGGCTCTGGTCGGTCTCTTCGACGCGCAGCGCCACTCGGGCGCTTCGGCCCGGTTCGTCGTCAGTGCACTGACCCGGCTCCTGCGCTGGCAGACACTCGACGCCGCTGAGAACGATCCGGCCCCGACCGATGCCGAACGCCAGCGGGATCACTACGCAGCCGTACTGCGCAACGCTGTCGTTGTCATGGAGGCACGGAAGACCTGCCCGAAGCTGCGGAGGGCGATCCTGCAAGTGCTTGAGCCTAGTCCCCTCGCGTCTCGTTCCCTCACTCATACGCAGGGGATCGCGTGATGGCTGAGTGGATCGACGCGAACGAGGCCACTGAGCTTCGTGAGCCCAAAACCCCGTTCCAGCATCTCGTGCGCCGACTGGCCGAAACGGCGATGTCGGTCACGCATCACGACGCTAGCGAACACGAGCCCGGCTTCATTCACGAGGTTGCGCAGATGGAGCGGAAGTTCGGCCCCATCATTCGCGGGTACATGGCTGCTCAAGCACGAAGCCGGCGCCAGCAAGAACCAGCCACTAGCCGGACTCTGCGCAAGATCCTGAAGCGCGCAAAATGGATCGGTCAGCTAACGACGGCGGAAGAAAATTGCGCGCGTGCCGTCTACGAGTCGCGCGAGGAGGCTCACGAAGCGTTCCGGGCTTTGGCTGCCTTCAGAGACGTCTCTTCCCCCTCCCCCTTAGTGCGGGAGGAATGAGATGAAGACGGTTGATGGGCGCGTGGCTCCGCCACCGGGCTCTCGTCCTTCGGATCGAACCCCTACGGGTTTCGACCGTCCCGGCGTCGATCCCTCGCGCTGGCGCTCATTGATTGGCGGACAGGGTAACGGACATGGAGGAAGAAACCATGACACCGGAAGAGGTTGACCGTGCTTGGGCGCGGTGGTGCCGCGACGTTGAACAGTTCCTCGCATGGTTCGACGGGGACGACACAGACACCGATTGAGCAAATACCCGGCCTTATGGAGCAAACGCACCAACGCGGTGGCATACGCCATCGCTGATGATGGCGTATGCATTAATTAGAGGGGTTTTCAGCCGACCATTTATCCGCCGCGGCTATGAT